>NZ_JABFHF010000036.1 GCF_015476655.1 Aquiflexum lacus
TATATAGGTTTACAATTTTAAATTAAATTGTGTCAACCTATTTCAGTACACGACCGTTACTTTTTGTATCATAGCCTGCCCCGATTTTTCGGGGACAAAAAGTAAGAGAATTAATGGAAATCAAATGGGAAAAGCGGTACTCACTAAAAAGCACTTCAAAAAAACCTCTTAAAGATAAACACCCCCTCCATTTCGGTAAAAAACCTCCCGTTCCAATAAAGACGGCTCAGTCCCGAAATTGATCCGTCGACGCCTTCTGACCCCGGGCGGCGGTGTATAAAAACAAACCGAAGTATTACCTCAAACTCTGATGTTCCTTTAAAATAATCAAAAAAAATTCAAAATTTCTTACAATTGTTTATTTGTATTTCAGAAATAAGAAAAAGTTTTACGGGGCAAAAATAGCCATATTTCAGTTTTTTGGCCATAAAAGTGAACTGATACAAATTTTTTTTTTATTGATTCCCAACCTAATTTTAAATAATGGATAAGATAAATCCTTATCAAATCTCGCTTGTTTATTAACAAAAATGTTCAATTCAACTACAAAATTATGAAAAACTTAAGTCTAAAAACCAGCCTGCTGGCAATGCTAACAGCAATCGTGCTTTTCTCCTGTGAAAAGACTGAGGAAACTCCGGCCAACAATGCAAGGATCAATTTTACCGGCAGCTACGGTTCTGCTGCGGGTTTGGCTTCAGGGAGATTATTAAATGCCGTGCAGATTACTTCCTTTGTCGTTAACATTGAAGAGGTAGAACTTGAATTTGACGATAACGATCCGCTTTTCGCCTCAGATGCCTTTGCCTCAGACTTGGAGCTTAACGGTCCCTTTGAAGTACAATTATTCGATGATGGAAGCGGCCTGACCGAGACGCTGGCCAATGTTGCTTTACCTGTGGCTGCTTACGATGAAATAGAATTTAAAATCCGGGAAAGTGAAGACCCCAACTCTGAAATGTTTAACAAATCAGTGGTGATTAAAGGATTAATCGGAGAAATTCCCTTTGTGTTCTGGACAGAAGAAAACGATGAAATTGAAATAGAATTCGAGAATAGTGACAATGTGGTATTAACACCAAGTGAGTTAAGTGTGATACTTGTTGAATTCGATTTATCAAAGCTTTTTGACCCAGAAAATGGCGGAATAGATCTTTCCTCTGCCCTAGATGGCAATGGTGATGGCGTTATTGAGATTTATGAAGGCGGCCCTGATGGAAACACTGATCTTGCTGAGCAGATTTGGGAAAAATTCGAACAGGCAATCGAGGCCTTTGAAGAAAAATATGATGATTGAGAAAAGTAGATATTTTACCTCTGTGTTGGGCAGGTCAGTATATTTTAGACAAAAAAAAGCAAATGGCTGTACTGATTGCACAAATATAAATTAGTTATAAAAACTCGTAACCATGAATAGATTAAACAAAAGCATTCTTCTGACAATGTTGATGTCGGCTTTCCTTTTAGCGGGCTGTCAAGATGATGCACAGGATATTGAAAAATGGATCATAGGAACTTGGAATATAGACAGATACGTCCAAGAGGATTATGTTGATGGAGTCCTGACCGGTGAAAGCGAAAGTATAAATCAGGGACAGGTAGTTTTCAAAAAAGATGGTACAGGAGAAGATCTAGGCGGTAATTTTGAAGGTAGTGGCTTTGATTGGGAAAACACCAACTCAAATCTTTTTCTGACTGCAGGTGGCTCCACTACCGCATTTGCCATCGAGGAATTTTCCACGAGCAAATTCGTATTTAGCATCACTGAAACCAATGACAACTCAGTAGCAGTAGAACGCTGGTTTTTTTCAAAGTAAAATTGATATTTGTATAATTGGGCAGAAAGGTTATTTCTGCCCAATTTTTTTTTAAACCCAAAAGCCACAAGTTGACCAGTCCCCCATGGTTCAGGTCATCTCATGGTTCAAGTCTTCAGACCTACCTACCGTAGGCAGGCTTGGACCACAATGTTGCAGTCTTCAGACTGCCGCAGTTGTCCAAAGACTCTGGCTTCGTGACTTCTGAGTGCGGAGTTTCCAAACTCCGGTCTTCTACGCCGCTGTTCGGGATTTGCAATCCCGAACCCAGATAACCGGGATTTATAATCCCAAACACAAACCTAAAAAAATCCCATATCCCCATGATAAAGACCCCGGGCAGCGGTGCATCAAGGTTGAATTAAACCGAAAGATATTCCCAGCACCTTTACCGGGGCTACCGATATTTAGCCCTCTTCGGGGCTGCTGCAGTTGTCCGAAGACTCTGGCTTCGTGACCTCTGAGTACAGAGTTTCCAAACTCCGGTCTTTCAACTGAATCCAGTTGTCCTATTTGTGGCGAGAATTCTCTCTCCGGAATATGGCTTTCCGTCCATTTCGGTAAAAAACCTCCGGTTCCAATAAAAACAACTCCGTCCCGAAATTTAGAATGACTTCGCCTTCGAACCCCGGGTTGCGGTGCACATAGGTGTAAAGAAACCGAAAGGATTCCCAGCACCTTACCCGGGGCTCCGCCACGGCGGACAAGATAATCATAAATCGCCTCCCGATTCTCGGGGCAAAAAAGTAAGAGAATTGATGGAAATCAATTGGGAAAGACGGCACTCACTGAAAAAAACATCAATTAAAATCTTCTTAAAAAGATCCCCTTTCCATTTCGGTAAAAAACCTCCCATTCCAATAAAGACGGCTCAGTCCCGAAATTGATCCGTCGACGCCTACTGACCCCGGGTTGCGGTGCACATGGGTGTAAAGAAACGAAAGGATTCCCGGCACCTTACCCGGGGCTAATCATATTTCGCCCACTTCGGGGCTGCTGCGTAGGAACCTTCAATTTGAAACCAACCCTCATTTCTCAGGGTAGTGGGCGGGAAGACAATGGACCGGGCCGGCCTTGGCCTTGTGCGCTGATAGGTTTCCATTGTCTTGACTTTTTTGTTACTTTTTTGGTCAAAGCCTGTCCCGATTTTCTCGGGGCAAAAAAGTAAAAGAGGAAATGAAAGAAAAATGGGGTAGACGTTACTCACAAAAAGGAGCATCAATAAATTCTTCTTAAAAAGAACCCCCCTCCATTTCGGTAAAAAACCTCCGTTCCAATAAAGACGCCTCCGTCCCGAAATTGATCCGTCGACGCCTTCTGACCCCGGGTTGCGGTGCACATGGGTGAAAAGAAACCGAAAGGATTCCCAGCACCTTATCCGGGGCTAATCATATTTCGCCCACTTCGGGGCTGCTGCAGTTGTCCGAAGACTCTGGCTTCGTGACCTCTGAGTATGGAGTTTCCAAACTCCGGTCTTCTACCCCGTTGTTCGGGATTTGCATTCCCGAACCCAGATAACAAGGATTTGTAATCCCAAACACAAACCTAAAAAATCCCATATCCCTATGATAAAGACTCCAGGGGGCGGTGCATCAAAGTTGAATTAAACCGAAAGGATTCTCAGCACCTCACCCTGTACTTCCAAGCATATTCAGCCCTCCCGTACTGATAGCCATCGATTCGGAAAAGACACCAATGAGCCTACTGTGCTAAAACCTTCCAACATTAAAATATCCTCCAGGACAGAGACTCCCTCCCCAGATGGGGAGGGCGGGGTGGGGCAAGAAAGCCCATTCTCCCCACCTACCTCCCCCTCAAATCACAGAACAAAAAACCCAAAACAAACCCAGTAGACCTCCAACAGCAATAAAAAACGACTTTTTTCAAAATTTCTTCATAACGAATAAAAAGATGCTAAATATTCAATTATTGCATTTCAAAAATATCAAGCACTTTTTACAAATGATCAATCATCAAACTCATTTTCAATATTTTATAAATAAAAAAACAACCCAAAAACATCAAAAAAAAAGCACACTCAAAAGACGATATTAGTTTCCATCATCATTATTAATTGTCAAAAATTTATCATTTATTCGTTCTCTGATCACCCAAAAACCAGAGTTCCGTTATGTTGTTTTTGACTAGATCTGTATAGGTGATTGAATGGTTTAACTGTACATCTATCTCAATATTTTAAAGTCAAAATAGTTAGCTCGATCTATGCTCATTATCCAACATTTTGCCCATGATTATTTTTCACACAAACTTGACGAAAACTACATTGGCCTTACTTTTAACATCAAAGGCAAATACGAGGGCACCATGGAGCTATTCCCTTCAGACCAGCCCAATATCATTATACAGGAAGGTTTTATCTGTATCAAGAAATTGGACCTTACCGTCGAGGGAAATAACATCACCAGCAGTTTCAGCAAAAACCTCGACATCAAATTCAACGAAATAAAGAAGATATCCTTTGACAAGGGAAATGATTCAGAGGACTTTCAGATCAATGTCCCTCAGGGCAATTATAAAAACCTGACCTTTGGTATAGAACTGATGGATTTTCCGGGAATGCCTGCTGTCATGATCCATGCAGCCTATTTCAGCCAAAAAAGGGAATTGCTCAATTTACAGATCGAACTTTTTGATATCAACCCGAGGTTTGAACAGGCTTTGGATACCAGAAACCAGAACCCTGCCAACGATAATGACAATCCATCATTCATCTTTGAAATCAACGCCTCCAAATGGTTGGAGAAATTGTCCTTCGAAGACCTTGAAAATGCAGCACTCACAGCGGATACCATCCTGATCAACCCCTCCAATAATGTGGCCCTCTACCAAAAAATCGCCGCCCAGATCATGCATGGCCAAAACGTCAAACTCGAACCAAAGTAAATAACCTTGCGGTGTTCTACCCCAACCGGGGTAAACGGACCATTTACCCCAATAAAAGTTTTTTTGGATGTCTTATCCATTTCCATATCGTCCCTGTTTCCGCAGGAAATCCTAAGGGACTTTAGGATTCAAACCTAATCTTTACTACCGGTAAAAATTACCGGGCTATCATTCCTGCCATTTCTAGAGGTTTTATTTCTCTTTCTTCCAGCCATCAAGCAGACCATAAATCCCCCCTCATTCTTCCACACAAGCTTCGTCTCCCCTATCCCCCTGACAACCATCCTTTCCCCTTTCTCACCTCTCCCATCTCCTTTCATCCCTCCTCCTTTCTCCTTCATCCTTCACCCCTCATCCTTCACTCTAAAATCTACCCTCTAAAATCTACAATCACCTCCCTCATCCTCCCTCCTCCATCACTCTAAAATCTACCTTCTAAAATCTACCTTCTCCTCCCTCCCACCTCAACACCAACCCCTCAACTCCCTGCCCCCCCAAACTCTCCTTCCATTTTACCAGGCTCGGTATTGGTTTACCTGTCCTGGCATCCAAGGATGTTCCCAAACTCAGGTAAGATTTGTCAACATTGAATTTGTCCAGCAACTCATCAAAAAGCAGGTCAAGCGCCCGGCTTTCCCTTCCTTTGGCTGTACTCGCGATATATTGGCAATGGACTACCTTATTTTGAAGGAAGAGGACTGTTCCCGCCAACATTTCCGTTTCCCGATAAACAGCAAATAGTTTGATTTCTTCTTGAAAACAGGATTTTAAATAGCGGATTTCTTTCAACTGATGGACAGGCTTATTTTGGAATTTTTCCCAAAGATGAGGTTCCAGGACATTGTTCCAAAAACCTTCAAAATCATCGGTTTCCGCTACCCTTAGGCCTTGGCAAACCGCTTTTTTTCTCCCCCATTTTCTCCCCCTATCCGAGATTTCAAAAGGTAAGGGAGTGGCATGAAAGATTGGTTTGCTGACGATTTCGGGCTTAAATTTTTGGATGCTTGTTTTTAATGCCGAATTGCTTCCCAAACAAAAAAAATCAGGTACAGACCTGACTTCCAAAGATTGAAAGCCAAGCCGCTCAAAGTATTGAAAGGTAGTGTTTAAAATCTGCTCGAGCTGCCCCTCCTCCAAGTCCTTACAGACGATCCAACCTGCGTGCGTCAGTCCCCGGTGGGAAAAAACATGGCCATCTGAATACTCAGCTGGAAATACCGCAACAGGCTTTCCCAGCCAATAAAAAATCAAGGAACATTCCTTAAATCTATTTCCATGGTACGCGATAAAATCCCTTGTATGGATAAAAGTCCCATTGATACTTGACCCCACCACTGCATCCCAATCGGCTTTCAATTCGGGTTGGTACGGTTTTAACAACAATGATTCAGACATCTAAATAGCTTTTTTCTTATTTTATGAGCGACCGCCCCCACCAACCCAAGTATTAACCTCCAACTTAAGCAAAAAACCTTTGAGGTCTGAAAAAAGACCTCAAAGGTTATCACAACCCTCCTGCAAACTGCCCACTGAACACTGCCCACTGCGCCTACCGAACACTGCCTACTGAACACTGCCAACTGAACACTGCCCACTAAAACCTAAGACTCCTCTTTCCTCAACCTAATATACCTACTTTTCCCCCTATACGCTACATACACCAAGAGGCAGAAAAGTATCCCCCCCACAAAATACACAGGAAAAGACATCATATCACCAAAATGCATCCAATACCTTTGCGCGGGAAAAGCGTTTATGACCTCTTTTTGCACCGACATCAGGGACGCTGACATCTCATTCACATTCAGAGGCAACCAAAAAGTTGACAGTAATATATTCAGGCCTCCCACCACATACAAATCCTTATCCAATATCCTGTAGGTTCTCACTGCCTTCAACAACAAAAAGACCAGAAAAGGTATAAACGGCATCAACAACCTGGATTCCGGATTTAATAAGAGGACAAAGAAGATAAGACAAAGCACTGTAAAGCCCATTCCCAACTTGGCCATTTCTTTGATCATCCTTGGGAAAAACACCAGGGAAAGTGGAATAAGGAATCCAAAATATAGCAGATGACCCACCAGGAAATCCAAAGGATACCGAAGCATATCCCCGAAATAAGCTTGGGCCAAACTTTCTATATGGATATTTTGGTTGCTTCCGGACAATAGAAATACAATAAAGACAAAAGCCAATAAGATCGTCATCAGTCTGATGGCTTTCTGTGATTTAAGTTTTTTCCGGAACAGTTGCCAACTTTCCTTCCACTGAATGGTGTTTTTGAACATAAAAACAAATACAAAAGCGACCATTGCCAGCAAGGAAAGCTTGTGCAGTACTATGTCCCAAGTCTCTCCGGTAGCAAAACGTCCCGTGAAGGCACTGACCATGATGAGAAGAAACAACAATACCGCTGAAGCCAACACAGGGAAAAGGGATTTTGGCCTCTCTCCCTCATGCATTTGCATAAAATCACTTGGTAAAAAGATCAGAATCAGACCTGTAAGCAACAAGGTGGGCGAAACAAACCCTCCAATAATGGAAACCAGAAAAAGCTTTTGCCTTTCATGCCTCACAAAATAATTGACCTGTCCTATGCCCAAGATCAAACCCGTGAAATCAGTGGAAAAAGGATTGTACCAGGTTTCTTTCAGGATAGCAAAATTCACAAATAGCAGCACAAAGCCCAAAAAGATCAATGAACTTCTCAGCCGCATTTTTTTGCCAAGGGAAAAATACCAGTAGATCCCGGGAGTCAGCATCAGGAAATGAAAAATCAACATCCCACTCATCAGGCTATCATAATCATGGTCAAAGCCAAACAAGGAAAAAATCATATTCACCATCGCAAAGGGTAGCAATCTTTGAATCTGAATGATATTATAGCTTTCATCTTCAATTTGATCCAAAAAGGAAACGGCTACCTCTCTATAAAACAGCCCATCCCCATAGGCCCCTTCATGGATGGGTACCTTTTCTCCCAATATCTGAAAGATCACTATTGCCAATAGGACAGAAATAAAAATACTTCGTTGCAAATCTGTAAACTTATGAGGTGATTAATATTTGGCTAAATTATCTATTATTTTATATGTATGTATGCAATGATGCCAGTAGATGACAATTTCATTCCAAAATTTGGTTTAAATAGGTTTTTTTGGCTCCGTGGGTGATCCCTCGTCCGTCATTCGTTACTTTAAAAGGCTTTGGGTGCTTCTGTTAATTATAAGTAAATCATTTTTTTTATCAACCATAAACCAATAAACCTGTGATCTCGGTAGGTTCTTCTTCCAGTACCTTGACATCTACATTTCTTTTTACTTTTTCGTAGGTCTTCTGCACCAAAAAATCCAGGTATTCCAGGTCGATGTCCCTTCCGATCAAAATCAGTTTGACCGTCCCGGAATCTATTCCTTGGGCATAATCACCGATGATATAAGCTTTCTGTACATTCCCCAAGCGCCTTACCACCTGTTCCAAAAGCTGATCCAAACCCAAAAATTTCGAAACCATATTTTTGATCTCCGTAAAAAACGGATGCTGATGGTTGGCCCTGTACATGATGGTTTTACCCTCATTGCCTGCAGTCAATAGCCCTGCATCCGTCAATCTGTTCAACTCCACCCTCACTGCGTTGGTAGATTCGTCAAACTCTTTCGCCAAAGCACGCAGGTATGCTGCGTTGTCGTATGAAAAGAATTTCAACAACAACTTAATACGCGTTTTGGATGTAACCAGTGATTCTAGCAAAGTCTATTGGTCTTTTTGTTGTGAATAAAATCTACAATCTACCCTCCTTCCCACTCCGAGTAAAAAAATTACTCATCAATAACAAAATTACTCGGTGAACATCCTTATCCAAATATTTTGAACTGAATTTTAAATCGCCAAATGGACTTACAAACAAGATGTTTTTCAATCCGTTCGGATCAGAAAAAGAAAATTGAAAGACAAACAATTAAAAGTGGATTTTAAATCAGAAGTCCTATTTAATTTAAATTCTCACTTGGCATGAAAAAAACATTTTTATTTATTGTGATTTTGAATTAGTTTTCAAAAAAATGCAATTTTCAAAACTGTTGGAACATTCCCATGTTCTACATTTTGACATTTAAGATTCCTCAAGTACTCCTCGATCAGCATGCATCCTCTACAATCTTTATCACTAAAATCCTCCTTAATTACTGCTTCTCTTGTGTTTTTTACACTAGGAAACAGTTTCGCCCAGGCTTTTTTTGGACAACTATACCAAACAGAACATGTGCATGACGAAAGTTGTGGCACCTATCATTTTGAGAAAATCCTGGAAGAAAAATACGGTATCATCAATACGCCTGAATCATTTGAACCTTGGATGAAGGAAAAGATTGCTGAGGGTAAAAGAAATCAAGCTATTCAGAGAAAGCAGGAAAACCCAAGAGTAATTCCTGTGGTCGTTCATGTCATCCATAATGGTACCCCCATCGGGACCGGCGCCAATATTCCTTTGGAGCAGATAGAGTCCCAAATTCGCGTGTTGAACGAGGACTTCAGGAGATTAAATCCTGACGCATCCAATACCCCTGCTGAATTCCTTCCCGTCGCAGCAGATGCACAAATAGAATTTGTATTGGCTAGACAGGACCCAAGAGGAAGACCTACTGATGGCGTGGTCAGGGTTCAGGGGCCAAGGAATAGCTACAATGTTGAACAAGCAAGCCTTATTTGGCAAACTTCCTTATGGCCGGCAGAAGAATATTTGAATATATGGGTGATGACATTTACTTCCGCCGGACTGCGGGGATTTTCAAGATTGCCCTTTTCAAATCTACCGGGTTCACCCACTCAGGTTCTGCCTGAGGGTTTCAATGGAGTATGGATGAATTATCCTTGGTTTGGTGGAGGCGGAAATGCAGACCCAGAATCAAACGGAAGGACCTTGACACATGAGATTGGTCATTTTCTTGGCTTGCACCACACTTGGGGACCGGGAAATAATGACATTTCAGGTTGTGATATCGATGATTTTGTGGAAGATACCCCTGCTCAATTTGAAGCAAATAACTTTGTTTGCAGATTTGTAGATCCAAAATTTTCATGCGGCAGCAAGGATATGAGTGAGAATTTTATGGATTATACCAGCAACGATTGTTATAATTTATTTACCTTAGGTCAGGTAGAACGGTTCGATGTGGTATTGGCAGAAAGTCCGTTTAGAGCAAGTTTGGTCAATAGCCGTGGAACCATTGCCCCTGCGAGATTTGAAAATGATTTGGCCATTGAACGGTTGATTGAACCTTCGGACTTATTCTGTAATTTGGAATTTAACCCAAAAGTTGAAGTCCTGAATTTCGGTACCAACAGGGTCAGCTCGGCCCGTCTATCTATCAGCAATAATGGAAATATCCTTCAGACCAAGGACTTTGAAATGGATTTGGGAGAATTGGAAGAAGAAATACTGGAATTTGATCCCATCACCCTACCCGCGACCGGAAATAATATTGAGATCAATATCATTTTGGTCAACAGTGTGGCCGATGCAAATCCATTAAACAATACAAGAACATCCTCCCCTGCTTTACAACCTGAAATTTCAATTCCATATGCGCTTAATTTGGATGACATTGGCATCAATTGGCTCATTCAAAATCCTGATGATTCACTGACTTGGGAAAAGACTGAATTGACCTTGGACGGGCAAACCTCAAGGGCCTTGGTGGTGAAGAATTTCAATTATGAAGATATTGGACAAAGGGATTTCTTGATTTCGCCTAGGATAGACCTGACCAATAGTACCAATGCACAACTGACTTTCATGATGGCCCATGCCGCGAGGTCCGATGATGACTCGTCTGACTTTCTGATCGTGGCCGTATCTACGGATTGTGGAAATAATTTTGAAATCATCAATGCCAATTATGCCAAAGATTGGCGGTTTTTGAGTACTTCGGAACTGATTTCAAGTGAATTTATCCCAACCAGCCAAAACCAATTTAGAAGAGAAATACTCGATTTGAGCGCTTATGCCGGGCTTTCTGATGTCAGGGTGGCCATTATCAACCAAAATGACAATGGCAACAACATCTACATCAAAGATTTGGAAATATTGGACCAACAACAATACCGCTACGATGTTACAATCAATGAACTGACTTTACCGTTTCCGATCAGTTCTATTGCCACGACCGAAGAATCGATTAACATTACCAATACAGGAAACTTACCTTTAAGTAATTTGGTCCTGAGAAGACAGACCAACAACGGCGCTGCCCAATTATATGTGTTTTCAGGAGATATCCAAGTAGGCCAATCCGTAGACCTTGTACTCCCCAAATCAACGGGTGAAGGTCCCAACATCCTTAATTTTACAGCTTTATTTCCAAATTGGGATCAAAATGAACCTGAACAGCCAAGACAGATAGTTCGGCATATCATCCATGACCAGGACAGGATTCAATCCCCTTGGCGGGAAAGTTTCATCAATAGGTCACAGGTAGGACCATGGATTAGCCTCAATCCGCAAAGAAATGCACCGGCGTTTACCCTGACTTCAAATCAATCAGGCACATTGGGGGACAATGTCCTAGTTCTTCAAAATACCCTTCCAAACAATTCTTATTGGTTTGGTACTCCGCTTTTGGATCTTTCAAGGAGTTCTCAGGCAAGTATTCTTTTTGACATGGCAGCAGGTCAGATAAGTCCCAATACAGTCTTAAGAATCCTCGGAAGCCAGGACGCAGGCAACACCTATACTGAAATTTGGAGAAAAACAGGTTCCGAAATCTCCACAGTAACAGGACCTACTGTCAATCCAAACAATCCCAGCGAGTTTAGAAGAGAATTTGTTGATTTGTCCCAATTTACGGGAAAAGGAGAGTTAAATGGCAGGATGTCCATTGTCATCGAAAACGGAGAAGAATCCAATAGCCCGATATATTTTGACAACTTTGAGTTTTTCCTCAGGGCTGACCCTCAACCGGTAAGACCTGAAGTTGGAAATGCCGTACTCTTCCCAAATCCTGCCAGGGACCTGTTCAATATTTCGTTCAACCTCAGAAGTTTTGAAAATGTCAACATTCAGATCATCAGTAGCAATGGAACGATGGTCCACAATGTCGACTATCCCAATACCCTGAACCAAACCTATACCTTCAGTTCGAAGAACTTTTCCAAAGGTCTATTCATCATCAAAATCAACAGCAGAAATATCGCAGAAACCAAAAAGCTCTTTATACATTAAAAAGAAAATCTTCCGATCCCACAATCGGGATTGGATTTAAAGACTTGGATTTCTATCTTGTAAGGCGTGAGAAAACGCTAACCCTTACAGATCCATGAAAAAACCCAAGAACATTGCTCAAGGTAATTCCCGTCGGGAGTTTATCAAAAACGCAGCCATTGCCTCGTCCATTTTTATCGTTCCTAGACATGTGCTCGGGGGCGTTGGTTTTACCGCCCCCTCCGACCAATTGAACCTCGCAGCCATAGGTGCAGGAGGAAAAGGTTCAAGCGACATCATGAATGCTTCCGTCAACGGCCGTGAAAGGGTCATTGCACTTTGTGATGTGGATTTTTCAGGTTCAGCAAAAAGATCTGTGGAGAATTTTCCCAAAGCCAAATTATATGCAGATTACCGGGAAATGCTGGATAAAGAAAAAGATATTGATGCCGTGACCATTTCCACACCTGACCATGTCCATGGTCCTGCTGCCGCCATGGCCATGCAAAAGGGCATACATGTCTATGTTCAGAAACCCATGACCCATAACATTCAGGAAGCTAGAATGCTGACCGAAATGGCAAGGAAACAAAAAGTTGTCACCCAAATGGGCAATCAGGGCGGTTCCAATGAATATTTAAACTTGGTCCAAAAATGGGTGGATTCAGGTAAGTTGGGCAAAATATCCAAGGTACAGGTCTGGACCAACCGTCCTGTTTGGCCCCAAGGATTTGCTTTTCCTCAACCCGAACCCAGTAAGAAACCCGATGACCTGCATTGGGACCTTTGGTTAGGCCCGGCTCCGGAAATTCCTTTTACCCCGAATTTACACCCATTCAATTGGAGAGGTTGGTGGGATTATGGTACAGGCGCCCTTGGAGATGTTGGCTGCCATTTGATTGACATTCCTTTCAGGACATTGGGATTGCACTATCCAAAAAGTGCCGAATGTAGCGTAGGAACAGTATTCTCCCGTATGTGGACCCCTGATTATAATCCTGAAGGTTGTCCTGCATCATCTTTCATCACCCTTCACTTTGCAGCAACGGATAAAAGCCAATCTCCCATAGAAATGACATGGAGTGATGGAGGTATCAGACCTTCCCACCCTGATATCATTCCCGCAGATCATGATATAGGCGGAAAAGGCAGTGCCAATGGCGTACTCATTATGGGAGAAAAAGGAATTATCTCAACCAACATCAATGACAGTTCCCCGCTGATGCCAAAACTCTATCTTAATGATGGAACAACAGAATTTGGCCCTGAAACGGAGGAGAACATTGAACCTGAATATGGACACCAAAGAAAATGGGTGGATGCCTGTAAGGCCGGCTTTGGCAGTGCTGAACACAAAGGCTTGACTTCTTCTTTCGATTATGCTGGTCCCATGACAGAAACAGTGTTGATGGGAAACCTGGCGATTCGAAGCTACATGCTCAGAAGAGAAAACAGCAAAGGTCAAATGGAGTTTTACGGTCGGAAAAAATTGCTTTGGGATGGGGACAACATGTTGATCACCAATTTGGAGGAAGCAAATCAGTTTGTGGGAAGAGAACATAGAAAAGGTTTTGAGATGTAGGGTTGGATGACCGATGACCGATGACCGATGTTGAGGAAAGAAGTTGGAAGACGGGAGAAGAGTGAATACGCCTGCCTGCCGGAAGTCAGGGATGAGGGTGTCATGTCTCCCTGCGCCGTCATTCTGAACGAGCTATGAAAAATTCTTAAATTGAAAACAAACCATTCAGCGAAGTGAAGAATCTCCAATGATCAATTTAAATCAGAACTTGACACTTCATTCATAAAACAAAACCCTTGCACCAACCCACACCCAAATCTATCTGGATAGGCCGAAGCTCCGAAGATCTTCAATATTGGCATCAGGCAGTTCGATGCCTGGAGGAATTAAAATTGCCAATAGAATCCAAGGGGAGAAAGGTCGCGATGCTTGGTTATGCCGGAGATGAGGGTGTTTCCAGAAATCAAGGAAGACGAGGCGCTGCAAACGGTCCAATTGCCATTCGGAAAATGATGGCTCCTATGGCCTTTCACCTCCCCAATGAACCCCAAATTTTTGATCTGGGTGATATTGTCACTTTGGATAATAATATGGAGGAAAGCCATGACCTCATCACCGAAACGGTTTCAGAACTTTTGGCCGATAAGGTTTTTCCGGTTTTGCTGGGCGGTGGACATGACCTGGCATTTGCCCATGGGCGTGGAATATTAAATCATGTGAAAACCAAAGGTGAGAAACTCGGAATCATCAATTTGGATGCCCATTTTGACCTGAGGGCTTTGGTAAATGGCCAAGGACATTCAGGTTCTCCCTTCTTTCAATTGGCCAAAGCCTACCCATCTGATTTTCATTACCTCTGCCTTGGAGTTCAAAGTGCTGCAAACCCCTCCTCCCTGTTCAATACCGCCAAACAATTAAAGGTGAATTGGATGGAGATGGAAGATTTCACGCTTTCCAACTGGGAAAATATCGTGCTGGTTTTAAATGATTTTTGCAATAGCGTCAATAAAATTTACCTGAGCATTGACTTGGATGGGTTTTCATCAGCCTATGCACCCGGGGTCAGTGCACCTTCCCCGATGGGTTTTTCTCCTGAACTTGCCTTTAAAGTTTTCGAATGGATCGCAGGCTCCGGCAAATTGATCAGCGTGGATGTGGTAGAACTGAATCCTGAATATGACCAAGACAATACCACTGCCAGACTAGCAGCAAGGTGTGTGGAGTTTGTGTTGAGAAAGCTTTTGTAATTCTTGATATCAATCAATTGTTTATTGAACACAGATGACGCTGATTTTGCAGATTTACGCAGATAAAAAAAATCAGTGAAAATCAGTCAAATCAGCGTCATCAGCGTTCCAACACACACCTACTTCAATCTCAGAATCTGTATTATAAGCCTACACCTTTTTTTAAAGCAGCGCTATCGGAAACTCTCTAAAAGGATCCAAAAATGCATCAATGGGACTCAATTCTGTGATGAGAATATCAATGGCATTCAAATCGCATGTCTGATATCTTTGGACAGAATGCAACTTATCAGAAACAGAAAGTATGACCGTTTTTTTGGCAGATTCAATCATCGCTTTTTTTACCTGTACTACCTCCCAATCAAACTCCGTCAATCCATGTTTGGGATCAAGATAACCTGTTCCCAAAAACAACATATCAACCCGGATCTGGGAAAGTGAATTGACCACCGTACCCCCGATGGCGAACTTGGCTTCATGAAGTAGTTTTCCACCCAGGAAAATCACCTCTACATTTGGAAACTCCATCAACTCCAACGCAATATGAAGACTGGGCGTAAACACCGTCAGTTCAATCTTTCTTGGAAAAACTTTGACCAATTCAAGGTTTGTGGTCCCCCCGCTCATCAAAATAATCTGGCCTGACTTCAAAAGTGAAGCTGCTTTTTCAGCTATAATGATTTTTTTCGATTGCAAATAAACATTTCCGTCATTTTTGGAGAAAGTCATAAAACCAAAGGATGTCGCTCCCCCATGTACTTTCTTGAGCTTCTTTTCCTTATGCAGTTCTTTCACATCCCTTCTGACAGTATCAATGGAAACGTTCAATGCTTCTGATAAGTCATTGAGTAAGACCCGATGGTGAAGATGCACCTGATCCAGGATATATTTTTGACGTTCTTCTTTGAGCATATTGGTATTGGGCTTCTGTTTTTTGCAAGGATTAAATCATTAATAAGAAGAAAAAAAACTAAAACAGCAAATAATTGCAATTCGAAATTGAAGGTTGCTCTGATAAATTCATGTATTTTAGCGATATATTCAGAATTGATTGCCAAACCTCCCAAATACCCTCACGAATGAGAACATTAAGAAATCTCTATTTGCTCTTTGCTTTTGTTTCTTTGATCTTTTCATGCAATGCCCCAACTTTTAGAATCTTCGAAAAACCCATAGTTTTCGATGAAGAAAGAGAAAAACTTTCCCTGGAATACCTCAAAGTCAGGCATGGGCTAGACAAGGAAACGGCGACGATCGAACCGACCATGGTGGTGGTTCATTGGACAGCTGTACCTACTTTGGAGGCCACGTTCAATGTTTTCAATCCTGTTCAATTGGGTGGAAGGCCTGAATTGACCACTGCCAGTAACTTAAATGTTTCCGCCCATTTTCTTGTGGATAGAGATGGGACGATTTTCAGGCTTTTGCCGGACACCACTTTTGGAAGGCATACCATTGGATTAAACTATACGGCTATTGGTATTGAAAATATCGGAGGACCCGAGGATCCACTGACAAAAGCTCAATTGAAGGCAAATGCAGACCTCATCAGATACCTACATAAAAAGCATAAACTGACCTATATGATCGGACATCATGAATACTATGATTTTCAGGGCACTGAAATCTGGAAAGAAACAGACCCCAATTACCTGACCCAAAAACAGGACCCCGGACCAAAATTCATGAAACAGCTGAGAAAAAAACTCAGTGACCTGAACTTAAAAAGCAAACCCTAAGCCAAAAAATGAAACCAAATTACCTGATTCAAATTTCAAGAACATTTATTTATCTACTTTGCTTTACATTGTTTTTACAATCCTGCAAAACAGTTACCACAACTACTGATCAGAGAGAACGGGGAACTATCCGCGGAACGGGACCGCAGGGCAATGAAACCACCTACCCATCAAAAACCGTGACAATGCCCGATCAACCTGAATTTTATAAGACTTTAGAGTTGGAATTGACCCCAAGTCCTAGGGAGTTCAGAGGGGTATGGATTGCAACAGTGGCCAATATTGACTGGCCTAGCAGTCCTACCGACCCCTTCAACAAGCAAAAGGAAGATTTTATCAAATTGTTGGATTATTATAAATCACTCAATTTCAATGCAGTCATCGTTCAGATCAGGACTTCAGGAGATGCATTTTATCCCTCCAACTTTGCGCCATGGTCACGATATCTGACAGGAAAGGAAGGCCAAAAACCCAATACAACAGAAGATCCGCTTTCTTGGATGATATTGGAAGCACATCGAAGAGGGTTGGAATTCCACGCATGGCTGAACCCCTACCGAGCTACCATGAATCTTGACACCAAACTCCTCAGTCCTGAGCATGATTTTTTCAAACATAAAAATTGGATGGTCAAGTACGATACCAAGTATTATTATAACCCCGGACTTCCTGAGGTAAGAGCACATTTGGTCAATATCATCAGGGAAGTAGTGCAGCATTATAATGTGGACGCCATACACTTTGATGATTATTTCTATCCCTACAAAGTGGATAAAGTTGTTTTTGATGATGGGGCAACCTTTAAAAAATATGGCCGGCAAGGTCAAAAACTCGATGATTGGAGAAGGGAAAATGTCAGCCTTTTGGTCAAAGAAGTCCAAGAGACCATCAAATCTGAAAAACCATGGGTACAATTTGGTATCAGTCCATTTGGGGTTTGGAGAAATAAGGAAATAGATCCCAATGGATCAAATACCCAAGCGGGACAGACCAATTTCGATGACCTCTATGCAGATGTGCTGACTTGGATGAAAAACAGTTGGATTGATTACCTGATCCCCCAATTGTATTGGAGCATGGATTATGACCTGGCCTCTCACCGTGAATTGATCAGTTGGTGGTCCAAAAACAGCAATGATACCAAGATTTATATCGGAAACGGCCCCTATAAAATCCGGAACAATGCTGATAAGGCTTGGGACAATCCCATGGAAGTCCCCAATCAGATCGGTTTGTCAAAAATCACCCCAAATATCTCTGGAAATGCGTATTTCAGTGCCAAGTCCATGTATCTTCAAAATAGAGATGTGGCAGATCTTCTGTACAAAAACCATTACCAACAAGCTGTCTTGACTCCCGATATATTTGAAACCTATCCAAATTCAAAAGAGCCTCAAACACCGATTTTGATTCCCCATGGGAATGGGTTTGCCTTCCAATTCCCACAAGTCTTGGATCCTGATTATAGGTTTGCAGTCATACATGTCTCCCCTACCATTCAGGACCTCCAAAAAAGAAATGAAAATACCATCACCCAAAAAATATACCTGGACGACAGCAACAGGATGCTACTCCCGGTACTGACCCCGAACAATCCAAAATATGTAGCATTGAGCTTTCTGGACAGATTTGGCAAAGAAAGCAAACCGATGGTTTTTGAAATCCAAAGAACCCTTCAATTGCAATAAAATGAAAGATATGCTTGTCCGGCTAATGGATCTTCCGGATATCTCAGAAAAAGAACAACAGTTGGCGAAAGAAAACATAGTTTTCAGAAGACCCATTCCACCTGAAAAATCCTATATCTGCGATTGGGTGATGGAGCATTTTGGACAATATTGGAAAAACGAAACAGAAGCTGCATTTTCCCACCTTCCTGTCAATTGCTACATTGCCCAAAAGGATAATGAGATCCTCGGCTTTGCCTGCTTTGAATCCACCGCGAAGAACTTCTTCGGACCAACCGGGACATTGGAAAGTATGAGAGGAAAAGGCATAGGGAAAGTATTATTGGTCAAAAGTCTTCTCGCTTTAAAAGAAATGGGCTATGCTTACGCCATTATCGGTGGAATCGGCCCTGCGGATTTCTATAAAAATACAGTAAATGCAATCCTCATCGAAGGCTCAGAAATCAGTATCTACCAAAACCTGATCAGAAAGAAAGCATGAGAAAGTCAATCCCGAACAACCCCTGGTATTGGGTTCCCCCATTGTACCTGACCGAAGGAATCCCATATGTATTGATAATAACGGTATCCGTCATCATGTACAAAAACCTTGGGGTTGAGAATTCGGATATTGGACTCTATACGAGCTTTCTGTATTTGCCCTGGGTCATCAAACCTTTTTGGAGTCCGCTTGTGGATCTTTATGGCACCAAGAGGAAATGGTTCCTAGCCATGCAATTGGTACTTTCTCTTGCCTTTTTGGGTGTGGGTCTTTCACTTCCCACCAATCAGTTTTTTGTCATCAGTCTTGCCTTTTTTTGGTTGGCTTCCTTTGCCTCAGCTACCAATGATATCGCCTCAGATGGTTTTTATCTTTTGGCATTGAAAGAAGAGCAACAGTCTTTTTTTATTGGTTTGCGCAGCACGTTTTATAGAGTGGCCATGGTCACAGGGCAAGGGCTATTTGTCATTTTTGCAGGGTATCTGGAAGTGAAATATGGAGACAATACAAAAGCCTGGTCTCTCACCATGGTGATGATTGCTGCATTGATCTTGGTCCTCACCTTGGTAAACTTTCTGGTCACCCCGAATGTGGAAAAAGCAAAAGATTACGTCAAAGAAGAAAGCCTGACTTTCTGGAAAGTATTTGAAAGCTTTTTCAGGAAAAAAGAAATCTGGACCGCTTTGGCCTTTATCTTGTTTTACCGTCTTGGAGAGTCTCAATTGGTTAAAATGGCCTCACCATTCTTGCTGGACAGCAGAGAAGTCGGAGGTTTGGCATTGAGCACCTCAGATGTGGGATTGATTTATGGGACTTTCGGGATTATCGCCCTTTCCTTGGGAGGAATCATTGGCGGAATAGTGATTTCCAAAGACGGATTGGGGAAATGGATGCTGCCCATGATTTTGGCACTCAATGTTCCCAATTTCTTTTATTATGTATTGGCTTATTTCCAACCTGAATCTGCTTTCTATGCAGGGGCAGTTGTGGTGATTGAGCAATTGGGGTATGGCTTTGGATTTGCGGCTTTTATGATGTACCTGATCTATGTTTCAGAAGGCCCTTCCAAAACTTCCCATTATGCCATTGCCACCGGTTTTATGGCTTTGGGAATGATGCTTCCCGGAATGGCCTCAGGTTTTATCCAAGAAGCACTCGGCTACCCCGGATTTTTTGTCTGGATCGTCATCGCCGCCTTCCCCGGAATACTCATGGTCCGATATGTGAAGTTTCCATATGAGTATGGGAAGAAGAAGGGATGAAGGATTGTACCAAGTACAAAGTACCATGTACGAAGCTTAGCTGCGGGGGAGTTCAGTATTCAGTTGGCAGTCTCAGTTTGCTTTGACACCCCCCCATACTGCCTACTGCGACTGCCTACTGAAAACTGGACTAACTACCTAAACTCATAATCCACCCCAGAAACCTGACTCAATAAAGTCGCCGGTGCATCCAAGGCTTTGGCATGTCCTCTTGGTGTGGGGGTGACAGGTGAGTTTTCTGCCAAATAACCTAACACCGCTTGGTGAAGTGTATACGGCGTATTGACAACATTTTTCACATTGTTCATTCTACATACCACGTCCATAGGGTCACCATCTCTTTCACAGGCAGAAATGGAATAGGTTCTGTTCAGGTCCAAAGGATCACCTTTGACCGTGAATGATTGAATTCTTTCACCTTCTTCACCAAATGCATTGAAAGTGATTTCCATTCCTTTGAATTTGGTCACCCAACCGCCAAATCTTTTTCCGGCATCTTCGGCAAATACATTGTTCAGCTCATTTTCCATCCAATCATGGAGCTGTTTTCCAGTAACTTCACCGGTCCGTATCACACTGTTTACAGGCAGCATATCATAAACAAAACCCCTTGTAATTGGAATATTACCCGTTTCATCAGGTGTCGCATTTGGCGGACAAAATCTAAATCCATTGGAAAGAGAAATATCCACTTCAGGCAATTGCCATTGGACAGCATCCACCACCATGGTATCGATTGGGTTTTCAATCACAAAATAACGGTAAAGTGGTATGGTGCTGTAACCCACAACAGTATTGATTTCTTCCTTATATGGTGCTTCTACCTGATCAATTATTTTCGTGATTTTTGGGGATGGCGTAACCTTATCTGCGTCTATTTCCATAAATTCATAGGTATCACCCACAACTTTCCCGTCATTGATCTGCAATTGAAGCTTGCCCAAGAAAGATCCGAATGCACCCGGCTGCACCACCTTGGCATATTTACCCTGAATGGGTTTTCGGACTCTTTCGTGCGTATCAGCACCCAATATATAATCCACACCTTCGCAGGCAGGGTTATTGGAAAGCGCTATTTCTTGGGAAAGACCTATATGAGACATGATGGCCACAAAAGCACAGTTTTCCTGATTTTTCAATACATCCACATAGTGGGCAAGATTCATTTCCGGCTTGGTGAAAATAATCCCTTCACTATATCCCGGAGACTGTCTTCTGGGAACCAAATGATCATTATAACCTATAAAGCCAAACTTAACGCCGTTTACTTGCCAAATGTAATAAGGAGGAAAAATCAGTTCGCCTCTTTCACCGTTTCCCAGGTCATGGTACATATTGGCACAAACTTTTCCTGCATGAAGTGCCCCCATCAATTGCTGCATGGGCCGCTTATTATAAACCACTTCCCAATTACCCGGAGAATACAAATCATAGGACATAGCATTCAGGATGGGAACGATAGCTTTTCCTTCTGTTTTTACAGAAAGCATAGACCCCTGAAACATATCCCCTGTATCTATCAAAAATGAATGTTCAGATTTTGCCCTTTCCTGTTGAATAAAGGTATGTATATTGGCATAACCACCTGTTTTCCTAAAGGCAATTTGACCGTCCTCCCAAAACAATTCATCATGTGGATGGATCTGACAGTGCACGTCTGTAGTTTGGAAAATGGTAACTTTAAATTCAGATGGCGTATCTTGTTCTCCTGTCATGGTTGACTGTTTATCCGGTGATTCGCATGAGGTTACTAAAGAACCTGCTCCGATTAAGCCTGAACTCGCTCCCAGGGCACCAAGTTTTTTAAGAAATTCTCTTTTGGAATTTTTCATTTATGGTTTGTTATTTGAATTTGATTGATTTGAGTTTGTATTCTGATTCCAATCAACCGATTTTATAGAAATAATAAAGGCTTTTTGTATAGATCGGATTTACCCAATGTAATTGATAGAATCAAAAGTGAGGGATTATGAGCAATTATTCTGTGACATTTATTACTGTTGACAATAATAATAGGTGGGCTCACCGTTTCCCGTTATAGAACAACTCCTTGATTTTACTATGAAGAGATTTGGTTATGTTATGAAAATAAAAGGAGGTTGGTAATTAATACCTGCGTTTATAATGCAAATTTGTGCGCTTCTGTATATTAAGCAACAATTGTTTTACTTGGGCTCTATTTTTGGTCCGATAAAACTTAATAAATTATTTTGATATGAAAACAGTCCATTCAAAATCCTTAATCGCCAGCATACTTTTGGTGTTCTTGTTTTTTAATGTCATTGCCAATGAAGGTGATGAAAAATCACTATTGTGGAAAATTTCCGGAAAAGGACTTGAAAAAGAATCCTATCTCTTCGGCACTATCCATATCATTTGCCAAGATCAGTTCTTTATGGATGAAAGGATCGAAAATGCCCTGGAATCTACCCGGAAAATCGCTTTGGAGCTGAACATGACGGATCCGAATATCATGGCAGAGATGCAACAGCTTTCTGTCAACAAAGACTTCAAAAACATCAAAGGCGATTTAACAACCGAACAAGCTGCTGCAATGGATGAGTTTCTAACCAAATCCTATGGTGTAGGATTAGATCAATTGGGTATTTTAAAACCCTTTGTCCTATCTTCCATGGTCATGCTCAAAATGCTGCCCTGTGAACAACAAAGCAGCTATGAGATGTTTTTTGTAGAAAAAGCCAAAGACCGGCAAATAGAAATGGTGGGCTTGGAGACTGTCGCCTTTCAGGTAGGGATTTTTGATGAAATACCTCAAAGAATACAAATAGAGGACCTCGCAAAGCTTGTTACGGAAGATGATGGCATGGAAGAATTTGAAAGTTTGGTGGCCGCTTATTTGGAAGAAGATATCGAAGGACTTTATCGTCTAATCACCGATAATGATATGTTCAAGGAATATGGTGATTTGCTATTGGCCGACAGAAATGCCAATTGGATACCTGTCATTGAAGAGCTGATTCATCAGCAGTCAACTTTCATTGCAGTAGGAAGCGGTCACTTGGCTTCAGAAACGGGGGTGATAGCTTTATTGAGAAAAGCAGGGTATACGGTAGAAGCTGTGAAATAACCTGATGAAGGGTAAGGAGGTTTTAAAAAGGATGAAGGTGGTAACCTTTGAGGTCTTTTTCTAGACCTCGAAGGTTTTCCTCCTTAATAGAAATAAGAAATTGTCTTTTCAGTTAAAGTTCGCGATTCATTTTTTTCGATGTTCGTTTCTTCATAAACCTCCCTTTATGTCGAAATTTGTGCCCTCAAGAATTTCCTTTATTAGGAATCAATTTCCGAAGGTTTTTAGGATACCAAACAGTGTCAGAAAAAATTTTAAACCACACCAAAATGAATCAAATTATTCATCTTTTTCAAAGTATAGGTAAACGTAAATGGCCATTCCAAAACTTGTAGAATTTGTGGAGGCCAAACGATAACCTTTTTGAGCATATTCATCCAATTTTGATTGAATTTCTTCTTGTGACTTTTTAACGATATGCTTGGAATCAGAAGTTATTTTGGTGTAATAAATCAGAGATTCAACTTTGTATGATTTCATAAACAGTAATTTTGGATTTAAAAAACTGATAACAAATGATTAGTAATATTAACTAATAAATTTTACTGCTATTGATTTTTTCCCCAAAAAAATATGAAACACAAAATACTTGGCTTTCTTCGATCTTTACAAAGGAAAAATTTTGAAGAATTTCTTTGAAGAATTTCAGCTTTTTATCTTCTATTTCCAAAATGAGTTTCGCCATGGTCTTCGCTTTTTTTCAAAAATAATAAATTTTCCCCCATTATTCCTTAAATTATGTCTTCCAACAAATCCCCTTCAATATGGACACCGTCAGCAAACCCGGAAGCATTTCCTGGATCAAAACCACCGCTGTGATTTTAATGGCCGCTGTTTTTTTTCCATTTATAATTCATCTGATTCCCCCGCATAATGGCTTTCCCATCGGGGCCTATCTCCTACCCATGTTTTATATTCCATTCATTGCTCTCTTTTGGTATGATTGGAAGGTGGCCCTACCAATAGCCATACTGGCACCTTTGCTCAATTTTCTGGTTACCGGTAATCCGAATTGGGGATTTTTGATGGTACTTACTTTGGAGTTGGTATTATTTACAGGAATTGCCTTTCTCCTGCTCAACCATAAAACCTTAAAATGGATAGCAGCACCTTTTGGATATATTGGCGCTAAAGTGATTTCTTCCCTGCTGCTGTTTGTCATCCCCTTCATGCCTGCTGCGCCGATGGAGTTTTTCCTTGGTTCTCTATCCCGTGCATTACCGGGTATCGGGATATTGTTTTTGTTGAATTTCCTGCTTCTGAAATACGGAAATCCAACTTGGGAAATCTCAAAATAAATCCTACCAAAAACCTTCTTCAATCATGGCAACCAAACAACCCTTAACCCTAACCCTCATCCAACAAAGACTGAACAGCTACCCCATTCCCCATGCAGATTTGGTCATCGGAATTGGGAGAGGTGGTGCCATACCTGCCCAAATGGTCGCTCAAAAAATGGGGGCAAAATTATTGGTAGTTCAAGTCAACTACCGTGATGATGAAAATACGCCGCAAAGAGAAATGCCGGTTTTATTGGAGGATTTGAAGGTACCCGTGGAGAAAGGCTCTAAAATTTTATTGGTGGATGACGTGTTGGTTACAGGCCAAACTCTGCAAACTGTCAAAGAAAAACTGCAAGGCTACGAAGTGGTCACATTTGTTTTCAAGGGAAAAGCGGACCATGTACTGTTCCCGGAAATCAACACATGTGTGGATTGGCCATGGAAAACCCAGGAAATCTCAAACTCGGAAGAACCAAAAGACAGGAGAGCCTTCCTCAAATCATTGGCAGGATTGACTGCAGGAATGATGCTTCCCCTTTCCGGAAAACCATTGACTGATGCTTTCGGAAATATACTTGCTACCAGAAGCACTCCTGAAAGGGATCGATTAGGTGAACTGCTTCCCAAACGGAAATTCGGAAAAACAGGTACATCAGTCACCATGTTGGGCTTGGGTGGGGCACATATTGCCCGAATGAGTGAAAAGGAAGCCCAAAAAACCATCGAGACAGCACTGGCAGGTGGGGTGAGATTTTTTGATAATGCTGAATCATACGGTAATGGCTTATCGGAAAAACGATATGGCATGTTTCTAACCCCAAAATACCGTGACGTCGCCTTTATCCAAAGTAAATCAACCGCTAGAGATGCCAAAACTATGAAAGAACATCTGGAAGGCACCTTGAAAAGAATGAATACCGATTACTTGGACCTTTGGTTTATCCATGCGGTGGGAAGTCCATCAGATGTGGACAATAGAATCAAAAACGGTGTGCTTGATGTGGTATTGGAAGCCCAGAAAAGCGGAAAGGTGAAATATGTAGGTTTCTCCGGTCATTCAGATTACAAAGCCCATCAAAGGATGCTGGAACGGACCGATGCCCTTCAGGTCTGTCAGATGCCCATCAATGCCTTTGACCCCAATTACAAAAGCTTTATCAACAACGTCCTTCCCCAATTGCTCAAAAAAGATATGGCTCCAATTGCCATGAAAACCTTGGCAAATGGTGGGTTTTTTGGAGGTACTTCCCACTTTAGCCATGGAGACAAACCTAGAATTGTTCCCAATGCGCTGACTGTCGAAGAAGCCCTTTACTTCTCTTGGTCTCTTCCGATATCGGTTTTGGTGACTGGTGCCGACCATTCAGAAATGCTTCAGGAAAAAATCGACCTGGCTAGAAAGTTTAAAGCTTTGGACGAAAAGAAGCGAATGGCCCTAATAGAAAAAGTGGCCGGTTTTGATGGGAGATTTGTGGAGTATTATAAGGTTTGATGATTTCATTTAATAGTGAATTAATTCCTAAATTGTCAATAAAAAAAATGGTAAATTCTACCCTCCACACCATCCTTGGTTCGACAGGTAACATCGGAACTTCTTTGGCCAAAGACCTGACCGCCTACACTGACAATATCCGATTGGTCAGCCGCAATCCTTCGAAAATCAACCCAAAAGACCAATTGATGAAGGCTGATCTTTTGAATCAAGGCGAGTTAGATGAGGTAGTTAAGGGTTCTGATATTGTCTATCTTGTTTCCGGCATCACTTACAAAACCAAAATTTGGCAGGAACAGTGGCCTATTATCATGAAAAACACCATTGAAGCATGCAAAAAACATGGGGCAAAATTGGTGTTTTTTGACAACATGTACTGCTATGATCCATCACATGTCGGTCACCTAACTGAGGAAATTCCTGTCAATCCCCAAAGCAAAAAAGGGAAAGTTAGGGCTAAAATTGCACAAATGATCTTGGACGAAATAAGTTCAGGTCAACTAACTGCCATGATCGTCAGGGCAGCGGACTTTTACGGCCCGGGAGCAAAACTGAGCTTCCTCAATGAATCGGTTATCAACCGCATGAAAGTCGGAAAAACCGCTCAATGGCTTTATGCAGGCGACAAAAAACATTCCTTTACTTATATCCCGGATGCAGCCTATGCCACCGCATTTTTAGCACAACAGAAAGATGCCTGGAATCAAGTGTGGCATTTACCAACCTCCAAGGCTTATCCCACAGGACAGGAAGCTGTAGACATCATTGCCAAACATCTTGGGGTTGAGCCGAAACTTCAGATTCTTGGCCCCTTTATGCTCAATTTGGTTTCTCTCTTTATCCCTGTTTTGAAAGAAGTTAAGGAATTAAGGTATCAGTTGGATCAGGCTTATTGTTTTGATTCCTCTAAGATTGAAAAGGCGTTTGGGCTCAAACCTATTGAATTGGAAGAAGGGTTGAGAAAATGCCTTGAGTAGCTTATGGGAAAAATTTGTAAATATCTTTTCTGTGAAGAGCTCTTTCAAAAATAATTTTACCATTCGAATATTGAACTCCAATTCTATATTCCCCAAATCTTGCCCGATAAAAATTCTTGTATCCTTTTAACTTGATAAACAATCCAGTTTCTTCTAAAGATTTGTAAGATTCAGCCTCCTCAAAAACCAATATTTCTATTTTTTCTCTAGTTGGAATCGGAATTTTCAAAAGATCCTTCAAAAACTGTTTATTTACCTGTATTTCCACCTTTTTCTTCGGTTTTCATTTTCTCATAAAGTACTCTCGCTTCATTTAATGTAAGAACTTCAGTAGGATCATTTTCCTCCATGTATTTACCAAGAGCATAATCTTCAATTAGTTGCTCAAGTTTTTCATAATCATTGATGTCAATTTGCACAGCTACCTTCTTTGAAGATTCATCAATGATATATTTTTTCTTTATCTCTTCCATATTTTTTGAAAATCAATTAAATGTACAAAATTATTGAAAATTAATTTCACAAAATCCAATGTCGTTCAAAAACATCCGCGAAAGGGATATTCCTTTGTTCTTTGCCCTCCTTTTGGCGGCATCAATGACGCTCTTTTTTATGGTCAGTGTCAATTTAGCTTTCATTGGTCTGGCATTGATATACGTGTTCCAACAGTTATTCGTATTGAAAAAGATCAGACAAAACGATCAGGCATCATCTTTTAATGGGTTTTTTCCAAGTTCCAGAAACTACTCAATATAAGCTTTAATCCTCTTCGATTTCCTCTGGCTTTTCATAATTTCCTTCAAATTCCTCAGCTACCAAATCATCTTGACTCAACCAATATTCTGAAGTCAGGATTTTAAAATTCTGTCCATCTGTTGTTGCCAAATCCCATAGAATGTCTTCCGCTTCCGGAAAAGGAGTTGCGCCTGTCATCTTATCTCCAAACAACCTCTTGATCAGATTGCTGTCGGAAAGTCCTTCACTCAATAATTTGAGCGTGACTTCTTTCGTCAATTCAATATCCTCATCTTTTCCAAGAGGGGTAATGGTACACTCAAACTGACTGGCTTTGGTGTTGGGGAATTTGCCATTAAAGGCTTTATACAACAGTTGGTTGATGTGAAAAAGGGTGCCGTGAAGATTGATCTCCGGGTATTCCTCGGCTATCTTATCCAGCAACATGTCATTTGAAATCTGTTCTATCTGCCCTTTGTTCAAATCATCACTCAGCTTATATTCCAAAACAATGGCAGCAGCTTCATTGGGTTCATAATCGGTTATGGCCATCATCAACAACTCCCGCAATGAATCTTCATCCGAACTTTCAGCATCAGGAAATCCAAATAGACCCAATAATTCAATATAATCCGCTGTTGACCAATAATCTGAAACCTCATCTAAAGTTTTGAATGAATTGATTTTTATTTGAAATTTCATAGTTTTTTTAAATTTTGTACAAGTTAGTAAGTAATCTTTATCAATTAAGGGATTAACTCGGATATATCTGAAGTCACTAGGCAGATATTGAGTGGCGAGGGCGCTAGGTGTAGATTGTAACTACACCTTTTTTATCCTTGGAATTTGTAATTCCAGTATAGATGAAATATTTTTAGTTATGGGAGAAGCTTTTCAAATTAGAGACTAAGAAATGCCGTATTTTTTGACTTTCCAAGTAGTTGGATGGGCTGATGTTTTTTCAAGAAAAGATTACAGGGATTTTATTTTGGAAAATCTGACATATTGCAGGAAAGAAAAGGGACTATATTTATTCGGGTTCGTAATTATGACAAACCACATTCACTTAGTCGTTCAACAGAAAGATGGAAAATTGTCCGATTGGGTCCGTGATTTCAAAAAATTTACCAGCAAGAAATTGCTAAAAATGATTCAAGAAAATCCACAAGAAAGCAGGAAAGAGTGGTTGAAGATGGTTTTTTCTTATCATGCCAAATTCAACAAAAGGTCAGGTGAAGTACAATTCTGGACACATGAGAACCATGCCATTGAACTTTATCGTCCTGAAATGATCGAAACCAGAATGAATTATATTCATGAAAATCCTGTAAGTGCCGGAATTGTGGAAAAGCCTGAAGATTATTTATATTCTAGTGCCCGAAACTACTCTGGATTAAAAGGTTTGATTGAAGTGGATTATTGGTGATCATGCATTGATTTCCAATTGTAAATTGGTTGGTATATTAGAGTGGTTACAAACTACACCCAGACGCACCAAACGCTAGATTAAACCTAGTGGGGATTATATATTTGCGAGGGCGCTGGGTGTAGATTGTATCTACACCATTTCTATCCTTGGAATTTGTAATTCCAGTGATGATGGGTGTTTTTAATACCATTCAAGTGCCGGAAAATTCTCAGAATAAATAGGTTCGATTGAAGTAGTTTTTGGTGATCCTGCGTTAAATTCCAATTGCAAATTGGTTGGAATATGAGGGTAGGACAAAGCGTAAAGAAATATCCGCTGATACGGATATTTTAGCTTTGGGCCAGCTTGTGGGGATGCCAAACTAAACCCAGTCAGCTCCGAAAGCTAGATTACACCCAGAAAGGGCTTTATTTCTCACTTTAAAAGACAAAAAATGAATTGAAAATATGATAATTCAAGGAAATAGAAAAATTATTCTAGGGGTCTTGATGAATGATGGACCATCAACACTTCAATTTGTTCATCACTTCTCAACTCATAAATGATTCGATGATTACCTTCTATCAATTCTCTAACATTCTCATCATTCTTTTCTGGTACCACCCTTCCAATTTTAGGCATCTTTTTTAAAATATTCACTTTGTTGAAGAGTTTCTAAATAATTGAGGAGGCATATTTATCTGAGAACCTGCTGCTATAATTTCCGATATTGGTCAAATCGTCAATTGCCCTTTCTGCCCAGATTATTTTAACCATTTTTCCAGTTTCAGTTTAGCTTCTTCCTCTGAAAAAAATTTCCCATCCAGAATTTGTTGTTGTCCTTCTTCTATTTTCTGCAAAATCAGTAATTTCTCCATTAGTTCATCTACAGAAAATTCTTCCGGCATATCCTGAATAGTTTCCAATAATTGTGACTTTTTCATTGTATTTTGTGTTAATCAAACTCAAGATACGAATATATTTTTTTCCAGCCTTATTTTTTAGTCCCTGTCCGACTGGGCTGATCAAAAAAACTCAATTCAAGTTCGTCCAAAACCAGAAATTACTCAGAATAAATAGCTTTGATTGAATTGGTTTTTGGTGATCATGTGCTGAATTCCAATTATATCCCGATAGCAATACGAAAGGTTGGAATACAGGGGTAGGACAAAGCGTAAAGAAATATCAGCTGATACGGATATTTTAGCTTTAGGCCCGCTTGTAGGGATGGTAAACTACACCAAGGCACCGCTAAAAGTTAGAATACATTCAGAGAGGGGCTTGTTTGCTTTAAAATTTAGATTTGTTTTCTTTTAGCCTTTTTTTTCTATTTATTTCAAATTCAGTCACATTAGAATTTGAAATCAGGGAAATCAAATATTTATTGGATAAATCAATGTATGGTTTGTATACTTTTTCAAAACTATATCCTTTGGGATCCATTTTATTCTCGGTTAAATTGTAACTTATTACATATCCAATTTTGATTTCTACTTCACTATTTTCCCATGTTTTGTGAATAAAATTATTGTCTTCATCTTTAGGGATATCTTCTTCTTTAAACTTTTCTCCAAAAAGTGTGCTTGCACGATAGACAAAAAGCGCCGATGGTCCCTGCTTTACTAATTTTCCAACCTTTACCCCTTTCCCATATTTTTGATCAAGTAAGATTGAGATTTCTTCTAATAAAAGTTCTGTTTTTTCCTGAAAGTCTAACTCAGACGATAAGTATAATTTATATAAACCATAATATTGGTGCTCTTGTGGAAAAGTAGTGAATGTAAAATTTAATAGCTTCACTTTGTCCCTAAATCTGTTATCATGGCTTCCAAAGTAAATATTATCAAAAGATTTTAAACGATAATCAAATGTTGAGTCACTTATGCTTCCGATCATTTCAATATCAATCTCATTTAATTGAATAGTTGATTCTTTATCTACTACCAATGTGTCTTTAGACATTTCTTCTTCAACAATAATATCATGCCCACTCATTTTTGAACTATTTTTATAATTACAAGAAAATTGAAGTATGATGTGGATTAAAAGCAAAATTACTGTTTTTGAATAACTAGGTGCCATAATTTATGCTCTGATGTAATTGTTGTTAATATTTATAATATTTAGTTAAAATTATCACATCCCCATCACCATATTCGATTTCTTTTAATTCGTTCATTTTAAAAGAGCTATTTGAATATCTGTAGGTAAAAATTATTTTCATTGATGCAATTAATTAAATAGTTTCAATGAAATGAAGTTGATCCACCTAAATTATTAGAGAAGACTTGAGCCTTTTTTATGCATTCTTTTATCAATGAAATTATTTCGTATGTAGTCATAGTTTTAAAATTTTCATAATTCAGAATTTTGCAGTCTCGATTTAAGTAAATTAATTATTGTCCTGCATCCATTTTCATATCCTTCAACTAAAATCCTATATTGATTGTCCATGTTATTGTAAAGTTCGGACTTATTTATTAGCTCACTTAATCGTTCAGTAACAATAGTCTCAAGAACATTTATATTTAAAACAAGGTCACCAAGTTCATTCTTAAATATGATTCTTTCGGTTGGATTTGTAGAATGATAGGATATTTCTAATCCTAATTTAGGAAAATAACTATGTGTTATTCCATGCCTGTAAACTTCTATCAATACTGATAGTTCATTCTCTGTAATTGGAGGTGATAATGACTCAAAAAAATTTTTAAAATTTTTCGTCGTTCGTTTATAATTAGGCTCTGTTCTAATTAGAAATCCTAAAATGTCTATTGTTGAAAACAATACTGATGCATGTGGAATTGTACACCTTGAAATGAGTGGAGTCCCAAACGTAAACAGAAATGAATTAGGGCTTTGTGTCGTTGGTATTACATGAGTTTCAATTGAAGTTTCACGAATCCTTAATTCTTCAGCTTCTGCATTTCTAGCTAGTCCACGAAAAAGCTCCAAATCACCAAAAAGATATTTTTTCAAATAGACTAGGTAATTATAAACTTCTGTTGATTCATGAGACATGTTCTTAATTTATTTTTTCATTTTCGATACACTTTATGTATTTAAATATAACCCAATTTAACCTATTTTGCAATCTCACCCTATTACATCAATGGTTTTGCTACTTCTGATTATATCTCCTAGTTTTGGATGAGAACATTATAGCTATGAAAAACATATTCATCATCGGACTTCTAGGTTTAATCCTCTTTTCCTGTAACTCAGGTCCAAAAAATCCTGCGGATCAGGTTTATATCAATGGGATAGTCTATACCGTGGACGAAGCCAATCCCAAAACGGAAGCGGTGGCAGTCAAAGACGGGCTGATTCTGGCAGTGGGGACTACCGAAGAAATCCAAGAATTTGTTGGCAAGAATACAGAAACAATAGACCTTCAGGGCAAAACCATGACCCCGGGATTTATCGAATCCCATGGTCACCTGATGGGAATTGGGTACAATAAACTGGATATCGACCTGATGTATGTCAAAACCTATGACGAACTGATCGAAAAGGTAGCCGAGGCTGCTGCTAAAGCTGAACCCGGGGAATGGATAACAGGCAGGGGCTGGCATCAGGATAAATGGTTGAAAATGCCAGATAATACCATAAAAGGTTTCCAGACCCATGAACAGCTCAGTGCCGTCACCCCCAATAACCCGGTTTTTCTCTCCCATGCTTCAGGACACGCCTCATTTGTCAATCAAAAGGCAATGGAAATGGCGGGAATTACGCCACTGGGCAATGAAAATCCCAGGCAAGAAGTCGAAGGTGGTGAAGTGTTAAGAGATGAGTTGGGGAATCCTACCGGGGTATTGGTGGAAACGGCATCAGGACTGGTAAGGAAACTGATTCCGGAAGATACACCTGAAAGAAGGGAAAAGGCTTTGGAACTGGCCTTGTTGGAATTGGCAGAAAAAGGTATTACCTCCTTTCATGACGCAGGAAGCGGGCAGGATTTTATTGACCTTTTGGAGCAGTTTAAGGAAGAAGACCGGCTCACCTCAAGATTGTATGTCATGCTTTCCAGCCGTCAGCCTGAACTGATACAGGAATGGTATAAAAAAGGACCTCATATAGATCAAGACCACATGGTCACTGTACGATCCATTAAACTCAATATGGATGGTGCTTTAGGACCTTGGGGCGCTTGGCTACTGGAAGATTATGAGGACAAACCCGGACATACAGGACACGAGACCATGCCTATTTCACTGGTATCAGAAGTATCAGAGAAAGGTTTACAATTAGGGTTTCAGGTTTGCGCACATGCCATTGGGGACAGAACAAATCGGGAAGTATTGGACCGCTATGAAGCTGCCTTTTCCAAATTTCCGGAAATCACTGACCATCGCTTCCGAATAGAACACGCCCAGCACATTCATCCGGATGACATTACGAGATTTGGTGAAATGGGAGTTATAGCAGCCATTCAGGCCATTCATCTGAGTTCTGACAGGCCCTGGGCCATCGGACGTCTAGGGGCGAAGCGGATCAAGGATGGTGCATATGTTTGGCAAAAACTGCTTCAGTCAGGAGCAACCATTTCCAACGGAACTGATGCACCTGTGGAACCATTGGATCCTATCCCCTCTTTCTATGCCTCTATAACCCGAAAAACCCTTAAAATGCTTCCTGAAGGAGGTTATGAACCTGATCAAAAAATGACAAGGGAGCAGGCGCTGAAATCTTATACCCTGGATGGTGCCTTCGCGGAATTTGAGGAGAATTTCAAAGGCTCCATTGAGGTTGGAAAAGCAGCTGACTTCACCGTTTTTGACAAAAATATCATGGAAATTCCTGAAAATGAAATCTTGGATTCGAAAGTGAAAATGACTGTGGTGGGAGGAAGGATTGTTTATCTGGAGGATTGAAAGTGGTTGCAGAGGAAATTTATTGGAAGATTAAAAATTGGAAAATTAGGGGACTGATCAAATCATAAAGTTTAGGATACTTGACTAAGAGGGATTGGTATTTTAATTGAACTTAAAGATATACTGAAAATCAACTTTTAGAAAGTTAAGAAATGGAATTTATATCTCAAATTCAAATTCTTATTTCAATTCCAGTTTGTTCGATTTCGGTTGCAAACGGATTCAAGGAATTCCAATCCTGCGCTTTTATTGGGTGGGGTTCAATTCGTAGATCTATCTTCCTCCTTAATTTCATCAATTGTCTTTGGGTAGAGAAAAAATCAGGCATATTTTCAAGGACCAACGCAATATCTATGTCACTCCCTTCCTTTTCCATTCCTTTAGCAAAGGATCCAAAAATATATGCCCTTTTAACCCCAAGGTCTTTGGGAATAATCATGATGTATTTTTTCACAGTATCTATAATTCCTTGATTAACCATATTCTTAATTTCTCATCCATACTTAGCGAAGATACAATATTTTTTATTTTGTGATTCAAGTATGATTCTCTTACATTGAATTTTGTTTTGCAACTGCCCTGATAGCATTCTTGTTAATTATCCCAATATTCCATTGACTATAGTCTTTTGTATATTGAATAGGATTTAATAGATGTCGTTGGATTATCAATAAAAAATTGAAAGCCTCCAAGAAATGAAAAAGCTACAGATCAATGCCGCTTTACAAATCAAAAAGCCTGTTCAGGAAGTATATGATGCCATTGTTGATCCATCAAAAATGAGCGTGTATTTTATTTCCAAAAGTACCGGCCCAATGGAAGAAGGAAAAACGGTTTGGTGGGAATTTCCGGAGTTTGAGGAATCCTCACCTATCAGAATAGGTAAAATGAAACCCAACGAACTGATCACCTTTTCTTGGGATATTGGGGAAAAGGAATTGGAAGTTGAAATCAATCTTCTGCCACAAAAAGATGGTTCTACTTTGGTCAGGATCACTGAAGGAGAAATGGATAATGATGAAGCAGGTATTAATTGGCTTAAGGGGAATACAGAGGGTTGGTCCAATTTTTTGGCATGTCTCAAGGCTTATTTGGAATATGGAATCAACCTGAGAAAGGGAGCTTTTGATTTTATGAAAAAGGAATAAGCATCTTGTTGGTTGGGCATGTTGATTTCTAGATGGACTTTATAATTAAATTAGAGAAATTATCCGATAAATGAATACCATTAAAGCTATTCAAGATTTTGTAAGCCAATCAAAAGAAGAAACATCCAAGATAGAATCCTTTTTTTGAAAATGGCATCGGAGATGACAATTGGAGATGACAATTGGAGATTTGGCCTGCTAAATATTTCAATTGCCTACAGTTTTTGAGATCGAAAAAACAAACGTTCCACACCTCAGCCACATGGTCAGGTTTTCTTATTGCCAAATATTAAAATAGTTGATCATCATTTTGTTCATCCCTTAAAATTTAACTATTTTTCATTTGAAATATTTAAGTCAATTTTCAATAAGATGCCCTTTCTATTTTCCAACCGATTCAGCCCTACTGAGTATCCTTTTACAAATCTTTTTTGCTTTCTTAAGTTTTAGTTATGCCAAAAAAACAGTCATTATTTAAATTAATAACCGCATTCCTATGAATCAAGAATACGATTGGCATAACATTGAAGCATCGGAAGTAGCAAAAATATTCGATGTATCAACTGAGACAGGATTGAGTTCCACTGAGGTGGAAGAAAAAACCCATAAGTACGGGAAAAACATCTTGACCAAAAAAAAGAGAATAAGTGCTTTTGTAAGGTTTCTCTTACAGTTCCATCAACCTCTGATTTATATTCTTCTAGCTGCTACAGCAGTCACTTTTTTTCTGAATGAATTTGTTGATTCCGCGGTCATCTTTGGCGTTGTCCTGATCAATGCCATTATCGGATATATTCAGGAGACAAAAGCCCTCAAGGCAATAGATGCCCTTGAAGGAAGCCTTGCCTCAAAAGCTGCTGTCATTAGAAATGGGAAAAAACAGGTAATTGAGGCAGTGGAGATTGTTCCCGGTGATATAGTTTTGTTACGTTCAGGAGATAAATTCCCGGCTGATATCCGGCTTTTCGAACTTCGGGACATGCAGGTTGATGAATCCGCTTTGACCGGTGAATCAGTTCCGGTCCAAAAACATATTGATCCCGTCGATTCGGAAAATGTTTTAGGAGACAGATTCTGTATGGGCTTCTCCTCAACAAATGTCACCTATGGCCAAGGTCGGGGAATTGTAGTAGCAACTGGAGATTATACTGAAGTAGGTAAAATCCAGAAATCCATAGCAAGCGCACAAGATTTAGAAACCCCTTTGACGCAAAAAATAAAAAGCTTCAGCCATTTACTGCTTTGGGTGATTATTGGTCTTTCTTCCATCTTGATTGTAGTTGGATTAGTTCGTGGAGAATCTTTTGGTGAAATTTTTATGGTTGCGGTCGCACTTGCAGTAGGTGCCATCCCTGAAGGTTTGCCGGTGGCGGTAACCATCATGTTGGCTTTGGGTGTTTCCAAAATGGCCAAGAGAAAGGCTATCATCCGAAAACTTGTCGCAGTAGAGACCTTGGGAAGCACCAATGTAATCTGTTCAGATAAAACAGGGACGTTGACTGAAAATCAGATGACGGTTCAAAAGATTTTTGCCGGGGATAAATACTTTGATGTTACAGGACTTGGCTACCAGCCTGAAGGAACTATCGAATTGGACGGACAGCCTGTTAACCTTGAACTGCACAAATCGCTTTCCCTTTGTTTACAAGCTGGTCTACTGTGCAATGACAGTGCATTAAAAGAAAAAAATGGAGTATGGATGATTGAAGGTGAACCCACCGAAGGGGCCTTATTGGTTTCAGGTTTTAAATCTGGATTCAAAATTGAAGACCTTGAGAATTCAATGCCTAGAAAAAGTAGCATTCCTTTTGAATCCGAATACCAGTATATGGCAACCCTTCACGGTGGTGAACAGCACATTATTTTTATGAAAGGTGCATCTGAGGCAATTTTGGAAAGGTGTTCCGGAATGTATGATGAACATGGTAAACTGGTTGCTTTGGACAAAACCAAAATACTTACCAAAGTAGAGGAATTGGCTGCTCAGGGTCTTCGGGTATTGGGTTTTGCAATGAAAGCTCCCTCTAATGACCTCGAAAGGGTAAACCATGATGACGTGAATTCAGAAATGGTTTTTCTGGGTATCCAAGGAATGATTGATCCGCCTAGAAAAGAAGCTATTGAAGCAGTAGCACTTTGTCAAAAAGCAGGCATAGATGTGAAAATGATAACAGGTGACCATGCCGTCACTGCTGCTTCCATTGCCGATCAGATTGGATTGCGAGGTCAGAGAGAAAATGGTATGCTCAAAGCCTTAAATGGCAAGGAACTTCAGTCGTTGGATAACGGGGATTTTGCTGATGCTGCAGAATCAGTGGCTGTTTTTGCAAGGGTATCACCGGACCAGAAACTCCGACTTGTAAAGGCACTACAGGAAAGAGGCAAAATAGTAGCGATGACGGGAGATGGTGTCAATGATGGACCTGCCCTGAAACAAGCAAATATTGGTGTTGCCATGGGGATAACTGGAACCGATGTGGCAAAGGATGCTTCGGATATGGTTTTGACTGATGACAATTTCTCCTCAATAGAAGGCGCAGTCGAAGAAGGGCGTGGCGTGTTTGATAATCTGACAAAGTTTATCGTGTGGACCCTTCCCACCAATCTAGGTGAAGGGCTTGTTATCCTTGCCGCAGTGGTCATTGGTTCTCAACTTCCCATTCTACCGGTACAATTACTTTGGATCAACATGACCACAGCAATCTTACTGGGATTGATGTTGGCATTTGAACCAAAAGAGCCTGGAATTATGGATAGACCACCCAGACCTTCTAAGCAGCCAATCCTTACCACGGATCTTATCATGCGGACGCTATTGGTTGGTACCTTGATGATGATATCTGCTTTTGGATTGTATATATATGAGGTGGAATTCCTTGGCCAATCGCTTTCCTATGGTCAGACTGTTGCAACAAGCGTATTTATTTTTATGGAAGCTGCTTATCTGTTCAACTGCCGCTCTATGGTTAGGCCTTTGTCTGAAATTGGTTTTTTTACAAACAAATGGATCTTTATTGGCATTGGAGCCATGATCTTTTTCCAATTGCTCTATATCTATACCTCGGTCATGAACACCCTTTTCAATTCCAGTCCCTTGCAAATGGACTCATGGTGGAGAATTATCGGTGTATCTGTGGCATTGTTTATTATCGTAACGATAGAGAAACGCATTCGCTTTATCCTTTCAAAGAAATGAAGGTCTAACTCAGTTTGACTGGGATGATGGAAAGGACACCTGTTTGGCTTATTTTGACCGATGTCTGATGACGGATGTTCGCATGAATCGAATTTGATGCCTGCTTAAATCTTAGTTTCCGGCTTTATTATTTTGAGAAGGAATATTTTCAGGAATTTTTGTCTATTGTAAGAATTACTTATTGAGGAACCCTCCATAAGTAGATCAGATGTTCTTTTCCATCAGGGAGAACTATTCTTTCGGTTTTCTCGGGCTTCCAATCTCCCATATCAAATCGATGGGAAACAATCCTGGTTCCCGGCTTCATTTTCAGAAACTTAGGTCTCAATTTGAGATTGATATCAGGAAAAAGATAGACCACCAGAATTGTGGCATCGCTAAAATCAATTTCGAATAAATCACCTTGCACAAAAGTCACTCTGTCTGAAACACCGGATTTAAGAGCATTTTGTTTTGCCAAGGCCACAAGTGCTGCGTCAATTTCCACCCCTATGGCATTTGCTCCAAACAATTTGGCTGCTGCTATGGGAATTCTGCCATCGCCCGACCCAAGGTCATAAAGAATATCATTTTCATCGATCTCTGCCAATTTCAACATGGCCTCAACCACCTCATCAGGTGTGGTCACAAAAGGCACCAAATCCGAAAAATCAGAGGTTATTTCCTGTGAAAAAACGATGAGTGGGGTTAAGTAGAAAAAACCAAAAAGCAATATTAAACTGAAAGCGATTTTCATTTTTTATTCCACATATAAGCATCCAAACCTTGATTATTAACCCCTACTAATAATAAATCCATCTTACCGGCTTTAATGACTTCCATGGATTTGATATCACCCATAAAATTAAGCCCTGACATTTTTTGAGGCACATATTGGAAGTTACCTTTTCCATCACCTTTGAAGACCTGCCCATAATTGGAATCCATCACTCCTATTCTCAATCGACTGGAATTCTGATTCCCTCCCAAAATAAAATCAAGATGCCCATCCTGATCGACATCCAATACAGAAATGGCATATACAGGTGCAAACTGCGCTTGCATGGGCAAAGCATGTGGTATCAGCTTTCCATCTTTATTTTCCAAATAAAGGGTTCTGAGTTCAGTGGCCTGAAGTGTTGATGCCTTTGACAATTGATCTTTGCTGAAAATATTGTTCAACTTGGCCTCGGAATAGGATTCATAGTTTGTGAATTTACTTCTCAGATTATACATCTGATCCAATAATTCATCTCTGCTCGCAAATGGATATTCAACGCCCTGAATGTATTGGGTGAGAATGGGATCGATCGAGCTGTTTTCATCAAAATCAGCAAAGACCAATTTCACCGGCTCGGATTTGCTGGCACGGAGTTGGGAGTTCAATCCGAAATTGCCCACAATAAAATCCATATCCCCATCTCCATCAAAGTCTGCCATCGCAATAGCTGACCAAAGACCTTCGACAGGTGAATCAAAATACTGTGAAGTGGCTTCCTCAAATCTTTTTCCTCCCTTATTCAGAAAAACCCGGATCGGCATATATTCTCCAACTACAATCAAGTCTTCTTGACCATCCCCATCCAAATCAGTCCATGTAGCATCCGTAACCATTCCACCAAATTCCAATTCAGGAATGGTTTCAGCAATTACATCCACAAACTTTCCTTTTCCATCATTTTTCAACAAGAAGCTTTTAGGGCTTTGGGGGAACTTTCCGGGAACAACCCTGCCCCCGACAAATAAATCCATGTGACCATCCCCATCAAAATCCACTACTTTGACACAGGAAGCACTGGACCTTATTTTTGGAAGCGCATCTTCAGATTTGATAAAATTCCCTCCTCCCTGATTGATGTATAGTCTGTCCTGAAGGCTTTCGTCATTGGAGAGGTAATCATGGTATCCACCACTCGCAATGTAAAGATCCATGTAGCCATTTCCATTGGCATCAAAAAATACGGCATCAGCATCTGTGAATTCTTCTTCCTTTGAAAGGTCAAGTCCTTGGTACTCTATAAAATGCCCTGTCGACACTTGGGAATACAATTTTCCAGGTGAACCTTTGGTACCTCCTATAAAGAAATCTGTGAATCCATTGTTATTGATGTCACCCAATGACATGACAGGACCACAAGTTGTCATCATATTCAACAACAGTGGCTGCCTCTTAAAATCATTGAAACCGTACTCTTCATGCTTAAATTCTAAAGGTGGCTGAACCTGGGTAAAATAAGGACTCGAAGCTATTTGGGATTCAGCATGGTGCTGAACGGCGTTTTTTTCTTCAGCAACAAAAATCTGATTGGATTCCACATCCATAATTTTTTCCGATTTCCCACTTGGCCATTGAATCAATACTGAATCTGCTTTTGTGTTTTCACCCAATCCAACATGTATCCGGTGACTCATAGATGATTGGAATCCCCTAGTGGGCTGTTGCTCAAAAAACTGTATTTCCCCCTTTGTATAAACCGAAATCTTCGTTCCATATCCAAAAGTATTTTTACCCTCCCCTTTCAGGTCAAACTGTAAGAAGTTATTTGGCTTATTGTCTCCAGAAAGCGCATTTTTAAAGATTCCTGCGGGCGCATTCAGGTTATTGACCACTAAGTCTATATTACCATCATTGTCCAAATCCGCGAATGCTGCCCCATTGGAAAAATTAGGTTGGGAAAATCCCCATTCTATACTTTTGTTGTTGAAGGTAAGGTCACCGTTATTTTGAAAAAGGTAATTGTGAACCGGAGTAGAACTCATGCTCGTCACCAAAAAGAGTGTGTCCGCCGGTTCATTTTCCCTGGCCTTGTTGAAATAATAATCTCCTTTGAATTTCAGAAAATCCCTATTGGTATAGTCTCTAAAATAGCCATTGGTAACAAAAAGATCCTTCCAACCGTCATTGTCCACGTCCACAAAGAATGTAGCCCAACTCCAATCTGTATTCGATATCCCCGCCAATTGACCGATTTCACTGAAGGTACCATTGCCGTTGTTAAGTTGAAGCATGTTTCTCATGTTCTGATGGTAAAAGCCCTTCATCACCATCAGTGCATATTGTTCATAGTTTTCAGGCCCATATAGCAACTTTTGCCTTTTGTTGTCCTCAGGCAGCATGTCCAAAGTGAAAATATCAGGAAGGCCGTCATTATTGAAATCACTGATATCCGAACCCATAGAAAAATAAGAAATGTGCTGAAAGTAATCTGTAAGGCTTTCGGTGAAGGTACCGTCACCATTGTTGATATAAAAATAATCGGGTTCTATGTAGTCATTGGAAATATAGATATCAGGATATCCATTTCCGGTGATGTCAGAAACTGCCACTCCGAGGCCAAAACCCATTGAATTCCCCAATATTCCTGCTTCTTGACTTACATTTACAAACCTGCCACCATCATTCCTGTAGAGTTTATCACCTGCTTCAGGATTTCTATCCTGCCGGGCATTGTCAAACTCGATTTCATTGATGACTTTAGTATTGTGGTTCAAAAGGTACATGTCAAGGTCACCGTCAAGATCATAATCAAAAAACAATGCCTGAATACTATTGGAAGAATCGTTTAAACCATATTCAGCAGCTTGCTCTTTAAAGGTTCCGTTAGCTTGATTGATAAAAAGCTCATTCCTTCTGGTGTCAGGACTTCCTTTGCCTGAATAACAAACATAAATATCCAACCAACCATCCGCATTGATGTCCACCATAGTGACACCTGTGGTCCATGCATGATTACCCTCCACTCCTGCCTGTTTGGTAATATCCTTGAATTTAAAATCTCCTTCGTTCAGGTATAGCTTATTGGGGACCATATTTCCAGTAAAATAAATATCATCGAGGCCATCATTGTTGATATCCCCAATTGCTACACCACCACCATTATAAAAATATTCATAAGTAAGGATATTTGTACCCTGAGCTTCCGTCAAAGTATTTTGGAATCTTATTCCGGACTTTCTTGGAGCAATGCTTTCAAAACTCCCTCTTGTTTCAGGTTTCTGAAAAGGGTTTAAATCATTTAAATTTAATGGGAAAAGAATAAACAGAATAAGGTAACTGAACTTCATGGTAAATGGGTTATCTAACAGCCCTAATTGGATAGTGTGTCAATTTTCATGGCGTGATGCCATAAATCTAAAGGATTTTACAAAGCATAACAAGAGACTATATTTTTTCCAATTAATTATGACAGTCTAATCTAATTGAGATATATATAAATGCTGTATCCATTTTAAATTACTTAAACACAAATCAGTTATTAAGATTTAATTTAAGCTGTCAACTTTTTTCAGTTCTATGCAAAATCACTTTTCTATTTCCAAAATAGTAGATAAATTAAGAGTAATTACTTGAAGTTAATCCGGTAATTACCAAAGTAAACTTTAATGCCTCAAACGATCAACCCAAACCAATATGACCGAAGATGAAATTGAATCCTATAAAAAAGATGGATATATCATAAAAAGGCAACTTTTTAGCAAAGAAGAAATTGACCTGCTTTATGAAGTAGCGACAGACGATACTGTCACCAAAAATTCCTTTGACCTCAATGATCAAGATGGAAAAAAAACCAAACTGACTTTATGGTTTACCGCTGGTGATGATTCCTTTGGTTTGATGTCAAGGTGCAAAAGATTGGTGGAATCAGTCCAGGATTTAGTAGGTCCCGGAGAGGTCTGCCATTTTCACTCCAAAATCATGCAAAAACAACCAAAAGTCGGTGGGGCATGGGAATGGCATCAGGATTATGGCTATTGGTACAAAAATGGCTTTTTATATCCCGAAGCTATGATTTCAGTGATGTTGGCTTTAACTGAAGCAAACAGAGAAAACGGCTGTCTTCAGGTTCTTAAGGCTACTCATAAAATGCAACGTTTTGAGCATAATTTTATAGGAGAACAACAAGGTGCAGATCCGGATTTTGTAAAAGAAGCTGTGAAAACTTCAGAATTAATCTATTGTGAATTGAAACCTGGCGATGTCTTATTTTTCCATCCTAATCTTCTACATAGGTCTGAGGCCAATTTATCTGAGAATGCCCGATGGTCAGTAATTTCTGCTTACAACCTATCTTATAATATTCCATTTAGAGAGAAAAATCTTTCATGCATCACCCCCGTTCGGGTGGTTCCTGATGAAGCCATTTTGGAAAGTGGCAAAAAAGAAGTGACCAAGGCCGACTTCCTGAAGAAAGAGGCAGAGATTACCCTTAATGTCAAGTGATGTCTATGAAGGGTCAAACACATCAGATTAATTTAAAAGAAGTCCGAAATATATTGAACAACTAAACTATGGTGAATATCTGTATACTCGGAGGAGGTTTTATTGGAAGATTCTACGCTGAATCCCTAATTGGAAGACGTGGCAAGGATCTGGTAAAAGTAGTTTATGCCCGAAAGGAAGAGACTGCAAAAAGGTTTGCCAAAGATTATAATGTGGCCCACCATACCACTGATATGGAAGCTGCTGTTAGCCATCCTGATACGGATATGGTAGTCATAGCACTTCCCAATTATGTTCATGAAGAAGCTGTGATGCTCTGTGTAAAACACAAAAAGCCCGTATTGTGTACCAAACCCCTAGGTAGAACTGCCGAGGAAGCACTTCGGATGACTTTGGCCTGTGAGGAGGCCGGTATTTTTGCAGGGTACCTAGAAGATTTATGTTATACTCCAAAATTCCTGAAATCCATGAAAAGTGTAGAATCAGGATCCATTGGCCGCATTTTATGGGCTAAATCAAGAGAAACCCATCCCGGGCCGCATGCCGATTGGTTTTGGGATTTGGAAAAAGCCGGAGGCGGGGCCATTGTAGATTTGGGATGCCATTGTATTGAAATAGCCCGGAATTTTATTGGAAAAGATGTACTGCCTGTGGAAGTCATGTGCTGGGCTGATACCCAGGTCAAGCCGATTGATGCAGAAGACCATGCCATTGGCTTGGTCAAATATGAAAATGGTGCCATCGGTCAATTTGAAGTTTCTTGGACTTTCCGTGGAGGAATGGATCTTCGTGATGAGGTGATGGGAACAGAAGGAACCATCTGGATCAATTCCTTTCTGCGCACTGGTTTTGAAATGTTTACCACTGGTGCCGGAACGAACTACGTAGCGGAAAAAGCGGAGTCTTCTTCCGGATGGCTATTCCCCGTTGGCGATGAAGCCCATGAACTTGGCTATCCTAACATGTTTATTGATATGTTTGAATCCTTTGAAAAAGGGCTACTGCCAAGAGAAACCTTCTATGATGGCTATGTGGTCAATGCGATCATTGATGCAGCCTATAAATCAGCAAAAACGAAATTGTGGGAACCTGTGGAACTTCCTATTTGGAGGGGAAAAAGAGGACTGACCAAACCTTCGGTTTATCAGGAATATGATGCTGAACATTGGTTGATCAAAGAAGAGATATTGCCCAATCAGGATAAGAAAGTGATCATCAAACACAAAAACTCTGGACTAATTACCGAGAAATTGAAAATGAAAAATGAGGGTACAGGATAATCCATTTTGATTTCTAAAAACTAAAAAGCTTGACTCAATCGCTAAGAAAGAAAATATAGACTGTTTAATAAATGGGCTATTTTTTTGAAATATTATAAATTCATATTGACAAAAATCAGTATTATTCAAACTAATTCTTATTTCTTCAGTTTCTTGTATATCTTTACAGGATTAGCATCTATTGGCTATTCAATTACTTTATACCTCTGATTAATCTCATGCTTGCATGAAAAAAACCTTTCTTTCAACCCTATTCAGTACTTTTTTACTTTTTGGTGCATTTGGACAAAAAAGCATTTCGGATTCGATCCAAACTAAGATCAATATCCTTAACCTAACTGAAAATCAAGATCAGCAGGAGACTGCAATTCTCCAAAAAGATCTTGGAATGGCCTATTACCAAGAGAACGAATTGTATAATTCGTTTGAGGCTTTTGAGAAAGCTGCTCACATGTTCAAAAATCTTCAGGATACCAATAAGGAATCAGAATGTTTGCACATGATGGGCAATGTTTCTTACTTTTTAGGCCATTATAATGATGCTATCCAACTCTTTGAGGAGGCATTGATTTTCCGGGAGAAAGTTGATGACAAAAAAGGTGTTGCCTCCGGATATAACAATATTGCAAATGTCTACAATAAACTGGGTGACTACAAAAAGGCCATACTCAACTACGAAAAATCTCTTGAAATCAAAGAAAGCATTGATGACCAGAAAGGAATTGCTTCAAGTCTCAAAAATATAGCTACCATCTATTATTATCAGGCTAATTATGCCCCTGCGCTTGAAGCAAATTTAAAAGCACTACGTATTTCTGAATATCTGTCAGATTCAATGGGGATCGCTTTTGTTTATAACAACATGGCCCTGATTTATGAAAAACAAGAAAAGTTAGAGGAATCTCTTTCATTTTTTCAAAAATCATTGACTATCAAAGAATCTCTAGGGGACAAAAGAGGGATTTCAACCACCTTGCACAACATAGCCAAATTGTATGAGTACCAAGAAAAATTTGACTTGGCAATTGATCTCATTTTACAATCATTGTCCATTTCTGAAGAACTGAATGAAATTGACGGTATATCAGCAAGTTTAAATAACCTGGCCAATGTCTATGAGCTTCAAGGAAATTATCAAGCAGCCCTTAAGAATTATTACAAGTCATTGGAAATGGACTCTCAAACCGAAAACAAGAGAGGAATTCTTTTGAGTGTTACAAACTTGGCAAAAATTCATTTGAGGCTTGGTGAACTGGAATTAGCCTCCCAATTAGCAAAAAAAGGGATTGCCATAGGAAAAGAATTGGGCTCAAAAGAAGAAATTCAACTTTGCCACATCACCCTCAGTCAGATCTTCGAAAAGCAGAGAAATTTTGAAAATGCACTCTATCATTTTCAACAGTCCACAGCTTATGCCGACAGTCTCAACAGGCAGGAACTTGAACGAAAAACTGCTAAACTGGAAGCGGAATATGAATATGATAAACGCTTGACCTTGATACAAGCCGAACAAAAAGCAACGGATTTGGAGAATGAGAAAATATTGCAGCAGGAAAAATTCTTGAGAAACATCCTGGTTTTTGCATTTATATCAATTCTGATTATTGCGCTAATTACTTTGGGTAATTATTTTAAGCAGAAAAAAGCAAAAGAACTCTTGGAAAGTAGAACAGCTGAATTGGAAAAAGCCAATGAGGTAAAATCAAAACTCTTCAGTATCATCGGTCATGACCTGAGAAACCCCATAGGGAGTCTTTATATGCTGTTGGGGCTATACAATAGAAAAATGATGGACGAAGATGAATTCAGGTCTACTGTTCCAAGCTTGTACAAAAATGTAGGTGCTATCATGAATGTATTGGACAATCTGCTCAGATGGTCTATAGGAGAAATGAAAATGGTCAAATCTAACCCCTTAGCGGTAAATCTTCATGAGAAGGTCAGTGCAATCCTTGATTTTTTCTCGACCCTTTGCAGACAAAAAAACATTGCTATCATCTCCGAGATTGATCCGATATATTCAGTTTTGGTCGATCCAAATCACTTGGATCTGATACTTAGGAATCTTATCAATAATGGCATCAAGTTCAGTAATAATGGGGGAATAATCACTCTGAATGCGTATGAAGATGATGATTTATTGATTATTTCAGTAAAAGACACTGGAATAGGCATTAAACCTGAAGATGTTGAAAAGCTTTTTCAAAAAGACCTAGTGGAAAGTAAAAGAGGCACCAAAGGTGAACAAGGTACAGGGTTAGGCCTAAACCTCTGTCAGTTATATGTTGTCGAAAATGGAGGGAATATTTGGGTAAAAAGTGAGCCGGGAAAGGGAAGCACCTTCTTTTTCTCGTTGCCAATGGTAATCAAAAAGGATGCTCTATCGGTATCATAATCAGTTAATTTATATCGAAGAAACTGAACTCAAAAGTGAAGGTTTTTTTACCTGGATTGAGTTTTTTTTCGATTTCAAACATGTTTATGAATAATGAGTTTTATTTTTATATATGTAAGCAACTATACCAGTAAAATGAAAATTCAATATAATTCTCTGCATAAAACTGAAATGTCCGGTATATCTGTTCCGAGTTCAGACCTGTTTGGAGTAGAATATTGGGTTACTTGGAAAGAAGTAGGTCTCCATTTTTAATGTAGATACAAGGCTTTCTTGAAAATCGATCAGGATGATGAAAAATAAATATGTAGCTTTTTTTCTTTTCCTTACAATGATGGGAATCTTCCCTATCTCATCTTGTGTGGATCAATGTGATGGACCTTGCGGCTGCTATCCAGTATTTGAAAATCCTGACTTTACAATTTCTGCTTTTTCTGTTGAGAATCTATACAGGGCGGATAATAATTTTATAGTGGATCCAAACCGTTATTATTTCCATCAAACCTTATATAAAGCCTTTTGGGTTTCTGGTTTACGGGAAATTGCAAATAATTCTCCCTCTACATCCGGTTCTTTTTTTTCAAATATGGCTTTTGCATGCAGTCCTCCTGAATCCTTTTCCACGGAGACTTTGAAGTCCATTCGGATTATCAATAAAAAAAGAGTACAAATCAATCAACAGGAAATTCTGGAAATCGGTCAGCAAATCAATGATTACTTTAATTTGACCCTGACATTTCAGGTGGAATACAGCATTGATGATTTTTTAAAGAGAAATCACAAATTTTTGAAGGATGAAAGGCTTTACCTTAAATTTAACAGTCCTCCTAATGACAATATAGAAATCATGTTTGACATTGAAATAGAACTTGACAATGACAAAACTTTTGTTTTCAATAACGAAACGATGAAAGTAAATGGAGGATAGAGGCTTGTTGATTACAGTTTTTCTTGAATAATGTATTTGGTAAAATCAAAGGAGATGTTCTTCCATAAAATCTTCCCCATCATTCATCAGTAAAATCATATAAAACCAGACACATCACCGATAAACCAAATTAGACAAAATCTAGAGAATATCAGATTATAAATTCAAAATAGGTTTTTATACAGGATTCCGCAGTTAATACCATGTATTATGGAATTAAAAATAAAATTTTCACAAAATGCCTGAACTATTGTTTTTTTTGATTTTCCGTTAAAAAAAAACACTGTTTTATTAAACTTGCTTTGCATTATAAAAGCACTAAAAATTTATTACTTTTCCGCTGAAAATGATTCAACTAAAAAACCACGATGAAATATGATTCATTCATGATACCATTTCCTTGAAATTATTTACGTTAAAGAAATAATAATTAAAGCAAAATCAATCCCAGTTTGCTTAATATTTAAAAATATGCCACTCCTAGTTTGACGATTTTGATTGTGAAGATCCGATTTAATTTATTCTTCATATTATTTATATTCTCCTCGTCTTTGACATCTAAAGAAAGGTTAAATCTTTCTATGATTGACAGCGTTAGGCAAAACCCTGCATTAGCGGGAAATGCCTACGTTTTGGAAATATGGGACAATTCAAATGGATTGCCACAAAACGCTGTTTATGCAATGGAGAAAGACAACATGGGGTTTTTGTGGATGTCTACTGAAGAAGGATTAGCTCGCTTGGATGGGACTTTTATTAAAGTCTTTGACAAAGAAAGCTACCCGGAAATGCTGGAACAGTCCTATTATTCATTTTTTAAAACAAGGCGAGGGATTTGGGCCTCAGGCGACAAAAGCATTGCCTTATTGAATAAAAATATCAGACAAGTCATTGATTGTTCCCAAATAGTAGAAAATACTTGGATAAGAGCTATATCAGAAAATGATAATGGGGAGATATTGATCGGTACTCAAAAGGGAGAAATACACATTTGGAAAAATAACAGATTCCAGATGCTTGATTTTTGGAATCCCGAATCGATACTTGAAATACACAGTTTTTTCGAACTCGAAAATTCACTGATGTTAGTCGGCACAAGTCAGGGACTTTATGAGATTAACTTTAAATCAAAGAATGCTAGACTTGTTTCAGCAAAAAGTTTTTCAGCACAAAAAATATTTGGAAACACTTCCACCATTTATATTTCTTCACCTGAGTCAGGCATTTTTCAACTGAAAGGGAATTACGAAATGGATAAAATCCTGTCTTATGAAGAATTGACTGACATTAACCCGGTGAGCCTAACCTCAGATTCCGAAAATAGAATATGGGCGGGATCACTGGAAATGGGGCTGTTAATGATTGAAAATGGAAACGTGACCCGTTTCTCTTATCCTGAACTGAAAAACTATCCTGTTAGAAAAATCATTAAAGAAAAAGATAATCTTTATTTGGGTACGCTCGGTAGAGGACTTGCATTGGTCAAACCTGCAAAAGTAAATCAACTTGACTTTGAAGTCCTTCAAGAAAAAAACATCAAAGCCATTTACCAGGCACCCGACAGTAGCATTTGGATTGGAACGCGATCGGATGGTATTCATAGAATTAAATCCAGAGAAATATTATCCATAAATGTAGCGGATGGGTTACTTCAGAACGGTATAATAACCATTGGTGGGATCGGTGATGAAATTTTTGCCGGCTCTACAGCAGGAGTTTCGGTAATCGACCTTAAAACAGGAGAAATAACAGGCAAAATAACCCAGGAAAATGGGTTAAAAAGTAATCACGTGTATGCTGTTTTTAAAGATTCAAAAGATTGTTTGTGGATCTTGACTAGGTATGGCGGCATGCACTATATTGATAAAAATGGTATCCTCCATAAAGTTGACCTGCCAAAAAGGTTCACAAATACCAACTTTGTTAGCATCTCTGAATTGAGGAATAAAGAAATACTCATAGGTTCCATGAATCAAGGTATTTTTAGAATTAATGATGGCCGTTACATAGAAAATCTAAAATTGCCATTAACCCCGGGAGAAGACATTGTTTATTGTATTTATGAAGATAAAGATGAAGACCTTTGGTTTGGGACTCACGGAGGTATGTTACTTTATTCCAACAGTAAATTTAAAAGACTTGAAAAGTCTCATGGTCTGAAATCCCAAAGTGTCTACAGTATCACAGATGACCATTCTGAGGGAATTTGGATAAGCAATAATTTTGGTGTTCAATATATCCCAAATTCAGAATTGAAAAGATTTAAAGAAAATACCGACAAGGGTTTTTTCATCAGTTCCATTCTGTACAATAAAAACCTCGGGATGCCCAACTCAGAGGCCAACGGCCTGATTTTCCCGGCGGCTTTAAAGGACATTTCCGGAAAAATCTGGATTCCCACAGTAGAAGGAATCGGTATTGTTGATCCTGCTGCAATTTCACCTTATGAGCAAACAGGAATCAATTTTATATGGGATGAACTTTTTGTTGGTAATCTTCATGTTCCGTTCGAGAATAAAATTGAAATACCTCCAGGGGAAAAGATGTTCCAGATTTCATTTACCCTTATTGACTTTCAAAACCCAAATCAATATTCAATCTTTTATAGAATTGAAGGGAAAAATGCTCAATGGCTGCCTATCAAAGACCAAAGACAACTGATTTTCAATGGTCTAAAACCTGGTAAATATAATCTTGAAGTAAAGATTTTCAGGCATGGTAAATTGGATACAGTACATTCTCTGCCGATAGTAATTCGAGCTTATTTTTTTGAAACCCTAACATTTAAAGTTTTTTTAGTGGTTTGTCTATTTCTTTTGATCTACTTTATAATCAAATATTATTTAAACATTAAAATGAAGAATGATTTGGGTAGGTTGGTTAACCAAAGAACTTTGGAGCTAAGTAATACCAATGAAAAATTGAAAAATGCAATATCGGAGATAGAAACCCAAAACAAAACATTAAAAGAAATCACATGGAACCAGTCGCATTTGGTCAGAGCTCCACTAACTAAGGCAATGGGAATCAATCAATTATTGATAAATTATTCCAAATATTCAAATGTAGGCAAAAGTCGGGAAGAACTTGAAAGCGAGTTATTGGAGACATTGATACAACTTGACAACATAGTAAGAGATACGCATTCGAAATCTGAAAATTTAGAAAAATAGTGGCAGCAATTAAACCAAAAGTTTTTATTATTGATGACGATCCCGGAGTTATTTTTCTCCACGAAATCATTATCAAAGAAAGTAAATTGACAGATAATCCTGAATGCTTTTGTGACGCTAAGAATGCATTGGACTATATTTGCACCCTTGATGAGTATTCTTCAAAACTTTTGATTTTTCTGGATATCAACATGCCGAAAATGTCCGGGTGGGATTTTTTGGAGATTCTTATCAAAAAAATCAGAAAAGCCGACATCAAAGTGATTATGGTAACTTCCTCCCTTAGCAAAGTGGATAGGGAGAAATCAAATGAGTTTCCTCTGGTGATTGATTTTTGGGAAAAACCAATCAATGATATCCAATCTCTAAAACTTAAAGATAGATTAGGAGCGTGGTTATCAAAGTAAACAATAATTGCCTAGTCTTTTACATAGATTCAACTTTTAAGCTAAAGCCAAGGAAATACTAGTGTGGTTCAGATCAAATTCCCTATGCAATTATCCGCTATGATGCCATTAGCCTACATATCATTGTTTTCACCTCGGCCCAAAAGCCTTCGGGATCAGCATGAAGAGTGATCCGAATTATGTCATTGGTAGTGGAGAAAATTTGGCATTTACAGAAAGGGAATGACATCAAGGCGGGTGCAGACCTCTCTCCACGATAGCTCCTAAAATCCGTAAGTGACCTAATGACATTCAATTCTGTAAACCAAA
>NZ_JABFHF010000037.1 GCF_015476655.1 Aquiflexum lacus
TGCTTTCATGATATAGAGTTGAGTAAAAACGGTCAACCTATATCAGGGACATACAGTTTCTCGACTTTCATCCTTCATCCCTCATCCTTCATCCTTTCTATCCCCTACTCCTCAAACCCCAAACCCGCAGCATTCAACAACTTGGCATAGGCTGTCTTTCTTTTTCCTGCAAGGTCGTTGAGGGTAATCCTTGCACTGATCAAACTGACTTCACGGGCATTGACAAGGAATAATGAACTCTCACCGATATCAAATCGGATCATTTCTCCGTCCAATAATTTTTGTAAACCATTTACATTGTTGATGAATACGGTCAATTGCTGTTCGACAGTTTCAAAATTGAAGATCTCACTCTCAAGCTTGGTTTTGAGTTGAATCAATTTCAGGTCTCTTTGATAATTTTTAAAATCAATTTTTGCCTTGGTCAATCCAAGTTCACCCCTTTCCCTTCTCAAAAACAATGGCATACCGAATGTCAAGCCCAATTTATAATTATTTTCCAGAAATGGTGAATTGCCAAATTGATTGAAACTTTCTGACAGAAAATTATAATTGACTTTCAAAACCGGTAACAACAGGTTTGCTTTATACCTCCTTTCCACCATCAAAGACTCAATATCAAAATCTGTCAGCCTAAGGTCAGGGTGCAGTTGGACATAATCTCTCAAAGATTCCTTACTGTAATCAAATACCATTTCATTGAGTACATCTTCAGGAAAGGTTGATTCCAATAATTCCACGGGTTCTTCATTTTGGTCCCATAGGAAGGTATTAACAAACTGTGTGGATCGAAAGAATTGAATTTGTGCTGTTTGCAACCTGTATATCCTGTCCATCACCTGGGTATAGGCCTCCACCGTATCTATGGCAGGAAAATCACCTTGAATGTAACTTTCTTTGACCATTTCGAACCTTTGTTCGGCCAATTCTACCCCTTCCTGTAAAATCACTACGTTACGATAATCAGCAGCCCAATTCCAATAGGTTTCCGTTGCCTCAAGGTAGAGGTCATTGAGTATCAACTGTCTTTCAGCTTTGGTTGACTCCAAATAAATCTGAGCCTGCCTCAGTGTTGCTCTCCGCTTGTCTATCAACAAACCCTGTGCAACATTGACAGATGCTCCTAATGCAATCAGACCATCATCGGGCACTTCTAATTCAGGATTCAACAAGGAACCTGTATTTTGTTCAATAAGTCCTTTCAGCTCTACTCCTGCCCAAGTTGGAACCACAAAACCTGCTTCTCTTTTGTCAAAGTAATTGGTATTCTTAAACCGCTTTCTGTCATAATCTGCATAGACCATCGGATCAAATCCTCCACGGGAAGATCTCAGCTCCTGCTCACCAAAGCGCAAAGTGACCTCAGCCTGTTTTGCAACAGGATGAAAATCCCTTACCCATTCCATGTATTCCGTATAGGTTAGAATTTGTTGGCCATAGGTTTGGAAGCTCAATCCTATTGCTATAAAAACAAACAATAAACGCATCATTTACTTTTCTTTTCTATTTTCGGCCTTTTCCCTGGAAGTATAATAATCAGGTGGGAAGCCATTGAGCTGACGCCATATTTCATACCATAAAGGAACATCATTGAGCAAGGCAATCCCCTCAGCACCTGAACCAATCCTCAGAGCATTTGGCCAAGATTGCTCTTCGGGATCTTCCACAACCAAAACCCTATAATTGCCATCTGGACCTGCAAAATTATCTATCGCCTGAACTACCCCACCAAAAGTACCATTGGTAATCTGAGGCCATCCAGAAAAGACAATTGCTGGCCAACCATCAAAAATAAAGCGGACTCTATTACCGATTCGCAATAATGGAAAGTCTACAGGAGCGACATACATTTCAACTGCCAATTGGGCATTACCCGGTAGAATGCTTATGATTTCTGCTCCTTCTTTGATGGTTTCGCCTATACCCACCTGAATAGCACGGGTAATATATCCTTCCTGTGGAGCGAGGATATGACGGAATCCTGTCCTGACCTCATAGTTTGAATATTGATTTTCCAATTTTGTGGCCGTAGCCTCAGCATCATACTGTGATGACATGGCTTCATACATATCAGCACTTGCCTTGGCCATTTTATCCCTGAAGTCATTATCTATCGCATTGAGTTCGATCATAGCGGCAATCCTTGCATTGATACTTTGCAGAAATTTATTTTCAGCCGCAATCAGACTTGCTTGAACTTCCTGAAACCGAAGCTCTCTTTGTTCAAAATCTGTCAAAGATCTTAGCCCTTCTTTATAGAGCGTTTCTGCTCGTTTTAATTGATCTACCCCTACTTTGAAGTTTACTTTGGATTGTTCAAACCTGATACTGTCAGAAGTCACCTGTAACTCAGCCATCTTCAGTCTGTTTTCCGCTTGCTCTATTCTAAGGACATTATTTTCTTTCAATGCCTGAATCTGAATTTCCAATGACCTTACCTTTTCGAAATAAGATTTAGCTGAAAGATTTTTGGCATCTACCTGTAGTCTCGTCCTATCCAAAAGCAAGGGATCAAAATAATCATCTTTAATCTCCGATATCATCAGGACAGTATCTCCTTTCTGAACATACTCACCCTCCGCAACATACCATTTTTCTATCCTCCCGGCAATGATTGAATGTACAGTTTGTGGTCTTTGGTCAGGCCTTAGGGCTGTTACAAATCCCTTAGTTCTAACATTTTGGGTCCATGGTAGGAAAAGGAACAAAAAAGTTCCTATCAAGAGCGACAACAATATCCTTATCCTCTTTTTACTTTCATCTTTGGGAATTGTCATCCCAAAACTTTTGAAACCTGTAAAAGAGAAATCAGTCCCTATCTTATTTTTTGAAATACCAATCATCTTATCGAGGGATTAATTTTTGACATTGTTCAGATAATCTTCACTACTTCCATCAAACAGCAGTTTACCCATGTGCAACTTTAGAACCCTTGGGAACTTCTTGATCGTATCTGCATCTTCAGCCATCATCAGAACAGTCCAATTCCCTTTGAGAATATAATCCAAAACTCTTTCTTTCTCCTCAGGGTCCAAGTAAGTCACCAAGTTCTCAAGTAATAAGGCCTTTGGAAAGTTTACAAGACATCTTGCCAATACTATTTTACTGATGATCGCTTTGCTGAGATTTTTTCCTTCGGGAAGAATAGTAGTATCCCAATCATCCGGAAGCACATATATGTATTCCCTTAATCCAACCAAGTCAATGATTTCCCGCACGTGGGCATCATCTACTTCTTTGTGCAAAGTTATATTATCATAAATACTGGCATGAAAAACCGATTGATGAGAGAGACTATCTCCAATATACCCCCTTAATCTTTCCAGATTCATAGTGTCTATAGGCAAACCGTTTACAATTATTCGACCCCTATAATCACTGTATAGGCCTGAAATCAGGTACATCAAGGCACTTTTTCCACTTCCGCTTTTTCCGGTTAAGGCTACTTTTTCTCCTGGTTTCAGTTCAAAGGAAACATTATCCAAAACGTCAGTAATTGAAATTTTCGATTTAAAACTTAAGTTTCTAACATCAAATTGAAGACTTTCATTGTTGGTGGTAAGTGACTTCTCAGTTCCTTCCTGTCTTTCCATGGGTAGGTCCATGATCTGACCAATTTTTTCAGTAGCTGTTAGCGTTTCATAAACAGCATCCAATGAAAGAATGATCTTTTCTACAGAATTTACAATCAGAAGGATAATAACTTCCGCAGCCACAAACTGACCAATACTGATCTGATTATCAATCAATAGCAAACTACCGACTACCAAAAGGGTTGTAACAATCAAAGCCTTGAATGCTATCATGACCTTGTATTGGAAAACAAGTACAGCGAAGTGTTTATTTCTGAAATCTACATAGGAAACCAAAAGCTTGTCAATGTTGAAAAATGGCAATTTTGAATTCCCTGCAAGCTTAAAGGTGGCCATCGTTCTGCCAATTTCTTCTAACCAATATGCCGTTTCATATTTTTTAGTCGAGACTTTCAGGTTTGTCTCCATTCCTTTTGGACTCGTAAAATAAAAGATCAAGACAACCAAAGCAATAAGCAAAGAACTGAAAATCAGGAAGAAAATATTGTAGATAGCCAGTAAAATCATCCCAAAGAAAATCTGAACCATTGCAAACGAAAAGTCAATGAGTATCTTGGAAACTCCTTTTTGAAGATTTACTGCATCAAAAAACCTATTTACCAGTTCAGGAGGGTGTTTATCCTGAAGTTCATCCAGCTTCAGCTTGGGAAGTCTGTAGGCGAAACTAAAACCGACTTTGGTGAAAATTCTTTGTTCGAGTTTTTCTGTCAGATACAATTGCGAGATTTGTAAAAACCCACCAAATGTAATCCCCACTGCCACCACCAAAATCATGATGAGCCAAGCAGTACTCACCCTTCCACCAAGTACAAAATTGACAATGGCCTGTATTCCCAGTGGATAAATCAAAGATACGGCACCGTTGAGCAATGAATAAAAATAGATGGCATAGACTTCATTTTTCTCCTCCCTCAAGAGCCTGAAGAATCTTTTCAGAGGTGTGACAGTATATTCAATTTTCATTTTCTATGGTTTTGAAAACTAAGTTGTGGAAAAAATCAATTTTTTTATCATCTCCAGGCTGATGTTCAGTCAAGCCGGGAAGATGTTTTGCATAATACGATTGCATAAAACTTGATTCCATCACTGTTGAAACCAAGGTCATTGGGTATTCGAAATCTGGATTAATCTCTAGAATGATCTTTGAAATTCTTTCTCCAAGCTTATGGTAATGATTGAAGAATCCTTTTTTGTACTCTTCATCAACCTCCTTGGTCATAAAAGCCTTGGCCGCCTCATCTGTCAGCAAGATTTTAAGGGTCAATGGGTCAATAAAATCATTCTTAGTAAATATGGGGCCTTTTACCAAAATTTGAATAGCTAATTCCAGTTTTTTTCTTGAATCAAGCAAATTGGCAGTACAAAAAACCAGATTCTGTTCAAGATAACCCCAATACCAAGAAGTCAAAAACAAAAGCAACTTATGTTTATTTTCAAAGTACCGGTATATGGCTGATTCAGTGCAACCGATTCTAGTTGAAAGCTTTTTGAAGTTGAAATGTTCAAATCCCAAATCAATCATCATGCAAACAGATTGTTGGATAATATCTTTCCCTAAGTCAGAGCTAAAAGGATCTTTGAGAAAAATATCCTCATTGATTTCCACCCGTATTTTTTGTAGAATATATTCCATGGTTAAAGAAATAATAAGCTGATAACGGTATTACTTTACAAAAAGTTTATATTGTAGTATAAAAAGTTTGTATTACACACGGGGTCAGTGTTTATTGGGCAGTGTTCAGATGACAGGCGCATTTGCAGTGGTCAGTTCTCCCAGTAAAGGGTTTAGCTCACAGTCGCAGTTGCCCAAACTGCGACTGTCAACTAAACATCCTATCTCTTCATATAAGCATCTCTTGTCGTCTTGAATTCCGAACCTTCTTTCCACTGTGGCCATATATCACTGTCAGCAAGTCTTTTGCCTACTTGATATAGTAGTTGTACATCATCCACAGCCCCTTCCAGATTCCACCTTTCTGGATCGTAGGAGTCAGAAGGCTTGTGATAATACTTGGAAGTATATTCATCCTGTAACTCTTTTCCGTACTCTTTACCTTTTTCAACATGGTCAATTCCCGTTCCAATATAAAGGGCAGGTATTCCAACCTTTGCAAAATTGAAATGGTCTGATCTAAAATAGTAGCCTGCAGAAGGTGTAGGCTCCGGTGCACTGTACCTGTCTACTTTGGCCAATTCGACGTTTAACAGGTCTTCCATATCGGATTGACCCATACCTATCAAGGACACATCCTTCATTTTCCCATAAGGATTGATGCCGTCCATATTGATATTGGCAACGGTTTTTTCTACAGGATATACCGGATTTTCAGCATAATAAGCCGAACCCCATAATCCCTGTTCTTCTGCTGTTACAGAAAGAAATATGACGGTCCTTTCCGGCTGTTTATCGGATTTAAAAGCTTTGGCCAAAGCCAATAGCGCTGCCGTCCCACTGGCATTGTCCAAAGCTCCATTGTAAATACTATCTCCAAATTCATCCGGCTTACCTATTCCCAAATGATCCCAGTGGGCAGTGTAAATGAGGTATTCATCAGGTCTTTTACTGCCGGTGATTTTGGCAATGACATTCTTTGAAATATCATATGTAGCTTCTACTTCCATGGTTGAACTGGCTTTCAGGTTCATGGGTATAGCCTGAAAATCAGGTCTTCTTGCCTGTCCCAGCATTTCCCTTTCATTTAATCCAGCCATTTCAAACAATTGGTTTGCCATTGGAAGGGTAACCCAACCTTCAAATACTGGTTTGTAGATTTCTTTGCTCCGGGTATCCAAATAGAGTTTAGGAGCGTTCCAATTGTTCTGAATCACATTAAACCCATAACCTGCGGGAATGGTGTTGTGCACAATCAGTGTGCCCAATGCCCCTTGTCTCGCCGCTTCTTCAAATTTATAAGTCCAACGTCCGTAATAGGTCATGGTATTACCTTTAAATAGCGCCTCTTCCTCTGTTCCAAAACCAGGATCATTGACCAGTACCATCACAATCTTATCCTTGACATCAATATTTTTATAATCATTCCAACCATACTCAGGAGCAACGATCCCGAATCCCGCAAAAACGATTTCAATATCTTCGAAATTCTGTGTTTCCTCAGTCCTTTGAGTCCATAGAACAAAATCTTTTAACCCTTCCAGATTCAATTCTTTGGAGGCTGATTTAATGGTCATTTCATTGGAAGGATTGGTTGTAATGGAAACCATGGGCACATCCTGAAAATAACTGTCCCCATTTCCAGGCTCCAGACCCATGGCCCTGAATTCATTTTCGAGGTATTTGATGGTAATTTCCTCCCCTTCCGTAAAAGGCATCCTCCCCATGAAGTCATCGGATGATAAGGTGATCAAATGGTCCTCCAAGTCAGAAATCTGAAATTGATAAGGTGCTGTCTCTGTTGGTTGACAAGAAAAGGTGTAAATGCTCAAAAGGGCAAGTGATCCGAATGTTTTAAGCTTCTTGAAATTCATATTAAAGGTTTGTGGTTTGGTCGAAGATAAGAATATTACTTATTAATAAATATACCCCGTGTATGAAAGGATGTCGGATGTTAGATGACCGATGTTGGGTTTGAGTGTCATATCGAGTACCCAACATTCTGAAAATGTTCAAAATAGGTAATGCCATTGGTAGTTTTGATACATAATCAAACTTATGACCAACTTTGGAGTTAGATTTCGGCTATTTGAAAATTTTACAGGGTTTTAGTTTTACCTTAGTAATCAAATCTTACAGATGATGAAAACAGTATTGAAAGTTTTAATGACCCTGGCAATTGTTTTTGCGGTGCTCTATATGCTTGGTCCCAAAATTAAAGTAGAAAATTTGGATGGAGACTATCCTCAAGTTCCTACAAGACTAAATGACCTAACTATATTCATTGAGGCTAAAAGTGATACGGTGACAGGGTTAAAACCAGATAATGAAGCCAAAATTATCTGGGCAGATAGCCTCAATAAAAGTAAAACACCTTTTTCCATCATTTATATTCATGGATTTGGTGCCAGCGAAAAAGAAGGTCATCCAGTCCACAGACAAATCGCATCTCACTTTGATGCCAATCTTTATTTGGTAAGATTGCCCGAGCACGGCATCTCCAGGCCGGACGGGTTCAAATATTTGAATGCTCAAAAACTCCTTGATGAAGCCCGAGAAGCCTATATGGTAGGTCAAAGTCTTGGAGATTCAGTGATTGTCATAGGAACTTCTATGGGAGGTGCTTTGTCTTTGGTCCTTGCTTCCGAGCGGCCTGATATGAAAGCCTTGGTCCTTTACTCTCCTGCAATCATGGAATATGGAGGCGCATTGGATATATTTTTTAAGCCATGGCTGTCTTATTTGGCTGAAAAATTCCAATATGAGAATGGTGTCATCATCAATAACCGGGAAGGTGAAAAAGCAAAATACTGGTCCAGAGAGTATCACCTCAACGGATATAGAAGTTTGGCAGTCTTGCTGAGAAGCAAGATGAACGCTGAAACATTCAATGAAATAAATACACCACTTTTTTTAGGCTACTATTACAAAAATGAAGAGGAACAGGACTTTGTCGTTTCCGTACCTAAAATGCTTGAGATGTTTGATCAAGTTAGTACACCCGATAAACTCAAAGTCAAAAAGGAATTTCCCGAAACGGGAGACCATGTCATCGCCTCAAACATCACTTCAAATGATTGGGAAGGAGTGCTAAATGAAACCATCTCATTTTTGGAAGAAGTAGCAGGAATAAAAAAGGTTACCAAACCCGAATTGATTGCAATTGAAGATTAGAAGGAAATATTTTTAACCACAAAAGTGACAAGTGTTAACAAAAGGTTTTGGATTTAATCTTGTTGCCAATCCATTTTTTGTCATTAAGATAAAAGATTGAAATGAGCAATAGTCTTAAATTATATACATTAATTCTTTTGAATCCTTTTGTCTCTTTTGTGGTTCAAAACTCTAAAGTTTTAACGCAACTTTATCACCGCTTTTAACAGCTTCAAATATGGCATCTATGATTTTCATGTCTTTCAAACCTTCCTCGCCGTCAACAGGCACTTTCGGCTTTTTTCCATCAAAAATAATGGCAGCCATCTGATCCATTTGGGTAGTTTGATGGGTTACATGTGGTAGGTCCAAGCGGCCTTTGTTTGTCCAGCTTTTTATGGGTCCATATCCGGTGGATGGTTGCATTTCGGCAAAACCTTTATCCCCCACCAAGAAAAATTTATCCAAATAGCTGATTGCATAAGTGGAAAGGCATGATGCCACCACACCACTTGGAAATCCCAATTGGAAAGTGATGGTCTCATCCACTCCCTCTTTAAATTTTACCGGATCAGTTTTCACCTCTTGAGCAGTGACCCAAATAGGCTCCTCGCCCACCATATACCGGGAGCCATTGATGGCATAAATACCGATATCCATCATAGCCCCACCACCTGCCAATTCTTTATTGAGTCTCCATTGTGTAGGATCACCGATTTTAAATCCGGCTAGTCCCTGAAAAAATTTAATGGTACCAAATTCTCCGGCCTCCCTCAGTCTGATGACTTCCAAAGTGTTGGCCTCAAAATGCATTCTATATCCAATCAATAAATGTACGCCGGCCTTTTTACAGGCATCCACCATTTCCTTACCCTCTTTGGCATTGATGGCCATGGGTTTTTCACAGATAACATGTTTGCCAGCAGCAGCTACTCTCAAACATTGACCATGATGTAAAGCATTTGGCGTGATAATATAGACGGCATCTATATCAGGATTATTTTTGACGGCATCAAAATTTTCGTAGTTGTAACAGTTTTTATCTGGAATATTATACTTGGACTGCCATTCCTTGATTTTGGAAGGTGTTCCGCTGATGACGCCTGTTACTTTTGCTCGCTTGCTGTCTTTCATCGCCTCTGCTACCCTGTTGCCATAGCTTCCCAGACCCATGATGGCAACTTTCAATACAGGCCCGTCCTGCACATCAGGAATGTACTGATGCTGTTGTTCGAATGGTGTAAAACTAAAAGTCATTGGGAGAATTCCTGCACCAACAGTTAATTTCTGTATAAAGTCTCTTCTTGATTTCATAATGCTTCAAATATTTTAGGTTTAAGGTTTTTAAATGATGGAAAGGAATTTAAGCCAAAAAACAATACCAACCAAAAACAAATAGCATGATAGGACAATTCATACTTTAATATTCCAATTCAATCATGTATTGGATTCGCTGTTAAAATCTCTAAGATAGCATAATTTCAGTAATCACCTCTGATCACAATATTCCTCGACATTACCCATATCAAGCAGAAAACAAATCAAATTCCCAATTTGTCCTATGCAATTAATATAACCGATGGATATAGAAAGAATTAATTTTTATTGAGAGAAAAACGAGCACTTTTTCAAAAATTTATTTCATATTTGATTTGAAAATCACCCTTTTCAAACAAAAATGACATTGTTTTCCAAACAATATTCTATAAATTATATTAGAATTGACATGAAATTTGTGATGTTATCAAACAAAATTGTAAAATTTGTACAATTCCTGTTTTTGATTTCATTAACCAATTTTCTGCTTGCTTCCCATTCCTTGGCCCAGGAGCAGTCTTTTTTCGACTCATTGAATATCGCCAAAGAAAAAATTTATAGCGCTGATTATTCGGAAGGAATATCATTGCTTGAAAAAATGGAAAAAGGTCATCCGAATGATGAAAATATCATCCGGCTCAAAGCTCAAGGCCTTTATTGGTCGAAGGACTTGGAAGGAACTATAGCTTACCTCGAAAAAGCCATACAGCGACTTCCTGAATCATTGGAAATCAAACGGGACTATGCCAGAATTCTTTTTGAAAATGGAGTATATCCAAAATCCAGACAACTTCTCATTCAATATATTGAGCAATATCCAAAAGATCCTGAATCCAACCTTTTACTTGCCCGGATGTCCTATTGGGACGGTCAACCCCCAAGCAAAGCCTTAGCTTATCTGAATAAAATACTTGATCCCTACCCCGACAATTTAGAAGCCCTTGCTCTCAAAGAGGAAATTGAACTGACAACTTCACCCACAATCGCACTCAATACCTCCTATATCAGTGATTCACAACCTTTAGAGGCAATTATTTCATCGCTTAAAATCAATTTGTATCAATCTGCCTTACTTCAGCCTTCTTTACTGGCAGAGGTAAGATCTTATACCACTGATCAACAGACTTTGTATTTTCAAGTTTCCAACAAAACCAATATCATCAAATCTGGAACCGAGATCTCATTGAATGCAGGTCTTTTCAGGGCATCTTGGACTGAAACAATCAGCCCGCTCGGGGGTATAAATATCCGTCAAAAAACCTTTAATGACTTATACCTGACTGCGGCTGCAGAACGTGGTTTTTATCTCTTTACACTGGCGAGTTTGGAGACAGAGGTACTTCCAATAGGCTATTCTGCGTCATTTGGTAGGGACATGAGTGAAAACTGGACAGGTCAAGTGAGTTTCAGACAGGATAATTTTTCGAATGATAATTATGTGAGAACAAGCAGTGCTTGGATTCTTTTTCCGATTCTAAAACAAAAAGCAGTCAGGCTGGATATCGGCTATGCATTCATGATGGCAGACTCCAAAGAAAACAGATTTGAAGTAGTAGAACCTATATCGGGATTGATCAGTCAAACTGAAATTGGCACCGTCTTTCCAGGTATCTTCAATCCTTACTTTACTCCTCAAAATGAATACAGGCATTCTGCTTTAGCTAAAATCGATGTTAAACTGAGTCCTAAATTCAATATGAGTTTCAACAACAATATTGGAGTATATGCCATTATTGACAATCCGAATTTCATCTTTTTTGGAGTTGATCAGGATCAAAACAACGGATCTGTATCCATTCCAGGTTCACCACAGGGGAACCCGAACAACCCTATCCAAAATCCGACAATTGGAGAAAATCAAATCATGGCAGACGACCTGTTCAAAGTATTTGTACCAACTAGATATTATCCATTGGATTTACGTAGTCGGATCAACTGGAATATCAGCAGAAAGACCAGCTTTGCCTTGGAATACATTTACCTCAGGACAATTTTCTTTGATGGGCACAATGCCAACGCCACTCTAAAATTTACCCTCTAAGATGACAAAGAGAAAAGATAAGGATTATTGGATTTTCAGAAAAGCAAAAAACATCCAACGAATAGAAAAGTATTTTCTCGCTGCCTTGGTAGCCGCCGGGGTTATTGCTTTACTACGGCTAGGCAATTGGTGGTTTAAAGCAGAGCATGTAGATTCTTTATTTTTGTTTATCCTATTATCCTTGGTGTTTTGGTACGGAATGTTACGGCTTGTGATCATTTGGGTCAATTACCTCGGTATCCAAAGACCGGATTCAAAAAAAGCCCCTAAAGGGTTAAAGGTTGCAATTTTCACTACCAGTTCACCCGGTGAACCCTTATCAATGTTTGAAAAAACACTGGAAGCCTGTTCTAAAATCACTTACCCACATACGACCTATTTATTGGATGATACCCAGGATCCACGGTTCAGGGAAGTCACTGAAAAAAACGGAGCTGTATGCTTGGAATTGGTAGGACTTCCCGGTGCCAAAGCTGGAAAAATCAATAAAGCCCTTTCACTTACCGATGAAGATTTTATATTGGTGCTTGACCCCGACCATATCCCTTTTCCAAATTTTCTGGATGAAGTCCTTGGATTTTTTGAGGATGAAAAGGTTGGATATGTACAGGTTTCCCAAACTTACTACAACCAATATAAATCCTTTACCGCAAAAGCAGCCGCCGAACAGACTTATACTTTCTACGGCCCAACACAAATGGGAATGCATGGATATAACTGTGCTGTGGCCATTGGGGCAAATTGTACTTTCAGAAGAAAAGCCCTGGAATCTGCAGGCGGTCACGGTGTAGGCTTGGCCGAAGACCTTGTAACGGCAATCAGAATCCATGCCGAAGGCTGGAAATCCATCTATAATCCTGTAGTAGTCAGCCGGGGCTTGGTGCCCGAGGATTTTGGTTCGTTTTGCAAACAACAACTCAAGTGGGCAAGAGGAGTTCATGAGGTACTTTTTGCTGAGGTCCCGAAACTCTTCAGCAAACTATCCTTTTGGCAAAAGCTATCTTACATTACAATCGGAACCTATTACATCGAAGGATTAATCACACTCACCTATATTCTGATTCCCTTTCTCTACTTTTGGTTTGACATCGTTCCGGCCAAAATGTACTTCATTGAATTCTTGTATTACGGATTTCCGGTATTGCTTTTTTCAGTCTGGATTTATCTGCATGTTCAACGCTGGCTTTCCCATAGAAAAGAAGAAAATGGACTACACTGGCGGGGAATGATTATGAAATTTGCCTGTTGGCCGGTATACCTCATGGGCTTTGTTTTATCGATTTTTGACAAAAAAATCCCCTATATCCCAACTGCCAAGCAAGCTGTAATTGGGGGAATATCCCCATTTGCCAGACCATTATTACTCCATCTCCTGATTTTTATTTTAACGATTGGTTATGTGTTATATGAAAGGAGATATGTCCTGTCCGAGGTGACATTGCTTGCCAGCTCCGAAAAAACATATGGAATGATGGCTTTTGCATTCATCCCTTTTATACTTGGCTGTTTTTCGATGTATGCGGCTTGGGAGTCAACCAGAATTAATGAGGAAGATCCTTGGGAAACAATTGACATTGATGACATTATTCAGAAAAACTCTAAATTTTAAGTAATGAAAAAAGTTCTTTACAGATTGCTGATCGTTATAGCAACAATATTCACAGGTATTTTGCTGGTCGCAAGCGTCACCTATTTTGGGGATGAATCTACCGGCCCTGTTGATGATTTCTTTGGTAAAGTTACCACAGGCATCAGATCCATTGAAAACAAATATATTTTGAAAAAAAGAGAAAAATCCAGAAGCCTTGCTTTGGATTGGTTTACGGAATATAGGGCTGATAAAAATAAGCTGGTCAACACAGAATTACTCCTACTTGGAGCTTATGATAATCTGGCTGTACAGAATTTTGAACCAATAGTAGCTATCGAAGATAGTTTGAATACAGTTTTCCCGTTGGTGAAAATCTATACTGCATGGGGAAGTAAAAGGGAACAAAGATTTCCTGCTGATGAGGTTAATGCCATTTCATCATTAGGTTCTGTACCGGTTATCACTTGGGAACCTTGGCTGAATGATTTTGACAAGCAAGCGCTTCCTGGCATTCCAGACTCAGAATTCAGAGATAGCGATGGGCTTTTGGCAATAGCAAGAGGTGTTTATGATTCTTATGTAGACCGTTGGGCCCAAGAGGCAAAAGATTCAGGAGTTTTAATGTTCCTGAGATTTGCACATGAAATGAATGATCCCTACAGGTACCCATGGGGTCCTCAAAATAACAAGCCTGAGGAATTTATTCAAGCCTGGAGACATGTGGTCAGCAGATTCAAAGACATAGGTGCTGACAATGTCATCTGGGTATGGTCCCCTCATCTGGCCTATGGAGAGTTCGAAGCCTATTACCCGGGAGATGAGTTTGTGGATTGGGTCGGTACCGGCACATTAAATTACGGTACGGTAGCACCTTGGAGTCAGTGGTGGACTTTTGACGAGATTTTTGCCAAATCTTATGAAACATTCTCAGAATATGGAAAGCCTATTATGATTTCAGAATATGGAACCTTGGCAGTAGGTGGAGACCGTGCTAAATGGTACAAAGAGTCATTATCCGGATTCCCTGAAAAATTCCCTTTGGTCAAGGGACTCCTGTTTTTTCACAACTCAACAGACGCTACTACCACCTATCAAGTATTGAACTGGTCATTTAAGAATGATCCCGAAGTGAGCGCGGCAATTCGCAACGTAATCGGAACATGGTAAAAAATTCAAAAAATAATTTGGAAAATTAAACACTGTTCAATTATATTTGGATGTATAATAAATCATTCATGGGATTAGTAGAAAGAAAAATACGGGAAAAGGAAGAACTGAAAGACAGTATTCTCAAAGCTGCCAAGAAATTATTTCTTGAAAGAGGCTTTGAGAAAACCTCTATCCGTAACATCGCTGATGAAATTGAATACAGTCCCGGAATTATATACCATTATTTTAAAGATAAGAATGAGATTTTCCATGCGCTTCATACCGAAGGCTTTCAGGAAATGGGGAAACGAATGGGAATCCTATCCGCAATTGTGGACCCTATGAGTAGATTAAGGGCAATGGGTAAAATCTACATAGAATTTGGTCTGGAAAATCAAGATATGTACGATTTGATGTTTATCATTGAAGCTCCTATAGACCATGTAGAAACGAGGGATGATTTATGTTGGTCCGAAGGGGACTCCAGCTTCAACCAATTGAGATTGACCGTTAAAGAATGTATGCAAAAAGGCCATTTCCAAGGACATAGACTCGAAGCTCTCTCTTTTATGATTTGGTCAACAGTTCATGGAATGGTATCACTGAAGATCAGAAAAAGAGTAAATATCCTTGAAGTTTCTGAAGTTGAAAATATTGTAGAAAATAGCTACCAATCTTTTCTCATGGTCTTGGACAAACTCTGATATTTTTTTGACTATTTATTAAACAGTGTTTAATTATATAACAATGTAATAATTATGGATTCCACGCACAAAAAAATCTTCCTTTGGCTCCTACTATTCTTTGGACTGTTATCCGAAGGCAAAGCCCAGCAAATCCTATCAGATTATGTTTCTGAAGGCTTGCAACATAACCTTGTCCTGAAAGACAGGCATATCTCACTGGATCAGAGTCTTTTAGCCTTAAAAGATGCCAAAAGCTTTTTTCTTCCCTCAGTTGACTTTGGAGCCAATTATACATTGGCAAGAGGGGGAAGGGCAATTATTCTACCCTTGGGAGATTTATTGAATGGTGTATATTCTACCTTAAACACCCTGACAGACAGACAGGCTTTTCCACAGTTGGAAAATATTGAGGAACAGTTTATGCCCAATAATTTTTACGATGCCCGGTTCAGGGTAAGCTACCCAATCATCAATCCCGATCTGCATTTCAACAAGCTCATCCGCCAACAATCAGTCAAGCTTGAAGAATATGAGATTGAAATTTACAAGGCGGAGCTTGTGAAAAACATCAAACAGGCTTATTACCAATTTTGTCTTGCCTATACTGCCAAACAGATTTTGGAAGAATCAAAAATATTGGTAGACCGGAATTTAAAAGATAACCGTTCTCTTTTGGCCAATGGTAAAGGATTACCTGCACAGGTGCTCCGGGCAGAAAGTGAAGTTGAAAACCTCAACGCCCAATTGATAGAAGCGGAAAACAAAATGGCTAATGCGGCATACTATGTCAATTTTTTACTCAATAGACCCCTGCAAACCCAAGTAATCTTTGAAATCCAGGAAATCCAAGAAGAGGAAATCTCGAGACTATTTCAAGAGGAAGATTATTCCCAAAGGGCAGAATTGGTAAAAATTGCAACCGCCAAAAACATTCAGGAAACTGTAATCAGAATGAACCGAAATTTTGGAGTACCCAGATTGAACACATTTTTGGACCTCGGCATGCAGGGCTTCGATTTTGACTATTCACAACAAAGCCGATACGCACTTTTTGGCCTGAACATGTCTATGCCTGTTTTTCAGGGCGGAAGAAACAGGAATGAGATCAATAGAGCAAAAATCGAAATCGATGCAATTTCCTACAAAACAGAATTATTGGAAAATCAAATTGACATGTCCATCAGGACTGCCAAAAACAACATCAAAGCGGCAGGTGCTGCAAAACAATCTGCCGAAAGTAACTTTAAATCAGCCTCCTCCTACCTCAGACTGATAGACAAAGGCTATAGAGAAGGTACCAATTCCCTGATAGAATTCATTGATGCCAGAAATCAATTTACCCTATCCGAACTTAGGGTAACCATTGCCAATTATGGATTACTGAGCGCCGTGGCTCAATTAGAAAGAGAATTAGAAACATTGAAATAACACAACCATGAAACCTTTTATCCAAACCCTCCTACTCCTCCTACCCGGCATCTTGATTTTGAATGCCTGCGGAACTGATGGAAAAGCCATCAATAATACCATCCCTCAGGGAAGCATCCCGGTCAGAGTGACCCCAATCGCATTGTCTGAAAACAAAATGGACATACAGGGCACCGGTCAGTTCACTACCGATGATGAAACCTTACTTTCTTTCAAGACAGGCGGAATTATCAATCAGATTCTCGTATCAGAAGGTGATTATATCAAAAAAGGCCAACTGCTTGCTACCTTGGATTTGACAGAAATCAATACCGGGGTTGCACAAGCAGAATTGGGCTACGAAAAAGCCCTCCGGGATTATCAGAGGGTTCAGCGGCTGTTGGCGGATTCAGTAGCTACTTTGGAACAATCCCAAAACAGCAAAACAGCCCTTGACATTGCTTCTCAAAATTTACGGGCTGCCGAATTCAATAAAGATTATTCGCTTATACGAGCAGTAAGTAACGGGTATGTCCTCAAAAAATTCGCAAATCCCGGTCAACAAATTTCCTCAGGTAGTCCTGTGCTTCAGACCAATGGTACCGGAAAAGGAAACTGGAAATTGAAAGTAGCACTGAGCGACCGTGATTGGGCCACTGTGCAGGAAGATGATAAAGTAGAAATCACAACCCCTGTTCAACCTGACATACATTATCTGGCCCATGTCAAAAGAAAAGCGAAAGTCGCTGACGCCCTGACGGGCACCTATTTGGTTGAGATTGAATTTTCGGAAACAGCCCCTGATTACTTGGCAAGTGGGATGTTTGGTACAGCAACTATCCATTCCAGCAACAGTCAACCTACTTGGTATATACCCTATGAAGCTATTTTGGATGCCAATGCAGGTAAAGGTTTTGTGTTTGTAACCAAAGACAATGAAACAGCCCAAAAAATAAGTGTGGTTTTGGGAAGGGTTTATCCTGACAAAGTACAGATCATCAGTGGACTTGAAGGTTATGATATATTGATTGTAGCCGGAAGCGCCTATCTCAGTGACCAATCTTCCATCTCTATACAGAATTGATATGCGTATTTCAAACTTTGCTGTAAAAAACTATCAGTTTACCCTCGTGATATTCCTGATGACCATTGCGCTTGGCCTGACCACTTTCTTCAATATGCCAAGAAGTGAAGATCCTGCTACAAATTCACCTCAATTCCCGGTGATTGTAATTTATCCGGGTACAAGTCCTGAGGACATGGAAGAGCTCATTGTAGATCCAATTGAAAAAAGGATTTATGCACTTGAAGATATCAAACGTATCAAAACCAAAATCAGCGATGGTGTAGCTGTACTCAATGTGGAGTACAAATACGAAAGCAATGTCAATGACAAGTACCAAGAATTAGTCAGAGAAATCAATAGCCTGCGCGGAGAGCTTCCCCAGGACATCCTGAGTATCGAAATCAATAAAGTAACTCCTTCGGGTGTGAAAATTCTCCAAATCGGTCTGATCAGCGAAAACAGTTCGAGAGAATCTTTCAAAAAATATGGAGAACGGCTTCAGGAAGAACTGGAAAAAATCCCTGCCCTCAAAGAAGTGGATATCCATGGCCTACCGGAGGAAATCGTCAGAATAGACCTTCAACTGGATAAAATGTCTCAAATGAGGATTCCACTTCAGTCGGTTTTAGGTAGCATACAGAGCGAAATAGGCAATATACCCGGCGGTACAATTGAAGCAGGAAGCAAAGCCTTCAATGTAAAAACAAGTGGCAACTATAATAATTTGGATGAAATCGCCAATACCTTGGTCTATTCAGTTCAAGGAAAGAGCATTTCATTAAAAGACATTGCCCATGTACATTTGGATTTTGATGAAAGCAAACATATCACAAGACTCAATGGATACCGATCCATTTTCGTTACTGCTGCATTAAAAGAGGGCAATAATATTTCCCAAGTCCAAGAGCAATACCTTCCGGTTCTTGAAAATTTCAAGTCTACCCTGCCCTCTAATATCGATATGGTTTTGGCATTTGACCAAGCTGATTTTGTCAACAAAAGATTGGGGGGTTTGGGTTTTGATTTCATCATTGCCATTCTTTTGGTTTCCATCACATTATTGCCTCTTGGCGGAAGGGCTGCCTCTATTGTGATGATTTCCATTCCACTATCTCTTGCCATAGGATTAATTCTCCTCGACTTATTAGGCTACAGTCTCAATCAATTGAGCATCGTAGGTTTGGTGGTTGCTTTGGGTCTATTGGTGGATGACAGCATTGTAGTGGTGGAAAATATAGAACGCTGGATAAGGGAAGGACATAGTCGGATGGAAGCTACCCTTTTGGGTACAAAACAAATTGGTTTGTCCGTAGTGGGATGCACCATTACCTTGATCATTGCATTTATGCCTTTGGTCTTTTTACCGGAAGGTTCAGGAGACTTTATTCGAAGCTTGCCAATGGCAGTCATCATGAGTGTTTTGGCTTCAATGTTTGTTTCCTTGACCATCATTCCTTTTTTGGCAAGCAGGCTGCTCAAAGAGCATGCTGCAGGACATCAGGGAAACCTATTTCTAAGGATACTACAAAATGCTATTTCCAAAAGTTATGCCCCTTTGTTGGAATCAGCCTTGAGAAAACCCGTTCAGACCTTGATAATTGCCTTGTTGGTATTCGGTTCATCCATGGCCATTTTCCCAATCATTGGCTTCAGCCTTTTCCCTGCATCTGAAAAACCACAGTTTTTGGTCAACATCATTACTCCAATTCAAACCAAAATCGGAGGCACGGACGAAGTCAGTAGAGAAGTAGAAGCTGCATTGAAAAACATTCCCGAAATAGATTTCTTTTCAACCAATGTGGGGAAAGGAAACCCAAGGATCTATTACAATGTCATCCCCGAAAATGAAAGAACGGATTTCGCACAGATTTTTGTTCAATTAAAACCAAACACATCTGTCACTGAAAAAATCCGGATTACAGAAAACTTAAGAAAAAAGTTTTACAATTATGTAGGCGCCAAAATAGAAGTCAAAAACTTTGAGCAAGGCCCACCTGTCACGGCCCCTGTTGAGATCAGACTTTCCGGTGAAAATCTGGACAGTCTGAGAAACTTGGCTTCAATAACCGAGAACTTGATCCGACAGACTCCGGGAACCATTTATGTGGATAATCCTGTCAGCAATCTCAAAACAGACATCCGTGTAGCCATTCAAAAGGATAAGGCAAGATCATTGGGCGTCAATATTGTAGAGGTGGACAGGTCTGTAAGAATGGCAATTGCCGGACTGAAAATGGGTTCTTTCTCAGATGCCAATGGAGATAAAAAAGAAATCATCCTGACCAGTCCGAAAGAGGAAAGAGCTTCACTTGTCAATTTTGACAGGCTATTTATCAATAATAACCAAGGGGCTGCCATTCCGATCAGACAGATTGCTGATTTGGTTTTGGAAAGTTCTCCACTGTACATAGACCACTATAACAAAATCCGAACAGTTTCCGTCACGGCTTTTGTACAGGAAGGGTTTCTGGCTGAGCGGGTGATCAGTGATGTGGAAAGCAAAATCAAAAACATAGAATTTCCTGATGGCTATTCCTATAAAGTGGCCGGGGAAGCAGAGACTCGAGAAGAATCATTTGGCGGTTTTCAAACGGTCATCATGGTTACGGTTTTCCTCTTTATCGCAGTTTTGATCTTACTCTTCAAGACCTTCAAAAGCACCATCATTGTTCTTTCAGTCATTCCGTTGGGAATGGTAGGGGCGCTGACTGCTTTGTGGATGACCGGCAACTCTTTGTCCTTTGTGGCCATCATAGGTTTGATCGCTTTGGCGGGTATAGAAGTAAAGAACTCCATTCTATTGGTGGATTTCACCAATCAGTTGAGGAAGGAGGGGAAATCTTTGAATGTCGCCATTCGTGAGGCGGGTGAAATACGCTTCTTGCCAATAGTATTGACTACACTTACCGCTATCGGTGGATTGATGCCAATTGCTTGGTCAACGAATCCTTTGATCTCTCCCCTAGCTATTGTCCTGATCGGAGGATTGATTAGTTCTACATTGCTTTCAAGAATTGTGACACCTGTGGTATATAAACTATTGCCACCGAGAATTGGGTAAGAGAGAAAAAGTACAATACCCCGTAGTTGTGCATTGTACCATGTAAGAAGTACAATGTAATTCAGACTGAACCAACTTTTGAAATAGAAGAAAGTGAGACACTACCAAAGGCAATGGGATGTATTGGGAAAATTTGGGTAAGAAAAAGAAAAAATTTGATTTTGAATTTGATCTTAAAATACATATATTGTTTTGATAATCAATACCTAAGGTAAACAGAAGGCATGATTTACAACTTTATATTTCTCTTCAAAAATTAAACACCACGACCATGAATCTACCCTCTTTTCTCCTCTCCCGACTACTGTTTCCATTGATTTTCTGCTTTTTTGTGAGTTGCAGCCTGTTTGAAGGACCCGAAGGAGTACAAGGACCCGAAGGAGTACAAGGGCCGGAAGGTGTTCAAGGTGAACAAGGCCCCCGGGGAGAGCGGGGTGAAAGGGGAGAGCAAGGTCCTCGAGGGCTCCAAGGAGAACAAGGGCCTAGAGGAGAACGAGGACCGCAGGGTCCTCAGGGACCACTAGGACCGCAGGGGCCGCAGGGAGAACAAGGACCTCAAGGAGAGCAAGGTCCACAAGGAGAGCCCGGTTCGGACGGTACTATCCAAATCATCTCAAAGGTAGTCACCCTTACCAACGCAGATTATGTCAATGGCACTTATGCGGTGATGACGACTACAGGCAATCTTCAAATGAATTCTATTTTAGCAAAGGTATCCACTATCGAGGATCCCGCAATTACCCAAGACGTATTTGATAATGGGATGGTGCTTGTTTACATGCGTGTTCCGGTAAACTCGTCATTTTCGGTTTGGATGTGGACAGGTTTACCGCACCATTACCAAGGTTTGGCAGGTCCTATAACCGTATACCACAGGAATTATAATTTCGGATATAATCTTAATAAAATAATCATCAGTTATTATTTTTCTAGGAATTACGAAGGAACTATCCCATCTGTTTATAACGCCACTGTACCAACACAAACATTTAGGTATTTGATCATCAACGGCATGGTAGCTGGTAGGTTGGCAAGCGCTAAGATTGATTTCAGCAACATAGATGCAGTTGAGGCCTTTTTATCTCGTTGAGTAAATATTTATCCAATTAGCAAAATGTAGGTTCCCTTTCTTCATTGTTTACTTAATTCCCTTGGAAGTAGCCTTTTTATTCATTTTTCAACACCATCTCAAATTTTCCGAGAAGCCTGTTGATTTGAAAAGTAATGGTGACAACTTTTATATTTTAAGCATTACAACAAAACCAAAATTGTTTCCGTCACGGCTTTTGTACAGGAAGTATATGTTTCTGAACGAATCACAAACTACAGACCAAAAGCAACTATACGTCTTTTGTTGCCATCATGAGTTGAAAGTTTTTGTGGTAATGAATTCATCATCTCAAGAATGTGAGAGGTGAATATCACTTTGGCGGAAAGAGTAGCGGAAATATCAAACCTAATTCCTAAAAATATCATAAATATTGATTCTTTATCCAACAAAGCACTAAGAACCACGTTCTATCTTCAAATTAAACCAAAAGCTTACATTACATTTTACCTCTAGATAATGAAAACTATATCCAACATGAAAAAAGCCATCAGTGTCTTCAAAACCTATGGTATACCGCTTACAGGCAAAAGAAAATCAGCAAACTTTTATAAAGAACTCCAAATGGATAAAATGTTTGTCGACGGTCTGATCTTTGAATTGGAATATGAACTGAAGCGGGAATTAGAAGATGAGAAAATTTCAAAAATTGAAACGCCCTCAGAATTGATCGAACATCTTTTAAGTGCATAAACTTTTATTTCCATATAGGGGTTAGGTTTAATTGAAATGCGCAGAAAAAAATACCTTTGGCTTTTATTCATTCCACTCCTCATGGCATACCTTATTAAAGACAGGTTTGCAGATTCCAGAAATGGTTTTTCTTCAAACCCTGAGCTCGTAACAATTCTCCCTCATGAAGATTGGAAAGGCAATCCTTTGGATAAGGATGGTAAATTCACCAATCTCTACCACCCGTTTACGTCAAGCTTTGGGGATTTGCTGAAATGGCAGACCAGTAAGAACCCTCAAAAAGAAGAAAAGAAGGCTGAAACCAGAAGGTTATTGGTAGACTTTGATTCCACCCTTTTTCAAAAAAAAGACGATTTCCTGATGTGGTTGGGTCATGCCAGTTATCTGATGCAGCTCAATGGCAAAACATTCCTGACAGATCCACTTTTATTTGACAATACCTTCCTGAAAAGAGAAAGTGAACTCCCCTTCCCCATTGAAAAACTACCGCGACTGGATTATATCCTACTTTCACACAATCACAGGGACCATTGTGATAAACAGACTATCAAATACCTAACTGACAACAATCCCGATCTAAAAATATTGACAGGTCTGGGATTGAATGAAGTAATTTCTTCCTGGACCAATGGACATTTTATTCAGGAAGCCGGTTGGTACCAGCAGTATTCTGTGCTGGACACAGGACTTCAGATTACCTATGTACCGACTAGACACTGGTCCAGAAGATGGTTATGGGATGATAACAAAAGTCTTTGGGGGGGATTTTATATACAAACTTCAGATTATTCCATATACTTTATGGGGGACAGCGGACAAGGTCCCCATTTTGCAGATATCAAAAATACGATGGGCACGCCTGATTATTGTTTGATGGGTGTGGGTGCTTTCAAACCTGAATGGTTTATGCATCAAGCACACATTAGTCCGACTGATGCCATTGACGCCTTCAATACTTTGGAAGGGAAATATTTCATCCCAATGCACTTCGGAACATTTGACCTCTCCGATGAACCGAGAATGGAACCTTGGGATATTTTGGTTCAGAACCGCGCAGAAATCCAAGGAGAATTGGTGGAACCGGTATTGGGTAGGAATCTTTTGAGGAATGGATTGTAAGTACTTACCCGCGGTGGGGATTGGAAAATTGAAAAATTCTAAAATTTTAAAATTGGAAAATTGGGAGATTCAAAGAACTTGTCGGCCGCAGCGGATTGGGAAATTAGTTGATTAAGCTATGCTTTGGCACTTCGGGTTTACTACATTTTTAAAATCTTCGGAAAAGGAGTGACATGATGTTACGCGTCATCCCGAGTGGAGAAAATTGGCATTTACAGAAAGGGAATGACATCGGTTTCTGCGTCATCCCGAGTCCCAAACATTTTGGAAATGTTCAGAAAAGGAATGACATCCTAGTGGGCAGCAGACCTCTCCTGACGTCGAGGTGACAAGGCAAAGTCCTGTAATAGAATTGAATGCTATTTGTAGTCCTAAACCATCAATTTTCAAGTATGTCATTGGTAGTTTTTAAAATTTGGCATTTACAGAAAGGGAATGACATCAAGGCGGGCTGCAGACCTCTCCTGACGTCGAGGTGACAAGGGGAAGTACTGCAATAGATCGTATGCTATTTGTAGTTCTAAACCATCAATTCCTAAATCTGTCATTGGTAGGCGCGAGGGATTTCCAGAGGTCCTGTTTATGTTCATTCTATCATTTGCGGATCCTAATGAGATGCGTCTCCTGTTAGCCTTCGGGATCAGCATGACGGGCGACTCCGGTTACGTCTTTGATAATGAAGATAAAAAATTCAAGGAGATCACAGTGAAATGGTTTAAAGGGTTTATTTTCTTTGTTTTTTGGATTAACTTTAAGCTAAAGCTTGAAGCTTTCAGTTGTTAACCCAAACCCACAGCACCATGACTACTACTAACATTTACCTCAACTTCAATGGCAATTGTAGAGAAGCATTTACTTTCTATCAATCTGTATTTGGCGGGGAGTTTGACTTTCTGGGAACTTTCGGTGAAATGCCTCCACAGGAAGATTACCCAACACCGGAAAGTGACAAGGACTTGATCATGCATATTTCCTTACCGATCAGCAAAGAAACTACGCTAATGGGCAGTGATACTGGATCAGGTTTCCCAAAGGTCACATTTGGCAACAATTTCTCAATTTATGTAAACACTGAATCCAAAACTGAGGCGGACAGGATATTTGCCGGCTTATCAGCAGCAGGAACGGTTACTATGCCTTTAGAAGACACTTTTTGGGGATCATATTTTGGTTCAGTGGAAGACAAGTTTGGTGTCAATTGGATGGTCAGTTATGACCTCAACCCTCAATAACATCATGGACAAAGCCGAACAAACCATGTTGGACAATCTCTACAAAAACACTGGGAAATCTTTAGACCAATGGATTACCATAGTCAAAAACAAATCCTTTGAAAAACATGGTCAGATCATGAAATTCCTCAAAGAAGAACAGGGACTTACACATGGATTTGCCAACCTGATAGCTTTGAAATCCTTAGCCACAGATGCTGGGTCCGTGGAGGACAAAAATGAACTGGTCGATAACCAATACAAAGGCAAGGAACATTTCAGACCTATCTATGACCATTTGATCAATGAAATCTCAAAATTTGGAAATGACATCGAAATCGCACCTAAAAATGCCAATGTAAGCCTGAGAAGAAAAAAGCAATTTGTCCTACTCCACCCCATCACCAAAACCCGTTTTGAAATTGGAATCAATCTGAAAAGTCAAGAACCTGCAGGAAAATTGTTGGCAAGCGGAAATGCCATGTGTACACACAAGATCAATTTGACAGAAATATCAGACATTGACCGGGAAGTTTTGGATTGGCTGAAAAAAGCTTATGAAAATGCCGGCTAATTAGGACTTATGGTAAATGTCAGAACAGAAATAATCATTCGACAACCTCTTGAAAAAATTGAAGGATATTTGAAAATAAAGAAAATTAAATAGAAAAACAGTTTATTGGCATCGATGGAGAAAAATATCAATTACAAAAGTATAAAAGTATTCACACTTATATTACTGGTCAACCTATGCTTGTTTTCCTTTACAAATGCCCAAGAAGTTTTGAAATTGGAAGATGGTCATTTACCTGGAAACGGAAAACTGGAACAAATTTTCTTTATCCTCCAAGGACAAATCCTGGGTGGAAAAGTTTAGATTCGAAAAGGTAACCCAATAAGAATTTATCACAGCCCAAATGAACATTTTACTGCAAAGCCCAACTCCCGACCTTCAATCGAGCAAAAACTTCTATCTCAGATTGGGTTTCCGGCAGGCTACAGGAAATCCTTTGATTCTGACTGATGGAAAAGTTTTTATTGAAATTAACCCGGATCGCTATGCCAGAGCAGGTATCAAATTATTCAGGGAAAGTTGGGAGCCTGAAATCCAAAAACTCCAAGAATTTACTGCCGTCACGGCTATGGAAAATAGTTACCTCCTATCGGATCCGAGTGGAGTATGGCTCTATTTGATGGAATCGGATGCACCCACGGAATTAGTGATGGATGAAAAAAGTTTCAGTGTTTTGGGAAATTTTGCGGGATTGAGTTTGGAAACCACCAACATCCAAAAGTCGAAGGAGTTATATGAAGCTTTGGGTTTTACAATTTCCGGTGGATCTTTGGACCATGGCTATATTACTTTGGAAATTCTTGGCTTTACAATTTCCTTGATGAAACCACTCTCCTGCCCCCATCTTTTTTTCAATCCTTCCATGACTTATTTCAATGGTACTGGAAATATTAAAGTCATCGAAAAAATCAGAAAATTAAATGTACCCATAACGGAAGAAATCACTCATTTCAACAATAATGGATTGATCGACAATATCATCATCAGGGATCCTGGGGGCTTTGGATTTTTTATTTTCAGTGATTGATAATTCCCTCTTTTGTTGACTATCCAAAGAAGTGGTTATCTTAGATGATCAAAATTTTAGCCGAATGAAATACAAACAATTGATTTTCCTGGTCTTCCTCCTTTATATCTCTTGTGGGGAAAAATCATCTAAAAAGGAATCATACTATCCCGTAATCGGCTATATCCAATTGGATGATTCCGTATTGGAAATCTCCGAAATGGCAACGGGTCTAGAAGTACCTTGGGATTTGGAGGCAATTAGAGAGGGAGAATTGTGGTTTACACAAATAAGCGGTTCCCTACATCGGTTAGACATAAAGTCCGGAGAGCAAAAAGAAATATTTCAAATCCCGGATTTGATTGCCAAAAAGTCCTATGGCCTCTTGGGCATGACTGTTCACCCCCAAGAACCCTTAATTTTTCTGCATTATACCTTTGCCATTCCCAAGCAGGGTCAGGAAGAGGAAATCAGGTCGAGATTGGTCAGGTACCATTTCAATGGTGAAACACTCATCAATCCAAAAATCCTCATGGATAGTCTTCCGGGAGCAACTTTTCACAATGGTTCCAGAATTGTCATAGCCAAGGATAATACCCTGCTCTTTTCGCTCGGTGATATCGGAAAAGTAAACCTGACCCAGGACAAGAATTTTCCGGGTGGAAAGATTTTGAGAATAAACTTGGATGGAAGTATTCCCGAAGACAATCCATTTACCGACAATCCGGTATGGGCCATGGGATTGCGGAATACCCAAGGATTGGTATTTGGAAAAAACAATCAACTGTACGGATCGGACCACGGACCCTCAAATGATGACGAAGTCAACCTATTGGTCAAAGGGGGGAATTATGGATGGCCGGATGTGCATGGATTTGTCGACAATGAGAAAGAAATTGCTTATGCTGGAAAAGTGAATGTGATAGAACCATTGGCAGCATGGACACCTACCATCGCCGTGGCAGGATTGGCTTATTATGGAAACAAAGACATTCCCGAATGGGAAAACAGCCTTTTGCTGGCTACCATGAAGGGCCGTTCTATGCGGGTTTTACATTTGAATAATGAAGGGACTATCATAGATGAGCAAGATATTTTTCTCCAAAAACATTTTGGTAGAATCCGTGATATCAGTGTTTCCCCATCAGGTGATATTTTTTTTGGCACCAGCAACAGAGACTGGCATCCACGTTTCCAATCTTGGTTATATGACAGTTTACCTGATGGTCCGGACCGGATTATAAGAATTCGTAAAATGAATCCACATGAGGAGATGAATACTTCGCTGAGGATTTTCAAAAAAGACTTGGAACCCATAGAATTGTTAGATGAAAATTGGTCTTATGAGGTACCCAAAGAATTGGATGCCGGGGCCAAACTCTATACACAACATTGCCTTACCTGTCATGGGCCTGATGGCAAAGGCGCTGCCGATCTGATTCCTCCATTATCTCAAACCGATTGGGTGACCGGAGACAAGGGAAGATTGATCCGTGTCATGTTAATGGGATTGTCCGGAGAAATCACAGTCAACGGACAAAAATACAATCAGGAAATGCCTGCTTATGAACATCTTTCAGATCAGGAAATTGCAGACTTGCTCACTTTTATCAGAAATGATTTTGGAAACAAATCAGGTGCTGTCATTGCAGGTGAGGTCTATGAAGAAAGGAAAGGTTTAAAACGGTAAAATCAGAGGGATCAAGAAGATTGCCAAGATCATCACCATCACTGTAAAAGGCACCCCGATTTTAATGAAATCACCAAATTTGTAATTTCCCGGCGCTACTACCAAGGTATTGACGGGAGATGAGACAGGTGTCATAAATGCTGAAGATGCAGCCAAGATTACCGCCATGGCAAAGGGGTAAGGAGACAATCCAAGTTCATAAGCCATGGCTATGGCTATGGGTGCCATCAGCACTGCGGTGGCTGTATTGGAAATGAAAAGACCTAAAATGGCGGTAATCAAAAATAAAGCACCTATGGCAAAATAGGGTGCACTTTCACCTACTAAAGCCAAGAGTGCATCAGAGGCCATTTCCACGCCACCTGTTCTTTGCAAAGCTATCGAAAAAGGCATCATACCCACAATCAGAACCAAGCTTTTCCAAGAGATGGAATTATAGGCACTGTTCATATCCACTATGCCAAATATTCCCATCATGAGACATCCTAAAATAACAGCATGCACATTGGGGAGTAGCCCCGTCACCATGAGTAAAACGACCATTGCCAAAATCAAAAGGGCATGAGTTCCTTTACCGGCTGCAGGGAGAACCTCCTCAAACTCAGAAGGCATATTCAATAATATAATGTCATCTGAATCCTGGAACATCCTTTTGATGTCTTCCCAGAATCCGGCAAATAATATGGTATCTCCGACATGCAATTCTGTGACCAACAAATCTTCAGTAAGGGCTTCGTTTCCCCTCCAAATTCCTATTACAGTCAACCCTGTTTCTGTTCGGATCCTTGCATCGATAACAGATTTACCCACCCATCCCGATTCTGCGGGTACGATAGCTTCTGTCATACCAAGTTCTTGAGAGATCGTGGTAAGGTATCCTTTTCCTCCTGATAGCTTAATAGGTTCAACCCCATATTTTAATACCAATTCATTGATTTTAATTTCTGAATTACCAGAATCCAACAAAAGAATATCCCCTGCTTTAAAATCCATCTGCTTGCTTGGCCTGTTAAAAACAGTCTTTGAACCTTCTTTTCTTTCAACTGCCAAGAGGTTGATACCGTTTTTTCCAAAATCAAGTTCATTGATCTGCAAACCCAATAGCGGGGAATCCTCCAAAACCGTTACCCGGTACTCCCTTTTTTCAAGTTTATATTTTGTGATCAGATCCTTGAAAGTAGGCTTTCTTCTCTTTTTACCTGTCTTATCTGAATTATCAGGCAACCACTTTCGGGCGATCAACATATAAAAAACTCCCATGATCAAAATAGCCACACCAAAAGGTGTAATGGTAAAAAAATCAAAGCCACCTTCTCCCTGACGCATCAATTCCGAATTTACCACCAAATTAGGAGCAGTAGAGATCAATGTCATCATGCCACTGATCAAGGCAGCAAAACTCATGGGCATCATCAAGTGGCTTGGGGATATACCAGTATTATTGCATATTCTGAATACAACTGGAATGAATATTGCGACTATGGCAGTCGAGCTCATGACGGATCCCAATCCCGCAACAGCCACCATCAACAACACCAGTAATTTAGTTTCATTGCCACCAGCCTTTACATTGATCCAATCTCCTAAATCCCTTGCTACACCAGTTCTGACCAATCCCTCTCCCAATACAAAGAGTACCGCGATCAATACAATATTCGGATCACTGAAACCCACTAAGGTTTCTTCAACTGTGATGATTCCTGTAAATGGCAAAGCAGCAATCATAATCACCCCGACGGCATCCATGCGAGGTTTGTTTTTGATAAACATCGCTATCGCTATGCCCAGCAGAGCAAGTACCCATATCAATTTGAAATTGAATTCAGTACCTGTTAGGTTCTGAAAAAATACTAAAATTGGAGGATTGAAATAGAGACTAAGAATTTGAAAGACTATGATCAAAGCCGATAAAATTAAAAACATAATAATTGACGTAAAATAAATAGATGGTAACCTTGCATTAAAGGTAAATACTTATTCCAAAATGAAAAATAATACCAGAGTTTATGGTGAATTGAACGTTGAAATTGTAAAAATCACCACTAACTCACCATCACCCCGCAATACACTAGCCATCTCTAAATTATCCATTTGAAAATTAGATAAAAACAAGCCTTTAGATCCTGAAAATAGCCAAATACCCATTTATGACATATTTTTATTGTTTAATAGTCGTAATTTATTATTCTGATTATCAATTGATTATAGACTATTTAATATAATTATTAAAAAAAGTCAATTTAAAACGTATAATTTTTAAAAAGTAATTTGTTACATTTAAAAAACATTAAACGTGTTATAAAGTTTATTCACCCGGATTAGTATTACTTAATTACCCTCAAAATATAGCTTTATGCATTGGGAAAAAATTATATTAGTGGATGATGATGCTGTGACAAGCAAGGTCCATAAAAGATTGATTGACCATATCGGTTATGATGGCGAGGTAGTTGTTCTTCCTGATGGTACCAAAGCCATGAATTATATTCAATCGCACCTGACCCAACCCGAATTCAAAAAGAAAAGAGGTTCAAAAGACCTTGTTTTATTGGACCTGCACATGCCGGGAACAAACGGATGGCACTTCATGCAGCAATTCATAAAATTCGATAAAAAGACAAAAAACAAATTCAGAATTGTTATGGTCAGTAGTTCCATACACCCTGATGATATTGAACCCATCAAACTGATTCCTGAAATAGAAGAATATATCATCAAACCTCTTTCAGTGGACAGGTTAAAAAATCTGATTTACGGGTAAATCTACCATGCTTTTCACGAATTAAGGAAGAGCTGATTTTTTGTCCATCCCATTGATCGGATTCACTTCTTGAGCGACTCGATAGCTCAACTGAAATACAGGATTAATTAAGTCAAAACGACGCTCTCAGCAATTTCGCTTTAGTAATAGCCGAAAAATCAGCCTCCATTTCGTAATACATCAAAAAGGCATTATCAATCCTATCTGCATCCGTTATATCAGGCATTCTGATATACTTGTTTCCAACACCGGGAGGCCAAGCTGCAGCAGAAACTTTGATGGCCAACTTCCCATTGTTCATCCCGATTTCTTTGATGGAGAGGCTATTTGTATTGCCATTGGTCAACCTTGCCGTTACAAATGATCCCTTTTTGATTTTTCCTGATTCAGGATCTATTTCACTAAGAATACTGACTTTTGGACCTCCTCCTCTTTCATAACCACTTTGAAAAACCCCACTGAAAGCGCCGTCCAATACATGGTGTTTAGTGAGGTATTTGTTATCCGTACTCCCTCCATCTAAAGTAAATACAGCCAATAATTTTTCATCTGCAAAAGCGATAATTGTTCCCCTTCCATCAACCGGAGTTTCTTCATACCTGATTCTCCATACCGTTTCTCCATTGGAGTTGGTCTTTTGGATATAGGGATCCTGATTGATGCTACTGACTTGATCGTACCCTATTTTGTAAGTATTGCCAAGATTATCGTTAACTTCAGTGTCTTTTGACAAGAAAACATTCAAATTTGGATCCGGTTGAGGGCCTTCAATTCCTGATTGACAGGAAATCAAACAAAAAAAACCAAAAACCCCTGCGAGAATTGGGATTTTTTTCATGAAAATTTCAATGTGGGTGAACTTCAAATTTATCAAAGAATTTGAAAAATTACTTACTTTGATTTCAAATAGAATAAAATAATATTGCTTGACGAATTACCGGACATGGTTAAGATTTTGTCCGATACTTCAGTACGCAGTTTACAGGGACAACCTTTGAGGTCTTTTTTTGGACCTCGAAGGTTTTTTGTTGAGTTTTGAGATCAATATATAAGTAGGCAGTCGCAGTTTGCAGGGGACAACCTTTGAGGTCTTTTTTTAGACCTCGAAGGTTTTTTGTTGAGTTTTGAGATCAATATATAAGTAGGCAGTCGCAGTTTGCAGGGGACAACCTTTGAGGTCTTTTTTAGACCTCGAAGGTTTTTTACTTAGGTTGGAGATCAATAATTAAGTATGCAGTTTGCAGGGAACAACCTTTGAGGTCTTTTTTTAGACCTCGAAGATTCTATTGAGGTTGGAGATCAAAATATATGAGAAAACAGTAGCAGTAGTATGAAGAAATTTTAAACTGCATAAAAAATTACCGGGAAAAATTTGTACTGTAAACTAAACACTGCCAATAATTCACTGAACACTGCCTACAGTAAACTGAACACTGAAAAAATGGACCAACTAAAAAAAATAGGACAATTGTTCTCTCCAGCGGCATTTATACATGACACGGAGGAAAATATACTGGAAATGGAGTCTTTGATCCGAAACCAGCACATAGGTGGGATCACTTTTTTTCATAGCCGATACAGTGCCGCTGCCAATTTTGAGAAAAGACAGGAAAAGCTTGTTTACAAGGACACATTGGAGAAACTACAAGCCCTCATCCAACGCTACCAAAAAATCTCCAAAACACCCCTCCTCATCAGTATAGATGCGGAGTTCGGGCTGGCCATGCGGCTTGAAAATACCCCGCAATATCCTTATGCCATTACTTTAGGTGCGATGTCAGAAAAAGAGATTGATCTGATATTTGAAACAGGCTACAGAATCGGCAAAGATTTAAGGGATATCGGCATTCATTTGAATTTTGCGCCAGTTGCTGATATCAATACCAATCCCAAAAACCCCGTCATTGGCTACAGATCTTTTGGCAGGGACAGGAATAAGGTCAGCAATTTTGCATTGGCAATGTACAAAGGCATGGTTAAAGCCGGAATTGGAGCTTGCTACAAACATTTTCCCGGACATGGGGACACCGATGTGGATTCCCATCTTGGACTGCCTGTCATCAATAAATCCAAAGCGAAGTTGTTGGAAGAAGAGCTTTATCCATTTATTGAAGGTATCAAAGATGGCATCGATATGATCATGGTTGGACACCTTGCTGCACCTGCACTTTGCCATGGTAAAAACACTCCTGCATCCATTTCCAGGGATATCATCACCGGTTTTCTCAAAGGAGAACTTGGATTCAAGGGACTTGTGGTGTCAGATGCCTTGAATATGAAAAGTGTCAGCGATATGTATCCCGAACCGGGGAGATTGGAGTGGGAAGCTTTCCATGCGGGGAATGATATTTTATGTTTTTCCGAAAATGTTAGCGAAGCAACAAAATTAATTGCAGAAAAAGCTTCATCCATACAGGTCGATGTGAGTTTCCAAAAAATCATGAAGCTGAAAGAGACTCTAGGACTTTTTGATCAGTCATCTATCCGCTTTCAGGGTTTTGATTGGGACAGCCATCATGCTTTCAACCAACAATTGGCTAAAGAATATATTACTGTGATTTCTGAAAATGAATCCGTCCCAAAAATTCCTATGGACCTTCACAACCGAAAAACGGCCCTTGTATCAGTTTACAAGGGAAAGGACAACCTGTTTTTCCAAGGCATTGATCCCAATAACCTGATCCCAAAATTCGAAATATCCCATAACGTGGATTTCGATTTTCAAAAATTGGTTGATTTTGAAAGTATTCTGATTGCCCTGTTTGTACCCTCTGCCAAACCCATCAATCATTTTGGATTGGAAACGCAATTGATGAAAAAAATCACAGAATTGATAGCAAATAAAAATGTTGAATTATTTCTGTTTGGAACTCCCCTCGTTTTAAGTGAGCTACCTGATTTTGAAAAGATGCAAAAAATAGTCTGCGCTTATCAGGATTTTGAAGTGACCCAAAAAGAAACTGCCCGCTATTTTCTTGGATAAATCAAAACAGCGGGCATTATACTCCTAAATAAGTTTTTTTATTTTCTGGTCAAAACCCTGAATTGGTCCATCACCCGGTAAGTAGCTTTGGTAAGTTCTGTGTTGACTTCAGGAGAAAAAAGGTCGAAATACGCAGCCGTATATCCTTGCCAGATGGTATTTCCCTTTTTGTTGTCGATCACAAAAATCACCAAAAGCCCATTGTTTTCAGTGTATTTGACCCTATTGTAATTTTCATCTTTTTCCCTGTTCTCTTTTTCCTGCTCTTCATTGACCTCTACCATTTCACCCCTTCTTTGTAGCCAAAAGTCAAAATTGGGTTGGTCATACCCTCTATACTTTACTTCATCGGTAAAAATCTTATAGTTGATCAAAAGGTCAGGTTGTTCATTTTGAAGTCGAAATCCCTGAGAGCCTAATCTTGAACTGATGGTTTTCTCAATGGCCTGAAAATAAGCGATCGAATCAGTGTCAGAATCAGGAAATGGATTGTTTACAAACCCAAAAGTCTTGTACCTCTTAAAATTTCCCGAGTAGTTAAAATCAGAATCGGCTATGTAATCTTTTTGACTTAAACAGCCGGATATTAACAAAATAACGGCTGGAATGAAGAATTTAAATTGTTTCATATCTGACAATTTTTAGGAGATTGCAAAGGGTCGAAAGGTTTGATCTAAGGTTTGATGAACCTCTTTAAAGATCACCTAGGAATAAACATCAAAATGTAATTTTTGTTTTGTGGATATTAATTTGAACATCAATACATTATAAACATATTTTATCCTAAGTTCAAGATTTTTTTGTTGTTCTGCTATTCTTTTTTTATAAATGTCAAATAGATAACAATATTCTTTAGTAATTTAATAGGAAATGGCTGCATTCATCATAGGAGACGTACACGGTTGTCTTTATACATACCTTGAACTTTTAGACCATTGGGATCCCAAATCGGAAAAATTGATCCAACTTGGGGACTTGGTGGACAGGGGTAACCATTCACCCTCGGTTTTGGAATTGGCCTTTCAGCTGAAAAAGAATTTTGGCCAACAAGTTCAATTCCTCATGGGCAATCATGAACATATGATGATCAAATACATGAGAGGAGAAGACAAACAAAAGAATTGGCTATTTAATGGTGGTCAACAGACATTGCACCAATTCGAAACCCTCGATTTTGACCCGGACAATTATGCCACGTGGTTATCCGCCCTTCCGCTTTTTTGGGAAAATGAATACCTTAAAATATCACATGCAGGATTCAGTGGTTTGGGCAATGCCGAAGACCCCAATAATCCAAATGGACTTTTATGGAACAGAAAACCGCTTATCAATATTCACAAAATTCAGGTCATCGGACATACACCGCAATGGGACGGCAAACCCAAATACAACCCTGATTCCAATTCATGGAATATTGATACAGGGGCTTATGGAGGCGTATGCCTGACAGGAATCAAATTTGAAGAAAACGGAAAATTTCTGAAAACTATATCCATACCTACTGATAAAAGGGACATACAAAAAGGTGATTATCCGACTTGATGGTTTTGAAAGCAGAACTTTATACCACTCTCCCTTTTGACAACCTCAATACCTTATCCACACAATCCGGTATATCTTCCTCGTAATGACTGACATAAATCATCGCAACAGGAATGATACTACAAACCTGATCAATGGTTTTTCTAAAAAGTTTTCTTTGGACCTCATCCATCCCCTGTGCCGCTTCATCAAGGATCAGTAAGCTTGGAGATTTTATCATTGCTCTCGCCAAAAGGACAAAGCGTTGATTTTCAAGAGAAACCTGTCGCAGCAGTAAATTTGAGGTATTTTCAAGACCGAAGAATCTCAACCAATCCAATGCAAGTCTCTCCTGTTCAGCATTAACCTTTTTGAATAAGCCCATGGTATCAAACAATCCTGATAAGACCACTTTCAAACAGGTTTGATTTGACGGAAAAAACCGGGCTAATTCAGGTGCTACAAACCCGAGTTGCTTTTTAATATCCCAAATACTTTCTCCCGTACCCCTTTTTTTATCAAATAACCATAAATCATTGGCATAGGCCTGGGGGTTCTCACCCAGAATCAAACTCAACAAAGTGGATTTCCCTGCCCCGTTCTCTCCCTTTAAAGCCCATTTTTCACCGGGCAGTATGGCCCAGTTGACCCTATCCAAAATCCTTAGATCAGCATATTGGACAGTCACATCTTTCAGTTTAACAATAACCTTGAATCCGTGATTTTCACCCTGAACCAAAAGTTTTCGCAGCAACTGAAAGTCAAAACCAATATCCTCCTGATTAAAATGCCCGACTTGATCGAATTCATTCGATTTAAATTCCTGATATATCTTTTTATCCCCCAAGACCGCAACATGACTGATACATTCGGGGATTTCATTGCTATGGGTGGTCATCATCACATGGATCCCTGCTTGGACAATTTCTTTTAAAATATCCCCAAAATCCACCCTGCTTTGCACATCCAATCCCGTGAGTGGTTGGTCCATCAAAAGCAACTTGGGGTTTTTTATAAGCGCCGAGGCAATGGCCAACCTCCTTGTCTCCCCGTTGGAAAGTTTAATAAGCGACTTTCCCTTTAATCCATTCAATCGCATGATATCCAGTACTTTTTGCATATCCCAAATTCCAGGGACTTTAACCTCAATTTCGTTTAAGTAATCAAAAACGGTTGCGGTATCTTCCGATTCCATGGCATTGAAGCGCTGCTGATAATAAAAATTCTGGATATTGGATTTGTTTCGAAAAGTGTATTGCTGAGAAACTGTTGCGATTAGGTCCCTAAAGGAATTGATCTCTCCTTTGAGGTTCATCAGTTTTTGGTAATCTTCAGAAAAAGGTCTCTCAATCAACCCTTGCGTGACCATAGTTCTACCCAGCAAAGTATCCAAAAATGCTGTCAACAATGCCCCGGACTGCCCCACCACCGCCCAATGCTGACCTTCCTCCCACCCAAAGTCCAAGCCCTCAAAAACAGTTTGACCGAGTTGCTTGACTGTAGCGTTTTGGATCTTTAAGAGTGTGGACATTTTTCAGTAGGCAGTGTTCAAAAATCAGTAGGAATTGTTCAGTAAGCAATATTCAGTGAGCAGTGAGCATTGGTTCGCAGGCAAGCGCAGTGGGAAGTCAGCAGTTTTAAGACACAGAAAACTACCGAGAAACTTTGAATCCTGCAAACTGAATACTGTAAAACTACCCATTGCAAACTGTAACCTGTAAAACTGCAAACTGATTACTGATACTGCCTACCCATATATTGATCTCCAACCTAAGCAAAAAACCTTCGAGGTCTAAAAAAAGACCTCAAAGGTTGTCATGTCCCCTCCAAACTACCCACAGCAAACTGAACACTACACCCTATTCCTGCTGTCAATAATGATCGTAACGGGACCGTCGTTGACTAAAGAGACTTTCATGTCTGCGCCAAATTCACCGGTTTGGATGGATTTGCCGAGATCTGATTCCAAGGCATTGATGAAATGCTCATAAAGCGGAATGGCAATTTCCGGTTTAGCGGCTTTGATATAAGAAGGTCGGTTGCCTTTTTTGGTACTGGCATGGAGTGTAAACTGTGAGATTAACAAGATGTCTCCATCTGTTTCCAAAAGACTTTTATTCATCACGCCATTTTCATCAGGGAAAATCCTCAGGTTTACGGTTTTTTTGCTCAACCATGTGATATCTTCAGTTCCATCTACTTCTTCTATACCCAATAGCACCATCAATCCATTTCCGATTTGACCGGTGATGACACCATCTATTTTTACCGAAGACTCCGAAACCCTTTGAATGACTGCAATCATGATTAAAAGTTTTGCATTTCCTTGGAGGATATCACTTCCACTTTTACAGAATTTGATTTATTGGCACGTCCAATCATGGCTTTGGCCACCTGATGGTCATAAATGGGTCTGTATTTTTTTGCCAGTTTCAGCCAGATCAATGGCTTGGTCACAATCTTGGCTATTTCTTCGCCAAGTCTGAATTCCTTACGGTTTCCCAACAAAAGCGATGGTTCAAAAAGTCCAAGGTATTCAAAAGGAATCACCTTCAGGTCTTCCTCTACCTCTCCTTTGACCTTGTTGTAAAATACCGATGACTGAGGATCGGCACCCATGGCACTGACATATAAAAAACGGCTGACCCCAATTTCTTTGACCCATAAAGCATAGTTCATGACGTAATCATGGTCGATTTCATAGAACTTATCCTTCGAACCCGCCGCCTTGATGGTGGTCCCCAAAGAACAGAAGGCATGCATTTCCACAGATTTTTGCTTGAGGGCATCGATCAAAGGAAAATTAATACCTCCAAGGTCTTCCTCACGCAACTTGTCTTCAAGATTCCACTTTCTAATTTTACTGAAATCCCCTTCAACCTGTACCAATTTGGCATGCTTCAGGGCAAGTTTACGACGGCCAATAGATATAATGCTATCGTAAGATTCATCCTGAATCAGTTGGTGCAAAAGCTGCATACCTATCAAACCTGATGTACCGGCAAGAAATGCTATTTTTTTCATAAGGGATAAAGTACGGTTAAATCATTCAAACCAAAAAATTATTCTATACCTCCCTTGGTTTTTTCCCAATCCAAAAAGGCATCCACTTCATGTTTTACCGAATTGAGAATGGCTATCAACACCGAGAGGTCATCTGCAAAACCTATCAAAGGCAGGAAATCCGGAATGATATCAAAGGGCATCACAAAATACAGCAATCCCAATACAATCAGACCCAACGTTTTGGAAGAAACTTTAAAAAGACCACTTCGATGCGCTTGAATCATTCTTTTGAAAACCAAAATAGGTTCCAAGGCTGCCTGAACCTTTGGATTGTGCGAAACAGTATTCAAGCGCTCCCCAACGTTCTTCAAAAGCTTTTTGAGTTTTCCATCCTCTCCTGCTATATCTTCTGCTTTGGATAGATACATGATCTTTGCTTTTTCAAAGAAATCCACTGTTTTTTCTCTTAATGAGGCCATGCGATTTTTAAAAATAGATCCTGATTTCAGATTTCACTTCCTTCAATGCCATTTGAATGGCATCATTTTTTTGCTCCAGCGTAATCTGGAAAATTCTCTTGGCAAGGTCCAAGCCTCGCGCATTTTCATTCATATCCTGCATGGCGGTATTCACGATGGTCACGACACTTTCCATGGCCCTTCTTACACCTTCCCAGGTTTCATCTGAGAAATACACCTGCTGTGAAAGGTTGTGGTTGAACTCCTCTCTGACTTCCAAAAGTAATTGACTGTACAAGTCCCTTGCGGAATACTCAGGATTATTGACCCGTCTGATCAAGTTATTGGGAGTAATTCTTTCCAATAATAAGCAAAGCCTCTCCCCGGCCTGAAGCCTGATTGGCAACACTGTAAGTGAATTTTGTGTCTTGAGGTCGACGATCATTTTCTCTCTTTCTTTTTTAAGAAAAGACATAATCGTAAGGTACATCCCATAAATGACCAATCCTGCAGGTAAAACAATCTTTAGTAAATCTGCTAAATACTCCATAGTCTGTAATTAATTTGCTTCGAATATCCGAAATTATATGATGGCATAAAACTTTTGATAATTGATATTGTGGATAAGCAGATCCTTACCAATAATCTTACCAGTTGCGTTTTTTTCTTTTGGAAAAGCAGAGGCTAATTGTATAAAGTCGGAAAACCATTTTTTTTTGAAGAATTGAACTTCCTAACGCGAAAATGGATTTAAAAACCATGCTGTCACCCATAAAAATCACGCCCAAAGCACAAGCAGAAATCAAAAACATCATTGCCAACAAAAATATTCCCAAAGATTATGCATTAAGAGTGGGTGTAAAAGGCGGTGGTTGTGGCGGCATGTCCTATTTGTTGGGCTTTGACAAACCCAAGGAAGGCGATCAACAATTTGTCATTGAAGACATCCCCGTGTTGATTGAAAAAAAACACTACATGTTTCTGATGGGCATGCAAGTGGATTTTTTTGAAGGTTCCGACACCCAAGGCTTCACCTTCATCAATCCCGATTTACCCAAGAGGCATGATGGGTAGACTTTTTTTAAGGACTTGAATACTTTTCTTAGATTAATCAAGAAAAGGGCTTCTAGTTTGTCATTTTGAATTCTGAACATTTTCAAAATGTTGGAAACTCGAGGTGACAAGGATAGGCCATTTTTAATAGCTGTCCTTGTTTTGTTGGATCACTACTGGAATTTAACCTTTCCTTGTCATTTAGAACCTAAAATCCTGTCCACCATGGCGGAAGAAATCTAAATCCCTTGAATTGGCACAAACTCGAAAGCTCATTGATATTGACGACTTGATTTCAATTCTTGTTTCTTGTTTCTTGATTCTCGCCTCTCGCCTCTCGGTTCTCGCTTCTTGATTATTGTTTCTTGATTCTCGCCTCTCGGATCTCACTTCTTCAGCTTCACCCCTCCTCCTTCATCCTTCATCCTTAAAATCTAGGTTTTTTCATCCTTCATCCCCAAAGAGATTGCCACGTCGCACGAAGGGCTATTCAAATTATCAAAGTTTCCCAAGTGCTCCTCGCAATGACGCCCCTGTCATTCCTTCATCCCTGCCGGCAGGCAGGCTTCTTCCCTTTTCTACCTTCATCCCTCATCTTTTCACAAACCCCAAATCTAAAATCTTAAATCTTAAATCTAAAATCTACCCTCTACCTTCAAAACCTCCAAAGCATTCACCAAATAGGCAAAAGGAGCATTCCAGTTGATCGCGATTTCATTGGAAGCGTAGGAACAGGCTTCATCCACAAAGGACTCATCAGGGATTTTGCTGGTGTAATTACAACCATCCTGTTGGCCGGGATTAGGTCCACCTACCATAAAGCCCGGTAGAGGCTCCTTTTCGGGTTCAGCTTCTGCCAACCTGTGATGAGGGCTTTTTGGGGTTTTATAACCAAATCCGGTCACAAAACTGTAACCCGTGGCATTTTTACCCAAAATATAATCCAGATTTCCCAAAGCATGTTGCAGGTATTTGCTGTCCTCAGTGAGGATATAAGCCTGAATCAATGCTATTCCCTGATTGGAAGCAACGGAATTACTCCCCCATACAAAATCCTTGGCGGATTGACCCATCACTGAATAGTAATAAGAAGCATTGGCAGATTCCACATAGCTATTGGCTGTTTCTATCAAAATGCTTTTTATGCTTGAAATCAGGTTTTCAGGCAAATTGGGCAATTCAGAACTGAACCTCAACAAGGAATAATATCCCAACCAATCTACTCTGTTCCAAGAGGGGAGATTAAAAGACTCAGGATTAGAGATATATTGCAGGTAATCCACATTCTGTGTGCTGATATAGAGTTCGGAAGCAGCCCATATTTTTTCATCAGCAACCGAATTGTCCCCATAGGCCCCGGTTTGGACTTCAGGTTGAAATACTTTGTTCATGTCGTCTTGCCTATAGTATACCTCAGGGTTGGACTGCGCCCAACTCCAGGCCAATTCGGCAGATTTCAGGTATTCGATGGAAAGATCCGGATAGCTTCATTGATGTTAGGGTCTATGGTATCCAAACTTTGATTGCAGCTGCATAACAGCATAATCAGAAAACAAAAGGCTAAAATAGATTTCATGGCTAGGTTATTTTTTTTAAATTCTATCATTATGGCTTTTCCTTTTTTGGACAGCTTGTTTCAATTGAGTAAAAACAACTCAACCAAACCTTCTTTCCGTAACAATTATCACTTCTTTAATTTTAATTTATAACTAACTTGTGGATCTAATTAAACCAATTTATCCCATGAAATACCATATCACTAAAACCATTTCACCGCAGGAATTCCTTGTTGCTAAAGAAAAGGTCACAGAGGCCCTGAAAACAGAAGGATTCGGAGTATTGACCGAAATCGATATTCAGGCCACGATGAAAAAGAAACTGGACAAGGATTACAAGCCATTTTTGATCTTAGGTGCCTGCAACCCAAATTATGCAGACAAAGTATTGAGCATTGACCCCAATATGAGTGCCCTCCTACCCTGCAATGTCAGCCTGAGGGAGTTGGAAAACGGTGACATTGAAATTTCAGCTGTTGACCCCATCGCCGCCATGGCAAGCTTAGGCAATCCAATGATCGAACCTCTAGCCAGAGAAGTGCAGAAGAAACTTGCCCGTGTAGTCGAGGCGGTAAAGTAAGTTTCCGTTATCCGAAGCCTCCTATCGCATTGTGAGTGTCCACTCCCATCCAAACTCCGTTGTCCGAAGCCTTTTCTGTTGTCCGAAGCTTGTAGCTTCGCGACCCTGTGTAAAGCGTTTGTAACGCTTCCCGCTATTCCAGTTGTCCGAAGCTTGTAGCTTCGTGACACTGAGTAAGGCGTTTGTAACGCTAAACCTCCTCATCACCCCTCCCCGTTAGTGCCTTGCTCTTGTTTCTTGGTTCCCCGATACTCTGGGCAGGCTTTGCCTCCCCTCTTTCCTCACCAAAGACCTTCGGGGTTTTAAAAACCCCAAAGGTCTCAACTCTCAGTTCCCGCTTCCTGTCTCTTGTTTCTTGTCTCTTGGTTCTTGATTCTTGGTTCTTGTCTCCCCGAAATTCTTCGGGACAAGCTTTGTTTCTTGTCTCCTGTCTCCTGTCTCCTGTCTCTATACTTTTTACCCCTCCCCAATATTAAATTCCAAAAACATGACCAAAATCATTGTAGTACCGTAATCAATATTTTACATTTGAATATCTATCAAATTTCTCTTTTGCCTTTGTATTATTATATTTTTTTATTTAATGTTTAAAATTAATATTAAATCCTTAGTCTGTGAGTTTCAGCAAAAGGTTTGATAAAAAATAGAACGCTAACCAAAACAATAGAAAGAGATGAAGCAAATCTGTTTGATATTCCATACCCACCAACCGGTAAGGTTGAAGAATTATAGATTCTATGAAATCGGTGGTAAAAATTCCTATTTCAGTGAAGAATCCAATAAATCCTCGCTGACCACTACAGCCAACAAACAGTTTATTCCTGTCAACAAAGTCCTACTCGATATATTTAAGAATCCTGCTTTGCAGTTCAAAATAAGTTTCTCCTTTACAGGATGTACGCTTGACCTTTTTGAAGCCTTTACACCGGATTTGATCAAAAATCTAAAAATGATGAATCAGATAGGTAATGTGGAATTTTTAGGGGAAACATACTCCCATGCTTTGGCAGCAGAATTTTCGGATGAGGATTTGATGCTTCAGATTGAAAATCAAAAAAAGAAAATATTCAATTTATTTGGTCAGATACCCCGTTCATTTATGAATCAGGGGTTGTATTGTAATCAGTTTTTAAGTGCTATTTTATCAGATTTGGGATATAAAGTTTTGTTAAACAATACCGCTGAGGTGTTTGTGTCTCTGCCCCATCCGAATACAGCTTTCCAATTCCCGGAAAAACCCAAGGTAAAACTGCTATTCGGAAACAAAAAAATAGGCGAAGCCATTCTGAACCCAAAAAATAATAGCTCCAACAAAGAACCAATGACTGCTGAAATGCTGATGACATGGATCAATGATTTGCCTGAGGAGGAGAATATTGTGACCTTGTTTATCGACTACAATGCCATTATCAATGACCAATCAAAAGATACCACCCTACTGGATTTTTTAAAAGAACTTCCTTTCAAAGCCAAAGAAAATAATATTGGATTTATCACGCCGGCAGAAATTCAAAGGAGGAAAAATTTCGCGGAAATACCCGTTTCAATAAAATCACCAAAAAGTCCGGAAGAACTACAACACCTTACTTCGGTTGATAAACCTCTTCAAAAAGAAATCTTAAACCTCCTGTTTTCACTGAAAAAAAAGGTGTACCAAACCAAAAATGATTCCTTGATCAAAACATGGTTTTACCTTCACGATAACAGTCACCTAGATGCTTTGGATGAAAATATTGAATATGTCGAAAGCTCTGGAAAAGAAGGATTTCAAGCCACCATCAATACATATATCAACTTAAGAAACATCATTCAGGATCTTTCCTTTAAAGTGAACCACCTACTTGAAGAAAAAAACGCTGATTTTGGCCAAACTTTCAGCTTGTCCGATTCAAATAAAACATCATTTCAAAAAGAATCCTCATCCAACAATGATCTAAAAATTCAGGTTTATTGAAAAATAGGAGAAGCGCTTTCTTAGCCAATGAGGCTGTCTCCCCGAAATACCTCGCAGCAGGCTTTGTCTCACTGTACTTGATTCTTCCCCAAACCCTTCGGATCAAACTTTATATCATTGTACTTTGTACTTAGTACTCTGTACATCTTAATCACCATGGCGGATCCCAACGCGTATCTTCCAAGAAATAAAATTATCCTAAATTTCAAGTAAAAAAATCCTTGACCTAACCATTGTGGATTTGATTTTTAAATCCTACCTTTTCTAAAATTTTGGAAATCATGTCAAAAGAAAAAACCGTCAAAAAGGCTGAAAAGAAAAAGCCTGAAAAAAACCTGAAAGAAAAAAGGGCTGAAAAAAAAGCCAAGCAAGCGGAAAAGAAGAAGTCCTAATAACCAATATTTCTTCTTTCATACTCACACAAAAAAACCCTTGGAGAGTCACTCTCCCCAAGGGTTTTCTTTTGCCCCCGTTGTCCGAAGACTCCGGCTTCGCGACTCCTGAGTCCTTCTAACACCCTTGATTTTCCGATCACAATTGAAGGCAGAGGAATTAATGATTAGCTTCCAATCAATTGCCTACCGCTTTAGCGGGAGGAAAAAAAAGGCCTAATATCCCCGGCTTTAGCCAAACATTATCGCCAACCTGATATCCTACTTTTCTGTTTTGGCTGTTGGTATTTTGCATGTATTACTAAATGGGCTGATTCCTATTGATAGGGACTAAAACAAGATGTAATTCCTTTTCTGAACATTTATAAAATATTGGAGACTCGCAATGACGCCTTCGCTACCTTCATCCCTCATCCTTTATCCCCAAATCTAAAACCTGCCTGCGGCAGGCAGGTCTACCCTCTACCTTCATCCTACCCCCCCTTGTCTCTTGTTTCTTGCTTCTAACCTCTCGCATCTCCCCTATCTTTATCCTACCCCCTCTTGTCTCTTGTTTCTTGCTTCTTGTTTCTTACTACTAACCTCTCGCTTCTCCCCTACCTACCTTCCTCCATCCACCTCACAGCCTTCTCCAAATCCTCCTTGGTATCAATCGCAATAGCCTGATGAGCTGTGGGTACCATCTTGATTCGGATCCCGTTTTCGAGCAAGCGCAGTTGTTCCAACATTTCTGTTTGCTCCAAAAAAGATTTGGGCCATTGGGTAAACTCGAGCAGGATAGACTTTCGGTAGGCATAAACACCCACATGTTTCCAATAAGGGATTTCCTCGCCTTTTTCCCGGATATACGGAATAGGACTTCTGCTGAAATACAGGGCAAAATTATCCTTGTCTAAAACCACCTTAACAGCATTGGGGTTTTGAGCTTCCGCTGCTGTAATGGCAAACATCATCGACGCAACCCGAACCTCAGGGTCTGTAAAAACTGCATTAAGATTTTCCAAAGAATCCTTGTCCTGAAAGGGCTCATCCCCCTGAACATTCACAAAAATATCAGCTTCTAAGTGTTGGGCAGCTTCAGCTATACGATCTGAACCACTTTCATAAGCTTTGGTACTGAAAAAAACTTCTCCACCCACAGCTTTTATTTGTTCGGCAATGGCTTCATGGTCAGTAACCACTACAACTTGATCAAAAACCCCGGTTTCAACAGTACTCAAATAAGTCCGTTGAATCACCGAAAGTCCAGACAGGTCCTGCACCAATTTCGCCGGAAACCTCGTGGACGCATACCGCGCCGGTATCAAAGCAATTGATTTTAATTGATGTTTTTCAGTCATTTTTCTTTGTTCCGTGTCTTTTCGAATATGATACCCTCCTATTTTACACTTCGTCCCTATTTCTACTACCCAAATTAAACCCTTTCAGGGTTACAGCCCCATCTTGTCTCTTTCTTTAAACCACCGGATTCCACAGGGAGCAAATACCCTAAAGGGATTCAATCCCTGCCTACCGGACAGGCAGGCCTCCGGGATTATAAGCGAAGGCAGAGGAATAAATAATCAGCCTTCCAATCAATTGCCATCTGCTTTAGCAGGAGGAAAAAAAAGCCTAATATTCCCCGGCTTTAGCCAAACAAAATCCTCGATCTTATATCCTACTTTTCTCCCCCTAAACACTTCGAAACAGGCTTTCACCCTTATTCCCTCTTGGCTCCCCGATACTCGGGACAGGCTTTGTTTCTTGGCTCTTGGCTCCCCAATACTCGGGACAGGCTTTGTTTCTTGGCTCTTGTTTCTTGTTTCTTGGCTCTTGGCTCTTGGCTCTTGTTTCTTGACTCCCCGATCCTTGGAACAGGCCCTCGTCTCTCGCCTCATCCCCAAATCTAAAATCTACCCTCTACCTTAAAACTGTGCATCCCTGATTAGTGTTGACCGTTTTGTGATTGAATTATATTATTAAATAT
>NZ_JABFHF010000038.1 GCF_015476655.1 Aquiflexum lacus
AATGTTTTGGCAGAGACCAAGGTTGAAGGGTATAGGAAAATTCCCCGCTACCACTTCGTCAAAGAAGACAAAATCTGGATATTTGAAAATATGGAGGATGAAATGGGCTTTGTCCGTTTATCACTCCTGCCATGACTTTGAGTCAAGGCAAGGTTAGTAATGAACCTGAAATTGTACAGGATTTTGGGCAATAATGGTTATCCGAAGGTTGTACCTTCGGATTCCTGAGTTCTGAGCCTCTGGCTCACTTAACTAAAGTCGAAAATTCATACCCAGCATCCCGAAGGAGCATCCTTCGGACAACACAAAGGATTCATACCATGATTAGAAGTCATGGCTGAATAATTGACATCAAATTTTACGTTTTTTAATGCCAGTGACCAAAACTAACCTCAACAGAAAGGTTAGAAATACTATCTCACATTAAAATATTTAAATTTTAATGTCAATCCATTTGTTTGACATTGATTTTTTCCAAATTAAACTTATAGTGATTATATTGGTAATCAAATTGTTCTTTATGAAAAACTACATAATACTCCTCCTCTCAGTTCTTTTGTTCGCCTGTGGCGGAATTGAAACTGATACCAAAACGGACTTTTCAAACATCACCTTCACCATAGACACAGTGGTGGTAGATCCTGGTAATGAAATTATAAACCTGAAATATGGACTTTGGTCAAGTACAATGACTGCTGACAAAGATTTTCTTTACCTATGGAATATGGATGAATCCACTTTGGACAAAGTCAATATCAATGAACTCCGTTTGGAGGAAAAAATTAAGTATGAAAAAGAAGGTCCTGATGGGGTAGGTTCCTATGTTGCTTGGATGAATATGTTAGACAATGACCATATTCTGATGGCCAACTTTCAGGGTATGGGACTTTTTGATTTAAATGGCAAAAAGTTAAGAAGTTATAAATTGGATAAAGATAAATTTGAAGGGGATAGTTTGGAAGATGGGGAGAGTTTCAACCGAAAGTCTATCATTACTGACGAAGGAAATGTGATTTATGGATTGCTCGGGAACTGGACGAATGATAATCTTTCCCTTTGCTAAGGTAAATTTTGGGGATATGGAGATCAAAAAGTACCCGCTCCCTGGAATCGATGGGTTGATAGATTATTCAGTGACCCTCAAATCAGACCAAATGATGATGATTTCTACTACTGATAAATCACTTAATAGAATTGGGGATAAGATTATCTTTTCCAATTCCGCCTATGCACCTTTTTTTGTTTTAGATATGAAAAAGGACAGTGTTTATCAGGTAAATTATACCCCACAGCTCACAGCAGCAGCTAAAAAAGGCGGTTACCCCAAAGAAGTGGATTCAGAAAAGCGTTTTAAAGAAGTCATGGCAGAAATAAATTCTGAAATTAATTTTCAGGCACCGGTGTGGGATGAAATGACAAAAAGATTTTACAGATTCTCCTATGAGACCATCCCTGGTGAAATCACTGAAGAACCAAGTCCTGAGAGTCCCGAACAAAAACCGATTTCCAAGGTCTTTATAAGTATTTTTGACGAAGAATTTAATCTGATAGGAGAATCATTGGTTTCCCAATTGACGCAAATACCTAATTCTGTTTTTGTCAAAGATGGCAAGATTTGGCATTATGTGAACGTGGATGACGAACTGGGTTTTGTGAGGATGGACTTTGAATTAAATTAACTTTGTTCAAGCCATCAATATTCACTTTTTTACAAATTTCATTATTTAAAATTAAATTCCCTGGTGTCTCATTGATCATCAATTCTGTCTTTTATGAAAAAGCATTTTGGATGAAGATTTCAATCTTCTAGGTGAATCAGATTTAAGCCACTTGGGCAGTGTGCCTACTTTTGCCTTTGTCAAAGACGGCAAAATCTGGTATTATGTCAATGTGGACGATGAGCTTGGTTTTGTGAGGATGGCTTTTGATTGATTCCTAAGTGTGAATTGTGACAAAAAACCTGAAGAGGCTGTTGCTTTTTATTCAGCCTTCTTTTGGAATTCATGAATAGCTTTGAGCCTAGTCGGAAAATATTTTAAAGAAAATTTAATTAAATATGGGGACCTTCTCTCGATATGAATTTCAAAGATCTATTTGAGGTATGGCCAAATAGGTATTATAATCTTAGAAAAGTCGTGAGAAAAGACAGGCAAGCGAGTTTGTTGGGATATAATAAATTCATCAGTACGGATGGATACAATTCTTTTATTTATGCACCTGTGGCCACAAATGAGCGCTTTTTAAGAGATACCGTTTTTCAATTAGATAAAAATAGGATAATTCCTTATGCTAAATTACGTTTTGCAGAACCCCATTTAGATGAACGGGCAAATAAAAGATATAACATTGCCAACATTTTTTTGACTGCCAACTATTTGGGTTCCCACTATTATAAGGATGGAAATGATATTTATTTTTTCCTCTACAACAGAAAAACTTCAAAGGCCCATAATTTTAAAGGGGGACCACTTGATGATGAAGGTGATACTATAGTTCTTAATCTATTGGATGCCAGAAGTGATACCTTTTATTATGTCAAATCAATTGGGTTTACAAATTCTTCAAAGGAAGAGCAAAACCCTGAAATAGGGATAGTCAAATTGAAATAATCAAACTGATTCCAGTTGTCATTCCAATTCCTTTTTTATTTTACCATGAAAAACGTAACTCAAACTTTCATTTTTCATGTATAAAAACTTTTATTTCAAAATTTTTAAACCTATATTTACCATGAAAATCGTAACTCAAACTTTCATTTTTCATGGTGAAAAATCGCTACATATGGACTCTATTGCAGGAATATCTGGATTTATTTCCTGCTGTGGGGATAGTTGGGCCGAGACAGGTCGGTAAGACTACCTTGGTCCAAAATCTTACTTTAGAAAAAGAAAGAATATATCTAGATCTGGAAAAGTCCAGTGACCGGGCCAAACTTTCTGACCCCGAACTTTTTCTTAAAGCCCATGAGGAAAAAACCGTCATTCTGGACGAAATCCAAATGATGCCGGAATTGTTTGCTGAACTCAGGAGTCTGATTGACGAAAAAAGAGAACCGGGAAGATTTATCATTTTAGGTTCTGCTTCCCCGGAGTTAATCCGCAAATCTGCAGATTCCTTGGCGGGAAGAATCGGGTATTTGGAATTAACTCCATTTCATTTCGGAGAGTTGGAATATGATGACATGGACCGATTATGGATTCGAGGAGGTTTTCCGCTTTCATTCTTGGCAGCCTCAGAAAGGTCAAGTAGGTTGTGGCGGGAAAACTTTATCAAGACCTATATTGAAAGGGATCTTGGCCTTTTGGGTTTAAATACTGACCCTTATTTGGTGGAGCGGTTTTGGAGAATGTTGGCCCATGCCCAGGGCGGATTGCTTGTTTCGGAAAACTTTGCAAAAGCGCTTGGGATTTCCAGGCCAACAGTCAATAAATACCTGGAATTTTTGCACGGTTCATTTATGGTCAGACTGCTACAACCTTACTTTCCCAATGTGAAAAAGCGTCTTGTCGCTTCTCCAAAGGTTTATATCCGGGACTCCGGCATTTTGCACAGCCTTACGGGAATAGACAGTTATGAAGACCTCATTAACCAACTTTTGGTCGGTAATTCTTGGGAAGGATTTGTGATAGAACAGATTTGTAATGTGCTGGGAGATGAATACGAATATTATTTCTACCGTACGCATCAGGGTGCGGAATGTGACTTGTTATTGATCAGGTCCGGAAAAGTAAAATATGCCATCGAAATCAAAAACACCTTATCTCCAAAAATCAGCAAAGGCTTTAGGATCAGCATGGAAGACACTAAAGCAGAAAATGGAATTTTGCTGTCAAGGATACAGGATAACTATCCTTTGGATTCAAATATAAAAGCTATGGGCCTTGGGGAGTTTTTACTATCATTGGAAAGGTATTCTACATCTTCATAAAATTATGTTCCACAATATCCATAGCCCACACTTTTTTTTAACTCATGCCATGACATGACTTTTCGAACTAAATATCACATTAACTTTTGTAAATTAAGCCCTTAGTAATTATATTGATAATCAAATTATTCGTTTATGAAAAACCATTTAATAATCCTCCTTTCCGTTCTATTGTTTGCCTGTGGCGGGAATAAAACTGAAACCAAAACGGACTTTTCAAATATCACTTTCACCATGGATACAGTGGTGGTGGTGGATCCTGTTGAGGAATTCCTTGACCCTAGGAATAGGAAAAAGATAGGATCTCAATAAGATCCTAAGCACTGATAGAAAGTGTTTGTTCTTCGGATGGATGATGCAGTAATAAATAAATAGATAAGATTACTCCTGTCTTTAAAATTGCACTCAAAAATTTTTTAAAAAACTACAAAAAAAGTTCAAAATTCTGTAGATCTAAGTTTAACTTATAAATCAGTTTGATAAAGGGGGGGGTAAAAGATTATTTTAGAATATTGTATTGTTTTCTTATCTTTGAATAATACAATTATTTGATAAAAAATATACTGAAAGACAATTGGTTTTTGGAATTATAAAAACAAATTTTTAAGTTCAATTGTTCTTGTAATCTTTTACAACAGATTTATTTTAAGTAAGCTCGTTTTTTAACCAATGTTTTTATGGAGAATTCATATTTGATTTTGAAGAGAATCATACACTTGCTGGATATTCCTTTTACAAATGATTATCTCAAAGACATTTTTAGATTCCCATCCGGAGCCTGAGAGTTTACTTTCCATTTCGGATACATTGGCCAAATACAAGATCGAAAGTCTTGCCGTTCAGATTACAGAGGAGAAGCTTGATCAGATTCCACTGCCCTGCATCGTTCAGCTTCAAGGGGACAAGTATCCCTATTTCAGTTGTATATCCGGTATTACGACGGAATTTGTAGAGCACACGGATGTTGAAGGCAAGAATAAAATCCTTTCAAAAAATGAGTTTGTAAATAAGTGGACGGGGATTACCCTACTTCTGGAGAAATCAGAAAACGCCTTAGAACCGGGCTATAGTACTAGGAGGAAAGAAAACTTGATTTTTCGGTCTTTATTGATCCTTTTTGGTATTACTGGAATAGTTTGATTGACAGGAATTTTTTCCAGACTTTCAGGTGATTTGCCCCATTCGATTGGAGCGCTGTCACTTTTCGTCTTGAAATCAGCAGGGTTGATGATTTCATCCATTTTGCTATGGTCTGAGGTGGACAAAGACAATTCAGCCATCAAAGAGTTTTGTACCGGAGGGAAAAACATTGATTGTAATGCTGTTACCGATTCCTTTTCTTTGGGTGGAGGTATCAGTTTAAGCATTATAGCCTTTGCATATTTTTTATCAGGTACTCTTCTTTTACCAATGACTTCATTCTCAGGTACAGGGTTGCAATTTTTAGCCTATTTAAGCTTGGCAGCGATTGCCATCGTTCCTATTTCCATCTATTACCAGTGGGCAAAAATAAAAAAATGGTGTGTGCTATGTCTATTGGTTTCGGCAGTATTGGTACTGGAAATTCTGATCACGCAGTTGCTATTGATAAACCTTATGCCCATAGTCTTTCAGGAAGTAATCTTATTTTCACTGCTCTTTACAGGAACTGTTTTAGTTTGGATTAGTTTGAAGCCTTATTTGTTGGCGAAAAAAGACCTTCAAAAACAAAAAAGCAAACTTGTCAGGTTTATGTCGAACCGTGAAGTATTCGATTATTTGCTGTCCGGTTCCAGAAAACTATCCCATAGCCCGGAAGGATTAGGTATATTAATGAAAGGGCAATCCCCCAAATTCCAAGTGCTCAAAGTTTGCAATCCCTATTGTGGGCCATGTGCCAAGACACATCCGGTATTGGAGGAACTATATGAGACAGGGAATATTGACCTTCAGATCATATTCGTACCGGGAGGAGGGGATGAGCTTAAGCTGAAAACAGTCAGGCATATAATGGCCATAGCGGCAAAAGACAATCCTGAAGTAATCAAGAAGGCTCTAGACGATTGGTATCTAGCAGAAAAGAAGGATTATGCGGCATTTGCTGCAAAGTATCCTATGAACGGGGAACTGAAAGCACAGGAAGCCAACATTCAGTCCATGCTTTCCTGGAGCGAGGTGGAGAATATTACCCATACGCCCACCATTTTCATCAATGGGCATGAATTGCCCAAAGCTTATGCTGTGGAGGATTTAAAATATATTCTGGAATAGATACAGCCAATACAGGCAAAAAATATTCAGTCGCGATGAATGGTCACAGGCTTCGGGTGACCCAAATGTCCGGGGAATCTATCATTCAATAAATTCAAAAAAAATGAAAAAGTTAAGTTTAGAAATGCTGAGACTTACTTCCGATGAAGTATTGGGAAGAAGTCAGATGAAGAAGATTACTGGGGGGTATGATGGGTCTACGAATTGTAAATGGATATGCACCTGTGGTAATGATGATCCAATAACTGTATGGGATTGTAACTGGGATCCAACAGGGGTATGTCCAGTGGGAGGTGGTTGTGTTCCAGCGAATTAAAATATAATTGATATTGTTTGTATTACTTTGAAGGAGTACCTTTTTTGGTACTCCTTTATTTAAAACCAATGAACCTATGCTAAATAAAAAGAAAATCCAAATACATAAATTTTTTATGATTCTAACTTTTTTAATCTTGGGATGTAGCGAATACCAGAATACTGACTTGTTCTCAATAACCATTCCCAACAAAACCGACGATCCCCTTATTTTGTCTGAAATGGCAATTACAGATCTAAAGATACAATTAGAGACAAAAAATGGAGTTTTTCTTGGATATATTTATAACGTAAAATTACATCAGAACAGGTTATTAGTCACGGATTCTAGGATTTCAATTTTTGATCTAGAAGGGAATTTTATCCAATTCTTAGGTAAGCAAGGTGAGGGCCCGGGTGAATATAAAAGAGTTAATTCTATGGATATTGATGAAGTCACAGGACGTATTTATGTTTCAGGATACAATAAGCTTTTGATTTATGGACCGGACTTTGAGTTGATAGAGGAAAAAAAGTTAGAGTATCCCATTGGATATTTGAAAATTTTGGATGGTAGCCTATGGATAGTTTCAGAGGAGATAGGAAAGAAGTTAGGAGATGATATTACCAATGAGACCAATATTTACAAGCTGGATAATGCTTTCGAAATTTCAGATACAATTCCTTTTAGGACGATAGTATTAGATCAAATACGCATTGGGGGATATAATTACAGATTTTGGTTGTCGGATATTGAGGATGGTTTATTTATGTTTATGCCAGTCCTTACGCCTGAAAACATGATTCGGGATACTTTATATCAAATAAAAGATAAAATTTTGAAACCTGCTGTAAGATTCAATTTTGAGAGACCACAATCACTCGATGATCGGGAATACCAAACACTTTTGTTGTACAATATTATAAATAGTTCCTCTTATTATGTGTTGGAATATGCTCAGGATTGGAAATGGTTTATGTTTTTATATGATAAGAAAAATCAAACCGGATATAACCTCAGTGAGGGATTGATTGATGAGGAGGGTGATCCGGTGTTTTTAAGACCTTTAGATTTAAAGCAAGACCTGTTTTACTATATCAAAAAGAAAGAATTTGAAGATAAATCAATCGAAGAACAAAATCCAATTATAGGAATTGTGAAATTGAAATAAAATAGAAAATAATACTTTCCCTCTGAAATACATACATTTGAAGTTTTTGAATTATTAAATCCCTTTTTTCAGTTGAAATCTTTCCCTTTCTACAAACAACCCGACTCCAAAGACTGTGGCCCAACCTGCCTACGGATAATTGCCAAGCACTATGGCAAGCTGATATCTTTAAAGGAAATCCGGGAAATCTCGGAAACGACTAGGGAAGGTAGCAGCTTGCTGAAGTTAAGTGATGCTGCAGAGGCCATAGGGTTTAAGACCATAGGGGCCAAGCTGAATTATGAAAAACTCAGGGATTCGCCTTTGCCACTGATTGTCCACTGGGACAAGCAGCACTTTGTGATTGTATATCGGATTAGAAAAGACATAGTCTATATTTCAGATCCTGCCTATGGTTTGATCCGGTATTCAAAAGAAGAATTTATCTCCAGGTGGATCGGCAACAATGCCGATGAAAATACCAAAGAAGGAATCACCCTCTTGCTCGAACCTACGCCTGCCTTCAGGAAAATGAAATGGGAAGACAAAGAGAGACGTTCTTTAAGCTTCCTGTTCAAATATCTGTTCAACTACAAAAACCTGATCGTCCAGCTTTGTATCGGGCTTTTGGTGGGGAGTCTGTTGCAGTTGATTTTCCCTTTTCTTACACAGAGTATTGTGGATGTGGGGATCCAGAATCAGGACATCGGTTTTATTTATCTGGTCTTAATTGCCCAGATCATGCTGTTTTTGGGAAGAATGAGTGTGGAAGTGCTCCGCAGTTGGATATTGCTTCACCTGACTACCCGGATCAATATTTCCTTGGTATCTGACTTTTTTATCAAACTGATGAACCTGCCCATTTCCTATTTCGATACCCGGATGACTGGGGATATCATGCAGCGCATCGGTGACCACCGCAGGATAGAAAACTTGCTTACCGGCACCACGCTCAGTACCCTCTTTTCTTTTTTCAATCTGATCGTTTTTGGTGCTGTGCTGATTTATTACAGCCTTACGATTTTCCTTATTTTTCTTGGAGGAAGTGTGCTTTACATTGTCTGGGTGTTGTTTTTTATGAAGCGGCGCAGGGAACTGGACTACAAGCGCTTTGCCCAGATGAGCCAGGAACAGAGTACGGTGATCGAGCTGATCAACGGCATGCAGGAAATAAAAATGCACAATGCCGAAAAACAAAAGCGATGGAGCTGGGAATTTGTACAGGCCCGACTTTTCCACGTTTCCATTCAGTCACTATCCCTGGAACAGGCACAGCAAGTAGGCTCTTCCGTCATCAATGAGCTCAAAAATATCTTCATCACCTTTACTTCCGCTGTGCTGGTCATTGAAGGCAACCTCACCCTTGGAATGATGCTTGCCCTCCAATACATCATCGGGCAGCTCAACGGCCCGATTTCCGAATTGGTTGGTTTTGTCAGGTCTTACCAGGATGCGGCCATCAGTCTGGAACGGCTCAATGAAATCCATGACAAGGAAGATGAGGAAAGTGCCGAAAAGCAATTTGTCAGAACACTACAGGCCGGCGGCGAATTGGTGGCTAAAGACCTTTCCTTCCGGTATGTAGGAGCAGAAGACCCTGTATTGACCGGAATAAATTTAAGCATTCAGCCCCAAAAAGTCACCGCAGTAGTGGGTGCCAGTGGAAGTGGCAAGACCACATTGATGAAATTGTTGTTGAAGTTTTACGACCCCACAGCAGGGGAAATCCTATATGGGAAGCATCATCTCAAAACAATCAGTGCCAAAAGTTGGCGGGACCAATGCGGCGTGGTGATGCAGGAAGGCTATGTGTTCAATGATACCATTGCTGCCAATATTGCCGTAGGACAGGATCATATTGATCAGGAACGGTTGATAGAAGCGTCCCGCATCGCCAATATCCTCAATTTTATCCAGTCCCTTCCTGTGGGCTTCAATACCAAAATAGGCAATGAGGGCATCGGCATGAGCACGGGACAAAAGCAACGGTTGTTTATTGCCAGAGCAGTCTATAAAAATCCTGATATTTTGTTTTTTGATGAAGCAACCTCGGCCCTTGATGCCAGGAATGAACGGGAAGTCATGGAGAATCTCCATCGGTTTATGGAGGGGAAAACTGTATTTATCATTGCCCATAGGCTGAGTACCGTCAGAAATGCCGACCAAATTGTCGTCATTGATCAGGGAAAGATCGTGGAGCAGGGTACCCATGTGGAATTGCTTTATTCCAAAGGTGTCTATTTTGATCTGGTAAAAAACCAACTCGAACTTGAAAAGATAAACGGAAGCTGAACATGCCATCAGAGCCTATACATAGCGGCAACCTTCACCTTCGTTCCGAAGAAGTACAGGAGATCATATCCAGACCACCGGCTTGGCTGATACGATGGGGTATTACCCTGGTGTTTATCCTTATCTCACTGGTTCTTGGATTATCCTTTCTGATCAGGTATCCTGACTTTGTGGAGGCAAAGGTATTGGTGACCACCACAGATCCTACAGAGCGGATAGCCGCCCTAATTTCAGGACAGATAGAGACATTGTTTGTAAAAAATGGGGAGAAGGTCGGCATTGGACAGCCTTTGGCAGGAATTAAGAGTACGGCAAAACTCGAGGATGTTCTTTTTCTAAAAGCCACCTTGGAAAACGAGGCCTTTGCCAAGGAATATGGTTATTCTTTTCCTATTGAATCACTGTCTGATCTGGTTCTCGGAGAAATTGGTCTTCCATTTTTGGAATTCGAAAGGAGTTACATGGAGTATAGGCTGTTGAGTGAATTACAGCCCTATGAGGGACAATTGGAAGGAAACAGGATCTCTATCGAAGAAATTAAAAAAAGGATACAAAGCCAGACTGCGCAAAAAGACTTGCTGGACCGTAGGCTAAACCTGGCCAAAATTGATTATGAGAGGAATAAAGGCTTACACTTGGATGGCATTATCGCAGACAAGGATTTTGAGTCCAGGGAGATGGAATACCTTCAGATGGAAGAACAGGTCAATCAAATGGCCATATCCATTTCACAATTACATGAAGCGCTTAGCACTGCCAATCAGACCGTTCGGAATACCGGCATCAATAAGGAAGAACAGGAAGCCCGCGCACTTAAAAACCTGATACAATCCTACCAGAGTTTAAAGCGCAGCTTGAGGGATTGGGAATATACCTATTTGATAAAATCATCTATCAGTGGGGTGGTCAGTTTCCAGAAAATCTGGGGCGCCAACCAACAGGTCAACTCCGGTGAGTTGGTCTTCACCGTACTGCCGGAAAACACATCGGAACTATTGGGTGCAATGAAAATATCCCCCCAGAATGCAGGAAAAGTCAGTGTGGATCAAAAGGTGTTGATCAAATTGGATAATTATCCCTTTCAGGAATATGGCGCTTTGATCGGTAAAATTACCAACATCTCAGTTTCACCAGACGACGAGTTCAATTATTTGGTATATGCCTCATTACCCAATGGGACGACAACTTCTTTCAATAGGGAAATTCGTTTTAATCAGGAACTGTTGGGAAATGCGGAAATCATCACCGAGGAGTTGAGTGTTGCCGAGAGGCTGTTTTTCAAGTTCAGGTCATTAATGGTTTACTGATATGAAATCGAGCATGACGCAAGCGACAAATGTAGAGATAATTACTATCATGCGAGATTCCATCTGACCGCTTAAAATAAATAATATACAGATGAAATATGTTCACACATTTTGGATAGATGAAGGCAAAGACCCGTTGGAAGCATCCTTTGGATGGTGCAGTGCCAGATACCATTTGATGAGTTGGGCGCTCAGCAGTTTACAGCTCCATAAATTTTATGACAATGTGGAACTTGTCACCGATAGAAAAGGGAAGGAGTTGTTGATTGACCAAATGAAATTGCCTTACAAAAAAGTAAGAATTGAACTGGATGATCTGGACTTGGTTGAAATCCCCGGTTTATGGGTAATGAAAAAAATATATTCCTATACACTTCATAAAGATCCTTTCCTGAATGTTGACGGGGATGTGTTTATTTTTGAGCCTTTTCCTGATGATCTCCTTTCCGGTCAGTTGATTGCCCAAAACATAGAGCAGGATTTTGATTATTACAAGGAATTGATAGGGTTGGTTAGTAATACTTTTCCATATGTGCCTAAACCTATAAAAAAACAGATCACCGAGGGTTTGGAGATCCAAGCCAGTAATGCCGGGATTTTAGGAGGGAATGACTATGGGTTTTTTAAGGATTATTATCAGGTCGTAGAAAAGTTTGTTTCAGAGAACCATGAACAAATAAGTGGATTGAGTCCTGCACAAATGGTGAACTTTAATGCAGTGGTAGAACAATACATTTTTCATTGTTTAAGCAATCATAAGGGAATAGCCGTGAATTATCTTTTGGATACAGTTTATGACCCTTCTTTTTTTGAATCATTTGCCAATTTCCATCATTTGCCCTACAAAATCCTGTTTATGCACGCTTTGGGGGATTACAAGAAAAACGGTTGGGTTTGTGACCAATTGGCCAATAGGCTGAGGCTGGATTATCCTGAGTATTATTACCGTATTATTGATCTTTTTGAATCTCAAGCGGTAGATGAAAAGGTACATAGAGTTCATGAGGGGGGCTATAATCCACAACAACATGAATCAAGCTTTTCGATAAAATACAGTAGCAAATCTGAGGATGAAAAATTCTACCGGACAAGGCAAGTGGCTTCCTTGATTCTTAATCCTGAAAACCTCTCAATGAATGTGAGTGAGGTCTCCATATTACAAGCAATGGAGCTTATGGAAAATGAACCGGACAGCAGATCAACGGCAATTTTGAAAGATGTTTTTGATTTTGAAAAAGAAAAGATCAGACTGGTCCAATCCATGCCACATGACGGCCTTATTTGCGAGAATGAACAAAATGCCATTGACAATGCGGACATGGCTTTTTCAGATGATCTATGGAGAGAAAAGGTGATGTTAAAATTATCCCCAATCGCAATGGCTTTAGAGACTGAATGGGACTGGTCTCAAAATCATATGTTGTTTACCCGGATAAAGTACAATAACATCGAAAACAACCTGACTCTTGAACCTTATTATTACCAGACCTTATTGTTGCCCGATAAGCACCATGAAGAGGTCATAGAATATTTACTGAACCCCATGGAGACCTACCTCATATCACTGCTCTCCAAGGAAGGGTTTATTTCATTTACTGAAGTCACAGCACAAGTGAATATATTCTTCGAAAATGTAAATGAGGAAAAGGTTCTGACTTATTTGGAAGAAGCCATCAGGTTTCTGGCATATAGTGGGGTGATTTTATTAAAGATGGATTAGTAACAAATCCCTATGTCTTAAAAGATTATGATAAATGTACAAAAAATGACTTTATCAACAAGAAAAATATTCAGTCGCGATGAATGGTCACAAACTTCGGGTGACCCAAATGTCCGGAGAATTTAACATTTAATAAAATTCAAAAATCATGAAAAAGTTAAGTTTAGAAATGCTGAGACTTACATCAGACGAGGTGCTTGAGAAAAGTCAAATGAAGAAAATTACTGGGGGGTATGGGAGTGTTTGGTATTGCTATTGTACTCATAGTTCAGGGAATTATGGACATTATGCTGCATTGTACCCTAGCGGTGAAGCAGCTTTATGGGATATGGCAAATAGGTGTCAGGGGAATGGTGCTTGCCATTTACAATAACACCTAAATTGATTTTTAAATTAAATTGGCCATGCCTTTTCAAGGTATGGCCAATATTTAAATTTATGTCATACTTTCCCTTTTTTACTATTTTTATTTCCACCTCTAATTAAAGTTTCAGAGAAGGAATTGAAGAAATCTAGTAAGAAATATGTCTTAGACAAACTACTATCTGATGTAGAATAAAATAAACCAATCTCCAAAGTTTTACTGAATGTGCTAGATGAAAATTTCAAATTGCTTGGTGAAACTGCAGTCCCTCAGTTGCAGTAGCCTCCTTGTTACATGTTTGTCAAGGACTGCAAATTCTGGTACTATGTCAATATGGATGATGAAATTGGTTTTGTATAGATGGCTTTTGATTGATGATTACACCGGAATCTTTGAAGGAGGCGATTTTGAGACAGTAGTGGTTATTCGAAGCCTGTGGCTTCGGATTCCTGAGTTCTGAGCCTTTGGCTAAAATAAACTGGAGTTAAAAACTCCAAACCCAGCAGTCCGAAGGTACAACCTTAGGACAACCCGTAGTATTCATGCCATGACCCAAAGTCAAGGCATAAATTAACTAAATATAACTTTAATTTTTTTCCAAATTAAACTCATAGTGATTACATTAGTCATCAAATTATTGTCTTTATGAAAAACCATTTAATAATCCTCCTTTCAGTTCTTTGGTTTGCCTGTGGTGGGAATGAAACTGAAACCAAAACGGACTTTTCAAACATTACTTTCACAATGGATACCGTGGTTGTCGATCCGGGAAATGAAATCATCAATCTTAAAAACGGTTTATGGCAATCTGCTTTTACGGATGACAAAAAGTTCCTTTTCCTATGGAGCCAAGACGAGGGTACTTTGGATAGGATCAATCTTGACCAACTTAAATTGGAAGACAAAATCAAATTTGAAAAAGAGGGTCCAGATGGGGTGGGTTCCTATGTATCGTGGCTTTACATGGTGGACAACGATCAGGTTTTATTAGCCAATTTTCAGGATATTGGTCTTTTCGATATATCCGGCAAGAAGCTCAAAAATTACAATTTGGCAAAAACGAATTTTGAAAGTGAAGGTCTAAAAGAGGGCGAGAACTTCAATCGAAAATCTATTCTGACTAAAGATGGAAATATCATGTACGGAATGTTAGGCAATTGGATAGATGAATCGTGGTCACTTGCAAAAGTGAATTTTAAAGATCGGACTTTAAAAAGAATAGAATTATCTGGAATAGATGAACTACCTGATTATTCGATCACCTTAAAAATGGGAGAAATGACTGTCATAGTACCCTCAGATAAAACCATACAAAAGATAGAAAATAGAATTATCCTTTCCAATTCAGCCTACAACACCCTGCATATAATTGAAATGGATACAGACAGTTTATATCAAATCAATTACACTCCCAAGCTAACTGCCTCAGCCAAAAAAGGTGGCTACCCGAAAGAGGTAGATTCGGAAAAACGTTTAAGGGAACTCATGAATGAAATCCATTCAGAAATTAACTTTATGGCACCAATTTGGGATCCTATCACCAAAAGATTCTATCGGTTTTCTTACGAAACCACTCCAAATGAACCTACTGACAAATCACTTTTTGAGGAAGAAGAAATAAAACCTGTCTCCAAAGTTTATTTGACTTTGCTGGATGAAAATTTTAAGTTACTGGGTGAATCAGTTGTTGCCCAGTTACAGCAGCCACCAAGTTCCACTTTTGTCAAAGACGGCAAAATCTGGTATTACGTGAATGTTGATGATGAACTTGGTTTTGTGAGGATGAGCTTTAATTGATGATTTTTGGGATAAGATTTGACTAAACTTTGCGTCTTTGTGACTTAGTGGCATTTTGGAACGATTTTGGAACGATTTTGGCCACAAAGACACTAAGTCACAAAGGAGCTGATAGAAAAACAGATTAAAATTCCTGGTATTTATCCATGAAAAACGCTACTCAAACTTTCATTTTTCATGGTAAATCAATCATAAAACAACCCCGGCAAGAATAGCGATATCTCCGGCACATAGGTCACCAACAGCAACACAAACAGACTGACCAACAAAAATGGCAATCCTGCCCTACTGATTTTTTCCAGGGAGATTTTGCCGATGCTTGAGGCCACAAACAGGCAAACACCAACAGGCGGGGTAGTAAGCCCAATCACCAGGTTCACCACCATAATCATGGCAAACTGAATCGGATCGACGCCCACATGAAGTGCCACTCCCAATAAAACCGGAAATAAGATCAAAAGCGCGGCGATGGTTTCCATAAATGCGCCTACAAAAAGAAGCAGAATATTGATCATCAGTAAGATCATAAACTTATTTTGGGTGAGGTTCAACAAACTTTCTGCAATGAGTTGTGGGATTTCCTCCACGGTCATGATCCAGGCAAAGAGATTGGCAAAGCCTACCAACACCATCAGTGAAGCCGTCATCTTTGCTGATTCCAATATGATTTTTGGCAACATGCCTACTTTCAGTTCCCGATATACCAACAATCCGATTACAATCGCATAGATGACTGCCACTATCGAAGCTTCGGTCGGGGTAAATACACCGCCTATGATCCCAAACAAAATCAGCAGAGTCATCATAATGGCCCAAAAAGCCTGATAAAAACTTTTAGCCATGGTCAGAAAGGGAACCCGTTTATTCTTGGGATATTTCCTTTTGACAGAAATAATATAGGTAACCAACATCAATCCCATTCCCAATAATAGACCGGGTATTATTCCTGCTATAAATAGCTTCCCAACAGACAATCCTGTCAAAGTTGCCGCGATGATCATGGGCAAACTGGGCGGTATAATCGGGCCAATCGTGGAGGAAGTGGCCGTGACAGCACAGGAAAAATCAGTGTCATAACCTTCTTTTTCCATTGCAGGAATCATCACCGAACCAATACTAGCCGTATCGGCTATGGCTGTTCCGGAAATACCACCAAACAACATGGAAGCCCCAACATTTGCCAAACCCAATCCACCCCGGATATGCCCCAGGATGGCATTACAAAATGCGATGATCCTTCCTGTAATGCCACTGGCATTCATCAGGTTTCCGGCAAGAATGAATCCTGGGATGGAAAGAAGGACAAAAACATCAATCCCTGCATACATTTTCTGGGGAATGACAATCAGTGGCAGATCCGAAAAGAGGATATAAACAAAAGCAGACAATCCCAAGGAAAAAGCGATCGGTATGCCCAAAAGCAACAACAACAGAAATACAATAAAAAGAATCAGGATCATAGTGATTTTTTAAGGTTTAAAAATATCTCAAAGGCAGCATAAAGCATCACCAAAAATCCCATACAGGTCATGGAAAAATAGATGAAACCCATATTGATTTTTAAAGAGGCCGAATTCTGAAGGGTGACTATTTTGACCAAAGGAAGGCTATAGATAAACATGGTTCCCATCAACAGAATGATGGCGGATAAAATCAGGTTGTCCATCAATATCTTACCCTTGGGAGAAAAACGGTCCAGCAGACTGCTGACATTGACATATGCCCGGTCTTTGATTGCCAGCCCTGCACCAAGACTGACCATATAGATAAAACAAAACCTCGCCATCTCCTCCGTCCAATGCGGAGACCAGGGCAATGCATACCTCGCCACCACCTGTATGACCACCGTCACGATCATCAGGATAAAGCTGATAACGACTGCCCATTCGAGGGTTCTATCTAAGGTTTGTTTCAATTGGGGAGTTTTTAGAATTTAGATTTCGGTTTTATAGGAATTAGGGTGAGGTGAAAACCTGATGGGTTTTTGGAGGGGGCTGAGATGTTTTTATTCCTCTTTGGTCCATTGAGCTACTTCATTTATTCGCTTAAGATCGTTCGTGCCATACCTACGGCAGGAAATCCTACGGCATTGAGATATGATTTTCATTGTCAATTCGGTTTTCAAGAAAAAGGGCATGTTGCAGTTTTCGGGTTTGTAGACTTCTCCTGCCGTCGAAGTGACAAGGATAGGCCTTCTTAATTTTAGAATGTAGTTCCTAATGCCCCTCTAATTTCTAAACTCCAATCTTGAATTTTATCTCTTCCCTAATCTACCCTGTCTTGATTCCCCGATACTCGGGGCAGGCTTTGGTTCTTGATTCTTGGCTCTATTTTCTCGTTTCTCATATCTCACGTCTCACGTCTCACATCTAATAAACCTCCTGCACCCTCTTATACATCCTCTGCTGTTCTTCGGTGAAATGTTCCATTACCGCTTTGCTGGCCAAGTCAACAAATGCTTTTTTGTCCACTTCGATAAACTCCATGCCTTTGTCTTTAAGAAATTGGGCGTCCAATTCCTCCTGTTCCAAATATAATCCGTGTTCGTATTCCTGCATGATTGCGGCTGATTCCAGAATGACAGTTTGCAAATCAGGGGGCATACTTTCGAATTTTTTGTTGCCAATGACTATGTAAGCCCAGCCTTTGACATGTTCGGTGAGGTTGACATATTTCTGAACTTCGTACAAACCTGCATTGCGGATCAAAGCAAATGGATTTTCCTGGCCATGGATGGTGGATTGCTGTAAGGCAGTGAATACTTCTGAAAAGGCCATAGGGGTCGGTTTGGCCCCCAAACCGCTCCATGTGGATACAAAAAGCGATACATTGGGAACCCGGATAATCAGATTTTTGAGATCATCAGGATGTCTGACTGGTACATTGGCCGTCAGATTTCTAGCTCCCCGTTCAAACCATGCAATGGGCTTCAATCCCGAAATACTGACTATATGTTCCTCGATTTCTTTACCGATTGGGCCTCCGGCGACTTTACGAAGATGATCGGAATCCCGGATGGCATAGGGGGTTGCACACATGATCGCCAATGGCAAACTCCAATTTTCCAGTGACTCTGCAGTCAGCATCAAATCCATACTGCCTCCCAAAATTCCGGTGATCATATCCATTTCCTTACCCAATTGTTCATTGGGATAAACTTTTACAAGAATCCTTCCCTCAGATCTTTGGAATACCTCATCTGCAAATTTGAGTGCTGCCAAATGCCAGATATTCTGTTCGTTGGCCAAATGTCCAAAGCGTAAAGTATACTCAGGTTTATTGGTATTGTCTTTTTGTTGACAGGAAAAAATGCCTGAAATGAATAATGCACACAACACAAAAATTCGGATCATTCTGGGGTTTATTTTGGGCCAATCTGCTTGAATCCTGAATTTATCAAAAAAATCGATATAATCACCCGAAACAGTCCAGGTATACAGCATTTTGTAAATGTTCAGAAAAGGAATTGACATCGAGGTTGCCCGTCATCTGGAGGCACGAGGGATCTCTTGAGGTTCTATTTATGTTTATATTTATCATTTTCTGATCCTCATGAGACCCTTCCTTACGTCAGGGTGACGGTCCGCTCCGATTTATGTCATTGGTAGTCCCCAACATATTGTAAATGTTCAGAATTGGTAATTACATCAAGACGGGCAGCAGACCTCTCCTGACGTCGAGGTGACAAGGCAAAGTCCAGTAATAGATTCGAATGCTATTTGTAGTCCTAAACCATCAATTTCAAAATCTGTCATTGGTCATCCAAGAACCCAACCCATCAATCCAAATAATAAACCCTTTTCACCCTACTACTGATATTGGTCAGCAACTCATAAGGGATAGTTCCGATCCTGTTGGCAAGGTCCTTTAGGGAAATCCCAGGTCCATAGATGATCACCTCATCACCTTCTTTGGCTTCCATGCCTGAGATGTCTATCATGGTCATGTCCATACAGACGTTTCCGATCACAGGAGCCTTTTTTCCATTGATAAGGACATAACCTCGCCCATTGCTGAACCTTCTGTCATAGCCATCTGCATAGCCAATGGCAATGGTGGCAATCTGACCATCTGCATGCATGACGCCTTTCCTTCCATACCCTACGGTATCTCCTGCATCCAAAGACTTGATTTGCGATATGGTGGTTTTCAATGTGCTGACGGATTTGAGTTGGGCGTCATGTTTTCCACTGACTTCAACTCCGTACAAACCTATTCCCAATCGGACCATTTCCATTTGGTATTCCGGGAACTTGACAATCCCCGCCGAATTCAATGCATGCCGCAAAGGAAAATATCCCAATGTTGCTGTAAGTTTTTCATACATCAACAAAAACATTTCCAATTGATGCAAGGAATAATCCTGATGTTCTTCCTCATCGGCACCCGCCAGATGGGTATAGACACTTGAAATCTTCAATTCAGGAAATTCAGAGACCATGTCCAGCAATTCGCTCATGTGTTTGAGTTCAAATCCCAGTCTGTGCATCCCAGTATCCATATCCAAGTGGATATTCATGTAGCATTCCCGATTTTTACAGTACCTTCCGATTTGTTGATAGAATGAAAGTGAATATACCACAGGCTCTAAGTTGTACTTTTCCAGAAGGAAAAATGATTCCTGAACAGGATTGAGTACCATGATTGGTAATTTAATTCCCTGTTCCCTCAAGGCAACTCCTTCATCGGTATAGGCTACAGCCAGGTAATCGGCTTTTAATTGTTGTAGGTGATTGGCAATTTCGGTAGCGCCTCCTCCATAAGCAAAGGCCTTGACCATGACCATGACTTTGGTATTGGGAAGCAATTTGGTTTTATAAAAGTTGTAATTGTGCGTGAGCGCATTGATGTTGATTTCAAGCGTGGTGCCATGAATCCGTTGCTGCAATAAATTGACCACCGCCTCGAAACCAAATTTCCTGGCACCGGTCACCATGATCAGATCGTTTTCAAAATCATTGGTTTGTAGATTATCTAAAAGCGTTTCTGTATCTGAATAAAATTCTGCTTTCTCTCCCAGATCATTTTTTAAAACCTGTATTTCATGGCCAACAGCAATCACTTTATCAATGCTGTGGTAATTGATCAATTGGCCTACTTCCCGGTAAACCTCCTCAATGTCCCCGATCTGAAGCAGGTCAGAAATGATGAGGATTTTTCTTTTCTTCGGCCGTTGGGCAGCCATAAAATCCAATGCCAGTCTCAATCCTGCCAGGTCATTGTTATAGGTGTCATCAATGATCAGACTTTCATTTGCCCCTGGTTTGAGGGTAAGCCGCATGTCGACAGCTTTCAGGTGGTCAAGTCCTTCTTGAATAGTGTTTGGTTCCATCTCCAAAACCAATGCAGCAGCAATGGCGTGTCTGACATTTTCCAAGGAAGCCTCATCTGTGAAAGGTACAGAAAAGGTAAAAACACTCAGATCAGGTTTCATCAACAGGATCTTGGATCTTTCCTGTTCTTTTTTAACTGAAAAAGTATAATCCGATCCAGGATAATCTGACCAGCACAACAATCTATCCTCTTCAAAATGAGCAAGAAGGAATTGATGAATCTGACTATGTTCTTTCCGGTAGATTATCAGTTGGCTATCTTCAAAAAGCTTGGCCTTTTCTTCAAGTTTCTGTTCAATGTTTTTAAACCCTTCCTCATGGGCGGTACCGATATTGGTAAAAATTCCCAAGTTTGGTTGAAGCATTTTCACAAGTCGCTGCATTTCATCAGGCTTGGAAATTCCTGCCTCCATTACAGCTACCTGATGATAAGGTGAAATCCCGAATATGGACAATGGAACTCCCACCTGACTGTTATAACTTTTCGGGCTTTTGGCCACAGCGAATTTTTGACCTAGAATCTGTCCAAGCCATTCTTTGACAATAGTCTTCCCATTACTGCCCGTAATCCCCACCAATGGGCCGTCAAAAAGTTTTCTCTGATAAGTAGCAATGGATTGGAGCGCTTGCAATGGATTATCAACTCCAATCAGCACCAACCCTGCTTGGTTTTCCTCTCCGATGGTATAATCCTTTTGGACCAAAAAGCAGCGTACCCCTTCTTCAGCCACGGTTGGAATAAAATGATGTCCATCAAATTTGGCCCCTTTCAGGGCTACAAACAAAGTCGTTTCCGGTTGTAAAATATTCCTTGAATCAATCGCAATAAAATGGATCAAGGTTTCCTGATGATCGGTCAAAAATTGTCCGTCAACAATTTCCCGGATTTGAAAAGCAGTAAGGGATTGGATCATTTATCAAATGTAAGGTTTTGATATTATTCTTCCTTTTCTTCCTTTTTCACAAAAAATACCTGCTTAATCCATCTAGGAAGGAATATAGCCCCCAATAATAAATAAGGATAATAAGAAAGCATCCTCCATAGTATGCTGGTGACAAAGGTGTAGCCTGTGAGGAATTCAGAAAAGAACTGTGCAAAGAAGAATTCTGCGGTGCCACTACTTCCTGGAGTCGGGGATATCATCATGACGATCCACATGATGACCTGCCTCGCAAAGATGATCACGTGTTCTTGTAGATCAAGCGATTCATAAGCGCCAATGAGGGCATTCAACATCAAATACCGCGAACTCCAAATGAATATGGTAGCTAAAATAACAGGAAGCCAAAACTTCATTGTTTTCCCTTTTAATTCTTTAGAAGCTTCGATGATTTGATTCCCATATTCATTGGCGGAATGTTTCCATTTTTTAAGCCATTTGATAGAGTATAGCTTCAGTAGAATTAATTTGAAAACCCTTGGCCTGTAAAACAATGCTGCTGCCATTACCAATGAATAAACAGCATACAAAGCATAACTGGCCCAGAATAGTACTTCCAGGCTTCTACCCAATTTCATTTCCATGACACGACTAGCTGGAAATATATTGCCCTTGGCAAAAAATAAAATAATTGGTGCTCCAATTACAAAAAACAGGTTGTCCAAAATTGCTGTCACCATAACAAAAGCAATGGCTTTCCCCAATTTGATTCCTTCTTTATTAAGGATAAAGATGGCAACTGCTGTCCCGCCCACTATAGAAGGTGTGACTGCAGATGCAAATTCCCAAAGGATAATGACATATATAGCCCTTACCCAGGTCAGGTGCCTGTCAGTAATTTCCCTTATTCTATAAACATACCCAATATCTCTACAAAGGATAACAAAAACAGCTAGTGCGATACCCCAAAAAGATGCATCAAAAACACCCCTTAATGTTTTGGCATTGACATTAGGATCTAGGTAAAACATAAAAAAAACTATACCCAAGCCTATCAAGACCGGAACCCATACCTTATTGGGGTTAAGGGTTTCGAAAATCTTCTTGTTATCTAGTTTCATATCCTACTCGCTCGGCACTGTTTCTGTTTTTTCTACCCAAAAATTATTGAATCCTTCTCCAATCACAATGGTAACCATGGATAATTGAAGAAGTTCCAAAATGGCTAAAAAAGTATAAATAACGAAGATTTTGTCAGGTTTGTAACTGATAAAATCTGTGAAGGGTACTTTATCTCTAAAACTGATTTTTTCAAGCACGAAGTCTTTTTGTTGTTCAATGGTATAGGGGTATTGTATGACGGTATGTTTGGTTTCATCTGTCCTTGATGCATATCTTGAGATCACCTTTTGATACACCTTCAACAATTTATAAAGATCCAGATCCTGCATTTCTGCTTCCACATCATCCACTTTGGACAGTTGTTTTAATTCAGCAACAATATTGCCTCTTTTTTCCTTGGCCATTCTTGTTTCTTCCAATTGGGCCAAATCTGATATAACGGATTTATATTTTTTATATTCTAATAAATGCCTGACCAATTCTTCTCTGGGATCAATTTCCTCTCCGTTTTCATCCAATTCAGGTCTTGGTATAAGCATCTTGGATTTGATTTTCATCAATGTGGCTGCAAACAGGATAAAATCACTGGCCACTTCAATCTCCATTTTCTCCAATTGGTGGATGTAATCAAGGAAATCCTTAGTGATTTTAGCTATGGGAATATCATAAATATCCAACTCATCCCTCTCTATAAAGAAAAGCATTAAATCGAACGGTCCTTCGAAAAGTGGTAATTTGATTTCGAAACTCACTGTTTACTATTTATTTTATCTTAATTTTACGAAGTCTTTTGGTTTCAAAGATATTTAATTAAAAGCAAAATAAACATTTGAGGTCTAAAAAGACCCTTTCAATATTTCATGGAACAGGATCCATCTTTTTCAAAACATTTGTTATTCACGAATGTTAATTACCTTTAAGACGAAATACATCGCTAATGATAATCAAACCCGGTAAATTACTCGCCAAGATCAATACACCCGATGATCTTAAAAAGTATTCTAAAGACCAACTGGTTCAGATTTGTGATGAACTCAGACAGTTTATCGTAGACAATGTATCAGTATATGGTGGCCATTTTGGTGCAAGCTTAGGAGTAATAGAACTTACCGTTGCCCTGCATTATGTGTTGAATACCCCCGATGATCAATTAGTTTGGGATGTAGGCCATCAGGCTTATGGGCATAAGATTTTGACCGGAAGAAAAGAAAGTTTTCATACCAATAGGATTTACGGTGGGTTATCAGGTTTTCCAAAAAGAAAAGAAAGTGAGTATGATACTTTTGGTGTAGGTCATTCAAGTACCTCTATTTCTGCTGCCTTGGGTATGGCCATGGCCTCCAAATACAAAGGCGATAAGTTCAAACAACATGTCGCGGTAATCGGAGATGGTTCCATGACTGGAGGAATGGCTTTTGAAGCCATGAACCATGCAGGTGTATCAGATACCAACATGATTATTATTCTTAATGATAATTGCATGTCCATTGATCCAAATGTGGGGGCATTAAAGGATTACTTGACTGATATTACCACTTCGCATACTTACAACAGGGTAAAAGATGACATTTGGAACCTATTGGGTAAAATCAGCAAGTTTGGTACTTCGGCCCAAGAAATCATTTCCAAAGTAGAAGGAGCGATCAAATCTGCAGTATTAAAGCAAAGTAATTTATTTGAATCACTCAATTTAAGATATTTCGGACCTGTTGATGGTCATGATGTTCATCATTTGGTGGAAATCCTAGCTGACCTCAGAGATATTCCCGGCCCAAAAATTCTTCATTGTATCACCGTTAAGGGAAAAGGTTATGCTCCCGCAGAAAACGGAAATAAAACCACTTGGCATGCACCCGGGCTTTTTGATAAAGTAACCGGAGAAATATATAAGAAACCTCCTACTGTTCCTCAGGCGCCAAAATACCAAGATGTATTTGGTCATACTTTGGTAGAATTGGCAAAGGAAAATGATAAAATCATGGGGATTACCCCTGCCATGCCTTCCGGTTCTTCCTTGAATATTATGATGAAAGAGATGCCTGATAGGGCATTTGACGTGGGAATCGCAGAACAGCATGCCGTCACTTTTTCGGCTGGTTTGGCTACTCAAGGTTTGATTCCTTTTTGTAATATCTACAGTTCTTTTATGCAAAGAGCCTACGATCAGGTAGTTCATGATGTGGCCATACAGAATCTTCAGGTTGTTTTTTGTTTGGACAGGGCAGGATTTGCCGGTGCAGATGGTCCGACCCATCATGGGGCTTATGACATGGCTTATTTTAGGTGTATCCCAAATATGGTGGTCACTGCACCAATGGATGAGTCAGAACTCAGAAGTCTAATGTATACTGCTACCAAATTTGAAGGTCCGTTTTCCATCAGATATCCAAGAGGTCAGGGAGTCATGCCTGAATGGAGAACTCCAATGAGAGAAATTCCAATCGGACAAGGTAGAATTATCAAAGAAGGAGAAGAAGTCGCTATCCTCACCATCGGACATATTGGAAATTATGCAGTAACTGCTACCAACATGTTAGCTGAAGAAGGATTGAATCCAGCACATTATGATATGCGATTTGTGAAGCCTTTGGATGAATCTTTACTTCACGAGGTATTTGGAAAGTTCAAAAAGGTCATCACTGTGGAAGATGGTTGCCTGATGGGTGGATTCGGTTCAGCAGTCTTGGAGTGGATGGTGGATAATGGCTACTCTGCCCAAGTAAAAAGACTCGGCATTCCCGACGCCATCATTGAACATGGTGAGCAGATTGAACTACACCGTGAATGTGGCTTTGACCCTGAAGGAATTGCGCAAGCGGTGAGGGACATGGCTGAAATTAAGGTGAGAAGTTAGGAGGGGAAAGTGTTCAGTAGGCAGTCGCAGTTGGCAGTTAGGAAGACGGAGAACTGCGTCATTTTGAACGAGCATAGCAGATTCGAATCTAAATAAGAGTCTATTGCGAAGTGAAGAATCACTATGGAGACTAAATTCGGTAAATAATCTTTTGGATTTATCCCCACTTATCAAGATAGTAGGCAACTTTAATATCAGTATGGTTTGAGTATTTCGGTAATTCATAAATCACCTTTCGCAAAGAAAGTTTGGTTTGAAGATTCAAAACTTTTCGTCCTTCTTGATGATGGTAGAGAATTGGGCATACCCTTAGAATGGTTTGATAAATTGAAATATGCCAGTAAAGACCAATTAAACCAATGGAAGTTAATTGGAAAAGGCGAAGGCATCCATTGGGATGAAATTGACGAAGATATTTTGGTTGAGGCCTTGTTGTGATTCAACAAGGCTTTTTTTGTTTATCAAAAATTGGTTTAATTCATTAAATTTAAACATGATAGCTTTTTCTCAAAAAGGAACGGGCCAAGCACTTATCTTAATTCACGGATTTTGTGAATCAAAGGAAATGTGGAAAACTTTTTCGGAACACTTATCCACATCTTATCAGGTTTTCTGCCCTGATTTGCCCGGTTTCGGGGAAAGTCCAATCAATCAGACACAAATCAGTTTGGAAGAAACCGCAGTAATGCTTCATGATTGGATGGAGGAAAATCAAATTCAGCATCCCATTATCATCGGACATTCGCTTGGGGGCTATGTCACCTTGGCCTTGGCTGAACTGATGGGACAGGAACTCAAAGCCATTGGTCTTTTTCATTCTACTGCTTTTGCAGATGACCTTGAGAAAAAGAAAACCAGAAACAAGACCATTGATTTTGTCAAAAAAAATGGTGTGGATAAGTTTATAGATTCATTTGTTCCGCCGCTTTTCTCGGAGCAGCACCAAACTGAACAAGCAGATAAAATAAAAGAACTAATTGAGTTAGGGAAAAGGAGTTCCAAAAAAGGAGTCCTCGCTTTTATCGCTGCTATACGTGACAGGAAAGACAGATTTGAATTGTGGAAAACTTTTCAGGGTCCCAAATTAATGATTGCAGGGGAATTGGATCCGGCAGTTAAAATCGAGTCGAGTCGTCTGCACCAACCATTTGCTACCCTTTATCATGAATTGACAGGCGTAGGCCACATGGGGATGTTTGAAAAACAGGAAGAAGCACTGATGACTATTGAAAGATTTTTGTCAGATCAAAATATTTAAACTAAATGCTAAAAGAATCAAGGGCGTTGGACACAAAATCCCTTCCAAGATTTTCTTTATACTCAAAAACATAATCCACTCCCAAGGAACGGTACTTTTCCGTTTGTTCAGTATACTGGCTCAAAGAAAATATTTTAAACTGTCGATCTTTGATGCGGGCGATCTCTTTCAAGGCATTGATATTGGTAGAATAATCGCTTACTGTCATGAACACTGTTTTGATTTTTTTACAATCTACGTTATCCCATAGTTCGCTATCGGTCACATCTGCCCACAATACCTGATACCCCTGTGACTGAAGTTCTGAAACTAGGTCAGGATTATAATCTAGCCCCAAGACTTTTTTTTCATGGATTTTGAATAGTGCTTCAAAAGTGTGTTTTCCAATACTTCCCAATCCAACCACCAAAATCTCAGCATTGCCAAAATCCAAGGGTTCACAATCCACACTATTCTTTTCCTTATTTAATTTTAAAATAATCTCCTTATACCGATCAAAAATTTCATGGGAAAAGACATTTAATGGAGCTGCCAAAATGAAAGAAAAAGACATTAACAGTGCTAACGCCACAATCCATTCATTGGGGAGGAGTCCAATTTGCAGCCCAACGATTCCTACAATCAACCCAAACTCACTGAAATTTGTCAAGCTCAAAGCAGCAAGATACCCTGTTCGTGGTTGCATGGAAAACCTGGAGAGAATGTATAAAAACAAAAGGCCCTTTAGCAATGCAAAAGGAAGTAGAATCAATGCGACACTAAATGTAGATATACTCGGCAGTCCCACTAATCCGACATTAATAAAAAAAGCAATGAGGAAAAAATCTTTGTACTCGGCCATCCGATTATAAAGTTCATCTGCTTTGGGATGATTCACCAATAACATTCCGCTGGCTAAAGCCCCCAAGTCGGCCTTTAAGCCTACCAAGCTAAAAATTAATGCGCCGGCAATAAATGTGGCAAAGAAACCAAAAAACGAAAACAATTCACCATGTTCCATTTGGTGGAGCAATTTGCTGAGAATTTTATGTAACAACCAAAGGATTATGGGCAGTGCCAAAATCCATAAGGAAGGAATTTTTTGATCAGAAACTGCTATAAATATTACTGCAAAGATGTCTTGAATTACCAGAATACCAATAGCAATCTTACCGTGATAGGAATCAAATTCTCCTCTTGCTTCTAAGGTTTTAACCACAAAAACGGTACTTGAAAAACTCAGGGCAAAACTTAACATTAAGGTGCTTTGAAAGCCCAAATCCGCAAAAATGCTTAAACCAAAGTAAGTAAGGCCTAATATGAAGCTTGAGAATGCTAATATGGAAAGGATGACGTGCAGGGATGCCGAAATCCAAATTTCGGGCCTAATAAGCTCTTTTACTTTAAGTTTAAGCCCTATGGTAAATAGCAAAATCATTACCCCAATATCTGCCAACGCATCAATGGCACTATTGAGATTTCCTTCCTGAAGACCCGTAAAATTGATCACAAATCCAGCAAACAAAAACCCCACAAGTGGTGGAAGGCCTATTCTTTTGGCCAATACACCACAGAAAAAGGCGGCAGAAAGCCATATTGCATCGATGTAAACTGGATTGGAAATGTCCATGGAAAAAATGGTTAACGTGTAAAAATATTTGTTTTTAAGTGATGATTTTTAATTCTTCATTCAAGATACACCTTTTATATCTTAAATTTGACTGTCTTTAACTATGAAAAATAATCTTAATTTTTAAGACAAAAAAGTTTTTTATGATTATTGTTCAAGTGATTTTGAAAACAACCATTCGGACATAAATAACACCTTTTTCAAAATAATTGACTTCCCTTCATCCCAATTGAACATTAAAATCTGAAGTGAAATAAATTTATCTTATACCGGTTTACTGAATAAGTTCCAGTAATCGTTTATTATCCGCATGCTCTAAAAACTGGTCAAATTCTAAAAAGTACTTCCCGGGATCTATGCCCACAAAGGCTTTGTATCTATCCTCTTTTCCGGTATATAGTTCCCTCTCTAAAGGAAACGGTTCTTGGGTCTTGACATAATCATACCAACCTTCAAGGTCCTTGACCAGGAATGAAACACTTGTTCCTTTTTGTTCGGTAAAATTATGCATGCCACGACGTTCGTCTACCAAGCCTATAAAGCCAGTTTCAGAAACTTGGTACACTTTTGCCCAACCTTGATCCACCAACAATCTCAAACCGATCTTTTCTTCGTAAAACGCCTCTGCTTCCAGCATGTCCTCATAGTACAACCAAGTAACGGCACCATAGAAACCTTCACTTTTGGACCACTTGCCTGTTGCACCACTTACCGCATCATACTTCGGCAACAGGGGCATCAACTTTTCATTTTCAGGGTGCTGCTTGAACAACTCAAATTCCAAGAGATAACCTTCGGGGTCAATGGCCACAAAACCATCATGGGCGTTGTTTTCTTTCGGTTTGTACTCGTATTTGATGGGAATCCCTTCTTTTTGCAGGTATAAATACCATTCCGACAAGTGATTGGTCAGTAGCGCAATGGCTACAGTCTTGGGTTCATCAGCCCTGTGTCTGCCTACTTCAGCATCTACCAAGGTAAGCCAAGCATCATCAGTGACCTTTACAGTGGCTGCAAATCCATAATCGGAGATAATTTCCAAGCCAAGCGTTTCATTGTAAAATTGTTTGGCTCTGTTCAGGTCATTATAGTATAGAAAAAGGTTGGTGCCTTGAATACCAAAATCAGGTAGAGAGCGGTAATCTGTATTTTTGGCCAAAAGTTGATTGATATAATGTGAAGGATATCCCAATAACCTGCCAAATCTTCTTGCTTCCGCTTCGCCGTTTGTCCCGGATTTGGTGGTTTTTTTCAGGTCATTATAAGCATTCAAGGCTTCTTTTTTGTGAAAGATGAGTACTTCCTTATCTTGGATACCAGCATAAGGGAAAAGTTGGGTACTTACCAGACTTGGCTCCCTAAACACCTCGATCCCATATTCTTTGGCTAATTCTTGAGCTTCATCCCATAACTTATCCACATCTAGAGAATCAAGAGGCTCACTGAGGGCTATAGGCTTTACATCTGCAGCCACCATCTCTGCAAAGGCCTGCATTTGGCCCAAAGCTTTGAATCTTTGTTCATCGGGTTTTGAGCAGCCCAATAGAATAAAAATTACTAGTAGGGGTAAGATAAGAATTTTCATATTCAAGGGATTTAAATCATTAGTCCCTTCAAATTAGAATATACTTACCAAAAACCAAAGACAATTGATTTAATGAAATCAAAAATAGAATTCCTCACATTTTGATTTTCGCTATCGGCTTAGGATAGGTTTTACCCAAGACCACCCCTTTTTCATTCAAAGACTTTGTGGATAACTCAAATGGTTGATGAATATCGAAACCAGAAATCACTGAAATTTCAGGAATCCAATGCCGTATGTAATCTCCTTTTTTATCATAGTTATTTGCCTGCCTGAGTATATTGAAATACCGGCTTTCTCTTGGGTCATTCCCAACACCGGCCACGTACATCCAATTCCCCCAATTGCTGCAGACATCATAATCTATCAACATGCTTTCAAAATAACTGGCACCCCATCGCCAATCTATTTCCAGGTCATTTACCAAAAAGGAAGCGGCAATCTGTCTCCCTCTATTGGACATAAAACCCGTTTGGTTCATTTCCCTCATGTTGGCATCTACAAATGGAATGCCTGTTTCACCATTGGCCCAATTCCAGAAAATTGTCTCATCTCTTCTCCAGTTATCCACAATATTTTTGATCCCACTGATCTGGAAAACCTTATTTCCGTGTTTTTTACATATAAACCTAAAATAATCCCGCCAAATCAATTCAAAAATCAACCAATAAGTGGATTGGTTCTTTTTTCTTTCTTTTTCATATTTTAAAACTTCTTCATAAATATATCTCGGAGATAGGCAACCTAAAGCCAACCAAGGTGAAAACTTGCTGCTATAATCAGCTCCTAAAAGCCCATTTCTTGTTTCCTTATAAGTTTTCAAAAGGTCTTTTTCCCAGAAATAACCCTGAAGCCTTTTCTTGCCCTCATCTTCTCCCCCTTTGAAATCCAATACGCCTAATTTTGAATGGGCGGGTTTGCTTAATCCCAATGTGGATAAGTCAGGAATTTCACCTGAATGACTCAAATTATCAGGGAAATTGATGCTTTGCGGTGCCCCAAGTGTCTTTCGGACTTTTGAAAACTTTTCACATTCTTTCCGGAATTGGGTAAATACCTCAGGGACAAGATTCGTAGGAAAAGGAAGGTCTTCCATATGGAATAAAGTACTTTGCCAAAAAGCCTCTGTGGCGATGCCCAACTTCCAAGCTGATTTTTCCAAGCGCTCCTCTACCAGTTTTTCCTCTTGTGTCACTTCCTCAGAAAAAAAGATGGCTTCCGCTTGAAAGGAAGTTGCCAATTCAATAATTCTTTCTTCTGGATTTCCTACTTCCAAAATGAGGTCTGCCCCTATACTCTGAAGGGACCTCTTTAGGTTTTCCACAGACTCGATGAGGAATTTAGCCCTAAATGCTCCGGACTTTGGAAAGCCTAAATCTAAATCATGGAAATTTCTTTGATCAAAGCAGTAAACCGGAATTATTTCAGCACCCTTTGTCATTGCAGAAATCAAGGGTGCATGGTCATGCACCCTCAAATCATTTCTAAACCAAACTATAACTCTATTGTACTTCATTGCTTTTTCAACAGTTTGTTAAATAAAACTGTTTGGCAGTCTATCGTATTTATGCTTACTTACTCTTCGAATAATAAATAAGAATTCTTAGTGAGACTTAGCTAATTCCCCTATGAAAAATTTAATGCTGTTTGCAGTCCTTTTTTTATTTAATGGACTCGTTGCCAATGCGCAGGATAAACCCGGAAATCAACTTTTTTGGGAGACACTTTCCAAACATTGTGGGAATGCCTATGAGGGGGAAGTCACCACACCAATTTCCGAAAATGATCCATTCGCTGGAAAAAAACTGGTCATGCATGTAGTAGACTGTGGTAATGGATTTATCCACATACCCTTTTTTGTAGGGGAAGACAAATCAAGGACATGGGTTTTGACCATGGAAGATAACTTGATCAAACTCAAACATGACCACCGACATGAAGATGGAAGTGAAGACAAGGTTACCCAGTACGGCGGAACCTCTCCCAATACGGGGTTGGCAAACATCCAGTTTTTCCCCGCGGACCAAGAAACTTCTGACCTGATCCCCTATGCCTCAAATAATGTTTGGTGGATAACCATAGATGATCAATCTTTTACTTATAATCTCCGAAGAATTGGCTCAGATAGGTTTTTTTCCGTAAAATTTGATTTAACAAAAAAGGTAGAAAGTCCTGGACCTGCTTGGGGCTGGGAGTAAGTGGTTGTCCGAAGGCACAACCTTCGGACTTTGGAGTTCAAAGGTTGTACCTCTTTTCAATTGAGTTGAAAACTAATTATAAATAGATTTCAGCCCATTACTGCTACCAATCAATTTTCTGATTATCTATCCCTAATACTCTAAAATGTCTTAACTTTGCGCCTGCCTTTTTTGCAAAGGCGGATCGCAAAAGAATAAGATATTGAATTGCCCAAGTAGGTGATTAACTGGACAAAAATGAAATGAGGGTTATCCAGGCACCTCTAGGTTAAAAAACACATAGGAATACCGTGAAAAAATACCAGGAGTACAAACAAGTAGATTATCCACAGATAGGAGAAGACATCCTGCAATACTGGAAAGAAAACGATATTTTTAATAAATCTGTCCTCAATAGGGACGGTGCAGAGACATTTACTTTTTTTGAAGGACCTCCTTCTGCCAATGGAACTCCGGGCATTCACCATGTAATGGCCCGGGCTTTAAAAGATATTTTCTGCCGTTATAAAACCCTCAAAGGTTTTCAGGTCAAAAGAAAAGGGGGATGGGATACTCATGGACTCCCTGTCGAGTTGCAGGTTGAAAAAGAATTGGGAATCACCAAAGAAGATATCGGGAAGAGCATTTCCGTCGAAGAATACAACCAAAAATGTCGGGAAACGGTCATGCGATTTAAAAATGAGTGGGATGACCTGACTGAGAAAATCGGCTATTGGGTAGATTTGGATGATCCTTACATCACATTTGAAGCAGACTACATCGAAAGCCTTTGGAGTTTGTTGAGAAGGCTTTATGACAAAAATTTACTTTACAAAGGCTACACCATACAGCCATTTTCACCTGCTGCCGGTACCGGGCTAAGTTCACACGAACTCAATCAACCGGGTTGCTACAGGGATGTCAAAGACACCTCTGTCACTGCGCAGTTTAAGCTGAAGGGCGAAGAAAACACTTTTATTTTGGCTTGGACCACTACTCCTTGGACCTTGCCTTCCAATTCTGCTTTGGCGATTGGGGAAAACCTGGACTATGTGAAAGTGAAAACTTTCAATCCCTATACCTATGAACCGATGACCGCTATAATGGCGAAGGCCAGAATAGGTGCCATGTTCAATCCTAAAGCCAAAGAAATTTCCTTGACTGACTACCAAGCAGGAGACAAACTTATTCCTTATGAGGTAGTGGCTGAATTCAAAGGAAGGGACATGTTGGGTTGGGAATATGAGCAATTGTTCCCCATCTCAGGTATAGCCTTGCCTCATCCGGCATTTACTGTTATTTCTGGAGACTATGTGACCACAGAGGATGGAACGGGCATCGTTCACTTGGCCAAGGCCTTTGGTGCAGATGACTTTAGGACCTTGGTTCAGCACAACGTGCCGGGAGTATTTGTCCAAGATGAATTGGGCAATGATATTCCTGTTGTGGATAAGCAGGGCAAATTCCTGCCTGTGGTGGGTGAATACCTTGCAGCTAAAATGCAAGAGCATGGCATACTTGCCCATAAAACATTTGGTGTGGATGACTTTTATGTAAAAAACTATCCCAATGATGATGAGAATGCCGCTGATTACAAAAACACGGACATCATCATCTCCATCATCCTCAAAAATGAAAACAAGGCCTTTAAGGTCGAAAAATACGAACACAGCTACCCACATTGTTGGAGGACTGACAAACCGATCTTGTACTATCCACTGGAAAGCTGGTTCATCAAGACCACAGCTTATAAAGACAGGTTGGTGGAATTGAACAAGACCATCAACTGGAAGCCTGAAGCTACCGGAACAGGCCGATTTGGTAATTGGCTTGAAAACCTCGTGGATTGGAACCTCAGCAGATCAAGATTCTGGGGCACACCATTACCTATTTGGAGAACAGAAGATGGCACAGAAGAAATGTGCATCGGATCTGTCGCGGAATTGCAACAGGAAATAGAAAAGTCAATTGCCAAAGGCTTTTTGGAAAAGTCGCCATGGGAAGGAAAAGAGATGGATCTGCACAGACCCTATGTGGATGATGTCATATTGGTTTCTGCCAAAGGCCAAAAAATGTTTCGTGAGCCTGATCTGATAGATGTGTGGTTTGACTCCGGGGCCATGCCCTATGCCCAATGGCATTATCCTTTTGAAAACGAAGATATATTCAAAGCCAACTATCCGGCTGATTATATTGCCGAAGGTGTCGATCAGACGAGAGGCTGGTTTTTTACCCTTCACGCGATAGCAGTAATGCTCTTCGACTCTGTGGCTTTCAAGAATGTCATCGCCAATGGGCTGGTTTTGGATAAAAATGGCAACAAAATGTCCAAGCGATTGGGCAATGCCGTAGATCCTTTCAAAACCCTAAAAGAATATGGTCCTGATGCCCTGAGATGGTACATGCTCAGCAATGCCAATCCCTGGGATAATCTCAAATTCAATTTGGAAGGCGTGGCGGAAGTTCAGCGGAGGTTTTTTGGAACCCTTCAGAATACCTATAACTTCTTTGCCCTTTACGCCAATCTCGATCATTTTGTCTATGACAAATCCAAAGCAGTCCCTGTGAATCAGCGTGCCGAACTGGATCAATGGATCATTTCCAAATTGCAGACCTTGATTGCAGAAGTGGAATCTGCCATGGACAATTACGATGCTACCAAAGCGACACGTGCCATTATGAATTTCACCGTGGACCAATTGTCCAACTGGTACGTGCGGTTGGCAAGAAAGAGGTTCTGGAGAGGCGATATGAATGCGGACAAGCAGGCAGCTTATGAGACTTTATACGAATGTCTGTTGAGCCTCACACAATTGATGTCTTCTTTTGCGCCATTCTATACAGATTGGCTGTATAAAAACCTGACTGCATCTTCCAAAAACAAATTGGAATCCATACACCTGACAGATTGGGCAGGGGCCGATGCAGGTTTGATCAATAAAGATCTGGAAGAAAGTATGGATTTGGCCCAAAGGATATCCTCCTTGGTCCACTCACTACGGAAAAACCCAAAAATCGGTATTAAAGTACGTCAGCCTTTACAGCGGATATTGGTTCCCGTGCTGAATGAGAAAACAAAAAGACAGATTCAGCACCTCGAGGAATTGATCAAATCCGAGGTGAATATCAAAGCTGTCGAATACATAGATGATGCCTCAGATGTACTGGTGAAAAGTGTCAAACCAAATCTCCCGGTTCTTGGGAAGAAATTGGGTCCTAAGATGCGTTTTGTGGTTGCTGCCATCAATTCTTGGGGCAAAGTTGAAATAGCAGAAATTGAAAAGAACGGAAAAATCACAGTTCCGCTTGAAGATGGCAATATTGAATTGCTATTGGAAGAAGTTCTGATCAGCTCGCAGGATATTCCCGGTTGGTCTGTCGCCTCTGATCAGGGTGTGACTGTAGCTTTGGACGTTACCCTGACCGATGAACTGAGGCAGGAAGGAATAGCCAGGGATTTGGTAAACAGGATTCAGAATCTTCGAAAAGACATGGGACTGGAAGTTCAGGACAAAATCAGGATCAAAGTGGCAAAACACGATGAATTGGTCAATTCCGCTTTATCAAATTTTGCGCCTTACATTCAAACCGAAACCCAAGCCTTGTCGTTGGAGGTTAATGGTTCATTGACTGATGGGACTATCTTGGATATGGATGACTTTGAGTTGATGGTTAAAATTGAAAAAGTTTAAATAATTATATAAACACGCCACAGATAGCGGGGAAATTAAATTTTATCCTTATATCTGTGGCTTTGAATTGATATCGATGAAGTATTTCAAATATTTTGCCATTGCCTTATTGGTGATTATCATTGACCAAGCCGTGAAAATGGTAGTTCATTATCAAATGGACTTTGGCACCCCCGGGCAGATCAAAGTGGTAGGAGAATGGTTTAAGCTGCACTACACGACCAATCCCGGAATGGCCTTTGGCATGCAGCTTGGCTCTGAATATGGAAAGCTGATCTTGACTTCCTTTAGATTGGTGGCGATGTTCGGTATAGGCTATTACCTATACTACATTATTTTAAAGAAAATGCCCACAGGTTATATCATTTGTATATCCATGATTTTGGGTGGAGCGATTGGTAATCTTATCGACAGTGTTTTTTATGGTGTTTGGTTAGGTAATGCGCCTTATAATGCACCTAGTCCATGGTTTCATGGTCAGGTGATTGACATGTTTTACATTGATATTTGGGAAGGCTATATCCCTGATTGGGTACCTTTGTGGGGTGGAAGCTATACGGCACTTTGGCCGATTTTCAATATTGCAGACGCATCCATTTTTATTGGGGTAGCTATCATACTCATTTTCCAAGGTAGATTCTTCAATGAGGAGCTGACAAAAAAAAGTGATGAAGAGGAAGCAGAAGACGAGATACAGCGACAGTTTATAGAAGGGGAGGAGAAGGAATAATTTATTGTTTTTCCATAAAACTGTATCATTTTATCATTCTGACTGCAATTATCATCGCGGACGCTAAAGTGAGGAATGCTATGGTCATGATGGATGCTTCCAATCCAAATGCATCAGCTATTACACCTGTGAGAATGGCTCCAATGGCATAGCCCATATCTCTCCAAAGCCTGAATACGCCTACCGAGTTTGCCCTGTCATTTGGATGGGTATTTTCTGCCACTGTTGCCAGAAATGTGGGGTAAACCATAGCCGTTCCCCAACCAAGTATAGCTGATAAAATGATATATTCTGTAAGACTGTTCGCAAAAAGGAACAATCCCAAAGCGATAGCCTGAAGCAACATCCCCAAAAACAATAGGTATTTTTTATTGTATATATCTGCCATTCTTCCTGTAAAGAGCTGTCCGAAACCCCATACAGCTGGATAAACTGCGGTCACAACCCCAATGGCTTCTAATGAGAATCCTTTGGAAGCCAAAAGTATTGGAAAGATCCCCCAAGCCATACCATCGTTGAGGTTATTGACCAATCCTGCTTGGGTGACTGCACCCAGATTGGGATGTTTCCAGGTGGTTTCCCAGAAGATGTTTTTCAAGAATGGAGTATCTGAATAGCTGTTTTCAGCAGCTACATGCTTTCGGGTATCCTTGATCAAAAATATACTTCCCAAAAGTCCCATCACCGCCAAGCCAATGCCAAGTATAAACGGATATGGTCTGAGACCATATTCCGCTGCGATATACCCGGTAAGGAATGCAACCAAAGCCACTGCCAAATATCCGGCGAATTCGTTCAGCCCCATTGCAAAACCACGTTGCTTTTCACCTACCAGATCAATTTTCATCACTACGGTACTGCTCCAAGCCAAGCCTTGGTTAATTCCTAATAACACATTGGCAGCAACTATCCAATCCCAAGAAGGCGCGTACATGAGCATGAAGGGTACAGGAAGACCAAAAATCCAACCAATCACCAAGAGGTTTTTTCTCCCGATTTTATTGGCAAATGCTCCAGCAAAATAGTTGGAGATGGCTTTGACAATGCCAAAAACAATAATGAATGAAAGAATGGCAGTCTTGGCAGCAATGGCAAATTCCACTTCTGCAATCTGTGGAAGGATGCTTCTTTCCAGACCCACCATTCCACCCACAAAAGCATTGATAATGACTAGAAGGGTAAACTGTTTCCAGTTTTGCTTTAATCCCAATTGTATTTTTTCCATCAATATTGAATCTGAACACAAAATTGAGCATTGGGAAAAGGGAATCCTTTTACATATGTTAAAAAAGACCGGTAACCCTAACCTTTGAGGTCTTTTTTCAGACCTCGAAGGTTTTTTAGTTGGATAAGCATTTAAAAAGTGATCCGCTTGTTACGAAAAAGACCTTCTGGATTTTTGGAAACCCCAAAGGCCGGGAGCCGCTAACCTTTGGGGTCTTTTTTTGACCCCGAAGGTTTTTTAGCTGGATACACATTTGAAATTGATACCCCTTATTGCGAAATAGACCTTCGGGGTTTTTGGAAACCCCAAAGGTCGGGCGTCAATATTTGGCTCTAATTCTACTGAGACTAACCTGAGTAATCCCCAAGTAAGAAGCAATATGTTTGAGGGGAACGCGCTGTAAAAGGTCAGGCGAGTTTTTGATCAAGTCATTATACCTTTCCTCGGCGGTATGAAACTGAATATTTTCTATTCTATTGACCGTCTCCACATAAGCAGCTTCAAAGATTTTCCTAAAAAGCCTTTCAATCTCTGGGAATTGATCATATAGATCAAAAAGTGCAGGTGAAGCGATCCCGATAAATACCGAATCTTCTAATGTCTGTATACCTTTTTTGCTCGGTCTACCTGTAAAAAGACTCTCAACCCTTGCAATCAAGGAGTTTTCAAAAGCAAATGCCTCTGTAATATCGACCCCATCTTTGTAGTAATATATCCGGCATAAACCTTTTTTGACAAAGTAAATCGTCCGACAGGTGTGGCCTATGGCCTGTAGGTCTTTGTTTTTGGGGATTTGGACACTTGTACAAATTGATGCTATTCTATCCTTGGAAGAAGAAGAGAGGTTTTGAAAGGATTCAAAGAATTGAAAAAGGGGTTGTAAGTTGTGATATATAGGTACTTCAGGATTCATCATATTAGTATTTGTCTCTTTGATGATCAATATAAATCAAGGTTTTTTTAAAGAAAAGATACCTCTTAAGAAAAATCTTCTTTATTACCTTCCTGCAAAACCCCATTAATATCACTTTAAAAAATAAACCCAAACCCATTGCCCTCATCCAAAGCAAATTCGCCTATTAAAGATCTTGAAAATCTTTACTTTTTCTTCGCTTTCGTCTGTTTACAGGTTTTACAAAAGTCCTTCAGTTCTGCAATCTCATCAATAATTATCCCCCTCTTTGTTACAAAAAGGTCGATAATCAACCTCCTCTTTGTTACAAAACCAAAGCAAGTGAATAAACCACACAATACCTTATCTGCGTGGTCTATCCAATCAATTCTTAAGCATTCACTTTATCTTCTTCCAACACAATTTTAAAAGCCGGATCATCCTCCGTATAGTTCACATTAATAATTTTTTCAGCTTTGTTCAGCAGTACCTTGCTGGAAGTATCCAAATGTCGGATATAAACGGTCTTGCCCATTTTTTCATATCGCTCAGTCACCTTATGAACCGCATCAATACCGGAGTGGTCAACGATCCTACTTTCTGCAAAATCAATTACAATTGTTTCCGGATCATTAATTGGATCAAACTTCTGTCCGAAAGTCATTGCTGAGGCGAAAAACAATGGGCCAAATACTTCATAGTGCTTTACACCGTCTTCGTCAATTCTCTTTCTGGTTCGGATCATTTTGGCATTTTGCCATGCAAATACCAAAGCTGAAATGATCACCCCAATAAGAACTGCCAAAGCTAAATTATGTAGTACAACTGTTATTACCATTACAATCACCATCACCAAAACATCGTGAGCGGGTACTTTCCTAAAAACTTTCAGGGAAGCCCATTCAAATGTCCCGATTGCGACCATAAACATCAACCCTACCAATGCTGCCATCGGAACCATCTCAATATATGTGGAAAGGAAAAGAATAAATGCCAAAAGACCTAAAGAAGCTACAACTCCTGAAACCCTGCTTCGACCTCCAGCATTCACATTAATCAATGACTGTCCAATCATGGCACAGCCGCCCATTCCTCCAAAGAAACCTGTGGTCAGGTTGGCCACTCCTTGTGCGATACACTCTTTATTGCCATGACCTCTGGTTTCGGTGATTTCGTCTATTAAAGTAAGTGTCAATAAACTTTCAATCAAACCAATACCAGCCATAATCGCAGCATATGGTAAAATGATCATGAAAGTTTCCCAATTGATAGCAACCATCGGTAAATGAAATTGCGGGAGTCCGCCTTTAATGGAAGCAAGATCTCCGACTGTTCTGGTATCGAATCCAGCAAAAATTGCAACTAATGTTACAACAATTATAGCTACAAGTGCTGAAGGTACAGCAGTGGTCAATTTAGGTAGGAATTTAATAATGGCCATCGTCAAAACTACCAAGCCGATCATGATGATCAATGGCGTTCCTGTCATCCATTCAATAGCACCTCCAGAAGTGGTGAATTTAAATTGATCAAATTGAGACATGGCAATAACGATTGCCAATCCATTGACAAAACCAAACATCACGGGATGGGGAACCAAACGGATCAATTTTCCTAATTTGAGTACTCCGACCAAAATCTGTATCAATCCCATCAGGACTACTGCTGCAAATAGATATTCTACTCCATGTGAGGCAACCAATGCAATGATGACAACGGCGATTGCTCCCGTAGCACCGGATATCATACCTGGCCTACCGCCTAAAATTGCGGTGATCAAACCGATTATAAATGCTGTATAAAGTCCAACCAACGGGCTAATGCCTGCTATGAGTGAAAATGCAACTGCTTCTGGCACAAGGGCCAAGGCAACAGTCAAGCCTGATAATACCTCGTCTTTCAGATTTACTTGAGTTGGACGAAATAATTTATAAAACATTTGTGTCATGTTTTCTAATAAATTTTATTGTTCGAATCTTAAATTGATTTACTCCTAAAAATTGGTGTTTGGGAGTGAAGTTTCTTTATTAAAGAAATAGATTAATCTGGGTTTTGCTTCATAATAAGCTGCAAAGCTAGGGATAATTCCTTGCTCGAAATAATATTTTGACAAAAAACGTTTGTCGAGATAAAAAAAATTTTTTTAAAGGCACTGACCTTTTTTACGGAATATAATTTTATACCGATTGTATTCCCTAGACAATCGATTGCGGAAATATCGGGTATAATTTATCAATCCATTAGAATTTAAAATTGAATTGGTTACTTTTGTGGCTTGAATTCAAGAAAAAGAAAAAATGTAAAATATTTTTAGTCCACTAGTTTTTAGTTTTCCCCTTAATTCAAGGGAATTATTTCTTTTATCAAAATTTCCAAAAGGCAAATCCTGTTATTAATAATTCAAACCTAATAAGTCCTCCGATTAAAAAAGGACGGTTTTAAACACTGTGAAATATGAATGTGACAAAAGCTTCTTATAAAAAACATTTTAAAACGGATATATCTGCGGGATTAGTCGTTTTCCTGATTGCACTACCATTATGCTTGGGAATTTCCCTTGCTTCGGGCGCACCTTTGTTTTCAGGTATTATTTCAGGAATAATTGGAGGTATCGTAGTCGGCTTTGTCAGTGGATCTAATATCAATGTCAGTGGACCTGCTGCCAGTGTTGCCTTGGTCGTCTATACAGCTATTCAGACCATGGGCAGCTATGAGGCGATATTGTTGGCAGTGATATTGGCCGGTGTTTTTCAGATCATTCTTGGGTTTTTGAAAGCAGGTACAGTAGCCTATTTCTTTCCCAATGCCATGATCAAAGGTATACTTGCTTCTATTGGATTAGTTTTGATTCTGAAACAAATACCGCATGCATTTGGAATAGATGAGGTATTCGAAGGCATTGAATCTTTCAGACAAAACGATGGAAGAAATACATTTTCGGAAATTGCTTATGTGATGCAGAATATCGGATGGGGAGCTACAATCATCACTTTTGTGTCTTTGCTTATCATCATTTTTTGGGATAGGCCAATAATGAAAAAATTTGCGTTTTTTCAGTTTTTCCCATCTGCCTTAGCTGCTGTGGTAGTTAGTATTGGTCTGAATGCCCTGTATAAAATATATTTTCCTGATTTGATTCTGGGACCAAATCACTTGGTTCAATTACCTGTTGCGGATAATTTTTCAGCGTTTATCGGATTTTTCACCTTTCCTGATTTTACCCAGATCACTAATCCTCAGATTATTTCTATAGCGCTAAGTATAACTTTTATAGCGAGTTTGGAATCCTTGTTGAGTACTGAAGCGGGAGACAAATTGGATCCATATAAAAGAAAGACCTCTACCAATACAGAATTAAAAGCACAGGGCATAGGTAATATCATAGCGGGGATAGTTGGTGGATTGCCAATTACAGCTGTTATCGTCAGGACTTCTGCCAATGTCAATGCAGGCGGTAGAACGAAAACAGCCACGATTACGCATGGCATAATCATGTTGGTCTGTGTAGCCTTGATTCCAACAGCTTTAAATCTAATTCCATTGGCATCTCTTTCGGCAGTGTTGTTTGTGGTAGGTTACAAATTGACCAGTGTTCCTATTTATAAAGGGGTCTTTAAACAAGGGAAAAAGCAATTCCTACCTTTTATCATCACCATCCTGGTGGTCATGTTTACCGATTTGATTACAGGGATTATTGTAGGGGGTACCATAGCTGTGTTTTTTGTGTTAAGAGACAACTATAAAAATGCTTATTTACACAACAAAGTTTCCCATGAGGGTACTGAAAAGACTACGATTAATTTGGCGGAAGAAGTTACATTTCTGAATAAAGCGGATATTATGCTTTTTCTGGATCATTTACCTGAAAACCATCATGTGACCATTGATGGATCCAAATCTATTTTTATCCATCCTGATATCTATGATATTATCGATGATTTCAAAGAAGCCGCGAAATTCAAAAACATTGAACTTGAACTTATTGGACTTGACGATAGAAAGAAGTCTGAAAAGTTTTGGGTAGGGTAGTTTTGAAGTTAGAAGGTAGAGGGTAGAATGGTGATTAGAGAAGCGAGATGCTGTCTCGTCCTGAAAATGGTTGACACTTTTGTTTTTCAAATATAGTCAGTGTTTC
>NZ_JABFHF010000039.1 GCF_015476655.1 Aquiflexum lacus
TAATATTCTGATAATTAAACAACATTTTTTATAGGCCAAACTTAGTATGACAAGGCGAGGAACAATGCACAATTGAACCGAAACCCTTTATCAGTTATGGATTGAGTAAAGCAAGTCTTTTTTCCCTAACTTACCTCTCAAAACCCACACCTCATGAACAAAAGAACCTTTGTCAAAAACACTACTGTCCTGTTAGGGGCCGCTATGGTTTCACCTTGGATTTCCTGTTCACCTAAAAAACCTGAAATAATGGAAGCAGATTACTTACTGAACTGGGCAGAAAATTTTCAATTCAGTACCAACAATGTTCACTATCCCAAATCAATTGCTGAAGTACAGGAACTTGTCAAAAAAAGCAGTTCTCTGCGAGTTTTGGGCTCAAGGCACTCTTTTAACCGGATTGCCGATTCTGAAGAGATGTTGATTTCTTTTGACCATTTGAACAAAGTGATTTCTTTAGATAAAGAAAAAAAGCAGGTGACAGTAGAAGGTGGAATCAAATATGGTGAGCTTTGTACTTATCTGCATGAGAATGGTTTTGCCCTGCATAACCTCGCTTCTTTGCCACATATTTCTGTCGCTGGAACAATTGCCACGGCTACTCATGGGTCGGGATTGGAAAATGGTAACCTGTCTACAGGAGTTGCTGCCATAGAATTTGTAAATGCAAATGGAGACTTGGTCAGTTTGGGGAAAGATGATAGGGAATTTGATGGTGTTGTGGTGGGATTGGGAGCCTTGGGGCCCGTGACCAAGGTGACCTTGGATTTGCAACCGACTTTTGAAGTGGCACAGGTGGTTTATGTGAATATGCCCATGGAATCACTCAAAGAGAATTTCGAGGAAATTATGGGTTCAGGTTATAGTGTAAGTTTGTTTTTGGATTGGGGAAGTGATAAGGTCAATGAGGTTTGGGTGAAAAAAAGAGTAGAACCCGGTGGAGTTGCTGAATTTCCTGACGATTTTTTTGGAGCCAAAAAAGCAAGTGTCAAGATGCATCCCGTCCCATCAATGGCTGCCGAAAGTTGCTCGGAGCAGTTGGAGGTAGCAGGCCCATGGTATGACAGGCTGCCCCATTTCAAAATGGAGTTTCAACCCAGTGCAGGAAAAGAACTGCAATCTGAATATTTTATTCCATTGGAAAATGGCTATGAAGCCATGATGGCAGTCAGGGAAATGTCAGAACAAATTCATCCGCATTTATTCATCTCCGAAATCAGGACCATCCAAGCAGATGATTTATGGATGAGTACCGCTTATCAAAGAGACTCGGTAGCCATTCATACCACTTGGAAACAAGAGATTCCAGAGGTCATGGCTTTACTGCCCCAAATGGAAGCCAAGTTGGACAAGTTTAATCCCAGGCCACATTGGGCAAAACTATTTACCATTCCTTATGCAACTTTAAGCAGTCGATATCCAAAAATCGAAGATTTTAAGGACTTATTGGCAAAATATGATCCTGAAGGAAAATTCAGAAATGAATATGTGAGTAAAAATATCTATGGAAAATAAAGGATTTAAGTAAATATTTCATGGTGAAATAAAACATTTTTGGTACATTAAACCATAATTTTCAATCATATTCATATGAAAACAACTCTAAGTCTGAGTTGTGGATAAATCTTAGTAATTGAAATTTGTTTATTCCATAATGCAGGTATCTTTTTTTAAGAGATATCTTTTTGGTTTGGTACTTTGAGTTTTTATCTCGCTAATAACTCAAGGGTTTGATAAAGTCAGAATCGATTTCAGGTTTTTTTAATGAATAATACCATGGTTAAATTTTACAATAAGCAAATTCAAGCTGTTTCTACACTTGTCTTAATTTTATTTTCCCTTCAATCTCAGGCACAGTTGATGCCAATGGAGATTATTCATTACGGTGGTTCCCCAAATGAAGTAACCAACATGGTGATCGTGGGAGATGGCTACACTGCGCTAGAACAGGATAAATTTCTCAGAGATGCCAAAAATGCCACAGCAGGTATGTTGGGACAATTGCCATGGAGAAATTACAGAGATGGGATTAATGTATACGCCATTAAAGTAGTCTCCAATGTTTCTGGGGCAGCTATGAATCCCAATAACCTGATTGATAATTATTTTGGAAGTTCATATTGGTCCCATAATATCGAGCGCTTATTGGTAGCATGGCGCTCAAATAAGATTTTTTCAGTATTATTCAGCAATACACCGTTCTTTGATATTGGGGTACTTGTGGTCAATGATGGCAAGTATGGAGGCTCCGGTGGAACCTTTGCAGTTTTTTCCACACATTCCTCTGCCACTGAAATCATGATACATGAATTGGGCCATTCCTATGGGAATTTGGCAGATGAATATTGGGCAGGGCCTCAGTATGCCCGGGAAAGACATAATATGACCCAAGACGCCAACCCTTTGACAAATAAATGGAGGAGTTTTTTGAACAGAAATGGGATTGGAATTTATCCCCATGCAGAATCACCCACTTGGCACAGGCCTCATCAGAATTGTAAAATGAGGTATTTGGGAAGAAATTTTTGTGATGTATGTAGCCATCACTTGGAAGCAAGATTGGAATTCCTATCTAAGCCGGAAGCACCCGCAAGACCCACAGTGCTGTTTGGAGCAGATAAATTGGAAGTGAAGTCTTTAGAAAAAGTTAAGTTTTTTGATTTGTCTACCCACAATCCCACCTCTTGGGAGTGGACTTTCGAAGGTGGAACACCTGAAATAAGCAATGAAAAAAATCCTGAGGTTACCTATAGATTCGGAGGAAAGTATAAAGTCATCTTGAAAGCAAAAAATAGTTCTGGCGAAAATGTATTTTCTAGGGAAGAATTTATAAATGTAGTAGGACCTGAAGCAGATACCACTCCCCCCGTTATCATTACCAAAAATGTAAAAATTGAACTTGATGAAAACGGGGAAGCCATTGTTTGTGCAGAAGATATAGATGATGGTACTTATGATGATGTGGAGCTTGTGAAAATCAGTATTTCTAAAGAAAAATTCACCTGCGAAGATATGGGGGACAATAAAGTCATCTTTAAAGCCATAGATTCCAGTGGAAATGAGGCCGAAACTGAGGTGATTGTCACTGTAGATGATAATATTAAACCCACCATCAAAGCAAAAGATATTGAAATCTACCTGGACTCCGAGGGGAAAGCTAAATTAAATCCGGCAGACGTTGATGATGGTTCATTTGACAATTGTGAGATCAGGAAAATGACCTTGTCCAAAACTGAATTTGGCAGAGAGGATGCAGGAGAAAATAAAGTGATATTTACCATCAAAGATTCTTGTTCCAATTCTGTTTCAGTTGAAGTAACGGTCACGGTAAATATCATTCTTTCAGCAGAAAGAGGTGAAATTTCAGAAACCCTTAAGTTTTATCCCAATCCAGCAAATGACATTGTCTTTATTGAATACCTGAAATTGATTGATCCTCAATTGGAATCCATTGAGATTATGGATATCAACGGTAGGATATTGAATGATATCAGGGCTTTTGAAAGAAATGGGAATGTCATTCCAATCGAAGTAAAAGAACTCCAATCAGGTCAATATTTTATAAGATTAAATGCCCAAAAATCCGTAAAAATATTAAGATTTGGGATTGTCAGATAGTCAATGGGCTGGTATACATTATTATCAGTTGAAATAATCTATCATGTATGTACGCAATGATTCCAGTAAAATGGTAATTCAATATAATTCTTACAAGGAAGCTGAAATGTCCAGTACATCCTTGCCTGCCGGCAGAGTACATCAGACATGTTTGTAAATGAATATTGGGTTGCTGGCAAAGAAGCCGATAACCATTTAATCTATTTAAGTTTATGAAAATCAATTCAACAATAATTCTTATCGTTTTTGTATTGGTTTCCTTGGTAGCATGTAAGACCTCTAAGGAGTCAGTGGCAGAGGAAAATGAAGCAGAAGTAATGTTGGTCCAGAATACCCCTGAAATACTCATGGTCAGCTTTTCTATGGACTCCAGAGATTCAGTTAAACTGATTAATTCCCTGACAAATCCTGGAAGATTGAGAGGGGAGTTAAATTCAAAATCAGAACCGGGCGAGGGAGATTTGATTATTTCATTTTTGAATGAGGCAAATATTATTTGTTCTAAAACAATCGTTGAAAATCCTATGATCAGAAAAGTTGAATATTCTGAAACCGATGATTTATCTACTTTAACGGCCAAAACCGTTGAACTGGATAGTGCAGATTTTTTTATCAGGGTTCAGTATGATGAATGTTTCAAACACCTGAAAGTGGAGAAATTTTCAGATGATGAAATTCTGTTGCTTAAGACTATAAAGAATTTTTATAGAATAAATTAAAGTTCAGTTTTTTTTGAAAGTTGGCTTTTGAATTCTTGATGCAATTTTGATGTCCGCAATCCTGCCTAAAATTGGGAGGATCCACCAATAAAGAATTGTTTAAAAGTATCCACTTTCTACGTTTCCTTTCCTGTCTTGCGTCTTGGTTTTATTTGAAACTATGTCGTAAAGTCCTTCAACACACCATGGAATGGCCCTGGTATCATAAAGTCTCTTGTCGATTCCTTTTCTTGGTTCGCTGATATTCATCGGGACAGGCATTGGTTCTTGTCTCTACCCAACATCGGTCATCCGACAACGGGCAAAACGCCCCGAAAACCAACATCTAAAAAGCTAAAGTTATATTCATCAGGGTGATACATCATGTTTTTGATTGACATAAGTCATATTTTCTGCTATTTTCAGGTAGTAAATTCGTGAAACAAATCAATAACCTAGACTTATGAACCAAAACCCCAATTTCACCTCTGTGCAGACCTTTGCCCTTGTGGCCATGCGTTTGCTGATAGGATGGCATTTCCTCTATGAAGGTGTCATCAAATTGTACAGCCCTTCATGGACTGCGAAAGGATACTTGTTAAGTGCGACATATATGCAGTCTTTTTTTCAATGGCTGGCAAGTGAATCAATGATTTCTGTAGTGGACACTTTGAATATAGCGGCACTGATACTTGTCGGTATTGGGCTTATTGTTGGTTTCAAGACCAAATGGGTAAGTGTCGTTGGCATAGGTCTATTGTTGCTCTATTATTTTGCCCATCCTCCTTTTCCTGGATATGCGCAAGGTCCAAGTGAGGGCAGCTATTGGCTTGTCAATAAGAACCTGATTGAAGCTGCGGCGTTGTTGGTGGTCTTTCTTTTTCCCACCGAATATGCATTTGGGATTGGCAGACTTTTTATGAAGAAAAAAATGGAGCCTGCTCACCAACTAAACTAAAAAACCATGAAGACGGACAAAAATTTATTTAAAGGCCTATCCAGAAGAGAGTGGATCAAAATCCTTGGTGGAATTCCGGTTTTAGGCGCTGTATGGACTGCAGGCTATCGTTTTACTGAAAAAGCAAAAACCGAAAGAAACCTGCTTTTGGAAACATTGAACATCAAGGCTTCTCCACCTCCTGCCTCTGGCCCAATGAGTGGTGAACCGCTCAGGATTGGTCTTATTGGTTTTGGCATAAGAGGTGAGCAATTGATGCGTTCTTTAGGATTTGCTACCACCGAATGGTTGGAGCAAATGGCAAAATCAAGCGCTGAGAACCCAAATGATAAAAGATTAGATGATTTTAAGGCGCAGGAAAACCTCAATGTGAAATTGGCAGGTATATGTGACATCTTTGATGTAAGGGCCGAAAAAGCACTTGCCTCTTTCAATCAAAACGGGAATGTCTGTAAGCGCTACCGTACGCATAGCGATATGATCCACAGTGGTGAAATAGATGCCATTATCATTGCAACACCCGATCATTGGCATGCACCTATGGCCATTGAGGCAATAGAAGCAGGTCTGCATGTGTATATCGAAAAACCAATGACCCATACCATTCAGGAGACGTATGACCTCAGAGAATCCTGTAGGAGAAATCCTGATGTAGTGATGGCGGTAGGACACCAACATCGCCAAACGCAAAGCTTTCTTACGGCCCAGGATGCCATTGCAAAGATGACTTTAGGACATGTTTCATTGGTTACCACGACTACCAATAGAAATGATGACAATGGTGCCTGGCAGTATGATATTCACCCCGATGCTTCTCCAGACACTATTGATTGGAATGCTTTCTTGGGAACTGCACCCCAAATTCCTTTCAATGCCGAACATTTTTTCCGTTGGAGAAAGTGGTGGGCTTATGGTTCAGGTCTATCGGGTGATTTGCTGACCCATGATTACGACAGGATCAATTGCGTGCTAAAAATGGGCATTCCCAAATACATCACTGCATCAGGAGGAGTTTATACCCATAGAGATGGTAGAAATGTTCCGGATGTGATGCAGATCAATATGGATTTCCCGAATTTCAGTACAGGTAGTAGTCAGGAACCTGGGAAGGAAAAAGGGATGACTTTGGTCTATAGTGCCACTTTAGGTAATCAATTTGATAGGGGAACGCTTTTGATGGGCCATGATGCTACTATGGAGTTGGGTAATATGCTGACCATTCATGCTGACCCCAGGTCTACAAAATATGCGGAATTTATCAAAGAAAAGCGGATAGACCCTATGGTGCCGATTTACCAATATGATCCTAGTGCCAATGGCGTGGACGCGGTGACTTCTGCAACGGCCAAATATTTTGCCAACAAAGGATTGCTGTGGACCTATAGAGATGGCAAAAGAGTTGATTCCACATTCCTACATATAAGAGAATGGTTGAGTTGTGTCCGAAATGGCGGTAATCCAAGCTGTGGTATCACAGAGGGATTCGAAGAAGCCATCACTGCACATATGGGAGGCCTAGCTTATAAACTGGGAAGAAGGGTAGAATGGGATGAAGAAAGTGAGAGAATAGTCGCCCTTCCCGGAGAAGATTTGGATGCCATTTTATTGGATAATGAGGTAGGATACCTGATGCAGAAGGCTTAAAATATATTGTCTCTTTGAGTACCTTTGCGTCCCTTGCGGTTCAATTTCATAACCGCAAAGGTCGCAAGGGTATTTTATTAAAAGTTTTAATTGATATCTCTATGGTTTTTAAACTGTTGGGCCAACTCTCTCCAACAATGCTTTCGTGGCTTTGATACCTTCTACTTCAGGCAAGTTACTTCCTTCATATTCGATTCCGATGTGTCCGGTATATCCTGCATCTTTTACAATTTTCAGGATTTTGACATAATCTGTTTCGACGCAATCACCGTTTTCATCGAAATCATAAGTCTTGGCGCTGACACCTTTGGCAAAAGGCATCATTTCAGCTGTACCGATATAGCGGTCATATTCTTCTATACATTCACCGCCCCATTCTGAGTCGTCGGAACGCTTGATGCAGAAATTTGCAAAATCAGGTAAGGTGCCACAATTATCCATTTCTGTACTCTTGATGACATTGGCCAGCCATTTTCCATTGGAAGAGTAACCTCCATGATTTTCCACAATGACATTGATATCAAAAGGTTTGGCAAATTCACAGAGATTTCTCAACCCATCAATAGCAGCCGCACTTACCTCCTCTGCAGTCCCTCTTCCAAAGGCATTGACCCGGATAGAATGGCAACCTAAAAACTTGGCGGCTTCCACCCATTTCTTATGGTCATCCACGGACTTCATCCTTGCAGTAGCATCAAGATCACCAAGATAGCCTTCGCCATCCACCATGATGAGTACGCTTTTCACGCCATTGTCTTCGCAGCGTTGTTTCATTTGACCGAGATAGTCCATGTCTTTTCCTTTGTCTTTGAAAAAGGCATTGACGTACTCCACCGCATCGATTCCAAATTCATTTTTGGAATAGGCTGCAAAATCCAGGTTGTCCAGTTCTCCGGCAAATAATGCCTTGTGCAGTGACCATTGGGCCAAGGAGATTTTGAAAAACATTTCTTTAGTGGCTTCTTCCATGGTGGTTTGGGTTTGCGGACCTCCGCAGGATTGAAGTATTAATGGACTTATAGTCGTGCCCAATCCCAAAAGGCCAAGGTTTCTTAGAAAGATTCTTCTGTATTGAGGGTTGTTCATATGTTTTTGTTTGGTAAAGGTTGGAGTTAAGCTCAAATCTTGGAAATGCAATTTAATTTAGCAAGTCGTTTGTGTAAGAGTTTGGGAAGGAGGGAATCAGGAACCAAATATTAAGCTGATAAAAAGAGGAAAAATCCATTGGTAAAAATTCCTGTTCATCTTGTCTAATAATTTCTAAATTCAATCAATTATTCCGGCGCTAATCTTCCTTTGGGAGAGGAATATCAATTCAAACCTACCATACCAGCATCCTATTGTGATTTTCCTGTTCAAGCCTTCAAATTCTGCAACCTGGATATTTTCAGGTATTCTATTAATTCTTTTAAATTTTTTGAGTGGGAATATTCAAGCTCAACAATCCAATAAAGGCGAAATATCAGGAAAGGTAGTTGACAAGCCGTCAGCCTTGGCTTTGCCTTTTGCAACTGTTTCTATTTTCGATGAAGCAGGTGAATTGGTGGAGGGAAATATCACGGATGAAGATGGTCTTTTTGCTTTGAAAGTGCCTTTTGGCTCCTATTATGCTGTGATTGAATTTATGGGATATGAGGCATTCAAAACGGAAATCTTTAAGCTAAACAAAGAAAATTCCGAATTCAATTTGGGGGTTGTAGGTTTAGAATCGGGTTTGAGCAACTTGGATGAAGTTATTGTAGCGGGGGAGAAGCCCTTTATGGAGCTGGCCTTGGACAAAAGAATTTTTAATGTAGCAGAAGACTTAGCCAATGCAGGCCGTACCACCTCGGATATTTTGATGAACCTGCCTTCTGTCACTGTCGATACACAGGGAAATGTACGGTTGAGAGGTTCTGATAATGTCAGGATATTGGTGGATGGTAAACCCTTGGGTCTGGTAAGTTTTAAAGGCAGCAGGGGTTTGCAACAATTACCGGCAAGTATGGTGGAACGCATCGAAATCATCACTAATCCTTCTGCTAGATACGAGGCAGAAGGGATGGCAGGGGTAATCAATATTATTTTAAAAAAAGAAACCAATTCCGGTTTTAATGGATCATTTGAGGTAATCGTAGGTACACCGACCAATCTTGGTTTGGCGGCCAATATCAATTACAGGCATAAAAAAATCAACTGGTTTGTCAACTATGGAATTGCAAAAAGAATAGTGCCCAGGAGGGGCACTTTGTATCAAGAAGCTTTTGGGGGTGATACCACATTTATTTCAGACCAATCCACAGAGGGCACGGTCAACTCCATTGATAACAATATCAGAGCGGGATTGGATTACTTTTTTAATGAAAATAGCATTTTGACTGCGTCATATTCTCTGAGGAGAAGTGATGCTAGAAGGCTGACTAACATTCGCTATAATGACTACCTCTTCAACATGGACAACATGCAGAGCTATTCTTTGAGAACACAGGATGAAACCGAAAAAGAACCAAACTCTGAATATTTGATTACCTATAAAAGAAGTTTTGACAAAAAAGGACACGAACTCACAACAGTTCTGACTTATCTGGATTATTGGGAAAATTCCGATCAGTTGTTTACCGAATCCACTTTTTCACCTGATGGAACTTTGATTCCTTCACGCTCTTTGGTACAGACCTCCATCAATGATGAATTTGAAAAGCAATACCTTATCCAAATAGATTATGCCAAACCCATAGGTGCGGAAGGAAAATTTGAAACCGGAATAAGAAGCAGTTTCCGGAATATGGAAAATGACTTTGTGGTTAAGGAACAAAATGAGCAGGGGCAATTTGAGCCCATGCCCGGTTTGGACAATATTTTCCTTTATAGAGAAAATATCCATGCACTTTATGGCATTTTGGGGAATAAAACCAAGAAACTGAGCTATCAGGGAGGATTAAGAACAGAGTGGACAGATATCAAAACAACTTTGGTCAAAACCAACGAGGAAAACCCCAGAAACTATGTCAACCTATTTCCAAGTGCGCACCTTACTTACAATTTCACCGATGAGAATGGCCTGCAATTCAGTTATAGCAAAAGAGTGAGGAGACCCTTTTACAATGACCTGAGTCCATTTGTAACGTTTTCAGATGCCAGAAATTTCTTCAGTGGAAATCCTGACCTTGAACCGGAATTTACCGATGCATTTGAATTGGGCCATATCAAGTATTTTGAAAAAGGGACTTTGTTTTCTACAGTATTTTTCAGAAATACGGTTGATAAAATAGAAAGAATCAGGACTGTGGACAATGCAGGGAATGCCACCACATTGCCCCAAAACCTCAACGGCGAACAATCATTTGGACTGGAGTTCACCACGGATTACGCCATATTCCCTTGGTGGAAGGCAGATGTGAATTTAAATTTCTTTTATGCCAATATTGATGGTAGCAATGTTCAAACCGATTTCACAGCCACGACCTATTCTTGGAATGCAAGGCAAAATTCCCGCTTTACCTTTGAAAACGGTATTATTGTACAGGTCAGGACCAATTATCAGGCAAGACAACGGATCGCTCAAGGCATCCAAAAAGGTATATTTTTCATGGATTTATCCGCCAGTAAGGATCTACTCAAAAATAGAGGAACCCTTGTATTGAATATAGCGGACATTTTTAACTCAAGGTGGAATCGCTACATCCTGGAAGGACAAGGTTTTATTACCTATGGTGATTTCCAAAATGTCCGTAGGCAGATCAATTTGAGTTTGAATTATAGGATTAGGCAGTAAGTTTCAGATTTATCCATGTAGATATCAAGTTTCTGCACTCTTGGTCTTTGAAAGAATTCAGATTCTAATAGCCATCAATAGGAATGTGGATTGAGCCCATTCAAAAATAACCCAAAACGATAATAGGCTTTAGCCAAAAATGATTTTTAGGGCTTAGGTCTAAAAGATCTAATTTGGCTAAAGCCCAAGGAGAATCAGGGTTTTTCGAAAAAGTCCAGCTAAAGCAGGACGCAATTGGTAAGAGTCCATGGAATTGAAGATGATTAATTAAAGAAGAAAAAGAAAAACAGGGCCACTTCGGAGATTTTCAGACTTTCATAATGGCCTATTATTTTTCTAGAGCCATCCATCACCCTGCCATCTTCAACATAGCCTATGGTTTTTCTTGTCCCATCTAAGATGCGGCCATCTTCTATAAAGCCTATTGATTTCCTTGAAGCATCCATAACCCTCCTGTCTTCCAGAAATCCAATAGTCTTCCTGCTGCCATCCATAATCCGGTTGTTGTCAATATAACCAATGGTAGACCTCGACCCATTCATCACCCTGTCATTTTCAATATATCCTACCGTCCTCCTTGTGCCATCCATCAACCTTTGGGAATGGGCAGACATGGATAGCATTAACAAGAGAAAAAGGATAATGGGCTTTTTCATCAATTTTAAATACAGGTAAAATATTATAGCAAGCTATTAGTCATCCAACAAGGTAAATACCATCTGTCGGAATTTCCAGCCTGTTTGGTCGCCGGAGGTTTGGCTGGTTTGTTTCATCAGGATGCCGATGATTTTTTCCTGTGGATCTGCAAAATACTGGGTATTGAAATAGCCGCCCCAATCAAAGGTGCCTTCACTGCCTATTCCTCCATCAGCCACTCCATTTCCTGTCACCACCCCAAAAGCCAATCCATAATGTTTTGCCCCGCCCCAAAGGTCACCGACCTGGTTTTTCATCATGGTCTCGATGGTTTTGCGGCTGAGGATTCTGACACCGTTGAGTTCCCCACCATTCAGATACATCTGCAAGAAAGTAGCATAATCCTTCGCAGTGCTAGACAAACCGGCACCTCCCGAAAAGAACCTTTTGGCACCGCTAACAGGGTATTGCGGGTCGTAGAAGGTGATCGGGAAATTTTCCCATTTGCCATCGACTTTACGCTGAACTTTGACCAATCTGTCAGCCTTCGCATCGGGCAGGTAAAACCAGGTATCATTCATGCCCAATGGATCAAAAAGCTTTATTCTCAAAAACCGGTCAAAAGGCATTCCGGAGACAATTTCTATCAGATAGCCCAACACATCCAATCCTTCGGAGTAGGTATATTTTTCTCCAGGGTTATGGTGGAGGGGTAGTGCTGCCAGCTTCTTTATATTGTCTCCGATGCTGATGTTTTCGGTGGTGTAGAGGTCAATGATTCCGGCTTTGTGGTATATCATCTTCATGCGTTCATCCCCATCAATCACCCCATAGCCCAATCCGGAGGTATGGGTCAAAAGATGGCGGATGGTGATTTCCTTATTGGCTGAGATAGCAGTAAAAGTGGTGTCTCCGTATCGGAAATTTTGAAGGACTCTTGGATTTTTGAATTCAGGGATAAACTTAGAAATCGGGTCGTCCAATCGGAATTCCCCTTCTTCCCATAGCATCATGACCGCTGTGGATGTGATGGCTTTGGTTTGGGAAGCAATTCTGAAGATGGCGTCTTTGGTCATGGCTTTGCCGGTGGAGGCGTTAGCAGAACCCTTGGCTGTATGGTATACAATTTTGCCGTTTCTCGCAACTAATGCCACCAACCCCGGGTTTTCATCGTTTTTGATCGATTCCTCCAACATGGCATCCAGCTTTTTTAATCGCTCAGGAGAGATACCTACACTTTGCGGAGTAGCTTCGGTTAGGGGCGGAGATTTTTTTTGGGAAGGAGTTTGAGCGAATGATAGGTTAATGAGTAAAAACAGTACGGCGGTAAAATAGGCTCGGTTCATTTTATTTTGGGAGGTATGTTGACAATGATTTTCTTCAAAGTAAGGTAAATAAAAATATTATCTTTCCCATCCTAAATTAGTGGGGACTCACATTGGCAGATTAGAAATCTGTGAGATGTCAAATCAATCATCTAAAAGGGAATAGACCATTTGCCTGAATTTCCAGCTTGTGGATTCTGAACCGCCATAAGTTTGTTTCATGATGATTCCGATGATGTTTTCTTTTGGATCGGCAAAATATGAAGTGTTGAAAGCCCCGCCCCACTCAAAAGTGCCTGGACTTCCTATGCCTCCTTTGGCGGCTGTCTTATCGGTACTGACAGCAAATCCCAATCCATGGTATTTCCCTTCGTTGGGATCTAATTCGACCATTTGGTTTGCCATCATGGTCTCTATGGTCTTTCGGCTTAAAATCCGGATTCCGTTATATTCGCCTCCATTGAGGTACATCTGCAAAAACTTCGCATAGTCCATCGCAGTGCCACTCAGCCCTCCTCCTCCGGAATAATGGGTTTTGGCACCGTTAATGGGATAGTTGGTGTCCCAACCTAAATTGGAAGGGGATTTGACCCAGTTGCTTTCTTGATGGAGGTGGAGTGCTGCCATCCGCGAAATTTTGTTCTCAGGTAGGTAGAAATGGGTATCCCCCATTCCCAACGGTTTGAAAATCCTTTCCTGAAAAAAGCTATCCAAGGACATCCCGGATACTATTTCCACCAAGTGACCCAACACATCTATACTCATGGAATAAATAAAACTTCCCCCAGGATCCTGATGTAGTGGCATTTTCGCCAAATTTCTGATATTACGTTCATTGTTCATCCCCTTGGAGTCGAAGGCTTCTACAATTCCCGCCTTATGGTAAATCATCCTCATGCGCTCGTCACTGTCAATCCCTCCGTACCCTATTCCGGCACTATGGGTAAGCAAATGCCTGATGCTGATCTCCCTTTTGGCAGGAACAGTGGTATAGGTGGTGTCACCGTATCGGAAGTTTTGGAGCACCTGTGGGTTTTTGAATTCAGGTATATACTTGGAGATCGGATCGTCCAACCTGAATTTACCTTCCTCCCAAAGCATCATGACAGCAGTAGAGGTGATGGCTTTGGTCTGGGAAGCGATTCGGAAGATGGCATCCTTGGACATGTTCTTTCCGCTTTCCATGTCGGATTTCCCTTTGGCAGTGTGATACACCACTTTGCCGTTTCGCACAATCAGCGCAACCATACCAGGTATTTCCCCAGATTTAACCGACTCCTCTAACATGGCATCGAGTTTCTTTAACCGATCAGGAGAGATGCCTACACTTTGTGGAGTGCCTTCGGAAAGAGGCGGGGATTTTTTTTGGGAATGGGTTTGGGCGATTGTCAGGTTTATCAGAAAAAGCAAGATGATGGTAAAACAGGATCGGATCATATTCATTTTGGGAGGATTGTTAAAAATAATTTTCTATCAGTAAGCTAAGGAAAAATATTGTTTTTTTAAACTATTTTTTCAACCAAGCAACTTTCTGTTCTGATTGGTGGGGTTTTCCTAAGATATCCCTGTATAGTTCAGGTCTTCTAGCCTTGATGTATCGGCTTCCCCCGGCATCATCAAGTTTGTATGGAAACAGCTCGGTGGTAACAAAGGAATCTTCAAAACTCCGGCATTCAACCAAAATATCCCCAAAAGGATCGATAATCATGGAGCAACCGTTTTTGAGCTGATCATCATCCATTCCGATCGGGTTGGAAAAAATGACATATACTGCATTGTCATAAGCACGGGATGGAAGCCATTTCATCAGCCAATCCCTGCCTTTCATGCTGTCAAACTCCAAGCGGAGTGAAGTAGGATCCTGATGTCTGTTTTCCCAAAGTTTGGGATCAACAAAACCTGCCCCGGGTCTGCTGGAAGGGGTGCACATGGTCACATGGGGCATAAAGATGATGTCAGCCCCAAGAAGTTTTGTAGCTCTGACATTCTCTATGATGTTGTTGTCATAACAAATCAAAATCCCACATTTCCATCCATAAAGTTGAAATATGCAATATTGGTTACCGGGAAGAATATGTGGGTTGATGAACGGATGAAGTTTTCGGTATTTGGCAATCAGGCCTTCCTTGCTGACACATACATAAGCTTTATAAATATTATCTGTTCCATCTTTTTCAAACAATCCGGCAAGAATAACGATATCATATTCCTTTGAAATGGCTATCAATCTTTGGATGCTTTCTCCGTCCGGTATGGATTCTGAGATTCCCAGCAACTCTCTTCGGGAGAGTTTTCTGGCAAATGAATAACCCGTAACCGAACATTCGTGGAAGGCGATAACCTGAGATCCTTCTGCCGCAGCTTTTCCTGCCAACTTTTCTATCACCGAAAGATTGTAATTCTTATCGCCGCTTTTATTCTCAAACTGGGCGGTGGCAACTTTGATAGGTTCCATGGTTTTTATTTTTTTATCCAAGATATTCAATTGGAGAGAGTAATTAAAGGAAGAATATATTCAATGGTGAAAATCTTGTAAACCAACCTTATAATTCTTACATTTCTTCTTAATAAAAACACATAATAGTTATGTTAAAAAAGGTGCTTATTATTTTAGGGGTTATTGTTTTGGTGATCATCATTGCATTTGCTTGGATGAATTACCGCAGTCGTACACTAAGCCCTCAGAGTATAGCTGAGTTAGAGGTAATTGACCTAAAAGTGGAAATCAACTACAGCCGCCCATCTGTTAGGGACCGGGTGATTTTTGGCACGGAGGAAGATGGGGCTATTCAGCCTTATGGCAGCTATTGGCGGTTGGGAGCAAACGAAGCCACGGAAATCACCATAAACCAAGATGTTATTTTTAACGGTATGCCTTTACCGGCCGGAACATATAGACTGTATGCCATACCCGGTCCCAATACCTTTCGCATCGGTGTAAGTTCAGAAATAGGAAAATGGGGGGCATGGGAACCGGATAGCAGCAATGATTTATTCACCACCGAAGTACCCGTCACCCGACTCGATACACCTGTAGAACAATTTACTGCACGGATTGAAGAAGGTACTGCTGATGGTGCCACTGTGTACTTTGAATGGAGCGATGTCCAGTTGGCTATTCCGATAGCGAGGAAACCGGAGATGTAAATGGATGGGATTTTGATTTAGCTTAGTCTGCTTAGGTTTGGGGGATGGGAGTGGACACTTACGTCGGTGAAATGAGGAGACTATTAATTAGGCTGTCAATTACCCAGGGAATAGCCAACTATGGAGTGATTTTATTTTAAAGCCATGAAAAATCAAAAACCTAAGAGTGCTGTAAAAGATTTTCCTATCGTTTGCGTGGGTGGTTCGGCGGGTGGTCTAGATGCTTATACCCGTTTACTGCGGAATATGCCTGCAGATATGGGTGTTGCTATCGTTATTGTTAATCATTTGAGAACTGTAGCTACCTTGCTCCACGAGATTCTACCACGATATACAAATATGCCCGTGGAACTAATCACAGAAAGACTTGACGTTCAGCCTAATCATGTGTTTATAATTCCGCAACAGCGTGATTTGCATGTACAGGATGATGAGTTCCGCTTAAAGCCAATTTCAAAACCTAGGGGATGGCCCGATGTGATTACAGTTTTTCTAAAATCCCTTACCCAACATTGGGACGGCAAACTTATAGCTGTCATTGTCTCCGGGTATGATGGTGATGGGGCAGATGCGCTTTGCGGGATTAAGGAAGTCGGGGGTATCACCATCGCACAGAAGCCCGATACTGCCACACAACCTGACATGCCGGAGAGTGCCATAGCAAGCGGTTGTATAGATTTAATTCTATCGCCTGAGGATATTGCCCGGGAAATTATAAGAATTGCGCATGCTGACAAAGGGGGACGTTAGTACTTAATTTTGAACGGTCATACTTTGAAGGTGAAATTAAGATTTGCGAAAGACAAAAATAATTTTTTTTTAAAGGAGATAAAATTATACCAAACATAAATCCTGAAGAAGTATCTTTTGATGCTGAAAACAACAAAATTTCATTTCGCGGGAAATTTTGGAATTGGCGAACAGAGGCTTTTGACATTGTAGAAAAAAACAAATAAAATTGACCAATATCATAAACCAAATGTAAACTTTATTTGATGGTTTAAACAAAGACGCGTTGCAAAGATGTTTCATAAAAAAAGCCCGCTGCCACAGCAACAAGCTTTTTAAATATCCGGTAATGCAGTCAAACTACCGTTTCATAACACTTTTCACGTTCACGAATTCTTTCAAACCGAATCCACCGTGTTCACGGCCGTAGCCCGAATCTTTCACACCGCCAAAGGGCATGGAAGGTTCGGCCAAGCCGAAGGAATTGATAAATACCATTCCGGTATCAAAGTGCTTTTCGGCCATTTCGATGGCTGCGTCTTCATCTTTCGAAAAAATTCCTCCCCCCAGTCCAAAGCGGCTGTCGTTGGCGATGTGCATGGCATCTTCGTTGTCCCTGGCTTTGATCAATGAGGCTACGGGACCAAAAAATTCATCCTCATAAGCAGGCTGTCCGGGCTGCACATTTTCCAAAACAGTGGCCGGATAGAAAAATCCTTCCCCATCGGGGATTTCTCCTCCGCAAGCTATCTTGGCGCCCTTCTCAACGCTTTTTACTACTTGTTCGTGCAGATCATCGCGAAGGTCTTTGCGTGCCACGGGTCCCAATTCGGTGCCTTCGTCATTGGGGTCTCCCATTTTTACTTCACTCATTGCTTTTACAAATTTATCCCTGAACTCATCGTAGACCTTTTCGACCACGACAAACCGTTTGGCTGCAATGCATGTTTCGCCGTTATTGTATATACGGCCCATCACACAAGCTTTTACGGCTACTTCAATATCTGCATCTTCAAAAACTAAATACGCATCATTACTCCCCAATTCCAATACTGATTTTTTCAATGCAGCGGTGGCTTTCTGTCCAATGTTTCTTCCTGCATCGGGACTTCCGGTGAGGGTCACTCCCCGCACCAGTTTATTTTTGATCACCTCATCGGACTGATCGTGACTGATCACCAAGGTGGTAAACAAGCCTTCCGGGAGACCGGCTTCCCGGTAAATTCGCTTCAGCAGTTGGCCTGAACCAGTTACGTTGGAGGCGTGCTTTAATAGGACTCCGTTACCTGCCATAAGGCTCGCTACGGAGTAACGCACCACTTGATAGCTTGGGTAATTCCAAGGCTGAATACCGTATACCACACCTATTGCGGCATAAGATACGCGGCCCATGTTTCCATTGAGCAGTTCCCTGTCCTCGGTTTTCAACTCCTTCGGTCCGATCTCAGCGGTATATTGACAAATGGCAGTACACAAATCCACCTCTTGCCTGCTTTGCACTAGAGTCTTTCCCATCTCATCAGTCATCAGCTGTGCCAACTCTTCTTTAGCATTGGTCAGTGCTTTGCCGATAGCTTTGATCATGTTGGACCGATCTTCAGGAGAGACTTCTTTCCACTTCTTGAAGGCTTCGTGGCATTTTGAAATGGCAACTTTGACCTCTTCGTCAGTCATATATTCGTAATGGTCGAGACTCTTACCTGTAGTAGGGTTGATGGTCTCAATTCTTTCTTTTTTTTCTACTTTGCTCATTGTTTCTTAGTTTGTTAATTATCCTTGTTCCGTTGGCATCAAGTACACGTTGTTGACGTTTACCCTGTCAGGCTGGTTTAAGGCATAGAAAATGGCGTTGGCGATATCTTCTGACTCGAGTGTGGTCATCTCCTTCATTCCTTTCAGTTTCTCCTTGATGTCATCATCGGTGATGGTTTCGTATAGAGCTGTGTCCACGGCACCAGGCTCTATGGAGGTCACGTTGATTCCGTATGTTGGCGCCAACTCCTGTCTCAGTCCTTCGGAAAACATTTTTACGGCAACCTTTGTGGCGCTGTAAACTGCGCCACCCGGAAAGTACCGGTGGGCTGCTGAAGAAGATATGTTAATAATGTGACCGCTTTTGTTCTTGCGCATCGTCGGCAATACAGCGGCCACTCCATTGAGTACACCTTTGATGTTGACGTCTATCATCTTATCCCACTCATCGGTCTTGAGTTTCTCGATGTAAGAAAGAGGCATCAGTCCGGCATTATTGATCAATACATCGATAGAACCGTATTTTTCCAAAGTTTGAGAAACGGCTTTTTTAAAATCAGCAGGTTTGGTTACATCCGTTATCACAACCAATGCCTTTCCACCATTCTTCTCAATTTTTTCTTTTAATTGATTGAGTTCATCCTCACTTCGGGCACACAATACCACAGAGGCACCTTCTTTGGCCAGTTTTAGAGCCGTTGCTTTTCCTATTCCGCTTGATGCTCCTGTAATGAATACTACTTTGTTATTTAAGTCCATCTTTTCTCTTTTTTGGTTTACAAAATTTGCAAAATGCATTTTTGTAAACTTATTTATACCTACGGCAATAAGCATTATAGATAATTGGTAGATATTTATAACAATCTTGGTACTGCCCAAACCTGAAAGAGATCCGCAGAGGCAGGTTTACCCAAAAAACATTTGATTATATTGGATCTTATCCTATTGAAAAAATCCATCCCAAATCTCCCATCCATATGCACTATCTAATCCTACTAAGCCTTTTATTGAGCTTTTTCCTGGTAACAGAACCTGCAGAAATTCATATCCGCATCAATCAAATCGGCTATCTCCCTCAGGACAATAAGCAAGCGGTAATCTTTAGCAAAGAGACCGTCAGGGAAAACTTCCTGTTGGTGCATGTTGAAACAGGTAAAACTGTTTTGGACATCAAACCCGTCAAACTGAAAAAAGATGCTTGGGGAGGATTTTTGTATTGGGAGGTGGATTTTTCCCCAATCAGTGAAGCGGGGCAGTATGTTCTGAAAGGAAAGAAATCAGGGGTTAGTTCTACTCCTTTTTTGATTTCAAACAATGCCTATGCAGGCTATCAGGAACAATTGTTGGAATTTATGCGGCAGCAGCGCTGTGGCTATAATCCTGTGTTGGACATGGTCTGTCATCAGAAAGATGGAAGGTCGTTTTTTGGGCCAATGCCGGACAGTACCTTTGTCGACCTGAGTGGGGGTTGGCACGATGCAGGAGATCAGCTGAAGTATCTGATCACTTCCAGTTATGCTACGGCCCATATGTTGATGGCTTATGAGATGTATCCAGATCGGTTTGAGGATGAGGTCAATGCCTTGGGTCAGCCCGGGGCCAATGGAATCCCGGATATTTTGGATGAAGCCAAATGGGGATTGGATTGGATCCACAAGATGCATCCTGCACCTGATCAGCTTTTTCATCAGGTAGCCGATGATAGGGACCACAGAGGTTTTAAGATTCCAAATAAAGACAATGCGGATTATGGATGGGGTGAGAACTCTTATCGGGTGGGTTATTTTGCCACAGGCAGACCACAAGGATTAAGCAAGTATCAGAGCGAGGCAACCGGTGTTGCAAATTTGGCCGGAAGAAGTGCCGCTGCCATGGCATTGGCAGCCAGGATTTGGGAAAGGGATATGATAGATCCTGTTTTTGCGGCAAAGTGTAAAAAGGCCGCCCTATCCTTGTATCAATTGGGCAGGGATAAGGAAGGTTTTCAGCAGGGTAATTCCTATGGGGCACCTTATCGGTATAATGAAGAAACCTGGGCTGATGATATGGAATGGGGTGCGGCAGAACTCTACAAATTGACCAAAGAAAACAAGTACTTGGAACAAGCCAAATCCTATGCATTGCAAAGCAATACAGCCGACAGTTGGATGGTAAGGGACTCAGCGGCTCATTATCAATTGTACCCCTTTATCAATATGGGGCATTATTCCCTGCATGAAGTGGTGGATGAAGATTTCAAAAAGACTTTGGAGGGTTATTATAAAGGCGGTATTGACTATACTATGAATCGGGCCCAGAAAAACCCTTTTCACATTGGAGTGCCTTTTATCTGGTGCAGCAATAACCTCTTGACAAGTTTGGCTACGCAGGTCATTCTGTATGAAAAAATGTCAGGGGATAACCAATTTGAACCATTTCTGGTTGCCCAAAGAGATTGGTTATTCGGAAAAAATCCTTGGGGGAGTTCCATGTTCACAGGAATTCCAGAACGAGGTGAATTTCCGGTGGAAGTACATACCGCACCCTATGTGTTGCTGGGTATGGAAGTTCCTGGAGGATTGGTAGATGGTCCTGTTTATACTTCTATCTACAATAACCTGTTGGGTCTGACTTTATTGAAACCCGACAAGTTTGCCGCCTTCCAAAACGAGCATGTGGTCTACCATGATGACGTAGGAGATTACAGTACCAACGAACCCACCATGGACGGCACGGCAGGGGCGATATTGATGATGGTGCATTTTAGTCGGGAGTAGGGGGGTAATCCAAGATTTTTGAACAAAAAAGGTTTATTTTCTGCCATAAACTTTGCCTTGTCACTTCGACGATAGGAGAAGTCTTTAAACCTTGAAGGCAGAACAGATATCTCTCTTCGTTCAATATGACAAGGAGAGGCAATTGACATGATTGATCCAGGAAAAGGATTCAGATTATTATTAAACTTTGCCTTATCACCTCGACGACAGGAGAGGTCTTTGGAGACCTTAGGAGGATTAGATTTGTCCTTACGGTCGATATGACAAGTGAAGCCTTTTTTTTAATCTTCAAGGTTCTTTGAGAATTCAGGGTTTGTGTCGCTACGTTCAGAATGACGAGGGGTTCGGTCGCTTCGTCCTGAATGAGGCAGAACAAAAAAAAGCTGGCCTGAAATCTCAGGCCAGCTTTTTAGTAAAAAACCAAACAAATTCTTTATTCAACTGTGATTTCAAAGTAGTATTCCTGCCCGTTTGGATATACACCCAAGATTACTAACTCTTCACCTTTACTGTCATTCAGGATTTGAGATAAGTCATTTGCTCCTGAGATGCGGTACCTACCTTCAGAACCGATTACAGAGGTAATGATAAACCCGACTTTTGCACCGGACTTTTTCCACTCTTCATTGTTAATTTCAATGATACTGGCACCACCATTTAATTTAAGTCTTGTTTTTACATCTGACTTAACATCCTCAAATGTCACGCCTCCAAATGTCATCCTTACAGGAAGTTCTTTTCTGATCACCTTAGTATCACCTGATATATTTTTCAAAGTAGCGGTTGCAGATAATTCTTTACCTTTTCTAAGGTATTTGACGTCTACCTTATCGCCGGGTCGTTTTCTGGCAACCATCTCCTGTAACTTGGCTACATTGTAAGTGTCTGTTCCATCCACTCCGATTATGATATCACCTTTTTGTAATCCGGCTTCTTCACCGCCACTACCTTCATTGACATCTACTACATACACACCTCTTGCTACATCCAATTTTTCACCAAGGGACTCTTCCAGTTCAGCACTGACATCCCTGATCTGCACACCCAACAATCCCCTTTGTACTGTACCGAATTCCAAAAGGTCATCCATTACTTTTTGGACAATAGAACTTGGAACAGCGAAAGCATAACCGTTGAAAGTACCTGTTCTTGAGGCGATAGCGGTGTTGATACCGATCAGTTCCCCAGCCAAATTGACAAGAGCTCCTCCGGAATTTCCGGGATTGACTACTGCATCAGTCTGCAGGAAAGATTCAATTTGAAGGTTATTTTCCATATCCCTGAGGATACCGATATTTCTTGCTTTGGCACTGATGATTCCAGCGGTTACGGTAGAAGTAAGGTCAAAAGGGTTGCCTACAGCCAATACCCATTCACCGACTTTCGTTCGGTCGGAATCTCCAAACTTCACAAAAGGCAAATTATTAGCCTCAATCTTGAGTAGTGCCAGATCAGTGGTGGGATCTGTACCAATTACCCTTGCAGTATATCTGGTATTGTCTTCCAGCGAAATATCGATCCGTGTTGCATTTTCTATCACATGGTTATTGGTCACAATAAAACCATCAGCAGAAATGATTACGCCCGAGCCGGAACTTCTTCCTTCTCTTGGGGCCTGTCCTCTATCGGGAGATCTGAACCCAAAGAATTCTTCAAAAGGATCCGTACCCCTTTGCCCCTGAGTGACAGTTACGCTACTTTTGACATGGACTACAGCAGGAGTTACCATTTGCGCAGATGCCACGAAATTGATTCCATCAGGTATGATGAATTTTTCGTCTGAAAGCCAATTGACCAAACTGGTATCTTGCTTATCGGTAAAATTTGTGGCGGAATTTTGCTTCGAAAGGTAGCTTGCCCCTGCAAGTGCCACTACGCCTCCAATCAATGAAGCAAGGATGATTCCAAGGAAAAACTGGTTTTTATTCATTTCTTTTTTCTTTCTTTTATAATGTTTTGTCTATTGATACACGTAATTTATAGACTACCGTTATCAAAAACCAAGCATATTTTCCTATTTGGCAAATTGATTTAACAAGGTTTAACAGGAAAATGCATATTTGGTAAATTGTGTATAGGCATAACAAAAAAAAAGGAAGTGGGTTTCCCCACTTGCCTTTATTTTACTTCAATTTTTGATTTATTTACTTTTTTCTCTTCTTTGGGAAGGTTGACTTTGAGTAATCCATCCTCATAAGAAGCGGCGATTCCATCTTCTTTGACATTTTCCGGCAGATAAAATGACCTTTTGAAAGATCCATAGTGAGTTTCCAAGGAATGGAAGTTTCTGCCTTCTGTCTTTTCTTCCATTTTTCTTTCTCCTGAGATGGTCAGTCTTCCATCTATCACCTCAAGGTTAAAGTCAGACTTTTTCATTCCTGGTACTGACACATGGATTTCATAATGATTTTCATCTTCTGAAATATCCACTGCAGGGGTGAACTGCTTGACATTTTGACCGATGGAGTCGTTGAAGAACCTGTCCAACATGTTGCTGAATGTGGTTGGATAATTTGGTTCAAGCTGGTTATATTTTACAAGTTTCATAGTGGTAATCGGTTTGTGTTTAATGAAGTTTTTTAGATATTTTATTTCTAATAAATTATATACCAGTCTTCAAATCAGGACATTATGACTTATTTTTTCATTAATCGTCTTTAAAAACCGTCAAGTTGACAGGGGATAAGTAAATTTTTAAATGCATTAATTGGAACAATTGGCTAGATTGGCATTCAGGAGTAATAAATAACTTTGTATTGACAACTCGATTTTTCAATATTTTTGAAAAAACATTCGGAATTTGAATGACACTCGGAAAAAAGTAGACTCCTCTCCACCGTAGTTATCTGGATTGGAGCGAAAAGCAAAAGTTGGTTTCATTTTTTTATATTCTGAAAGGTCAATAAGTTCAGAAAAATATCATGTCATTAGTATTGATTTCAGAATGGGTTTTTATTCTTAACTCTTGTTTTCGCTTCTCATGTCCCAATTTCGGTCTTCAGTTTTCAACTTCCGTCTTTCCCCAGAAATCCAATTCATTTTCCCGATATTCGTATTGTATTCTCCTTATATTTAAAAAAAAATATACTGATGAAGTCAATAGGGATTTTGTTTTCAATATTCATGCTAATTGCATTGCAGGGCAAAGTGTCTGCGCAAATTACTGATGATGAGGATTTGCTGGATTCCGTATTTATGTCGAACGAAAAAGAGAGTGATGCCCAGAAAGCAGCACCTAGACTCTCTTTGGAAGGAAGTATCAGGAAAACACAAGATTACACTTTAAAAATCAATGAGCTCAATAAAATTTTAAAAAGCGAATTGGATACAGTCCAAATTTCAGAAGTTATCAGTTTATCTGAAGGCTTGGTCTCTATAGTAGAAAGAAGGTTGGTAAGTGAAGAAACAAAAATTAACCTTAGATACCTGAGCGCATTGGATAATCTGATTTCTTCCATCAATTCAAGAATTACAACCATTGAAGAGACAGTTAGAAGCAGGGTGGATAACCTCGCCGCGGTGAAAACAAAAATTGATTCTATCAAGCAGGATGACTTGATGCGGTACAGCTTACGTGATACCACTTTACTTCCTGAATACCAATCCGCCATTTCTAATTTAAGAACAATTCTTGCACGAACAGATAGTTTATTGAGTTTTCAGAGATTGCAGGCACTGACTTTCCAATCCAGAATATCCAATATTACTGTCAAGGTCAATGAGATACGTGATAATTTGGATTTTCAAAAACAAGGATTGGAGAGAGCGCTCTTCAATAAAGAAAATAATTTTATTTGGGAACCCAAAGATTTCCCAAATACAGAAAGCCTTGTTGATATTTTCAGGACATCTATCAATTTGAATCAGACTATTGTCAGCAGGTATATCAGGAACCACTTGGGTATCAGCATTTTTTTGGTTTTGTTGGTGTTTTTGATCAACTACTGGGCTGGAGCCAATTTGAAAAAAATTAAGAGTGAAAAGGAGTTTTCCGGAATTATACTGGGCAGAATGAGATACCTTCCAAGCTACCCTTTCCTTTCATCTCTGATGGTTATTTTGGCCATCGCACCATTTTTTTATCCAAATCCGCCTGTTTCTTTTTTTTCGCTCGTACTCATAGTAATGGTCAGTATATCTGGCATTTTGTTGAGAAGAAGAATTGGGAAAGAATTGTACCAAGTTTGGTGGATGCTTTTCTTTCTTTTTATAATCAGTACTGCGAGTAATTTGTATTGGGAAATTGCCTATCAAGAAAGATGGCATTTATTGGCATTTAATGTCTTTGGGATTTTTCTGGGTTTGAGGTTGCTAAAATTGCAGAAGGCAAATGAAAAATTGGATATACCACCCTATGTCAGGCTTTTTGCGAGAATCTACGTGAGTTTTGGTGCGGTTTCAATAATAGCCAACATCCTAGGGAGATTCAGTTTAAGCAAAATGATAGGCATTACTGCGACTTTGAGTCTGATGCATGCTTTGGCATTGGTGATTTTTGTGATCATTATCAAAGAATTGATATACCTACAGCTTGAGGTAAGCAGGAAAAGTGAAAGCGATTTCACCTCCATGATTGATTTTAATGATATACAAAAAAAGGTGAATAAAATGTTTTCATTCCTCGCCTTTGCAATTTGGGGTTACTATTTTTTTGAAAGCTTAAGCATCTTGGATACTTTAATCCAAAGTATAGGTGAATTTCTTTCCAAACAGAGGAGCATCCTGAATGCATCTTTCAACTTTGCCCAAATAGCTGTCTTCTTTGTTGTGGTTTATATTGCCACTTTTCTGGCAAATACCGTGGCCTATGCAGCCTCTATTAAAGATCAGCAGAATGTGGGTTTGGGTAATAAAAGGTTAGGGTCTTCTATTTTATTGATGAGATTGGCGGTGCTGACGATTGGTTTTTTGATTGCGGTGGCGGCATCCGGTATACCCGTGGATAAAATAGCGATTGTATTGGGAGCATTGTCTGTCGGTATTGGGTTTGGCTTGCAGACCATTGTCAATAACCTGGTATCAGGAGTCATTCTTGCATTTGAAAAACCCATTCAAATCGGGGATACCGTTGAGGTGGGTGGAGTCGAGGGAATAGTCAAAGATATTGGCATCAGGGCCAGTAAAATAAAAAATTGGGACGGTGCTGAAGTGATTATACCAAATGGCGATCTATTGGCACAGCAGTTGACCAATTGGACCCTTTCTGATAAAAAGCGAAGGGTTGAATTGATTATTGGAGTTGCTTATAAATCTGATATGGATCTGGTGACAGAACTTATTGCTAATGAACTTGCCAAAGATGAAATCCTAAAATCCCCTGAACCAAGGGTTTTTCTACAGACTTTTGCAGACAATTCTGTCAATTTCAGGGTGTTGTTTTGGGTCAATGATGTGGATATATGGATAATGATCCGAGATCAGGTCATGAGAGGGATATTTAAAGCATTTAAAAATAACGATATAGAAATCCCATTCCCGCAGAGGGACCTATATGTAAAGGATTATCCTGGACTTGTGCAGGAAAAACTGATGAAACCAGGGGAGGAGGAAAAGTAGGTAGTGTTCAGTGGGCAGTCTCAGTAGGCAGTTGCTTTAGACAGTTTCAGAGGACAGTTGGTATTCTGAGTAAGCAATTGCCTGCCTTAAAATCCATTGTGTGTCACATCCTGAATTTACTTGACACTTTTTACTTTTTTTAAATGTCAATTCTAATTGCTCCAGAACAATAGTTGTGTTAATTACGATGACCAAATATATCGCCGAAGGCAAATATCTATTTATATCGCAAAGCATATATCAATGTCAACCTTCCTTCATCCTTTCTCCCTACCTCCTCTGCCTGATCGCTTCATATACTACCACACCAGCAGATACAGATACATTAAGACTTTCGATATTTCCTGATAATGGAATTTTGACGAACTCATCTGATATGCCCATCAATTCTTGGGAGATTCCGTCTTCTTCCGAACCCATAATCAGGGCAGTAGGTAGACTAAAGTCTGCATCATACATCAGACGTTCTGTTTTTTCGGTTACACTGACCACGTTTAGACCCATTTTCTTTAAGTCCTTGACAGTGTAATAGAGGTTTTTTACCCTACAAACAGGTAGATGGTTCAACGCTCCTGCGGAAGTTTTGACTGCATCTGAATTGATCTGAGCGCTTCCTTTTTCCGGAATGACAATGGCATGAACTCCCGCACAATCTGCCGTCCTGGCCATAGCGCCAAAATTTCTGACATCAGTAATCCTGTCCAAAACTAGTATTAAAGGTGCTATCCCTTTGGAAAAACATTCATCAATCACATTGTCCAAAGAAGCATATTGAATGGCAGACATGTGTGCCACCACTCCCTGATGATTCTTTCGGGTAATTCTGTTGAGTTTGGCTTCGGGAACACGGACCACATTGATTTTTTCCTCTTTGGCCAATGAAAGCAATTCCTTGATCAATTCATTGTTGACCTCTTTGTCCACCAAAATCTTGTCAATATCTTTTTGGGCATGGATGGCTTCCATGACTGCCCTGGTTCCAAAAATAAAATCTTTTTCGTGGTCTCCTTTGTTGATCAGAAAACCATCTGAGCGTTTCTCCATGTTGTGATGCTTTTGAACCATTCCGGCTGTAAGGCTCTTGAACGGTTAAGTATATAATAATTCGGGGTCAAGATATTTTTGACGCGTGCAAATGTAAAGGTTATTTTTGAATTGGAGTTAGCGCTGACATAAGACCATATCTCACCGTTCAATCGAAAGCTGACTTCATTGGGCGGGCCCATCACCGTGTATACCATACCCCGGTCAGTTTTCCAGCCTTCTTTGAAGTCTGTAAAGAGGATATTGGCAAATTCTATCTGTTTGAAATACTCCCTGATCAATTTTCTGGCTGTCTCTTCATCTTTGGTAAGACCATACCAATATTGGTCAAGGGCAATTTTTTTATCTTCAGCTTCTTTCAATGTTTCGTGTTCCCTTCTTGTGGAAATGTATACGACCATATCCACCATTTCATTAAAATCATTGACCCGGGGAAATGTTTCCGGTACTGCTTTGAGCATCATACCTTGGGTAGAGTTGGTATCTGATTGGATAAAATAGTATCCCACTTCATCAAATGACTTGGGTAAATTTGCCAAAAAACTCCCTTTGTAGTCCACCTTTATTTCCCGGGGTACTGGAGCAGGTCGAATTTCCATAGGGGGTAGCGGCGCATCAAAAGTAGCAGGGTAATGGAAATTGTGAAGATTGATTACTGTCCTTCCCTTGAATTCTATAGGTTCTTTCTGGATGACAAAACTTTGGTCAAAGGGCACGCCATCTTCATAATATGCCCAAAAACCAGCATGCCCGAAAATAAATGGACTGATCAGGTCAGTGTGGTAATAATACACATCTCCTTGACGGGTATCTGTCGCCTGTAGCAAGGCAAAGGCCATTTCCTGTGAATCGGGAATGGTCACTCTTTTTTCAAAATAAATATGGAAGTCAGTTTCTCTGACCACGTCCTCCTTGGTCAAAGTGATAAGATTTTGTGCTGTAATAGGTTCCTGGAATCCCGACAACACTGCATAGGCAAATTGGTATGTGTCGAAATCAAGGTCTTCTTCAATTTTCTCCACCGGCATTTGTAAAACAAAAGACCTGTTTTGTTCCTGCAGCGGAATGATTTTCAATGCCAACCGGGAATATCTGGAATACCTCAATGCTTGGTTGAGTGTTTCCAATGTCTGCTGTGCCTGACTGAGATTGGAAAATCCAACAAATAAGAAAAGGATGCCTAAGAAGGGTGTGATTTTCGCTTTGATTTTGTGTCTTATCATCTTCAATTAAAAATTAACCTTAATTTTGCCCAAATTAATCAAATTTTAAATGGCTACCTATACAACGGAAATCGCTTCTGATAAGTTAATCAGTGATAACCCAATTCATCAACGTCTCCTAAAGGCCTATATTGCTGCCAAGCCTATGGTCAGTGGTGACCTTTTGGAAGTAGGATGCGGTGAAGGAAGAGGTGTAGAGGTATTGTTGGACCAAGTCGATTCCTATCTTGGAATTGACAAAATCCAAGAAGTCATTGACAAACTTAAAAATAAATTTCCCGAGGCAGTTTTTCAACAAGCAGTCATTCCACCTTTTTCTGATTTGAAAGACAATAGCTACGATACGGTTGTCAGTTTTCAGGTTATAGAGCATATTCAGAACGACAGACTTTTTCTGGAGGAAATCTATAGGGTATTAAAGCCGGGTGGCAAAGCCATCATTTCCACTCCCAATATCAAGCATACCCTTTCCCGCAATCCATGGCATATCCGGGAATATACACCCAAGCAATTAGAGGATTTATGTAAAGGTATTTTTGAAAAAGTGGAACCTTTGGGTATCGGAGGCAACGATAAAATTTGGGCTTATCACGAAGCAAACCGTAAATCAGTTCAAAAGATCATGCGGTTTGATGTGCTGAACCTGCAATACCGATTGCCTGCTTTTGTGCTGAGATGGCCATATGAAATCCTCAATAGGATGAACCGCAACAAACTTCACCAACAACAGGGAAACTCAGTCACTGACATCACTCATGTAGATTACACCTTGGAGCCCTCCCCCGAAAAAGGCTTGGATTTGTTTTATGTCTTACATAAGGCTTCTCGTGCGTCTCGAGATTTGTAATCTCGTGACCAGATAATCCGGAATTTGTAATTCCGGTAAACTTTCTTTCGTAGGATCTTGTAGGATTACAAATTCTGATTATCTGTCTTCGTCATTACAAATGACGAATAGCTTAATTCGGATTCATGATTCCGCCGCCCCTGACGGAGGGGCCAAGGATTTTATCCAGTTCTTTCTTTAGTTTTTCGGACATTTCATTATATCCCCTTTCATCGAGAAGAGGCACAAAGAATTTCAGCATTTCAATAGAAATCATAGCTTCCCTGTCATAATCGCGATTGGTTCGGGTATAAAATTCCAACATCTGAACTGATCTATGGGAGATTTTTTCGATGATATCCAACGCAAGATCATCTTCACCCACCTCAAACAATAAAGGGACTGATTGACCGCTCGCAAGGTCGTATGGAATGGCCTTGTCCGGCATGACTTCCATACTGAATTTAAGTAGGTCTGCAGCCCTGTCCAAGTCGTCCTCATCCAATAGCGCAATCGCCACAGAATTGATGGCAGAACGGTGGTTGGAAGTGAAGCGCCTGAATTCATCGTCAAAGTAATTATCGGGGTTATCCATTCCCCTGAAAGCAAATTTTTCCTTGATGTTGGAATAGGCAAGGTCAGTATTGACAAGTTCAGTTCTTAGTCCCTGAGGTTTTCTTACAGGAAGAAGCCTGTAGGTAAGTCCTTCCATGACCACATAATCCTCGATGTCGATGCCTATCGTGGCCAAAGAAGTATTGTTGAAATAAATGGGTCTTTCCCAATTGTTGCTTGTAATCAGGTCAATCAGCATCAGATTGCCTTTGGTCAGGTAGTTACCCTTGACCCTCAAGTTAATCTGTTCGGTCATCAAAGTCTCCATGCCTTCAGGTATCAGCCCTTGATTGAAGACGTTTTGCAGATTGACATCCAGAATCAGGTTTCTGGATGGGACCATATTATAATTAGTTCTACCTGAGGTTTGTAGCTTCAAAAGATTGCTTTCATTTTTGACCAGCTTAAGGTATTCATTTGCTGAAATAGCATCCAATCCCTCTCTATCCACGACATAAAGGACATCATTGGTTCCTTTTTTGAAATTCTTCTCATCCAAGGAAAAAGGCAATGCCGCAGATTCATGTACTGGACGGGTCATTTGCTCTACGTACCAGTCAGTATCAAAGTAACTCAATACAACTACACGCACATCAGTCCTGAATCCTTCAACTTCCTGCACATACCAGAGTGGAAAAGTATCATTGTCACCCCCTGTAAATAAGATTGCATTTGGGGCACATGATGACAGGAAATTCCTTGCAGAATCCACTGAGAAAAATCTACCCTGCCGGTTATGGTCATCCCAGTTTTGGGAAGCCATCAATACAGGGATGGGAAAAGTCACCAAGGTGGCAATGATCCCTGCAAAGGCCAGATTTTTGTTCAATTTAGCTATCCAATTTGCCAATGCCATCACACCAATGCCGATCCAAATGGCAAAGGCATAAAAAGATCCCACATAGATATAATCCCGCTCCCTTGGTTCGACAGGTGGTGAGTTGAGGTAAAGTACCAGTACCACACCCATCATGAGAAACAACATCACGGTAATGTAGAAGGACTTGGGGTCATTTTTTGCCTGAAATATCAATCCGATCAAACCCAAGATAAGTGGCAACATCAGGTAATTGTTGTGTGCTTTGTTTTCTTTGATATAATCAGGAAAGATGTCGGAGAAAAAATCTGAAATCCCCATCCAAGGCGCATCAGCAAAATCACTTTCCCTGCCAGAGAAATTCCACATAAAATATCTCCAATACATATGCCCTAATTGATGATCGAACATAAAAAACAAATTGTCAGCAAAGCTTGGTTTCTCACCTTCCCGAAGACCTAATTTTGATCTATAGAGTTGTTTGTGGCGATCTTGGGTCGAATAAATTCTGGGGAGAATAGTAGACCTTTCAGGATCATAAATGTTGGTGGTGGAATAATCCACAATCTCATATTTGTCCTTGCCTTTCATGTAGATAGGTGCACCCTCTTTTTGGTCCACCAATTCTGCATCAAAATATTGTCCAAATAGCAAGGGCCTGTAGCCATATTGTTCTCTTTTGAGATAGGATACATAGCTGATAATGTCTTTAGGTGCATTTTCATTGATCACAGGGTCCTGATTTGCCCTGACTACAATCATGGCATAAGAACCATATCCGATCAATATAAATGTCAAGGATACCAAAATGGTATTCAGCACTACTTTTTCCTTTTTGATAGAATATAAAATCCCATAAATCAATGATCCTAAAAATACTGCGGAGAATACTACTATACCGGATCCAAAAGGCAATCCTATACTATTCACAAAGAAGATCTCTATAGAACCGGCAAGGCTTGGCAAACCAGGGATAATCAAATTATTGATGATGATCAGTGCAATTCCACCGATGATCAGTGCAATTATTCCTCCTTTCAGGTCTGGATTTTTGTACTTTTTAAAATAATACACCAAAGCCAATGCAGGTAGAGTCACCAGGTTCAGCAAGTGGACACCTATGGAAAGACCAACCAGATAAGCTATAAAAATCATCCAACGGTTTTCATCCCGCGGATCTTCTATGACATCCCATTTGAGGAATGCCCAAATCACGATAGCAGTGAAAAAAGAAGACATGGCATAAACTTCAGCCTCTACGGCCGAAAACCAGAAGCTATCCGTGAATGTGTATATAAGTGAACCGATAATGCCCGCACCCATCAGGGTAATGGTCTGCCCTTTGCTTTCTAGTCCTTTTTGTAAATTGAAAAGTTTCCTTCCAAATAAGGTGATAGACCAAAAAAGAAATAATATGGTTAGTCCTGAGAAGACTGCACTGCCGACGTTCATCCAATAAGCTACTGCCAGTCCATCTCCCAAAGCAAGGAAACCGAACATCCTGTAAATCAACAAGAAAAACGGAGCTCCCGGAGGATGGGGAACCTGTAGTTTATATGAGACAGCTATAAATTCCCCTGGATCCCAAAAGCTGGCAGTCTCTTCAACGGTAAGTACATAGACGGTGGTAGCCACCAGAAAAACCAACCAACCAGTCAGGTCGTTGACCTTTTTATAATCAAGCATTGTTTACGAAATAATAGTATCGGGCGAAAATAAGCAATAAATCCAAAATGTCTGGAATTTTAACAGCATTTAAGGTATTGTGATAAAAATTACTGTGAATCATTTCTTAACACCATAAATTTGTAGCATCAAAAAATATGAAAACCATGAGTGCACAACCTAGAACATTCAACGAGCTTATTTCAAGTGATGAGCCAGTATTGGTAGATTTCTTTGCTACATGGTGCGGTCCATGTCAGATGATGCAGCCCATCCTTTTGGACACAGCCAAACAAGTCGGTGAAAAAGTCAAAATCATCAAAGTAGATGTCGACAAAAATCCTTTAGCAGCTAGTAAATACCAAGTAAGAGGGGTCCCAACTTTGATCTTATTCCAAAACGGGCAAGTCTTGTGGAGGCAGTCAGGTGTCGTACCTGCACACCAATTGGTGAAAGTAATTGAGGAAAAAACGGTTCAAAAAGTATAATTTTATAAGTGTGACAAAAGTCATTCTTCAAAGAAGGTGACAGTTATAATTTTACAGAATCAAAAATAAAAACAAAGAATATGTTAATAGAACAAATTTATACCGGATGTTTGGCTCAAGGAGCATATTACATCGAGTCTGATGGCGAAGCTGCAGTCATTGACCCACTAAGAGAAGTTCAGCCTTATATCGAAAAGGCAGAGAGAAGGGGCGCAAAAATCAAATATGTATTTGAGACCCATTTTCATGCTGACTTTGTATCAGGTCATCAGGATTTGTCTGCAAAGACAGGAGCTCCGATAGTTTTTGGGCCAACAGGTATGAAAATGGGATTTGACGCAATAGTTGCAGAGGACGGTCAGGAGTTTCAATTGGGTAAAGTAAAAATCAGATTGATACATACCCCTGGACACACCATGGAAAGTGCCTGCTACCTTTTGATCAATGAGGAAGGTAAAGAAGAAGCACTATTCACTGGAGATACATTGTTTATTGGAGATGTCGGAAGACCTGATTTGGCCCAGAAAGTAATTGCTGACCTTACCCAAGATAAATTAGCAGCGCATCTTTATGATTCCTTGAGAAATAAAATCATGCCTTTGGCTGATGATATCATTGTATATCCTGCGCATGGTGCAGGTAGTGCATGTGGTAAAAACATGAGTAAAGAAACAACAGACACTTTGGGCAATCAAAAGAAGACCAATTATGCGCTTCAGGAAATGACCAAAGAGGAATTTATCAAGGAAGTGTTGACAGGACTGACACCTCCGCCTTCCTATTTCCCTCAAAATGTATTGATGAATATTCAAGGCTATGACAGCATTGATGATGTCTTGGAAAGAGGAATCAAGCCTTTGAGTCCTGCTGCATTTGAAGCAGCGGCCAATGAAACCGGCGCTGTGATATTGGATACAAGAGATGCTCAGGTTTTTGCCAAAGGATTCATTCCAAATTCTATAAATATTGGTATTGATGGCAGCTTTGCTGTTTGGGTAGGTGCCTTAGTGCCTGACTTGAAGCAAGAAATACTGATCGTAGCAGAAGAAGGAAGGGAAGAGGAAGTTGTCACGAGATTGGCAAGAGTGGGATATGATTATGCTATTGGATATATCAAAGGTGGTTTTGAATCTTGGGCAAAAGACGGTAGAGAAGTAGATACCATTACATCTGTCTCTGCTGAGGAATTGGCTCATATTATCGAAAAAGAAGGTAATGTGAATATTCTTGATGTCAGAAAGAACTCTGAATATTTGAGCGAGCACGTCATTGATGCCGAAAATGCTCCTTTGGATTATATCAACGAAAGCATGGCCCAGGTAAATAAAGACAAAACGTATTATGTGCATTGTGCGGGAGGTTATAGATCCATGGTATTTAATTCAATTTTGAAAGCAAGAGGGTTTGATAACCTGATCGATGTTAAGGGTGGGTTTGACGCAATCAAAGACTCAGCTCTTTTCAAAGTCAGTGATTATGTTTGTCCCACAACCTTGTTGTAAACTTTCAACCTTTGAAATTCTAAAACTTCAAATGGCAAGGCATTGGTCTTGCCATTTTTCATTGAAAGGAGTTAAAAGTGATAAATGTCACTGCGAATCGTATCAAGTCTACCCAATTTTGAATATGTATCGAGTTTTGGTTTTTATTTTCTTAAATGTTCTTTCAATTGAAGTGTTTGGTCAAAAAGAAAATATACCGACTGATACATTGAAAACGATCAGACCAACTTTGGGAGAAGATCTTAAAAAAGGAGAATTTGATTTTCATGTCAAATCCTTTTTTATGTCAACAATCAATCATGGAGACTTATTGAATTATTCTACCTTGGCAATGGGTGCCGGAGTAGGATATACCAGTCCGGAGTGGAAGGGATTTGAAGTGAGGTTCAGTGGTTTCTTTACCTTTCAGATGTTTGAACATAACGTCAGAATAGCTGATCCGATAACGGGGGCAGGAAACAGGTATGAGTTATTGCTCTATGACATGAACGACCTGACCAATACCAATAAATTAGACAGGCTAGAGGAGTTATTTGTGGCATACAGACGGAATCGGTTGAAACTAGTCCTTGGACGTCAAAAATTAATCACTCCGCTACTCAATGATCAGGACAATAGAATGAGGCCAAATGTCTTTGGTGGACTATCTGCTACGTATTCTGCACTGAATTATAAGATTACGGCCATGTGGATCAATTCTGTTGCCATAAGGGGAACAGTAGAATGGTACAGTGCTGAAGAATCATTTGGGGTGTATCCCTTTGGAAGAAATCCTTTTGGAGAACCTTCTGATTACAAGGATAATATCAGCTCCAAAGGGATTGGACTCATAGGATTCCAATACCATAAAAGTGGACTGACTGCACAAGCTTGGAATTACTATAGTGAAAATGTATTTAACATTTCATTTGTACAGACGGACTACACATTTGACTTAGGAGGAAAGCCAAGATTCAATGTCGGTTTGCAGGGTTTTCATCAGTTTGCCATCAATGATGGCGGAAATCCAGAAACCAGTAAGACCTATATTTTACCAGGTGAAAAAGGTTCTGGTTTGGGCTCCAAAATGGGAGTTTTCTGGGGCAGACATAATATTTCATTGAATTTCCTTGGAATCAATGGAAGAGGTAGGTTTTTGTTTCCCAGAGAGTGGGGTAGAGAAAACCTCTATGCAAGTCTTTCCAGAGAAAGATATGAGGGGAGTGGGGATATGAAAGCTATAGTACTTAAATATGATCTAATAACCCCTTTAGAAGGTTTATTTGCGCAGTTTGGGGCCGGAAAAATAGATCATTCAGACATGTACACCTTTAAGACCAATAAATATGGAATCCCATCATATTATCATTTCTCAGGTATGTTTGATTACAAGTTTGATAATTATCTCAAAGGCTTGAATATGCAACTGCTGGTAATCAATAAAATACCTCAGAAAGGTTCTGCACTCACCGAAAACCTAAAAATCAATAGGGTAGATATGTGGAATTTGAACCTAATAATGGATTACAGGTTTTAAAAATTAAAAATAAATAACAAACAAATTAAATATGGAACAATTTATTGAATGGATCAAACAACCTTGGCCTTGGTGGGTCGCGGGACCATTAATCGGTCTAACAGTACCAATATTATTGCTAATTGGAAATAAATCTTTCGGAATTTCCTCATCACTTAGACATGTCTGCGCTATGTGTGTACCAGCCAACATCCCTTTCTTTACTTACAATTGGAGAAAGGAAATGTGGAACATTGTTTTTGTTATTGGGATATTGATAGGTGGATTTGTAGCTACAGCTTTCTTTGCCAATCCCGAAACGATTGTCATAGCGGAATCTACACAACAGGACTTGGCAGCATTGGGTATTACGGATTACAGCAGCCTGATGCCGGCTGAGATATTCAACTGGGAAAACCTGTTTACTGCAAAAGGACTACTCTTCTTTGTTGTAGGAGGTTTTTTGGTGGGATTTGGAACCCGTTATGCCGGAGGATGTACTTCGGGTCATGCGATTATGGGAATCAGTTCCCTCCAATGGCCGTCTGTGGTTGCTACGATTTTCTTCATGATTGGAGGATTTCTGATGACACATGCGTTTTTGGGACCATTAATGACTTTAGTTGGATTTTAATAGTAAGGGATTATGAAAACGACAATAATAGAAAAAACACAGGATCCAAAAGATTGCGGAACGCCTAATAACAAAATTGATCATGAGGCGGGTTTTGGATTGATTAAATATTTGATAGTGGGTTTGTTTTTCGGTCTGATTTTCGTCAAAGCCGAAATTATCTCTTGGTTCAGAATTCAAGAAATGTTCAGATTACAATCTTTTTTCATGTACGGGGTTATTGGTTCGGCCATTTTGGTCGGTATCATTTCCATCCAATTGATCAAAAGATTCAATATCAAAACCATTCATGGAGATGAAATCATCATACCCAAAAAGGAATTTAGAAAAGGGCAGATCATAGGTGGATTTATCTTCGGATTGGGATGGGCTTTGACGGGTGCATGTCCCGGGCCATTATTTGCTCAAATAGGCAGTGGGTTCACAGTGATTGCAGTTACCTTGGTAAGTGCCATTGCCGGTACTTGGACTTATGGTAGGTTTTCTGATAAACTTCCAAATTAAAAGTTCGAGTTCTAATATAATTCAGGAAAAATTAAATTTGAATAGAAAGTCACTGCCTGATGGCGGTGGCTTTTTTATTTTCCCAATTTAAAGAATGGGGCTGATGTTTTTTTAGGAGTCCTGACTTTTTTGTTTTGGAGTTCTTGTTTGGTGAAAAAAACAAGAGTTTTTTCTTAATAAAATGATCAATTGAAATAGTCATATCAATGATATTTATTGTGTTACTTATTTATAAGTTTAATGTAATAATAATGAAAAGGAGATTTATTTGATAATTTTTAATTTGTTTTTTCGTGAAAAATCAGAGATTATGTATTAACAAAACTTCATAATTTTAAAATAACATAGATTTTGTATTAGAAATATCTATTTATTACTTGATTTTGAGCTATATTCAAATATCCATTAAGATGCTATTCCGGCATTCTTCTTTAATTCCCACAAGCCCAGGTCCGAATTATGAAGTTTCAATTACTCTTTATTATCATGTTACTGACTGTTGCTACATTCAACAGTTTCATCTTGATATTAAAAAAGGAAAAGAACATTTCAGGATACAAGTTCCTTTATGCATCATTGTTTTTTTTTAATTTCTGCTTGTTCATATATTTTATTTGGTATGAGGCAGGCTTTATCATGAAAATGCCTTATTTAATGAGAACTATAAGTCCATTGATGTATTTGTGTGCGCCTTTATTCTATTTTTTTTTTAGAAACTCTCTTTTTGGATTTTCCGGATTAAGGGAAAGGGATTGGATTCACTTTCTTCCCGCATTATTTCACTTATTGGACCTGCTTCCTTTTTACTTCGAATCTGCTCAAGTTAAATCTGTATTTGCCACAACGATTGTATCAGACAATTCCAAAATTAATTTTGAAGCTGGCGGATTGGTTCCAATTCAGTTCCACTACCTGTTCAGGATTTTTCTTCAGACAGGCTATTTTGTCTATGCACTATACCTGGTGAAAAAGATGCGACCAGAGATATTTTTTTTTAAGAAGGGGGATAGGCGAATATATGACCTCACGATTGTATTGATCAATCTAGGTTGGCTGGTGCTTTTTCAATTTACTTATGCTATCCTGGAGGTTTTGATAAATTTTGGAGCAATTGACCTAACGGTGGAGAATTATTATTTAAGAAGAATCTCGCTTCTTGGGCTTTTGGGTCTTAACCTTTTTGTCAATTTCAGGGCAGGATATTTTAGCGATCGAAAGGAGAAGAAAAAATCACAGGTTACCAAAGTGGATATTGATATAATTCAAATTCCGAATACCAAAAATCCAGACGAATCTGAAGACCATTTACGATCACCCAAAGAACAACCGGATGTTATTTCCCAAAAAGAAATCGAATCCATTAAATCTGAGATCATCTCAAAAATGGAAGAAGACCAGTTATTTACCGAAACCGGAATGACATTAAATCGATTTTCAAGCTGTATTAATGTATCATCAAAATTGGTTTCATTGGTTATCAATAGGGAATTTGGTAGAAATTTCAATGAATTTTTAAATCAGTTTAGGATATCATATGCCATTACCAAAATAGAAGAAGGATACCTTGATGATTATACGTTGGAAGCTTTGGGTGAGATGTCCGGATTCAATTCAAGGACTACTTTTTTCAATGCATTTAAAAAAGAAAAGGGTTGCAGCCCCACTGAGTTTTGGAAGAAATTTCAGGAAAGCCCTTCTTGATACAGGTAGGTATTGCAACAATAATCTGAATACAATTATCTTATTTCTATAATCAAATAAGATAATTGTATTCTGAAGGTTTAAGATAGGGATAAACTGACTGAACCCGGATCCTTCCCATCTTTCCTGCCCGGCTTGTGGAAAATTGCAGGGGAAAACCTATTTGGCAGATATCAACTCAACCCACTTTTAACCTATTTTCATACCTTGTATTTCAATGGGCGGTTGTCAAAAAGTTCACCTTTTTTTGTTTGTATAATTTTACGAACTACTGAAAAACCCACTTCTTGATTAAATGGGCTAATTTTTTTTAGCAAAGCGGCAGGTTTTTGTAAAGTCACTTTTGCATTTCATAAAACTGAAAAGGGACTTCTCTGACAGTATGTTTCAAAATCGGCTTTTGAAACATACAAATTTTGAATCCTGACTGGGAATTGATGTGCTTTACAAAATCAGTGTGGAGAAAAAATCCTTAATCCCCAGATCAATCTCTACTGAAATTACCAAACCTATTACTTAATCTTTTGAGATTCAATACAGCGATCCTGCTGACTTTGATAGCTCATTAAGGCATTTACTTTAATAGGTCAGATTGTGTATTAAAATTATTTCAAAAATTATTATAAGTGAAATGAAGAAAAATCTACTCTTACTATGCTTTCTTTTGTTGATTCCCTTTCTGCTTCAAGCTCAGGTAGGAATTGGAACAGAGGAACCTCATGCTTCTGCTGCATTGGAAATAAAATCAAATGAAAAGGGACTTTTAATTCCACGATTAACATTTGCGCAAAAAAATGCCATTCAGAACCCTGCTGAATCATTGCTTATTTACCAAGTAGATGATGTTTCCGGATTTTATTTTTTTAACGGAGGCGACTGGACTTTGCTCAAACATTCTGTTTACAAAAACGCTGATTGGGAGGCAACGAGTGGTGAAACCCAGATTTTAAACAAGCCTGATTTTTCGGATGTGGCGGTTTCCGGTGATTTCTCTGATCTAAACAACATCCCAGAAATCATCTATGCTTCTGATACTTCTAAAATGTTATTGCCTTTTTTGACGCTTGCTAAGATCCAGCCCTTTCTAGATACAAAAGTAGATTTGACAGCATTTGAATCTGAAATTGCTAGGGCTAAAGCAGCAGAATCAGCAAATTCAGAAAAAATAGCTCAGAACACTGGAGAGATTAGCAGCTTGAATACTGCGGTAGCCCAAAATATCACTAATATCCAGAGCAATGCTTCGGGTATTCAAACAAATGCCAACAATATTTCAGCGAACACAGGCGATATCAATAGTCTGAACACCGCTGTTTCCAATAACAGTTCTGATATCCTGACCAATGCCGCCAATATTGCATTAAAGGAAAATAGTGCAAATAAATCAACCGATGTGGCCTTGTCGGATGACACCAACACGAAGTTTCCTACCGAACTTGCCGTCAAGACTTTTGTGAATGCGTCAGCTTCTGAGGGCAACAAAGCGCTTGCTGAGGAAGTAGCGCGTGCAAAAGCTGCCGAGGAGAAACTGGCCACAGATCTTGCCGATGAAACAATACGTGCAGTTGGAGCCGAAGGGGTTTTGCAGGGCAATATCGAAACGGTTCAGGGCAATGTGGATGCTAACAAAACAGCCGCTGAAACAGCGATTGCTGATGAAGAGGCCCGTGCAAAGGCCGCTGAGGAGAAACTAATTGTTGATCTTGCATCTGAAACAACCCGTGCAACTAATGCTGAAGGCGTATTGCAGAGCAATATCGAAACGGTTCAGGGCAATGTGGATGCCAACAAAACAGCTGCTGAAATTGCGATTGCTGATGAGGAGGCCCGTGCAAAAGCCGCTGAATTGGAGAATTCACAGGCAATTAAAGAAATCAACACCCTTGACTCCGGGAAAATATATCTTGGAAATGAGAACAACGAAGCTACAGAAGTCACATTATCAGGTGATGTTACCCTTAACAATTCGGGGGTAAATACAATTGGCGATAGCAAAGTGGTGAGTTCCATGATTGCAGATACCAATGTGACCAATGCCAAACTGGATAAGGAAAATATTCCATTGAGTGGATTTGGTGCAGCAGCTGCAGATGTTTCACTTGGAACCAATAAATTAACAGGAGTTGCTGACCCTACCTTGGCCCAAGATGCCGCTACCAAAAATTATGTGGATACCGGGCTTTCGGCTATCAATACGCTTGCTGATGGAAAAGTGTACCTTGGAAATGCAGCAAACGTAGCGACGGAAGTCACATTGAGCGGAGATGTTACCATAGACAATACGGGAGTGAGTACCATCGGCGACAGCAAGGTAGTAAGCTCAATGATAGTAGACGGAA
>NZ_JABFHF010000003.1 GCF_015476655.1 Aquiflexum lacus
CACGAGTTGGTGAAGGGCCGAACCCCGAGGAAGTCGGGGCAGGCTGTATTGTGAAGTAAAAACCAGCCTGCCGGCTGGCAGGTTCGATAAGGAGTGCCGATAGCTATCGGCATAGCCTTATCTTAAAAGTAGCGGAAAGAGGTTGCTGGTGTAAAGAGCGGCGGCCTTATGCTTTACGAACCGCCGTATACGAGATCCGTACGTACGGTGGTGTGAGAGCCTCAACCTGAGCCAATTGGCTCAGGTCGGGCTACTCGATTGGCAATCGTAATTCATTCTATCGTCAATTTCAGTTTCTTTCCAAGTCCTGCTTCTACAATTTTCCGAAATGTAGACATCTCAAGGTCAGTCTTATCATTCTCTATTCTCGAAATGTAAAACCTGGTTGTTCCACTTCTCATAGCTAACTGCTCTTGTGTCAGACCCGCTTTCAATCGTGCACTTCTTATCAGTCTGCCGTATCTGTATTTTGATGGCTCTTTAATACTGTCACTTAGTTCGTAAAGAACATCAGCTCCTATTTCGTATGGCAAGGTTAATTCTTCCCCGTTTTCTCCTTTTATTTTAATCTCAATGTTCGGCCATGACAGAGTAAAGTTTCTAAGTTTTACTTTTTCAAATTCTTTTTCGTCAAGTAAGGGGTATTCAAAATCGCTCTCGGTAACATTCCACTGTTTAAAAATCTTTACAAAGTCCAGTATTCGGCTCTCTCCGTTATTGAACATGCATTGGATTTTGTATCCTGAAATCTTTTCGATTTTTACTATTCTGGGTATTTTAATTTTCTGTCTCATGGCCTTGGATTTAATTTATTGAAAATCTCCATAAGGAATTGTTTGTTATCTGCCGCCCAATCATTCACTTTTTTTCTTTGCACTTTTGGCATTTTCCCTGCGTAAGTCTCCAACGTTTCAATTACTATCAGCTCTTCATATTCAGAGAATTTGGCATGAAAGTGTGGCGGTGGATGCTCTCGCGAGTAAATGTCAATCTTAATGTTATCAATCGTTTTTATTGTCGGCATGATTGTTATCCATTTAGACAACAAATTTAAAACATTATTTTCTGATTTCCAGGGTAGTTTTTTCAATTATTATGATTGCCAATTCTCTTATCTGTCTGGAAAATCCAGACCAATTTTTCAAATATATGTATATATGACTGGTTTTTATTTTCCTATATCCAAATCTTCTAAAGGGCTTCGGATCAGCTGTAATGACTTTTGGCTTACATGAGTGTAGATTTCCGTCGTCCTGCTGCTATTATGACCTAAGAGTTCTTGGATATATCTCAGGTCAGTTCCTCTTTCCAGTAAATGGGTCGCAGACGAATGCCTTAACCAATGCGGGGTAACAGGTTTTTTAATCCCCGCATTCTTAACGGCATTCTTCAAAACTTCTGCAAGGCTCTTTTCACTATATCGGCCACCCTTTTGTCCTTCAAAAATATACTCTTTAGGTTTATAGGCTCTCTAATACGATTCCAGTGCTTTGAGTAAAGAGTCAGGTAAAGTCACTACCCTATCTTTTTTTCCTTTGGAATTTTTCACAAGTACAAGACCTCTCTCTCTTTGGATATGCTCGAATTTTAATGCCAGTACTTCTCCTCTCCTCAATCCGCATGCATATAGAAACATCAACAATACTCGATGGTTTAAATTGGTTGGCGCATTTAAAACCCTTCCAACCTCTTCTTTACTCAGTACGTTCGGTAAATTCTTTTCATTCTTGGGTCTGTAAATGATATCAGGATTGATTTTAATACCTCTCCTGTTTGAAAAAAATAACTTGACAGCGTTGACAAACTGGTTTTGATAGGAACTTAATACCCTTTTGCGATGATATATTCGGTATTGAATTTTTCCAAATCTGAGCTTTCAACTTCTGCAATCGGCTTATTTTCCAAAAATCTGAAAAATACTGATAGTGCATCCCGATAGGTTTTGATGCTGCTTTCACTATATCTTTTGTTCCGCATCCATTGCTCAAATTTTATGATTTCCTCACCTATCCCAGAATCAAGGGGACTCAGATCATTCTTGATTTTTTCAACTGGCAAGGCTACTTTATTAAATTGGGAATAATCCAACCAAACCTTTCCCTTAAAAAATTCCAACAGTTCATTAAGCTTATTATCCGAGTAGGGGACGTACCATACTTTGAGTTCTTTTTTCCAATCCATTCCGGGAAATGTCTTTACCAGTTCTTTCAGCTCAAAATCGTAGAGAAACTCTAGGAAAATCATCTGGGATTTAACTATAGTACCATTTTTGATAAAAATCTTCTTCATAAAAAATCGGTTAAAAATTTATCTAAAATAAAAAAAATGCTGAAACCAAAAGCTTTCGGTCGCCTCCTTCTTCCCTGTGGCATCTAACATCGAGTGGCGACCCTGATGTCATATGTTTATAGTAAAAATAATCGTGTGTGGACCATCGACCTCGAAAGGGTCGATCAGAAGCTTCGTTGAAAAAGTGATACTACACATTTATTATAAGTTGATCGATTGTAATGACACTGAGAAAAAAATATTTTCACTTTTTTGAATTTTTTTTTTTTGATTTTAATTTTTGTTCAAATACATATTCTCTTTGTCCACCTGCAATAATTGTTTTGTATAATTTTAAAAGTGACAATTGACTCATTTTCAGGCGTATTTTATGAGGAAGGCAAGGGGGGGACGACTTTGGATATAAAGATTTTTGTCTCATATTAGAGGAACAATTGAAGGGTAAATGTTTAAAAAATGCCCCAAGATTGTTGCAGAAGTTTTGATTAATCACCCTTTAATCACCTTTTATATAATTATGAAAAACAAGACAAAATTGATTTTGGCGAATGTTTTTGCGTTGGTTGCGGTTTTGGCTATCCTTACCGTATTTAAGTTGCAAGGAATCGAAATAGGAAGTGCATCAGGCTCAATGCTGCCTAATGTATTGTTATTGGCGGTTCCACAAATAGGCTTTTTCTATTTTTATTGGATGTCTTATCAGAATAAAAAGCAAATGGCCTGATTACAATCTTCATTTTTTCAAATAATCCATCTCATTTAAAATCACCCAAAGGGGACTTTCTCTGGAAGTAACCATTTTTTGAGAACAGTAATATCCTTGCAAAAGGAAGTTTAAAGAGCCCGGAATGAAAGTTCCGGGTTTTTTTTAATTTGAGCTAAGTACTTCTTATTCTATCCAAAGATTCTTCCAAAATTCCTCATCAGGCGTAGCTTCCCAAGTATTTAAATTTTCCACAATTAGATTTTGGGCAAGGTCAAAAAGGTGTGCTTCGCTTTCATAGAAGTGCATCATATATCCTGCGGTATTTACAAAACAAACCAAATCCCCAATTTGTGGATACTGGCGGAGTGAAATCTTCCTTTTCAACAAAAGCTCTTGTTCAAGACAATAGGCACCTACAAAATAAACTTCACAAGGTACCTTTTCCATAGGCTTTTGAGGTAGGAAAATAGGGTCAAGTAGAAAATCAGCGCTAGAACTGAACATCTGGGTCCTGTTCATTTCCAATCCAACCAAAAGTCTCCCTTGTGAATCTGTTTTTCTAAAAGCAACCTTGGCTATGGTAATTCCAACTTGGTCCAACATAGACCGTCCCGGTTCAATTCTTAGTTCAATATTTCTTTGATTAAGATGTTTATAAAGAGGTATTCCATCCTTTAAACCTGTTAATATTTTCTCTACAAACTTCTCTTGAAATAATTCATTATAATATGGATACACCTTGGGTTCACCTCTTAACCTACCATCAATATTGATAATCCCCAGCAAATCCTTTTGGAAGGTAATCTCATCTTTGGCAGGTTGGATACTTTCCCTGAGTGTTTGGTGGAATGTTTCCCATTCTGTGGATGAGGCCAGATAATTCATTAAAATGCCGCCTCCCATATCAATAAATGATGTCTCCAAACCCGACTTCGAAAGGTTGTCGGCTATACTGATGGTTTGTGATAATGCATCAATCCTTTGTTCTGGACTGTATCCATTTAAGTGAAAGTGCAAGCCATGATATTTGAAGCGATTGTATTTACCTGACCCTGTTACATTTTCGGAAACATAATTCACCACTTCATCCACATCAAAGCCAAATCGAGAATATAATTTCTCTCCGTCATGCCAAAATCCGCTCAATCGAAATCCAACACGCAAAGTCTTATCTTCTTCAATTAGGATTTGATGCAAAAGCTCACATTCGTCATGATTGTCAAGAACTACAGGGATTTGATGTTCTATGACATATCTAAGAAGCTCGCGGTTTTTTACAGCAGCTGTTACGGTTATTTTTTCCGGATCTAACCCAGCGTCGATACAATCTTTTATTTCATTCAAGCTTGCGGTATCTACTCCAAAACCAAATTCTTTTGCTGCCCACACCAGGCTTTTACATTTATTGGCTTTTCTGGCAAAAAAGACACTGCTTTTCAATCCATATCGGTTAAAAACTTTGTCATATTTCAGAAAGTTCTCTTGAAATGGATCGAGATGCAACAGGTTGATTGGAGAACCGTATCGGGCAACCCAGCCGCTTATCAGTTCAATGTTACTCGTGAGGTCCTTAATCCAAGGTTGGATAATCGGCGTTAATTTTGGTGTTTTTGATATTGACATAATTTTGTGCGATTCGTTTAGCCCAGGGTGAAAGAAAATTATTGTTTGACCTGGAGAGGCTTTCATTATCAAGTGTCCAACCCTCTGTGGGTGTGCCATAAAAACTTATTTGCTTCTGCTTTTTCAATCGGCCCTCCTTATCCATTTCTATAGATCCGGTTTTGTAGTCTCCATTTGTGAAAAAACCAGCCCCCATATTCAATATTAATTTCCTGATGTATTCCGGCTGGGTAGAAAGATCCTTGGATTTGGGAATTCTGGCATCGATGAATAAACTAGCTGCTATGGAAAGGAGATTATCTTGATTGCTTAATTTTACATATGAATCTTGGTCTAGGATCGATATCTTGGGATTCGCAGCCAAGTCAAATCTCAAAATGTCTGCAGCTGCAAGGGTGAGTATTTTCTCCATATTTCCCTTTGGAGGACCATAAGCTACACGCTGAAATCTGCTGAAATAGTTCAAATCAAAATGGCGCTGACTTTCCCCAGTCAGTTTTCCGAAAGCATAAACCTTGTTGAATAGTGGATATATTTCACGCCACAATGCTGACATGGCTACTCTTGCTTGATGCAATTCATCAAATCGTTCTGGAAAAATTGTTTCTTCCAAATAGTCAATTACCGCATTGTGCCAGTCATTGGAGGGAAATGTTGGTGATAAAAACTTCTCTAAATCGAAGGGTGTAAAGTCAGGGAAAATGCCTGAAGCGTAAAATTCCATCTCTAGTAAAGTTTTTTCTGAATGTTTGACTTTATCAGAAATAAATGCCAGAAGATGTATAACATATTGGTATCTAAACTCATGCTGAATAAAAGGCAGTAAGTGTAATTTGAAATCAAGTTTATCATGCTTGTTAGATAAATGATCAACAGTTTCCTTTGTGAAGAATCTTAAAGAAAAATCACCTTTGCTTAAATCATCCTTCCTAGCAATCATTGGTAACCCGGTCCTTGAAAACGCAAAAATCTCCTTCGGTTCCTTTTTTGAGGCCAAATAGGTCAGACTTGTATTTTCGCGCTTAAATGCGCCCCCCTTACCTTCGGTTATACCCAAAACAGCATCCACAAAAGTCAACCCCAATCCCTTGATGGCTACAGTTTTTCCAGAATAGTTATTTTCCTGTAACTTTTGAATGGGATATACAGATCGGAATATTGATGAAGGAATCTCATCCGATTTTTTAACCTGATATGCGGAATTGCTCCCTTCTCCAAAACTATAAGCATGACCCGTACAGCATATGACCTCTGAAAAACCTTCATGAATTCCTACTTTGGAATTTATCAAAAGATTAGCGGAATCTTCCTCAATAGATGTCACCTCATCCACAATCAAATGCAAGTGAATGTTTGATGGAAGTGCCTCAATGAGTTTGCATAAACAATATTGCAGATATATGCCTGTCACGGCACGTGAACAATAATCAAAGGATTCAACCTCCACTTCAGATCTATTGTTTCTTTTTAAAAATGCTAAAAGATCTAGCCGATCATCCACTATCTGTTCCTGTTCATCAGTCCAGAAATCAACCTTTCCAAGGTTATAATTCATCAGCAAAAAGTCAGGCTGTTCTGTCTGATAATTTGGGCCACTGCCAAAATCAGCAGTGGTATTGAAACAAACAATATCCAAATCTTTACCAGGATGATTGCAATTCCAGACACTTGCCAGTCGCTCTATGGCATAGACACCTTTTGGACCACCACCAACTATAGCTACCCGGAAATCAGATTCCGGTAGGTAACTACCGCAAGTGTGATCTGTTAAAAATCTTTTATTTTGATTGATGATATCAGTTAAATTGCTCGAGTTCCAGACCTTCATTTACTTTTCTGTTTATTTTTTCGAGGATTTCAATTCCAAAGGTTTCCTCGATCCATTCGTCCGAATAAATTGTCTCTAGGTAGCGCTCTCCGCGATCACAAATGATGATCACGGCTTTTTCATCAGGATTCATTTTCAGTTTTTCAACCGCTGAAACCAATGCTCCTGTAGATCCTCCTGCTAGAATAGCTTCATGCTGTAAAAGCTTTTTACAACCCACTATACTTTCCCATTCCTTCATCCACATGGGTGACTCCAATAACTCCGGCCTCAATAAGGTTGAGGTCTTTGAAGCTCCAAAACCTGGAATAACCCTTTTTTCAGCCTTTCCACCAAAAATAATACTGCCATAAGCATCCACGGGAACAATCTTCATTTTTCCGCCAATCTGATCATTGTATTCTGCGAATCCCATTAATGTACCACAAGTGCTGGTGGCAGCCAAAATATAATCAGGACTTTCACCCAACTGACTGACAATTTCCTCGGCAGTCTGATGATGGGTGAGGGGATTTAACGGATTTTCGTATTGTTGGGTCCAGAATGCATTTGGATTTTCAGCCAAGATTTTCTCCACCCTTTTGATCCTTGTTCCCAAATATGAACCGGAGGCATCTGCTTCCTCCACCATTTCGATGTTCGCTCCATAAGTTTCCAATAACTCCAGTGTTTGCTGATTGATAAATGGATCTACGACAAGTCGGAGATTGAGTCCGTAGTACAGGCAGATTTGGGCAAGACCCACACCCATATTGCCGGAAGTACTCTCAACAATCAATGAGCTCTCACCGATCAACCCCAATTCCAGCGATTTCTCAATGATAAATTTCGCTGTCCTGTCTTTGATGCTTCCTGCAGGATTCATCAGTTCCAATTTTCCATAGACCTGTTTGTCAGGAAAGAGCTTGGACAATCGAATCAGTCCGGTATTCCCAATTAAAGCAGAAACACCATCTATGACTTGGTTTTCTGGGCTTTGTTTTTCTATGTTCAATATCATTATTTACTTGTTAGAATAGGGGAGTGGGTAGGATCGTTTAGGAGGCTTATCCGCCAACGATTTCACCACCATTGATATGTAAAACTTGACCTGTCATGTAACTGCTGTCCGTTGACCCTAAGAATACAAAGGCAGGTCCTACTTCTGATGGTTGACCGGCACGCTTCATGGGAGTATCTTGACCAAAATCTTCAATATCATCGAAAGTCGCGACGATTAAGGGAGTCCATATCGGCCCTGGAGCAACTGCGTTTACCCGGATTCCTTTTGCTGCCAAGTTCTTAGCTAGAGATCTCGTAAATGCCACTATAGCACCTTTGGTACTGGCATAATCGACGAGATGTTCACTGCCACGGTAAGCCGTAACCGAAGTTGTATTGATGATTGAGTCGCCTTCTCCCATCTGGGGCAAAAACTCTTGTGCCAAATAAAAAAATGAATAGATATTGGTTTCAAATGTTTCTTTTAGCTGTTCTTCTCCTATCTCTAGGATTGAATCTTTTGGATGCTGTATGGCTGCATTATTTACCAATATATTTACTTTTCCCAAAGAATTGATTATTTCCTTTGCTGCGGACTTACAAAATGACCTGTTTCTGATATCACATTTGACCAGAATACAAGAACGCCCCTCATTTTCAACCATCATTTTTGTGTCCTCAGCATCCTTATCTTCGCTGAGATACATGATAGCAATGTCAGCACCCTCTCTTGCCATATGGACCGCAGCACTACGACCAATTCCGCTATCTCCGCCTGTGATTACGACGGTCTTATCATTTAATTTTCCACTGCCAAGGTATGATGCTCTTATTACTTCAGGTTCGGGTTTCATTTTCCGTTCTTTACCGGGCAATTGTTGACTTTGCTTGGGGAATTCTGTTGGTTGATTCATCTTATTTTTGTTTAAGTTTTTGTCAAAGAGGTTTTTAAGTGATTTTTTAACTGAAAGGAAGTATATTATCCCTCTTTATACTTAGAAGGGGATAAACAAATACTTGAAATGTTCAGGTTTTTTTAATTATCACTAACCCTTCTCTAAATACTCCGTCGCACTAAAAAATATACACAAATACCACTCCAGCTATATAATAAAATGGTAAAAATTATAACTTATGTAAGTTTAAAGATTAAAAGTATAAACATTTAAATTCACTTCTTATTTTCCAATAGCTTCAATAATAATTTTTCAGCTTTATCCAGTGAAGTCGGCGAGTTTGTTTCCCGAAAGGGGTTTTTTAAGGGCAACTCCCCCAAATCCACTTTTTCCAAAATAAGAGGATGAATATAATATCCTTTACAGATAGTTGGGGTATTTCCCAATTCGTCTGCAATCATGCGAATTAAAATGGTTTCAAGTTTTTTTCGGGGAAATTGCTGCTGATGATTAAGGGCTTCCGGGAAAAATTCAATGGCTAACCTACTTCCAACCCAAGTTCTGAAGTCCTTGCTGGTAAACTCCTCACCCATATTTTCCTTGATATACTCTTGAACATCATAACTATCTACCCGATTAATTTGACCATTTGGATCAACATACTTGAAAAGTTCGTAACCGGGCAATTCTGCAACCTTTTTGATATGTCGCATAATGGCTTTGTCTTCAATAGTCACCTCCCGCTCTTTATTGCTTTTTCCTTTGAAGGAAAGAGAAAGAGTACCTCCCTCCACGACCATATGTTTACGGCGAAGTGTAGTTAACCCATAAGTTTGATTATCCCTTTCGTATTGTTTATTCCCAATTCGGATACCGGTTTCATCGAGGATGGTAACCATCAAAGCAAGAATTTTTCGCTTTGGCCAACTCTGTATTTTTAAATCTTTCTGAACCCTTTTTCTGATTTTTGGAAGTGCCTTCCCAAATTGGGCCATCCGCTCAAATTTTTCTTCCTGACGACTTTTTTCCCACTCGGCATGATAGATGTATTGTTTTCTACCTTTCAAATCCCTACCTGTCGCCTGAATATGACCATCATCAAACCTACAGATGCTCACATCATTCCACATCGGAGGAATGACCAAACTTTTGATCCGGTTTAATTTATGCTTATCGCCAATCTTCTCTCCCTTTTCATCCAAGTAGGCAAAACCTCGACCCTTTCTTACACGCTTGAAGCAGAGAGAATCTTCCTCGCTATAATATCTATAAGTAGATTTCATTATTGAATTGATTTGCAACATTTAAGCCAAATTTCAGCAACACTTATGAATGAAATTTTTTATCCGAAAGAGCGAAGATCAAAAACATTAATGCAACTGACATAAAATCAAATACTTAAAACTTTCTGCTGCTACCTGAGTTATGGTTACATCAAGTCAGAAAATTGATCCGACTATTCCTTGATTAACATCACTGATTTCTTTACCAACAAACTACATATTTAAAAAAAAATATTGAAATTCATGAAGAAGTTTAAAAAATCTGAAATAGTATTAATGGTCTTGGTAGTAGTCCTGATCGGAGTATCAGAATATTATTTTGTCATTCAAAAAGAGCCGTTAAAAGCCATTTTCATTGGTTTATGGTGCCCGACCATTTTGGGCTTTTTAATAATATTTAATATGAAAAGGTAAAATGGAAAATGTAGACATAATTATATTAACAATACTTGTTGTTGTTTCTTTTGTAGTTTTTATAGCTACTTCTCTAAAGGAATTTAACAAAATGGAGGATGAACCCTACGAATTTGAAAAGGCATCCGGCTTTACCAGAGCGGCATTATTTAATGTGCTCAGTTCCTTTTTTGATGATGATGAAATTCCTGAAAAAACCAGAGAAAAGTTTAAAAGCACCATCAAGCGTACCATTTCAGATATGGAATCAGATGGTGTATATTTTGATGATAAAGACAAGTCTAAAAAGAGACCTGATGGCAAAAAATAAAAAAATTATCTTTTAGAAATTACTATTTAATCCAATAAAAAGGATCAAAATCACAATCATGGATTACTTTACAGCCCTCCCAATTCCAAATTGATCTCCGGCTTTGGTCACCTGATGCTTGCTGAAATGGATCTCCACCATTTTTTCGCTCGCTACATAATTGTGGTATTCATCTTTGAGGGTCAAAAGAATATTTCTGGTTTCCACATCGATTACTTCACCGCTTGAAGGATAAGCATATTTTCCGTCCATACTAAAAGTAATCCAACCCGGTATATCCTGAAGCGGAATGGTCGTGAGTTGCTGGTAGGGCGGTGTTGCACTGAATACATGCATCCGCATGTTGTGGCCATCACTGACCCATAGTTCTTTTTCATTTGGGGTGAGACCAATGCCATGACTAGGATTTCCATGTCTCCGAACCGGGCCTTTTTCCCAACCTTCCACCACAATACTTTGAAGTACTTCCCCTGTATTCAGGTCACCCACTTCAAAGCCCAACAAGTCATCCACATTTGCAAAAACCAGTTTTTCTTGGCTGTCAATGGTAAAAGGCCGGATGCCATTGCTAAAGGGCCCCACTTTTTTAATGATGGAATGGTCCTCCGTATTAGTTACATGTAAATAGGGCGATGCAATATCAGCCAAGTAGGCATGCTTTCCAGAAGAGCCATAAAGGGTATTGTGTGCCCGCTGATGCACTTCAATTTTTTTGATGATTTCACCTGTTTCGCAATCCACTACATTCCAAAAAGACTTTTCTAAGGAAGGTAAATACATGGTTTTGCCATCAGGAGATATCGCCATCCGATCCGCGCCGCCATCATAGGTTTTCTCCCATAGCACCTTTTCCGAAGTCAGGTCAATGCGTTGGAGTGTTTGGAGCGTGCTGACATAAATGCTGTTGAGGGTCACGCTGACAGCTACCCCTTTGACATTGGAAGGCTTGCCGTTGGGAAGTAATCCTTGGGTTTTAATTCTTTTGACAAACTGATGACCATTGTCCATGTCAAAAACCAAAATCCCATGACCCCCATAACCCAAATAATTCCGAATTCCCGGGACTGCCACATACAGATACCTTCCTGATTCAGGAGATTGGATTTCCGGATCGGTATTTTCGACCTGATAGGGCATCCATGCGACGGAGAAAAAGATTAATAGGGCAACGCTGACAATGGCTTTGGTTTTATTGGGCTTCATGATATTTTGTTTTGGAACAGGGGAGGAGTAAGATAATGAATAAAGATAAACATTTGGAAGTGTTAGAAAAATCCGGCTTAAAAACAGGCAGATATTGCGACGAAATCATGATAAAATCTTTCGGTTATTTCCACCCTTTAAGGGTAAAGCCAAATATGCAGGCATGAATGCGACCTTGTTAAGGCAGTATGCTGCTGGTGTTAAAAATCCATCTCTAGAACAAGCTAAGAAGATAGAAAAAGCATTACATATTTTAGCAGACGAGCTTCGGGAAGCAAATATCGTAAATTAACTTCAACAAGGAATCCATGGCTCATCTCCTTTATCTTAAATAATATTATGCTACTTTTTGAGCAGACCTTTGGACAGACGTCATTTACCAACAGCTATATCTAAATACATATAAAATCAGTTTCAAAACATTTATTATATTTTTTTACATATAATTTAATATATTTGGTATTGTTTATATCTAAAAGAATATAATGAAAAGACTTTCGGAGTTTGTAAAAGAAAAGAGAAAGGAGACAGGAATGACTCAGGAGGAGTTTGCCGAACGCTCTGGGGTAGCCTTGACGGTAATCAGAAAGATAGAACAAGGAAAGACCAATCTCAACCTGGATAAGGTCAACCTGGTGCTCCGGATGTTTGGCCACGAACTGGTTCCTATAAACAGTAAAATTTTGAACGATGAGACAAGCGGAGATTTATTATAAAGACACGCTGGCAGGAATGCTTACTGAAACTGACGATGGGGAATATCAATAAGATTTACTAAACGTTTCTATAGCCAATCCTGAGTTCAGATCAGCTATATCAGACAATGGGTATTTATCAAATTCATCGGAACACATGCCGAATATGATAAAGTTGATGCAAATACAGTTGAGCAATTTAAATCGTAAAATACAATCGTAGATATGAAATGGGATAAAATCATCACCACAGAGCAAGAATATGAAAAAGCTTTAAAGAGGCTTTCCTCAATATTTGATGCGAATCCAGATAGTCCTGAAGGGATGGAAGCAGAACTCTTGGTCACCCTTGTTGAAAAGTATGAAAAGGAACACTATCCTATTGCTTTGCCCGAACCGATCACAGCTGTCAAGGAAGCCATGGAAATGAAAGGATTAAAGGACAAAGACCTAATTCAGGCTATTGGAAATAAGACCACTGTCAGCCTTGTTCTCAATCGCAAGCGAACTTTGACCATAGATATGATCAGAAACCTCAGCGAGCTTCTAGGACTCCCGGTAGAAGTGTTAATCCAACCTTATAAACTCAATGGTAAGCAAGAGATGGTAAATTGAGTCTAAGTTATCTTTGGTATCCATTAGTCCTTATACTGAGTAAAGTGACTATTCCCAAAACACCGGAACATGTGATGTAAGAAGAAGGATTTTGCGAAAAATTGGAGACCTTGGAGGTTTAAATTTCTGTATTTATAAGTTGATAGGTTATTTCCGATGACTAAAAATGAAAAAAGGCTGAATTTCTTCAGCCTTTTTGAGCAGAGGAGGAGGGATTCGAATAATCGCTATAACTCACTCTAAATCAAATATTTATTTTTGTAATTTTTCCGAGGTCTCGATTTTCCCTCACGGTAAATTTTCAATAAATCTGTGATGAATGGTAATTCGGGGATTCGAACCCTTGGTACTTTAGGTAATTCTCTACAGATTTTTAAGTACAGTTCTGAACCAATCAGGAATTGATTTTGGCAAAAGACAGTCAAACAATGATTTCAGTTATTTCAAAAGATTTTCTATTTTCCCTTGAATCATATTAAGGCTTCTCTTAACAAACTCCTCTTTTGTTTCATTTTCTAAAGGAAGTCCTATGTTTTCACTTATAGTTGTGATAAAAGAATCTGATGTTGCCAAATTCTTTATCTCCTCTATTTTTTCATCTCGAAGTGCATTATCATTTTTTATAGAAGGAGGAAATAAGTTAGTAATTGTTGAAATATTTTTTTTACTAAATTTTAAAAGATCTGGGTTTTCTTCTAAAAATAATTTAAAAGATACCTCTTTATTTAATTCGAATTTTTGTCCCATATAAATTAAGCGGTTTTGGATTTATAATAATCATAAAATTTTTCAAATATCTTTTCAAACATGTCTTTTAAAATATCTTGGAGATGCTCTTTTATATTTTTTTTAGTGTCATCATCAAATCCACTCCATAAGTGGATTAACCAGTTTATAATCTTTACAAAAATTGATGTCATAATTTTTTAGTAGTGGTTATTTAAATTTAATTTGAGGGTATTTATACTATTAGACTTTTAAATATATGATTTTTTTTAAAAATATAAAATCTTAGTTTAGAGTCTGAAGTATTAGTCCCGACAAACAAACTCTTTACGTCTTTTTAGTATATGATTTAAATAATAACTGGTATCTATCCAAAAAACTATTTATAAATATGATGATATGCTATAGGTTTATGGTTTTCAATCATTGCCTTCGATTTCAATGAAAATCTTCAAATTATCCCCTCCTTAAGTTTATGTTTCCATTTAATAAATCCTTCAGCAAAGTTTAAGGAAATATCATCGTGGTCTATGGTAGAAAATCCAAGGTCATTGTCAATATCTTTGTTTCTATATGCTTTTTTATATAGTTCACGTCCACCATCTCTAATTGTATTTATTGATGCTTCAATTCTCTTAAATTGTAATTCTATATCCAGTTCAGATTTTTCAATACTCCATATATACGTTGCATGAGAGTTGAGAAGCTCCCATACAAAATGGTTATTTTCTTTCCCTTCAATCAAAAATAGAAAGCCGAAGTTAGGATGAAGGGTAAACTTTAGCTTGCTGTTTTCCGACTGTTTTCTGCCAGCTAAGTACTCAAGTTGCTTCTTGTTTCTTGTTTTGTGGTTTTTAAGCAAGAGACCTAATATATCATCATCGCTCTGTTTGAAAACATTTCCTTCAACATCATTTGATTTGATTTCACCAAAAATTTCATCCAATGTGAAAAGTGATTTATCTCTGTCAAATGAATTTGGTTCTTTGGTCAAAGCAATTGTTCGATCATATTTGATGCTATCAACTAATTCTGCATCAATCTTCGAAATTTCCGGTGAGGTTGCTGTTGTTTCGAAAACCTTACCATAAGATATTTTGATAATAGCATTAACCCTGAATTTTTTAGTTTTTAATTTCTTAGAAAACCATGACTTTATACTTTCAAACTCAGCAAGTAGGAACTCATTTTTGACATTGAATTCAACATTTTCTGGAATTTTAGTTATCTTTTTAGTGAATGTTACATAACCATCCTTAAATTCTGCATCAGAAAAGTCAACCTTAAATTCAAAATTTAATGAATAGAAATTGGGATCTAAATCATCATCTTCCATGAAATCATGATCATCCTTTTTTTGTTGATGGAAGTCTAATTGATGGTAATCATCTTTTTTAGATTGCTTTGCGCTTTCCCTATAAAATCTATCCACATCATGATTATCCAATATACTTATTAAGTTTATCTTTGAATAGCTGGTCAGAAGCTGCTCAAAATTTAGCCAATCAAATTTTTCAAATGCTATTCGATCGATCTGCTCTGCGTATTTTTGGCCTTCAAAACTTTCAGTATGTTTGATAAAATAGTCCAAAACTTTCATTTTCCAGCACCTTGTATCATGGTTATATTCAATCAATTCAACATTCCAATATATTTCATTATGTGAACGAAATTTAAAATGTTCTATAGGGATATTTGTTTCACCAATAGGAATAGCCAGGGTTGGACTCAGATGGACTTCCTTGTTATCAATTTTTATGATTAACTCTCTACGCATAAGTTGTTAAACAAAATCCCTCAAATCCTCAAATAAGTAATATCACAAGCCTTGCATTTCCGTTTTTCCTGGTCGAGGTCTGCTGCATTGAACTTTCCTTCAATCCGGTCAAAAATATCAAGCCCTCGTCCAAGACTGATTTTCCATCCATTATCTGCCATGATGGATCTGTCATGGATATCCGAAAACTCATAAGTTAAGTGGATTCCAAGATCAGCAACACTTTCCTGTAAATCCTGGAAATTGGAAAGAGAGTCCTCCATATAGTCCGGATTGTTCAAAGTTACAATATTCTCCCATTGGCTTTTATTTATTTTGAAAGCTGCCTTTTCTTTAATTAGCGGGACATACTTTTCCAATTGGAGAGAATCTTTCTCCGAACTTTTCTCCGAACTTTTCTCCGAACTTTTTGACTGCCTTTTTAGGAGAACAGTGAAAATTCCCTCTGTCTTAAATAAGGCTGCCTATGACTCTTCCAATTTTCTCTTCAAGCTTTGTATATGCAGTATCTCCCTATTGCAGCCAACACTTTGTAAAGAAGAGTTTTCCCAATTGGAGAGCATCAATTATATGCCCGCAGATTAATCACCCATTTCAAATCCTCACCAACTCAGACTTACTCCCAATACCTGTAATAGAAACCCTTTGGATTGCTCTTGAGACTGCCACATACAGCAGGGATTTTTCATTTTTAAAGTAGCTCAGCTTTTCAGATTCTGACCAGTTTTTTAATTCTTCAAAATACCTGGGACAGGTTCTGTTATTGACATCTACCAAGAAAACCTGTTTGAATTCAAGTCCCTTAATATTATGAAATGTCAGAAGGTTGATTCCATTTTGATGTCCAACTTTGTTTCCATTTTCATACTCCGTGTAGGGTAGATTCACAAGATGGAGTTTTGACTTAATGTCCTTAAGTCCATTTTTTGTTCTTGATGTTATGGCAATTTCTTCCGGCTTATATCCTCCTTCTAACAATAAACCTACTTCTTGCAATACATAATCAACCTCCTGATCCTTGGAATGGAAGATTTTGTATTGTGGATGTTGGCCATGAAACAAAGATACATAGCCTCCTTTTTCTTCCTCCTGACCATCAAAATCATCATAGTGCTCGTCATTAACAATTGATATTGCGAGCTTCTTGATTTCCTCTGTTGTTCTGTAATTGATTCTTAACCTTCTGCTTCGCTTCCCTCTTATGTTGATTCCTGCTTGTGTGAAATTTATTCGTTTGTCGTAGATCTTCTGAAGTGGGTCACCAACCAGGAAAAGATCATTCGGTTTTTCACTTACAAGTGCCCTAACTACTCTAAGTTCTACATTCGAAAAATCCTGTAACTCATCTACCAAAGCATAGTCATAAACTTTGGTGTTATGGCTTTTGAGAAAATCGACCAACAGGTTATACAGTTCCTCTTTGTGGTAATAACTGTACTCAGCCTTGGCACCATTATATTTTTCAACCAAGGACCAGATCTCTTTTCTTTGTGTCCTACTTATCGCTTTTCCTCTGCCTGTTCGAGGGGCTTTCAGGTACTCCACAAGATTCTTAACGTCATGATACAGAATGATATCCGTATATTCTTTTATCAAAAATTCCGGGTCAAAAGAAGTCAATATCGTGCCTAATACTTCTTCCCAGATCTCTTCAGGCTTCTTAATGTTGTGTAATCCAAAAACCTTATAATGATTTGGAATCAATAGAAACTGTTTAACCAAATCGAAGGCCATGGCATCTATATTTGAAATTGTTATTCCTGAGAGGTCAATTTCAAGGTCATTTGCTAAGCCTTTCAAATTTTCAGTTAGTGCTTTTGTGAAAGTAGTGAAAAGGATTTTTTCACCTGATTGTCTGGTTTCAGCAAGGTATTTCATCCTGTGAAGAGCAGCTACTGTCTTTCCTGTACCCGCGCCTCCAGAAACTTTAACTGTCCCCGTAAATGAACTTGTCACTAATTTTCTCTGAGAAGGGTGAAGATAATATTTCCATTTTTTTAGGTTCCCTTCTAAAATATCATTGAACAAATCATCATCGGTAAGTTCAATGAAGCTTCGTTGATTATTGATACTTCTGATCTGTTCTTCTTCACTAACGGAACTTGCTTTACCCTCTTCAATTTCAAAAATCAATTGTTCAATTGCAGCTCCGTCTGAGAGGTAAAAGAGGTGTTCAAAAGTATCCTGAGGAATAAATTTTTCAAGTTTTTCCAAATCATCCAGATTTTGGATCCCCCTTATTGAAGGCAGCAACACTTCCGGAACACCAATTTTCATCAATTCAGGATCTTCATAATCGCTGAATAATCCCTGAATTGCAGTTAGTTTAGGTTCTACCGGAATTTCACTTTGCTCTTCCAATACTTCCGGTGCGGTAAATACCTGCATGCTTTGGGTATTTTCGTTCCATTGAAACACCTTGTTGGTGGCCCATTCATAAGCCTTATCGTGATGGTCAACCCAAAGTAGGTAATAGGTTTCTCCTGATTCAGGTACTTTGATGATTGCCCGGTAGGTTTGGTCCACTCTTGCGGATCTTAAGGAATTGTCCTTGAAGCCCTGAATAGGTTCCAGATGAATGGCTGTAGACTTTGAATTTTCCCGGAATTTCTTCTGAAATTCAATCACTTTTTTCTGGATGCCTTTCGGCAGTTCGATCAGGGAGTCAAAAAACTTATCATAAAACAATAATTTCATATCTCTTTATTTTTTAATTCCTCTTGAGATTCAATCCGGTAGCCAATATTTTCAAAATACTTAGTGCTTTGCTCATCGATAGGTCCGATTACCAATTTTAAATGGTCAATGATTAACTCTGCTTCAGCCAAGGTATTTCCTTGGTCGTCAAGAGCAGTATATAACCTAATCTCATCTTCTTCGCTTTTCAAATACCCTTTGGTGTAAAGTTTTGCCAAAACTTCATGATAGACTTCATCCGGGAAATTTCCTAATAGCTGTTCAAGGTTGTAGCCTGATTCCTCTTTCACCAACCCAGTGGTCTCTTGCACAAACTCCGCAAATTGGAGCATGTTAAATAGAACCCAGAAGTTATTCCATTCTTCTTTATCAATTTGCTCAGAAGACCTGATTTTATAATGGTAAAAGATCTGCCACTTTTTGAGATGGATCATGGCTTTCATTTCAAAAAGGGATGATTTGGGTACACCTTCGAAAGGAATTAATGCATCTTGGGTTCTTTGATCCAAAGCATACTGATCCCAATATTCTTCTTCAAAGAATGCCTTTTGAAGCTGATCGGGATGGTAGCTTGGTGAAAATAATTTTTGATGAAATGTGACCAAGTTCAATCCCCAAGTGTATCTAAAACCCTCATGATTTTTGATAGGGAATTTCAATAATCGCAAGAATCTTTCGAAATTATTCCTTGCCTCATAAACTTTGATAGGGTCATTTGCACCAAATTTCCCAAGCATTTTGTTTCGGGTTTCTTTAAAACCATCTGTTTTAGATAGTTGAAAGAGAAAGTCTTCTGATTTACGGATTTCATTATCTCCAAGAAATCCGGAATCAAATTTCTCTACATCTTCCCAAGTTAAAGTCCAGGTAAGATATTGGGGATTTTCAATTATGCCTTTTCGCTTTTCCAAATCATTCACAAACCTATTATTTTCTTCAGAGGCGTGATATTGGAAGCCATCCAAATAAACAGCAATTCGAGGAACCATATCCAATTCATACAATACTTTTCCATTAAAGCTTGCTGATGTACATACAAAAAGAAAATCGGTTCTGGTGATAAATTGAATTCCATATTGAGGGCCAAGAACTACCTGAGGTCTTATATGGTAGGTCAAGGATGAAAGTTCATTTTTATACCTGAGAATATAACTGACAAGACCCTCTTCCTTGATATCTTCAAATGTCCATTCTTCTTTATTATCTGCAAGAATCTTCAAACTTCTTACAAACCTATCCTCCAATTCAGACTCTTCAATTTGACCACTTGCAGTAATTTTGCCCAATCCTTGAGGAACAGATTCCCAGCTTTCCGATTTCTGAACAATTTCAGCAAAACGTTTTTCTGCACGCTCCCTGCTCAAATCAGACTGATAATATTGATTGCTGTAAGAATAAATGCACCTATAGCAGCCATCTTTTCCGTGATGCTGACAGGAACAATTTTTGATTTCTTGATATGCTAAACGGAGTAATTCACTGAAATTAGAAAAGTCAAATAGTTTCTCCAAATAACCTGTACCTCCGGGAACAGTGTCATATAGCACCAAATACCGATCAAACTTACCCGTATGGTGATTGAATTCCCTATATTCAGAAATGGCAATATGCTGGGGATTTCCATTGAAATACTTTTTCAAACCCAACTCAATCCCAGCTTGGAACATTTTGATCTCTGCCTCTGAGTTAAAGTCCTGAACAGGCAATAAGATTTTCAATACCTCAGTCTTGACTTCCCGAAAAAGGAACACTTCGGCATAAACCTCATCAGATTTCCCTACGTATTCCTTGTCTTTATACTTACAATACCCATAATGATACCTGTAATCTTTTTCCCGTAAATTAGAAGTTGATTTTCCACAATATCTACAGGTGACAAATCCATGGGCAGGAACTTCGGTATTATTGATTTTAACTTTTCTGGCATCAATAAGTCCCTGCCTTCCAAGATTGGCATCTGTAATGGTTACGTTTTTGACGAATTCAATCCCAAATGGAATTTCCTTCATTGCCCACGCTCCTGCAGATTGGTTGGTCTTAAATTCAAAATGACGATTGACCTGAAAAATGATGCTTTCCCTGTCTTCTTTATCATCTTTCAGGAAAGCGTCAGCTTCATTATTAGGCTTACTTTTACTACAGTACAACGGGTTTCCACCTATTCTGCCACCATGGAAACGGAGGAAGCATCTTTTGAAACCATGGCATTTGACAATGTGGATGAGACCAGGCATACCGAAATGCTCTTCAACCATACCGAAGGGGGACAGAACAGTGCCAGGCTGAATGCCGCAGCGGGAAAGGTCATGGGACCTTCCCTGAGCCTGGAGGTAAAGGCCGGGGATACCGTAAGGATGGAAGTACAGGCCAAATACCTTGACAAATACAAAGGTTCCAATGTTCTGCCGGGAGCAGCTTCCATCATTGCGGCTTCATTGGTCGCGGCACCGGTTAATGAAGCGTTGGGTATTTTGAATGAACTGCAGAGCGTATTGGGTGCAGGACAGGTCGCGGCTTTTTCCGATAATGATGAAATTCCCAAAGCCTATCTGCAGTACCTGTATTTTGACAATGTTTATAAGTTCAAAAAATCCGGTTTCAGGCAGATAAGCAAACAGGGGGAAGGGAGTTTCGAGACTCTGACGCTGGAACATGTGGCAGAGGAAGACGGCTTTATGATGATGTACGTGGCCAATGAGACCAATGAGGATCTCAATGTCTTCTTCGATGACCTGACCGTGGTCCATTCCGAGGGGCCGGTGATCAGAAAAGATGATTATTATCCCTTTGGATTGTCCTATAATACTTCTACTTTAGGTGGTGCTTTGACCAACAAATATCTTTACAACGGTAAGGAGTTTGAAGGGGAATTGGCGCTGAACTGGAATGATTACGGGGCGAGGATGTATGATGCGGCAGTGGGGAGATGGTTTGTTGTGGATCCATTGGCTGAAAAAGGAAGAAGATGGAGCCCTTATACTTATGCATTCAATAATCCAATAGGCTTTACTGATCCTGATGGAATGTGGCCGGATTGGAGTCTAAGTGATATAGTTCATACAACGCTTGATGTAGTTGGACTAGTACTTGGATTAGGAGAAGTAGCGGAAGGAGTAAATGCAGTTATATACTTGGCGGAAGGGAATTATACAGACGCTTCTTTGAGTGCTGCCGCAATGGTACCTTTTGCGGGAACTGCCGCAACTGTTGCTAAATTTGCTAAAAATGCCGATAAAGCTATCACTTCAGTAAAGGCTGCTGATAAAGCCGCGACCCTTCAAAAAAATATTGAAAAAGGTAAAGATTTCGAAAAAGTAGTATCGGGAGATCTAGCAAAAAAAGGAAATAAAGATATTGCTGAACAAGTTACCATTAAGGCTGATAATGGAACCAAAACAAGGGTAGATAATATTAGTAAAAATAAAGATGGAAAAATAGAATTAACAGAGGCTAAATCATCTTCTACAGCTCCATTAACAAAAAATCAAAATTCTGCCCATCCATCAATTGGGCAAAGTGGTGGCACAGTTGTAGGGAACAATGGAGCTGCTTTTGGTTATCCTGCCGGTACCAAGATACCACCTACAAAAGTTGATGTAGTCAGACCAAATAATTAATAAACATGACAGAAAGAGAATTTCTAAAATCAGAAGTATTAAAAGGTCTTTATGAAGAATTAATACATTATGATTATATACTTATAAAATCTACAGGCGAATTTGTTAAAAAAAGCAAGGATGGTTGGTTTAAGTATTCGCTATTATTTTTAATTAGGGATGAAGGTTGGGAAATTAATCCTACTATAAGCTTAAGAATTAATCTTGTAGAAGAAATTTACCACACAGTTTCTGGATTTGAAAAAAAATATCAAAAAGGGACACCTACATTAGGCACATCTGTCGAAAATTATATAAATGACGGACAAGAATATAGATTTCGCTTAGTTAATGAAAATCAGATAAATAAAGTAGTTTCAGGATTAACTGATTTATTTAAAAAAGTTGCATTACCATTTTATCAAAGGTATTCATCAATTGAAGCTCTTGATAAGGTCCTAAATGAAAATCCTAGTGATTCATCCCTTACTGGAGCGATTTTTAAAGGTGCTAAAGGACTTATTTTAGCTAAATTAACGAAGCGTTCTGATTATCCGGATCTTGTTAAAGTATATACTAGTCATTATGAACAATTAGCAGATGGGTTTTATTTAAAAGATTTCGAAAAGCTTATCTTAAAATTGGATTCATCTAATATTGTTAACTAAAAAAAACATGCAATTTCTAAAATATTTATTGATCATAAGCTTATTTTTTCAATGTTCTAATTCCTCTTCAACAAATAATAATTCTGAGAAAGTACAAAGAGTGATGCAAAAAGAAGTTTTTTCTATTTCAAGTAAGCAACTTCATTTTTTATTAAATGAAAAACCAGTTTTGTCAGGGAAAGCATCAATGATGGTGCCCGAGAATTTTAAATTAATGAATTCTGAAATGCTTGCTTTAAAATACCCTAATGTAGGACATCAACCAACTGAAGTTTATACAAACCTAGAGGGCACTATCAATATTGCTCTTAATCATACAAAAAATGTAGCATCAGAAGATAACTTGCAAGAGGTGAAAAAAGCTATGGATGCTCAAATTAATAAGCCTCCCATAGAATTTATTAAAAGTGAATTGGTTCAACTAAACGGTAACAGGTGTATTCTTATGGAATTTAAAAGCCAGGCGGTGGACAGCAAAATTTATAATTTAATGCTTATCACAAGCTTAGAAGGGCGTCTTGCTATGGTTACTTTTAATTGTACAGAAGAAAATTTAAATATTTGGAAATCAAGAGGGAATGATATTATATATTCCTTTAAATTAAATTAATTTTCAATACAACTGCTTTAAGATATTGACTCAGGAGTTGGGCGTTGACCTAAGTGCTAGTATAACGGTAAGGAGTTTGAGGGGGTATTGGGGCTGAACTGGAATGATTACGGAGCGAGGATGTATGATGCGGCTGTGGGTAGATGGTTTACTGTGGACCCTAAAGCACATCTTCTACCTTCCTGGTCGCCGTATGTATTCAGTCTGAATAACCCTATATTGTTTATTGACCCAGATGGGCAATTTCCATATACTTTCCATGTGAGAGCTTTTGCACCTACTGGATCATTTAAGGGATCCGGTTTCCATGATGATGGCAGAGGATTTTCTACAAATGCTGGTGCATCATCAAGGATAAAGCAAAACTTTACAGTTGACCCAACAGCCCAAACATTTTCAGGCGGAACACCGACTAGTGATCCGACATACTGGAATGGTATTAATACCGGAACTGCTACAAATAAGTGAGGTATTTCTACACCCGAATTTGGAGCCAATTCACTTGGTAGTGCCACTGCCTCTCTTTCCTCTAATTTTGAGGGTTCTAATCCTGCATTTAAGGGCTTAGCTCCTAATATTGAAGTTAGTTCTGCTTTATCGATAACAGAGAATTTAGAGAAAGGGCAAGTAACTATTTCGTTCGATCTTTTCAGTAAACAATTTCCGGCAACGGAAGGGTTTGTTCAGGACGCAGCTGGAAACAAGTGTATTCTTAGGAGGTGCAGCAGCTTTTGGAAGTGCTGGAAATTTGGTTAATGCTGATAAAAAACAAGTTTCTACAATTGATTTGATAATTGGGATAAATGATAAAGGAGTATTTCAAAATGTAACAATGGGAGGAACGACTTATTCCCTTGATGATTTTAACAATCTACGAACATCCAAACCTTCAGGACCATTCCCCAGAGAGGACAAAGACAAATAAGCAAATGATAAGTTATATAATATACGGGATATACAATCTGGTTTTTCAAATAGCTTCCATCGGCTTTTTGTTTTACGCCAATACATACCTGAATGGGTTCATTATTCCTGATCGCCTTCGATGGAAGAACGGGGGACTAAGGGAAGACCTAACAAGTTTGGCGTTCGCACAAGCAACAGTATTAATAATAGAGGCTGCTTTATTACTGCTTCTGATTTACTACATTAACAAGTGGTATTTAACCAACTTGGCAGGAGCAAGTGATCCTGTCAAGGTTGCACTATGGACAGCAGGTATTTATGCAGTTATTACTGTGGGGGTAATACTTGTGACGACTTACCTGAACTTCAAATAATTAAAAAAGCCCGGACTTGCCGGGCTTTTTGCATTTATAGCGCAGCGACATTTTTCTGGAAAAAGTCTTTGAATTTTTTGTTGGTGAGCATCTTGTCTATCAGCTTGAAGATGGTCTGCCTGTCCTCTTCTTTGAGCTGCTGGATAAGCCTGAGCTGTTCTACGGCGGTTTTGTCCTCGATGACGAATTCTGATGGGATCCATGAAAGCAGACAATCTGACCATAAACATAATGGGATCCAGGCCAGTCAGTGACTCGGCAGAATGCGAAAAGATGCCTGGTATTGGCCCATAATACTCCCATGGATGTGACAGTGGGTGATTCGATTCGTCGCGGCGAAAGGCTAGTAAAATTTCGAAACTTCCCATTCTTGGCCATTCTGTGCATTAAAATTCGCTACACTTTTAATCCATAAATAGCACTTGAAAATAATAATCCTTAACAATTTGGGAAGTGTTATAATTTTACAGTCATTTGATGAAATTTTCAACACATGAGACGTCAGCTTTTGGATTTATTCCAGGTCTTTACCTACGGTTTACTTTGTGTCTCAATTATTGGTGTTTCATTGTGGTTTGCCACAACTTCTGAATCCTTTACAGATCTTACCGCTGAAATACCTTTTGAAAAAATAGATATAAATCATAGTACGTCATACTTAGACTTTGAAAATGTCTTTGTTTCTGAAAACAGTACATCAGGGTTATTTTCCCAAGAAAAAAGCAAAAATCAAACCGGAGAAAGTAGCAGTATTTTCGGCTACAGGTCTATAAGTTTTTATCAATCATTTTTTGTAACAATAATATACAGGGAGCCGAAGTTTGGTAGCCTGCTGGATCAGCTCCACAACATTCTTTTCTTTTTCTGAGATTAACCAAGCCTTCATTGCACAGAAGTTCCCCGCTACAAGCACTGGGGATGCAAAAACAATCCATTCATTGTAATTATTTAGATTTTCTACCTTCTTGTTGATGAAAAATAAAACTTTGGCCAAGGATGCCTGGGGCTCCAGGTTAGGCCTGATTCTAGCTATGGCAGGCAATGCTGTAGGTCTTGGAAACTTCTTACGCTTTCCCGTTCAGGCAGTTCAGAACGGGGGAGGTGCATTTATCATTCCTTATCTTGTTTGTTTTTTGATCCTGGGCATACCCCTCTTGTTTATTGAATGGTCTTCCGGCCGGTTTGGGGGAAAATTTGGCAATCACAGCACACCTTTTATTCTCGACACAATGGGAAAAGGGAGGATTTGGAAATATATTGGGGTGTTTGGCATCTTTACAAACATTGCCGTAGTAGCATATTATACTTACATAGAGTCGTGGAGTTTGTCCTATGTCCTTCATTCACTGATGGGCACGTTTGAAGGAATGTCCCAATCTCAAGTAGCCCAGTTTTTTGATAACTACATATCAATCAGTTCCAGTACCACCGGCATTCCATTTGAGCCTGTGGTTATTTATATTTTAGTTTTGATACTCAATGTTTACATCCTATCCAAAGGTCTTGGTGGTATAGAAAAAGCTGCCAAGATAGGGATGCCACTTTTAATCCTATTCGGTATCATATTGGCTGTCAAATCCCTTACATTGGGAGAATCAGGCCGATCAGTACAGTTTCCTGATGCGAGTGCCTGGGATGGATTGAATTTTCTATGGACACCTCAGTATGATTCCCTACTTAACCCAAAAGTTTGGTTGGCAGCTGCCGGGCAGATTTTCTTTACGCTATCTGTAGGAATGGGGACAATTCAGTGCTACGCCTCATATCTTAAAGCCAACGACGATGTGGCATTGAATTCCGTTTCGGCGGGCTTTATGAATGAATTTGTAGAGGTAGTGCTTGGAAGCGCTATCGTCATTCCAATAGCTGCAGGCTTTTTAGGTTTGGATTGGGTATTGGAAAATGCCGGCTTTGGTATGGCATTCCAAACCATGCCATTTCTCTTTCAGCAATGGGGCACTGTGATGGCTACATTTTCAGGGGTTTTTTGGTTTGGATTGTTGTTTTTTGCAGGTATTACTTCATCACTCGCCATGGGGACACCTTGGATGGGCTTTATGAAAGATGAATTTGGTTGGGGTATGAAAAGAGGAGCCTGGTCTTTTGGGTTGTTGGCTTTGATTATGGGATTGCCGACTGTTCTTTTTTATCAGCAGGGCTTTTTTGATGAGTACGATTATTGGGGCGGAACTGTCAGCCTGGTCATTTTCGCCCTATTGGAGTCCATCTTGTTTTCATGGGTTTTTGGGATCAACAAAGGTTGGCAGGAAATCATGGAAGGGGCAGATATTCATGTTCCTATTATATTCAAATTCATCATCAAATATGTCACTCCATTGATGCTTCTCTTGGTATTCATCGGAGCTTTGGTGACGCCTCAAGGAAATGATTGGACAACCAATATTCAGAACCTATTGAGTGGTAATACATGGCAATTGGATAGCAGCTCCATCATCAGAAAGCTTTCCCATTTTGAATTAACAAATCAACTTGCTGTGTCAAATACACCTCTTAAACGGGAAATCATAGAAGATAAAATATTCTATTCCAACTTTGCCAGAATCCAGTTGGTAACACTCTTTCTATTCATCGCATTATTGGTTTACTACGCAAATTCCCGAAGAACTAAATTATTTACAAAATGAACCTTATACCCTTACTTGTGCTCTTGGTTACCCAAAGTTTAGTGACAGGCGCAACGATCTATTTCTTGTGGAAGGTCATGAAAACACCGTTGGAAGACGAGGAAAATCTATGATGCATATAGAATACTTAATTCCTATCGTTGCTTTTATCCTGGCAGCTTATTCGGTGATTGGCAATGACGTCATTCAGACCCTCGGAACTTTCCTCACTTCCAACAGTGACAAAAAGTGGTGGATTCTTTGGCTATATGCCTCTATCATTTTAGCTGCGCTTTTGATTTATGGGTGGTATGTGCACAATGGAGATGTTTCTTATGGAAGACTGGAACAGATACCATTACCTGAAAAAATGGCTTTGTGGTACTTAATCCCCCCTGTGGTTTTGATAATTCTTACCCGGTTGGGATTTCCGGTCAGTACCACCTTTCTCATCCTGAGTGTCTTTTCAACCCAAACGGTCATCGAAAAAATGATCATCAAATCCGTTCTGGGCTATGGAGTGGCATTTGTAGTTGCAGTGGGTCTTTACCTGCTTATTGCCAATAAACTGGAGTCAAAAGAAAGTTTTCAGCGTACAGGAAAATCACACAACAGGATTTGGTTGGCTGCGCAGTGGGTATCCACCGGTTTGCTGTGGGGACAATGGCTGATTCAGGATTTTGCAAACATCTATGTATATCTTCCCAGAAAGCTCGGAGCCCAAGAATTGATATTTTCTCTAATCATCATTTTGGGGCTGATGGCATATCTGTTCAAGACAAGGGGTGGAAAAATCCAAGAGATTGTTAATTCCAAATCCAATACAAGACACATACGTTCTGCAACAATCATTGACTTGGTTTATGCATTGATTCTCTATCTATTCGCAAACTTGAGCAATATCCCAATGAGTACCACATGGGTGTTTATTGGAATTTTGGCAGGAAGAGAAATGGCGATTAGCTATAGATTGAACAAGCATGAAATGAAAAAATCAAGAAATATTATCATCAAAGATCTTTACAAGGTTAATGTTGGTCTTATTGTCAGTGTTTTGATCGCATACCTTATAGGATATCTTAATTCGAATTATTAAAACAACCTGAAAAAACTAAAAACACATGACCATCTTTCTTATCAGCTCATTAGTAGCTATTGTGGTTTCATTTCTCTGCTCATTGACAGAAGCAGCACTATTGAGTTTAAACAGCGTGAAGATTGAGACAGACAAACAAAAAGGTCTGAAATATGCAATTATTCTTGATAAACTAAAAGGGAATATTAACAGGCCAATTGCTGCCATATTGATTTTGAATACCGTTGCCCATACAGGTGGGGCAACAATTGCAGGAAGTGCTTTTGACGAAATTTATGGAGACGAATGGATTTGGGTATTCTCAGTTGTGTTTACAGTCATCATACTATTTGGAACAGAAATTCTTCCAAAAGTCATTGGTGTTTCTAACTCAGATAATTTATCAAAATACATTGCCATACCTTTAGACATTACAATTAAGGCACTTTATCCCCTCATTTACCTTACTGACCTTTTCAATAGATTGATTTTGAAGAAAAAAGATAAAACCGTAAAATATTCTTTAGAAGACATTCAGACAATCGCCAAAGTAGCTCAGGTAGAAAATATTATCAACAAGGATCAGGAGGATATAATCATCAAAACCTCAAATCTGAAAAGCAGAAAAATAGATGAAATCATGCTCCCGCTTTCGGAAGTCATATATTTTCCGGAGACCATAGGCATTGATGATTACTACGCCTTAGCTGAAAAACATTTGCATACAAGATATCCTGTAAGCAGGACGGATTCACCTCAGGATATATTTGGTTATCTGAATTTCAAAGAGATTGCTTTACAGTGGGATAATATATCATTGGGTAACCTACAAAAATTCATCAGACCGATTCTATTCGTAAAAAGTACTCAAAGTATCATCCAAGTGCTTAAAGACCTAAATACAAAAAGGTATCATTTGGCAATTGTAGAAAATGAAAATGGAGAATTTAAAGGTTTGGTGACCTTAGAGGATATTGTGGAAGAAATAGTAGGAGAAATTGCAGATGAATTTGATAGTGAATGACCTGGCGCTTTTTTTGAGGTTTGCTGGCATGGGGATACAAAATATATTCAGATGAGTGAAAGATTCGATTCGTCATGGCGAAACCCTTTGACATGTACGAGAGTTTTATGATGGATCAAAATCAGGAGTTACAAAATTAATTTAGAAAAAGTAACCGGATTTGAGGGAAATGGAAAAGTCCAAACAATAAACATTTGGACTTAGAACAGAGAGTGGGGGATTCGATTCACCGTGGCGATACCCCCTTTGGGTGAAGTTTAGCTTTTGCCCTAAGCGTTTGCAACTACGCCTTTTCTACCAAATAGAATTTGCGATTTCACTACCAATTAATGGGGTAGTAGTTGTATTTTTGATGATAATCCAAATACATTTCGATAGATTAAGAAAATTTTGATGAAGTGTTTTGATTCAAATGAGCCCATGGTCGCAACCTAAACTAAATTCTACTCCTCAATGAATCTGATCCCAATCAAAATTTCAATTTTGAACTCATCCTTTTAAAACAATTCTAAGTTTCTCCATATCCTTGCTGATCTTGATATCCAGGATTTTTGCATAATGCTGGGTCTGTTTGAGAGATTTGTGTCCGAGCATTTTTGAAACCGTTTCGATAGGCACACCGTTTCCTAATGTTATTGTGGTAGCAAATGTGTGCCTGGCAATATGAAAGGTCAACTGTTTGTTGATACCACAGATATCGGCGATTTCCTTAAGGTAGGAATTCATTTTTTGGTTGCTCAAAACAGGTAATGCATATCCTTTATTCTCACAGTATGGATGGTCAATATATTTTTGGATAATGGACAATGCCTGAGGGAGTAATGGGAGTCTAGTTGGTGTTTCTGTTTTTTGCCTTTGGGTAAATATCCATTGTTCACCATCTATTCCCAATTTAATCTGTTCCTTTTTCAGGTTTTTGACATCTATATAGGCAAGACCTGTATAGCAGCAAAAAAGAAATATATCCCTGACCTGTGATAATCTTTCTATACTAAATTCTTTTTTTCGGATACTGTTCAATTCTTCATTACTCAATACCTCCCTTACAACTTCCTTTTTCACCATTTTATAGCCAAAGAATGGATCCCTGATCAGCCATCCTTTTTTGACACAGGAGAGGACAATCTTCTTAAAATTTGACAGATATTTTACAGTTGTATTGTGGCTGCAATTCCTGACAGTTTTCAACCAGAATTCATAGTCTGAAATAAATTCATAATTGAGTTGGTGGATTTCAATGTCATCTTTTTGGAATTTCCATTGAATGAAAGATCTGGTATGGTCCAAAGATGTCCTGTAACGCTGAAGGGTCCCTGCAGCGAATCCTTTTCCTACCAGTGCTTCGAGCTGTTCATAGTGCACCTGAAAGACCTCCAATATTTGTTTCCGATCCTCAGTTTTCCCAAGGAGAATATTTTTGATGTTTTCGGCGGTTACATCTTTGTTGTTGTCCATCAAAATTATCTTAGCCTGAAGTGTCTTCATTTGAAAAGAATCCAAGAAGGCATTCAGTTGCCTCACTTCTTCTTTGTTGCCAATTGCTCTTCCCTGACCTTGATTCCACTTGTGAATCTCACAAACCCTTTTAGTGGAGATTTCCCTTGAATCACCATCTACGGTCACTCTAGCGTAGATATACTTCTCCGATTTCTTACTGTTTTTGGTTGTTTTTAGAAAAAACATCAATCCAAAGCTTTTGTCCAGCATAATGTTGTTTTTTATTGGTTAAATAAATATCTAAAAACATGCTAACCAATACAAGATGTTCAGCTATTGAACATGTTGTTTTTCAGTAGTTTAAACCACCTAAAAAGCGTCTTTTTTTTGAAACCAAAGAACGCCACGAATGACGCTTTTGAATTTTGGGTATTTTTGAAAAATTTGGTGGTTTTGACACCAAAAACAAAAAGCCCACAGTTTGTGGACTGTAGGCTTTTTATCAATAAAATGATGTAAAATTGGTGGAAAATGTGCTTAAAATCGCTTTAAAACCACTTTTTCAATTTTTTGACTTATTTTGTTCAAATATGGAAAATTTAAAACTCTTCAAATTTGAACGTTTTGTAAGCCATTTTCGCAGAGGAGGAGGGATTCGAACCCCCGGTACCTCACGGTACAACGGTTTTCAAGACCGCCGCGATCGACCACTCTGCCACTCCTCTGTTTGATAATTAACGAATCGCTCGATTACGGATTGCAAATGTAGCCCTTAACTTTGATTTTGCAAATCCAGATCAGCCAAAAATAATTGCATTTGCCTTAAATCATTGATTTCCTGAAATATTGAATTGAAAGTTTTTTGAGGTAATTAGAATAGTGAGAAGTGTCGGATGTCCGGGAGTGCGAAGTTTGGGGGCAGTAGGCAGTCGCAGTTTGCAGTAGGCAGTTGCAGATAGTGGGCAGTTAATAGTAGGCATACCCAGTCGCAATAGGTATCAGTATTGACTGAAAATATTCTTCAATTTGAGGATTTGGTGTTTTATTGATATTGTGTAATTAGATTTTGTATCTAAAAATCCTGTATTTTAAGGGTTTATTAAATCAAACAAACATGACAAAAACCACTACTTTCCTTTCATTTATATTGATCTGTATTTTATTGCTTGCATGCAGCCAAAAAGAAAATACCGAAGGGAACTCCGATCCATTGCCCCGGATTGCCATTGCAGGGATAGCCATTGAATCCAGTACTTTTTCTCCCGCAGTGAGTGAAATGGATGCCTTTAGGGTCAGTAGGGGTGAGGAGATATTTAACCTTTATCCTTTTTTCTCAGCGGATTCAACCAATAGAAATCGAGCCTCTTGGTTCCCTGCCCTTTATGCAAGGGCAATTCCCGGCGGAGCAGTCACTCGGGAAACCTATGAAGCTTTGGTTAATGAAATCCTCGAAAGGCTGAAGGAAAACCTACCCTATGATGGGATGTTTTTTGACATTCATGGAGCTATGAGTGTGACCGGATTGGACGATCCGGAAGGAGATCTGATTACCCGCATCAGAGAGGTTATAGGTGATGAAACCATCATTTCCACCTCTATGGACCTGCATGGCAGTGTATCTTGGCGGTTAGCCGAAAACACAGATTTGATCACCTGCTATAGGATGGCCCCCCATGAAGATGCTATGGAATCAAAAAAACGTACGGTGGATAACCTCTTGGAAAGGTTGGAATCAGGAACTGGCAAACCTGCCTACAAAGCTTGGGTGGCTGTACCTATTTTGTTGCCAGGAGAGAAGACTAGTACGAGGGTTGAGCCCGCAAAGAGTCTGTATGATAAAGTTGCCCCGATTGCGAATCAGGATGGGGTAGTGGATGCAGGAATATGGATTGGGTATGCTTGGGCGGATGAGCCACGAAACCAAGCCTATGTCATGGTCACAGGAGATGATCAACAAAAAGTAACTGATGGGGCTGAATATTTGGCCAGAAGTTTTTGGGAAGTAAGGAAGGAGTTTGACTTTATCGCCCCAACTGCCACTTTGAAGGAAAGTCTGGATAAAGCCATTGCAAGCGATAAGAGACCGTTTATCATCAGTGATATGGGAGATAATCCGACTGCCGGTGGGGCGGGGGATGTAACTTGGACCTTAAATGAAATTCTTTCCCGTCCCGAATTCAAAACAGAGAAGGGGCCTTCATTAATTTACGCGTCTATTCCGGGGCCTGATTTTGTGGAAATGGCCGTCAAAGCCGGAGTAGGGGCTGTGGTGGAAGGTAATGCAGGCGCTATGGTGGATGACCGATATGCTCCCCCGATTCGATTAAAAGGGACGATCACTGCCATCGAACACGGTGACCAACACGCACAGACAGAAGTGGTGGTCAAAGTAGGTAGTGTTTCTGTGATTGTGACCAAAAGGCGTAAACCGTATCATTATGAAGCAGATTTTACCAATTTGGGTCTGAATCCAAGAGAAACAGATATTTTGGTGGTAAAGATTGGCTATTTGGTACCAGAGTTGTATGATATCAGGGCAGATTGGATCATGGCTCTGACTCCAGGTGGGGTAGATCAGGATTTGGACAGATTGGAATTCGAACGCATCAACCGCCCCATGTTTCCTTTCGATAGGGATATGGATGACCCCGACCTTAAGGCAAAGTTGGTTCCTATGAAGTGATCTGACTAGCCCATCGATCATGCCCATGTGAGTGTCCCCACTCACACCCCTAGCCGATAAGAGTGTCTCTCTTCTAGCTTCTAGCATCTTGATTCATTGTATTTCACTCCTCCCCAAGAGATTGCCACGTCGCACAAAAGGTTTCCTAAATTGAAAGGTAAATTGAAGTGCTCCTCCTACCAGAGGCAGGCAGGCGCAATGACGCCGTAGCCTCAAATCTCATCCACCTCTGTGGTCTGTCTCATATCTCACGTCTCACATCTCAAGTTTTCAGGTTAGCACATCACATCCAGGTTTCAGAATCGAACCTTGCTCTGATTGCCATAAGTATCGTTCATCTTGTTTCTCGTCCCTTTGTTCTCCTTTCTAAAATCTCGACTCTCGCATCTCGTTTCTTTAATCTTACGTCTTGTGTCTAATGTCTCACGTCTCACGTCTCACATCTCAAGTCTAAAATTCAAATATTCCACCAATAAGTAAACTTCAAAACTACCGACCTGTCTTTGGCCAAAAAGGGTGCGGGGAGGTAGTTGTCGGTGAAGACTAAGAAGATGTCGGAGGCGGGTTTGAATCGCCATTGCAAACGGGTATTGAGGTTGATATTGTTGATCTGTTCGTTGTATTGCATAAAGGCAGTGACAAAAAAGGTATTGGTCAAGGTAAGATCCAATCTCGGACCAACCAGCCAAAATGTAGTGACTCCCCAAGGTTCGGGAAGATGGATTTCATTGTAATTGGCAGAAAGGGTCATACTGAAATAGGGCTGAAAACGGTAGCCCACTTCACCACTGACATTGTACCTTTCTCCCTCGGCATAGTATCCTCCCATGCGGGAGGAAATGGCATAAGTGAAAATGCTCTGTGGCTTGGAGGTGAACTCACTTCCCCAAGAATACCACCGATGTTCTGTCCCTGTGGCCAAGGTATCTCCACTGAAATTGGTAGGGTCAAAGGGTTGGAGTAATTTGATATAATCATGTGCCGCCCATACAGCAAGGTTGCTCTGACTTCTGAACCGCATCTTGTACAAAAGATAACTTTCATTGTCTGTTTGGTTCATTTTGGTATCAAAAAACCATTTGGTGTTGATCTCAGGTCCATGGCTAAGGATTTTCTTGCTCTTTGGAAAAAACAGGTATCCAATCGAAGGATGTGCTTTGTAAAACCCTGTTCGAGGAACATATCCCACTTCTGCGGTATAGTTCTCAGAAACATATTCATGTTGCCAATTCCAATAAAGGTTGCCGCTGACATAGCGTAAATTGGAAGCATAAGCTATTCCATTTCCTTTTTGAAGTGGATTAAAAGATTTGAGGATAAAGGTTTTTCCGGTCCAAAGGTTATTGGAAGATGCCAGGTTAAATTCCACACCCACATTCCTGTCATAACCTGATAAACTTGGATTGTTACTATCTATTGAAGGAGCAAACAACCCGGCCTGTCTGTTGACCACGATTGCCCCAATGGTGGAGCGGGCAAATACCCTTCTTTGCAAGGTGAAAACAGAAAAATTCTGCGGATCAAGGTTGTCTTTTTCCACAGCCCCTGTTTGCATCGTCATTGCACCTACCCGCCAATCTTTGTTGATTTTGCCACTGAGCCGGGCCCCTGCTTGAATGGGGGCGTTCAAACCTATCCTTCTTGAAAAGAAGGGCCTAACAGTTTCATATCCAAAATTGCCAAAGAGGTCTCCATTTTCGAGGAAAAACTGCCGTCTTTCAGGGAAAAAGAGTTCAAAGCGATCAAGATTGGTAATCTGTCTATCTACTTCCACTTGGGAAAAATCAGGGTTGACCGTGAGGTCAAGGTTCAGGGCTGTTCCCAAGCCGACCTTTGCATCAAATCCTAGTGATCTTCTGTAATTGTCCTGTTCACCAGCAGCTCTATTTTGGGATATTCCGCCCAATCCGTATGGAATCAGTGAAATATTCGGCCCCGCATGCGGTGGTGGTTCATCCCAAACCAATACGCCCGTATAGGCAAGAGAAGCTGAAGGGAATTGCCTTGGAACGGGCGCCCAACCTGATTTCTCCGTTGTCTTTAAGTCCATTCTACTGAAATTGATTCCCCATTCCTTGATACCCGGTTTGTATCGTATGGATTTAAATGGAATAGCGGCTTCAAAAACCCACTTGTCCTCGTGATTTTTTACTTTGGAAACCCATTTATTGTCCCAACTCAAATCAATTCTACCCCCATCAAACATGATCCCGTCCCATTGGGCACCTGCGGCATTGGCTCCAAATGAAAATCCATTGAACTGATCCTCAAATGGATCCATAAAAAATATGAAATTGTCGTTTTTTCCAAAATTAAAATCCCTTCTCAAAGATTCGACCATATAGGGGCCTTCCACTGCGTGGTAATTGATCACAATCATGTAGATGTGTTTGTCATCATAAGACATTCTTACATCAGTTCTCACTTGAGAATAGCTAGTATCCATCGGGGTTATCATAAAAAAGTCAGTGGCTACGTCAGCATTTTCCCAAGTCAGTTCATCCATGACTCCGTCTATAATCATGGGTTCAGCTGTTTTTTCAATATTCAGCCGATAGGATGAATTAATTTTTTGGGAAAATGAAAACTCCTTAAAAGAGATCAACAAAAGAATCAGTAGACTGATTTTCTTCATAGCTTAGATTGGGTAATTTTCTGGGCAGCTATAAAATTAAGTAAGTTTTTACCGGAATCAGTAAATCTTTTTTCAACTGTTGCAGTCAGTTTAAGAATGGCTCAATTATAATATAGTCAGTAATTCATCTCAATACCTTAGACCATATTTTACTCTAGTAATTATGATAACCCCTGAATAAAAAAAACATAGAGTTTTAGCCGTCACGAATCAGGAAGCACTCTTTAATTTATGTATTCTGGCTAACCTATCGTTAACTGATATGATTAATTTAAATTACTACTTGGAGTTTCAATGTTTCCACTTCCCCGAAGTACATCAATGATCATTTCCAAGTCTTCGCTGAGTGTAATTATTCCGATCAAAGGCTCATTTCTTCGGCCGTTTTCGGTGATAAAAAGTGCTTCTGTAAGATTCTTTTTCCCGAGACTTTCAACAAAATATTCTCTGGCAGTTACAAAATCTGTATTGCTTTTGATGATTCTATAATTTTTCAATTGTTGGGTCGCTTTAAATACATCTTCGGTTGTGGTATTTTTACAGATTTCGAAGGGGTTCTCCAATTTTGTGATCTTTGCCATCCATTTGGCAATTGACTCAAAATTGATCATTCCCAAAAGGTACCCATCCTTGAGGATAGGTACTTGACTGTAATCTTTTTCGACCATGGCATGAAGCACATTGATCATAGGTTCATCCGATTCTACTGTATAGACTGGGCGAAGAAAATGTTGGGAAACTAAAGGTGGGTCCAATAGCATTTTCACGATTTTTTCTATCTGTTCCACCACATCTTCTCTTGGGTCGGCTACAGGTTTTCCATCTCTTCGGTCGGAGTGGACAATTGCATTTCTGAGATTGCCAAAAAGTCTAAGCTCTTCCCGGTATTGTCTTACAATAAGATTGTCTTGACTGGCATCATCGATCAGATTAAAAAAACTACTGAAGTTTCTTGCCTCAAGGTTTCTTCTCAGAAAATTTTCAATGGAATTGAAAGCCTGAATAAACCGCTCTGCATTTTTCATGAGGATTATTATTTATTCATTAAAGCAAATGTCTGTTTACCGATTTCCAATTCCTCATTGGTGGGAATGACAAGTATTTTGACTTTAGATTCTTTCGTGTTTACTTCTCTAATATCTGAAGATTTTGATTTATTTTTTACATTATCCAGCATTATTCCGAAAAAATCCATGTCCTTACAGACAGCTTCTCTCATATCAGGATCGTTTTCGCCTATTCCGGCAGTGAACACAATGGCATCCAAACCATTGAGAGATGCGGTGAAGGTACCGATATATTTCTGAATCCTATAAGCATATAGTTCATAGGCCAAAATTGCGTCTTCATTGCCTTCCTCCATTGCTTTTTTGACATCACGCATATCACTTAGTCCGCAAAGTCCCAAGAGCCCACTCTTTTTATTCAATATATCATTGACCTCTTTGGCAGTAAATCCCCGTTCGTTGATCAGATGAAAAATAATGGAAGGATCAATATCGCCGCTTCTCGTTCCCATCACCAGACCTCCCATGGGTCCTAGTCCCATACTGTGGTCAATGGATTTACCGCCTTTGATAGCTGTCATGCTACTGCCATTGCCAAGATGAATGGTAATGATTTTGGCATCAGGATTTTCCAAGTATTCATTTGCCTTTTTTGAAACGTAAAGATGACTTGTCCCATGAAAACCATAAGCGCGGATACCAAGGTCTGTATATAGTTCTTTTGGGATCGCATAACGGTAGGAGCGGGGAGGCATGCTTTGGTGAAAAGCTGTGTCAAAAACAGCTATTTGTTTTGCTTTCGGAAAAACGCTTTCTGCCACGGTTATCCCAAGATAGTTAGGGGGATTATGCAGCGGTGCAAGGGCAAATAATTCTTTGATTTTATTTTTGACTTCCTGGGTGATCAAAGTGGTTGAAGCAAATTGTTCTCCTCCATGAACCACCCGGTGTCCGATGGCTTTGACTTCATCCATATTGGAAATCACCCCTTTTTCGGGATCAATCAAAAGATCGGTTACTTTGAGCAGACCTTCTTCGTGGTCTTTGATCTTAGCTTGAATTTTGAATATCTCTTCCTTTCCATCGCGCATCACTTTATGTGTCAGCAATGCATTTTCCAATCCAATCCTATCCACCAAGCCACTGCACAATGGAGCTTCATTGGGCATTTCAAACAATTGGTATTTAAGTGAACTACTTCCGGAATTTAATACGAGGATTTTCATTTTTTTTCTTAGACGTTAGACATAAGACATAAGACACAAGATGCGAGAAACGAGAGCCAAGACATAAGACACAAGATACAAGAACCAAGAAACAAGACAAAAGCAAAGAAAGCTTTTCCTTGTCACTTCGACGAAAGGAGAAGTCTGTTGACCTCAGGGTTTTAGGTTTCTTTCTAAGTTCGAAATGGAGGAAAGATCAATCCCAAATTAAACAAGGTGGTTTTCAGATCTAAAATCTAAAATCTAAAGTCTAAAATCTACCTTCCTCCTTCCAAACTCACTCCTGCGCCTGAATAGCAGTAATCACTACCGTATTGAAGATATCATCTACAGTGCAGCCGCGGCTGAGGTCATTGACGGGTTTGTTGAGTCCTTGGAGCATGGGGCCGATGGCCATTGCTCCGGTTTCCCTCTGGACGGCTTTGTAGGTATTGTTTCCTGTGTTCAGGTCAGGGAATATTAGGACCGAGGCATTACCTGCCACTTCCGAATTCGGCATTTTTTGTTTCCCGGTTATAGGGTCTACTGCAGCATCATATTGTATGGGACCTTCCACTTTGATATCCGGTCTTTTTTGTTTTACTATTTCAGTGGCACTGCGGACTTTTTCGACATCCTCACCTGTGCCGGATTCCCCGGAAGAATAGGATAACATGGCTACCCGTGGTTCAATACCGAATTTGATGCTGGTATCTGCGGAGGAAATGGCTATTTCAGCGAGTTCTTCTGCTGTGGGGTTGATATTGATGGCGCAATCTCCAAATACCATCACTCTATCAGGAAGGCACATGAAAAAGATGGAGGACACCAAAGAAATCCCCGGCTTGGTTTTTACAAACTGAAGTGCGGGTCTGATGGTATGGGCAGTGGTGTGAATAGCGCCGGAAACCATTCCGTCTGCGTGACCTTTGAATACCATCATGGTACCGAAATAGGCCACATCTGTCATCAAGTCCTTGGCAACCTCCAGGGGCAAGTTTTTCCCTTTTCTCAGTTCAAAAAGGGTATTGACATAATCATCATAGTAAAAAGATTCATGGGGATTGATGATCTGACAGTTATCATGGTTAAGGCAAAGGCCTAATTTGCTGATGGTTCTGGCAATTTCATTCGTGTCTCCCAGTAAAGTAATGTTGACAATTTTCTGTCTGACGAGTCTGTCTGCAGCTCTCAAAATTCTTTCATCTTTTCCTTCGGGCAATACGATATGCTTTTTCTTGCTTTTTGCCCAACTGACCAATTGATATTGGAACATTCTAGGAGTAATACCAACAGCTTTGAATGAGGAAATTTTATTTTCCAAAGACGAGATGTCCATGTATTTCCTGAATATGTTGATGGCCATCATGATTTTCTCGGTGTTGTCCGGGGAAATTTTGGAGTGTATACCCGCCACTTTTGTTGCAGCATAAAAAGAAGGGTCTTCTACTCTTAAAATGGGAACTACGGTATCTGAACCTTCAATAAGCTTGAGAACAGATTCAGAAATATCAAATCCACCTGTGAGCACTATCCCCGCAATTTTCGGATAGTTTTTTGAAACATTTGCCTGAAGGGAAGCCACCACGATATCTGCCCGGTCACCGGGAGTCACTATAAGTACATTTGGCTTGATATGGTTGAGAAAATTGGAAATCTGCATGGCCCCGAAAATAAAATGGTCAGCACGGTTGGACAGATAATTTCCACCAAACATTACCTCTGCTCCTAAATGCTCCTTCACTTCCTTCATTGAAGGACTTTTAAGATCAATAATCTTTGGAATGATTGATAGGATAATGTCCTTGGGCAACTGTGCCCCGATAGCTGATTTGATTTCTTCAATTTCAGATTTATCCACTTTATTGACCACCACTGCCAAAACCTTCACTTTTCTTTGCAGGAAGTTTTTGGTGGTAATGATGGCGGAATTACTGATCTGTGCAATACTTTTATTATCACCGCTGAGGACGATAATTACTGGTGTTCCCAGGTTTTTGGCGATGGTGACATTGGCATCAAATTCAAATGCAGTGCCCTCTCCCAAGAAATCACTTCCTTCAATAATGGTAAAATCAAACTGTGCCTCAAGGCTTTTGTACTTACTGATGATGGTATCAATAATTTCCCCTTGAAATCCAGATTCTGCCAATAAGTTGGCTTCTTCACGGGTATAAGCATATGATTTTGAATACTCGATAGGTAGTTTGAAATGCTGTATCAAAGTATCGATATGAGCATCTCTTTTGACCTCAGGGCTATCGTTGATGATGGGCTTGAAATACCCGATTTTATGGGCTTTGGCCAGCAACATGTCTACAAGTCCCAATGCTACAATTGATTTTCCACTGAAGGGTTGTGCGGTAGCTATAAAAATGCTTTTGTTGGTTTCCATTGAGATAAAGGTTTAATATTTGATGCAAAACTAGTCAGTCTTTACAATGGCAAAGTTGACTTACTTTTGGTTTTTTTATGATAAAAATCATGAAATTTCAGCGGCGGCAGTTTTGGATACATATCTCCTTTCGGCAGCTTTATCCAAACTCACATTAATCTCAAAACATACCAATATAATCAATGATGTAATAAATAACCATAACATGACAGCAATCATTGCGCCGATAGACCCGTAAAGCTTATTGTAGGTAGCAAAATTGTTCAAATAGAATGAAAATAGGTAGAATCCTAAGGTGATGAGTATACCTGCGGTAATGGAACCTGTAGAGAAAAACTTCCACTTATCATGAACTGCAGGTGCAAATCTGAAGATATAGGCTGTTGCAATTAAGAAGACAGTCAAAAGCACCAAAAATCTGAATATGGTCAGCATATAATAGTAGAGATTGCTCGATACAATTTCCCATTCTGATATTCTGTACAAAATGCTGCTACCAAATATCATAATGACTACTGCTCCACAAATAGCAAGTATCAAGACAAATACGATGCTTACGGCTATGGCACGGGTTTTCCAAAAATCCCTATTCTCCTTGGTTCTGTAAACTGCATTGAAGGCATTCATCATCGAAACCACTCCGTTGGTAGAAAGGAATAGTGCCAGAAAGAAACCAATGGACAGCAAACTCTGCCTTGGCTTGCTGACAATATCCATGATGGTGGGTTCTGCTTCCGAATAAATAGAATCCGGAATAATTTCTTTGATAAATAACAAGATATTGTGCGTGGTCACATTGGCAAAAAAAATCCCAATATAAGGGATCATGTTCAGCAAAAACAGAATCAGTGGAAACATGGCTACTGTAAAACTGAAGGCCATGGCACCGGCCCTCTCTGTGATTTCGTCTTTGCGCATTTGTTCCATAAAAATCTTACCTACATCATAAAGATTCTGGTCAGGGTTTCCAAAATGGAATTTCCTGAGAAGCTTTGCCTTACGGGTAAATTTGATGGAGAATAAACGCAGTCTTTTCTTCACTGAAAAATTTTATTGGTAATAAGGTTTTAATAAATCTAGTAAATATTGCGGAGGTCTACAGGGTCTATGGTTATCTTTTTTCAAAAAAGTCAAGGTAGTCCAACCTTTGGTGATGATTTCATCCGCTTCATTAAATACTTCATATTCAAAGCGGATTCGGACATCGGGAAGTTTGGGGATGATGGTCTTGATGGTCAACATCTCATCATATTTTCCTGGTCTTAAATATTGGGAATGTAGTTCCAAGACAGGCATGATGATGCCATCATCTTCCATCTGTTTATAAGAGAAGCCCGCAGACCTAAGCGCCTCAACCCTTGCGACTTCAAAATACATGGCGTAGTTGCCATAATATACATAGCCCATTTGATCTGTTTCGGCATATCTGACCCTGACACTTGTTTCTGCTTGGAACATATCAATATATTTTAGCCCTATTCAAGGCAGCTTGGTATTGTCTTGCGTTTCTCATATGTTGGGAAAGATTGGTCGCAAAAGCATGATAGCCTGAGAAATCATCTTTGGCACAAAAGTAAAAGTATTGATGATCCTCATAGTTCAAGACGGCATCCAGTGCTGAAATTTCCGGCAGATTAATAGGTCCTGGCGGCAAACCTCTGTATTTATAGGTGTTGTAAGGGCTATCAATTTCTTTATGGATATTCAGTACTCTTTTCAGACTAAAATCACCCGATGCAAATACAAGGGTAGGATCGGCTTGTAAATGCATTTGAGTGTGAAGCCGGTTCATATATACCCCAGCAACCTTGGAGCGTTCATCTGCTTTTACAGTTTCTGCCTGAACAATAGATGCCAAAGTGGACACCTGTATAGGGTTCAGCCCGATTTGATGGGCCTTTTCCATCCTGGTTTCATTCCAAAAATTACCAAATTCCCTGTACATCCTATCGAAGAGATTTTCAGGACTAGTGTTCCACCATACCTCATAGGTGTTTGGGATAAACATAGCCATAATCGTTTCTTCATTGAAACCGAATTTTCTGATATTGACCGAATCAGTGAGAAGATTTAAAAAGGAATCTTGACTGATTTCCAGATTTCTAGTGATTTTTTCGGCAAGATCCTCCTTGGTTCTGATGTTGTTAAAAGTTATTCGCACCGGAGTCTGATTACCTGACCTTAGAAATTTAACTAAGTTGACGTTGTTCATTTTAGGCGAAATGGTATAAAGTCCCGGCTTTACAGATTCCTGATAATTAAGGACTTTAGCTACAAAGCTGAAAGATATCAGGTCATTGATGACACCTTTGCCGTAAAGACTGTCCACCACTGTTTGAAATGTGGCATTGCTGGGAATCATCAGCATATGGGATTCCTCTTTATCTGTCAGGGCGTTTGGACTGTAAAAAGCCTGATAGAAATAAAAGGAAAGTGTACTCAGGAGGACCGAAAAGGTAATTATGAATACGAGATAATATTTTGTTTTTTTGTCGTCAAACATATTTTTGAATCTCAATATTACAATAACCGCAAAAATAGAGATTTTTGTTCACTGGGCTAACATAGATCAAAATCAATGGTAAAACTAATCAAAGTTACTTGCGCGATTATTTTGGATTCCGGTAGGGTCCTATGTACCCAAAGGAGTGAAAATATGGATTTGCCGCTCAAATGGGAGTTTCCAGGTGGTAAAATGGAAGAAAATGAGTCGGCAGAGGAATGCCTGAAAAGGGAAATTATGGAAGAATTGAATATTGAAATTGAGGTGTTGGAATCGTTTGAAAGCAATATTCACCAGTATAGTCCTGCTAAGAAGATTGAACTTATTCCCCTTCTTTGTTGCTTTAAAAGTGGTAATATGGTATTAAAAGAACATAAAACCTTTTGTTGGAAGAAAGTCGGAAGCCTATCGGAACTGGATTGGGCAGCAGCAGATATCCCCATTGTCCAAAACTTTCTTCATTGGTATTCCCAAAAAACTCCAAAAGCTAATGGGACTTCTGTCTAAAAGTCCATCCTTTTGGTTAAGCCAAACCTAAATCTACCTCCTAAAATCTAACTTCTAAAAATTATCCCTCACCAATGTCCGCCGAACTCATTAAATTATATCCGGAAAATCCTGACCCCCGAAAAATCCAAAAAATTGTGGAAGTGCTTCGGGACGGTGGTGTAATCATTTACCCCACGGATACCATCTATGGTATGGGATGTGATATTCATAATCAACGAGCCGTAGAGCGTATAGCACAGATTAAAGGTATCAAACCGAAAAAGCATAATTTTTCATTTATCTGTTATGACCTCAGTAATATTTCTGAATACACAAGGGCATTGAGCACGCCTGTCTTTAAGGTCATGAAAAAAACATTGCCAGGTCCTTATACTTTTATATTGGAAGCCAATAACAATGTTCCCAAGATTCTCAATAGTAATAAGAAGACAGTGGGTATCCGTGTTCCCGATCATTCTATACCAAGATTGCTTGTAAAAGAACTTGGTTCGCCCATATTGACCACTTCTATCAGGGATGAAGATGAAGTAATCGAATACAGTACAGATCCGGAATTGATTTATGAAAAATACAGGGATTTGGTGGATATTGTCATCGATGGAGGGTATGGACAAAATGTGGCTTCTACAATTTTGGATTGCACAGGTGGAGAAATAGAAATCATCAGAGAAGGCCTAGGTCCTATAGATGACCTCTTTTAAGTGGAGACATGAGATTTGAGACAAAAGATTCAAGAGCCAAGAGCCAAGAAACAAGAAGGGAGAACCGAGAAGCGAGAAGCGAGAGTCGACAAGAATCAAGAAGCGAGAGCTGAGACAAGAACCAAAAATCAAGAGCCAAGAATCAAGAGCCTAGAGCCGAGAACCAGAAGCGGAACCCTAAAATGAATATCGGGGAAATGAGGGCAGAGAAACGGGAATCGAGAGCCAATAGACAAGAAAAAAGAACCAAGAATCAAGAACCAAGAGAAAAGATCCAAGAACCGAGAAGCTAGATGCGAGAGAAAGCTAAAACCTGCATGGAGAATCTGGGAAACGAGAGCTGAGATTCCTGATTCGAGAACCGAGATGCGAAATACGAAGGTTTCCCGAAAAGTTTACCAGCATCCTTCCCCCGGAGTCAATCTGAAATCTAAAATCAATCCCCTTCATCCCTCATCCCTTATCCTTCATCCTTCCCCATTGCCGAATCTTCAATCTAAAATCTAAAATCTAAAATCTAAAATTACCCCCCCCTTCATCCTTTCCCCATGCCCATCATAACAGAGCTCTTCTACCTGCCACCCATCGAATATTTCACCCAAATCAGTGGATACCGGGAGTTGTACATCGATGGCACCGAAAAGTATCAGAAGCAAACATACCGAAACAGGGCACAGATTTTATTGACGAATAAAGTGGATACTTTGTCTATTCCGGTTTTGGGCGGGAACAAAAAGCAGTTATATAGAGAAACCAAAATAGATTATGACCAAAAATGGAAAAACATTCATTTAAGGGGGATTCAAAGTGCTTATGGAAAAGCCCCTTTTTTTGAATATTTTTTCCCTTATTTGGAAAGCATTTATGCAAAGAACCTGACGTTTTTGTTTGACCTCAATATCGAACTACTGACAGTTTGTCTTAAATTATTGCAGTCAGATACAGAAATAAAAGTGGCATTAGAGACTTTAGATTTCAATGAATGCATTGATACAAGAGGAATAATCAGTGCCAAGCAGGATTACAGTACGAGAAACATCATGACAGTCTATCCCTATGATCAAATGTTTGGCGTAAACTTTGTGCCAAACCTTAGCGTTCTGGATTTGTTGTTTTGTAAAGGGCCTGAATCAAATGATGTTCTGAGCCTAACAAAAAAAAAATGATTGAACAATCGGTAAATAGATTGTGTTTTTAAAACAAATTCGGTAACATTAATACTGAAATAAGAATAAAAATAGAAAGGTTATACATGGAAGCAAAATTTTCAAACAGAGTCAAAGAGGTGATCTCCCTGAGCAGAGAAGAAGCGCTGCGTCTCGGACATGATTACATAGGTACAGAACACCTCTTGCTGGGCATGATTAGAGAAGGTGAGGGAGTAGCTGTTTCCATATTGAAAAAATTAGGAGTGCCTTTAGACGAACTCCGAAATTCTATCGAGCGGGCAGTTAAAGGTACTGCTACCCATAATGTCAAAAACCTTGCAAATATCCCATTGACAAGACAATCTGAGAAGGTACTTAAGATTACTTATCTTGAAGCCAAGATTTTTAAAAGCCAGTTGATTGGGACGGAACATTTGCTCTTATCTATTCTAAGAGATGAAGATAATATTGCAACTCAAATATTGAATAAGTTTGATACCAATTATGATTCTGTAAAGGAAATGTTGGAATTTCAGACCGATTCCTCACCAAGATCAAGAGCCGAAGCTGATGATCCGGATGATGATGGATCCAAGCTATTTGGATCATCTTCGGGAAGTTCCTCCGGTTCTTCCAAAAGCACAAGTGAAAAGTCCAGAACACCTGTTTTGGATAATTTTGGTCGTGATTTGACCAAAATGGCTGAAGACGATAAATTAGATCCGATCATCGGTAGAGAAAAAGAAATTGAAAGGGTTGCTCAGATTCTTTCCAGAAGAAAGAAAAACAATCCAATCCTAATCGGTGAACCCGGTGTAGGTAAAACTGCCATTGCAGAAGGACTTGCATTGCGTATTGTGCAGAAAAAGGTTTCCCGAGTGCTTTTCAACAAAAGAGTGGTCACTTTAGATCTTGCTTCTTTGGTGGCAGGTACCAAATATAGAGGTCAGTTTGAAGAAAGGATGAAAGCAGTAATGAACGAATTGGAGAAATCTCCAAACGTCATCCTTTTCATTGATGAGTTGCATACAATTGTTGGAGCAGGAGGAGCAAGTGGCTCTTTGGATGCTTCCAACATGTTCAAACCCGCATTGGCCAGAGGAGAAATTCAATGTATTGGTGCGACCACCTTGGATGAATACAGACAGTATATTGAAAAAGACGGTGCCTTGGCGCGTAGGTTCCAGATGGTGATGGTGGATGCAACCTCTCCGGAAGAAACCATACAAATCCTTGAAAATATCAAAGACAAGTATGAAGATCACCATAATGTGATTTATACCCCTGAAGCGATTGATGCCTGTGTAAAACTTTCAGATCGCTATATTTCTGATAGATTTCTTCCTGATAAGGCCATAGATATCTTGGATGAAGCTGGTGCAAGAGTCCATATCAACAATATCCATGTTCCTGAGGAAATCCTTAAGTTGGAAGAAGAAGTTGAGCATATCAAGGTTGAGAAAAACAGGGTTGTAAAGAGTCAGAAGTACGAAGAGGCGGCCCAATTGAGAGACAAAGAAAAGAAATTGCTCGAACAACTTGAGAATGCCAAAACGAAGTGGGAAGAGGAAAGTAAGACCAAGCGCTATACTGTTGAAGAGGATAATGTGGCGGAGGTGATTGCCATGATGACCGGTATTCCTGCCAAAAGAATTGCCCAAAATGAAGGAATAAAACTCTTGACCATGGGTGAAGAGTTGCAAGCTAAAGTCATTGGACAAGAAGAAGCAATCAAGAAGTTAACCAAAGCCATCCAAAGAACGAGGGTAGGATTGAAAGATCCGAAAAAGCCAATCGGATCTTTTATTTTCTTAGGACCTACAGGGGTAGGTAAAACTGAGCTTGCCAAAATGCTGGCCACCTATCTCTTTGACAAAGAAGATTCTTTGATCAGAATCGATATGTCCGAATATATGGAAAAATTCAGTGTTTCCCGACTTGTGGGAGCACCTCCGGGATATGTTGGATATGAAGAGGGTGGACAATTGACTGAGAAAGTCAGAAGAAAACCGTATTCAGTGGTATTGTTGGACGAAATTGAAAAAGCTCATCCTGATGTATTCAACATCCTACTTCAAGTTTTGGATGATGGGATTTTGACTGATGGTTTGGGTAGAAGAGTGGATTTTAGGAATACGATCATCATCATGACTTCCAATATTGGGGTTAGAGATTTGAAAGATTTCGGTGCAGGTATTGGTTTCTCACCAAAGGCCAAGCAGCAAAGCATGGATGAAGTGATGAAATCCACTATTCAAAGTGCATTAAGAAAAGCCTTTAGCCCTGAATTCCTGAACAGATTGGACGATGTGGTTGTATTCAATTCACTTGATAAATCCCATATCCATAAAATCATCGATATCAGTTTGGGTAAATTGTTCAGCAGAATCACTGATTTGGGTTATCAAATCGAGCTGACAGGGAAAGCCAAGGATTTTCTATCTGAAAAAGGGTATGACCAACAATATGGTGCAAGACCATTGAATAGAGCCATCCAAAAGTATTTGGAAGATGCCCTCGCCGAGGAAATCCTTAAAGGTGAACTTTCCGATGGAGATGTGATCATCGCTGATTATTTGGGTGAAGGTGAGGAACTCACCATCACTGTCAACAAGAAAGAAAAAGCGGAGTAAAATTTGAAACTTAACATTTACAAAACGGCCAATGAAAGTTGGCCGTTTTTTTAATGAATTTGTACCAATATGTTATATACAAGAGTTATAATTTTTTATGTGGCGAACCTTTAAATTTACAGTCAATTTTGGTTTAGTGGTTTTTCTGGGATGCACTGAGAAACAAGGTGAAATAAATATTTGGGCCAATCATATACCTTTTGAAAGTAATTTTTCAATCTCGGAAATGGAAAGTTCAACATCTTTTGCGCAAATGGGAGAGTCTAAGGGTTATCCGGAAGTTGACCAAGCATCGGGTTTGGCTTATAGCAGAAAAAATCCCGGATTCCTTTGGACACATCAGGACAAAAATTTTGACAATAGTCTGTTTCTTATTAATGCTTCAAATGGAGAGATTGCAGCTACCTATAAAATTCCAGGAATTGAGAATAGAGATTGGGAGGATATTGAAATTGCATCGGGACCAATAGCAGGACTTGATTATCTGTACTTGGGGGATATTGGCGATAATGATCAAAATTATGACAGCTATGTAGTATACAGGTTTGAAGAACCAAAATTCGAAGAAAACCATCAAGGAAAGATCATTGAACTTGCAATGTCTTTTGATAAAATAAACTTCAGATACCCAAATAAAAGCTATGATGTAGAGGTATTAATGGTGGATCCAATGACGAAAGATATCTATTTGGCTACAAAAAGGGAGTTGAGATCCCAACTTTTTGTCTTGCCTTATCCTCAAAATGTGGAAAAGGAAATCACAGCCATCAAAGCAGGGACATTTTCATTTAGAATTGTAACTGCTGGCGCGGTCTCCAGAGAAGGGGATAAAGTACTGATAAAAAATTATGATAGGATATTTTATTGGGAGAGAAAGTCAGGTCAAACTTTTGTTGAAATGATGTCAGAGATACCATCATTGCTGCCTTATAATCCGAAAGAAGAACAAGGCGAGGCTATTTGTTTTGATCAGGAAGGCGGTTATTTTACCTTTAGCGAATTAGCCAATGGTGTAAAACCCCAACTTTATCATTACACTAGGTTGAAGAATTGACGCCAAAATCACTGCTCAGGATATAAAGCGGAAAGGATTATGAAAATAAAATCCATCTCATTTCTGATAAGGGATATTTAATCAGCAAAAAAAAACGAATTAACAAACCTTAACATCAAACAGTTGAAAAGGGGACTGGATTTTGACTGCTAAACCTTATGAATACATTGTTCCATTACCTATTCAAGGCATATTTGATTTTCGTTTCCATACCTTTTGTGGTTTCACAGAAGGTTCCTGAATCCAAAGACCTTTCTTTTATTCCGGCTTATGCGGATTCGGTTTTTTCTGCCCCGAAAAAAGCTGGGGAATTGAAAAACAAAAAAATAGATGAAGCCAGTGGCCTTGCATTTTCCAGGACTCATCCTGGAATACTCTATACCCACAATGATAGTGGGGGAGAGCCTTTGGTATATTTAATAGATACTTTGGGTAAAGACAAAGGAAGTATTAGACTCAAAGGAGTAAAAAACAGGGATTGGGAAGATATAGCTGTAGGTCCCGGACCGGATCCAAAACGCCATTATATATATGTCGGAGAGATTGGTGACAATAATGCAGTTTACAAAAGTATAAAGATCTTCTGGTTTCCTGAACCCAAATCATTGGAAGAGGAAATGGAAGTTGAACCAGAAATACTCAAGCTTACCTTTCCTGACGGTGCTAGGGATGCAGAGACCTTGATGGTAGATCCGATTACAAAAGACATTTTCATTGTTTCTAAAAGAGACTCGGTCAATATCCTATACCGGGCACCTCAATCTGCTTTTTCAAAGAAGGATTTTGAACTTGAAAAAATCATGGAACTTCCTTTTACCATGTCTGTGGCTGGAGATATATCCGTAGATGGAAAACAGATATTGATCAAAAATTATTTTACTGTTTTTTATTGGGAAAGGAAAGTTGGGGAAACCGTTCCTGAGGCTTTAAACCGTACTCCGGTGATTTTACCCTACAAACCAGAACCGCAGGGAGAAGCCATAGCCTTCAATCCAAATGGAAATAGCTATTTTACTTTGAGCGAAGCAAGGTTTAAAATAAAGCCTGTACTGTACCGCTATAATAAAAAATAGGTAAATTCGGCTTTCCAAAAGCAACTATGCCAACTCAAACCACTTCAAATATCTTAATGGTCCGTCCAGCAAATTTCGGATTCAATCCTGAAACTGCATCCAATAATTTTTATCAGAAAAAAGACAATAGAAGCCCACAAGAGATTAATAAACTCGCCCAAGAAGAGTTTGACGGATTTGTTGGTTTGTTGGAAGAAAAGGGCGTGAATGTAATGGTAGTTGAAGACACAGTTGAACCAAAGAAAACAGATGCTATTTTCCCGAACAATTGGTTCAGTACCCATGAAGATGGAAAAGTGATTTTGTATCCCATGTTTTCACCCAACCGCAGGCAGGAAAGAAGAACAGATATAATTGAAATATTCATGAAAAGGGGTTATAAAATCAGTGATATTATTGACCTGACTTTTTTTGAAAATGATGAACAGTATTTGGAAGGAACTGGAAGTTTGATTTTGGATAGGGTGAATAAAATTGCCTATGCATGCAGGTCAGAACGAACACATTCAGTGCCATTGGCCTATTTTGGTAGGATAATGGATTATGAAGTGGTAGATTTTGATGCCAACCAAGTTGTCAATGGAGTGGTCTCAGCGATCTACCATACCAATGTCATGATGCACATTGGATCTGAAATAGCTGTTGTCTGTCTGGATAGCATCACACCTGCTTCTGAAAAGCTCAGGGTTCAGGAATATCTTGAAAAAACAGGTAAAAAGATGATTCCTATTACAGCAAAGCAGAAATTTCAATTCGCAGGTAATATGCTTGAAGTTAAAAATTCATCAGGTGCTAAATTGACAGTTATGTCAGAAGCAGCCTATCAATCACTCGGTCAGGTTCAGATTCAGACTATTCAACGCTATACTGAACTTATAGTGCCCGATATCGCTACCATAGAAAAGTTGGGCGGGGGAAGCGCAAGGTGTATGATGGCTGAAATATTTCTTCCGTCCGCGTAGGTTGTCTTAGGTCACAGATTTGATTTTTATAGTATCTACTTCAATCTCTTTTTCCTTTGCTGAAATTTTGTAATTGGCAATCACTTCAAGGACATCATAGTCAATCACTTTTGAGTTTGAACCATCAATGATTACATGCTTTCCAGGAGCGATATCATCCAAAGCTTGAATCAAGGCTCCTTTGTTTAGAAAACTCACCTCTTCAGATAGTACAATATGGATGGTGTTGGGATCTTTTTCAGGTCTTTCCTCATAAAAATGTGAGTTCTGAAAGTTTCTCATCAAAATGTAAACGATGGCAACACCCATCCCTATACCTATACCAATCAAAAGGTCAAAGATCACAATCCCTAAAATAGTCGTAACAAAAGGTAAAAACTGATCCATACCTAATCTTGCCTGCGATTTAAACAAGGAGAATTTTGCCAGTTTATACCCTATCAAAAGCAGGATTGCAGCTAAAGAAGCCAACGGTATAAGGTTAAGTAAGCCTGGAATAAGCAGGACACTTGCAAATAATAGAATACCATGAAAAACGGCTGAGGTTTTTGTTCTCGCACCTGAGGTAATATTCGCGGAAGTCCGCACAATAACCGCAGTTACAGGTATACCTCCGATCAAACCATTAATAACATTGCCAATACCTTGTGAAAAAAGCTCTCTGTTGGGCGGAGAGACTCTTTTGTAAGGATCCAATTTATCACCTGCCTCGAGACTCAGTAGGGTTTCCAAACTGGCAATAATAGCGATGGTGAAGGCCACGAGCCAAACATCGGGGTTGGTTATAGCTGAAAATTGAGGAAATGTCAATTGCCCAACAAGATGTCCAAAGGATTCAATTTCAGGCAATACAACTTTTCCTGATGCGTCAATATAAAGCTTTGGAACAAAAAACTTAAAAAATTTATTGATGGCAACCCCAATAATAACAACCACCAAAGGTCCCGGGATAAATTTAACAAATTTTTGCTTTTTAATAATCGGGCGATCCCAAAACAACAGTATGGCCAAGGAAACCAAAGTAATGATGATAGCACCAAATTCAAATTCCTTGGAAAGGTTTCCCAAATCCATTACCGCACTCCAGTCATTGACAAAAGGAATATATTTTTCAAGGTTAGCATCTTCATTTACACCAAAGGCATAAGGGATCTGTTTGATGATCAAAATCACCCCAATGCCAGCAAGCATTCCTTTGATGACCGAAGTAGGAAAATAATAACCAATGATACCTGCTTTTAACCACCCTAGAAGGATTTGTAGAATCCCGGCCAATACAACTGCCGTCAAAAAAATATCAAATGCTCCAAGATCTGAAATGGCATTCAGCACAATAACAGTCAAACCTGCTGCAGGCCCCGATACAGCAGTATGAGAACCGGAAAGAGAACCAATCACGATTCCTCCTACCACACCGGCAATAATTCCTGAGAATAAAGGAGCACCGGAGGAGAGCGCTATCCCTAAACATAAGGGGAGTGCTACCAAGAATACAACTAATCCTGCAGGTAAATCACTACTTAAGTGAGAAAAGATTCTTTTGTGGCTATCCATTTATTTTTATTTTTTGGTATTCAAATTGTCGTGACCAATTATAGAGAATACATTTTATTTATAATTACAATAAATTTAATTTATGTGCAAAATTATCTATTTCTATAGATCCCCCATCCCTTTTATCAAAAAAACTAAAAGGAGAAAGCTTATATCTGAAGTAATCAGATAGATAAGATTTCTCCTTTGAGTTAGGCAGGTAGGGATTAACCTCCCAAAAGCAACAACCTTTAGTCTAATCCGGTATAATTAAACGGACTGATTCTGCTTAATTCCTTTTTCAATTGATCAGAAACTTTCAGGCCATTGATAAAAGCAGAAATAGATTTTTCCGTAATTTTTTCATTGGTGCGGGTCAGTTCTTTAAGTGCCTCATAGGGCTTAGGATATCCTTCTCTCCTTAATACGGTTTGGATGGCCTCAGCGACCACAGCCCAATTTTCCTGTAAATCTGCGTCTATGGCTGCCCTGTTCAACTCCAATTTGCCAAGTCCCTTAGTCAATGACTCGAAGGAGATCAACATATGGGCCAAAGGTACGCCAATAATCCGAAGAACAGTCGAGTCTGTCAAATCCCTTTGAAGTCTGCTTATTGGTAATTTGGCAGCCAAGTGCTCTAACAAGGCATTTGCTATTCCAAGATTTCCTTCAGCATTTTCAAAATCTATAGGGTTTACTTTATGGGGCATTGCTGAAGAACCAATCTCACCTGCTTTTATTTTTTGTTTGAAATAATTCATGGCCACATATTGCCATATATCTTTTGAAAAATCGAGCAGGATGGTATTGATCCTTTTCAAAGCATCAAAACATGCAGCCAAGTTATCATAATGCTCAATCTGAGTAGTAGGATAACTTCTTTCCAATCCTAGATATTCTCCGACAAATTTTGCCGCAAAATTATTCCAGTCAATTTCAGGATAAGCGACATGATGGGCATTCATATTTCCCGTTGCACCTCCGAATTTGGCCGAATATGGAACCTGAGCAAGCAACTCCAATTGTTTTTCCAATCGGATGACAAAAACCCGTAATTCTTTTCCCAAGCGGGTTGGTGACGCAGGTTGACCATGGGTTTTGGCCAACATGGGAATATCTTTCCACTCAGCTACTTGTCCTTTCAACTTTTCAATGATGCCATTTAAATGGGGTAGGATGACGCCTTCAAGTCCATCTTTCAGCATCAAAGGTGTAGCGGTATTGTTGATATCCTGAGAAGTCAAGCCAAAATGAATAAATTCCTTGAATTCCTGAAGATTCAATTCATCAAATTTTGATTTTAAAAAGTATTCTACTGCTTTTACGTCATGGTTGGTGACTTTTTCTGTTTCCTTGATTTGGAGGGCATCTTCAAGACTGAAATTCTGGACTAAACTTCTTAAAGAAGAAAATAACTTCTTATCAAAATTATTAAGTTGTGGTAAGGGGATTTCGCAGAGCGCAATGAAATATTCCACTTCCACATGGACCCTGTATTTGATCAACGCAAACTCTGAAAAGTATGCTCTCAATGAAGCAGTTTTATTTCCATATCTGCCATCGATAGAACTTACAGCAGTCAGGTTGTCAAGATTCATCATAATAGGTTTTTGATTTGATTCACAAAGTTAGTTTTTAAGGTGAAAATACCTGTCTCTAGATCCGAATAAGTTTGATTTTAAAAAGAGGGTCACTTTTTCTGGGTAAATGCAAACCAGTTTCTCAAATATTTGTTGTAAACAATGATAATTATTATCAATAGGGCAGACAAATTGAAAATTGCAGTTTAATTTTGAAGCTTGGTTATTGTTGAAACAACTTGTAAAAGTATAGCGGGAATGTTTAATATATTTAAGAAGAAAAAAGACGAAAATAATAGGGGTGACCAGTATTTGTCATTGAAAATCAGAGAAATTGTAAAAGAAACTCCGGATACGGTTACGGTATTTTTTGAACAACCCGAGCCATTTTTGGAGTACAAGCCAGGGCAGTATATTACAGTTATTCTTGATTTGGGAGGGAAAGAGGTAAGGAGATCATACAGTCTTTGTACTTCACCTTTTATAGATCCTCACCCAGGAATTACGGTTAAAAGAGTTAAAGGTGGATTGGTTTCCAATTATATCAACGATCAACTTAGACCGGGAAAGACCATTGAGATCATGAAACCTTTGGGACATTTCACTACTGATTTCCATTCCAAAAACAAAAGACATTTTGTGATGGTGGCAGGGGGTAGTGGCATCACGCCGATCATGGGTATTGCCAAATCAGCTTTGATCAATGAACCAGAGTCAAAAGTTACAATCTTATATTGCAGCAGGTCAGAAGATCAGATAATATTCAAAAACCAGTTGGAAAAACTGGAAAATCAATACCCAGGGCGAATAACTGTGGTACACAATCTAAGTCAGCCAAATCCTACTTGGTCAGGTCTCAAAGGCAGGTTGGATGCCACTAAAATTAAAGAATCTTTGTCGCCAAGTGCCTTTCCAGCGTACACATCTTCTCTATATTTTGTCTGTGGACCGGAAGGCCTGATGGAAACTGCCATCCACTCACTTGAATCCATGGGTGTTCCAAATGACCTGATCTATAAGGAAAGTTTTTTTTCAGATATTGAAGCCAAAGAAGCTGACTTAAAGGCTTCAGGTAAATTGGCACCTGAACTCACCCGGGAAATCGAGGTCGTCGTCAACGGTGAAAGTCATCATTTTGAAGTGCCTGCAGGAAAGACCATTTTGGAGGCAGGTTTGGATAGGGATGTGGACATGCCTTACAGTTGCCAAAGTGGACTATGTACAGCATGTAGAGGTAAACTGACTTCAGGAAAAGTAGATATGATTGAGGATGCGGGTTTGAGTGAAAGTGAAATCGCAGAGGGTTATATCCTTTGTTGTTCCTCTAAACCTGCGAGTTCGGATATAAAAATCGTTATTGAATAACAGGATTTTGGAAAATAAAAACATCAAACAGATTTATGAAACTTTGGAGCGGAATGTGCTGATTTTGATAGCCATTCCGATTCCTTTTTTTGCAGTTACTTATTTAAATTCCCAAAATAGTACCATAACATTTGACATTCCTGAGGTTCCTCCTTTTTGGGATTCCTTTGGCTTGGGGTTGGTAGTTTCAATTTTGGTTTTGCATTATTTCAATTTTCAGTCAGCTATCAGACGAATTCAAAATGGAAGCTATGACTTGGAAATCAAAGTTAGTTTGTATTCCCAAGCCACTATGCTCCGTTTTTATATGCTTTTTGCTACGTCTTTATTGTGTGCAGCGGGACTATTGCTTTTCAACAATGCGGGATATACCATCGCCTTTGCTACGACACTGATTTTCTTTTCATTGGGCAAACCCAGTCCGGATCGGATTGTAAGGCTTTTGAAACTCAAAGGTGAAGAGAAAGATAAAATATTGGAGTTGAGGAGGAGGGGATGAGAAGCAGGAAATTGATCTAAACCCCATTACTCCGCATCTACGGCTATCTGATTAGCTTTGCCCATGCCATCTATTCCCAATTCTACTACATCTCCTGCCTTGAGGTACCTCGGTGGTTTTAGGCCCAAACCAACACCTGATGGGGTTCCTGTAGAAATGATATCTCCGGGAAGCAGTGTCATGTATTGACTGATGTAAGAGACAAGGGTAGGGATGTCAAACACCAAGTCAGAAGTATTACTGTCCTGTAGTTTTTCACCGTTGACTTTAAGCCAAAGTCTAAGGTTATGGGGGTCTTTGATTTCGTCTTTGGTCACAAGATAGGGACCAAAAGGTGCAAAATGATCTGCACTTTTTCCCTTTACCCATTGACCGCCATGATTTAATTGAAAATCCCTTTCGCTGACATCATTGTGTAGGGCATAACCTGCCACATAATCCATGGCATCCGCTTTGGAAACATAGGTGGCTTTTTTGCCGATGACCACTGCCAGTTCAACTTCCCAATCAGTTTTTGTGGAACTACGGGGAATGATAATCGAATCATTGGGGCCGCAAAGTGAAGAAGTTGCTTTCATGAAAAGGATTGGTACTTCGGGAACAGCCATACCGCTTTCCTTGGCGTGCATGGTATAATTCAACCCAACGCAGATGATTTTTGAAGGTCTTTTGATGGGTGAGCCTAAGCGGATTGATTTGCTGATTTGAAGTAGTTTGGATTCGTTTTGTTCCAACCACTCGGAAAGTCTTTCCAAGCCATTGTTTTCAAAAAAATCTTCAGACCAGTCCTCTCCAAAAGCACTGCAATCAAGCCATTGACCATTTTTGTTTTCTATTCCGGGTTTTTCTTTTCCTGTTGTTCCGAATCGAATAAGTTTCATAGGGGGGTAATTTAGATTTTAGATTTATGATTTAAGATTTTAGATTCGAGAAGCGAGAGCCTAGAAACAAGAGTCAAGAAACAAAGCTTGCCCCGAGTATCGGGGAGCCAGGATACAAGATGCAATAAACAAGAAAAGACCTGTTCCGGGTTTCAGGGAACCCAGAGGTAAGACTACATTGTACTTCGTACTTTCATCCTTCATCCTTTCTCCTTCATCCTCAGGCTTTCAGGCCTTGGAAGCCTCCGTCGATATTGAAATTGCTTCCTGTGATAAAGGAGGACTCTTCGGAGGCTAGGTAATATGCCATGGCAGCTATTTCTTCCGGCTTGCCCATCCTGCCGATGGGTTGGGTAGCTGCCAGTTTAGCAAACATTTCTTTTTCCTGCCCGGGGTAGTTTTTGGCTAAGAACCCATCCACGAATGGGGTGTGGACTCTGCCGGGAGAAATACAGTTGCAACGAATTTGGTCTGACACATAATCCCGCGCAATGGAGAGCGTCATCGATAAGACAGCCCCTTTGGTCATGGAATAGGCAAACCTATCAGGCAAGCCCATGGTTGCCGCTACTGAACACATATTGATAATCACTCCGCCTTTATTGGCTTTGAGTTTGGGTATGGCTAATTGACTGCAGTTAAACACGCCTTTGACATTTACTTGAAACAATCTGTCCAAATCTTCTTCAGAGGTAGTTTCCAGATTTCCAATATGGGATATTCCTGCATTATTTGCCAAAACATCTATTTTTTCCGGCATCTGTTTGAAAGCAGCCTTTACCTGATCCAAAGAAGACACATCGCAATGCAGGTAGGTGGCAAGTGTACCTTGTTGAATGAGGCTTCCCTCCAATTTTTTTCCGTTTTCTGAATTATAATCCAGAAAAAATACCTTGTAGCCATTTTTGGCAAAAAGCTCGGTGATGGCTAAACCGATTCCACTTGCCCCTCCCGTAATCACAATGGTTTTCATATTGATTTCGATTTTTTTCTCTTAAATATTTTATCAAGCCGAATTACCGGTTTTACATATTCCCCTGATCTTCTAGGCAATATATGGAAAATGAAAAAATAAAATAATTAAAAATTACTTTTGGCATGTAAATTGATTTCGAGGTGATCCCTTGTATTTCATTATAAATCAGTTGGTTTTATGTTAAAAAGATATAGTGTTTATTCTTTGCTTGTTTTTATATTGTTGGGTTCTTGTATGCCAGGTTCCGAAGATGACAACGGACCCAATCCCAATGACTTTGTAGTTTTTCTAGTGATTGATGAAGACAGTATCGACAATGATAGCGAACCGAACAATTTCAGTGAGACGGATGTCAACAATAACATTGCCCGTATCGGACAAAGGGAACAATTGAAATTCTTTACAGAAAATGTAGGAAAAACCATTGAGCTTTACACCGGTGAAGTAGGGGACGAGGGTTGGTTTGCTCTGAAATCAATTCCAAATAGATGGATCAATGCGGGACCCACAGATAATGGTCTCCAAAATTTTCTTGTTCCTGGACCTGGACTTGGTGCACCGAATATGGATGATGATAGGGAAGTTTTGTTGGATGAAATACCTGATGTCATCCCACTTAGGGCCACGGGTTTGAGGATGCTTGTAGGATACAAAGTATTGGCAGTGGTTTACAACAGCGATATCAGTGTCAATTATTCCCCTTTGGAGGGGAATCTTCAGGGAGCAAATTTGGGAATGGTGGCTTTTGAAGTCATGAGCGTCAGCCAGAGAACAGATGGAAGCGATTCTTCCTTACCAGCAGTCAGCATCAGGATTTTGGATGTCCCGGCATTGAGTGATTTTGGAAGGGTGTTATTTTCCAATGCACCGGTACCACAATCAGCTTCTGAACCATTTGATATTGTCCCTCCATCCAGCACAACTATACCTGTTTTGGTTCAGGCGAATTGATTTTTAATCTATGTGAAAATTACCAAATAAGGTTACCCATTTCACTTCTGTTTTCCAGCTTTCTGAAAATGAAGAATGAGGCCATAAATTCATGGGTGGGGTTGGAAATCATGAAAGACCTGTGTGCGGGAATTTCATAGGCATAGCCAAACCTGACTTTAGACATGAGGAATCCTAATTGAAAATTAGTGGCATAATCCACTCTATGTCCTAGACCTAGCCAAAATTTTTCCATCAGCATGGCTTTTACATTGAATTCGATATTGGAGGGGAGATCAGATTGAATTCTATACATCACATGAGAATAAAGGGAAAGGTTTTGGTTGATAGGCTGTTTGAACCCTGTTTGGAAAATACTCACGATAGGCTTTTTATCCATAAAAACATCTCCATTGCTCAATCTACCTTGATTGACATTTTGCATACCATAGGCGAAATAGTAATTCTGATGGGTAATGGACATTCCCAAGTTAAAATCAACAATATTCATATTGGCAAAACTGTTGATATATTGATTTACAGTAGGGTCATTGGCCATTTCGGTGGTCAGGTTATTCCCGTCAAGTCTTATTGTATTGTAATTGACCGAAGCCCCCAATCTTAAATTGGTTGCTGTTCCCAGTTGGATTCTTGATGCATAGCTCAATAGAAATTCGGTATCCACAAAAGGCCCATAATTGTCATGTACCATGTTGAACCCAAAAGCAGTTTTTCCCAATAATGCTGCATCATCCCCATTTTTGATTTCGGCAGGATCAAATTCTGCGGATAGAAAATAGGTTTTTGGAGCCCCATCCAATCCTGCCCATTGGTTTCTGACAAAACCCCTTACTATGGAGCCCTCATACCCAGTCAGTGAGGGGTTGAAATAGCTCTGAAGCTGATTGAATTGACTCACATACTTACGGGATTGACCGTTGACCACTATTGTTGGCAAAAGCGCTAAAAAAAAGAAGAGATAGATATTTTTCATGGTGATGTTTAACTTATCTGTTAACAGATATACTTTGAATTGAAGGATCCATTTGAAAGGACCCTTCAATTTGTTTTTTTATTTTCTTAGGAGATTAAGGACACCTTTTCTGGATTCTTTGGTATCTTCTATTTCAATGACATAATAGTAAGTGCCTACAGGCATTTCTTTGCCCAAATATGTACCGTCCCATTTTTTGTCAGCATTGTCGGTAAAGAAGACCCTTAATCCGCTTCTCTCGAAAATGTGCAATTTCACTCCTTTGTAGATTTTGAGGCTTGTCATTCCCCATTCATCATTGATATTGTCTCCATCAGGAGTGAAGGTATTTGGGATTTCCAAATCGCTCAGTTCATTGATTCTTCTGGTGATTGTAAACTCTTTTTCGAAAACGTTTCCGTCTCTGTCAGTCACCCTGACCAAAACTGTAAAGGTGGTTTCTCCCGGCATTAGACTTGAATTATTCCAATACAATTGGTTGTCAATAATGACAAACAAGCTATTGTCCAAAGCTCCTGGGACGAGTTCCAAAATGTGGATGTCATCAATAGGATCAATCACCGTAAAGTCCCCAACAAAAATAGGCTCTCCGTTGTCATCATGGGTGAATATGTCATTGCTTAGAACAAGGTCTATGGGACTGTCTTTTTGAAGGACTACCACCATGATATTTGGTAGCCTATCTGTTTGATTTTCCCAGCTGTTGGGGATAACAATAGTTCCGGTCAACATATAAGGGCCATTTTGGAACGGATCATAGTCCCCAATTTCCCAAATAATTGGCAGGTAAACCCAATTACCATTGTCAGTTTGAACCAAAATCTGCTCAGGTAGTCCCAATTCGTCGAAGAGCGTACCCCAAGGAACCTCTATGATTTCCCCATCTTCAAAATCTACAACGGCTATTGTTTCCGGTTCTTCCAATGAACATCCAAACTGATCTACCTCTGCTCCCTCAGGAGTATCAGGACACAAATCCATATCATCTGTGATTCCATCTCCATCGGTGTCAATTTCGGACAAAGCACAGCCATTTTCATCTACTTCCATTCCTGTAGGTGTTTCGGGACATTGGTCCAGGTCATCGGAGATACCGTCACCATCTGAATCCAACTGAGATAACGCACAGCCATTTTCATCAACTTCTGCACCCGTAGGGGTATCAGGACATTGATCCATGTCATCGGTGACGCCGTCTCCATCTGTATCCAATTGAGATAATGCACAACCATTCTCATCGACTTGAGTTCCTGCAGCTGTGTTAGGACACTGATCTATATAATCCGGTACGCCATCACCATCTGTATCAATCTGATCAAGGCTACAGCCGTTTTCATCGACCTGAGCTCCGGCAGCGGTGTCAGGACATTGGTCCAAATAGTCCGGTACCCCATCACCATCCGTGTCAATTTGATCCTGACTACAACCGTTTTCGTCCACTTGATCGCCAATAGGGGTATCAGGACAGAGATCAAGGTGGTCAGGTATCCCATCACCATCAGTATCAATCTGATCCAATGCACATCCATTTTCATCCACCTCAACACCATTTGGCGTATCCGGGCACTGATCAAGATAATCTGGTATTCCATCGCCATCGCTGTCTATCTGATCTAGACTACAACCGTTTTCATCCACTTGTGCTCCTATAGGAGTATTAGGACATTGGTCAAGATCATCGCTCACACCATCTCCATCTGAATCCAATTGTGAGGTTGCGCAACCATTTTCATCCACTTGAGCTCCCTGAGGTGTATTTGGACATTGGTCTAAATCATCTGTAATACCGTCTCCGTCAGAATCCAATTGTGAAAGCGCACAACCGTTTGAATCCACTTGAACTCCTTCGGGAGTATTGGGACATTGATCCAGGTCATCGGTCACACCATCTCCGTCTGTATCCAATTGAGAAAGGGCACATCCATTTTCATCGACCTGAACTCCTGCAGGTGTATCAGGACATTGATCAATATAATCAGGAATTCCATCCCCATCGGTATCAATCTGATCTTGGCTACAACCATTCTCATCTACTTGGGTTCCGGTTGGGGTATTTGGACACTGATCTAAATCGTCCGTGACCCCATCACCATCGGAATCCAATTGGGAGAGTGCGCATCCATTTTCATCCACTTGAGCTCCTGGAAGAGTATTGGGACATTGGTCAAGATCATCGGTCACCCCATCCCCATCAGAATCTACTTGAGAGAGTGCGCATCCGTTTTCATCAACCTGTATTCCAGCAGGAGTATCGGGACACTGATCCAAATAATCAGGAATTCCGTCCCCATCAGTATCGATTTGATCTAGGCTACAGCCGTTTTGGTCCACTTCTGCACCGTTAGGAGTATTTGGACATAGATCAAGATAATCCGGTATACCATCACCATCTGTGTCTATTTGGTCGAGACTACAGCCATTTTCATCTACTTCGGCACCAGCAGGGGTGTCAGGACATTGGTCTAAATCGTCCGTGACCCCATCACCATCGGAATCCAATTGTGAAAGCGCACATCCATTTTCATCTACCTGAACTCCAGAAGGTGTGTCAGGACATTGATCCAAATAATCAGGTATGCCATCCCCATCTGTATCGATTTGATCCGGGCTACAGCCATTTTCATCGACTTCAGCTCCGGTAGGGGTGTCAGGGCATTGGTCTAAATCGTCCGTGACCCCATCCCCATCTGAATCCAATTGTGAAAGCGCACATCCGTTTTCATCAACCTGTATGTCAGCAGGAGTATCGGGACACTGATCCAAATAATCAGGTATGTCATCCCCATCAGTATCTATTTGATCCAGACTACATCCATTTTCATCGACTTCAGTGCCGGCAGGAGTATCAGGGCATTGATCCAAATAATCAGGTATTCCGTCACCATCTGTGTCAATTTGGTCTTGGCTACAACCGTTTTCATCAACTTCATCTCCTGCAGGAGTATCAGGACATTGGTCCAGGTAATCAGGTATTCCGTCACCATCTGTATCAATCTGGTCTTGGCTACAACCATTTTCATCTACCTGAGTACCAGTTGGGGTATTGGGGCATTGGTCTAAATTGTCAGTGACCCCGTCGCCATCTGAATCCAATTGGGAGAGTGCACAACCGCTTTCATCTACTGCAGCTCCGGCAGGAGTGTCGGGACATTGGTCTAAATCGTCCGTAACTCCATCACCATCCGAATCCAACTGGGATAAGGCACAGCCATTCTCATCGACTTCAGTGCCGGCAGGAGTATCAGGACATTGATCCAAATAATCAGGTATACTGTCACCATCTGTGTCAATTTGGTCAAGACTACAGCCGTTTTCATCTACTTCTTCACCTGTAGGGGTATCCGGACATTGGTCCAGGTAATCAGGAATTCCATCCCCATCAGTATCAATCTGGTCAAGACTACAGCCATTTTCATCCACCTCGACTCCATTGGGTGTATCTGGACATTGGTCAATATCATCGGTGACTCCATCCCCATCTGAATCCAATTGTGACAAGGCACAACCATTTTCATCTACCGCGGCTCCCGGTGGGGTATCAGGGCATAAATCCAAGTAATCCGGAATCCCATCCCCATCTGTATCGATCTGATCAAGGCTACATCCATTTTCATTCACTTCTTCTCCTTCAGGAGTGTCTGGACAAAGGTCCTTATCATCCATGACCCCATCTCCATCACTGTCTTTTTGGGAAGGTCCACAACCATCCTCATCCACTTCCTCTCCTTCCGGAGTTTCGGGACAAAGGTCAAGGTAATCAGGAACTCCATCTCCATCTGTATCAATCTGGTCAGGACTACAGCCATTTTCATCTACTTCGACACCATTTGGTGTATCCGGACAAAGGTCCATATCATCAGAAACGCCATCTCCATCAGTATCTTTTTGAGAATCGGAGCATCCTGACTGGTCTACTGCTTCACCAAGGGGAGTGTTAGGACAGAAATCCATGAAGTCAGGTACACCATCACTATCCGAGTCTGTTTGTGCAGCCCTGCAATCATCCAAATCCAAAAACTCCTCACAATCATCAAATTGTACGGCATAATTCATGCCTTCTCCTGATAGGGGAGCGGACCTTTGAGCTTCAATGGTATATGTTTTTTGTGTGCCATTTGCCAAAAGTACCTGTATAGGAATTATGTTTTTTCCCGGATAAATCAAGATCTTGGGAGAAGCAACGGATGGCTTTACTTCTATTCCTCTTATAAAAATTCTTGCCTGATTGTCGGCTGTGATTGGTGTGATGTCAACCGCAAAATCGAGGTAGGATAACTGTACCTTATATTCCGCAATAGCAGGGTGAAATCTTGGCTCCAGTTTTCCATTACTGAACTTCAAATCTGAAAGTTCAGTGCTTGGTATACCGAATTTTATGTTCGTGTCTTTGAGGGCAACAGATTGGTGTTGCATAAAAAAAACACTGGTAAATATGACAATCCAGAAACAGTTTCTGAAAATACGTTTGGTGTCGACGATTTTCATTTTTTACTACAAAATGATGTTGAAATTGGGTGAGAGACTATGCTAGTCGGTAATAAATTTGTGGAAAAAAAACCATATTATAAAAATAATATTTGAATAAAATAGCGTTTTACCATATAATATTCTATAAAATTATTTTTTCAGGTTTTGAAATGCAAAAATATTGTGCTCAAAAAAAAATATTTTTTAAACTTTTTTTTTCAAAATCAGGTGAACATGAAGAATTCAGTGAAAAACATGAAAACCTAAGACTTTGGTTAACAGTTTATGACAGCGACCTGACCAAGTTAGAAATACAATCTTTTGTAGGCTTTTTGGAAGAAGCCTGACTCGAAACTCAAGGATAGGGAGAGGTGGATTATAATGGCAGGCCATACTGCGAGTGTAAAGATTACAAGCAGACAAAGGATAACCCCAAAAGCAATACTTGACCATGCTTCCTTGGGGCCTGCAAAATAATGGATTAAGGCATATAGAAATACATTGATACCGATGGCCAAAGAAGTGGAAAATGATGACAGCAGGTCTTGAAGAAAAATGCCCCTGAACCAAAATTCATAAGCGATTAAGAAACTTATTCGGAAAATAAAAAACAATGCAACGATCAGAGGAATGGGTGGTGCAATGAATAGTGTATCAATTTTTTGTAGTTTTTTTGATTGGGAAAATCCGACAATCGATGCCAAAATCACCAATGAAGCTACCAACAGCCATTGCATGTTGCCCAAAGGATTTTTTCCAAGTATGATATCTTCTGAAAATTCAGATCCCCAAATGATAAGTGGCAACAGACCCCAAACGAGAATACCTGTTCCCATTACTAAAAAATGTGGTCCCATGTGCTTTGCCCAACCTTGATCGGAAAAGAATTTGAGACTTTTTTTATAATAAGCATACCAGCTGACCGCAAACATGGCCAAATAAGCGAAAGTATGGTACAAAAATTCTGAATTAATCCAATTCATAACATCGAAGGATTACAACCTGGTTTTCAAAGATCGATCATTTTGCCAGTTTTTACAGATTCGTCACAGGCAAAAGCTATTTTGAGACTATTGATGGCATCGTCCAGATGGTCAGTCAAGTCCATATTGTTTTGAATTGCTTTCAAAAAGAATCGTTGTTCACGGTTGCACAATTCCTGATGATCCGGTTCGTCGGTCATATCTATCCATTGGTCTTCATGGACAAAGTTGTTGTGTTCATCAATGGCTGCATGATGGATTTTGATACTTTCAGTTTTGGTATGGGAGTCCACATCATCAGATTTTCCGGAGGCTCCAGCACTTTTGGCCTGTATGGAAACAGCACCTTTTGGACCAAAAACATCTTTGATAAAAAATGCATTGTCTGAAATCATCGGACCCCAACCCGCTTCATACCAACCTACAGAACCATCCTCAAATCTGATCTGAAGTTGTCCGTAATTGTAATTGCTGTTAGGGATTTCATTGGTCAATCTTGCGCCGATTGCTGAAACAGACATCGGCTTTGAACGGGTCATCTGACACATGACATCTATGTAGTGTACCCCGCAATCCACAATAGGGCTGAGGCTTTCCATCAGGTTTTTGTGTACATCCCACATGTATCCGTGACTCTGCTGATTGAGATTCATCCTCATGACCAAAGGTTTACCAAGCTTCTGTGCTTCTTCAATAAACCTTTCCCAAGAAGGGTGGTGCCTTAAAATATAACCCACAACCACTTTCTTTCCGGTTCTTTTAGCAGCATCAATAATATGTTGCGAACCTAAAACGGTATCAGCCAAAGGTTTTTCTATGAAGACATGACATCCCGCTTCCAAAGCTTTCAGTGCCATTTTCTCATGGGTATCGGGGTAAGTGGAAATACAAACTGCGTCAGGTTTGCATTGGGAGAGGGCAGTTTCATAATGATCAAAAAGAGTATAATCAGCTCCAAGCTTTTCATTCAATTTCCGTTTGCTGTCACCTCGGGCAACTAAGCCACATATTTCAAACTCGGGCATATGGTGATAGGCGGTGGCATGGGAGGCACCCATATTGCCACAGCCAACAACAAGGATTCTGATCGGTTGGGTCATTTTATTTTCTTTAATAATAAGAATACTTATGAATGAATTCGATGTTAAAATATTGAATTAACTAGGAAAAACTGATCCAATTCAAGAATAGACCTTTTATTGCCACCCTTTTCCTACTCCTGACTTCCCTGCCTGCCGGACGGGTAGGCGACCTGTTTGAAGTAGGATATTGGCTTATTGGCAAAGAAGCGGATAACCATTTTAAGAGTCAAGCAACTTTTCAATTTCGCTTTTACTGAGGTTTATTATTTTCACTTTAAGGGTTATGGGAGACAGGGGTTCATCTGTTTCATCTCTTTTTTCATAAACAATTCGGTCCACTATATCCATGCCTTTGATGACCTGACCAAAGACAGTATAATCACCGTCCAATCTGTGGAGACCATTTTTGTTTTGCACGATGTAAAACTGACATCTTGCTGATAATTTGTCAGGATTATTGTCCCTACCTGCACCTACGGCACCGTAGACATGGGTTATTCCGCGGACGAACTCAGGTTCCAACAAGTATTCAAGGTCATTGAAGCCTTCCTCAGTATCGGGACAACCCCCTTGTGCTACGAAATTGGGAATTACCCTGTTGAAAGTCAGTGAATCCCAATATCCTGCCTTGGCAAGTTGGATGAAACTGTCTCGGTGTTTTGGTGTTTCATCAAACAAACGGATATAAATCTTCCCTTGCGGGATTTCAATCAGTCCAATAGGTTCGGTTTGGGCAGTAGCGGTTTGTATAAACCAAAAAACCACCAAGGTGAGTAGCGGAGTGAATTTCATGGTTTTAAATATAAGGGGAAAATAAGGGAAAATGAAAGATGTGATGGGTGAAAGGAGGACGAAGGTTGAAAGATTTAAAAATTGTGGGAGTAGGGGATTGTAAAATTGAAAGATTGAGGGAGTAGAAGGTTGGAAGTAAAAAAGCAGTATCACTCTTTCAACCAATTTATTGCTGCTTCTATAAAATGATCTCGACCTGGAATCAGATCTGTAGGGTGGGTCAGCAATTCATCCACTTGCACTCCAAACTCCAATTGTGTGCCGTCAAGGTCAATCACCTGGCTGGCAGAGAAGCGGTAAGTCCAGCCGTTGGGCAATTCTGCATAGGCAGGTGTTCCTGCTCCGCCTCCTGTTTGATCTCCAAATAACCTGCCTTGGGGCAAAGTATTTATCATCTGCGCGAAAAATGTGGTCGTACTGTAGGAGCCCCTATTGGTCAAAACTGCTACTTTTCCCAAATACTTTTCCCCGGAATGGGGGAGAATCCGCAAGGGGACCCATGGTGTGAAATCCGATCTACCTGGTCCCGTTTTGAAGCGCTGTCTGCCGTAAGTCAGTTCTTCATCTGTCAATCGGGCAGCAATAGTAATTGCATTCATCAAATTACCTCCGCCATTGTTTCTGACATCAATGATCAGGCCCTCGTGAAACTGCATCAGTCGGACAATTTCATCCATGTGCCGGGCAGTTAATTTCCGTTCAAAGGAGCTGTTTCTGACATAGAGTATATCATTTACGGTTTGGGCATGCAAAGGACCAATTATCCTGTAGTCGGTTTTGAGATATTTATCATAGATTAACTGCTCATCAAAAAACAAGGGGAAGTCCGTATACCAACTCCAATTCCGAGAACGGTTGAATGTACTCAGAAGATTGACATGCCCGTCTTCGAGCTCAGCCAACATATCGCCAAGCACATCAAAAAGCTCAAAAGGACTCATGTCCTCAAGAATCAATGGACTGTAAATATCCTTTTTGGCCTCCCAGTCAATCTGCTTTTCCTCAAAAAAACTGTACCTGTTATTGATATCCGTCCATAAATGTTCAAATATTGCATTTGGACTGGCCTGTGGGGCTTTGGGTTCAATGATCTCCTCACAGCCCACGGCAATTACAGCCAAAGTCAATAACAAAAATCTGATCAAAAGATTTGTCCGTCTCATAGCTTGAAATTCAATTGAAAGAAATAGTGGCCTCCTGAGCGTTGGGAACGCTGTGCATTTTCCAGGGAAGTATAATGAAATCGATAACCAATACCGATCTCATTTCCATTGGATAACTGGTAAAATAACTGGTTCAGTATACCCAAATCCTGTTGTTGAAAAGGCTGGAAAAAACGGATAGATTGCCAAAAGGCATTGAAGGTTGACTGCTCGTGCAAGAAGGCATCCGGTGGACTTGTCACATAGGAAGCAGAAAATAGGAACCCGATGACCTGCCAATTGGCCTGTGAGGAAAACCTCCATTGCTGCTGATTTCCAAAAAACGTTTGGTAACGCATGGCTGGTCCAAAAGAGGTGTGGAAATCAAACCTAGGATTGAAATTCTGTGAATCTTCAAAATTTCTTAAGCTTAAGGCATTGTTATTGGACCAACCTAAGGCGAATTTTTCTGGTAACCAATCTGCCTTGTAAAAAGTGTAGGTCATGACACTGGCATGGGTGGCTGTCAATCCAGCATTGAATCCATTTTGTAGCGGCAGTCTACTGTAATGAAGATAGACTTCATCGGTTTTCTTTTCACCTACGCTGCTATATCCAAGTGTGAAACCCATGGAACTACCCTTATAAACCAAGGGAGAATAGGCGAATTCCCGTTCCCATGTATTTTGAGGGCCTGTATTGATTAGGATTGTTCTTTGATTTTTCTGTGCAAGCGCCAATAATTGGATAAAAATCAAGAAGGCCAAAATGAGTAATCTTTTCATTTTAATGGTATTAGAATCCAAAGTTAAGAAGAACGAAAATTTAAAAACATGATATATATCAGTTTGGAATATCTCACCTTCCCTTTACTCCATATCAAAAAGATCAGACTAAAAGAGATACCCTAGGGTCAACAAGCGAAATTAAAATAAATTAATCTTAGTTTTAAGACATTTTTCTCCACCCTTTTATGTCTTTCAAAAGGTCCAAAACGCTTTATTTTTTTAAGGACAAAAATATCCTTTATAGGAATAGGGAATTGATTTTGAGTTTGATATGTTTGCGATTATGCTTACGACCCAAACCCTAGTATCACCGCACGTTCCTAAAAATGAATTCGAAAGATTAGTCGAATTGAGTAATTACGATCTCGATTACTCCAGTCTGGAAGGTCATTTTAAAGACCTTACCAAATTGGCAGCTAAAATTGCCGGCACAGAAATTTCGCTTATTAACCTGATAGACTCATTTACACAATGGTCAGTTGCCGGTTATGGATTTCCAGCTGTTCAGATGGATAGGGAAGAAACTGTCTGTCAATACACCATTTTAGGAGATAGCCCTTTTGAGGTAAGAGATCTTAGCGATGATGTACGCTTCAAAGAAAAAACCTTTGTAAAAGAAGAACCAAAACTCCGGTATTATTGGGGGATTCCTTTGGCTACACCAAATGGTCATAATCTAGGGGCTCTTTGTGTTCTGGACAAGAAAATGAAAACTATCAGTCCTGAAAAAGTGGAAATGCTCAGGATCATTGGGGATGAGATTGTCAGTAGGTTGAGTCTTCTACGTGATATGGATGAACTGAAAAAGAGCATGTCCACGATAAGGGAAGACCATAAAAGGGTAGCCCATGATATCCGGGGTCCGATTGGGGGAATTATCGGACTAGCCCAGATTCTACAGGACCAAGGTGATGACAACAACCTGGAAGAAGTGCTTGAATTTATACATTTGATCAAGAAAAGTGGCAAATCACTCCTTGAAATGGCAGATGATGTCCTTTCACAAAATTTTCATTCCAGAAACAGACCAAAACTCAACAAGAAATTAGAGTATAATCTTTTCACCCTGAAAGAAAAGATATATGACCTTTATGCTGTTCAGGCAAAGCAGAAGGAGGTTGCACTCTCCGTGCACCTCAAAAGCCAGAATGGGGACATCCCTTTTCCGAAAAACAAACTGCTTCAGATCTTAGGAAACTTAATTTCAAATGCCATCAAATTTACACCCAAATATGGAAATGTGGAGATGCATCTGTCATTGGCTGAAAAAGAGGATGGAAACTGGCTGATTGTGTCTGTCAGGGATAATGGACTGGGGATTTCACAGGAAAGGATTCAGGAAATTCTTTCGGGAAAAACCAACTCAAGTCAAGGTACAAAAGGGGAGAAAGGCTATGGCTTTGGGCTTCCTTTGGTCAAGCATCTGGTTGATACGTATCATGGTAAAATAAAGATCAAATCGGAATTGGGACTTTACAGTTTGTTTTTGGTGAGGTTACCGGTTGGCAGATAGCAATCAATTTTTTACCCTAAGTTTTCTGCTTCTTCCTTTTTCAAAGTAAAAAACACTGTAGTACCCATATTTTCTTCTGAGGCTATCCAGATTTCTCCACCATGCTTTTCCACGATTTTTTTACAAATAGCTAGCCCAATTCCGGTACCGGTATATTTGTCCTTGCTGTGCAGCCTTTGGAAGATCTGAAAAACCTTTTCATGGTGCTCTTTGGAAATCCCGATTCCATTGTCTTTTATGCTGAATTTCCAAAACATACCTACATCTTCAGCACTTATTTCTATGACCGCCGGCACATCAGAACTGCTGTATTTAAGGGAGTTTTCAATGATATTCTGAAACAGTTGCCGCATGGGGGATTTTGAAGCCAATACCTTTGGAAGGTTATGGTAAATTATTTGAGCATCTCTTTCCTGTATGAGTTTTTTCTCCAGCAGTTTTATTTCGGTCATCAATTCATTGAGGTCAACTGTTTCTTTTTGACCGATATTATCTGCCCGGCTATATTCAAGTAAGTCCAGAATAATCTGTCTCATTCTCTCGGCACCATCCACTGAAAATTGGATGTATTGTTTGCCCTTTTCATCCAAAAGAGAGTTGTATTTTCTTTCAATCAAATTTAAAAAACCGGTAATCATCCGAAGTGGTTCTTGGAGGTCATGTGAGGCCACATAAGCGAATTGTTCCAATTCCGCATTGGAAAGTTCTAGTTCTTGTGCCCTTTTCAGCAATTCTTCACTCATTTTAAAAAGCGCCTTTTCATTGGCTTTGATTTCAGAAATATCCTGGGTAGCGCCTATCAATCTTACCGCTTTGCCCGATGCATTGCGTAGAATTATGCCTTTGTCAATGATATGACTGTACTTGCCATTACTTTTTTGGAGACGAAACTCCTGTTTCCAAAAGTTTTCCTTTCCTTCAAGGGTTTCCTGTAGGTTTTTATTTACTTTTTCCCTGTCTTCAGGATGTATTTTGGAATCCCAAAAATTATGGTTGCTGTTAAAGTCACTTGCTGAATACCCAAATAGTTTTTCAAAATTTTTCGATCTATAGACCTGATTGTTCAAAAGATTCCAATCCCAAATGGCATCGGAGGTGGCCATGGTGGCATATTCAAATCTCTCATTACTTTTTTTGAGCCGCCTAGACTGTTTTGCAACCTGGGCTTCAAGTATTGCGGGGATGCTTGCGAGGTACCAAAGAAAAAATCCTATCAGCATAGAAAAAATTGTCCTCAAGATCAAGGCCACAATGATGTGGTTAAATGCAGTACTTTTTTTTAATTGGACCGTCAGATTCCATTTACCTAGAGAAAGAGATGAACTGCTTTCAAATCCATTGTATTCTTCTTGTGGTAAGGGCAGAAAGTGTTCCAATAAACCGGTATCAGGGTTGGTTTTTGAAAACTGAACATAAAACTCACTCTTTTCCAGATGCTCATAATCAATCATTTTAAGGAATGTTTCCAAACGAATAACTACTGCTGCAAAACCCCAAAAACCATCTTCTTTGAATATCGGTATCCTTCCAACAATTCCAATTCCACCCTGTTTCAGTTCAAATGGACCTGCAAAAATAACTCTTCCGGATTCTATCGCTTGCATGGCTTCTGTTTTTCGGCTTGGGTCCTCCAAGATATTATATCCGATAACAGATTCATTCCCCTCTAATGGATACACATATTTAATGGCACCACCTTCTAACAGTTGAATGATATCTATGTTTTGATTGCTTTGGAGGATTTCCTTCGCCACTTCCACAAAATCGCCGTTGATATCAAAATTCTCCTCTAAATACGCCAAGGTCTTAATGGCTGAAAAACTATTCCGCAAACCATAGACTATCTTCTTTTCCAATAGGTTTTTTTGATCAAGAACTGTTTGTTGTTCCGAGGATTGGTACAGCAGAAAATCTTTGTAGGTGAGGTATTGGGTAAGTACAAAAGTCAATAAAAATCCAAAAAGACCTGTAATGATGGGATTTTTATAAAAAAACTTTAAGGATTTTTGTTTCATGTTATGTTTGTGGCTTTTTCGGGACAATTATATGGAACTGACTACCTTTATTTTCTTCTGATTCAACCCAAATACTTCCGCCAATATTTTCAACGATTTTCTTACATATAGCCAATCCAATGCCCGTTCCTGAATATTCTTCTTTGTTGTGGAGCCGTTGGAATATGACAAAGATTCTTTGATAGTACTCAGTTGCAATTCCTATACCATTATCCGAAATAATAAAATGCCATTGGTCTTTGGCTTCCTCTATCTTTAATTCTATGATTGGGTTCAATCCTTTTTGGCGGTATTTGATGGCATTGGAGATGATGTTTTGAAATACTTGCCTTAATTGTGATTTTTGGGAATTGATGACAGGAAGCTGAGGATAGACTATAGTTGCCTTATTTTCTTCAATTTGGGATTTTAAAAGAATTTTGACCTCTTCCATCAATTTGTTTAAATCAACAATAGAAATAGGGTCAGCCATTCGGCCTATTCTCGAAAACTCCAAAAGATCTGATATGATGGATTTCATTCTTTTGGCGCCATCCACAGCATAGTAGATATATTGTTTTGCTTTTTCATCAAGGAGATCACCATATTTTTTTTCAAGTTGACCCAGAAAGCTGGTAATCATTCTAAGTGGTTCCTGTAGGTCATGTGAAGCAACATAGGCAAACTGTTCCAATTCTTTGTTGGAAATATCAAGTTCCAAATTACTTTGAAGCAAATCTTCATTCAGCCTTTTTACGGAATCCAGATGATTCTTTCTTTCTATCGCTACGGCAAGATTGGAACTCAAGGTTTTTAAGAATGATATTTCTTCTTTGGACCATTTCCGTTCTTGGGTACAGTCATCAAAACCCAAGTAGCCATAAAAGTGGTCTTTGATAAATACAGGGATTTGAAGAATTGATTTGATACCTTGTTCTTCCAGTAATGCTTTAGTCTGCCCTTCAAGCTCATTGGTGAGATAAGAAAAAGGCTCATTTTGTAAAGCCAATTCTAAAAATATTGGATGTTCCTCCAAAGAAATTGCCTGATAATACGGATTTTTGATCTGAGCGGAAATCCCGTTCTGAACCCATTCCATCAATTGTCTGGTGTATAGTTTTTTTGAAATTGGGTCAATGTAATTTTCAAAAAAGTAAACCCTATCAGCAGCTACGGCTTTTCCCATCAGTTCCAGACATTCGGGCATAGCGGATTCCCAGTTTTTATTGAAAAGCAAGAGCTTGACTACTTCTGCGATAGTTTCCAGTAGTTTTGTTTTTAAAATCAATGATTGTTCACGTTCCTTACTCCTGGTAATATCCCTTGAAATACCCACAAGACCCAATGCCTCCCCTTTAGGATTGAATAGCGGGATTTTGGAAGTTAACAACCATTTTTTCTGGCCATTTTTATCAATTATTGGTTCCTCCTTATTAATAATTGGCTTTTTGCTGTTCATGACAAAAATGTCATCCTGATGATAAAGGTCCGCCAATTCTTTAGGGAAATACTGATGTGTGGTTTTCCCGATGGTTTCCTCCTCATTTTTTGCACCCAATAATTGTATGTTGGCCTTGTTATTAATAATCTGCCGGAGTTGTGTGTCCTTTACAAAAATGTAATCGGGGATGTTGTCAATCAAGGTACGAAGTAGGTTCCGCTCTTGGTAAAGCGATTCTTCGTAATTTTTTTGGGCACTGATATCCTGAAGGGCTCCAACCATCCTGATCGGAATTCCATTTTCATTTCTGATAATTAAGGTTTTTTCTCTGACAAAAGCATATTCACCATTGTATTTTTTAAACCTGTATTCGCCTGTCCATTTTTCTATTTGAGGATTATCCCTTGCCTCCTGAGTACTTTTATGAATGCTATCAAAGTCTTCAGGATGGATGGCTTCTTTCCAAAAACGCTCATCAACAATTGACATTTCAGTAGCATATCCGAATAATTCATGGTAACCCGGTCCCCAAAAAATCTGACCTGACTTGAGGTCCCAATCCCAAATGGCATCAGAAACAGCCTTTGAAGCATACAAAAACCTTTCGTTGCTTTTAATCAATTCCTGTTCGGCCTCATACTTTTCAGTCTCATCCAAAACTGTAGATATCATCAGATTTTGGTCATATAGCGGTATATTTTTTGCCGAAATATAACGTTCTTCACCTTTTTTGGTCGTGATTTTTATACCGTTCCAAGACATTCTTTCAGGATTCCGACTTTTTATGTCAGCTATGATTCTGTCAGCTATTTCTTGTCGGTAAGTGGGATCAGGATATACATTGGCAAAAAAGTTCTCCACATTTTCAATTTCATCAGGAGGCCAACCATAAATTTCAGAAAACTTCCTGTTTAACAATGTCGCAGTTCCTGAATCGATTTCATTGACAGCAATTCCGATCGGAATATTATCCAATGTAGTCTGTATGAACTGATTTCTTGTTTTCAGTTCTTCATTCGCTTTTTTGATTTCAGAAATATCCTGAATAGCTCCGACCATCCGGTATACTTTTCCTTTATCATCTCTCAAAGCATAACTTTTGTCCTGAACATCTACAAACTCACCATTTGCCTTTCTAAATCTATATTCTTTTTGCCAATTGTCAAATCCACTTTCCATGTAGTCTTCCAGACTATTGAGCACTTCTTGCAGATCATCCGGATGTATATTGTCCCTCCATGTGGAAAGATCAGGTTTAAATTTTTCAAGCTTATATCCGAAAATGCTCCTGTATCCCTCTCCCCATACAACCGTGTCTGATTTTACATCCCAATCATATATTGCCTCAAAGGTAGCTTTGGTGACCAAATGATATCTCTTTAGCAGGTCTTTGAGCCCTTGTTTCAGTATTTCTTCTTCGGTAATATCCTGAACTGTTCCTTTAAATATTTTTTTACCTTTCTCATCAACAAGTTTTCCTTTTTCGTGAACCCATTTCACCTCCCCATTTGGAGTAATGATTCTATGTTTAAAATCCAGGTAAGTATTGCCTGTAATAGCCTGATCATTTTGCCAATCAAATTCATTTACATCTTCTGGATGGATGCTTTGATGAAAATTTTCAAAATTATGAATGGTCTTACTTTTATTTAATTCCCAGATATTATATACCTCATCTGACCAAAAAAGGCTTCCTGTTTCGATATCCAATTCCCAATAGCCTACTTTTGTGATAGTTTGGGCTATAGTCAATTTTTGCTCCAGGTCCTCATGTCTTTTGATTTCTTTCTCCTTAACTGTAATATCCTCCGTTGTTAGGATGACACTTTTCAGACTATCTTCATACCCAGGTACAATTTTCCATTTGAAAGAAATACTTTTGATTTGTCCATCAAGGGTAATTGTTTGTGATTCATCCTCAAAGGCGTTCTTTTCCTCACAAATTGCCGCTAATTGTTTAATGACAAGTTCATATGCTTTTGGAGGGAACAATTTGTGAAAGTTTTCCTTTAATTCTTTTTTTGATTTGGCATGATGCAACTTCAGGCATGCATCATTGAAATCCACTATGATAAGCTTCGAAATACACTCCTTTACAAAACCGCTGTTGTTTTTCAGGAACTTCTCTACGCTAGAGGATGGCTGACCCATTAATCCTTTTTCTACCAGGCTTTTTTTGATTTCTGAAAAATCCTGTTCCCAGATGGCAACAGGGGTTACATCAAAAATGGCTTTGTATTTAGAATCAATTGTTGTCATGAATGATGTAAATGTGGGCAGATTAGCGGTTGCTTTTTATAAAAAAAAAATCAACCAGATTTAAAATTCGATTTGTTGAAGCATAAAAGCAAATTAATCAAATAAAATCGACGAATAAATTTAAAAAAAAATTATTAGAAAATTATTCTAAAAAATTGAATTTTATCGAGGGCGCCACTTTTTGCCAAGGATAGCAATATTCTGATTTTCAGGAAAATACTGTTTTTTGTTAGTGAAAAGCATTTTAATGGGCTTTTATCTTGAATCAGCTTCCGAATTGAACTTCTGATAATGGGTACCTTGGGTTGAACTCCTTAAACTTCCCTTTTTACACCTGGACATTTTTTTTTCAGGTTATACCATTATATAACGCTCCTTTCCAAGTCAAGTCCTGTTCTAAACAAATTAGAACCGCTGTTTTTTTTGATTGACTACAGGGTTGGCGTACATAGCCAGAAAATTTTCCACTGCTACGGAATCATTTTGATCCACTCCTTTATGGAATCTTGCTTCAAAATAGGCTTTTTCAGCGGAAGTATATTTATCCTTGAATTCATCAGTTTGATACAGCAGGTCATAAGCGATGTACTTGGTCGGCCAAAGTTTGTATCCGGACACAATTTGATCATCAATCAGGTCTGCCAGGGCTTTCAATTGCTTGGCTGGTCCCGTGGTTTTTTTACTGATTTGGTCTATCTGATCGGTAAGTAAATCCCCGATATGGATATGTATCCGGTTTTTTTGGCCTAAAATCCCGCTGAGTAAAGTGTGGAAATCTTCATTTTCTCCTTTGACATAGGATTCTGAACGGGCTTTAGCCAGAAGTTCGGGCATTTTCAAAATGTCTGTCGGATCATATTCATAGGAAATACTGACAGGTACAACATTCAGTTTTTTGAAATAATCTAATAGACTTTCTCCCTGATCTGATGCCATGGCGATCATTTTGAGGACACCTTTATGGGTCATGTCATTCCCGTCTTTGGTCCGGCCTTCCCTTTGGGCTATCCATACGGACCTGTTTTCCCTCAAAAGTGATTTGCCTATATACGCGGATATCAACTTGGAACTGTCCAGCAATTCCCTGGAAGGAAGTCCTCTTTTGATGATAAAGTTTCTTGTCAACTTTGCCAAAGCTCTCAGAAATTGTTTTTTGACCAGGTTGTCACCGATAGCAGAAGTGGTCATGGATAATCCATGCTCATACAGACAGGTATTGAGCAGGGAAGTATCAAGGATAATATCCCTGTGATTGGAGATAAAGAGATAGGAAGTGTTTTTGGATAGTTTTTCAAATCCCGAGGTACTCAATCCGTTTGAACTGCTTTCCAAAACCCTTTTGACTCCCGGATAGATAAAATTGATCTGGAAGTCCCTGATTGAATGGCAATGCAGCAAAAGGTCTTTCCAGTATTCGTCATTTTTACCCGGAAAAGTATAATTCATCATGGCCTTAAGCATCGGCTGGTCAATGATTTCCTTGATGGCTTGATTGACTTCTGTGTCGTAGTACGGTCTTATATCTTCAAATGGAGACATTTTTGCTGGGTTGATGAAGTACAAAGAAAGTAAATTTTAGGCAAATAGGGTGATTCTTTTAGATGGATACATTTTTTCCACGCGATTATTTTTAGGAGTAAATTTATATTGAAAAAACAGAAGCTGTCCCAGGGGAACAGCTTCTATTCAAAAAATGATCCAAAGGAATATTATTTTACCAAAAGTCTTTCGACCGTACTATGACCGTTTCTATCAGTAATTACAATGAGGTAAATGCCTTTTGACAAACCTGATACATCAAATTCAACAAATCCTTCATCCGTTATTTTACTGGTGATTTTGACACCTGCGGATGAAAGCAATTCCACATTGATTAAACCTTCTGTGTTTTTGGCAATGACTGTAACCAAATGACTGGAAGGGTTAGGGAATACCCGGACAGAACTGTTTCTCATTTGTTGAGGGAACCTGAATGTCTCAGATATTGATTGGCAACCCAATTCATTCTCTATGACAACTTCATAATTGCCGGCCCCTTGTATCCTGGTAGCATTGACAGTGGTAGTTGAAATAAGGACATCATTTTTATACCAATAGTATGTATAATCACCTTGAATGGTATTCAGCAATCCTCTTTCGAAATAGATGACCGGTTCAGGCAATTCAACCAACGCTGTTTCGGAAACATCAGAATAGGCAAAACATAAATTAGATTCCATCAAGACTCTAAATGATGCAGAAGCATTGATAGCAGAAATTGTTATTTCATTCTTGCCATCAGATCCCTCAATGGGCTCCCAAGTCATGCCGTTATCCGTTGAAATCTCCCAAGCCACGATGTTGGTAAATTCTCCTCCTACAAATAAAAGATTGAATTCACTTTCCGCACATACTTCATTTGGTGCTATAATCTGTCCAGCTATAATATCGCAGCGGAGTTTAAATCTTGCCTTGACCGGTAGATGGTCTGAAGTAGTAGAAAGATAATTGGTAATCAGGTCGAAAGGAGCAACAGCACGCTCGGAGTTGACTATCCAATTGCTTTCCAGTTCATCAGAAATGATCATGTGATCTATCACATCTTCAAAACTAGGGAATGTCCTCAAGCCGGCATTGCTTAGACTTAGGGTGACAGGAATATAGTTTTCAAGGTCATTGATATAATTAATGAATGATGTTTCTGATGTATTTACTGTTGGGGCAGTTTGATCGGCTACAGTCTCGTCAAGATCATCATTAAAATCTCCAAACAAAATCAAAGGAACATCACCATAATAAAAATCCAGAGAATCTTTCAGCACATTCACGTCATATCTTCTCATGGCATACCTTGGATTGGCAGCACTTTCTCCACCTCCGTTAGACCTGGTGTGTACGTTGACTAAATTGAATTTCTGTTGTATCCCATCAATATTCGCTTTTATTTCCATCATAAACGGAAGTCTACCACTTGCCCAGAATCTATCCGGGGTTGAAGGATACCCTACCAAATCTTCAGGATTTACGCCTTCCAGCAACACCCTGGTTTTCACCAATTCCACAACTTCTTTTTTGTAAAGGAAAATCAATTTTTGGGCGTCATCAAAGACATCAGGTCCTTGGGATGCGGCAGGGGAGACTACTGCTTCATATTCTTCCAACAATTCCACCAACTCATTAAATTTATCCAAACCTGTAATTTCCTGGAAAGCATATACATCAGCATCCAGATCTTCCACGATGGTTTTAACATTTTGAAGTTGAAGGTCAACATCGTTTGGACCCTGTCGCGGTTGGGTAGAACCAAACCACTCCACGTTCCAGGTAACAATATCAAAAGTATTGTCCCTTTCTACTGTCGCTCCGGTGACAAACCCTCTTTGGATCATAATATCCCCGCTTTCAAAAGCAATGTTACCACTAAATGCTCCCATGTCATTCGGTGCAAATCTTACTGTGACAGTATTATTGGCAGCAGCTTCTATTGGATCGTATGTCAAGGATTGGAAGAAATCACTTCCGTTTTTGGAAAACTCAAATCCTGGCACGGCCTTAATGGTCAGAGGTTCCAAGGCATCAGAAAGAGAGAAGTTAAAGGTTCTCGTTGCAATAGAAACTGTCCCTACAGGGATAATTCCAAAATGCCAGTAATCTACATTTCCAATAGTATTGGTCAAGAAAGGGGCAGGAGGGGCATCGGAATTTTTAAGGTTGAAATCATCCAAGGTCCAACGTGTTGCTCCTTCCACAGGGGAAGATCTGTATTTAAAGGCAATTCTTACATTACTGTTTTTGAAACCAACCAAGTTAATTTCTTTGGAAAAAGTCCATGTATTGGAAGTGGCAAACCTATCATTCAATTCCGTCCAATCAGCTTGAGCAGGATCTCCATCTACATAATTTGTAGATACCAATAGCTGTAATCTTGGTCCCGCAAAGTTTGCCCTCGACCAGAAGGTAAGTATGGGGAAGTCAAATTCCGAGAGGTCATAGGCAGGGCTAATCAACCAATCTTCATTCAATACAGGGCCGGATAAAAACCCATTCATTTGGACCCCAAAAGGAGCATTTGCAAACTCATTGGTGCCCGCTCTGCCAAACTCCGTACAAACCCATTCCTGATCACCCAAAAGGCTTACCGAAGTCCAACCGGAAGGTAATCCATCAGGGCAGGAGTTATTGAAGTCTTCCGAAATATTGAATGGATCAACAACCGTGGCAGAAACCGTCAAATTTACAGGACCAGCACCGTTGGTCTGATGAGTAATGTTTGATGAAAGAGTACCTGGAACGCTTGAATCCAAAGCAACAGAAATCGAAACAGGATTATTGAATTGACCTGCAGGAATTGTGATAGTGTTTTGGAAATTCACCCCATCTGCTGAAATGATAAATGGTCCCTCACTATTGATAATGATATCAGCAGTAAGGTTTGAGGCAGTAATTTCATAGGTCAAAACAGGGGCTGTTTCGTTGATGGTTACCATTCCAAAATCCAGCGTATTTGGATCAAGGTTAATGCCAGGAACAATTACTCCCGATGCATTTTTGACGATTCCAACAAATGATACGCCTACATTATCGGGGAAGAAATTGGTAACTCTCAGAGTGCCCCCTGAGGCGACAGTTCCGCCATTGGCAGATACATCGGAAGTACTGACAATTCTGAATTCAACATTGCCAGATAGATTTTTTAAGACGGATAGGTCAATTTCCTGATTGTTGAATGCTGTCCCTATTTGCTCCCAATTTGCCAGATCGCTGGAGAAATTGTCTCCGCTATATCTCAATGCGAGATTTTTAGGCCCTGTATTGGATGATCTTGTTCCTAATTTCAGATTGCTCAGGTCAACCAATTTGTCCGGCGCTACTGTGAAACCAAAAGTGAAAAATCTTTCAGCTCCGGAATCCCATCCATTTGAACTGATCGAGTTATTGGCTCCTGTAGGACCAATGTCAGTGCCTCTAGCAAAATCTAAGGCAGTCAAACCATCTGTCACTAATTCTGCACCGGTAGAAATCTGATTTCCAGGTTCACCTGTGAAATTATAATTGAGTATGACCTCAGGCTCTAAAGGTGGAATCTCCCTGATTGTTCCGTTGAATTGGACTGGTAAGAAGTTCCCAGATGAAACAAAGAAGTTTCCAACCCTTAATGTTCCTGCGGTTTGTATTTCGCTATTATTTGCAGCTCTATTGCTAGTAGCAACTACTCTGAATTCTACATCTCCTGATATCAGACCTATATTGGAAAGGTCTAAAGTTTCATTGGAGAAATTGGATCCGGAATTGGTCCATTGCGCCAAATCTGAGCCGAAATTATCAATACTATATCTTAAGGACAAATCGCCAGGTCCAGTATTTGAAGATCTTGTAGCAATTACAAGGTTTTGTAATTCCACTTCAAATCCTGACGCTATGGTAATACCAAAAGTAAAATAATCATTCGCTTCAGTGCTCCAACTGGAGCCACTTATTGAATTATTGGCTGTTGTAGGTATTATTCCTGTACCTCTTCCGAAATTTTTCGCATCAATATTTATACTTCCTGTTCCTGCGGTGAATTCCTGATTTCCCGGCTGCCCAGCAAAATCCCACTGAGCTAGGGTAGCTGCTGTTTCTGGATCGGGGTCATTGATAGGAGTAACTTCCCCATTTAAACTCACTGCCAAATCACCCGGGAAAAAATTAGTGACCCTAAAGGTTCCTGTAGTCGAAACTGTGCCGCCATTTGCTGAAACATTGCTTGAACTTACAATTCTGAATTCAACATTTTCTGTCAATAGGGGCAAAGCGGACAGGTCAATTTCTTGGTTATTAAAATTTGTACCCACCTGTACCCATGTCGCAAGATTGTTGGTAAAACCATCCATGCTATAGGTTAAGGCCATTTCTCCCGGACCTGTTCCTGAAGAACGGGTTCCTATAATCAGTTTGGAAAGTTTGGCCTGAAAACCTTCATCAATGGTTATTCCAAAACTGAAGTACCTGTTTTCTCCCGCATCCCAACCTGCAGAACTGATGGAATTGCCCGCTGTGGTAGCCGTAATATCTGCTCCCCGTGTTAAGTTCAAGGGAATTACGTTGGTACTTCCAGTACCTGCTGTAAATTCCTGATTGCCTGGTTCACCTGCAAAATTCCAGGAGGCCAAAGTTTGGGCCTGTACATTAAATAGCCCAAAGACCATTAAAGCGACAGTAAGTAATTTTTTAAGTAAAGGTTGTTTCATGAATTTTTAAAATTGATTTGAACTAATTCTAAAATTAGCCCTTCTATAAGCCAAAAGAGGAATGAGATTGTTATTAGAATGTTAAAAAATTGTTGGTTGGTTTTGGGTTTATTGGTGAGTAAAGTCAGCTTCCAATGTATCTGAAAGGTATGGAAATGAAAATTCCACTGATTACTCAGTGGAACTTTGCAAATCTATTATTTTATGATTCGATTGAATATTAAAATAAAAACCTCCAAGTCAGATTGATTGGTCTGATATTGTCAACATTTCCCGCAGTCAAAGGGGAGTTAAATTGGTAGGTGAGCCCAAAAGTTGAGGCATTTAGGATTTCCAGTTTTTTGAAATAATCACCCTTAAATCCAATCATCAGTTCTGCTTGAAGGTTTAATGGACTGGCCACTTCTGACAAGTTAATGGTTTGGTTTTCATTGTTTTCTCTGTAACCAAAAGTTGTGCTGAAGTTATAGCCCCCTCTTAATCCTGTTTGAAGAAAAATATTTGAGGTTTGTTTACTGCTGTTTTCCCTAAAATAAATTCTGGTCTGTGCAGAAAGGTTAAGACTATTTTGAAACACACGAGTATATTTAATTCCATCCGGCGCTTGGATGAAATTATTCCTGTTTTCATCCAAAACCGGATAAAAGTCGAGATTATAGGTCAATCTCTCCAGTTCCAAGCCTGTAATGAATGAAAGCCTTTTGTTGAATGGTAATTCCTTCATGAGACCTATTTGGACATTGCTGTGACTATCTTGATAGAAATTTTCAGAGACACCTTGCAGGAAACTAACCCCTGCGCCAAAGCTAAAGTAGGTTTGGGATTTGTAAGGTTTTTTTGAATTTTTACGCATTTCCTGGGCCTCTACATTGAAAGTGGCCAATAAAATCAAGATGCTTAGTAGATTTTTTTTGATAGTTTGTGTTTTCATAATTGTACCTCATTGATTTACAGGTACAAAATTGGGGGAAGATGAGGAGGTAAAAATTGACCTAGGTTAAGAACGTTTCTTTTTTTGCGCCATTAACTTTTTTCTGATCCTACTCAAGGATTCAGGTTTGATGTTGAGGTAGGAGGCAAGATATTTTAAAGGGACCTGTTCCAAATACACGGGGTATTTCTGCATCAGCTTCAAATACCGCTCACTGGCAGAATCTGTCAGAAGTGAGATTTCTCTTTGTTCACGCCAAATGTAATATTGTTCCACAGCTGTTCTGCCAAATTTATTGCTCTCGGGAAATTGTTCATAGAGGTGTTGTAAAAATGTATAGGGTAATGAGGCAAGTATGCAATCTTCCAATGCTTCTATAAAGAACATGGAAGGGCTTTGTTGGATAAAACTGGAATAGGAACAATTGAATTCGTGTTGGAAAGAAAAATCAAATGACTTTTCCTCTCCTTTTACCAAAATAAAATGCCTCGTTAGGCCTTGGATTACAATAGATAGGTACCTTTCAGTTTCACCCTCATTTATTATATAGTCACCCTTACTATACTTTCTGATTTTGAATCCCTGCTTGAACACTTCCCATTGTTCATCAGTCAAAGGGAGGTAATCATACAAAAGCTCCCTTGCTGCATATAAATGTTGTTCGTACTCATCTTCCGAAAGTGTTCTATCCATGAAGGAATTGAGGTTCAGTTTGATTTACAAGTTAAGGATTAACTTAACATAGGTCAATTTTTGGCGGTTTTAGGTCGCATACCTTTGTAAAACAAACCAAACTTAATGAAAATGAAAATTCAATTTACATTCGGAAGCCTAAAAGGGCTATATGTGATTGCTTACCTGTTGCTCTTTGGCGGAATATTGAGGCTGTTTTCCGGCCTGTATGATTTTTTCAAAGTTCAGTCAAAATTGGACCTTCTTGAAAAATTTGATTTTCTGGTAGAAAATGCCCTTTTATTTGGCCTTAATGGATTGATCTTGTTTTTAATCCTAAAATGGATGGCAGCTAATCTCAGAGGAAAGGATTTTGAAATGAGTCTGAAATAATTGTCAGGAATAAATAAAAATTGAAATGAAGAAGTCAAAATACAATTCAGCTTATCCATTTATCAACATCCTTTCCTATATATTTCTGGTGTGTGGGATAGTCCTTATTTCTTTGGAAATAGTGTTGTTCTTTAGATCAGAAGACTATACCATGGTGGATTCAAGTGATAAATATTTTATGGTAATCTTGATGTTGTTATGGTATGTGGGTTTACGGTATTTTAATAAAAGATATATTAACAAACATTAAAGTTGAGTTCGAACAGGTTTGAAATTCAGAATACGTTTGTATTTACAAATCCGTACTTTTGCTCAATCCTTGTGATCTTTGAGAACACCATGTTTAATTGCGCTGCAAAAAAAGACCTTTGGGAATAATTGCTTTTAGAATCCCAAGGTCAGGAATTAATTCCCTAGAGGTCTTTCCAACCTCTAGGGATTTAATTGACAGAAAAGTAAAAAGGAAGGATTACAATATAGCGTGAATTTTATCCAGGAAAGGATTTAAGCAATCAAAATTATTAACTGCTATGATTGCAAAAGTTCAGCCTTTATCCTATTGCAATCATCCAGATCAATTGGTTTTTCAAAAAACATTTTCACTCTCTTGTAGTGTGAACTTTTATCTTTATCTGATTGATGAATAGAGGAAGTGGCCATAATCACATTGACATGAGAAGGTATATTTAATTTGTCAAGTTTGTCCAAGATATCCCAGCCATTTAAGGTAGGCATATTGATATCCAAAATGACCAATATGGGGTTGATGTCATTTGATAATTTAACTATAAAATCCAATCCTTCTTTGGGATTGGAAAATGTGAAAATCTGATCTGTCAGGTTACTTTCTGACACCATCAATTCATGAAGAAATAATATTCCCGGTTCATCATCAACAATAATGACAGGTAAATTTCTCTCATTGTTTTTCATATTGCTTCTCCAATTTTGAATTTAATTCACGTAAAATTCTGTCCAACTCCAAAGAACTAGCCTCAATCTCCTCCATAATTTCATGCTTATCGAGTTTCACATTTTGGTAGTTTTCATAATTCTTCAAAGCCCTAATCATTCCTATGATTTTTGAAAGGGGGCCCCTAAATTGGTGGGATTGGGTCCAAGCCACATCTTCTAACAGTTTATTGTGTTTTTCTACATTATCCAAGGCTTTGGTGAGACTGAGGTTTTTGAGCTCCAGATCTCTTGTCTGTGATTTTATTTTACCTTCCAATTCCAATTTATTTCTTTTATTGGTTATCAAAGTTTTGACAAAATATCCCAAAACAAAAATGGAGATTAAACCAATAATTTTGAACCATATCGTTTGGTAAAAAAATGCTTTTACAGAAAAATTGACTGAGGCAATTTCAGAAGACTCTCCAAATTGTTCGGATTTGACCTGAAACTCATAATTACCGGGTGGTAAACCTGAGAAATAGGCCACATTTCTATTGTCATTATCAATCCAATTATTACCCAATTCTCTAATTCGATAAAAATATTTTATTGCAAGTGGCTTTTCAAATTCTATATTTCCGTATTTAATATTGAAAAAAGTCATCCCAGGTGGTACTTCGATATTTTTTTTAAAATCAATTTCATTGTTCCCATATTTTAAAGTTTCAATGTAGGGGACAGATACTTCCCTGCGAGCTTTGAGGTTTTGAGGATCCACAATAATAGCCCCTTCCATACTTGGGAATATGATTTTTCCGTTATCCAATTTCCAGCCTGAAGGATGAAAGCCACCATTAAACTCATTATTCAACAAGCCATCTGATTTATCGATTAGAGTAGTTGAAATCCTATAATCCTTGTCATCTGATTTTTTAAGAACCATCAAGTGGCTGATAGTCATCGCTTGAATTCCATGATTTCCAGTTATCCATAACATTCCATCTTCATCGGCAATCATTTTGTAGATGGTTTCAAATTGGAATCCATTGCTTTTCCCGAATATCTTAAACTTTCCATTGGTATAAGAAAGCAAACCGTCGGGAGTTCCTATCCACAAGTCCCCCTCAGGGTCTTCCCAAATACCTGTAGCCATTTGGGAGGGGGCTTTCTCGTGGATAGGGAAATGCATAATGTTTTCATCCTCATCTACACTGAAAAAACCGTTCCCATATGTTCCAAACCATAAGACACCTTTTGAATCTTCCATTCCAAAAATGATCTCAGCATTGATAAGCTCACTTTCAAGTTGGATGGTTTTCAATTCTTCATCAGGAGTTAGCTTCTGAAGAATGCCATTGATGGTTCCGATCCAAATGTTATCCTTTGAATCCTTCATCAAGGAATAAATTACACCCTCCAATATTCCATCTTGCCTATGGTAAACCTTCTCAATTTTCAAAGAGGGCAAGTGTATTTTATTCAATCCATTTCCAGTTCCTACGTAGATATAATCACCCCTTTGTGCAATACTCAAGACAAGGTCGTGGCTTAAGCCATTTTGTGTTGAAAACTTCATGACCCCATCGTCAGTGACCCGGTTCAGACCACCTCCTGGAGTGCCGAGCCATATCCCTTTTTCACTGTCTTGGAATGTGGTAAGGATGACACTGTGGCTTAGTCCTACTTTTGCATCAATGACTTCAACATTGCTTTTTCCAAACCTGGAAATACCAATCCCCAGACCACTGATCCAAATGGCATTTTGATTATCTTCATAAATGTCCCATATCTCATTCATAGATGAGTCGATATTGGGAAAAGAAATCAACTGATCATCAAGAATCTTATATATCCCATTAGCACTTGTACCAATCCATATCCCACCATCTATAGTAGAATGTTGAAGTGCAGTAATATTTTTGAAACCCGAATTAGTTGGTAATTCAACCTTTTTCACGTTTTCATTTTCCAAGACGTATAATCCATGAAGCCTTGTCCCAATGTAGATTTTCCTGTCAGTTGAAACAGCAATAGTCCTGACATCTTGATTGGTCAAAAGCTCATAGGAAGAGAATTTGCCTGAACTCATATCAAAGGAATAAAAACCATTTAATCCACCAATGAGGATTTGATCTTCAAAGGCAATCAATTCCCGAATATATCCGATTTTAAAATTTTCAGGGGAATTGATTTGCCTGAAGTCCTGACCGTCGAATAGAATCAAATTACCGTTTTGTGTTCCTAAAAATATTTTACCTGTAGCGGTTTCCGTAATTGCAGTAAATCTAAAAGTTCCCAGGTCTTCTGTGTTGGTAAATACCTTAAAGTCGTTGAATTCGGCATAAACCAATGCAATGGAATTAGCGGCATATATGCCTCCTTTTTTCGAAAGAATTAAATCGGTGAATGTTGCAGTTTGGATTTGGGAAGTATTCCTATGGTCAAAAATCTTAAATGTCCTACCATCAAACCTTACAAGCCCTTCTTCGGTTGCCATCCAAATAAATCCATTTTTGTCTTGCACTGTTCTAAATACAGTATTTACTGGAAGTCCATTGGAATTGTCCCAATCCGTCTGTACAAAAATTGTTTCTTTTTCAATTTGTTCCCATTTTTGGCCATATGAGTTCTCTAAACCAAAATAATTTAGGTGAAGTACGAGTAATATAACCCTTAAGGATAAGGAAGATTTACTTTTCATACAGATTAAAAGCTTTTATTGAAGAGTTAGGTGGTGATAGAATCAAATCTAGATTTCATTTTCCCCATTATTCGATACAGGTATTATTTTTTTACAACTCTTATGGTTTCCTTTTTGTAACCATCTATGATTTCAACCAATAAAATACCCTTTGGCAAATCCTTGATGATTTCATCCAAAACTATTGTTTGTCGATTGACTGACACTGATTTATGCAAACTTCCGGTAATGGAGGAAATGAAAATCTGAACTTGATTGTCTGGATTACTTGGCAAGCCTTGAAATTTTAAGGTCAGACTATTTCCTGCTATTGGATTGGGGTAGGCCAACCATTCAGATTCTCTCTGTTCTATTTGTTCCGGTACCAAAATAGAAATAACCTTGCTCAAATAGACTTTATCATTGACATCCTCGGTCCTGATTCTGTAGTAGACACGTCCGCCTATAGCAGGCAAGTGACGGTCCAAAAATTCATACACTCCACTACCTTCATTGTAACCATAGCCTTTTACACTACCTAGATCTTTAAAATTTGAGATACCTTCTATGGATCTTTCGATATAATATTTACAGGGATATTTTTCCAAAGTTGTAATCCATTCGATCTTGACACTCCGATTATTTTGACTCAATTTGGCTTCGAATGAATCCCACTTCTGTGATAGAATCGAGGACCACTCCAAAAAGTAATTTTCTGTAACAGTACATCCTATAGCGTCGGTAACAGTAATTGAATAGTTTCCTGAAGGGAGATTGTTGATGGTATAAGAACTGTCTATCCCTGATACTGAACCTGAATATCCTGATGGGTCACTTTGCCATGCAATTGAATACGGAGCATTTCCCCCACTGACATCAACTTTTATGGAACCATTATTTGAATTGATTTTGCTAGGGGTTATCTCAACCTGAATATCAAACACCGGTATGGTGACTGTTTGGGTTACTGCCCTCACAGTCCCGCTATTGTCAGTAGTAGTAAGCGTTACCTCATAACTTCCCGGTTGAGGAAAACTAAAGGAGGGGTTTTGAACGGTAGAAATTCCCAATCCATCAAAATCCCAAGCAAAACTATAGGGTGAATATCCACCTACAGTAAGGTCATTGAACTGTACTAGGGGATCGCAATAAGAAGCTACATAACTGAATTCAGGAAACAAGGGCACAGCTGCGACAAATCCATCTGCACTATAATAACATTGTGAATTGCCATCACTGACTTCAGAACAGGTAGAGTTGCTGTTAGTTGACCACCGAACATAGACATTCCTCACCTCTACGACATCTCCCCAATTCCAAGTAAAATTATTGACAAATACAGGAGTGTCGAGAGCAACTTTTTGCTGGTTAAACAGACAGGCGTACCCTTGGGTGACAGTTAACACCCCATTAATATAGACATCATAGGTGGTTTTTAAAGAATAAGCATTGGTCGAACTACCCGAAAAAGTCACAAATATCTGCCCTGTCACTGCATCTCCGATTTCATAATCATCATTGGGTGAAAAAGGGTTGCCATTTGCGTCACGCAAAGTAAAACTTTCTGCAACAATATTATTTTGGGTACAACTTTGTGCAAAAGCCTGATGTATCGGCAATATGAAATGTAATCCCAAAGCTAAAATGATGGTCAGTTTGGTTTTCATTTTCTTAAGATTTGTATTGCCGGAAAAATGGGGTGATTCTTCTTAGCAATGTTATAACTGGGTGTTAATGATATAAATATAACATCAAAACCATTAAAAAAAAGGCAATTTTATCCGCTTTAACCAATTCACTATAAGCTTAGGTTTCATCTTGTGCCAAATGACATTTAACTGATCAAGTAATCCAAAATAAAAGACTTGAAGCGGATATACCGTTTGTAAAATATTTTTTAAAAAAAAAATTCTTTAGCCAAATATCGCTGTTACATAAGTCCATGTAATCATAGCTGAATATCACATAGTTGGCTTTTTTAGGTTAATTTGTGAGGGTAGCACAAATTCCCGAATAGCTTGAAATAGGATAAGCTAGGTGATATGAATAAAAAAAATCGTTTTTTAACAATGTGATGTAACAATTTGGTTTTCAGATGGGGTACATTGGTAACAGTTGTTTTTAAAAATAATCTAAGTTGGTCTTCGATTTTTTTTTCCTTTAACCAATCTGTTTTTACATCATTGTGCTATTAGATGTATTGTACGGTTATTAGATCGATGTAATTTCACTTCTGATTTTTTGAATTTTGATTCACCCGATTTCAATGTTTTAAATGGAATAATTTTGGTCTTTGTAATAATGAAAACAGAATAGGTCTGTAAATCATTGAAGACTAAATAAATTGTTATGTTAAAATTAAATCAACAACCACTTAGAATAATCTATTTAGCTGTGATCGGTATGATCATCTTTGGCTGTGACCCTAATTCCTTGGGATCTAAGGACACCGAACAGTTAAACAATGATCATGATCCTACCAATATCGAAATCCCAAGAGATCAAGATAATCGCCAATTAGATAGTTTCAGTAATATGGATGATGATGGGGAATTTGTTGTTATTCAGGATTTTGGTGAGGAAGACTGGGTAAAATTTAGGGAGGACCGTAATTTAGAAGCTATATCCAATTCGTCTTTCAATCATATCAATGCTCAAAATTCAGGTGCAGAATCATGGAAACCATGGGAAGGTCATCAATATCGGATCGTATACTTTTCTGAGGAAGGCTCGCTAAAAGCTAGAGCACATTTAATGACCCCTGATAATAGAGAAATCGAAGTTTCAAACACGACCCTTGATTCACTGAATATTCAAGAACTTCGAAATGAAATCCAAAGGAGCTTAGACGATGTTTCTGCAAATTATAAAAGGATAAATTAAATTCAAAAACTATCAAGCAATTGGGAAATAGCACACTCGGCATCTGATTGACGAGCATCAATTACCATTATAGTAGAAATCTGTATCTGGAAAAAAATCTTCATGGTACTTTCTTTTTGGATGGTCTTGGTGTTGCTTATCTTAAATCTCTTTCCATCAGAATTGCTAATAACAAAAAAGTCCAAGTTCATCAGAACTTGGACTTTACAATTGTTGACCGACCAGGGCTCGAACCTGGACTCTTCTGAACCAAAATCAGACGTGTTGCCAGTTACACCATCGGTCAATTTTGGATTGTTTTACTATTCCCTTCTTTTAAGGTGCCACAAATGTAGGGGTACTTTCTTTTTTATCCAAGTCTGATTTGTAAGATTTTTGACTAAACATTTTAATTGCTTTAAAGTCAGAGATAAAAGTGGAAAATTATTTACCAGTTATCATGTACATGATAGCAATAAAATGGAGTATGGTACCTGCCAAAACAAATAAATGCCATATCATATGGGCAAACCTCATTTTTTGACGGACATAGAAAATGGTGCCTATGGTGTAGCTGATACCCCCTGCGGCAATCATGGTGAGGGTAGGAGTAGAGAGTGTTTCCAATAAGGGCCTCACCAAAAATACAGCCATCCACCCCATAGCTAGGTATAGTATCAATGAAGCTTTTGGGAATCTATGCGTATAAAATATTTTGAAGACTACACCAAATGCAGTCAGCCCCCAAATAATTCCAAAAAATACCCAACCATAGGTGCCTTGTACCCCTAGAAGTAAAAATGGAGTATATGTACCTGCGATCAGAAAATATATACCGATATGGTCGAAGGTTCTCAGCCATGATTTAATGGTTTCTTGCTGTGTTGCATGGTAAAGGGTGGAAAAGGTATACAACAATAGGATAGACCCTCCAAAAAGGCTGCAGCTGACAATATGAAGGGTGTCTCCATTGAGGACAGAGAATGTTACCAACAAAGCAATTGCTATCACACTGAATAAAATACCAAATCCATGTGTAATACTATTGGCAAATTCCTCTTGAAGACTCTGCTTTCTTTCCATAATTTTTCACTAAAATTCTTAACTATAAATATAACTTAAAAAAAATTAACCAAATAATGCTAACGAAATCGATTGAATTTTGAATTTATATTACTAAACATCTCATTATTTTGTATTTATGGAAAATTTACTTTTGTTTTGTGCTGGATTTAAGACAAAGAAGAAATCGAATTTAAACCAAAATTAATAATATTATGTCAGTTAAAATTTCTGAAAAAACAATTGTTTCAACATTAGAGAAGCTTGAAAAATTGAAATTAGATGAGAAGCTTCATGCAGAGCTTTCTTGGTGCTGGAATAGCTATGTAGCAGACAACAATCCTGCTGGAGTTATCGAAAAAAGCAAAAAGGCTTTGGATCTTCTAAAAGCTAAGAGAGAGCAAAACAGCAAGGCTGTTGCCAAAAAACTGGTTGAAGATTTGGAGAAAATAGCTCTTAATTAATCTTCTGATTAGAATTTTAAACAAAAAAGGCTTTCAATTTGAAAGCCTTTTTTGTTTACAGCGTTGAGGTGAATTATTCTCCTACAACTACAAATTTTACTAAGCTTTTCACTTCTCGATGAAGGTCTACTTCAGCTTCAAACTCTCCGGCACCCTGAACAGGAACATTGATGGAGATTTTCTTTCTATCGATGTCTATACCGTTGGAAGCTAGTGCATCAGATATCTGAAGTGTGGTTACTTTACCGAAAATTTTACCGGAATCACCGATTTTTGCTTTGATTTCCAAGGTCATTTCAGAAAGCTTTTCTGCAACGTTTTCAGCTTCTGTTTTGATTTTTTCTGCTTTGTGTGCAGCCTGTTTGATATTTTCAGCAAGAATCTTCTTGTTTGAACCTGTAGCCAGCACTGCATAGCCTTGCGGGATCAGGTAATTTCTACCATAACCTGGCTTGACATCTACCATGTCATTTTTATATCCAAGTCCTTTTATGTCTGTTTTAAGAATAATTTCCATCGTCGTACAATGTTAAATATGAATGAATTGAACAAGAACGGATTATTTCAAACCGTCAGTCACGAAAGGCAACAATGCCAAGTGTCTTGCCTTTTTAATGGCATTGGCCACTTTTCTTTGATATTTGGCTGAGTTACCAGTCAATCTTCTAGGAAGGATTTTCCCTTGTTCATTGACGAATTTCAAAAGGAAGTTAGGGTCTTTGTAATCAATGTATTTGATCCCGTGCTTTTTGAATCTACAGTATTTTTTTCTGTTTTCTACTCGATTGATCGGTTCATTCCTTAGTGTCATTGTGCTGGCTCCTCCTTAGCTTCTGTTTTCTTGTTAAATTCACCTTTTCTTCTTCTTTCTCCATAAACAATTGCATGTTTATCAAGAGCAGTAGTCAGGAATCGCATTACTTTTTCATCTCTTCTCAATTCAACTTCGAATTTTTTGATTAAAGTTGGAGCTGCGAGAAATTCTGCTAATACGTAAAAACCAGTACTTTTTTTCTCAATTGGGTAAGCCATTTTCTTAAGGCCCCAATTTTCAACATTGATGATTTCTGCCCCCTCAGTTTTTAACAAGTTAATGAACTTGTCTACGGTATCCTTCATCTGAACATCAGACAAAACGGGAGTAAGGATGAATACCGTCTCATAATTTTTCTGGAACATAATTATTTATTTGCTTTGTTTTTTTTAAACAGACCGCAAAAGTAGAGGAATTATCGTTTTTATCCAAATAGATGGAGAAAAGAAATGGGGTATAAGGGTTGGAGAAATGGTTTTAAGACTTTTCCTTGCCCCCTCAATCTTTTCAACACTACGGGAGTGATGTATAAAAACCCTACGGAATGACAGATCTCTTCTGCTACGGTGCACTGGCTAATACGTCCTGCCACAGCAGACAGGCGAAATGACAAAGGATTTGCCATCAGATTCATTCTTACTTCACCTCAAAACTTTTTGTTCCGATCTGATAGCCATCCACATAAATTCTGACTTCATAGATACCTGCAACATACTTACTTCCTTTTTCATAGAAGTAGGTAAGTTCCTGCTGGGTATTGTCAAAAAGTATATCTTGGTGTACGGTAAAGAATTCCTCCCTACCATCTAAGGTAAATGTACCTGAGCCTCTTGCTACATCAAAGATGGGTTGATTGTTTGGAGCAATAACCTGAACATACACATCTCTTGGACCTTGATTGGCAACTTTGTTATCAGCCAAATTAAAAGTTACTTTTAATCTTTCCAATTGCCTGTTTCGGAAGCCATCTTCTCTTTCCCGACCTCTTGTATTGACAGCAGCAACGACTATATTTTCAGCTTTTAAGCGGGCAGCAATATCCACCTTCTCTTGTAGTTCCTGTTTGCTCATATTTAGTTGGACCACTTCATCTTGGATTTCAGCCTGGGTAGTTTTCAGGTCTTCATTTTCTGCAAACAGCTGCTGATTGACTTCTCTGAGACGGATGATTTCCTCATCTTTTTCCTGGAGTGTAGTTGTATAATTTGCTATTCTCCTATTCAAAGCAGAGATTTCTTCGGCGGAGCGTTTTCTATCTAGATTTCTTTCTGCAGTCAGTTGATTTTTGATTTCTTCAAGACTTGAGATATCCCCTCCCAATTTGTTGATTTCGTTGATTCTCAGATCTAATTGGTAAGTCATCGAATCAATTCTTCTGTTGAGTTCGTTGTTGTCTTCTGAAAGAATCAGAATCTCCTCGGACTTTCTGGTCTTGTCCAAATGATCTGTGTAAAGCTTGATGCCACTAATGATGACAAGGATAATCAATACAATGATCAGAATGTTTTTTCCATTGTCACTGCGTTTGACTTTTTGAGGATTGGTTTCCATAAATGTTTAAGTTGTAATTTTACCCAAAATAATAAATTTTATGACGAATAACCTCCTGGATGAGAAATATTGGACGACTAGATATTTAAATAAATCAACTGCGTGGGATGCAGGTGAGGTGACTTTGCCCATAAAGCAATATTTAGACCAATTAATCAATAAAAAAATAAAAATACTCATCCCAGGTGCTGGCAATGGACATGAAGTAATTTATGCATTTGAAAATGGTTTCAAAAGCGTTCATATTTTAGATATTTCTCAAACTCCACTCAAAAGGTTTGAAGAGACATGTCTGGATTTTCCAAAAGATCAAATTCACCATCAGGATTTTTTTGAACATGAAGGACAGTACGACCTTATTCTAGAACAGACTTTTTTCTGTGCACTTCCTCCAATTCTACGCATTGAGTATGTCAATAAAATGAAAGAATTGCTGAAGCCAAATGGGAAACTGGTTGGGGTTTTATTTGGAATTGATTTTGAAAAAGAAGGCCCTCCATTCGGGGGAGATAGGGAAGAATACCAGAAATTGTTCAGTAGGGAGTTTGAAATCATGAAATTGGAACCATGCAGGAATAGTATTCCACCAAGAATTGGGTCGGAATTGTTTTTCATGCTCAGGAAAGCTCAATATTCCAGAACGTAGGCGGCTTTTGTAAATTTTTTGTCAAAAATCAATAAGCCGCATTCATAAAAGTCAAGACTTACTATCACCCTTGGGTGGTTCTTGATTTTCTCCCAAGCAGCAGACATTCCTGCTGACCAGTGTATGTCGGCTAAAGCAATGATACTGCTATCCTGAATGTAGGGTAGAATGAATCGAAAATACAATAAGCTGGCATCATAGGTATGGGTGGCATCTATAAGCACAAAATCGACCATCTCTATTTCATAAAGCTTTCTTGGAAGGGTCTCATCGATAGTGCCACGGATGTATTGGGTATTTTCGGGAATCTTATTTTCTTGGGCTTTTTTCCATAAGCTATCGGAGCCTTCGAAAGTAAACAATCGGCCCTTGGTTACTCTTGAAAGGTAACGGGTGTTGATTCCGACACATGTACCCAGTTCTACAACAACCTTCGCAGGGGTGCGAGTACAAAAATATTGGTATAGCTTCGAATATCTTTTGGAACTCGTGCTGTATTTGGTGATTGACGAGGTTTTTCTATAGGTGCTTTTAAGTTTTTTGGAACCTGCGCCAAAGTCATCTATGTGGAGTATTTCATGATCATTCAAAAGTAAATTTCTGATTTCCTCCAAGTCCAAGTCCCTGTTGACAGATTCCTTAACAAAAATCAAGAGACCATTATATAGTTCATAAATTTGGGGTGATTGAATGGCATACCTGCCTTCTTTGATCAGCCAATATTTAAAATAAGCAAAAAAAGGAAAAAGATAACCTCTCAATATCAATTGTCAAAAATATCTGCAATCAACTGAAATTCAGGTATTTTAACCTCTATTTGTTTTCCGTCAAATAGCTTCTCCATAAAATATGATCCCCTCATTTTACCCAAACCGGATTTTAAATTGCATCCTGATACATATTCATGATTGTTTCCGGGTTCGAGGATTGGTTGTTGTCCGACAACACCATCCCCTTCAACTACTTTTGAGGTATCACCGGCATCATAGATTTCCCATTTCCTGCGCATCAGTTGCATCGTGTGGGGGCTTTTGTTCTCAATATTTACTTTGTAGGTAAAAACAAAGTGGTGTTGGTGAGGACTTGAAAATTCAGCCTGATACGTAGCTTCAACTGTCACTTTTATACCTTCGGTGATGGCTGTTACCATTGTTTTGTTAAGTTTGGCTTTTTAGAGCTTTAAAAGTAAAGCTTAATCTTAAAAATCCAATTAGTTTCGTTGTAAAATGAATGTTAAAATTGAAGAATCTTGGAAAAAAGTCCTTGAGAGTGAGTTTTCCAAACCATATTTCACTGGATTGACTGATTTTGTAAAAAAGGAATATCAAGAACAGGTGGTTTATCCCAAAGGAAGTGAGATTTTTAATGCATTTCGGCATTGTCCATTGGAAAAAGTTAAAGTCGTCATATTGGGACAAGATCCATACCATGGTCCGGGTCAAGCGCATGGGCTTTCTTTTTCAGTAAGAGAGGGAATACCTTTTCCACCGAGTTTACTGAATATTTTCAAAGAAATCAATAGGGATTTAGACCAGTCTATGCCCTCTCATGGGGATTTGACAAGATGGGCAGATCAAGGTGTTTTATTGTTGAACGCGACACTTACTGTTAGGGTCCATCAAGCAGGTTCACATCAGCAGAAAGGCTGGGAACAGTTTACTGATGCCGTGATTCAACAAATTGACAAGGAAAAGAACAATGTGGTATTTATGCTTTGGGGTGCCTATGCGCAGAAAAAAGCTGCATTTATCTCAGACAACAAGCATCTCAAACTCCACGCCCCCCATCCCAGTCCGCTTTCCGCCCATAGGGGATTTTTGGGCTGTGGTCATTTTTCAAAGGCGAATGCCTATTTGAGGGAGAAGGGGTTGGAGGAGATTAAGTGGTAGGGGTGGAATTTTAGAATTTAGAATTTAGAATTTAGATTTAAGAATCAAGAGACAAGAACCAAGAGACGAGAGACGAGAGCCGAGAACCGAGAGATTAGAGTTAAGTGGCTAGAAAAAAGAGCCAAGAACCAAGGGAGGTTAAATGCCAATAGCGATCCATCAAAACAAGGACAGCTAATTAAAAAAACTTATCCTTTTCACCTCGAGTTACCAACATTATTAAAAATGCTCAGAATAGGCAATGACATCAGGTTACTCGTCATCCCGGGTCCCTAACATTTTGAAAATGTTCAGAAAAGAAATGACATCCTAGTGGGCCGCAGACCTCTCCTGACGTCGAGGTGACAAGGCAAAGTTCTTTAATAGATTTGAATGCTATTTGTAGTTCTAAACCATCAATTTTCAAGTATGTCATTGGTAGGGCACGAGGGAGCTCCAGCGGTACAATTAGACAGTTGAATAACTTGAAAAAACTTAACCCATTTGGTCAAAACCAACCTTTCCAAGAACCTCGGGAGATGCTTCTCCACGATAGCTATCGGGATCAGCATGACGGACGCTTCGATTTATTTCATTTTTGCGATAGGAGAGGTCTGGAAACCTTAATACAGGAGCAAAAGATTTCTTCCGCCACGGCCAGGCTTCTACGTTCCTGCCACGGCAGGCTGGCGAAATGACAAGGAAAAGCCCTTTTCAACAATTGATCCAATAAAAGTTTTCAATATTATATCAACAAAGGTTGTCTTGTTTCCCCGATACTCGGGACAGGCTTTGTCTCTTGGTTCTTGTCTCTCGCTTCTCGCTTCTAGTTTCTCGCTTCTATCACCAACGCTTCTATCACCAAACCCCTCTCACCTTCATCTGAAGTGTGTACACTGAGCCCATTGCCGTGATGAAAAGTGTTTTACGTTCTGCGCCGCCGAAGACCACGTTTGAGGTCCAGTTTTCTTCTATGGGAATATGGGCTATCTGAACTCCTTTTTGATTGAAAACCGTAACCCCCTTGCCTGTCAGATAGACATTCCCCCTGTTGTCTATGGTCATTCCATCAGAACCCATTTCCACAAAGAGTTTTTTATTGGTAAGATATCCATCTTCCTCAATGTTATAAACATAAGTTTTGTTGGCACCAATATCAGCGACATAAAGTTTTTTGCCGTCATAGGTTCCAACCACCCCGTTTGGTTTGACTAAGGTTTCGTCTACCCTGAAAAACTGTATTTTGTCAGCAGAAAGAAAATACAGATGCTCTCCATCTTGTTGCATTTCAGGATCTCTTTCCCAATAAGGTCTTTTGTACAAAGGATCTGTGATGTACATCCCTCCATAAGGAGAAATCCAAAGGTCGTTGGGACCATTTAATTTTTTGCCCTGAAAGCTCTCGATCAGGACTTCGATATTTCCTTTTTCATCTATAGACACCACTTGATTATCCAAATCAGCACAAGTGATCAGGTTTTTATTTCTGTCAAAATACATCCCGTTGGACCTGCTTGATTCTTCCATGAAAACACTTACCTCGTTTCTTGTTGCAGACCATTTGATGATTTTATTATTGGGCTGATCAGTGAAAAAGACATCTCCATTTAGATGTACAGCAGGACCTTCTGTGAATGAATAGCCGTCTCCTACTTTTACCAATTCAGCTTTTTTGGCTACAATTGATTTTTTGTCAACGATCTGTGCTTGGATGAACAATGGAGTCAAAATTGAAATTAAACAAAGGCAGATTGATTTTTTCATTTTTTCAATATAATTGGTTTATCGTGTTAGAAATTCAGCCCAAAGTGGAAAATGGTCCGAAATCCTGTAAGAAAGCTGAGAGAGACTATAATTCCTATTTTTTAAGACTTTATTTCTAAAATCCACAATACCACCCTTGGTGTATTTGAGGCATATATTGTCTTCAAACCATGCAATTTGGTCATAAAATGAATAAGTCTTTTTAAAAATGGTTCTGTCGATTTCCTGCAGGTCATCAGGGACATAGAGGCCCGATGAGACAAATGCTTCATAGGTGGGATCTCCGTTTTTGACAACATTAAAATCTCCTAAAGTGATCAAGCTGTGGCTCCAAGAGTTAAGTTCCTTGGCCCACTTGGAAATCCAATCTGCTATGGCCTGAATTTCAGCAATCCTATCAGGCGATTTTGTTCCAAAAAGTACATGAAGCGTCAATAAAACAAAAGTATTTCCTGCGACCTGAAAACTGACCCCATATGGTGTTCTTGCAAATTGTCTCTGTAACGCATCCGATTGGATAGCTTTGTTTTTCTCCAGAACATCATCAGGGATGACGATCTCACAGGCTAGACCGGAGAGTTTTACTTTCCTATTGTCAAATATAAATGCCAACCTTTCATCATTGCCTTTTGAACCGGCTGTGACATCGGTCATCAAAAAACTCCAATCAGGCCCCAGAAGCTGCATGGTTTCTCTGAGGGCTTTGATGTTGCCCCTTACCTCTTGTACAGCAATGATGTCAAATCTTTTAATAATCTCTACTATGCACAACAAAGAATGGCAGTCTCTTTTGGGCGATTGCTCGTCGGAAGCCTCCCAATCCATGGTTAATCCACCAAAAATCCGAATATTCCAAGTACATATCAGGACATTTTTGTCCAGTTTTTTTGCAGGAATCAGATCATCCAGAAATTCGCTGAATTCTTTGATTTCATTTTCTACTTCTTTTGGGGGAGTTTTAAATTCAATTTCCATATTTGAGTCGAAAAGAGTTGAACAAATGATTTGAAAACAATAAAGGCTTCTTATTTTTGATGATACCCAATTTAATCCTTTATGAGCAATATGCAGAACAAATCGAAAACCTTTTTGGATAGATTTTTGGATTTTATTGAAAAGGCAGGAAACAAGCTACCTGATCCGGCCATTTTGTTTTTGATGCTGATGTTGCTGACTTGGGTTTTATCGGCAATGCTTTCCCCTATAGATTTTGGTGCAGTGGATCCCAGGACCGGAGGGGAATTAAGGGTGCAGAATCTCCTGACAGGCCGACAGTTTGCTTCTTTTCTGGCCAATATGACTGGAGTCTTTATCAACTTTCCACCCTTGGGAGTGGTGCTTTTGGCGATGTTGGGAGTGGGAGTAGCCGAACATTCAGGATTTATCAATGCAGGATTAAAGTTTTTGTTGGGAGTTACTCCAACGATATTGCTAACCCCGATTTTGGTCTTGGTGGCAATTGTCAGCCATACCGCTGCTGATGCAGGATATGTATTGGTCATCCCATTGGGAGGTGTGATTTTTTATGCAGCGGGTCGACATCCTTTGGCAGGCATAGCAGCGGCGTTTGCAGGGGTCTCCGGTGGATTCAGTGCCAACTTTATTCCTTCCAGCATAGATCCTTTGATACAGAGTTTCACACAATCCGCTGCCCAGATTTTGGATGCAGATATTTCCCTAAACCCACTCAATAATATTTACTTCACAGGTTTATCGAGTGTGGTGGTGATCAGTGTTGTCTGGTATTTGACGGACAGGGTCATCGAACCAAGGTTGAATAAAAATGTGATGGTGGATGAAAACATGGATGACATCCCCAAAATGGAAACTCTGAATTCCAGAGAAAAGAAAGCCTTCTGGATTGCATTTATGACCATGATGGTCAGTTTTGCAGCCTTGTTTTTTTGGGCTTATCCCCAGGATTCTGCCTTAAGGGATCCCGTTGGTGAAATTACTTCTAGGGATGCACCTTTGATGAGGTCCATTGTTCCCTTGATATTTATCTTATTTTGGATACCTGGATTGGTTTATGGATTTGCCTCGGGTACCTATAAAAGCATGAAGGACATGGTCGCTTCGATGAGTAAGGCAATGGGCAGTATGGCATATTATATTGTGATGGCATTTTTCTGTGCCTTGTTTATTGATGCCTTTGGGAAATCAAATATCGGAGCTTTGACGGCATTGAAAGGTGCAAACTTCCTTCAGGCACTTGATTTACCTGCTCAAATTACCATTGTAGGAATAGTGCTGTTGACAGCTTTTGTCAATCTTTTGGTAGGATCAGCTTCCGCCAAGTGGGCATTGATCAGTCCGATCTTTGTTCCGATGTTGATGCAATTGGGGATATCGCCCGATTTGACGCAGGCGGCTTATAGGGTAGGGGATTCTGTATCCAATATCATCACACCTTTGCTACCTTACTTTCCTTTGATTGTGGTTTTCTGTCAGCGATATGTCAAAACTACTGGAATCGGGACTTTAGTTTCGATGATGATTCCGTATTCGCTTGCCTTGTTGGTCATTTGGACTTCGTTTTTGTTGCTTTATTGGACTTTGGGCATACCCTTGGGGTTGCAAAGTACTTATGAATATTTGATGGTAAGGCCTTAAGGAACTTAAATCAGAAAGTTGATTTTGGAACACAAAACGTCTTCGTAGATTTTTTTTATGTTCTTTTCAGTGAGTGACATTCTCTGCATTTTTCTTCCATCAATTCTCTTACTTTTTGTCATGATACAAAAAGTAACAAAAAAATCTAGACAATGGAATCCTATCCACGCGCAAGGCCTGTGCTGGCCCGGTCCATTGTCTTCCTGCCCGCGACCCTACCAAATTAAGGCTATTTTTTAAATTAAAGTTTTATAGAAGCAGCCCTGTAGGGGCTTGATATCCGTAGCCCCGGGCACAAGGTGCTACGTGATATATTTCGGCTTCTACCAAGCTCCAAGCACCGTCGCCCGGGGTATGAAGGCAACGAGAGAGTAAATTTCGGTCACAGAGTCTATTTTGGAATATAAACCCTATTCACCGAAATGTGGAACGCAAAGTCTATTGAAATGAGTTTTATTTGACATCTTTTTCAGTGAGGACATTCTCTTTATATTTCTTCCCTACAAATACCTCAAAAAAGCCTCCGGATTATTCAGAAAGTTTTTCATGATGGTAAAGTGTTCTGTTTCATCAAATCTGACTTTTTGAATGGTATCAGCGAACTGGTAAATGGTGGCGTTCGGCAGAGTCATTAAAATGGGGGAGTGGGTAGCGATGATAAACTGACATCCATTATTTTCAGCCAGATTTTTGACCAAGGAAAACAATGCCAATTGCCGCTGTGGAGAAAGTGCCGCTTCAGGTTCATCGATCAGGTAGATTCCTTCAGCTTGTAATCGACCTTGCAATACCTTTAAAAAACCTTCTCCGTGTGAAACTTGCGTTAAATCTCCGTATTTTCTCAACAGTGCCTCTTTTTGACCAAGAACTGCCCCAACTGCCAACTTCAATCCTGTTCCACTCAGTCTTTTTTCAAAGTCCACAATATCTCCCTTGAGTTCTTGGTCAAGGTTTTTCAATCTTTTGACAAAGCCGAAGTAATCTTCCGCCCTGAAAAAGAAGCCTCTATAAGCTTTGTTGGTCCATCTGGTTTTGATGCTTTCCCCGAATTCCTTGATTTCACTCAGCGTCTCATCTGACTCCAAATCACTGCTTCCTATAGCAGGGAGATTTAGCTTGATGGCCAAGGCTTTCAATAAGGTAGATTTGCCTGACCCATTTTCTCCAACAAAGACAGTAATAGGACTTTCAAACTGCATGCTTTCAAAGTTTTTGAAGGCAGGAAGGGAAAATGGAAAGCTTGACCTGGTTCCGGTTGGTAGAGATATATGTTGGAGGAAGTACATTTTTTTTAGACTTGAGACGTGAGACGTGAGATTTAAGAACCAAGATGCAAGAACCAAGAACCAAGATGAAAAGCTTGTCCCGAGTATAGAGGAACCAAGATACATGGAGGGAAGTTTTGATTTCGAACGGCTCATTCTGCATGACGGAACCTTTTCTGACTACTAACCTTATACTTGGTACTTTGTACTTAGTACCTAGTACTCAATCTTCAACCCTCTCCATCACCACCACTAATTTCCCCAACTTATCAGTATAAGCCATTCTACTGATGTTTTTGTAGCCGGGGACAATGATTTCACCTGCTTTTCTCCAAGTGTTCTCATTGTGTTTTTTGACGTATAGATCATCTCCTTTACCCATCAGGAGTAAGTTTTTGTTCAGCCATATAAAATCTTCAGCACCTGCAATGGTGTAACCAAACTCTATTAGCTCTCTTTTTTCAAGGTCAAAGCCCATGATGGCAAAAGCTTTTTCCCCTGCTATTTCTTTGAAATCATTTTTGTCAACATAGGTGATGATGCTGGTTTTCGGCCTTTTTTTAATAGCCCTTCCTACATTTTCGCTGATGGTAAGCACCTCTGATTTGCTGTAAGGGTAAACCAATGTGTTGGGTTGGCCGAGTACAAACATGGCGGCCTTGTTGTCATACCAATCATAATACCCAACAGGTTCGATATCATCATACAATAATTCAGGTTCACCGAAATTGGTGGGGTAGAGCCAAAGTCTTTGTTTTCCATCATCTTCGACGGTTACTGCCGACACATAAAGCCCACAATCTGTGAGAGAAGGGGAGAATTCATTCAGGTCAGGTGTTTTGGTCAGGTTGGTAAATTTGCCTGACTCAAAGTTATAAATGATGATATCATGGTTTCCTTTTTCATCGGCTGCGGAAAAGGCCATCTGAATATCATTGATAAAAGCAGGTTGGTTGTCATAAAGAGGCCTGTCTGTTATCAAGAATTCAGTACCTTCAGTAATGGTTAATTTACTGCCGGAAACTTTGACATCCACAACAATTAAATCCGTAGAAGTCTGTGAGAAAGCCGATATTTGGAGCAAGAAAAAGGATAAAGCAATCAAGGATTTAATCAGGTTCATAAGTAATCATTTCAAATCAAAAACTAAATTACAAAATGGAGGTTAGATTGGTGTGGAAAAATTGAGTTTATATACCGACAAGAATTTTAACTATCTGAGAAATAGGGTAGATGAATTGGCCGATGAGGCGGTTAAATTGCTGATCAAAAGTCCTGATCTATGTATTGCCATCAACAGTTGGGAAAATTTGCCGGAAGAAAATGAGTTGATGCAATTCCCGGAAGCAGCACAAAGTTATTTTCTATCATTTTCCCAAAAACCTGATTTTATCAATCCCAACAAGGTAAAGATTGCCCAGGGCTTTTTCGACAAGGAATCAAATTTGTATTTGTCCTTATTGGGTTTTTACTCACTTCCTTACTGTTACGCTTTCGCAGATGGTGCACAGGTTTTGATCAGGTCAAAAAGGATCATTGAAGATATTGGTAGAAGACTTTCAGAAACAGCTCTTTTTTTGTTGGACAGTTTTAGACCGGGAACATTTCTGGATGACAATCAATCCTTATTGACGATTGCAAAGGTTCGTCTGATCCATGCTTTTAGCAGGTACTTTGTCATTCATTATGCCAAAGATTGGCAGCCTGAATGGGGAATCCCAATCAATCAGGAAGACCTGATGGGTACCAATCTTGCCTTTAGCTTGATGGTGATGCGTGGGATGGAAAAACTGGACAAATTTCCTGGAACAGAAGTGCATGAAGCTATTTTGCATTATTGGAAAATCATTGGTCATTATCTGGGCATTGATACAGATTATTGGCCTGAAACAGCCAAGGAGGCTTATGAAATGGAAAAGTTGATCCGAAAAAGAAACTTAAAACCATCTGAAGCAGGTGAAATCCTCACTCGCTCATTACTGAGATTTTTTGAAAAGAATATACCCGATCAAAACCTGACTGCTTTTTCAGAAACAATGGTTGCTTATTTTTTGGGCAAAGAAGCTTCAGAGGCGGTTGGTATATCCCAAAAGGTCAAATTACCCAAAGGTCTGTATGGTTTGATTCTGGATTTGAGTTTTGTGCAACAAGGAGGATTGAAATCCAACTATCGGAAAACCCGACAGCAGTTTTTAGCACAGAGCAAGATGAGATTTGGTGAAGAACTTACTCTGAATATCCCTGTGATCACCCGTTCATAATCGTACACTTTTTGTCCGTGTTCGGGTCAAGCCTGAATACATAAAACGTTAATTAAGGTTAAAAACGATGTTTTTGCCTTATGGCATCCTTTTCGTACTTTACTGATCAAATGAAAAAAATCGGTAACATTTTCCAACGCTTTCCCTTGGAACTGATCTTTTGGATAGGGGCCCTGATAGGAATCCTTCTGATCGATCCTTATGGCGCCCAACACTTCACGCTTTGCCCTTTGGACAACCTTGGTTTCCATTGGTGTCCGGGCTGTGGATTGGGAAGGGCCATGAGTCTGTTGACCAAAGGGGACATCAAAGCATCATGGTCCATGCATCCGCTGGCGATGTTTGCTTTCGCTGCAATCGGTTACCGAATCTTCGAATTGATCAGAAACTTAAAAACTACTAATCACTATGGCTAATGTATTGAGACATCTTCCTGAATTGGAAGGAATGGAATTGGGTTACATCCAGGGAATTTTGAAAAACATGGATGACGACCAGGCAAATTTGTTTGCACAGGTTTACCGTGCAAGAAGAAAAGACAACCAAATGATATTGATCCTTTGTTTGTTGGGTTTCTTTGGATTTGCCGGACTGCACAGGTTTGTCCTCGGACAGATAGGATTAGGTATACTTTACTTATTGACCGTCGGTCTTTGTTTTATAGGTACCATCGTCGATTTGGTCAATTACAAAAGTCTTGCCTACGAATACAACATCAGGGTAGCACATGAAACTTTGAACATGATGTCCAATGGTGGAAGTTATGCTCCACATGCAAACACTAATGACAATGTATAAATCTTTGCAAAAGATTGGATTGATTTTGGTGAGCGGTTTTCTTCTGGTCTCCTGTTTTGCACCGGAGAAAACCGTCACCAAGGACTATGAGGAAACCTTTACAGATATCGAAGAAATAGAGTTGGATGGCAGGTTTTTGGAAGTAACTTATGAAGGTAGGAGTGGAGATGCGGAAGTTTATCTCAACGCCTATCTTGAAGCTTCTGAAAGCAGTGGCATGGAAGTCAGGTACCGCAAATCCGGCTCTAAGCTTAAGATTGAAGTGGTAGGAGAAAGTATGGGTGGATGGAATTTTGGTAACCAACACAAAGGATATATCAGTTTGACAGGTCCCGAAGATATCAAGCTCAACCTTGCTAACAACTCAGGTTCCTTGGAAGTGATGAATGTAACCCATCGGGTCATCGACCTAAAGGTAAATTCAGGAAGCATCAAAGCAATCGGTTTGGAAGTGGCTGATATCAACCTGACAGCATCCTCAGGAAGTATCAAAGGAGAAGGATTGACCGGGGATGTGATAGCACAGGTAAACTCCGGTAATATCACCATCATCGATGTGGAAGGAAATGTGGAAGCCAAAAGCTCCTCCGGAAGCCTCAAACTGGAAGATATTCAGGGCCTAGTCGCCGCCAAAGCTAACTCCGGTTCCATGAAATTTATAGGTGTAAAAGAACTCGGAGAACTGACAGTAACCTCAGGCAGTATCAGGGCAGAAAATTCCGGTTTGGGCAGAAACAGCACCTTCAACGCCAACTCCGGCAGCATCACCATCCAAACCAACTCCGACCTCCAAGATTTCAACTTCGACCTTAGTGCTAATAGTGGGAGTGTTAAAGTAGGGGATAATTCTTCTGGGAAGAAATTGAATATTGATAACGGGGCTTCCAATACCGTAAGAGGGAAGGTGAGTAGTGGGAGGATTAGGATTGGGAATTGAGGGGGGAGAGAGATTGGAAGATTTCAAAATTGAAAAATTGGAAGATTAAGGCAGTTAATAATTCAGGATTTAGTGGTCAAAATTCAAGATCGGAATTAGATTATTGTGGATTCAGTAATTAAGTTATTGGAAAATGGGGATGAGTTGAATTAAGCTTTTGAAATATCAATAAACTTTTCCTTGTCATGCCGACGACAGGAGGCATCTACTAAGGTCAGAATTGGGAATTAGACCATAGGTAATTTCAAACCTGTGGTTTTGTTTTTTCCATATATGGCAGTTTTTTTTCAAGAATTTTAATTTTATCAGTAACCCTAGGGTATAGAGCTTAAATGAATGATTTCAAAGGTGTATAACCCAAAATATATTTAAAAGAAACATGCCTTATTTGGAGTTATTTCAAGTGTATTCCGAAAATTTCCTGTAGTAATTAGCCATGGTATATTTTTTTGATTGGGTTTGTTTAGAATTTTTATGTAAGTATATTTAGAATTAGAAGGTTATTCTTTCATTTTTCAATCCTTACCAAAAACAATCTAATATGGAAGAAAAAAAGTTAATGGGAGACTATGATGAAATGATTGGCGAATTAGGCCGTTTTTTGGAAAATAATAAAAGGCATTTTGGCGGAGAAAACTTTAAATTTCAGGAATCTCATTTCAAAACCACTTTTGAGGTGGACAGGGAACCAGCAGAATGTAAGCAACTAGAATTGTTGCCCGAGCAGGTTTCCCAAAGATTCAGTCGAAATTTTGTTGATGGCAAAGTTCCTCCTTCTCTAGTCAAAGCGCTTTCTCAAGATGAGTATTACTTATTGCTTTTTCCGCTAAATATAAATACCCAGTTTGCTTTCGATTTCATTTCATTGAAAGTGGAAATGGATGAAGCCAAAACAGGACGGAGCTTTGTCGGGGCTTTCCCCGATTCTTTTAAAAGCACTATTGTGGAGGGAAATTTTAACCTTGGTATAAGCGTGGATGGAGATGCAGGTTTGAAATTAAATACCATCACTTTGGATACTCCCGTGGCGGCTGTTAACGCGAATGCAGATTTGGGGGCAGGTTTAAAAGTAGGACTAACCTCCCAATGGTCTTTTAAAATAAGCAGAAGTTTTATTAAACGGAATGCAGGTAATAATACCACTTGGACGGGATGGGAATTCAAAAAAGCTCCTGATGGTGGCGGATTGAACAATACGATAGAGAATATAAGCCTTTTAATGAAGAAACCTGTTGGGGCAGAATTTCCTACAATTAAGATTTCAGGATATGGCAGTAGAAGCGTAGGTATTTGGCCGGATTGGCTAATTAGGCTATTGGGCAACAAAAGTAGGTTGATGTCTCCAAAATTAAGGAAATTTATTCAGGAAGGCTTTTCTATAGGTTTAAACGGAAATCAAACAGTGATTTGGTCCTCAGATTTTTTCAAAGCTCATTTTGATATAAAGTAAAAATGGAAAAGTACGACTACAAGTTTAATTTCAATTCTCTAGAACAACTTGAATGTAACGGATTAGCGCTTAGAGAAATACTTAATACTAATAATTATTTACTGCGGCTTTTAAAAAATTATTCACAGATTACCCAAATCCAAGTGAATCAACAAAAAGAAAGTGGCGAAGGAGAAGAGGCAGACGAAACTTTGAGAAATTTAGGGCTTTTACTCTGGAATTATATTTTTTCGACCAATGCAGAGAACCAGGCCATTACTGATTTGGAAAAAATTTATAAGAACCGTTTCGATCATGAAAAATCGGGCAACATATTTGTTTTATGGTTTAAAGAAAGAAACCAAAAAATACGTTTTGAATCCTTACCTTGGGAGTTGCTTTTTTGGCCAGATTCCATATCCCCTGATGTAGATGGACAATTCCTTTTTAACCTTGAAAAAAATCGAATCATTCGTCAAGGTAATCCTTCAGAAAATAGTTTTGAAAGTAAAATTCCTCCTACGCTTTCTGAAAACGAAAATCTTAAAGTGTTATTTGTTGTCTTGGGATTTCCAGAGGATTTAAAAAACCCTAAATCCAATCAGGGATTTCAAAATAATGAGCTTTCGCCTTTCGAAGAGCAAAAGAAGGAGATGGAATGGGAGCCACTATCATATTTAAACGTAAAAGATGAGCTTTTAAATCTTGGCAAAAATGTAAAAAGTGAGATACGGATACTAATTAATGGGAAAGCTAAAGAAATCCACATCAATGGTACCCATACATCGGAGCAAGGACCAGAATTCATTACTTTCAGTTTGCTCCGTGATGAAATCACCACTTTTAAGCCAGATATTATCCATATAATCACTCATGGTAGATGTGATCCTCAAACAGGAACTTTGGAAATGATGATCAATTCGAATGAATATCAATTAAGGCCTGTGTGGGACAAAACATTATCTGACAACTTGGTTGCGCTTTTTGATTCTAACCAGTGGACTATCCAAAACAAACCAAAGTTGATATATCTTGAAGTCTGCCAATCAGGCCAATCAAATTTCCCGATTAAACTTTCTGAAAGAGGGATAGGAATTATCATAGCTATGTTTTACAACATCAAACAAAATATCTCACAGATAATTGCCATCAATTTTTATAAACATATTCTTTCAGAGGATCCCCTTGAGATTTTAGAGGCATTTCATAAAGCAAGGCGGTATTCTTGGGAGGAATTCGAAAAGAACGAGCTTGGATTTGGCCTTCCTCTGATTTATTATAATTATGATTGGGACGCGCATTTGATAAATAATAATCACTTTAAAAAGGATCCAAAAAATAAAATTAAAAAAGAAGTCATTAAATATATTAGCGGCATTTTCAATTCAAATGTTCCAAGACAGGCTGGAAATCAAAACGAAAACTCTAAGTCAGTCCAATTGAAAAATGAAATTAATAATTTAAAAAGTCGAAAATATGAATATGGAGAAAATGTAGAGGAATTAGTTACTTCATCTCTTGAAACATTGATAAGAGACACTGAAGTGAAAACAAAATGGCCACAGGCCATTACAGTTATTGAAGAATATTTAGAAAAAAATTCAAATATAGTTATTGAAGAATATTTAAAGGAAAATTCAAATAGCTCACAAATGTGGAAAAATGACGAAAAAGAATCATTCCCAGGTCAAGATAGCCCTTTAACTTCTCAATCTAAATCTACTTCATTTCCAATCAGGCATTAAACAGTCAATATCATTAAATAAATCAATTCAATGAAACTGTTACCATCCTATGGCCAACTACCTGAAAATCAAGCATGGATTGCCTTGGCTTGTAATCTAATGCGTAAGTGTGACCCATGGCGGGCCTTAGAAAAATTAAAACAGGTTCATAGAGAGGACTTACCTTCTGAGGATTTATATTGGGTTTCGTTTACTTCAGCAAGGTGTAATGCCTGGCTACAGGATCGGAAATCATTTGAAAGGGAACATAATCTATTGAAAGAATTGGGGACTCCATCCAAGGAATTAATCTTTTTAGAAGCAGAAATGGATTATTCTGAAGGATTCTTTCAAGAAGCACTAAAAATAATCAATAATTTTCATCTAGAGTCAGTAGAATTTGATTCTCTTAAAAGGTTGTGTTTGGGCAGGTCAGTAATTTTGCTTCAGCCTAAAGATTCATTGAAGATTTTGAAAGAGATCAACTACGAATCCCTTGAACCTTGGTACCGTGATGCTTTTGATTCAATCTACAATTTGGCTGAAATGATGGTAGGCATAAAGGAGCCTGACGAATCAATTCAAAGAACGGGTTGGATGTCCAATCTTCCGGAGGCGCAACTGTGGCGGGCATTTTTTTTGACATCAAAAGGAGATTATTCTCTGCCATTAAAATTACAGGGCAATAATTATCCCAAGGAATTGGAAATTTATATAAATCTTTTAAATCTTCGCCTGTCAATAGAAACCCTCGAACCTTTCGACCTCTGTAAGTCAAAACTCGAATCCTTTTTAAAAAAGTACGGTCATCCTTCCAATTTAAAATGGGGACTGGCATTATCAGGCAAACCTGCTCACTTAAACTATCAGCTCTTCAGGGTTTTTATATCTGAGGAATCGGAAGTTGAAATTGCAATTGAGACTATCCATTCGTGGATAGTTTCTATCAAAAATCATCAAACTTCAAATGAAGTTGGGCAGGTATTTTCCCTAGGTTTTCTATATTGTTTGAAGGGTTATTTTTATGAAAAACTACAAAATTCTACAAAAGCTGCTTTCTCTTACTTAAAAGCCGCGGAAAGAAATTATTGGGACGGGGAAGTAGACTACGGATTTAGGAATTTTGAAAAAACAGAAAAACTTGATCAAGGTCTTTCTGATTTGTATTGGTATTGGGCTGACTCCGCTTATCTAAGTTCTTTCTCTATTGCTGATACCATAGAAAAAATGGAGCGATTGAAGATTGCTCAACAAATCTGGGAAAAAGGTTATATCAAAGATCCACCAAAGATGGCATGGCCTTTCATTACCATGTCTCGGATTGCCATGCATCAAGCTTATATACTACAGCATGATAATGGTATAGAAAATGTAATTAAATCCATGCTGTATTGTTCAGTGGCTTTGATACTAGAGCCCAACAATAAAGATTGGAGTGGAACCTTGGCGAGCTTGTTCAATGGTCTAAATTTCAATTGTATTGCATATGCACTTTCTTTATCAGTCTTGGGGAAAGAACCCAATGACCCATTTAGTATAGAAAACGCATTACGATCAACCATTAGTTTTGGTGATCTAAAAAAGGCTAGCACTTATATGGAGCCTATTAAAAGCATCAATCCTGTTTTCCAAGAACAGTGTAGCATTTATGAAATGTACTTGGCAGGCGAATTGGATAATGCGACAAGTTCCTTAAAAAAACTAGTGAGTCAGGCCGATTTCAAAGAGGATAAATGGGCAAGATACAGTTTGTGTGTAATAAGCTGGTTAAAGGGTGATATGGATTTTGCCTTGGAACAGGCAAAATGGTTCAGAAACAAGGAAGTTTCTACTGAATTGGATGAAAATCCAAATGAGCTTACTTTTGTCAGTCTTCTTGATCAAAGGGATATCATTAAACGTTTTGAGAAAAACGCCAAGCTGATTGGCAATCCCATACTGGAACCTTCGCTTTCAATAAACCATCTTTTATTGCTTCTTTTTAATGGACAAATAGATAAAGGAGAAAATCATTTCTGCCAACTTCTCAATTACCCCCTAATTGGTCTCAACCACCTTTACGACATAAAATTATTCCTGAAAAGACTGGTGGATTATTCAAAGTCTCTAAACCAACCTCACCATTCAGTTTTGGAAGAGATGATTGGCGGTGAAAATTCAGGCTGGATATTGGAAATAAACCGGATTCAGGCCTCCCTTAGCCCTGAACTTGATCCATCTAATGCTAAGGTCTTTTTGGAGATGAAAAAGTTACAACAGATTTTACCCTCTGCCAATTTTGGGGGAATGCATTGGGCATCTCTGAAGTTAGCTGAAGTCTATTTGTCTTTCTTATTGGAAGGAAAAGTCAGACCATGTATGGAGGTACTACTCGATGTCCATCGACATGCTGCTACTCATATACCGGTGCCGATCACAGCTTTTTTTATATCATTAATAGAAAAACTCAAATCGTCAGATGAATATTGGGAAATAGATGAGTATATCAATTCACAAACTGACTTGTTGGATTTGGATGTAATTCTGAAAGAATGGCAAGAAGTGCTTAGTAAATTTGTTCAGACGGAAAGTAAAATTTCGGATAGTACTTCATTTTCACCATTAGTGGTTGATATTCATGGACCTTCTTTAATACCTGAAGGAATGATTGAAGGCCAAGTTTCCACGGATGATTGGAGTCTCTTCAAATCAAGCTTACCCAAATACCGAAATCAATTTTTGGAAAGGTTTGGTTGGGAGATGCCTGCCATTCTATTCCGACCTATTTCCTACGATCAACCTGAAGGAACTTTTATCATTCAAATTCACGGGGTATCTCTCTTCCTATGGCAAGTCAGGATTGGCTTCTGCTACCTCCTTGATATTCATTCAAAAAATTTAGTTGATTTGGGAGTAAAAGCAGAAGCAATTATTGAAGAGCCTATACCCTTGGATCCAAGACCAGGTTGTTGGGTAGAAAACCGGTACCAAAGCTTGCTTAAGGATAATGGGCTAAATTTCCTTGACAACTATGATGTGATTATGGAATACTTGTGCCATGTAGTAGAGCGCGAGGCCTCCCAATTTGTGGATTCAGATCTGATCCATAAAATCCTCCTAAAATGGCATCTGCAACCTCAAAAAAATCATGAATTCGAAGGAGATGATCTAAACCGTCAAGCCTGGATGGGGAAACTTATCAGAAGGCTAATTAGTCAACGGGTACCTTTAGCCGATTATCCCCTTATCATAAAGCAAATTGAAAGTTGGGGGGAAGAATTGCCCACTGTCACCGAAGCAGCTAATTTCATTAGGGAAATTCTACCGACAGTTCATTCATATGGACCTTACCTTTTAAATCACCCGATTTATTTAGATGCAGATTTAGAGGATCAATTATCCGGTTTATATATCAATACCACCGTAGAACAGATGAATGGTGCAAATGGCTATCAAAAAGTAATCATGGGTACCCCAAATGAAATACAAGAAGCCTTAAACAATATTAGAACCTGCATTACCGATCAATTACTTCCAAACACTGGACCGTGGCCCGCCCAGCAACTTGTAATTACCAGTAATATCCAAATTAGAAATGTATCCTCTGAATTGCTGGCATATGAGTTTCCACAGCTAACGGTGATTACGAGCAAGGAATTTGAAAATATTAAAAACAGTCAGCTTTCCGGCAGGTTTGATAGACTTTCTCAGAAACTAAACAAAGAAATCAAGAAATGATGAATATCCAAATACATATTGCACACCCAGTAGGCTGGGAGTCTAAAGTTTGGGACCAAACACGACAATATGTTCAGGAATCATTTGTTTCATGGATTACTCCAATGGGCTTGGTTCCTGAATTGTTTAGAATTAACATTTCACAAATTGATTCCTTTTCTGATTGCTGGGTAAGTGTAATTTTAGAAGAAATGGTTTTGCAATGTCCGGTTTGGAAAGCTCACCAAATAGCAACTTCCGTATCCGGAAAGCTTCCGGAAATGCCAAAGAATGAAAAGGAATTGTTCCATGATGTAACTATGGTTTCTTTGGTGGAAAAGGGAATATACAATTATTTTGTGGGTAAATTGGTCATTGATATTTGCCAGGAGAACATTGCATACTTTGCTACCAAAGCAGTGTGTAAGGAGATTTTGAGAGGCCATAGGTTATCACTTGATGATCTCAAAATTACTGATGACGAATTGATCCCAATTTTTTGCAAATTAATGGAAATGAAGTCCTTAAACCGCTTTATAGAAAGACTTAAAGATGATTGTTTCCGAGAAGCCCTTCGTGATAAATTAGCTTATCAAAATGACCCAATAGAAAAATCCGCCATTGCTTACAATCATTGCGGAACTCCTGAATTTGCATTACACATCGGGAGGCAATATCTCCGTCAATTACCAATTGGTTCATTTGAAGAGGAGTTCAAAGCGCTAGATCAGGAGCTTTTTTTTCTAACAGGCATTGATTTTCCTGATATTAAAATAATTCTTGATGATAAATTGATTCATCATCAATTCAGTGTTTCTGTCAACGGGTATCCTGGGCTGACTCAAAACGGAATTTCTCCGGAAAAAATCTATGAACGCATCTACTCTGATACACAAACCCAATTTATAGGCTTTCAATCCTCGACCGCGGATACGTCAGATGATTTCAGTGAATTCTATTTGCCAATAAATTTTGCCTCCTATAATATCCAACAGCTAAATGCAATACAATTTATCGCTACACATATCAAAGAGGTACTTTATCTTCATGCACCTTTGATGATAACTGTTGACTGGATGGCCGAGCAAATGGAAAATCATGGAAAGACCTATCCTACAATGAAGCAGATCATCCAAAGCCAATATGAACATGGGTTTTTGGCAGAAATCTTTTGCAGACTTATAGCTGAAGGTATATCCTTACGTAATTTTCATGTGATTCTGCAGGCTATTATTGATTTTGATTGGGTATTGGTAGATGACAGGAATTATTTGGTTTTTGATGAAAGGATTTCCTTGGATACCGCCCCTAAGAGCCGAATAAAGTTATTAGAAGCCATTTTAGCATTTAGTCGGACAAGACTTGCCAATTTTATCTCTTTTAATTATGCAGGAAACCATCAATCTGTATTTGTATATACTTTAGACATCGAAACAGAAAACAAGTTAGTATCTATTCTTCAAAATGAAGGAAATATGGCCGCCAGAGACTACTTTTTTCAAAAAGTAGAAGATCTCATAAATAACACCAAATTAATTCAAGGCAACATCAATATCATTACCACTACATCGCTAAGAACTTTAATCCGGTCTGCATTGATAGCTAAATTCCCTCAAATCAATGTGATTTCATTTCAGGAAATGGCAAAGAATGCAAATATTCAAATTGTTGATAGGGTATAGGGTTTCATTTTTTTTAAGGTAGAAAACTCAGGTTTGGGAAGAAATAATTCCTTAAATGCCAACTCCGGCAGCATCACCATCCAAACCAACTCCGACCTCCAAGATTTCAACTTTGACCTCAGCGCAAACAGTGGCAGTGTCAAAGTAGGAGATGATTCTTCAGGGAAAAAGTTGAATATTGATAATGGATCTTCCAATACAGTAAGAGGGAGGGTGAGTAGTGGGAGGATTAGGATTGGGAATTGAGAAAAATACTGATTTAATCCCAATACATATCGGGTTGGGGATCTGAGAAAATTCTTATAGTTCCGGGATTGGCTAATTCATCATTGGGATCATTTCCTTTTTCCAAAATTACAAAACACATAGTGAAATTTGTTAAAAGGTAATAATTGTAAGAACCTGAAATGATCCATAATGCCTTATAGGGAATATTCCTAAAACGTGCATTTTCTACTAAAACAAATAAAGTAAAGTTATCTGCACCTCCTGATGCATAACCACTTCCTTCCCCCGAGTCTATTCCATTTGGATATTCTGGATAGTTATCGCTGGAAAGTGAAGAATATCTTAACCGCCCAAGGTTGTTTAAACCTGGTTCGGTATCGATCAGCATTTCCATGAAAAAGCCTCCAAAAACTTCACCTACATTTGAAGAATTTTTTCCATCATAGATACACAGACTTTCGACAGTATATCTCACACCAAAATCCCCCTTTAATATGTCTGCCATAATTGTTGGTGGTTGGGCCCCGTTCGACACCCTCATTCCATTCGCCGTCAATAAATCCAAAAAATTCTCTAAATTACCTACCTTACTTAATACTTCCTCATTAAAAACATTTTCTTGGATCTCCACACCTAAATTATATTTTATCAATTTATTGGATGGCTTTTCTTCAGAGCCACATCCAAACATTAGTAACAAAATGATGGTGACATTAGCTAAGCAAACAAATTGATTTTTCATGTGTAAATAAATTTGAGGATAATTGAAAGATTTATAAATTAATCTGACTCGATGCTTTTACGGGTTGTTTTTTCGTATTTACTCATCAGAATTTCAATTAAAATTGAGATCAAACCCACAAAGAATACGACCATTAAGGAATAGGTTATCAATAATTTCAACCATGACTGATTGATGGAATCCTGCGTCCAAACCTTTCCTTTCTCTTCCGGAGAACCAAAACCCTCCCGTATGAGATCGTTGTCAGATTCTATATAGGGATTTTCAAGCTTGAATTTTTTTGCCAACTGAGTATATTCACTTCCTTTAATGTGATAACTAGTATTGTTATCAAAATCGCTGTAAGAAAATGTGCCTTCTAAAAAGAATTTTGTATGCGTAATCAAAATGACAATTAGGGAAAAAAACAGACCAACAGAAATATACTTCAATTGATTTCGGATTTTGAGGTTCCACTTTCCTTTTAATAAAAAAGATACTAATAGATTAACAACTAATGCTATCATTGTGGCCAAAGAAGTATAATACAGTGCCATTTCCTCAATAGCCAATAAATTAGCCAATCCTCCTCCAAATAGGCCAAATAAGACTCCAATTAGAGCTGCTCTGTATTTTAGTAATTTAATCATTTTGAAACGTAAATAGGGACAGTAATTCTATCCTCAGGATCACCTAATTTTGGATTATTAAAAGCTAGTTTAAAATCAATTAGTGAATTATTAATTGGGATACTACTTCCTAGATGGTCTTCCAATACAAAAAAAAGTTTCGCCGGAGGTAATAAGGCTATGGCATATGTAGCAGGGCCCGATAGGTAATGGAATGAGTCAGGATTATCTTTTAAGGCGGGTAAGGAATATTTAATTAGGTATTTTTTTTCAACTTCCGGTCCTTCAGTAATCAATTCTCCTTGTTCCCCAAACTTGTACACAGCAAAAGCAAATTCTTTTAATTTACTTGAATTGAGCCTTACATTATTTTTATGAAACCCCTCGATGTTGATGTTTTTATCAGACTGATAATTTTCCTGAAAGGAAAAAGTACTTGCAAACTGGATCTGATTTCTAATAAGATCGTTAAATGTCAGGTCATTTACTTCATTTAATGTATTTGGATCAAAAGAGGTTAATAGGTCTTTTAAATTTGTATCAAGATTTTCAATAAGATTGACCTGTTCATCAGAAATGCTCTGTGAATGAATTATTTTTTCAAGATTGTCATTTAATGCAAATATCAAATCTGAAAAGAATTGAATCATTACTATATTTTCTTCGCTTTTTTCAGCTAAGGCAACAGTATTGATTGCCTCAAAGGAGGGAAGAATTGCAGATATTCGGTTGGCACTTTTCAAATCTTCAGTTTTTCTTAGATCAACTTCCCAAGCTTTATATTTTTGAATAGTGGATTTGAGATTATTTTCTAAATTTCTCAAACTGTCTTTATTAAAATCTATTTGGGCGGAAAGGATTTCTTGAAAGTTTATTCCAGGTGGAGGTTCAGGGAAACTTGGCATGCGAAGCTTTTTATTTGATCTAATCACGTCACCGCTATCCAATTCAGGATTCAACCCGTACATTAGATTTAGTGCATCTTGATTTGGTAAAAAATTTCTATTTAAAAGATATGTTGGTAAGTGTTCAACAACAAATATCTTTGGCGCTCTAAATTTTTTTACAGTTAGAAAACTTCCGGCTGCAACAACAGCACCTCCCGCAACAATTAAAAACGGAAAGTCGTCATCAGGTGGAGTTGTGCTAAGAGGATTAGGACCGCTAGTTATAGGTCTTTGAGCAAAAATCTCCAAACAAGTCCAAAAAAGGACCAAAAAAATAGAGAATAGTTTTTTGAATTTATTTGGATTATAGGTCATGGCAAATTTTATTTTACATCATTTTACTATGTTGTTTAATTTTAATTTCTACTCATAACATTTATGGTGAAGAAATCAGATCACATTGATATTGCTTCCTGATTTGAAATCAATAAGTAGCGCAATTAAAATGTTTGCATTCTATTCATTTTTTCAGGAATCTGATTAATTCTTTGTCCAGCAATAGGATATAAAATCCAGGTGCAATATTTTCTAAATTGATTTCAATAAAATCCTGAACTTGAATATTTGATCCAAGGTCTTTTACCAAGGTACCATTGGCACTAAATAATTTTAGAGTTCCCAATATGGTAGGTTGTTCAAAAGTCACCTTTATAAACCCCTCAGCCGGGTTGGGATAAATTTTTGAACTGAATATTCTGTTTGGCGTAATCTCTGAAATAACCAAAGATTCAGAAATAGCAGAGCATCCAAATTCATTGGTTACCCTTACTTGGTAAATGCCAGGTTGCCTGATTTCATAGAATTGTTCTGTTCCGTTTGGAACTTCAAATCCATTAATTATCCATTGATTATTTATGGTACTACTTGAAGCAAGCCTTACTCCTGAAGGAGTCCCATCCGGTCCTAAGATAGAAATGACAGGAATAGGAGGAAAGTCAGCTTGGGCGCTCAGTTGAATTTCAACAGTTCTTTCACAGCCATTTTCATCGCGGGCAATTAAAGAAAAAATACCTTCAGCAAAACCTTCAAATTCTCCATCAGAGTTTATTATTCCTTCTGAAGGTATTTCGAAAGTATAATTACCATTACCTCCATTTGCAGCAACTCTTATCCTGCCTGAGGTTTCGTTAGGACAGCTAGGTCCGGTTTGTTCAAGAACGACAACTTCAATTGGATCGGGCTGTGAAACTGAAAATACCCTACGTATCACATAATTGGTGTTTTGGCTCCCCCTTATAAATACTGTGTATTCCCCTGCCTCTAACTGATTGAAAGAATTTATAGAGATAAAGTTATGCCCGTCAATACTATATTCAAGAGTTCCTTCCCCGACTGTGGCGGAGATTTCGATTCTACCATTATTTCCCCCAAAACACCTAACGTTTTCGACAAATGTTTCGCCTATATTGATTGGGTACCAATTGATAGCATAAGGTTCGGATATTTCGGAACCACAACCTGACTCAGAGAAAGCCTGCAATTGATAGGTACCCGATTGCGTCACTTGAAGCCTAGGATTGTCTGAATTGGGTATTTCCACTTCATTACGGAACCATACATATCGAAATGATTCAGTATTATCCGAAGACAATAACACTTCTGATGACGGATTTTGAGGGTTTTCCAGGAATATTTGAGGTGTAGAAGGCACATCATCGGTTTGGGGAGTTAAAGACAAATCAACAGATGTCGAGCATCCCCCCTCATCGTAAACCCAAATTGTATATGAACCTTCTGACAAACCGCCAAAAACACCACTATTATTGATGTTTTCCTCATCACCTGAAATTTCATACTGATAAGATTCGCCTGTTCCTCCACTTGCCGCTACCCTGATATTTCCTGTATTTTCTCCCGGACAACTTGGTCCGGTTTGTTCAAGAACGACCACTTCAATTGGATCAGGCTGTGAAACTGAAAATACCCTGCTTATTACATAATTGGTGTTTTGACTACCCCTGATAAATACTGTGTATTCCCCTGCCTCTAACTGATTAAAAGAATTTGTTGAGATAAAGTTTTGCCCGTCAATACTATATTCAAGAGTTCCTTCCCCGACTGTGGCAGAGATTTCGATTCTACCATTATTTTCCATAAAACACCTAACGTTTTCGACAAATGTTTCGCCCATATTGATTGGGTACCAATTGAGAGCATAAGGTTCGGATATTTTGGAACCACAACCTGACTCAGAGAAAGCCTGTAATTGATAGGTACCCGATTGCGTCACTTGAAACCTAGGATTGTCTGAATTGGGTATTTCCACTCCATTCAGGTACCATACATATCTGAAGAAGTCTAAATTATCGGAGGATATAAACACATCAGAAGTGGGTGATTGAGGGTTTTCCAGGAATATTTGAGGTGTAGAAGGCACATCATCAGTTTGGGGAGTTAAAGACAAATCAACAGATGTCGAGCATCCCGCTTCGTCGTAAACCCAGATTGTATATGAACCTTCTGACAAACCACCAAAAACACCACTATTATTGATGTTTTCCTCATCACCTGAAATTTCATACTGATAAGATTCGCCTGTTCCGCCACTTGCCGCCACCCTGATATTTCCTGTATTTTCTCCAGGACAACTAGGTCCGGTTTGTTCAAGAACGACAACTTCAATTGGATCAGGCTGTGAAACTGAAAATACCCTGCTTATCACATAATTGGTGTTTTGACTACCCCTTATAAATACTGTGTATTCCCCAGCCTCTAACTGATTGAAAGAACCTGTAGAGATGAATGGCTGACCACCAAGACTATATTCAAGATTTCCTTCCCCAACGGAAGCAGCGACTACGATCCGTCCATTTTCCTCTCCAAAACACCTTACGTCATCTACAAAAGCATCATCGATATTAATAGGATACCAATTGATTAAGAAGTTGTCGGAAAGATTGGATTCACAACCTGCTACTGATATTACCTTAACCTGATAATTCCCCGATTGTGTAATAGAGATAATAGGGGAATTTGAATTAGGGATTTGAACACTGTCAAGGAACCAAACATAAGAAAAAATGCCTGTTGTGTCGGTAGTTAAAGAAACATCAGGAGAGGGTATGGTTTTAGGAACGATAGAAATATTCGGAGTTTGGGGAATTTCACCGTAAAATGGTAATTGAATATACTGACTATCTTCGCAACCCTCACTGTCTTTAACCGATACAGTAAAATCACTATGAATTAACCCTCTAAAAATCCCGTTTTCGCTTTGAACTGTTGAATCATTGAAATATGTTAAATAATACGTATAATTTCCTGTCCCACCTGTTGCTGTTGCATAGACTTCTCTACACAGTTCGTTCGTTTCGGTGTCAATTTGGAGTGGGGGATTTATCGTAACAGTATCTCCTTTAGCTACAAAAATTGATTCGTTAATGGGTGTATTTGTTTTTTTTCTAATACCAGTTATATTAGCAGAATAAGTCGAATTTGTATTTGTATTTTCATTTATTCCATTGATTAAAATATTCCCAGATAAAGTTTCATTAGAATAACTCAAATTAATTTCTCCCGATGAGATTCTGAATTCTAAATACTCAGAATCTTTATTTAAAATATTTGAAAAAAAATAAATATTGTATGGGTTTGGTATAGATCCATTACTTAGGATTAAATTTGTATTTTTATTTTCATTATGAGAAAAGGATTTAGATGAAATATCAATATTTTCAGCATTTAAATCAGACTTGAAAACATTGATTAATGAGGTATTACTACCAAATTGCAAATGTCCATTTTTAGATAATTTTTCATTATAATCTGTAACGATTCCAATATCAATGGTATAATTTAGGTTCTGAGTGTTCGAAGGAATTTTTTCTGTAATGATTAAGCTACCTTGAATATTAAAAGACGGGATTTCTAATTGTTCAATCAGTCCTTTTCCCGAGATAATTATTTCGTATTCACCCGATACATTTATATTTGAAATTACATTACTAGAACCTCTTATTACTGGGATGTATTTGCCAGGAGATCGTTCAAATGAATTTTGAGTTGAAAAATTATTTCCATTAAGGCTATATTCTATGCTTTTTAGGCCCGAAGCTTCGATTTGAATAAATCCTCCATTATAAAACGTACAACTTTTAAAAATACTTTGAATTTCAATTGGAGGATTATTATAATTATTGCTCTGTGCGAATAAAATTTGCAACGTGGCGAAAATATAGACAAAAACTAAATTAAATAATTTCATAAAATCCAAGAAATAATGATGAAAAAGATTTTAAAATTTCAAAACAGAAACTGTTTGGTTTATGTTTTGGAATAGTTTTTACGAGAATTTGATTGCCTTTGAACTAATTCCTGATTTAATTCAGAAATACCGAGGTCTATTAAATGTTATTTTCAATAACATCAGCTTAAATGCGGTCAATAATTTTTTTTAAATAGTGAGAACAATTTATGAGCCTATAGAATTCTTTTTTGAACAATAAGAATTATTTTTGTGATAAATATAAGAAATTAAAACATTATTCCGCAATACTAAATGCAAAAAAAATTATATGAAATACTTTTTTGTCTTTTAATTAAAATTAAATAGTGATTTTTAGTTCTGTTTAAAGTTACATGGATGGGCAAATTCAACGATGAAGGGCTTAATATGAAAAAAATCTCCCTATTTTAATTTTGTGGAATAGTCTCTTTTAATAGGTAGAAGTTCTCAAATTCTGCCAGTGCAAAAAAAGTTATTGATCCCTTTTCCCAGTTTAGTTTTGAAATTTTTTTAAAAATAACTCTCAATGATGAGTAAATTGAATTTAACTCTATCACGATTTTAAAACCATTATAAAAATGGAGGATATAGTTCAAATTTTAGCTATTATTTCTTCTTAGAAATGCTATTGAAACTATTTTTTGAATTCAAGACTCACCGAATTGATACAATACCTAATCCCCCCCATATCTTTCGGGCCATCAGGAAACCTGTGGCCTAAGTGACCGCCACAATTCGCACAAAGAATTTCTTCCCTGACCATAAAATGACTTCGGTCCATTTTTACCTCAATGGCTTCAGGTCTGACAGGTTCGGTGAAGGATGGCCAACCACAACCACTGTCATATTTGGCTGAGGAGTGGAAAATCTCATTGCCACAGGCTTTGCATTCATAGATGCCGGTTTCTTTGTTGAGATAGTACTGACCAGTAAATGGTCTTTCCGTTCCTTTTTCCCGAAGGACATGATAGCTTTCAGGGTCAAGGTCTTTTTTCCATTCTTCTTCTGGTTTGGAAATTGGGTATGTTTTTGTTGGTTTTGAGGTCATGGTGTTTTGGTTGTTGTTGATATGAGCTTTCCTGATTGGTAAGGTTTTGTATCTAAACCATAAAATAGGGAAATTGGTTTTTTAAGGGTTTTTAAAACTTTGAATTTCTGATTGGTTGCCATTACCATTTTATCATATAAAACTTAGTTTAAACTGAGGGTTTTTAGATTTCTCCTGCCGTCGAAATGGCAAGGCGAACTTAAATGCCAGTATTAATCCATCAAAACAAGGACAGATAAAGAAAAAACCTTGCCTTGTCACCTCGACGAAAGGAGAGGTCTGGATACTTTCAGGGCTTTACAGATTTCTCTCCCGATAGCCATCGGGATCGAAATGACGAGGTGAACCCATAGACACAATTGATCCAATAACAGGAGTTAAGAGTCCTATTAAGATTTACCTTGTCACCTTTCTCCACATAGTCACCTCCCTTAAGGCTTCAACACCAACTTCCTCTTCTCCTTGATCACCGTCTCTTCCATTAGCATCGGCCTGTAAACGCCACTAGCGTACATTTCGGACTGATCGCTATAGTGGGGGCTGAAGAGATTGCTGCTTTGGCCGGTGGGTAGAATGGATTCTCCCGCTGATACATTGGTGAAATCGATGATAACCCGAAGTGCTGGACCTGAATTGACCTTATAAATTCCATCAGGATTGATGGTAAAGGCCATTTTATTGACTGATTCTTCATTGGCAGCTACCGCAGGCGCTTTTACATTGAAGATTTTATCCAAAGGCTTTTTGGAACTCAATGGATGGGGATGTTCCAAAACAACCACCTTTTCCCATTGCCATTTTTCAGGATTGTTTCCCAATTGTGCTTTGAGTTCTGTTAAGGTTGTTTCCAATGCCGCCTGAATGATGTCTTTTCTGCTTTCTTTTTGAGAGGTGTTGACATTATCCCACCAAGGTGAATCTTCTGTTTGTATCAGTTTCGAAGCACTTCTGATGTACATAAATGATTTGATGAAGTTGTTGAAATATTCCTCTCCCAACTCATCTGCCATCATCCCATGCATGGTATGGTAAAGCCATTTGTAATAAATGGTAGGGGCTATGGCGTCAAGGTCGTGATAACCTTTCCAGGATTCAAGAGCGCTAAGGGCTGATTCCAAACCTTTAAAAGTAGATCTATCAGAAGCTGACAACATGCTTTGGACATTCATAGGTTGGACTTCATTGATGGATTCCAATTGTAAGGTTTTGATGTTGTCTTTGGTCCAATCATTTCTGGAAGTGACGGTTTTTGCAATCCTGTTCCACCTTTCACCGGGGTAGTAGTAACCCGGGTAAAATATGCCGTTGCTCAAGGTGTCAGGCTGATTGTTGGCAGAGGCTACAAAACCGGATGGGGGATTGATGCTCATTGGGTTTTCTTCGAAAGGAATCCATTGGGTGATATCATTGGCAGGATTGCTGCCGTCTGAGAATATCTTGCTGTTGATGTTTTCAGATCTTAAGGGAAGTTTGGCAGCTGCCCACCAAGCAATATTTCCATCTTTGTCTCCATACATGACATTCAGGCCGGGAGAATGGATAAGGCGAACGGCATTTTCTGTTTCCTGAATACTTTTTGCCCTTGCCATTTTGAAAGTAGCTTCCAAAGCCCGTGTTGGTTCAAGGGTATAAACCCACCAAGAGGCGACAGGATTATCAGTCATTTTCGCAATTTCGGGAATGACCTCATTCATGATGGGGCCATGAATAGATTCTTTGATCTCAATGGTAACAGGCTCACTGCCTTTAACATTTATGGATTCAGTTCTTGTTTTCAAAGGCTTGAATTCATCTCCATAAATGGTTTCGTTGGGATTGTTGGGGTTCAGTTTTTCCTCATAAAAGTCCTGATCGTCATTCTCGAACATGGTCAAGCCGATGGCATGGTGACTGTTATGTCCCACAAATCCAAAGGGAATACCGGAAATATAATTGCCATAATAGCTAAATCCCGGATATTCAATGTGTGATTCGTACCAAACAGATGGCTGCGAAAATCCAATATGGGTATCATTACAAAAAAGTACTTCCCCCGAAGCTGTTCGGCTGCCGGAGATAACCCAACCATTGCTTCCTTCCAAGAGAGGAACCGGAAGTTTTTCCAATAAGGCTGAAAGATTATCGTTGACTAACATTTCCCCGCTGTATTCATCTCTTTCGGGATAATTGTTTGGAATGAAATGATGTTCAGGCAGGGTATGTACAGAAAGGACTTCCATGTATTCAGGCTCCAATGTCCTAGCCATGTATGTCACCAAAGGATCAGTTTTCATGGCCATGGCAAAAGTAAATGACAAATAACCTGCAATGGCATGGATATCGTTGACCGTAAACTCTCTTGGTTTGGATCCCAAAAGGGTGTATTCAATGGGAAGTTTTCCATTTTGTATAAAATGGTTCACACCTCTGACATAAGCTTCTGTGGCAGTTTTCCATTCAGAGTTTCCAGCCTTCTTCCATTCCTCTGTACTCCAAGCCGCATGCTTGGGAATACCTAAAGTCCTAAAGAATTTATCCACTTCCACCAGGTCCTCGCCCAATAGTTCCGCCAAAGTCCCCGTTCCGACTCGTCTTGTCATTTCCATTTGAAATAGTCTGTCCTGTGCATGGACATATCCCAAAGCCATATAGGCATCTTTGGCGTCTTGGGCATAAATATGCGGAACACCATAATCATCAAAGTAAACGGCTGTTTCGGCCGAAAGACCACTTATTTCAATTTCACCGGAATAGGTCGGACCAAATTGATACTTGACAATCTGATAGCCGGCAATGATGACAAAAAACAGGATGATCAGGACATAGAGGAGTTTTTTCATAAGGGTTTATTTGGGTGGGAGGATTACGGTAAATATAAGGTTTTCAAATTAAAGTCAGGAAAACTGAATATGTAAAAAATTAAATAGATAATCGGTAATTTGACGATTATCGATTTGTTAAAATACAGGGAACTGTAAATTGTTTATTGGTCTAATTACCCCTTAGACTTCTAGATTTCTTTCTACGTTCGAATGACAAGGAGAGAAAAATGCCAGTACCGATCCAACAAAACAAGGACAGCTATTAAAAATAACTTCTCCTTGTCACTTCGCCGGCAGGAGAAGTCTAAAACCTCAAGGCTGAATAGATTTCTCCTTTCGTCGAAACGAGAACCCTCTATTCAATTTATTCAGTAAAAGCATAAAATCACCCTTCTCCTTCCACCGCCTCCAAAATCACCCCACAAGCCTTCTCAATTTCCTCCTCCGTAATGACCAAAGGCGGCGCAATTCTCATGGCGTCATCGCAGAAAAGAAACCAATCTGTTATAACTCCTTTTTCAATGGCTCGGTCAATAATGGGTTTTAAAACCTCAAAAGACTCAAATTCCACTGCCATCATCAGGCCTTTGTTTCGGATGGATTTGATTTTTGGGTGGACCAATAGTTTTTTGAAAAGGTTGGCTTTGGCCTCTACCTGTTCCAAAAGATCTTCTTCCTGAATCACTTTGATGGTGGCCAAAGAAGCAACTGCTGAAACAGGATGCCCTCCAAAAGTGGTGATATGCCCCAATAATGGATTGTTTTTAAACACGCCCATAATCTCCTTATTGGCAATAAAAGCTCCGATGGGCATACCTCCACCCATACCTTTGGCACAGACCAAGATATCCGGTACAATTCCAAAATGCTCAAAAGCCCAGAATTTACCTGTTCTTCCAAATCCCGCCTGTATTTCGTCCAGAATCAATAGGGTTCCTGTCTCATCACATTTTTTCCTCAAAGCTTGGAAATATTGTGAGCAGGAGACTTTGATACCTGCCTCTCCTTGTATGGTTTCTACTATAAATGCAGCGGTATTTTCAGTGATTTCTTCCAGCTGATGGAAAGAGCCATAAACCACATTTTTGATACCAGGCAGTAGTGGACGGTAAGCCCTTTTAAAAATCTCATTTCCGCCAACCGAAAGTGAACCATGGGATGATCCATGATAGGCATTGACACAGGAAATGATTTCCCGTCTGTTGGTAAATCTTTTCGCCAATTTCAAAGCGCCTTCCACCGCTTCACTTCCGGAATTGACCAAATATACATTGTCCAAATGAGAAGGAAGTGTTTCGCAAAGTGCTTTCGCCAATAAGGTCTGTGGACTTTGGACATATTCTCCATAGACCATCAGGTGCAGGTATTTATCCAATTGTTCACGAATGGCTTCCAAGACTTTGGGGTGCCTATGGCCAACATTGCTGACCCCAATTCCCGAAATCAGGTCTAAATATGATTTCCCGTCAGGCCCATACATATAGACCCCCTCAGCCCTCTCGATTTCGATCATCAAAGGAAAATCAGTAGTCTGTGCGAGGTGGGAAAGAAAGAGTTGACGGTTGTTCATTTGGTTAGATGTGAGATATGAGACGAGAGATGGTAGAGCCAAGAGTCAAGAAACAAGATTCAAGAAGCGAGAAATTAGAACCGAGAAGCGAGAGCCGAGAGGTGACCACTTAATTAGTATCTTCTTCAACTTTAGCAGGCGTCACCCTAATCTGATGGCTATGCCGATGTGAGTGTCTTCACTCACATAGAAACCTCCCTTTTATCACTCACCAAGTCTCGATGCCAATGTGAATGTCTTCACTCAAATAGAAACCTCCCACTTCACATTGACCCAGTCTTGAATCTTGTGTCTTGGATCTTGAGTCTAATGAATTGTGTCTTGTATCTTGTGTCTCAAAACTTCCTGAACCTAAAGAAAATTCCAAGTGGCAAATTCTTCTTGAATCTATCAACTAAATAAAGCTCCCCGTGTTCAGCATTGTCAACTTCTCCGAAATTGGAATGGATCAAGTTGGCAGCGATCATGGAACTGAAACTTAGGGAATACATATTCAAAATCAGAAAGTGATGGTCAGGATCAAGGAGTTCTGCGCAGAGTTTGAGCATTTCGTTGATTTGCTCTTCTAGTATCCATTTTTCACCATCAGGGCCCCGACCATAGGCAGGTGGATCCAGGATGATTCCATGATATTTGTTTCCTCGTCTAACTTCTCTTCTAATAAATTTCATGGCATCATCTACAATCCATCGGATACCTTCCTGACCTGAGGATTCCATGTTATGCTTGGACCAGGTTACGACCTGCTTTACAGAATCTAAATGCGTTACTTCTGCGCCACAGGCTTTTCCAGCAACGGAGGCAGCCCCTGTATATGCAAACAGGTTCAATAACTTTGGGTTTTTGACAGGGAATGACTTTAAAGTATCCGAAATATAATCCCAATTCACAGCTTGCTCCGGAAAGAGTCCGATATGCTTGAAAGAGGTCATGGCCAGATTGAGTTTCATTTTTAATCCATCAGGATTTTGATAATTGATCTGCCAATTATGGGGGATTTCGGCAAGCTCATTCCAATGGCCCTTTTCAGGATTGTTTTTTTCTTTTGAAAAATGTGCATGGGCCAATTTTCCCCATTCTTCTTCATTCAGGCTTTTATCCCAAATGGCCTGCGGTTCGGGACGGCTCAAAATATATTTCCCAAATCTTTCCAGTTTTTCAAATCCACCAGTATCAATTAGTTCGTATTCTTCCCAATGATGTGGTGCTAAAGACAAAATAGATTCTTTCATAATGCAAAAGTAAATATATAATTGAAGTACAACCCATTTTCTATTTGTGATTTGTTTTGGTAAATTGTAAAAGAAAATTATCCAAAATCCAAGATGCAGAAGCAGTTTCGCTATATATTAATATTTTTGATAGGAGGAATGCAGGCTTTTTCCGCATTCAGCCAAGCTATTCAAACTATAAGAAGTCCGGAAAATCAATACTCAGGGACTTTCCGACTTAATCCAAAAAGTGATGGCGTAAAAGGAACACCATACCTTTTTGAAATACCACCTATGGGGAATATTTCCTTAAATAATGGTAATGTGCATGATCAGGTTCCTTTCAATATTTTGCTGGAAACCAATACCGTATATATTCAAACAGGGGGAGAGGATTCAGAGCCATTAGCTTTAAAAAACTGGCAATGGATCAAAACAATGGGTGAAGATGAAAGGCTATTTAAGATGGAGTTTGTTTCAGGAAAATCTCAATTGGTGGAAATCTTATTTGAAAATGAAAATGGAAAATATGTTGCACTCCATTCCAAAACTCTTGTTCAACCAAGTGGGGTAAGGGATGGATATACTGGGCCTCAATATGATACTTATAAGCATGATATTAAATATCTTTTTATTAAGGGAATGCAATCTTCTGAATTAAAGACAAATAGCTCGGGAATGAAGGATTTGGCAGGCGAAAAGTATAATGAATTAAAAAATTTTATTAAAACGGAGAAACTGAAACCCGAAAACCCGACTGATTTAAGAAAAATACTTATATTTCTGCTTGATTAATAACCCAAATTATTTTATGAAAAGACAACGATTTTTAAAATCATTTTTGTTGCCTTTCCTGATAACTTTGTTTTTTTCTTGTTCAGAACAAAATCAACAGGAATTTAATGTAACAGGCAACCCGTATTTATTTGAATCCATTACTACTTTACCGATTGAGGATCAGTACATTGTAGTTCTTCACGAAACCCAATTGTCATTTAAGATAGATGACAATGACTATGATGGTATGCAGACTATGATGCGTCAAGAAGTAGAGGGTTTATTCAGGCAATACAAAATCGCGGAAGATAATCTTGAAAGAATTTATTCTTTGGCTTTGACAGGGTTTTGTGCAAGGTTGGATCAATCCAAACTTGAATTGATCAGCAATGATCCAAGAGTGAAATATGTGGAACAAGACAGGATGGGGACTTTAGGGAAACCAACAGACAAACCACCGTTTAAAGTAAATGAAGATTTGGGGCCAAATACCCAAGTGGTGCCATGGGGCATTAAAAGGGTAGGAGGGCCTTTTGCCTATTCAGGAAGAAACAGTGTTTTTGTTATTGATACAGGCATTCAATTGGATCATCCTGATTTGAACGTGGACAGCAAAAGAGGTTTCGATGCTTACAATTCCAAAAAGAAAGATTGGAACATGGATGATGAACATGGGCATGGTACCCATGTCGCAGGGACGATCGGAGCTTTGGATAATAATTTCGGAGTTGTAGGAGTGGTTCCTGGAGTTTCAGTTGTTCCGGTAAAGATTTTCTTTGGTCCAAGGGCTGATTTCACATTTTCAGGAATGATAGCAGGTATAGAACATGTAGGCGTTCGGGGAATTCCCGGTGACGTGGCAAATCTAAGTTTTGGTGGTTTTGATTCCAGTACTGCAGTTGATGAGGCTGTGTTGCGGGTTTCTGAAAAAAGAAGAATTTGGATGGTCATAGCCTCGGGTAATTCGAGGTTGCCGGCAACTTCATTCAGCCCGGCAAGGGTGAAAGGAAAATATACCATTACAGTTTCGGCTTTTGATTCCAGAGATAGATATGCTTGGTTTTCACATTATGGAGAACCTATACAGTTTGGTGCACCCGGAGTTTCAGTACTCTCTACATGGGCCGGCAATAGATATCGTTCAGAAACAGGCACTTCCATGGCAGCACCTCATGTGGCAGGGCTGAGATTGCTGGGTGACATAATTTCGGATGGTTATGTTCTCAATTATCCCATTTCACCATCAGATCCGATTGCGTTTAGAAACAATGCTAAATGAAGATATCAAAACATTTGTTTTTGAGTTGTTTTTAAAACATCTTGAAAATCTTTTAATTACCCCAGTACATTAATACCTATGAAAAAAATTGTACTTTTTTGTATCGTCAGTTTCGGAATCACATTTAAGCTATTTGCTCAATTATTGGAGGTAGATAGCTTAAAAAAGGTTGTTCTGATGGAGACTAATGATTCAGAAAAGCTCAGAACCCTCAATAAGTTTACACTTCTGATCAGGGAAAAGGATACACAACAGGGATTGAAATGGGGAATTCAAGCAGAAGAATTAGCCCTTCAATTAGGAGATAGTCTTGAACTTGGGAGAGCAAAAGGAAACCTTGGTTGGATATATTACCGTTTGGGAATATGGGATAAGGCATTTAAGTATTCCAAAGATGCTTATCTGATAGGAATGCAATCCAATGATAAATTAGAAATAGGAATGGCCCTTAATAATTTAGGAGCACTTTACTATCAAAGAAAAAATTTTTTAGAAGCCATTAAAAACTTTCGCGAGGCATATGAAATTGCCCTTGAAATTGATGATCATTTTCTGACCATCAGGAGTTTGAATAATCTAGCCCTTAACTTTTCAAAGGTTGGTGAATTGGACTCTGCACTTTATTTTGCAAATACTGCTTTAGAGGTCAATGAGAAAGAGGGGTTAATGTATTTCACCAGTTTTACAAATAGGGTAATCGGAGATGTTTTTCTAGCAAAAAACGAGTTGGACACAGCTATACAGATATATGAATCTGCACTAGGAGTTGCTTCCCATCAAAGGCTAAAGACCTATGAAGCATCGATTTTTCATCGATTGGGTAAAGCATATTTCCTTTCCGGGAACATACCTAAAGCACTTGAATACTTGGAAAGAGGAATAAAAATTTCTGAACAAAATGGTTTTCAGGAAGAATTGGTCAGTACTTATCAGGTTCTTGCCACAGTCTATCATTCCATGGGGGATATAACACGCGCCTATCAGTATCACAAGGCTTTCTCAGAATTAAAAGATAGTATGGAGGAACAAATAGATGAGGATAGAATGTCATTGTTACAGGCCATGTTTGAAGTTGAAAAATCAGATGCAGAAATCAATTATCTTAAAATTGAAAACTCCCTCAAAGAACTTGAAATCCGAAGTGTGAGAAGGACGGTATTTGTAGCTTCTGGGTTTGTTGTATTGTGTTTGTTTTTGTTGACATGGTTGTACATTTTCAATAAAAAGCTCAAGAACGCAAATGACAGACTGACCCATAAAAAAGCGATAACAGAACTCCAAAAAAAGGAATTGGAGTCCAAATCCCAAGAACTCTATGAGTCTAATAAAATGAAGAACAGGTTGCTTTCTATTTTGGGACATGATCTCAAGAGTCCTGTAGCACAATTAAAAGGCGTTCTGGACCTTATGCATTCCCAAGGTCTTACAAAAGAGGAGTTTGAGGGAGTTTCTCATATCTTAAAAAGAAATGTGGATGGACTTTTTGAAACAATGGACAATATCCTCAGCTGGTCCAAATCCCAAATGGAAGGATTCAATGTCCAATTGTCACCAACTAACTTGGGAAAAGTTATCAGGCCGTGTTTGGATTTGTTGCAACATCAGGCCATTTCAAAGGAGATAACCATCAATTTGAATATAGGCCATGAAGAGAAGGCTTTGGTGGACAAGGATCTTTTGCAAATCGTGGTAAGAAATCTGGTGAGCAATGCAATCAAATTTTCCAATAAGGGATCTAAAATAGACATTTATACCATCAGTGAAGATGAATTTTTAAAATTGGTAGTACAGGATTTTGGCTTGGGCATGAGTGAAATTCAATTGAAAACCATCCTCAATGATCAGGTTTCCCTATTGGAGTCCAGTGCTGGCACAGAAAAAGAAAAAGGAACGGGTTTAGGACTGAATCTCTGTAAGGAGTTTTTGAATCTGATGGGTGGAAAATTGATTATCACAAGTAAAAAAGGAGAAGGGACGACGGCAATCGTTCATCTTCAGCGAATCATTATTCAACAAGAGAAAGCATTGGTCTAAACAAAAGATCTTCGGGATTAAAAAGTTGATCAATCAAGCCAAGTTCCAATAAAACCCTCATTGTTTTCTCGAGCATTTTAAAGGAAATATTGTTATCTGTTGACCACTGAGTCTGATTCAGCCAAGCTTTGATATCTTCCTCTTGTATTTTGTAATACTTGCTCAATTGCTTTGCATAGTCATCTTTTATGGATAGTTCAGCAGACATGTCGTAGACAAGGTTTCTTAATACCTCAATTGTCCCTTGAAGTTTATCCAAAGTTAATGGATGTGCAACGATGGAAAAGCAAGGCCATGGTGTAGGTACTTCACCTATTCTTTTGAATACACCACTGTCAACAAGTGGTTTCGTGGTATATTTTTCCCATAAAAAAATCTTTGGTTCTACGCCACTCAATGCAGTCTTGGCACCTTGAAGATCACCTACAACTTCAAATTTCAAATTTTCAGGACTCCAGTTTTCTCTTTTTGCTAATAAGAAAGCCATTAAATGGGATCCTGAACCATAGCGGCTGATTATAAAATGATGGTTTTTCAGTTGATGAACCGAATCGACCGATGAATTACCCGGTATATGAATACCCCAAATCAAGGGAGAAGCAACGTGTAATCCAATAATTAAACCTGGATTTCCTTCTATCTTATCTTTAATAAAGCTTTCTGTCAAAACAATCGCAAGATCTGTTTCTCCGCTGCGCAATGCCTTATTCATTGCTCCCGAGCCCTTAGGTTCATTGATCCATTCCAATTCGATGCCTTCTTGGAGAAAAGGTTGAGACTCGATCACCTTGATCCAAGGATAATTGAAATGTTCCGGAACTCCGGTGATTCTAATTTTTTCCATTTTTGTTTCTTTCGATCAACTGCCCACTGCCTACTGCGACTGAACACATAGAGTGCCTAATAAATCTGATACTTCCTACTACCACACTGCAACTGCCCACTGAAAACTGTCTATTGCGACTGCCTACTGAACACTGCGACTACCTCTACCCATCATGAGTAGCATTTCTATCTGTGATCAAGAGGTTAGCAAAACCGGCAACAATTAGAGACGTGCCTGCAAGCACCATGGTATAAATCACTTCTTCTCCAAACAAAAATTTATACATCACATTGATACCACCCAAGGCAGCAACGATTTGGGGAATGACGATAAACATATTGAATATTCCCATATAAACTCCCATTTGTTTTGGGTTGACCGAACTCGAAAGCATGGCGTAGGGCATGGACAATATACTTGCCCAAGCGATACCGACCAAAGCAAAGCATAAATGAAGCATCCAAGGTTCCGAAATAAAATAAATCAAGATAAAACCGCAACCTCCTGCTATGAGACTTAGCATGTGGACCAATTTTCTGTTGATCTTTATTTTGCTTGTCACAAAAGCCAATATCAGGGCATAGAACATGGAGATTAGCCCATAAGTGCCTAAGTAGTTCCCCACACTGTCCGCGGCATTATTGTAGGCCAAAGAGGAGGTGTCAGTAGCTTTGAAAATATGTTCTGTAATTGCCGGAGTCGCGAAACTCCACATGGTGAAAAAAGCAAACCAAGAAAAAAACTGAACCACACCCAGCTTTTTCATCACATTCGGCATACCAGCTATATTTCTGAAAATTTCTTTGAAGCCGTTCCAAAACCCTTTGTTTTCTTCCTTTTCTTTTTCAAAAGCTTTTAAATCCTCGGGTGGATATTCATCTGTGGTAAGTATGGTATATAAAATAGAACTAAAAAGTACAACTGCCCCAATGGCAAAAGCATATTTTACAGAGTCAGGAACCACACCCGGTGCAGCAGTATTTGGGATACCCACTTGGGTCATCATCCATGGCAGGTTACTAGCTACCCATGTGCCTATACCAATAATGAGAGTTTGGACAACAAAACCGTAGGATCTTTGGCTGTCCGGTAATTTATCTGCAACAAGTGCCCGGAATGGCTCCATACTGATATTGATGGAAGCATCCAATATCCAAAGTGAACCTGCAGCCATCCAAAGGGCACTGGAGTAAGGTGCAAAAAACAAGGCGCAGGTACTCAAAATGGCCCCAATTAGGAAATAAGGCCTTCTTCGCCCAAATTTATAATGCCAAGTTCTGTCACTCAAATACCCAACAATTGGCTGAATGATGAGACCTGTCAAGGGAGCTGCAATCCATAGCAAAGGGATCGCATCTTTTTCAGCGCCCAGAGTTTGGAAAATTCTCGACATGAAACCACCTTGAAGGGCAAATCCAAATTGGATTCCAAGAAATCCGAAACTCATATTCCAGATCTGCCAAAAACTAAGCCTTGGTTTTTGTTTTATTGCCTGCATTATTTTGGGTAGCTATTGATTTAAATTCAATCATGGATATTTAAATAAAATCTATGGAAAAATCTTCCATTGAATGCTCAATTACAAAACTCGGAGCAGCTTTGATTTCATGGTAAGGATGGTCATGTTCAGGCAAAGGATCAAATTCCGTCAGTTTTCCAAGAAATGCAACATTTTCGTATTTAGGAGTCAAAGTCATTTCTCCAATCTTTGCATTACCCACTTTTTGGTTTCCATGAAGGTATAGCTTTATCTTTTTGTATTTACTTTGGAATTCTCCTTGAGGCTTTTTAAATGTTAATCTCTCAGCAGAAGAATCCCATTCAATTTCTCGTTTGAAATACCCATGATCTTTGTAATCATGACTGATACCATCATCTTCGTAATGTATATGGACTGATTTGTCATTTCCTTTGTAGATGTGTAAGTACAATGTCTCATCATTTGCCTCTCCCGTATGGGACACATCTGACTGTAAGGCCAAAATAGATCCCGCTTTAATATACACAGGAAGGTAATTCAAAGGACAATCCTGATAAATGATCTGATGTCCGTGATGTTTTTGACTATTGTACATGTAGTACCAATCTCCTTCCGGAAGAAAGACTTTAGTGATCTCTTTGGTACTCTTGACGGGAGCGACCAGAATTTTGTCACAAAAAATGTATTGGTTTTGAAATTCTGTAAGGTATATTTTGTTGTCGTGAGGATAATCGATAGCAAGACTTTTTGATAAGGGAAGCCCAGTTTTAGTACTTTGATAGAAGCTACTGTATATCGTAGGCAGTAATTTATACCTTAATTTCATGTAGTTTCTGGAGATTTCTTCCACTTCCTCCCCAAAAGCCCAAGGCTCCGCATCACTACTATTGATCATGGAATGTGCCCTGAACAATGGGGAAAATACAGCAATACTCATCCATCTAGCAAAAAGAGATTTCGTAGCTTCTCCTGCAAAACCACCCACATCATATCCTGCAAAAGCCACTCCGCTAATCCCCAGACTATTGACCAATCTGATTCCTGCCATCATATGGTCTTCATTGGCAACGTTGTCTCCCGTCCATGCAGCTGCATAGCGTTGAATTCCTGAAAAACCTGATCTTGTTAAAACAAAAGGTCTTTCTTGGGGCCTTTGTAACAGACTTCCTTCCATGGCACTTCTTGCCATCTGAAATCCATATATATTTCTGGCTTTCCGATGACTTACCATCTCACCTTCATAGTTAAAGTCAATCAGGTTTGGAGTGAATTGCCCCCATGAGGCAGGCTCATTCATATCTGTCCAATAGCCGTCAACTCCAGCTTCATTATAAAAAGCCATTTTTTCCGCCCACCATTGACGTGTTTCTGGTTTGGTGAAATCCGGGAATGCACACCATCCCGGCCAAACTTGACCTTCATAAATCTGTCCATCCGGGTATTTTACAAAATGATCTTGTTCTTTTCCTTCATCATAGGGAAGGTAACCTTTGTCAGTTTTAATGCCGGGGTCCATGATCACCACCACTTTAAACCCCTTTTCTTTCAAAGTCCTGATCATACTTTTTGGATCAGGAAATTTTTGACCATCAAATGTGAAAACCTTGTATTTTTCCATGTGGTGAATATCAAGGTAAATAACATCAGCAGGCATGTCTTTATCCCTGAAGGTCTGAGCCAATGTCGTGATTTCAGAATCAGGATAATAGGAATATCGACATTGCTGATAACCTAATGACCAAAGCGGGGGCATCTCCATTTTTCCTGTCAGGTCACTGTATGCACTGATGATTTTGCCTACCGAATCATCATGGAAAAAATAATAATCCATATCACCATCTTCTCCTGAATAGTATACAAATCGGTTGTTTGAAGCTCCGAAATTGAAAACGCTCTTGTGGGTATTGTCAAAAAATATCCCATAAGCAAGTTGATTGTGGATACCTATATAGAATGGAATACTCATATACAAAGGATCATCTTCTACACCATAGGCAAAATAATCTGTGTTCCAGTTTGTATATGCCTTGCCGGCTCGGTCAAGGTTACCTGTTTTTTCGCCTAGACCGATAAACTTCTCATTTTTCTGAACCTTTTTATAATTGGTCACTTCCGTTCCAAGCCATGAAACTGCAAATGCGGGATCATCCTGATTGATGATTTCACCTTTTGGAGTTTGGAAAGTCAGAAAAAATGGAGAAAGGTTGACACAAAGATGGATTTTTGAAGTTTTTATCCAGACTTGTCTGCTATCATTTTCTTCGATGTTTGAAAAAACGCCTTTGGGTGTATTGACTGTACTGTAGGGATTTGGAAAAAAGGAATCATTTTGACTGATTTGGACCCTGATGGTGTGCTCATCGAAGACGGTAAGTTCAAATCTTGCGGATGAGGTCTCACCTTTGATTCCGTCGTTCTTTTCGCTCCATGATATTACTTCACCAATTCCAAGATTTCTGAAATTTTTTGTACTTTTTGTAAGGGAGGTCATTAGGCTTTATTTTGATTGAAAAGGTAAATAAATTCTCAGCATTCGCGTGGCTTGTCGGGTCAATTTAGGAAGGATTATTTAAGTATGAAATGTACTTATGTTGGAATCTTATGGTTCAAAGAAGGATTTGGACCGTATAAATGCGGGTTTTGTGTCAAACAGTTAAATTCAAACGTTTGCACAAAAAAATGGAACAGACTAAAAAAAAATCGCTAGATTCTGACAGAAGACTTCCTAACCAGCAATTCTGTGTCTAAAACAATATTCTTCGAATCCCATGATTGGTCTTTTTTGATATTGATCATTTCTAACAGAAGCTTTGACGATTGTTCACCAATCTTAAATCCTGGCTGGGATACTGTTGATAATGGTGGATCGATCATGGAGGAGAATTGCCAATTGGAATAACCTACTATGCCAACATCTTCCGGAATTCTTAGCCCTAAATTTTTCAAAGCCATCATTGCGCCGGCAGCAACAATATCATGATGCGCAAAAATAGCATCAGGGAGATCAACTGAATTGGAGAATAACTTACTGGTAATATCATAACTTTCCTTTTCTGTTCCGAAAGGACATTCAATGATCCAATCAGGGCGAGGTTTAATACCGGCATTTTTTAATGCATCAAGATACCCTTCTTTTCTTTTTTTGCTGATGGCCAGGTTTTGTGGGCCTGAAAGGTGTGCTATTTTTTTATAGCCTTGCTCTACAAGGTGATTGACTGCATCGTAGGCTCCTTGATAATCATTTACTGTAACATTTACTGTATTTTCCAGATCAGGCATTCTATCAAAGAACACAATTGGAAATCCCAAGTCAAGTAATTTTTTGAAATGTGTGAAATCAGTAGTTTCTCTTGAAAAACTCACCAAAAATCCATCTATCTGATTGGATAACATGGTTTCAATGCTGCTTTGCTCACGACTCAGTTTTTCGTTGGTTTGACACAAAATCACATTGTATCCATTGGCAAATGCCACTTCCTCAATTCCACTGATCACAGTAGAAAAGAAAAAATGTACGACTTCAGGAATGATGACACCAATTGTAAATGATTTGCTTTTCCTCAAACTTAATGCCACAGCATTGGGCCTATAATTCAATTTATCTGCTAATTCTTTGACTTTTCTTTTTGTTTCATCACTGATACCCGGGTAATCCTTCAGTGCTCTTGAAACAGTGGATGAGGAGACATTGAGTTCTCTGGCAATGTCTTTAATTGTGGCTTGTCCTAATTTCATAAAAATTAAATTTTTCTAAGATTGATATTATTGATACCGTTTGTTAGTTGATTGAAGAAAATGCCATAAATAATAGCAGGTAATTCATTTTTTTGATTCTAATATACACAAAATCTATTCAATTTTTTTTCCTACTGCAAACGATTGCGGCGACGTTTGCACCGTTTTTATTGAACGAAAGTTATGTGAAATACTTGCTATAACCTTTTTGTTTGTGTAATATTTGATAAAAGTTTTTCCATATCGTGATCTCATGTATTAGACTAAATCACTTATTTATGGAAAATACTTATTTTAAATATAATTAAATCTATAATATTTGAAAACAATAAATACCAAAACAATTACCTATGAGAAAATTTTCTAAAATCCTTTGGGTAGCATTTTTGCTCCCATTAATCTGGTCATGTGGTGAAATAGCCCCACCACCAATTATTTCCCAAACAACATCTTCGGTATTATCAACATCTCCTATAGTTTTAACGGAAGATGAAGCTGAGGAATCCATCGCATTTGAGGTCAGTCCTGCCGATTTTGGTATCTCTACAGAAGTAACCTATGTCTTACAGATGGATAGACCTGGTAACGATTTCGCCGCTCCGATTGACCTGGGTTCAAATACAAGTACTACGATATTGGTCGAAGTAGCTGAATTAAACAGAAGAGCCATTTCTAAAGGAATTGTAGCAGGCGAAACTGGAAACATGGAATTCCGGGTAAAAGCGGTAACACCTAGGAATATTTCTGACCTTTTTGGAGCGCCAGCTTCAATAGCGATTACAACCTATGCTGATGCTGTAATACTAAGAAACCTCTTCCTTGTCGGTGAAGCTACTGCTCCCGGATGGAGCAATGACAACAATAACCCTGCATTGTTCAGAGATCCCGTGAATACTGATCTTTATGTTTATACAGGCTTTTTCAATCCTGGTGGATTTAAAGTGCTAGGAAGATTAGGAGAGTGGCAGCCACAATATGGCACCAATGATGGTTCTACCATAGCAGTAAATGATGGAGGAGGATCTGATCCTGAAGTGTTCACGATACCATCCGCTGGTATTTATACTTTTACCATGGATCTTGACGCCAATACATTCTCAATCGAACCTTTCACAGATGGTGCTGGTACTGACTTTGCCACTGTGGGTATTATTGGTGACGCCACTCCTGGAGGCTGGGATGGAAGTACAGCCATGACCAAATCAACATTTGACGGAAATATCTGGACGATTACTGCAAACCTCACCCCCGGCGAGTTGAAATTCAGAGCCAATGACGCTTGGACTGTAAACTGGGGAGCAGATACTGCTATCAGTGGTATAGGCACTCAGGATGGTCCAAACATCCCAGTTGAAGAAGCAGGAACCTACACGATATGGTTCAATTCTTTAGATGGAAGTTATATTTTAATTCAATAGAATGAATATTGGTTTTAGCAAAAAGGCTACTTGATCAAGTAGCCTTTTTGTTGTTACATTACTTTAGCTTTATCTTCAAAACGGCTAACAAAAATTCTCAAATGCTAAACAAATTACTAACTACGCTTATTTTTTTGGCTTCAGCAGTTTCAGTATTTGGACAAGTAACATCTGTCCCAAGTTTCCCTCGCGCTGACCAAAATATCAAAATCACTTATGATGCTACCAAAGGGACCTCTGGGCTTCAAGGCGTAGATCCGGTTTATATTCATATCGGGGCAGTCATAGCAGGTCCAACATCTACATCTTGGGCCATAGTGCCATTTGACTGGGGGACTGCCAATCCAGATGCACAAATGACCAAGGTTGCAGACAATATTTGGGAATGGGAATTGATTCCTAATGAATTGTTCAATGTTTCTTCAGGCCAAACCATTTATAGATTGGGAATGGTGTTCAGAAACGCAAATGGATCTTTGGAAGGCAAATCTGACACCAATCAGGATATTTTTGTAGACCTTAGCCAAGGCTTTCAGGTCACCTTTACCAACCCTACAAATTCATCAATGCTTTTGGAAGTCGGGGACTCTCAGGATATTTCCATTGTTTCTTCTGAGCTTGCTGACCTGAGTATTTCCATCAATGGTTCAGTAGTCAATTCTTCTTCAAATATTGATGAATTAAACTATACTTTTCAAGCACTAACTGAAGGGGCTTTTAATGTTGAGGCTAAGGCCGAAAAAGCAGGAGAAGAAGTTACTGCCGAACTAATCATTACCGTCGTGGGTCCAAGCCCAAAACAGCCCTTGCCACAGGGGGTCCTAAAAGGTATCAATTATATATCGGATACTGAAGTAGTGTTGGTTCTTGAAGCCCCAATGAAAAAAAATGCTTTTGTAATCGGGGATTTCAATGATTGGAAGGTATTGCAAACCTATCAAATGAATCAAACTTTAGATGGGGAATTTTTTTGGTATAGGTTAACAGGACTAATCCCCGGTCAGGAGTATATTTTTCAATATTTGATTGATGGTAGTATACGAATAGGCGATCCTTATGCAGATAAAGTTTCTGATCCATTCCATGATGGGGAAATCATCCAACAAAACAGGTATCCCGGATTGAAACCTTATCCTGATGGGAAGACAGAGTTTCAGGCAACTTTTTTACAGACAGCCCAAGAAGAATACCAATGGCAACATACAGATTACGAAAAACCTGCTCCGGAGGAATTGGTAGTTTATGAATTATTGGTCAGGGATTTTGATGACCGCAGGACTTTCAAGGCAGTAACAGAAAGATTGGATTATTTAAAAGATTTAGGCATCAATGCCATAGAATTGATGCCCATCAAAGAATTTGAAGGCAATCTCTCATGGGGTTACAATCCCTCATTCTTTTTTGCAGTGGACAAATTCTATGGCCCAAAAAACCATTTGAAGGAGCTGATAGATGAAGCGCACAAAAGAGATATGGTGGTTATTTTGGATATGGTTCTCAATCATGCCTTTGGCCAAAATCCATTTGTCAGACTTTATAATGAAGGGGATTATGGAGCTCCTACCCCTGATAATCCTTGGCTTAATAGGATTGCTCGACACCCTTTCAACGTTGGATACGACTTCAATCATGAAAGTGCTTACACCAAAGCTTTTGTTGATTCAGTCAATAATTATTGGTTGACTGAATACAAGGTTGATGGTTATAGATTTGACCTGAGTAAAGGATTCACGCAAGTCAATTCAGGCGACAATGTTGGTCTTTGGGGTCAGAGGGACCAATCAAGAATTGATATCTGGAAAAATATTCATGATCGCATCAAAGAGAATCATCCCGATGCCTACATCATTCTAGAGCATTTTGCTGATAATACCGAAGAAAGAGAATTAGCCGACTACGGCATGATGTTTTGGGGTAACCTTAATTTTGATTTCCGGGAAATGGCAAAAGGTAATTCAAGAAATTTTGATTGGGGCTATTACCAAACACGGGGATGGGCCAAAAATAATCTGGTCAGCTACATGGAAAGTCATGATGAGGAAAGGACCATGTGGGAAACGCTGACTTGGGGCCAAACTTCACCTGTCAACCTGAGACAATTAAGAAATGCCGTCAATAGAAATCAGTTGATGGCGGCCTTCTTTTTTTCGATCCCGGGTCCCAAGATGATTTGGCAGTTTGAAGAATTTGGGTATGATCTGGAGCTGAACAATGACAGGCTGGGCATCAAACCTACTAGATGGAATTATCTTGAAGATCCGGAAAGAATCAGGTTATTCAATCTTTACAGGGCAATGATTGATCTGAAAAAGAATCATAATGCATTCAATAAACCTGAGAATGCCATTTTAAATTTGGCACAGCCTTTAAAGTCCATCAGATTGATTGATGGAGATTTACAGGTGATTCTTCATGGGAATTTTGGGCTGACTGATATCAATAATGCGACTCTCAGTTTTCCTACTCAGGGTACATGGTATAATTATTTTACAGGAGAGGAAATCAATATTACGGGCAACTCCAGAACTTTCAGGTTAAGGGCAAATCAGTATTTGTTGTTTACCAATCAAAAACTTCCGATGCCTGAAGGAGATATTTTAGAAGATCCAATTACGTCAATAGGACCTGAAGATGTGGACTTATCTGGATTTAAGATATATCCTGTTCCAGCAAATGACAGGATAAATATAGAGGCTCCCAAAATAGTTAATCAATTAAAATACAGGATTATAGATATGAAAGGTTCAGTTTTGAAAGAAGGAAGTCATATCGTCTCTGATAATATTTTGCAAGTGGATATCAAGGATTTTAACGCAGGTCTTTATATCTTTGAGATTAATGACAACCGTCAAGTTCTTAGAAAACGGTTCATAAAACAATAATCAATCATTTTTGATAAAATATTATGAAATTCAAACCAGGAGTAAAGTATGGTGAGGAGCTCAAAGATCTTTTGGAATATGCCAAAGAAAGTGAGTTTGCTATGCCAGCAGTTAATGTTATCAATACCAGCACAGTCAATGGTGTATTGGAAGCCGCGAAAAAGGTCAATTCACCGGTAATTATTCAGTTTTCCAATGGAGGAGGGCAATTTTTTGCCGGAAAAGGAGTAGGGAACGAAAACCAAAAAGGTGCCATTCAAGGATCTATTTCAGGTGCTTTACATGTTCACAGAATGGCTGAAGCTTATGGAGTTCCAGTTGTTTTACATACTGATCATTGTGCCAAAAAATTATTGCCTTGGATTGATGGCTTGCTTGAAGAAGGTAAAGCATATTATGAAGCTTTTAAAAAACCATTGTACAGTTCCCATATGTTGGATCTTTCAGAAGAGCCCGTAGAGGAAAACATAGAGATTTCGGTGAAATATTTCAAAGAGTTCAAGAAACTTGAAATGGGAATTGAAATCGAATTGGGTGTAACAGGAGGAGAGGAAGACGGTGTGGACAATACTGATGTGGATAGTTCAAAATTATATACTCAACCATCAGAGGTCGCTTATGCCTACGAGCACCTTAAGGAAGTAGGTGATTTATTTACCATAGCAGCCGCATTTGGAAATGTACATGGGGTCTACAAGCCTGGTAATGTATCTTTGAAGCCAGTTATTCTTAAAAATTCCCAAGATTATATCAATCAAAAATACGGAACAACTGGAAAACCGCTCTTCTTTGTATTCCATGGAGGATCAGGGTCAACTACAGAGGAAATCAGGGAAGCCAATAGCTATGGATCTGTTAAGATGAATATCGATACTGACCAGCAGTGGGCGTTTTGGGAAGGAGTTAAAAACTACTATAAAGCCAATGAAGGATACCTTCAAAGCCAGTTGGGAAATCCTGACAGTGCAGATGGTCCAAACAAGAAATATTATGATCCAAGAGTCTGGCTAAGAAAAGGTGAGGAGTCTTTTATCAAAAGACTTGAGTTGGCATTTGATATGCTTAACGCCATTAACAGAAATTGATATCGACTTCAATCATGATGAAAAAGTCACTTTTAAAGTGACTTTTTCTGTTTAAAAAAAAGCCCTTATGAAACAATATTCAATCCACATTATTCTTTTAATGTTGATACTAACAGCTTCTTGTACAGACAACAAAAATAAGAAAGTCGAAAATCATTGGCCGCATGCAGGTATTACCTACGAGATCTTTATCCAGTCATTTTTTGATTCTGATGGAGATGGAATCGGAGACATTGGTGGAGTTACCAAAAAGCTTGAACATGTAAAAGAATTGGGTGCAAATGCCATTTGGTTTATGCCCATCATGGCTTCACCCAGCTACCATAAATATGATGTGACAGATTACAAGACCGTTCATCCGGATTATGGGACTTTGGAGGATTTCAAAACATTGATTGATGAGGCACATCAAAAAGATATCAAGATAGTCATTGATATGATCATTAACCATACTAGCAATCAACATCCTTGGTTTTTGGAATCCCAAAAAAGCAGGGACAATCCTTACAGAGATTACTACGTTTGGGCACAAAAAGACACTATCGCAGATTTTATCAATAAAAAGACCATCACCCTTGACAGTGATAATATTCGTCAGTGGCATGACCCCGGATTTGGCGAGGATTATTACTATGGATTTTTCTACGGGGGTATGCCGGACCTAAATTTTGACAATCCTAAAGTCCGTGAGGAAATCTATGAAATTGGAAGGTTTTGGTTAGAAGAAGTTGGCGTTGATGGGTTCAGGCTTGATGCTGCCAAACACATTTTTCCTGACGACAGACCCTTAGATAATCATGCTTTTTGGAAAGAATACAGAGATAAAATGCAAGAAATTAAACCTGATGTTTATCTAGTAGGTGAGGTTTATGATAAAAAAGAAATTGTAGCCCCTTATCTTCCCGGGCTTCCGGCTTTGTTCAATTTTGATTTTCATTATACCTTGATTGAATCCTATCAGAAGGAAGATGGTATGTTGCTTGCCAAAAAGCAAAAAGAAGTGCTGGATTTTTATTTTGACATTACCAAAGACTTTATTGATGCCACTTTTTCCTCTAATCATGACCAACCGAGACTTTTGAACTCTCTGGATGAAAATCCTAAAAAATTCAAGCAGGCAATCAATATTTTGATGACCATGCCGGGTGCGCCTTATCTCTATTATGGAGAGGAAATAGGCATGTTGGGTAAAAAGCCTGATGAGAACATCCGGGAACCGTTTTTATGGGACATCAAAAACAATGACAAGGGGCGTACATCCTGGATTGAGCCCGTTTACTCTATAGATGAAAAGGTGACCCCACTAGCGATCCAAAAATCAATGAGTACGAGTTATTTTAATCATTATAAGGATATTATCAAGTTGAGGAATAGTAACAGGGCATTGGCTTTGGGTAAATTAGAACTGTATCAAGGGGAATTACCAAAACCCATAATGGCTTTTTTCAGAATTCATGAGAATCAGGAGGTTTTTGTTGTCCATAATTTGAGTGAAGAAACCCAGACTATTGATGCACCTGAAGAATTTACGGTTGAATTGTTCTCCTATGGAAACGCTAAAAAAGAGGGTAATAAAATTAATCTTCCTGCTTATGGGTCTATAGTACTGGAGTATTAGTCTTTTTTCAAATTATTGAAGAAACGATTTTAACGTATGAATTTTAAAAAAAAATGGAGGTATTGAGACCTCCATTTTTTATTTCCAATTTAATTTTGATCAGGTTGAAAGAATTTTTGCAATCCTAAAATCATCTTCATCGACTTCCTTACTTCCGATAATTGCTTTTGCAATTGGTGTAAATACGATTTTATTGTTGATGATACCGGCCATGACGTCATATTTGCCATTGATGAGTCCTTCTACGGCGGCCACTCCCAATTTGCTTGCTAACACCCTGTCTGAAGAGCTTGGTGCACCACCTCTTTGTAGGTGACCCAAGATGGTTACTTTGATATCATAATAGGGGAGTTGTTTTTTGATTTTTTGGGCTATTTCAGTGGCCCCACCACTTTTACCTCCTTCGGCAACTATTACGATATTAGAGGTTTTCATCGCCTTAGTACGGGCTTTTAGGCGCTCAACCAATCTTTCTATGGGCATTTTTTTCTCAGGTATAAGGGTGGCGGCTGCGGCACTGCCTATTCCCGCATTAATGGCGATAAACCCTGCGTCTCTTCCCATTACCTCTACAAAGAAAAGCCTGTCATGGGAGGTAGCAGTATTCCTGATTTTGTCAATGGCCTCAATGGCGGTATTACATGCCGTATCGAAGCCTATGGTATGGTCAGTTCCAGCAAGATCATTATCAATAGTACCGGGGATCCCAATTGATGGAATCCCATATTCCTGATAAAAAAGATGAGCACCTGTCAGAGAACCATCTCCTCCAATCACAACCAGTCCATCAATGCCATGCTTCTTAAGGTTTTCATAGGCTTTATTCCGACCTTCAGCGGTTCTGAATTCAGCACTTCTGGCAGATTTTAAAAATGTACCACCTCTTTCAAGTACATGTGCAATATTTTTTGATTCAAGTTTTTTGATTTCATCTTGAATCATTCCTTCATATCCTCTGTAAATGCCATACATTTCAAGGTTATAAAAAAAACCAGCTCTGACTGCAGCCCTAATGGCAGCATTCATTCCTGGGGCATCACCACCTGAGGTGAGGACACCAATTCTTTTCATTGTCTTAATTTCCATCAAATTGGGAGGTTAACTGTTCAAACATTAATTGAGCACCTGCTGGATTGGTAGCCAAAGGTATATTATGGACATCACATATCCGCATCAACATTTGTACATCTGGTTCATGGGGATGTTTATCCAATGGATCTCTAAAAAATATGACCATAGACAATTCTTTTTGAGCTGCCAACGAAGCTATCTGAGCATCGCCTCCCAATGGGCCCGAGAGGAGTTTCTGTACTTTGAAACCAGCTCTTTCGATGTGTGATCCAGTGGTGCCTGTAGCCACCAAATCAATTTCAGCATGGTGTAGTTGCTTTTTGAAGCCACTGAGGAAATGTATCATGTCTGCTTTTTTCCCATCATGCGCAATCAATGCGATTTTCATTCTTTTTAATTTAATAGGTTCTGGGTCTAAAGTTATGAAAATTTACATTCTTCACGTCCAGAACACCTTTTATAATACTTAATACATGGTGTATTATCTCAATATAAAACTCAATTTTCAGTAGGAAAGTCTGAATATTGTTAGATTGACAAACTAATTTTGACCGGACTGTTCATATTTTGTTTTTTTTACCTATTTTCAAAATCATTATTCACAAACTTTAATCAAAAAATATGAGCCTACTTAAAGAGTTTAAAGAATTTGCCATGAAAGGCAATGTAGTTGATTTAGCGGTAGCTGTCATTATAGGCGGCGCATTCGGCAAAATCGTTTCTTCTTTTGTCAATGATATTATTATGCCACCATTAGGTATTCTATTAGGAAATGTTGATTTCAAAGATTTGAGCATCATTCTAAGGGATACTTATCTTTCAGAGGCAGGAGAAGAAATGGCCCCTGTTTTGATCAGCTACGGAAATTTCATTCAAAATGTAGTGGATTTTCTAATTATCGCATTTGTGATTTTTATGGCTATCAGAGCAATGAACTCTATGAAAAAGAAGGAAGAAGCTGCACCTTCGGCACCACCTGCAGCGCCAAAGTCTGAAGTTCTATTAGAAGAAATCAGAGATTTGCTTAAAAAATAAAAAATAAAAAAAGCAGCTGAAAAGCTGCTTTTTTACTTTAATCATTTCTTCCCCGTTTTCCGCCTTGTTGCATTCTGTAGACCTGTCGTGTAAATTCCCGGTTGACCCCTCCTAACTTCATAGCTTGTACAGGAGTGATGGTTTTTATTACTTCCTCCATGAATTTTTTCTCCTTATCTAGCAGCATTTGCTGCAGGGATAGTCTTTGTTGAATCATTTCTCTTGCTTTGGCATCTGAGATATCCTGCGAAGAATTTCTATTTATAGCAGAAATCTGATTCATCAATTTACCTCTATCTTCATTATACTGATTGAAGATAGGCCAAAACTTCTCAGCTTGATCTGCCTTTAAATCCAGTCGATTGGTGATAAATGCAACTCTTGCCGCTTCAAGTTTTTCTTTATCATATTGTTGACCACTTGGTCTTTGAGCAAGCAATGATGAATAGGAACATACAAGGACAATAAATATTAGCACAATTTTTTTCATAATTTATTTGATTAATATAACCAATCTTCTTCTAACTGATCAACGGTATCCATTTCATAAGTTCCCCATTCCGTGGAGATGATTTCGTCTAAAATGGAGTTTGGATTGTCGGCAAAAGATAATATGTCTTCGGCCTGCCAATAGCCGGAATTGATGTACAGATCAATCTCCTGATCAAGATTGGCTTCCAGGGAAGTCTCGGTATTGATATCATACTTAAGGACAAAAAGAAACATACCCAAAACAATCACTGCTGCGGCTGCAATACTACTTACCAAAGTAAATGACCTTGTTTTTCTTTTTTGATTTCTTGCCAAAATCTCTTCCGGAAGCTTTTCAAAATAGCCCTCAGGCGTATTGAATATATTGGTTTTTGGTATATTTTTCATGATTATGTGGGTTAGACAGCAATAAAGTTCTGAAGTTTATTCTGTTTGAAGTTCATTTTCAATTTTTTTTGCGGCATGATGGTAACTTGCTTTTAGAGCGCCTACCGAAGTTCCGGTGATCTGACTGATTTCCTCATATCCCAAATCTTCAAAATACCTCAAGTTGAATACCAATCTTTGTTTATCGGGCAGTTTCAATAATGCTTTTTGAAGTTTCTTTTCTATTTCATCTCCTGTTATCAAGCCAGAATGATCGAGGTAGTTTTCCATAGCGGCCTCATGGTCATCAAAAGAAAAAAAGAATCTCTTTTTTTTCTTTTGGAGAAAATTCAAACTCTCATTGGTAGCGATACGGTACAGCCAAGTGAACAGAGAAGAATTTCCGCGGAAATTATTGATGTTTTTGAAGGCTTTGACAAAGGTGTTCTGAGTAATGTCATCAGCATCCTCATGGATTAAAACCATTTTTCTGATTACTCCATAAATTCTTCTTTGATATATTTCAACTAAAAATCTATATCCTTTCTCCCGGGTACCGGGATTTTGGATCATCTGTAAAAGGTCTAAATCGCTTATTGAAATCATTCGCTTCTTTGACAGAAGAATAATACATAAGTTTAATTGGTTTTCAAAAATAAGTGCGGATTGATGGTTTTCTATTACACAGCCTTTTCAATCCTAAATATTATTGCTCTGGGCAGCTATTGATAAATCAATGGTAGTTTCTGTGAGTTAATCACACAAAACGTATGGGAATTGAATACACAGGGAAAAATCAAACCGCTAAAAATTTATTAAGCGGTTTTTAAGAATTTCAAAATAAAATCAGATTTCAAGGATATAATCCAATATACCGGCATTTTTTCCTTTTGGTCTAGTTACCAATAATGGGAACTCATCATTTAGCTGAATCAGTCTTTCAGCAAGACTACCAATGAAGAGGGCTGTCGCAGCAGTTCTGCCTTTGGCACCGATGATTATAGCATCAGCTTCTATTTCTTTGGCTTTTGCCAAAATATCCTCAACAGGGTCATCGTCTTCGTCTTGCGTATATACCGGATTGATTTTGATGTTTTTTGTATCAATTTTCCTGATGAACTTTTTGAAATTTATTTCAGCATGCATCAACATGATGGCTGTAAATTCCTTATAGCTTTTACCGGTAAAATGGTATCCTGAAGGCACTGTAAATACATTTTGGCAAACTATTTCAGTATTTCCACCGTATTTCTCCACAATCATTACGGCCTCTTCCATGGCGTCTTTCGAATAGTCTGAAAAATCACTGGGGACCAATAACCGTTCCATCTTAGGTTCGGATTTTTCCGGAATAATCAGTAAAGAGCAACTCGCTCTTCTTGCCAATCTTTGAGAGACGACCCCTGTTCCGGGAAGTGTCACTTTTCTGCCCACTAAAATCATATCAGCAGATTTCTCGTGTGCAAGTTTGAGTATTTTTTTGGAAAGTTGGCCTTCTTTGACAACGTAGGAAAATTCAACATTTTCATCTTTGTCAAAATTCATATCCACTACTTCCTTCATCTGGGCCTTCCTTTCTTCCACCATATTATCGATCAAATGAGGGAATTCCTCCAAAACATCTTTTGGGATATTCAGGTTTCTGATGACATTGGTAAAATAAATCTTTTTGGTTTGGTTGACCTTGGAAATGAATGAAGCGAATTTAACAAGGGTAGCATCCAATGCACTCTGATCAAGACAAACGATGAGTTTTTTTATTTGATACATTTTTCTAAGCCTTATCGAACCGCAAAATTAAGCGATTTCAATCATCAATAGTTGATTTTGGTGAAATATTATTTTGAATATATAAATTAAACTTTAATGGTACAGATTATTATTTTGAATTAAGGGTCATTTTTGTTGAGGGATGATTGAAAATTACAAAAATGAATTAACCCAAGTATCCATTAAATTTTTTTTTCCAATAAAAATACTGATTAAATGTATTGAACAAAATGAATTTTGGTGAATTTGTTTGGGAAGGTAGATTATCCAACAAAAATCTTAAATCACAAAAGCGGAATTTAAGGGTGTGATAGTTGTTCTTAACGTTTCATGGTTTAATTCGTATATTTGAATTCAAAGGCTCAGGTCGCTGACATGTTCCAACTTCACAATTAAAATACAATGCCGAGTGAAGCCCTTTCCAAAAACAGGCCTCATCCCTTTCCGATAGCTATCGAAAATGGACCTCGTATCTAAGGATTCAGGATAACAGTGGAAGTTTGCGGATTTCAGGCAGCTCAAATCTTGTCAATAAAGGGGTTTGGTAACACTCTATGGCCTGGGCCTTTTTATTTTTTCAATTATTGACTTTTGACTCTCTTTAGCTATTCCGAGCAAATACATGCCTGTAATGTAGGTGACAGTAATTAGCAATGATCTTAAAATAATGTCATTGAATCCAACTTCCATATTTTGGAGTAGAAAAAATTGAATGATGTAGGTCATCGATCCCAATACAAGGATTTTCAATATATCTAATGAAAATGGATCAAAATCCAATCTGATTTTAAGGTAAAAATATTTGATCAGGTTGTATATCAGCAGGGATAAAAACGAAGCAACTGCGGCCCCTTCAATACCATACATGGGAATAAGGAGAAGATTCAATACGATGACTGCAACACACATGATCAATGTTGCTGTGATATTGAAAACGTAATATTTCGAAAATACAATAATCTCCCCGTTAATGGAAAACAGAATATCAGCCATTTTGGCAAGTCCAATCCACAATACTACCCATTTACCGGTTTCATAAATGACGTTGTTTGGGACAAAGTGATAAAGGTTGTCAATATTGGACCATATTCCCAAAAACAAAAGCAGACAGAATAGAAACTGATGAACTGCCACATCCTTATAGAGTTTATTGATTTCTCGAAGCTCATTTTTCGCAAAATGCTCAGCTACGACAGGCATGGCAACTTGGGATATGGCTCTTCTAGGTAATTCTATGACAATTGCAATTGAAAATGCGATTGTATAAATCGCATTGGCATCCAACCCAATCATTGAACTTACCATCAGGCTATCGATTTTCATGATAAGTACTGAACCCGCTGTACCCAAAAGCGTTATCAGACTGTATTTGATGAACTCACTTCGGAATCCTTTTGGAAATGATGAAAAGTCGAAGTCTAACTCGAAAATATTTATCCGGAGCATGTAAATGAGCATTCCGATAACAGTAGTCAAATAAAGAACTGCTAATCCCCAAATCATTTGGTCAAAACTTAGCCACCCCATAAAATATAAACCAATAAGTGTGGCCGTAAATAACCTATTGACAACCTCCCTGAAAAAAGTAGGTACTGCGATTTTCATAAAAGACCGGCAAAAGGCTTCTAAAATTGTGTTCATGACCGAAAAAAATGTAATGAACAATACTACGCCTAAAAAATCAATGACCTCAGGGGAGTTGGTCGCAAAGGCAGCAATCACATAGTCTTTGAAAATCAGGAAAAGCACTGAAACAATTAAAAATCCTACCAAAGTCAATCCCAAGCTTAAGGTAAAAAAAGCGTACATTTTTTCTTTGACCAAAGGAAAAAACCTGGTAATTCCATTTCCAATACCTAATTGCGCAATAGGAACAATCAATAGGGCCATATCCTGAAGGGTCCGAAACAGACCTATTTCATCAGGTTGCAAAACATAGGGTAAGAGCCAAAGAACGTTGAAATAACCTATCAAAACCCCTATGTAGGAAGAAATGGTGGTCAGGAGGCTTTGGCGGGCTAAGGGTTTCATGGAAAACAAAAATAGAAAGATAAATCTTATTTTGCCGAGGCAAGAATATTGCAGAATTCTTGTGGGACACGCGCTACAGGAATGCGTTTTCCCCTAAACCCGATTTTTTCAAACGTGTATCCCATTGGCCTTAGCAACTCAAAAATCTCTTCAGGTTCGTAGCCCCCTGCAAGACAAGCCTCTCTATTGATTTCGATCATGAGGTAGGGTTTGTGTTTTCTTAAGGTATCCAAGGCGCCTTTGAGTACCTGTAATTCAGCACCTTCCACATCTATTTTGATAAGATCAACTTGATTACAGTTCAAAAGACTCAATTGGTTATCCAGGGTATCAAGAATGATTTCCTGGATCATGACTGTATGGGTCTCAGTAGGGAACATGGTGTTTACGCCTTCATTGTCTCCTTCTTTGCCATATAGGTTGAGTTTTCCGGCGGCGTAGGATAAACCTATTTTTACCGGATAAAATGCTTTTTGGTACTTGGGATTTAAGGAGAAGTTAAATGTCAGTTGATCGTAGAGTCCATCCATTGGTTCAAATGCGATGACTTTTCCTGTATTTCCAGCATGTTTTATGGCCCATAAGCTGTATTCACCCTGATTGGCTCCCACATCTACAATGGTATGACCGTTTCTCAGGATTTTTTCAAGGACAAAAATTGGTGCCCAGTCATGCGCACCTCTCCAGTAAATCGCAGCACCCATACTTTTAGAAATATCCACCTTCATGGATATTCCTCTAAAAGAAAAAGTTCTCCACGTAGGATTTTGGTAATTGTTCTGAAAAAGATTTTTAATAAACTGCACCAAAAAATATCCTCCCGGAATGATATATAAATTTCTGGTAAACGAAGCCGCAATTCTGTCCATAGGCTTTATTGAAAATCAATGAGGTAATTTTGAAAAGAGCAAATCCTCCCTGCTCTGTAGAGAATATTTTTGAATAATTCTGTCTCTCGCTCCTTGGTTAAACACATTTACAATTGGAATTTCGAGTATTTTCCTAATCATTTTTTCCAAAAGATTGAGGTCTCTGTGGTCCAAAATATATCCGGTTTCGCCGATGATCTCCGGGATGATGTTGACCTTACTGCCTATGGGTGTGCAACCGCAGAGCATGGCTTCACAAAGCGCACAACCAAACCCTTCAAAAACAGATAGTTGTAAGTAATATCTGGCTTCGCGGTATTCATTTCTGATCAGTTCAGCATTTAACTTTCCCAGAAATTTCACGTTTTCATAATTACCGTTCAAGGTCTCGGGTTTGGACATTCCGGCTATTTTAAAGTTACAATCAGGAAATCTCTTTGCCAATTCCAATATCAGGTCACCACCTTTCAGCATATATTGTTCTGGAGAAAGCACGGCCAAAAATGATCGTGGAGATTTCTGAATGCTTTCATCACCTTTCCAAAACTCAACGTCAAATCCGTTATGGATGATTGTATATTCCTTTATCAGGTCCGGGAAATGATAAAGGAATCCATTGTTGATGGTGTTTCCTTTTGAGAAAAAATCATTTCCTGAATTTACAAGGGATTGGCTGACGGGAAACAAGCCTGTAGCCTGATCATAAGATTGTTTACAAAACCATTTTAAAAGTGGTATTCTCAGACTTCCATAATTCAATTCAGGAATAGATGCACAATCGGTTCCATGGAGAATTATATAAACAGGCTTTCGGAATACCTTACCCAATAAGGTTGGGAAAAAAGACCAATAGCCACCAAAATGGACGATTACAAGGTCAACATTTCCCATGTTTAGGAGCAGGATAAAAAATTGCATGATCATAAATACCGGTGCCAGTTCTTTTCTTTTCCAGTTATAGGAATCAATAATCAGATCATATTTTTTTGTCAGGATTTTAATGTCCTGTAAAACAAAGGACTGAAAAGAAGGAGTTACCAGCAGCAGCTTTGGTTTTCGCATTAATCAGGAGGTTTTATGAGACTTGTAAAAAGTAAGACCGACGCTTCCAACCAGGAGAATAACTGTCAGGTATTGAAATACGATCACCCATAATTTAGTAGCATAGTAGCTTGATGGTTCGAATCTCATTTCAACCCTCGATTGACCATCAGGTACCATAATTCCCCGTAACAGATAATTTGTCCTAATGATATCAGTTTTCTCTCCATTGACGAAAGCCTTCCAACCAATCGGATAATAAATCTCAGAAAAGACCAACAATCCACCTTTTTCGGCATCAATAGCATAAATGAGTTCATTGGCGCTATTTTTTTCAAGGACAACATTTCCTGAACCTGATTGAACCTTGTCAAAATCTGTTTCACTTACCGTTGCAGTTGATTTTGTGTCCATTGTTGAAACCATGTTGATTTCTTCATCATCAGTGATTACTTTTTGGATATTGGAAGGAAACCATGCGTAACCATTTGATTGGGGGTTCATAAAGACTGCATTCTCAGCCTTACCTGCTATGATGTATTTGGTATTCAACATGTTCAGGGAATTCAAACCCTCCCAATCAAAATTGCCTTCCTGAGCTTTTTGAATAAATGACTGCATTTCAGGGCTGATAACATTTTCTATCATTTCCTGGTACCTTTTCATTTTGGCCCCATGATATCCTCCGATACTATTGAAATAATAACTTGTACGGGCATCATTGAAAGGATTCTCCAGATTCAAGACCCTGAAATATCCCTTATCTGCCAGGATTCTTTCATCGGCAGGACTTTTGGCAAAGAACTGTTCTTTGGGACTAAACTGAAATGCTTCCTCATTTAGGTATCGCTTGTTGATCATCCAAAGATCAATCACCAAGATGACTGCAATAGCCAATCCGGTAACCTGTGTTGAAATTTTGTTCTTTAATGCGGCCCAAATCAATCCAGCTGAAAGCAGTATAAAAATCAAACTTTTCAGAGCACTCCCACGCATGATCGATTTTCTGTCTTCCTGAAGTGCTTCGGCAAGCCAGTCTGGGAAATTGACATCTATCGGTCCTCTAAAGCTGAACATGCCTGCAAAAACCGCAAAAAGCAAGGCCAAACCCCCACTAGCCCCTAATGCGATCAATAATTTCTTGGTCAGTACTTTTTGGTCTTGATTTCTAAATAAGTGTTCTAGGCCTAAACTACCCAAAACAGGAATGGCAAATAAAGCCATGGAAAGTCCCATGGTAACTGCCCTGAATTTGTTATATCCCGGTAAGAAATCAAAAACAGCGTAATTGAACCATTCCAGATTTTTCCCCCATGCCAATACAATAGACAGCAGCGTAATAGAAAGGAAAGTATATTTTTCTTTGCTTGGAGCAAAGAGTAACCCAAGTACAAAAAAGAAAATCATTATAGCTCCTCCATAAATAGGCCCACCCGTTCCAGGTTGATCACCCCAATAGGTTCTGCCATTTTGAAGAAAATCCCTGATCTGATCCTCTTGGGCACCATAAGATCTCAAAGCCTCTTCTGATTTGGAATCCTTGGGAAGTGGTTCCACGCTGGCCCCACCATATAGATAAGGAACTAGCAGTGTGAGGGTTTCTAATTTTCCTTGTGACCAATTGAATGCATAATCTTTATCAAGGCCTTGTTGGGAGAGGTTAGTGGATGAGGTTAAATTTGAAGCTCCTCTTGTTGAATAGGTTCCATATTCCAACACTGTAGCAAATCTGCTGAGGTTAGCTCCAACAGCCAAAAAGGCCCCCAGAATCAAGATTAGCATTGTTTTTCCCAAATCAGGCAAACCTTTTTTCTTAAATGTATCAACCATTTGGAAAATCCCATAAATACCGACAATCAATACGGTGTAATAAGTGATCTGTAAATGATTAAACTTCAATTGAAGCATAAGTCCGAAAGCGAAAAGTGCTAATCCTAAAATTCGTTTTCCAGTGAATGCTAAATGGATTCCGGCCAAGATCATCGGAATAAGGCATATTGCCCAGATTTTGGCATTGTGTCCTGCATCCAAACTGATGACATGAAAAGTATTGAAGGCAAATGCAATCGCTCCCGGAATGGAGAATTCAGGCCTGACTTTGAAACTCAGCAAGAGGATGTACATAGACACCATTCCAAAAAACAGAGAATTGACAGGGTGGGGGAGTCCAAGAGTGAAAATCTTAGTTAAGTAATTAGTAATATCACCAGGGATTTCAAAACTGACCAAATAAGCGGGCATTCCACCAAATAACCTGTTGGTCCACAGGGCTTCCTCACCTGTTTCAGCTCTGTAATCCATGATTTCTTTGGCAGCGCCTTCCCATTGAAGTATGTCATATTGGAAAAGGATTTTGCCATCAAAAACTGCGGGAGAGAAATAAAACAATACGATCAGGTAAAAAATGGCTACTCCTATGATGTGGGGCAGAATATCTTTTTTGAAGTTGGATTGCATTCTATGTGGTTTATCAATTTGTAGATAGCCTGCAAATTATGAATTATTGGGAGAAAAATCTTTATTGAAAGCCAACCACTTCGAATTTTAACTTGCATTAAGAATTTAAAAACCCCTAACCTTGACCCTTTGCCTAATAAATTTGATGCTTTGAATTTTTTAGAGATAAAATCGACTTTATGTTGAGTCCCTTTCAATAATTTTAGTTTTTAAAATAAAAACCTTGTGTGCCATAAATTCAGGATTTCTAATTTCCTCCAATAATCTTCTTGCTGCTAATTTCCCCATTTCAAAAGAAGGCTGTTCCACTGTAGTCAGATTTGGTTCTACGATCTGGGAAGCAGGAGAATTGGAAAAACCCATAACAGCAATTTGTTCAGGGATTTTGATTTTCTTTTTTTTCAAATGTAAAATACAGTCAATGGCTACCGTGTCATTAATGGCAAGGATAGCATCAGGTCTGTTTTTTAAGCTTAAATAGAAGTCAATACAATCTCCTGTTGATTGTTTTGATAGGTCTGATTCCAAAATCCAATCAGATTCATAGTTCATTTGATGTTTTCGAAGCGCATTTTGATATCCTGATAACCTGTTTTTGCAGATGCTGAGAATTTTGGGACCACACAAAAAACCAATTTTCTTATATCCTTTATGGATCAAATATTGGGTAGCTTCAAAGGAACTTTCTTCATCATTGATGACTACACTTGAATTTGAACCATTTTCATGGACCCTGTCAAAATACAAAAATGGAATCTTATGTTCTTTTAATTGATCCAAATGCTCAAAAGAATTTGTTTCCCTCGATAATGAAATCAAAATTCCATCAACCCTTGAATCTTGAAGGGTTTTGATATTGAATTTCTCTTGTTCCATTGACTCATTGGATTGGCAAATGATCAAGTTGTAACCACTCTCTTAAAAAGTCTTCTGCATTCCGCTGATGCAAGAAGAAAAAAAGTGCAGTTCAAGATCAGGCACCACGACACCGATGGTTTTGGAAGATTTGGTTTTAAGATACTTTGCAAAAAGGTTTGGATGGTAATCCATTTCTTTTGCAGCCAGCATAACCCTTTTTTTGGTTTCTTCTTTGATCGACGGGAGGTCACTGAGCGCCCTTGAGACTGTAGAAGGAGAGAGATTTAGCTTTTTTGCTATATCTTTTAGGGTTACATGTTCTTGTTTCATTAGTTTTCCGAATATGGTTTTTGAAATAAGAAAGGAGCTGATTAAGCTCCTTTTCCTACCAATTATTTATCGAATACTTTGTAATAAATTTCATTCCATTTCAACTCATTCTGAAACTGCCTTAATTCGGTCTTCTTATCTATGATTAGATTTTCAATTCCTGCAATGGAGGCAAAATCGGACAAATGCTCCTGAGTCAAATTTTGACTGAAACAGGTATGGTGAGCTCCTCCTGCATAAATCCAGGCAGCACAAGCTGTATTCATATCGGGTAAGGGTTTCCACATGACCCTGGCGACAGGAAGTTTTGGAAGGTCATACTGAGGCTCTATGGCTTCGACCGCATTCACCACCAACCTGAATCTGTTACCCATATCCACAAGTGAGGCATTGAGTGATGTTCCCGACTTACCATTAAATACTAACCTCACTGGATCCTCCTTTCCGCCAATTCCTAAAGGATGTACTTCACATCTTGGTTTATCCTTGGCCAATACTGGATCAACTTCCAACATGTGTGCTCCCAAAACCAAATTGTTGTCTGGCTCAAAATGATACGTATAATCCTCCATAAAGGCACTACCTCCTTCGAGACCTGTCCCCATTACTTTCATCGCTCTTACCAAAGCAGCAGTTTTCCAATCTCCTTCACCTGCATAACCATATCCATCAGCCATTAGCCTTTGGGTACCGATTCCCGGTAATTGTTTCATGCCATGCAAGTCTTCAAAAGTATTTGTGAATCCCTTGAAACCTCCTTCGCTTAGAAATTTCCGCATACCCAATTCGATTTTGGCAGCATCCAATAGGGAGCTTCTTCTATCTCCGTTTTTAAGCAGATTTTCGGAAAGTGTATAGGTGTTTTCATATTCAGAAACTAGGAGATCGATTTCACTTTCCGAAATTGAATTAATTACCTGAACCAAGTCGCCAACAGGATGGGTGTTTACAGAAAAACCAAATTTCATTTCTGCTTCCACCTTATCACCTTCTGTGACAGCTACATTTCGCATATTATCGCCAAATCTGGCAAATTTTGCTCCTTGCCAATCCTTCCACGCAGAAGCAGACCTTGACCATGTATCAATTTGAGACTTCACTTTTTCATCTTCCCAATATCCAACCACTACTTTACGGTTGATTTTCATTCTTGAAACCAAGAAACCGAATTCTCTGTCCCCATGTGCACTTTGATTGAGATTCATAAAATCCATATCGATGGAATTCCAAGGGATATCCCTATTGAATTGGGTATGCAAATGGAGTAGGGGCTTGCTTAAAATTTTTAAACCTGAAATCCACATTTTTGCAGGAGAAAAAGTGTGCATCCAAGTAATTATGCCAATACAGGCATCTGATTGGTTAGCCTCTTGACATACAGCGTAGATTTCTTCAGTAGATTTGACTATAGGTTTAAAAATTATACTTACACTGATTTCGTTAGAGTCATTAAGAGCTTTTGAAATAATGCGTGAATGTTCAGCTACTTGTCTGAGTGTTTCTTCTCCATAAAGATGTTGGCTACCAGTGACAAACCACACCTCGTTTTGTTTCAAACTATTCATTTCAGGTTATTTTCGGTTATTATATATTCAAATTACATCCAGAAAAAATAATAGAGCGTACCTACAATCAATACAATTCCTGCAGCCCCAAGGTTGAAAGGTGTAGCAGTATTGAAGAGTTCAGGATTGATCTCAAATGCTTTTTCATCAGATGTTTTCATTCTTGTATTGGTAAAGAGTATTATTCCCAGCATCATAAACAAAGTGGAAAGCATGAAAATGGATTCGATCCCCAAATACTGATAAGGCTCAAACAAAAGTAAGCCCAAAGCAGCCAGGATTAGCCCAAAAATCATAAAAACATAGCCAAGGGTCAAGATACCCTGATTTTTTCCATAATTTGGATTGATTCCCGTTTTTTTCTCTGAAAAACTTATCAATGAAGCCAAGAAGCATAGGACAATAAATACGTAGCCCATCCTAAGTATGAAAGGCATCTCGGGGTAAAGCAATTTAAAAACGATGCCTGCTGGTATGGTAGCTATTGCCGTCCATAACGCTGCATTAGCAGTAATCTGTCTCCAGAACAATCCCATACAAAAGACAGCAACCACGCCAGGATAAATATATCCTGTGTATTCTTGTATATATTGAAAAACCTGATCTAAAGTGCTCAATTTGGGAGCTATGAACATGGCAATCAATAAAGCTACAATTGCAACTATTCTTCCTGTATTTACCAGTTGTTTGTTGTTGGCATTTGGATTAAAGTAGGTTCTATAGATGTCCATTGTGAAAATGGTTGAGGTACTGTTGATCATTGAAGCCAGAGAAGAAACAATTGCAGCAGCAAGTGCCGCAAATGCCAAGCCCCTTACTCCAGCAGGGACGAAGTTTTTGAGCAACCAAGGATAAGCCTCATCCGATTTATCTATAGTGCCTATTTGATCCACAGGTACATTGAGCATGAGGGAAAGCTTTTCAGGGCTGAAATCATTGATCAAGACATGTGCTGCGATCCCAGGAATCACCACCAACAACGGAATGAGAATTTTGAGATATCCAGCGAAAATGAGTCCTTTTTTTGCTTCTTTGATGCTTTTAGCTGCAAGACCTTTTTGGATAATATATTGGTTAAAACCCCAATAACCAATATTGGTTAGCCACATGGCACCAAGTATCACAGCTACTCCGGGCAAATCCTGATATGCGTCCTTAAGCCCGCCTTCTCCATCAGGTACCATTAATTGACCTTGTGGGATGATCATTGAAAAATGATCTCTTCCGCTTTTGAAGATGGTTGAAATACCAGCAAATATTCCATTTCCATCACCCACAGCATCAAGTGCCAGAAATGTTGTCAACAATCCGCCTCCAATCAATACGATGACTTGTACCACATCTGTCCAAGCTACGGCTTCCAATCCACCATAGATCGAATAGATGCCAGAAAAAATCAAAAGTCCTATAATTCCATATGCTAAAGGGACCCCCATAATTTTTTCCATGGCCAAAGCACCTAAATAGCTTACTGAAGTTAAATTCACAAATACATAAACAAGCAACCAAAAAACCGCAAATGCAGTGCTCACGCTTCGATTGAATCTTTGACTGAGGAATTGAGGCATGGTATAGATACCTTTGTCAAGAAAAACCGGTAGAAAATATTTGGCAACAATAATCAGTGCTATCGCTGCTATCCATTCATAGGCAGCTATTCCCAAGCCAATTGCAAAACCGGATCCAGAAGTACCAATAAAATGTTCGGCTGAGATATTTGCTGCGATGAGAGAAGCACCTACAGCCCACCATGTCAAAGATTTATCAGCCAAAAAATACTCCTGTGCCGTTTTTTGAACTCCTTTTTTTGTTCTTGACACATATAGTCCAATGGTTACAATGGTTAGGCCATAAAAAACAAAAACTGTATAGTCTAAAGTAGAAAAACCTGAATTCATGCTCCGGATTTTTAGATTGATAGGTATAAAGGAAGAATAAGTATATTAAATATAAGTGTCATAAGTACACCATTTAATTTTAAAAAAAAAATATATGAGTAATAAATTACTCATTGAGCATTTGAATTTCATTTTTAGGAATGAAATTCAATATGCTTTGTACATTTTCTTTATAAAATTCTTCATCTAAGCTGTAGAAAAAAGCACCTTTTTTGCTACTTGACTTGTCTTTCTCTTTTTCTTTTTTGAGTAGATTAGTGGACAGGATTTTTCTACTGAAATTTCTCTTATCAATTTTAGTATCATATAAACCTTCATACATTGCCTGAAGCTGTGGAAGGGTGAATTTTTCAGGAAGGAGCTCAAAAAGGATCGGATGAAATGCTGCTTTGTAGCGCAACCTTTCCAAAGCAGTTTTTACCATTTCCTCATGGTCAAAAATGAGTTTGGGTAAATCCTTAATTAAAAACCATCTGGCATGGAAATCATCATTGATCTGTTGCTGGTATTTTTGAATGTCTATCAATGCCACATAGGCAATAGCCACGACTCGCTCTATAGGGTCTCTATCAGGCTTCCCGAAGACATGTAACTGTTCCAAATATACATCCTCTAATCCTGTCAATTGTTTGAGGATGCGGTTGGCAGCTTCATCTACTGATTCATTCATCTGCACAAAACCGCCCATAAGGCTCCATTTTTCCTTCTCGGGAGCAAAGCCTCTCTGTATTAACAATAATTTGTAATCTGATCCATCGAAGCCAAAAATAATGCTATCTACTGCTACCAAAACCCTAGCCTGATTTGAGTATTTCATGTTTCTGAATTTAGAATCGTAAAATTAAGAATTTTAAAATAATCTACCGATATAATAAATAAAACACTTAATTATAGTAAAAAGAATAAGGAAATCATACATCTTAATCAATATAGTATCAGTATCGGTTAATCAGACACAGTTTTATTTTAAGTGTTTATTGTACGTTTGTAATTGCCAGACAATAGTAATCTTTTTATATTTAAATTTAATATTTATGAAATTCAAATCAGACCTATCTCTTAAGTCAATGCAAAGGACAGTAGTTCTTGCAGTTTTACTAATAGTGATTTTTGTTTGCCAATCATTAGGTCAAAATATTTGGACAAGAATTGAGAATAGAAATCAGACATTGAATGTGGAAAATCAAACTGAGTTCAGTGTTGGTGGTCTAAATTTGAAGATTGTAAATGAATCACAGACCGTAGGTGAATTACGGCCTAATATCGACTTAGCATTTGATTTTGTACCCTCTGAATTGCTGGAAATCAGAAATCGAGATAGTCTATATCATTTGGGTGATGTAAACATAATGCTGCGAAAGAAAAATGACAAGGATTGGATAAGATTTTCATCTGCCAAAGAGCGCAAATCTGTCAGTCCTTTAGGACCATCAAAGGAATATCTTTTAGGATCTATCCTAAATCCCACTTTAGGAGAAGATTTTCCTATTGAAATTAGGAGGTATTGGGAGGAAAAGGATGGCCTGCTTTTAATGAGATTTGAAATCATCAATAATAGCCCTTCGGCTGTGGAAATTGGTTATTTAGGATTCCCTATGGTTTTTGATAATATACTTCACCGAAAAAACCTGGAAGAAGCGCATCTTCAAAAAGTTTTTTACGATCCTTATATGGGTAAAGATGCAGGCTATCTTCAGGTTGTTAGGTTGAGTGGTAAAGGACCTGTGTTATTGGTGTTGCCAAATGAAAATGCGGGATTTGAAGCCTATAATCCACTTTTGGATGATTTGACTCCAAGAAGTATCACATTTGAAGGATTTCATGATTGGGTTGTTCACAGCAAAGCACTAGCTGAAACAGAATGGGAAAATGTATCTCCATGGAATAGCCCGACATCAACGTATCTTGAACCTGGGGCAAAGCGATCAGTATCTTTTAAATTTGTTTTGGCTGAAAATGTTAAGGAAATAGAAAAAACCTTGTCCGAGCACGAAAGGCCCGTAGCTGTTGGTATACCCGGTTATGTCATGCCTATGGATATTGTCGGTAAATTATTTTTGAACTCCCCAAGTGAAATCAAAGAAATGACCATTGAGCCCGAGAATGCTATTGAGATTAAGAGAATAGGTAAGAGCAAATCTGGGATGTGGACAGAATTTCAGGTCAATGGGAAATCATGGGGAAGAAGTAGGATTACCATTGAATATGAAAATGGGGAAAAGCAAACCATACATTATAATGTCATCAAACCTGAGAAAGAGGTAATCGCTGATTTTGGGAGATTCTTGACTACCGAACAATGGTATGAAAACGATCAGGATTTATTCGGTAGGCATAACTCGGTGATATCCTATGATATTGAGGAAAATGCCAAAGTATTGGAAGATAGCAGGGCTTGGATTCCCGGACTAAGTGATGAAGCGGGAGCCGGTTCTTGGCTTGCAGCGATGATGAAGCAGGTAATTCAGCCAAATAAAGGAGAGATGGAAAAGCTATCCAAATTTTATTTTGAGACACTTTGGGGAGGTATTCAGTATAGCGAAGGTCCAAAAAAATATGGCGTAAGAAAAAGCATGTTTTATTATGAACCAGAGAAATTTCCCGAAGGTACTTACAGTAAAGATATCAACTACGGAACTTGGGCAGCCTGGGATCAAGAACAGGCTGAATCAACAGGTAGATCTTATAATTACCCACACGTTGCCGCAGCGCATTGGGTAATGTACAGGTTGTCAAGGTTTCATAAAAATCTTGTCGATCAAGAATCATGGGAATGGTATTTGGAAAATGCATTTCATACTGCTAAAGCGATGGTGGAACAGGCACCCCATTATGCACAATACGGTCAAATGGAAGGTACAATTTTCTTAATGATTTTAAAAGATCTACAAAGAGAGGGTATGGTTAATATGGCTCAAGAATTAGAGGACTTAATGAGGAAGAGAGCTGATATTTGGGCAGCGCTTGCTTATCCTTTTGGCAGTGAAATGCCCTGGGATTCTACCGGTCAAGAAGAAGTATATATGTGGTCAGATTATTTTGGATTTGATGAAAAATCTGAAGTTACCCTCAATGCAATTTTGGCTTATATGCCAACAGTTCCGCATTGGGGCTATAATGGGAGTGCAAGAAGATATTGGGATTTTGTGTACGGAGGCAAATTACGAAGAATTGAAAGGCAATTACACCATTATGGATCTGCTTTGAATTCCATTCCTGTTTTGAGTGCTTATCACAAAAATCCTGAAGATCTTTATTTGTTAAGAGTAGGTTATGGCGGTGTATTAGGGGGGATTTCTAATATTACCCAAAATGGTTTTGGACCTGCAGCATTTCATTCATTTCCAAATACCTTAAAAATAGATGGCTACTCTGGGGATTATGGTTCAGGATTTTTTGGATATGCTGTAAACTCACGAAGTTATCTTGTATTACATGAAGATTTTGGTTGGTTGGGATTTGGAGGAAATGTGAAAGAGGAAAAGGACTGGATCAATTTAGAAATAAAAAACGCATCAAGGTCTGCCGTATGGATAGGGCCAGAAAAAATTCTATTGGAATTGGATGCCGGAAATTTTGAAAGCGTACGCTACAATCAGAAATCCAAAGAAATAGAATTGATTTTTTCTCCAAAATCCACCTTTAAAGATAAGGTTTATCTGAAACAAAATGACAAGGTCGGAAAGGTATATAAGCCTGATATCCAATATCCGGTAGAGAATGGATCTTATGTAATTGAGCTAAAGAGTGAAAGATTAAAGTTGATACTTGAAAAGTGATTTTTACACTTATTAAAAAACCAAAGAGCTACATTTTGTAGCTTTTTATTTTTTTAATATTAAACCTTTTTAATCTAGTCAATATAGTATTAGTATTTATCATTTCTGTATAATTTCCGCATAAGTGTTTTTAGTACATTTATAATATTCATTTTCTATAAAAAAATCATTTCGTGATTTAGAATTATGAATGTAACTCAATTAACTACATCATTTAACCGAAATGCTTATGAAACATTTTACAAAATTTGTCAGCATGCTAGTAATAGTAGGGCTAGTAGGGGCCGGACCGACCATTTCAGTATGGGCGTCAAGTTCAGGTCCAAATGAATCTGGTTCAAACTCCTCCTTTAGCAAATTATCTGATCGGGATTTTGATAGAACAATCAGGGGAGTGATTACTTCTTCTGATGATGGTTTACCAATGCCAGGTGTGAGTGTTCTTCTTAAAGGCACTACAAGAGGAACCGCCACGGATATTGATGGTGCATACTCCATTACTACACCCGATGAAGGTGCAATTCTGGTTTTTAGTTTTATCGGATTCAAAACGCAAGAGGTTGCTGTGACAAATTCTTCTGTCCTCAATTTAAAAATGGAACTTGACCTCACTGCAATGCAAGAAGTGGTAGTAGTGGGATATGGAACCATGAGAAAAGGAGACATCACCTCAGCGGTAGCACAGGTCAAACCTGAGGAATTCATCACCGGAGCTGTAAGAAATGCGGGGGAACTGCTGCGAGGTAAAGTTGCAGGGCTTGCTATCAGTACGCCAACTGGGGATCCGTCGGCTGGACCTGAGATATCCCTTAGAGGTATTACATCCGTATTTGGGTCATCAGCACCTTTAGTTTTGATTGATGGATATCCGGGAAGCTTAAATGTGATTTCTCCTATGGATATTGAATCTGTCGAAGTATTAAAAGATGCTTCTGCATCAGCAATTTATGGAGCCAGAGGAAAAAACGGTGTCATCTTAATCACTACTAAACAAGGTAAATCAGGTAAGCCTACTGTTGAATACTCAAATTTTATGTCCACGAGTAATTTCGTGAGAACTGCTGATTTTATGTCAGCGACTGATATGAGAGGCTTTATAGATCAAGGTTTGATAGATCCTTCCAACGATTTGGGAGGTGACACTGATTGGCTAGGGGAAATAACAAGAGATGTTCCGTTTAATCACTTTCACAATGTTTCTTTAAGAGGCGGCACGGAGCAGACCAAGTATGTGGCCAATATGAGTTATCAGAATGAGTTAGGTGCATTTTATGGATCTGCGAATGAGGAATTTAAATTTAGAATGGACCTTACACAGTTTTTCGCAAACAATAAGGTTAAGGTAAACATGAATGTTTTGAAAGGTATCCAGAACATTGACGCTAGATTTGGAGGATGGGCATATCGTCAGGCACTTATCCGAAACCCAACAGACAGGGTTTTCAATGATGATGGCCGCTATCAGGAAAGACCCGAACAGTTCCAATATGAGAACCCATTGGCATTGATCAATGAGCAGGATTATAAAAATGTAAATGATTGGTTATGGTTGACAGGTTCGGCTTCTTATTTCCCTGTTCCTGAACTTGAGTTGAAAGTAGTAGGCTCTCAACACCGGTCCACAAATGATTTTGGTAGTTATCAGACAAGAAACCACATCTCAACGATTAGAGATAACAGAAATGGGGTTGCCAATGTGAGTAACTCCCTAACAGTTGAAAATTTCCTTGATCTGACTGCTGATTATCAGAAAATCATAGGTGACCACAGGGTTCATGGGATGGTTGGATACAGTTATATTGATTGGGTCAATACGGGCATGGCAACCAGTAATTTCGGTTTTCCATCTGATGTATTTTCTTTCAGAAACATCCAACAGGGTACTGCTTTAAGACAAGGTTTGGTAGGGACATTTGCAAACTCATCTTTTTCAGACTGGAAACTGATAGGATTTTTTGCGAGAGCAGGATATGGCTTCAAGGACAAATATAATATTCTCGGTAGTTTGAGATATGAAGGTTCTTCAAGATTCGGAACAAATCAAAAATGGGGATTATTCCCAGCTGTCTCAGCAGGTTGGACTATCAGTAATGAAGGCTTCCTGAAAAGCTCATCGGTAGTGGATTTCTTGAAGATTAGAGTCGGATATGGAGAAACTGGATCTGTTTCTACTGGACCCTACCAATCTTTGACCAGGTATGCCTATAGTCCAACGCAGTTTTATTTTGATGGCCAGAATTGGGTAAGCGTTTTGAATCCAGTTGCAAATCCAAATCCAAATTTGGGATGGGAAACCAATATTGAATATAACATTGGTTTGGATTTCAATCTTTGGAAAAATAAGCTTAGCGGTTCAATTGATTATTATGACAGGACCTTACAGAATTTAGTTTATAGTTATCCAGTACCTGTACCACCAAATTTGGTTGGCACTACCTTGGCAAATGCTGCCGCCATGCGAAATTCAGGAATGGAAGTAGCATTCAACTCTGATCTGATCAAAAAGGAAAAAATTGAATGGAGAGCCAATGTCAATTTCAGCGTCAATACAAATGAATTGACTCGTTTGTCCAGTGAGGAATTTCAATTAAGAAATGATTTCTTCTTTACAGGAGGAACAGGTGATCCAATTCAATTAAGCACACACAAAGTGGAAGAAGGTCAGCCAATCGGTTCATTCTTTGGATTTAAAAGTGTTGGCGTTGTAAATGATCCTTCTGATCCTGCGAGAAATGGAACTTGGTTGATAGAGGGACAAGACGGAGAAATCAAATCCATTTTGGATGCCAACCCGGATGATAGACAAATTTTAGGAAACGGTATGCCCAAATATTTCCTGAATTTCAACAATTATATCAGGATTGATAAATTTGACATCAATGTCACCATGAGGGGTGCATTTAAGTACCAGATTCTGAACTTCCAAAGGATGTTCTATGAAAATCCCAATATTGTTTACAACAGATTAAACTCCTCCTTCGATCCTATTGATGGACAGATTTTGAGAAGCCCTCAGTCCTATGTCAGTCATTACATAGAAAATGGGGATTTCTTGAAAATTGATAACGTATCAGTTGGGTATAATATTCCAACAGAAACATCAAGGTTCTTCACCAGTGCCAGGGTTTACGTTGCAGGTTCCAACTTATTTACATTTACCAATTATCAAGGACTTGATCCTGAAGTACCAAGAGCTGGATTAGCTCCAGGAAATGACGGTCGTGACAAATTTCCCACACTAAGGATTTTCACAATAGGAACAGATCTTAGATTTTAAATGAAAGTCAATATGAAAAATTCATTAAAAAAATTCAAATACATCATTGGTGTAATGGCACTGATGATAGTCTCTTGCACAGATTTATCAGAGAGACCTTATAACGTACTGATAGAAGATGATTTGGGAAGTGATACCCAGACTCTTAATGCTTTGACAGCTCCGGTTTATACAAGGTTAACGGATGTGCTTTATGGCTGGCATGGATATTTTGATCTTACCGAGGAAAGTTCTGATGCCATTGTAACTCCAGCAAGACCCAACGGATGGGTGGATGGTGGTACTTACAGAAACCTTCACATGCATACATGGAATGCATTTCAGTCTCAACCAAATGGTCTTTGGAATAGGGTCTATGGTGCACTTAATGTTCTGAATAATGGACTTCTTAATTATTCAAGACTTGAAGGCCCTGAAATAGAAGTCCTGGTAAGTGAATTGAGGGCTTTGAGAGCCTTATATTATTACTTTCTGTTGGATGCTTTTGGAAATGTACCCATAGTGACAGAAGCAGACTTGCTTAATGTTGGTGCTTTGCCAACACAATCGACAAGGAGACAGGTCTTTGATTTCATTGAAAGAGAACTTTTGGAGGTAATGCCGATTATTCCTGAAACCAAAGTTTATGGAAAAATGAATAAATGGGCCGCTAAAATGATTCTTGCAAAAATATACCTTAATGCTGAGGTATATATTGGTCAATCAAAATATCAGGAAGCCATTGTTCAGGTTGATGACATTATCAATTCAGGTTTGTATCAATTGGAATCCAATTACCATAATAATTTTATTACTGAGAATCAGGGTTCCAGAGAACAGATATTTTCGGTAATATTTGATACCACAAGAGCAGGCTGGTTCCATTATCACTGGAAAACCTTACATCCCGCTAGTTCTGCAACATATAATCTTGGTTCAGCACCTTGGGGAGGCAGCGGAGCAATTCCACAATTTATTGATACCTATGAAGATGGAGATGACAGGTATAACATTTGGATAAGAGGGCCTCAGTTTACGTCAAATGGCCAACCTATTTATAATTCAATGGACCCAACTCTTCGGGACACTCAATTGAATTATACAAATTTCATGGGAAGTGTGGATGGAACTAGGGAGTATGAAGGTTTTAGAGTCGGTAAATATGAAATTGCCTTGGGTACTGTTGGACCTTTGAGTAATGATGTTCCACTGTTTAGATATGCCGATGCATTGATGATCAAAGCAGAATGTCTTTTGAGAACCGGAAATAGTGCCCAAGCAGCGCAGATTGTGACTGAGGTAAGGTCGAGGGCATTTGAAAATGCTGAAGATGCGGTAGTGACCGCAGCAGATCTGACTTCAGGGAGTAGGTATCAGTATGGAAACTACGAAAGTGGTGTCATTACAAATTTAGAAGGAGGAGCAGACATACCTTTTGGTAGATTCTTTGATGAATTAGGTTATGAATTTGCTGCTGAATTCCATAGAAGGCAGGATATGATTAGATTTGGTGTATACACCAGAAAATCCTGGCTTAGCCATAGACCTAATGGTGACCATAGGACGATATTCCCAATACCCCAATCGGCTATCGAAGCTAATCCTAATTTAAATCAGAATCCTGGTTATTAAATAATCAGTTTAAATAAAAAAGATACCCGGTAATTGGAATTGCCGGGTATCCTTTTTTTATTCAAACTAAAAATCGAACAAAATGAAAATACAGGTCAAATTGAGAATTTTAATTTTCTGTTTTAATATTTTTGCACTAACTCTTAATTACAGCGATTCTTTCGCTCAGGGTACTTTAGAGGATTATCAAAGGGCAGAAAAGGTAAAAACAGAATCCCAAAAAGTTTATAATGCTCCCAACTCCTTCACATGGACTGATGATGGTACTTTTTTTCATTATTCTAAGCAAACACCTCAAGGAAAAGAATATTGGATATTTGAAGCAAAGTCAGGTAATAAAAAATTAATGTTCGACCATGAAAAGCTGGCAGGAGAGGTTTCAAAGATCAGTGGGAAAACATTAAAACCATACGATCTGGATTTGAATATCAGAAGTTTTGATCCCATTAAAAATCAATTGGTATTGATTCTTGAAAATGCCGAGTGGCAATATAAAATTGAGGAGAGTACTTTGGAAAAAATCAAAGAAATTCCTAGCAGAGGCAGAGGATATTGGGGACAAAGAAGAGATGACAGGGTAGGAGATCCGGTATTTTCGCCTGATAAATCCAAAAGCGCTTTTATAAAAGATAATAACATATTTATAAAAAATGGTGACATAGAAAAGCAGGTCACTTTTGATGGAGTACCAGGGCATTATTATGCTGCAGATATTACCTGGTCTCCTGATAATAAAAAACTAGCTGCTTTAAAAGTCAGACCCGCAGAGGTTCGTAAACTAACTTTGATAGAATCGGCCCCTAAAAGTCAGTTTCAGCCTTTGTTTCAGCAACGAGACTATGTCAAGCCGGGTGATGCTCTTCCAATCAAAACCCCTGTATTATTGGATTTGGAAAAAGATTTTTCCTATGCAGTGGAAAGTTCATTGATTCCTGAACAATTTTCTATATCCCGAATCGCGTGGAGAGAAGATAGCAGGTCCTTTACTTTTGAATACAATGAAAGAGGGCATCAAAAATACAATGTAATTGAAGTAAATGCGGTTCAGCCTAATGCCAAAGTTTTGATCAGTGAGACAAGTGAAACATTTATCGATTACAGCGGGAAAAATTACCGTAAGGATATTGCTGATGGAAAAGAAATAATTTGGTCGTCGGAAAGAGATGGGTGGAGGCACCTGTACTTGATTGATGGCAAAACAGGGAATGTGATCAATCAAATCACCAAAGGCAATTGGGTGGTTAGAAATGTGATCCATGTTGACGAGGAAAAACGAAAAGTAATATTCTATGCGAGCGGACTCAACAAAGGAGAAGATCCTTATCATTTGCATCTTTGTTCGGTCGATTTTGACGGATCCGGAATGCAGGTCTTGACCAAAGAAAATGCCAATCACACCATCACATTTTCGCCTGATTATAAATTCTTCATCGATTCCTATTCAAGACAGGATTTACCTACTGTATCCAAATTAGTTTCATTGGATTCCAAACCAAAAGATTTGTTTACGATTGAAGAGGCTGAAGTAAATTCGCTTTATGCTGCGGGATGGAAAGAACCTGAGATTTTCCATGCCAAAGGTAGGGACTCCCAAACAGATATTTGGGGCTTGATCATCAAACCCACAAATTTTGACCCTTCGAAAAAATATCCTGTGATTGAATACATTTATGCAGGACCCCATAGTTCACATGTGCCCAAAGGTTTCCGTCCAAACTATGCTGGGCTGAATGAACTGGCAGAGCTCGGATTTATCGTGGTTCAGATAGATGGGATGGGTACATCCAACAGGTCCAAAGCTTTTCATGATATAGCCTGGAAAAATCTGAAAGATGCGGGCTTTCCCGACAGGATAAAATGGCTGCAAGCCGCTGCAAAGACAAGAACTTACATGGATATTGACAATGTGGGAATTTTCGGAACCTCTGCTGGAGGCCAAAGTTCTGCCGGGGCATTGGTTTTCTTTAATGATTTTTACAAAGTAGCGGTCTCATCTTGTGGCTGTCATGACAATAGGATGGATAAAATCTGGTGGAATGAGCAATGGATGGGATACCCAATTGGTTCACATTACGAAGAATGCTCTAACACAGCCAATGCGTCAAAACTTCAAGGGAAACTCCTTTTGATTGTTGGAGAATTGGACGACAATGTTGATCCTGCTTCCACTCTTCAGTTTGCTGATGCATTGATTAAAGAAATGAAGGATTTCGACATGATTTTTGTGCCCGGAATGGGGCATAGTTCAGGTGGAGCATATGGTGAGAAGAAGCGAAGAGACTTCTTTGTCAAAAACCTATTGGGTGTAAATCCCCCTTCATGGAATTAAACTATTAAAAATGCTGTGAACATGAAAATGAATAAACTTATAGTAAAAGCATTGATGCTTTCACTGGTCATTATATCCTCTATGGCGACAGCAAGAGGCCAAAGTGGTGACCAAATTCTAGACGGAATCGGGGAAACAGATTTGAAGGCAAGGTATGTTTTTGATGGAGATTTTAGAGATTGGTCCAGAAACAATCTGCATGCTATTTATCGGGGTTCAAAACCTGAATTTATCAAGGATGAGCGATTTGGAAATGTATTGTCAATTTCAGGGAAGAAAGGAGAATTCATTTCCATTCCCAAAGAAGCATTTTTGGATGTTGAGTCCCTCAGTATTGCCACTTGGGTATATCTTAGATCCGAGAAGTCAAAACAATTTCTTTTTGATTTTGGAACTGGAAAAAAGAGCCGGTTTGCGGTATCGCCATTCGGTGCAGGGGAAAATGAAGGGTTATTGTTAAGCCTACAAACCCCAAATGGTAAAGAGAAAAAACTTTCCGCTCCTGAACTGCCGACCAACAAATGGGTTCACTTTACTGTTGTATACGATGTGCCTTCTAAAACCCTGACCTGTTTTGCTGATAGTAAACAGATAGGTGAACCAATAGCATTTGATCATGAATATTCAGAAGTTTTTGGCTTGGAAAACATAAAAGATATTCAATTTTTCCTCGGAAGATCGTTGCAGTCAGAAGCCAATAACTTGGATGCTATGCTGCACGATTTAAGATTTTACCGGGTACCCCTAAGCACCAAACAGATCGCAGGAATCTATTATAATGCTTGGCGAAATGTCAACGAAGATGCTTCGCCTAACAAAAAAGCTGAAGATGATCTACCTTTATTTTCAAAAAACACTGCACAGCTTTACAATACCTATCTCTTGGATGTGGCTGATGTGGAAGTGGAAACTGAAATCGGGAATTTACCAAGGTTGCCGACACATGTTCAGGGAGTTTACCAAAATCAACTAGATGGCCCTAAAGTCCGGGTAATCTGGCCCGCACCAATAGACAACGCTGAGGTGATTCAATCCGGGTCATATACCATTACAGGTATGGTGCCGGGAACCAAATTAGCGCCAAAAGCCAAGGTTATAGTCAAAGAAAGTGGTAGTAATTATGCACCAGCTTTGAAATTGGAGTCTTTTCATCTCCAACAGGTAAGTCTAGATGCAAATGTCAATAGTCAGGAAACTAAATTTGTCCAAAACAGAGATAAGTTTATTTTAACATTGGCCGAAACGGACCCCAATGCTTTCTTGTACATGTTCCGACATGCCTTTAATCAACAGCAACCCGAAGGAGCAAAACCATTGGGAGTATGGGATAGTCAGGAAACCAAATTAAGGGGACATGCCACAGGTCATTATTTGACGGCCATAGCGCAGGCTTATGCTGGAACGGCTTATGATAAAGAGTTGCAGCAGAATTTTTTAGACAAAATGAACTACATGGTTAACAGCCTTTATGAATTATCGCAATTATCGGGGAAACCTAATCCAGAAACCGGAACCTCAGTGAATGATCCTACAAAGGTACCAATGGGATCAGGTAAGTCTGAATTTGACTCTGATTTAAGCGATGAGGGAATCCGAAATGATTACTGGAATTGGGGCAAAGGATTTATCAGTGCATATCCTCCTGATCAGTTTATCATGCTGGAAAATGGCGCCAAGTATGGTGGTCAAAAAAACCAGATATGGGCCCCATACTATACCCTTCACAAAATTCTAGCTGGGTTGATTGATGTCTATAAAGTCAGCAACAACAAAAAAGCTTTGGAAATAGCTGTCGGTATGGGTGATTGGGTGTATGCAAGACTTAATGCCTTACCGCAGGAGACGTTGATCAAAATGTGGAATACTTACATTGCAGGAGAGTTTGGTGGAATGAATGAAACGATGGCCTCCCTATATGATATCACCAAAGACCAAAATTACCTTAAAGGAGCTCAGCTTTTTGATAATATTCAGATGTTTTTTGGAGATGCTGATCATTCCCATGGGCTTGCCAAAAATGTGGACACATTCAGAGGATTGCATGCCAATCAGCATATTCCCCAAATAGTTGGCAGCTTGGAAATGTACAAGGTGTCAAATCGAGCAGATTATTTTAAGATAGCCGATAATTACTGGTTTAAAGCAGTCAATGATTATTCCTACAGCATAGGTGGGGTAGCAGGAGCCAGAAACCCGGCCAATGCGGAATGTTTTATCAGTGAACCGGCAACCCTTTATGAAAACGGATTCTCAACCGGGGGGCAGAATGAAACCTGTGCTACTTACAACATGCTGAAATTGACGGGTAACCTCTTTTTATTTGATCAGCGTGCGGAATATATGGATTATTATGAGCGTGGGTTGTACAACCATATTCTGGCATCTGTTGCCGAAGACAGTCCGGCCAATACCTACCATGTTCCGCTCCGCCCAGGTTCTATCAAACGTTTTGGAAATGCAAAAATGACCGGTTTTACCTGCTGTAATGGAACAGCCATAGAGAGTAGCACCAAACTCCAGAATTCCATTTATTTCAAAAGTAAGGATAACGATGCCCTGTTTGTCAATCTGTATATTCCATCAACACTTAACTGGGAGGAAAAGGGCATTACCCTCAAGCAAAGCACCAATTATCCCAAAGAAGATAATACACTGCTGACAGTGAGTGGTGAAGGTAATTTCGATATCCATGTTCGGGTACCGGGATGGGCTACCAAAGGTTTTTTTGTAAAAATTAACGGGATAGAGCAACAACTTGATTATAAGCCAGGATCTTATTTAAAACTCAGCAGAAACTGGAAAAATGGAGATACCATTGAATTGAAAATGCCTTTTCATTTTTACCTCGACCCGGTAATGGATCAGCCAAATATTGCCAGCTTGTTTTACGGGCCGGTATTACTTGCAGCACAGGAAACAGACGCCAGAAAAGAATGGCGTAAAGTAACCCTTCATGCAGAAGATATCGGAAAGTCCATAGTTGGTAATCAAAAGGAATTGAAATTTACAATTGATGATGTTGAGTTCAAACCCTTTTATGAAACCTATGGAAGGCATTCTGTTTATCTGGATGTAACTTTAAAATAACAAGTTGACTGAGATTTATAGGTGTATGAAAAAAGAATGGTTATCTGCTTCTTTGCCATTAACCCAATATTTTACTACAAAAAGGTAGGAAGTCCGATGCTCCGTAATTTCAGTTTCTTGGCGAGAATTAAATTGAATTATCCTTTTAATGGATTGCGTATATACATGAAAAAAAGCCTTGTAGTATCTTACTGCAAGGCTTTTTAAATCAAATTCGGGCTAGTTTTTTTTCTTGAGGTGATTTTCTATTTGACTTTCCATTCCATCACTCCACTGGCATGGTCTTTTGGTAAAGTGACTTCTAGTCGCATAGCGGTAGTTTCTATCGGTTCGAAATTTACCTTGCAAAACCTGTCGGTGTCTATTTCATAATTGGATTTAGCTTTGACCGGCTTCCACTCATTTCCATCTTTGTAGAGGATTCTCCATTCTGCGGGAATTCTGGTCCCGCCAAAGGGTCCATCATCAAACCAATATACAGCAGCTTCACTGACAGTGACTGATTTTTCAAAATCATATTGCAACCATTCTACTGTGTTTTTCTTGGGCCACCAATGATAAAAAATGATTGACTTGTCATTTGAGTTTTCAGGTTCCATCTGGTCATTGATTGCCTGAATTGCCTTGGTGATATGTGACCCGGTAACAGTACTCTTAGAAGCTATTGTTGGATTTTTTGTGGGCTTTGCATTTTCTTCTTTGGTTGGTATCCACACCAACATTTCGCCTGCGCCTCTGTGAGCCCAAGCATAGTAGGGGATCAGGGTAAGTGACTTATCACTGGCCACAAGATTTTGGTTTTCATTGATTGACATGCCTTTTGCATTCCCTTGGATGGTATAAATACCACCCAAAAGATCCGGGTTGGACTTGGCTTCCAGATGCTGCCCTTCATTTAAAACCAAATTAAGGACTTTTTTGTCTTCCTGATCTGTCCACTCGGCAGCATATACCAACGGCCCTCTTTGGATGGCAATTTTATCTTTGTTGGTAACTAAATTCTCATGGGACTTAATTCTTCTGACTGGCATAGGAAGATTCAATTCTATTTTATCTCCTTTTTTCCATTTGCGATTGATCACGGCAAAGCCTTTTTCCATTTGGATATCAATGGCTTTACCATTTACACTTAACGTGACTTTATCATCTGATTGGTCTATAAAAGTATAAAGCCCACCTGGTGTTACGACATTGCTGGACCATCCTGGTATTCTGAGTTTGATTTTAAATTCTTCCGATCTTTCCGGTGAAACATCGACAAGAATTTTTCCTTCCCAAGGGTATTCAGTTTCTTGGCGGATTTGGACAGGATTGTTTTGGATATTGATTTCTGCAGTGCCTGAAGCAAATAAGTTTATAAACAGCTCATCATCTTTTTGTGCATAAAAATAGCTTGGAACAGAAGGGACGAACCGGGCAACATTGGAAGGGCAACATGCACAACCGAACCATGGGCTCCGCTCGTGTTGGCCATGAGATTCCAATGGGTTGGGATAAAAAAACAGGTCTCCGCTCATACCAACGCCAGAAAGTAATCCATTGTATAGGGAGCGCTCCAATACATCATAATATTTGGCATCTCCATGAAGCATAAACAATCTATGATTCCAATAGACGTTCCCGATAGAAGCACAGGTCTCACAATATGCTGACATATTTGGCAATTCATAAGGAGCCCCAAATGCCTCCCCATGACCTGTGGAGCCAATTCCACCTGTGATATACATTTTTTTGGTAACCACATCTTCCCAGATGGAATTGATGGCATCTATATATGCTTGATTGTTTCTCAAGGCAGCTATATCAGCCATTCCGGCATACATATAAACTCCCCTTACTGCATGTCCCACACCTTCACGTTGTTGGGTGACAGGAATATGGGATTGACTATATTCAGATCCATTGTTTCTGGATTCCAAAAGAAATTCGGAAGTGGTCAAATATTTTTCATCCCCAGTGGCTCTGTAAAGTTTGGCCAAAGCCAATTCAATGATCTGATGTCCTGGGTAAGAGACGATCTTATCTGGACCAAAATCTTCACAAACACGGTCAGCAGCTTTGATGGCTATATCTATTAAACCTCTTTTGCCTGTGGCGTAATAATGGGCGACACCCGCTTCAATTAAATGCCCGAGATTATACAATTCATGACTGAGGTCATGGGTCAGTTCCCATCTTTTTGTCCCTGCCCAGACATGAGGTTTATCTTTAAGAATCGTTCTGTTGGTATATAAATATCCATCATCCTCCTGAGCCTCATCAATCAAGGCAATGAGCGAATCAACCCGCGCTTCCAAATCAGGATCTTCTTCTACCATCAGGACATAGGCGGCACCTTCTAAAATTTTAAAAACATCAGAGTCATCAAATGGATATTCAGAACAAAATCCACCTGTTTCATGCCCGGCTGCAATCCTGAAGTTCTTTATTCTCCCCGACTTTTCTGATTGATCTAAAGTAAAAGGGATAGTAACGTCTTTGGAAGTCTGTAATCTTTTGGACCAAAATTTATCCTCAAATTTGACTGCTGTGAACAAAACAGGTTGGATAGGATAATCCTGCTCTAAAGTAATGGGTTGGGGAAGTTTTTTTAGGCTTTCTTGTACTTCAGGTTTACAATACACCAAAAGAATTATTGATAACAAGAAAAGAGAGAAGTTAATAATTTTAGTTTTGATTGTCTTCATCTGTTATTTTTATTTAATACCATATTTAAAGGTTTTGATAATAAATAATTATCCAATTGATTGAATAATTAAAGGTACCAATCACACTTTAATTTAAATAAATAATTATAGCTCATAGCCTATTTCTCAGGTAATTTGAAAACATGTTAACATACTACTGATATATATTAATATGGTATCAAGCGATCCCATATTTACAGATTTATCTTAGTAAAAAAATTAGTGGAGATTGATTTCACAAGAGCACTGACTAAAAATAATATTCTTAGAATCAAGAATAGTACCTTTGGAATATGAAGGCTCTAAATGATGGATATTTCAAACTCAGGTTTGTTTTACTTTTTAATGTTTAATTCGTGTAAAAAACACAATTATTATTTATGACATGTCTTTTAAATTTTCAATATTTGAATAAATCTTTAGCAAAAATATGAAGAACATTAGCATTATGGGGTTAATGGTGGTATCAACCTTCCTCATTTCAATTTCGTCAAACGCCCAAGAAAACCGACTCATTGTAAATACTGATCAGGGTAAAACAACCATCAGCAGACATATTTACGGTCATTTTGCAGAACATTTGGGAAGGAATATTTACGGAGGTATATGGGTAGGACCTGATTCGGAAATCCCCAATGAAGATGGTTATCGCTTAGATGTACTAAAGGCAATCCAAAATCTTGAAATCCCGAATCTAAGATGGCCGGGAGGTTGCTTTGCAGATGAGTACCATTGGACAGATGGGATCGGTAATCCCAAAGACAGACCGATGATGATCAATACCCATTGGGGAGGCGTTGTTGAAGACAATTCATTTGGGACACATGAGTTTATGAATTTTGCAAAAAAGATAGGAGCAGAACCTTACATCACAGGTAATGTGGGGAGTGGGTCTGTAGAAGAAATGTCCAAATGGATCGAGTATATCAACTTTGATGGTGTCAGTCCTATGTCCAATCTGAGAAAAAAAAATGGTCAGGAAGAGCCATGGAATATCAAATATTGGGGAGTAGGTAATGAAAACTGGGGCTGCGGTGGAAATATGACAGCTGAATATTATGCCAATGAATATAGAAGGTATGCTACCTATGCCAGGGATTATGGTGCTAATAAACTATATAAAATTGCAGGAGGAGCCAATAGTTTTGATTACAATTGGACAGAAGTTTTGATGAAAAATATCCCAATATCGATGATGGATGGGCTTTCATTACACTACTACACGGTGACCGGTACATGGCAGAACAAAACCTCTGCGACTGATTTTGACAAAGCAACCTATTTGGTCACTTTAAGTAAGGCAGCTAGACTTGAAGAACTGATTGTCCGACATGGTGCAATTATGGATCAATATGACCCGGAGAAAAAAGTAGGAATCATCTTTGACGAGTGGGGGACTTGGTTTGATGTAGAACCGGGAACCAATCCTGGATTTCTTTACCAACAGAATACTTTAAGAGATGCGTTTGTTGCCGCGATTTCTCTGAATATTTTCAACAAGCATGCAGACCGGGTCCATATGGCCAACATTGCTCAGACAGTCAATGTGCTTCAAGCCATTATTTTGACCAATGACAACGACATTATTCTTACCCCAACATATCATATTTTTGATATGTACAAACCACACAAGGACGCATTACTTTTATCCCATCACCTGACTTCAGAGGAGTTAAGTATTGGTAGTGAAAAAATGGAATCGCTGAACGTATCTACTTCCAAATCCGAAGATGGAACTGTCAATATCAGTATTGCTAATATCAATCCAGATAAGAAAATTGACTTGGAAGTTCTTTTGAGAGGGATGAATGCAAAATCTGTAACGGCTACAATCCTGACAGCGCCTGAAATCAATTCTTATAATTCTTTCGAAAAGAAAGAAGTAGTGAAGCCAACTGAATTCAAAGATTTTAAGCTGTCCAAAGAATCATTGAAAATAGCTGTTCCAGCCAAATCGATCTTGATGGTCAGAGTAAAATAATTTCTGAAAAATCGCCAACCTAGAATTAATTTTCAGTTTGGAAAATTTCCCAAATCATGAATAATAACTATGTTATAGGCCTTGATTATGGTTCTGACTCTGTCAGGGCAGTTTTGGTCAATACTTCGAATGGAGCAAATCTGGCCGAAGATGTTTTTTGGTATCCAAGATGGAAAGCCGGAAAATATTGCCATCCAGTTTCCAATCAATTCAGACAACATCCCTCAGACCATTTGGAAGGTTTGGAGGCTACTATAAAAAATGTACTTATCAAATCAGAAATTGATCCTGCTCAGGTTAAAGCAATCTGTGTGGACACCACAGGATCTTCTCCGATGCCAGTCGATGAAAATGCCCAATCTCTTGCCTTGAAGCCTGAGTTTGCCGCAAACCCAAATGCCATGATGGTAATTTGGAAAGACCATACCGCTATCGCTGAGGCAGATGAAATCAATCATGTCGCAAGAACATGGGGTGGGGAAGATTATACCAAATACGAAGGAGGGATTTATTCTTCCGAATGGTTTTGGGCCAAAATACTGCATGTCATCCGGGAAGATGAAGCTGTGAAAAATGCAGCTTTCTCATGGATGGAGCATTGTGATTTTATTACTGCCCAATTGATCGGTTGCGAAGATCCTTTAACCTTAAAAAGAAGCAGATGTGCGGCAGGACACAAAGCCCTGTGGCATGAAAGCTGGGGTGGTTTGCCTCCGAAGGAATTCCTTGGAAAGTTTGATTCATATCTTGCTGAACTGAAGGATAGACTCTATATAGATACCTACACTTCGGATGAAGTAGCTGGGAACCTAAGTGAAACCTGGGCTTCTAAACTGGGTCTTTCAACTGATGTTGTGGTAGCCGTTGGTACCTTTGATGCCCATGCAGGAGCGGTAGGAGGAGAGGTGACAGCAAATACCCTGATCAAGGTAATGGGTACGTCTACATGCGATATCATGGTTACAGATAAAGCAACGCTTGGGGATAAATTGATTCCTGGGATTTGTGGACAAGTGGATGGTTCTGTAATTCCCGGCACTATCGGTTTGGAAGCGGGACAATCCGGATTTGGAGATGTGTTGGCATGGTTTAAAAGCCTTTTGCTTAAGCCTTCATTGGAATTGATCGAGGAAAGCCAAACGCTCAATCAAGCTCAAAAAGAAAAATTAATAGCCGATTTGGAAGATCAATTGATTGTCAAATTATCAGAAGAAGCAATGGCTATACCTGTTGCTGAGTCCAGCATTGTGGCCTTGGATTGGATCAATGGGCGGAGAACACCTGATGCCAATCAAGCTTTGAAAGGAGCTATCAGAAATCTCAATATGGGTTCTGACGCAGTAAGGGTCTTCAAGTCACTGGTAGAAGCCATCAGCTTTGGATCGAAGAGCATTGTGGAAAGGTTCAGAGAAGAAGGAGTGAAGATAGATAATGTAATCGGCTTGGGAGGTGTAGCGAAAAAGTCCACCTTGGTCATGCAGACTTTAGCCGATGTACTTAATATGCCTATCAAAGTAGCCTCCTCAGATCAAGCTCCCGCCCTAGGTGCAGCCATGTACGCCTCCGTAGCCGCCGGCATCCACCCCAACACCCAAGCCGCCATCAAGGCTATGGGAAATGGGTTTGATAAAGTATATGAGCCGATTGAGGGGAATGTGGAGGTTTATGAGAAGCTTTATCGGGAGTATTTGGGGTTTGGAGGTGTTATTGAAGGATGAAGGATAAGGGATGAAGGATGAAAGTGGCAAGGTTGAAAGAGAAAGGATGAAGGAGAAGGGAGGAAGTGAATGATTTTAGATTTTAGAAGGTAGATTTTAGATTGGGAAGTGTAGAATGATTAAATTGTTGAAGTAATCATTTTTCTCATCTAAATTTTTATCCATGCAAAATCAACTTAAATCCAGAACAAAAAAATTTTGAATTGATGTAATTGACCTCGCGTAAAAATTACCAAATACAATTTCGTCAAGAATAATTGTGAATCAATTGGTGAAATGTGGAACATCGGTAGGAGCAAACTATAGGGCAGTTTGCAGGTCCAGAAGTAACAATGAATTTATCTCTAAAATGCAAGTTGTTCTAGAGGAGTCAGACGAAAGTTGCTATTGGCTGGAAATTGTCGAGGAAAAAGGTTGGGTTGATGTCAGAGCCCTCCTAAAAGAAGCCAATGAGTTAACAGCCATTTTTGTCAGTAGTATAAAAACCATTAAGAATAAATCCAATAATATTAAAAATAACAATATTAGAAAAACCTAATTTGCATTCTGACCCAAATCTAAAATCTAAGATCTAAGATCTAAAATTACAATGGGAAAATAATTAAAGAGGAAGCGATAAATCCACCTAAATCTAAAATCTAAGATCTAAAATCTAAAATTAATCATGTTTGAACATATAAAAACCTCCTGCCTCCAAGCCAACCTCCAACTCCCCACCCTCGACCTCGTCGTCTACACTTTCGGCAACGTCAGCGCGGTGGATCGGGAAAAGGGGGTGTTTGCCATCAAGCCGAGTGGGGTGCCGTATGAAGATTTGAAAGTGGAGGATATAGTCATTGTGGATTTTGACAACAATATTGTGGAGGGATCCATGAGGCCATCATCCGATACCAAAACACACGCGTTTTTATACAAACATTGGGAGCATATAGGCGGAATTTGTCATACCCATTCCACCTATGCGGTGGCATGGGCACAGTCACAATTGGACATCCCGATTTTTGGTACAACACACGCAGACCATTTGACTGCTGATATTCCATGTGCACCTCCCATGTCAGATGAACTGATTCAAGGTGACTACGAACACAATACCGGGCAACAGATTTTGGATTGTTTTGAAGAAAAGAAACTAAGCGCCAAAGAAGTAGAAATGGTACTGATTGGTAACCATGGACCTTTTGCTTGGGGAAAAGATGCTGCAAAGGCAGTTTATAATAGTAAAGTATTGGAAGAGATAGCAAAAATGGCCTATCTTACCCTACAGATTAATCCCAATGCGCCAAGATTGAAGGATGCACTGATCCGCAAACACTTTGAAAGGAAACATGGAAAAGATGCTTATTACGGCCAAGGATGCTAGGATAGAAGCGAGATGTGAGAATTGAGAACAAAGACTTAATCAAGTCACTGATGAAGCCTTGATAATTCAAGTTATTAACTATTATAAAAGACTTCACCTTGTCATGTCGACGACAGGAGACATCTAGTGAGAGGAGAATGGAGAACCAAGAGCCAAGAGGGGCACAGTCAGAAGCCATTAATAAGTTGTCAACGGTTTGGGGAAGATGCGTGGACCTAGAGGTAAGTGAAAAGAAATAAGAATCGATAAAATTCCGACTGATCATCTGGGTGAATCAATGAGGAATCGAGTTTATAGAATTTTAAACTTTCGCAAAAACACAAACAATAAAACTGAAATGAAAAGAAAGCAACTATTGACCGCAGTACTTTCTGTGGGATTAATTTTTGGGACAATATGGTCCTGTCAATCACCGAAATCTGACAACAAAGAAATGGAAAAAAAAGAAATCAAATTTAATGTCAATATTCAGGAAGTCCCTGTGGGAGGTAAAAATGCCAAATTATTTACTTTTGACAACGGAAACGGAGTAAAGGTTGAAATTTCCAGCTTTGGTGGGGTAATCACCAAATTGATGGTACCTGATAAAGATGGAAATTCCGAAAATATTGTCCTCGGTCATGAAAACCTAGAAGGCTATAATTCCAATGATGGATATTTAGGTGCTTCTGTAGGAAGATATGCAAACAGAATTGCTAAAGGTAAATTTGAATTGGATGGAACAACTTATCAATTGGCCACCAATAATGGTAATAACCACCTTCACGGTGGTTTGATAGGTTTCCACAGAAAGCATTGGGAGGCCGAAATGGTCGAAAGTGAAAATTCCATGAAAGTCAAAATGACTTACCTTAGTCCGGATGGAGAAGAGGGATACCCCGGTAATCTAAAAACAACCCTGACTTTTGAATTAACAGCTGATAATAAGCTTATGGTGGAATTTGAATCTGAGACAGACAAACCCACCATTGTCAACCTGACCCAACACGGCTATTTTAACCTCAGTGGTTTGAATGAAAATATTCTAGGACATGAATTGGTAATCCATGCATCCAAATACACCCCTGTAAATGATGAATTGATTCCAACAGGTGAGTTGGCGTCTGTCCAAGGGACAGCTTTTGATTTTAACGAACCCCATACTGTAGGTGAAAGAATTGCTGAAGTATCAGGTGGATATGATCATAATTATGTGATCAAAGAAAATCATAATGATGAATTGGTGAAAATGGCAGAAGTGTATCATGCTGATTCAGGCAGATTTATGGAATTGTACAGCGATGCCCCTGGAGTTCAGTTCTATTCAGGTAATTTTTTGGATGGAAAAATCACTAACAAAGGAAAAGCATTCACAAAACATATGGGGATGTGTCTTGAACCTCAGGTATTCCCCAATTCTCCCAATGAACCTACGTTTCCCACTTCAAGGTTAAATCCCGGTGAAAAGTACTCACATAGGATCCATTACCATTTTAGTACCAAATAAATTCCTATTTTTGCATCAAATAGTATTGAAAACATGTTTGATAATCTTAGTTCGAAATTAGACCGCGCTTTTAAAACCCTGAAGGGAACAGGGAAAATCACTGAAATAAACGTTGCCACCACTGTCAAGGAAATCAGAAGGGCCTTGATAGACGCTGATGTCAACTATAAAGTAGCCAAAGAAGTCACCGATAAAATCAGAGAGGAAGCCCTTGGCAGGGATGTGTTGATTGCTGTTTCTCCGGGTCAGTTATTGGTGAAAATCACCCAAGAAGAACTGACCAACCTGATGGGTGGCAGTAAAGTCGACGTCAATGTTAAAGGAGACCCGGCTGTTGTTTTGATCTCAGGCCTTCAAGGATCAGGTAAAACCACTTTTACTGGAAAATTTGCAAACTACCTCAAAAAGCAGGGGAAGCAGGTTTTGTTAGTTGCCTGTGATATTTACAGGCCAGCTGCGATCGATCAGTTGAAGGTTTTGGGTGAACAGATAGGAGTAGAGGTCTATGCCGAACCTGAGAATAAGAATGCCATCCAAATTGCCAACAATGCATTGGCTTATGCCAAGCAAAAAGGTAAAAAAATAGTCATTGTCGATACAGCAGGCCGATTGGCAGTGGATGAACAGATGATGCAGGAAATCGAAGCTTTGAAAAAAGCTATGAATCCATCTGAGACGCTTTTTGTGGTCGATTCCATGACAGGTCAAGATGCTGTCAATACTGCTAAAACCTTTGATGAAAGACTGAATTTTGATGGGGTGGTCCTGACCAAATTGGATGGTGATACCCGAGGTGGAGCAGCCATTTCCATCAGGCATGTAGTCAACAAGCCGATTAAATTTATTTCCACAGGTGAGAAAATGGAGGACTTGGATGTTTTCCACCCTGACCGAATGGCCCAGCGAATCCTTGGAATGGGTGATGTGATATCACTTGTAGAGCGCGCCCAACAATCCTTTGACGAGGATGAAGCCAAAAGGATTAATGCCAAAATCCGTAAAAACCAGTTCAATTTTGATGATTTCCTTTCCCAATTGGAACAGATCAAAAAGATGGGGAATATCAAAGACCTCGTAGGAATGATTCCTGGAATGGGAAAAGCCATGAAAGGCTTGGATATTGATGACGATTCCTTCAAACCGATTGAAGCTATCATCAGAAGCATGACACCATTGGAAAGGGAAAACCCGGATATCATCGATGGCAGCAGAAGAAAAAGACTTGCCTCAGGAAGTGGAAGAACCATTGTAGAAGTTAATAACCTGATGAAGCAATTTGGCGATATGCGAAAAATGATGAAACAAATGAACAAAATGGGCGGCCCTCAAAAAGCCCTTGGTGGCATGATGCCGAAGATGGGAAGAAGGTAAATAAAATTGATCAAAAAAACCTCCAAATCACATGATGTGATTTGGAGGTTTTTTATTTTTATTTGAATTCCCACACGGGCAGGTAAGTTCCTAGCCTTTAGTGTTTCCATTAAGGTGTATTGCTGGGCTTAAAGTGTATTTCCCAATTGAAAATTGGTTGTGATATAGGGAAGTAGTTGCAAACTCACCCAGTCGCCAAGGAAGGTTTAATCTACACCAAAGGTGGTTGGCGAAAATTAGGGGAGATCAACAATTTTATCAGATAAAAAGGTCAGTAAAACGTAAAAGTCAATATTTTTAAAGTTTTTAATAATATACAATAGAAGTTTTATGCGGTTTGTAAATATCATCCTACTACTTAGTATTGGAATGAATCCTTGTAACTCTCAAACACAGAAGAAGTTTAAAACTGCCGAAAACCGGGCAGCAGCTTTGAAGGAGTATTATGAAAAAGTCATCAACAGCGCAGGAAGTGAAAAACCTAAATACGAGCAGCTTTTTTTCGAAGCGTTTCCTTCATCTTTTCAAGAAATGCAAAGTGTGTTTGGATATGATGAAGAAAAGGGAGCGGCACCAATGTATTATTACAACATAGAGCTTGAAAGTGAAGGAAAGATTAGTATAATATCATTCTTTTATAATCTAAATTATATAGATAAAGAACAGCATTACAACAAGTACATTAATATTTGTATTGGCGGCCAATGGGATGCTGATAATATCAGTGAAGGATTTGGAATAGGGGCCAAACTATATAATGATACAGAAGCAATGGCATCAGTACTCTCCAAACGAACAAATAAAGAAATAATAAGTGCTATCCGTTTTGTGTTTGATGGCCCTCACCCCGAACAAAGAAAAGAATATTACGAAGAACTATACAACAAGGTAAAATTGGTCAATTCCCGTATTTCCAATTTAATAAAGCTGGCGTATGAACAATTATTGGCAGAAGATGACTGCCATGGGAATTAGGAAAGTAAAAAACTTAAGGATGGAGCTTGGACTTTAAGCCCAGTTTTTTATTTTCCCCATAGGTATGCAAGTGGTGGGGTAATGGATTTATACATTACAGTTCTTTTTCTATTTCATCTATAGCAGAATCAAAGTCCATGGCAGAACTGAGATTTTTCCTGTAATCATCCAGACGTTTTCTTACTAAATTCTTTTGCCAATCTGGTATTTCAACTTCTTCCTGCTCAATACCTTGTGTATTTACTTTTTAATTTATTCCACTCGTTAATAGGTGTGAAAACACCCGTAGTTTGCCCATTTCTGTCTGAAATTTATTGTAATTCATAATTGCATATTTTATTGAAAGCCAAGACCACACCTAGTCGGGGTAAAAAAAGGATTGGATTACACGAATGGGTTAATGATAGTAAGCCGGTTTTCTATAAGTTGGTTGTGCTGTAAATCTTCTGAGTATAGGGTGCTACAACTGGCCTCAAGTGCCGATGAAATTATGATACTGTCGAAAAGTTGGAAGTCGTATCTATTAATTAAATAAAGAGCTTTATCTAAAGTTAAATAGCTTACTGGAATGATTTTACAGTATGACAACACTTTGTTGCATTTTTCCAAAACTTCATTTTTGGGCATTTTTTGTAATCTTCTAGTTACGTTCAAGAACTCAGAAACTACTTGCGTGCTAACAGAAGGAGTACTAGCCAAAAGTGACTCACTGATTCGTCTCTTTTTTTCATCAGAGGAATCATACAAGTACATTAAGACATTGGTGTCAAGGGCGATTCTATTCATTATAATTATTAGCCTCGTCCCGGTTAAACTTGAACTTGCTCATATCCAGAAGGTTCCCCTTGAATATTTCTCTGATATCGCTCAAAATTTGGTTTTGATCAATTTTTGTTTCATCATTTACAAGAACATCCTTATTAAGCTCGAAAGCAATTACTTCCACACGCTTGCCTATCATTTCATCTGGGAGGGTAAGTGTGTAGGAGTTTCCGGTGGGTACTATAATTTCCCTGATTAGTTCCATAATCCTTTTGTTTATCACAAATGTAACAAAAAAGTGGCAAAGGGAGTGCCAGCAATTCCTTTGAACAATTTGCAAATAAACAATAAAAAGAATTCAGTCAGCGAACTTGCATTTTGATAGCAATGGAGGATGGTTGTGATTGAATTGTGTAGATTCATCCCGACAATTGTCGCGGATACACCCAGCCGCCGCTAAAAAATAAGATCAAAATAACCTCCAAATCGCACAATGTGATTTGGAGGTTATTTTTATACTTCGATCTTCCGTCTACAAAATAATTATCAGAGTTAAGACGTTCAGATGACTGCACATCAATTTTACCTAAAAATATACCCCAACCTCAAAGCCAGATGATTGACATTTCCCTGATCAAAATTGTCGCTGACCTGATTGGTCAAGCCCTGACTGAAGTTCAAGCCTAATTGGATTGCTCCAAAGGAATAACCAATCATGGCATTTACAGCGATGGTTAAGGGAGGTTCCTCGTTTGCACCACTTCCAAAATTATAATCACTGGTATTGGTATTGCCATTCAGATCCACTGTTCTTTTACCGGAAAGCCCTAGGTTGAAGGAAGGGCCAATACCAGCAAAAAAGCCTTTTTCATTTCCTCCTGTAAATACAAACTGGATAGGAATCTCCAAATAATTGATGCTCACTTTGGTGATTTCAGAGTCTCCTGTTGTCAGGTTTTCCAAATCATCTTTCCATTGTTTATTCAGGAAGTTGACCGCAGGCTGAATGACAAATTGATCACCAAAAGGAAGATTGTACATGGCACCGAAAGTAAAACTCATAGCGCCACCTAATTTGTCAAAACCATCCGCTGTAGGAAAAGCCTCACCTAAAATACCTACCGGTCCTGCCTGAATTCCAAATTGGGCGAAACTCTCATTGAAATGCAGGACAAATGTTAAAATTAATACTGTCAGGAATTTTTTCATGATATGTTAAATTTGGTCTGAATAAATGTCCTGAAAAAAATAAACGGACCAAATACCCCAAAAGTGGTATAATTTCCTATTCATTTATCCTCCATATTCCTTTTGAAAAAAAACTGACCTTAAGTGATCTTATATTTTTTACCTGGCATTGCCCGGATGATCCCCTGAAACTCCATGTTCAAAAGTTTTGAAGCCAAAACCGAAAGCGGTAACTCCATTCGGAATGCCAATTGGTCAATTTCAAGTTCTTTGGATTCATCAAGAATTTCATAAATCTTTTTTTCTGTCTCGTCCAAATCCTGAATGCTCTCGATTTTGCTTTTTGCTTCCACACTGTTGTTTTCTTTGGACCAAGACAAAGCCTCCTCAAGATCTTTTAATCCTGTAAAAATCGATGCTTTCATGGTTCTAATCAGATTATTGCAACCTTCACTGTAGGTGGATTGGAGATTACCGGGAACAGCAAATACTTCCTTATTATAACTGTAAGCTATTTCGGCAGTAATCAAAGCTCCGCCTTTTTTGGCAGCTTCCACCACAATCAAAGCATCTGAAAGCCCGGCGATTATTCGGTTGCGTTTTGGGAAGTTGGTTGGGTGCATCTCACTTCCCGGCATAAATTCACTGATCAATCCGCCTCTTTCAAGCATGGCAAGTGCGGTATTCTTATGGATAGAAGGATAGATCTGATCGGGTGAAGATCCTAATATAGCCAAGGTGGGCAGGTCAAATTGAAGGGCAGTCTTATGGGCTTCTATATCAATCCCATAAGCCAATCCACTGATGATGGTAGGGTTATATGGGGCGACATCCTCTATGATTTTTCTGGTGATGTTTCTGCCATATTCGGAAGCATTTCTGGTGCCTACTATCCCCAAAGTTCTTTTTGGATTCATGTCGGAAAAGCCTTTGCTGAATAGCACCATGGGCATATCTTCAATACTTTTGAGTCTTTGAGGAAATTGAGGATCGGAAATGGTGACGACCTGAATGTTTTTTTTGGCACACATTTCCAAAATCTCCTCTGCTTTTTTCAGGAAAGCATTCTTTTCCTTCCGCAAGGAGAGGAGTTTTTGATTGACCCTGGGGATTTTTGATGCTTTGCCGTTCGGAAGCTCTAAAAAATTGTAAGCAGATCCGGTATATGCTATGATATTTCTATAGACCGCAGGACCTATCTGCGGAATAAGACTGAGTGCCAATTCATGATGAAGTGTTTCATTCGGCTTTGACATGCATGGTATCTCTGATTTCCATTAAAAATCTCTTGATCTGATGCAACCGGTCAACCATCATGGCTTTGTCAAAAACTTGTTCCTGACCGGTTTTAAGGACTTCCTGAGCCCCTTGCAAAGTATACCCTTTGATTTTCACCAATTGGTAGATATACCGGATTTTTTCTATATCATCCTTTGTAAAACGTCTGTTTCCTTTTTTGTCCTTTTTGGGTTTGATGATATCAAATTCGCCTTCCCAATATCTTATCAATGAGGGGGCTACTTTAAAAATACTAGCTACTTCGCCTATGGAATAGTATTTTTTCTCAATTTCTCTTTCTTTGTACGGCACGGCTTTCAAGTAAAACTTTAATCAAAAATAAGAAAATTTCTTTTGCTTTATACTTTAAATATATTTTTCATCAACTGCCACTTTTCATCTTTTTTAACGCCCGGAAGCTTTTTTTGGTATTTGGACATTAGTTTTTCCCATTTTTGAACAACAGGATTTTCAGCGTCAGACTTTGCTTTTTTTTCAAATGTAAAACCTTCTTCTGTCTCAATAATCATAAACAACCTGTTCTCCCACCTGTAGATTTCCATTGTCGAAATCCCCGAATCGTAAAAGCTTTGTATAATCTCAGGCCAAACCTTTTGGTGATAAGATTCATATTCTGCAATCAAATCAGGATCATTTTTCAGGTCAAGAGTGAGACAATAGCGCATTAGAAGCAGGCTAATTTTGGATGTGGGTGATTCAAAATTGATGAAGTACTACTTTAATACTTTAAATATATGTATCTGATTCATAATGTGAAAAGGAAATAGATAAAATTTAACAATTTATTTTGGTTTTGATGATTTTTCAATCATTATGGCATAATCTTTTTGACATATCCAAAAAGACTTAACCTCAAAGAGTTGCCTTGGGACAAATTTAATATATATAAAAAACAGATGACTTGATTTCTTCGTCAAACACATGAGAGGCAAGCCATGAAAAGGATAATTTAAAATCTCCTTGAAACCAAAAAAATGGTCTTGATTTATCAATTTCAACAACTTATAGAATGAAAATTGCATTTCACCTAAAATTAATTTTTATACCCAAAAGATTGCTTTAAATTAACAGCCATAAATTCAATTTAATCGATGAGAGTTTTTAAAGCCCTGACCTTCTCTATCTTGATTGCACTGATGCAAGTGATTTTTTCTATTCAGGTAAATGCACAAGTTACTACCGTAGGCAAGGAATTTTGGTTTGGCTTTATGGAAAACAACGGGGTTCCACCCGATGCCCCGGACAGGGGGGTAGTGATCATCACTGCAAGTGAAAATGCAAGCGGTACTTTGCAATATGCAGGTAGAACGCTGAGTTTCAACCTAACCCCAGGTCAGCAGTTTATGCACAATATAGATGATGTAGACATGCTTCATCGATCTTCGGGGCAGGTCGAAAATAAAGGGATTTATATCGTATCAACCGGAAATATTTCAGTTTATGCATTCAATGAAAGATTTCGATCAGCTGATGGTACCGTAGTCCTTCCATTGCCCACACTAGGAAAGGATTATTACGTCACTTCCCATTTTGAAACCATGACCACACAGGTGAATTATGATGCCAATATCAATAATGAAAGTACACTTTTGGTAGTAGGAGTGGAAAATGACACCAGAATTGAAATAACCCCATCAGTTTTTACTGTAAATGGTAGGCCAGCCGCCACTCCGTTTGTAATCACGCTGAACCGTGGCCAAAGCTATCAACTCAAAGCAAGGGGTGATTTGACAGGTTCAAGGGTAAGGGTAGTGGGAGAGAATGTTGATGAATGTAAAAATATAGCTGTTTTCGGGGGAAATAAATGGGTCAGTGTAGGTGATTGTGGTCAAGCCAATGACCACCTTTTCCAACAAACATATCCTGTGAATACTTGGGGGACAGAATTTTTTCATATCCCTCTTTCAGGCAGGTCCTCAGGTGAATTGGTAAAAGTTCTGGCATCTGAAAATGATACAGAGGTATTGGTGGATGGAAATAATGTGAGAGTTCTTCAGGCCGGTAAATTCCTTACATTGAACTTTGAACGAAATCAGGTTGCAAATATTGAAACCAATAAACCTTCTTCAGTAACTGTCTTTGCCAAAAGCCAAAGTTGCAATGATCCAGTCCAGCCACTTTTCCAGGATGGTGATCCATTCATGATTTCATATAGTCCCAATCAGCAACTATTAAGCAACATCACCTTCAATGCGCTTCAGCTACCTTCCATTACCAGTCACTATGTGAACATAATTGTAAAAACAGCGACGAAAGGGGAGACTTGGCTAGATGGGCAAAATATAGGTAATAATTTCATTGAGATTTCCCAGAATTCAGAATATTCATATGCAAGAGTCCGAATCAATCAGGGTGTGCATAACCTGAGAAATTCAGAAGGTCTCATCGCCTACGTTTATGGATTTGGCTATATTGAATCATATGGTTATGCTGTAGGTGCAAGTTTGGATAACCTGAATTTTGAGGTTGAAGCATCTTACGATTTTGAATTATTGGGAAAGAGGGTGGCTTGTTATAACAGAGAGGGAACTTGGGAGATAATTCCAGAAAATGATATCTTCACTTATTTTATTTGGGACTTTGGTGATGGAAGTGAAACCAAAATAGGTAAGGTAGTTGACCATACCTATACAGAATTGGGAGAATATGAAATTAAAGTAATTGCTGCAATCAGTGAGGTAAGCTGCGATGAACAGCAAGAGGTTGTTTTCAATGTAGAAGTTGATAATACGGAAGGAGAAATTGCAGGGATTACAAAAGCATGTCCATTGGTAGAAGAATTGACCTATTCGTTATTCTCACAGGAAATTATATCCAAGGTGGATTGGGATGTGGTAGGAGGAGAAATCATTGAAGTAAATGAGGAAAACAAAGAAGTGACAATTCTTTGGGGACCTGCAAATCCAAATGCTCAAGTCATTGCAATTCCATACAATTCCGAAGGTTGTCCCGGAGATCCCATTTCCTTGGGGGTCATTATTAATCCATTGATTGATGCAGGAATTCCTAGTGGTGTGATGGAAATTTGCTTTGACCCAGAACAAACCTATGAGTACACTGTAGCTGAAAAATTCAATAATAGGGGTTTTGAATGGTTTATTGAGGAAGGTGAGATTGTGGGACCAAGTGATCAAAGTGTTGTAGCCGTAAACTGGTCCAATCCTGGTGTTATCGGAAAAATATGGTATCGGGAATTTAGTCTTTTTGATGACATGTGTGAAGGTACTTCTCCAAAATTGGAGGTGATAGTGAACCCGCTATTGGAAGCCTCAGTGTCGGACTTAGATGACGTGTTATGTTTTGGAGGAAACACAGGAAGGATAAATTTAGATGTCAAAGGAGGAAAGTCACCCTACACTTACAATTGGAGCCATCAATCAAACTTAAATTCAAATACTGCAGATAATTTAATATCAGGCTCTTATTCGGTCACAATTACAGATGCTTTTGGATGTTCAGTTTTATTGGAGGATATAGTCGTTGAAGAACCACAATTACTTAGCTACAGGGAGTTAGAATCAATAGCAACATCCTGCTTTGGTAGGGCAGATGGAAGTGAAGTTTTGGAAATCACGGGAGGCATTGGTCCGTATACCATAGACTATCCATCTGCTGTGGTCATTGATAATGAAATAAGGTTTACAGAATTGGAAGGGAAAGACTTTTCTTTTGTGGTTTCAGATGCCAACGGATGTTCTTTGTCTGTTAATTTTAGGATAGACTCTCCTATGCCTACCGTAGCAGATATTAGGGTTCTCAAACCCAGTTGCCCTGGACAATCAAATGGAGAATTGATTGTGAATGCGGTGGATGGTCAAGGACCATATACCTATTTATGGCAGTATGACAATTCAGGCAGCGTAACTTTGGATGGTATTCCTAGGGGTATTTATAATATCAGTATTGAGGACAGCAGGGGTTGTATCAGCAATGGATTAGGAGAAATGGTGGAAGAAGCACCTCAGGTAAGGATGCCGACAGGTTATAAACCAATGGAAGGCTTGTTTGGCCCTGTTTCCAACTGTAATCTCAGTTTCACCTTAAAAGTACTGAACAGATGGGGAAATTTAATCTATAGTGGTGAATCAGGTTGGGATGGATTAGTGGATGGGCAAGAAGCACCAATAGGTTCCTATACCTACTTATTATTTTTGGAAATAAATGTCAATGGTGAGGTTACTTCCAAAGAGTTGAGCGGTTTCTTTACTTTAATCCGTTAATTAAATCGAATAGAACCGTTATTTGAATTCAAGCTGTTATTATTGTAATTTAATTTAAGTAATATGAAAAAAATACTTATTACAGGTGGTGCAGGGTATATAGGGTCCCACACTGCTGTAGCATTGGTCAATGCGGGATATGAACCTGTTATTATTGACAATTTTTCCAATTCAGAAAAATCAGCCTTGGCCGGATTGAATAAAATCTGCGGCAGGGAAATTACCTCCTATGAGGTGGATTGTTTGGATAGGTCAGGAGTTGAAAGGGTATTTGTAGAAAATGATTTTTCCGGTGTGATCCATTTTGCTGCATTTAAAGCAGTAGGTGAAAGCACAAGGAATCCATTGAAATACTATACCAATAATGTTGACTCTTTGCTCATTCTTTTGGAAACCATGTCAAAGTTCGGAGTGAGAGACATTGTTTTTTCATCTTCTTGCACAGTTTACGGTCAACCCGAGGTATTGCCGGTAAAAGAATCCACCCCAAGACAACTTGCAGAAAGCCCTTATGGCAACACAAAAAAAATCTGTGAGGATATTTTGGTTGACTATATCAAAAGTGGGGCTGATTCCAGGATTGTGTCTTTACGGTATTTTAATCCGGTAGGTGCACATCCAAGTTCGGAGATAGGGGAACTTCCTATTGGTGTTCCTGCCAATCTGATTCCTTTTGTCACCCAAACTGCAGCAGGAATCAGGGAGAAGATCACGGTTTTTGGCAACGATTATAATACCCCCGACGGTACCTGCGTCAGGGATTACATCCACGTGATGGATTTGGCTGATGCCCATGTCAAAGCATTAGCTTACTTATCAGATCAGAAAGATAATTTTTACGATATTTTCAATGTTGGAACTGGAAGAGGAAATACAGTATTAGAAGTCATTCAGACTTTTGAAAAAGTTAGTGGTCAAAAATTAAACTATGAGATTGGCGATCGAAGACCAGGAGACATCGAAAAAGTGTGGGCCAATACAGATAAAATTAACAATATATTGGGTTGGGACGCCAAGTATTCATTGGAAGATTCGCTAAGAGATTCGTGGAATTGGCAGAAAAGATTGTCAGAAAGGATAGTTTAATGACAGAAAAATAAATTTATGTATTTGACAAAGAATGGTATAAGATAATGGCATCCATTTTTTTTCAATCAACTTTTGTATAAAATCAACAATTGGCTACCTTTGCGACAATTCAAAAGGGAAGCAAATTACAAAATGGTAGTTCAGCTGGTTCGAATGTCCTGGTTTATCGGGAAAATCGCTGGTTAGGGTTCACTATTTTATCAGAATAATTGAAAACGGAGTGGTAGTTCAGCTGGTTAGAATGCCTGCCTGTCACGCAGGAGGTCGCGGGTTCGAGTCCCGTCCATTCCGCATTAAATCAACGGTTCTTAAAAGAAGAACATTATTAAAAATATTGGAGTGGTAGTTCAGCTGGTTATAATGCCTGTCCCGATATATCGGGAAGGTCGCTGGTTCGAGTTCATCATTTTTAAAGAATAAAGAGTAAACGGAGTGGTAGTTCAGCTGGTTAGAATGCCTGTCCCGATATATCGGGAAGGTCGCTGGTTCGAGTTCATCATTTTTAAAGAATAAAGAGTAAACGGAGTGGTAGTTCAGCTGGTTAGAATGCCTGTCCCGATATATCGGGAAGGTCGCTGGTTCGAGTTCATCATTTTTAAAGAATAAAGAGTAAACGGAGTGGTAGTTCAGCTGGTTAGAATGCCTGCCTGTCACGCAGGAGGTCGCGGGTTCGAGTCCCGTCCATTCCGCTTAAGCCTTGGGAAAACCTAAGGCTTTTTTAATTATGGGTCATTTTGTCTATATAATACAATCTGAAATAGACGGAACCTTTTATATAGGCTCTACCCAAGATCCTATCTCTAGACTCCAAAAGCACAATGCGCTTCACAAAGGTTTTACATCTAGGAAACAGCCTTGGAAAATCGTCTACTCAGAGAAGTTTGAGAATAAGCAGGATGCACTCTTAAGAGAAAGGTTCCTTAAAGCGCAGAAAAGCCGTGAATTTTTTCAACGTTTAATTTCTGGTAGTTCAGCTGGTTAAAATGCCAGTCCCGAATTCTCGGGAAGGTCGCGGGTTCGAGTCCTCCCGATACTCGGGACAGGCTGTCCATTCCGCTTAAGCCTTGGGAAGACCTAAGGCTTTTTTAATTATGGGTCATTTTGTCTATATAATACAATCTGAAATAGACGGAACCTTTTATATAGGCTCTACCCAAGATCCTATCTCTAGACTCCAAAAGCACAATGCGCTTCACAAAGGTTTTACATCTAGGAAACAGCCTTGGAAAATCGTCTACTCAGAGAAGTTTGAGAATAAGCAGGATGCACTCTTAAGAGAAAGGTTCCTTAAAGCGCAGAAAAGCCGTGAATTTTTTCAACGTTTAATTTCTGGTAGTTCAGCTGGTTAAAATGCCAGTCCCGAATTCTCGGGAAGGTCGCGGGTTCGAGTCCTCCCGATACTCGGGACAGGCTGTCCATTCCGCTTAAGCCTTGGGAAATCCTAAGGCTTTTTTAATTTATTGGATATTATTCCATACTTCCGGTTCTTTTTTGGTGTTTACATACAAATAATTTTTCTTCGCAATATTCTTTTTATCTTTGCCCAAGTCAAAAAAACCGAGTATGCTATTAGAATTTGAAAAACCAATCGCTGATTTGGAGCTGAAACTTCAGGAAATGAAGGATTTAGCCAAAGGTAGAAACATTGATTTGACTACAGATATTCAGTCTTTGGAAGAAAAGATTCAGACTTTGAAAAAAGAAACGTTCCAACATCTCACCAGGTGGCAAAGGGTTCAGCTGTCCCGTCATGCGGATAGACCATATGCCCTAGATTACATATATGAAATCACCAATGATTTTATAGAAATCCACGGAGACCGTACTGTCAAAGATGACAAGGCCATGATTGGTGGGCTTGGGGATATTGATGGTAGGTCAGTAATGTTTGTGGGCCAACAAAAAGGTAGAAATACCAAACAAAGGCAAGAACGTAATTTTGGAATGGCCAACCCTGAAGGATATAGAAAGGCATTGAGGTTGATGAAAATGGCTGAGAAGTTTGGCAAACCAATTGTCACCCTCATAGATACTCCTGGTGCATTTCCAGGTATTGAGGCCGAGGAAAGAGGACAGGGAGAAGCGATAGCGAGGAACCTCAAAGAAATGTTTATGCTTAAGGTTCCTGTCATCTGTATCATCATTGGAGAAGGTGCCTCTGGAGGTGCTTTGGGAATTGCCATTGGTGATAAGGTATATATGTTGGAAAACACATGGTATTCTGTGATCTCACCTGAGTCTTGTTCTTCGATTTTGTGGCGAAGTTGGGATTATAAAGAACAGGCTGCTGAGGCCTTGAAGCTTACAGCTATTGATATGAAAACCAACGGTCTGATTGACGGCATTATTGAAGAACCACTTGGTGGTGCTCATAAAGACATGAAAAAAATGGCAGGAACAATCAAACAGACTATTCTGGAAGCCTTGAAAGAATTGGATAAAATCAAACCTGAAAAACGCATTGACCAAAGAATTGATAAATTCTGTGCAATGGGAGTTTTTGAGGAATAGAATCATTTATACCTTCCCACAAAATCCTAATTCCAATTTGTGTTGGTAGATGGTTTTGTGGGATCGTTATTTTCAGTAGAACCCCAATGAACTTACATGTAATCCATACCGGATTTTTTAAATTAGATGGAGGTGCCATGTTTGGTGTCGTTCCTAAGGTGCTTTGGTCAAAAACAAATCCCGCAGATGAAAACAATCTTTGCACTTGGGCCATGCGCTGTTTGCTGGTGGAATTGGGAGATCGGTTGATCTTGATTGACAATGGCATTGGAAATAAGCAGGATGCCAGGTTTTTTTCCCACTATTTTCTACATGGAGACATGAGTCTTGAAAGCTCCTTACATACCAATGGCTTTAGCTTCGAAGATGTTACGGACAACTTTCTGACACATCTACATTTTGACCATTGTGGGGGTGGAGTCAGGTATCATAATAGAAATCCAGATAGACTTGAAATGACCTTTCCAAATGCTGTCTACTGGTCAAACGAAGACCACTGGAAATGGGCCATTGAACCCAATGCACGGGAAAAGGCTTCATTTTTGAAAGAAAATATATTACCGATTCAGGAAAGTGGTCAATTAAAATTCCTGGATCTCAAGGAAAAGAAATTTGACTCTTCTTTTGAATTTCTGATTGCTGATGGGCATACGGATAAACAAATGCTTCCTAAGCTTAAATATAAAGACAGGACAGTTGTTTTTGCTGCAGACCTGTTACCTTCTGTAGGACATATTCCATTGCCTTATGTAATGGGTTATGATACCCGCCCATTAATCACTTTGGATGAAAAAAAGATTTTTCTTGAGGAAGCCGCTTTGAACAATTATGTTATATTTTTGGAACACGATCCTATAAATGAATGCTGCACCGTTAAAATGACTGAAAAAGGCGTACGTTTGGACCAAACATTTGCATTGCATGAACTCTGATAAAAAAATTGGAATAGCTCTCTCAGGTGGAGGAGTCAGGGGAGTGGCCCATTTGGGAGTTTTAAAGGCCCTAAACCAACATAAAATATACCCAAACAGATTTAGCGGAAGCAGTGCCGGTGCCATTGCTGGTGCGCTGTATTGTAGTGGATTGGAACCTGATGAAATTCTGGAAATTATCATCAAAACCAACTATTTCAAATTTATAAAACCCGCCATCAGTTGGACAGGAATCCTTAAAATGGATTCGGTGGAAGAGCTCTATACCAAGTATTTGCCAACCAATAACTTCGCTGATCTTAAGATCCCACTTACGGTGGTAGCGGTCGATATCAAACGAGCAAAAGTGGTTTATTTTTCGGAAGGAGAACTGATCAAACCTTTGATGGCTTCATCTTGCATTCCAGGAATGTTTGACCCTATGGAAATCAATCATGTATTTTATGTAGATGGAGGGGTATTGAATAATCTTCCTGTAGAACCTTTGGAAGGTTTCTGTGATGCCATTATAGGTGTAAACTGTAATCATCTACCTGTTGAACATAATATCAAAAACATCAAAGCCCTCATTGAAAGGACTGTAATTATGTCAATGAACTACAACGCATACAGTAGAAAAAACAGCTGTGACTATTTCATAGAGCCTCAAGGACTTGCCAGATATGGCGTCCTTGATATCAAAAAAGCAAAGGAAATTTTTGAAGTAGGTTATCAAACTGCAATGGAATTTGTTGCTGAAAACCAAGTAATATTAGAGCTTGCAATCAAAGAAAAAATTGTAGTTAAATCATGATGAAGTTTTTGTCAAGAATAGTATTCTGGATCAGTGGTTGGTCTTTAAATATAGGATGGCCCAAAGACCTTAAAAAAGCAGTATTGATTGCAATTCCGCATACAAGCAACTGGGATATATTGTATGCCAGGGCAGCTTTTTTTCTGATGGATATCCCTGTCAGGTTTACGATCAAAAAAGAAGTTATGGTAGGGCCTTTGGGTTGGTTGATTAAAGCATTGGGAGGAATTGCCATTGATAGAAAAAGAATTCCGGGCGGAAGAAAGCAAACCTATACAGAGGCCATGGTCAACATGCTGAAAGATGCTGATGAATTGGTCATCATGGTGACTCCCGAAGGTACCCGAAGCTACGCTCCAAGGTGGAAGTCAGGATTTTACCATATTGCGTTGGGTGCAGATGTCCCGATCGTTATCGGTTATTTGGACTATAAAAAGAAAGAAGCAGGCATTGGACCGATTATTTATCCCAATGGAAAAATGGATGAACAAATTGAAGAAATGAAGGCATTTGGAAGAACAGTTACCGGGAAATATCCTGAAAAGGGAATTCGTTAATGAGATTTTTTAATCCTTTTAGAAGGATAGCATTGATTTTGTATAGCAATTGCAAATGGTAATTTTTTTTAATTAGAACTATCGAATAATCGATAGCTTGGGATAAAACTTAAAATCATGTTTAGATCGAATTTTAGAAGATTCAAAAAACACACTTCTTTCCAAATCATTATGGAGAGTGTAAAAGATTTTTCTAAAAATGAGGCGATGACCTTTGCAGCTTCCACAGCTTTTTATACCATTTTTAGTTTACCGGGTCTCTTGATTGTCTCACTAACGGTAGCGTCTTATTTTTACAGTGAAGGAGAAGTGCGGGAAGAGTTACTTAATCAAGTCTCTGGAACCTTGGGTTCAGACAGTGCCGAAACATTCGATAATATCATTAAAAGTGCCAGAGTTGATAACAAAAGTATTTGGGCCAAAGTCTTAGGTGTTGGAGTATTAATATTTAGTGCCACTACAGTATTTGTAAGTTTACAAAACAGTATCAATCATATTTGGCATATAAAAGCAAAGCCGGAAAGAGGTCTTTTAAAATTTCTTATCAACCGGTTATTGAGTTTTTCAATGGTTGCTTCCATTGGATTTGTCTTGTTGGTTTCCCTATTGGTTGATGCCATCATTGTGGTTTTTTTCAGGTATTTATCAAATTTACTTGATGAATCCACCTTGTTTTTAGCTTCCATAGCAAATTTTATATTTGCTCAGGGTATTTTGGTTGTCATTTTTGGATTGATGTATAGAGTTCTTCCTGATGCCCGGGTAAAATGGAGAGATGTTTGGCTGGGAGCGTTTGTGACAATGCTTCTGTTTGCTTCGGGAAAATACCTACTTGGTTTTTATATGGCAAATTCAGGTGTTGGAAGTGCCTATGGGACTGCAGGTTCGTTGGTATTCATCCTCATTTGGATTTATTATTCGGTAATCATCTTCTTATTTGGAGCTCAAATTACTTTTTACATTGCAGAAAAAGCAGGAGGAAGCATTACACCCTACAAGGAGGCCGTAAGGGTGGAATTGATGGAAGTAGATGGTGATGGAAAGATGATCAAAAAAGCGACAGATAAAGATACGCCCGAGGAGATTAAGCAGGCTGGGGTGGAGGAAGAAAAAGCCATAGAAAAAGAAAAAAAGGAAGAGGAGAAGGAAAAGCAGAAAAAGGATGATGAAACTCATTGACAAGAATCTAATCAATTTCAATTAAGCGTAACAGGGTCATTCATTTAACTGTCAATGTGATTTCATCAAAATATATTGTACCTGTGTTTCTGGAAAGTATACTGAGAAAGGTATTCAGAATTTATTCAACTGTCAGGGTAATATCATCGAAGTAAACTTTTCCTGTTGTTCTCGGACCCATTACGAGATACACCATAATAAAGTCAATGTCTTTTGGAACGCTGGGTAGTGTGATTGCCAAAGGTTCCCAATCAAAAGTACCAAAAACCCGAAATCTATTTTGAGAGCTCAAAAATCTATTGATGGTTGTGCCTTCGCTATCCTCTACAGGAAACATTCTGATCGAAATATAAATGTTACTGTTGGGGCCTTTTAATTCAACATTTTCACCTTTTAAATGAGTGCGAAGGGTCAAACGCCTTCCCTCAGAAGGCATGGGACCATTGTATGATTGCCTCCATATTGAAGTATTTACATTGAGGCTATCCTGATTTTCAATAAATAATGACCTGTTTCCGGAAAGAAAAATCTCTTGACTGACTCCTAAGGAAAATCCTTCATTTGCGACAGGTACCCAAGGAGACACTGAATCTGGTGAGCGTGAAATGTCCGTATTCCGAAGGAGTTGGGAGTTGGCAGGTAACCCATCTCTACTTAAATCGCATTGGAAAAACAGTAGAGAAATAGATATTAAGAGCAACCCTTTTTTCATATGGAAAAGATAATAGACCTATCCCAAAAAACGGATATAGATCAGGTAAGTTTTAACATTTTTTTTTTAAATATTTTTAATTCTATATTGTAATATGATCCCAAGACCCTTTGACGTATGAAAAAATGGCTAAAGGTAAGTTTGATATTGCTATTGGCTCTTGCAGTTATTTTTATTTCTTATACTTTATATCAATTTAGGGACCGACATAAGGGATATGAGGTCGATATAAAGATCAATGCTGCCCATTCTGAAGAAATCAAAGCCGGGTTTTCAAAGGTAGACATTACCCCAACATATTTTGACACTTGGACAGATCACAATGGAGATGCCCGTTTCAGTGAGAAAGATGGGGATGTTTACCAAGATCGAAATGGCAACGGGCAATTTGATCCCATCTATTTGGCAGGTTTTCATCAAAACAGACCTGCTTCAGGGGTCAATGATCCTCTTTGGGCCAGAACAATGGTATTGGATGATGGTAATTCTAGGTTGGCTTTATGTGTCATTGATATGATTGGATTTGGCCACGATGATGTGGTCAATGTAAGAAAGAGATTAGAAGCATCACTCAATATCGATTATTTGATCATTTCCAGTACCCACGTGCATTCTTCGCCTGATCTGATGGGAATGTGGGGTGTAAATGAATATTCCAATGGTGTCAATGCTGATTATCTGGAGTTTGTCATGAAGGGAATACTTGAGTCAGTGGAGTCTGCCACAAATGTTCTGGAACCTGCTTATTTCAGGTTTGCAGTCGATGAAGATACTGCACATCCTTTGGTGGGTGATACCAGAGATCCTCAGGTTTTCGATGCCAGTATTCAGATTATGCAAGCTGTATCTGTAAAGGAAGGTCGAACTTTAGGGACGCTCATGAATTGGGGAAACCATCCTGAGACACTTTGGTCAGGAAATACGATGATCAGTTCAGATTTCCCCCATTATTTTAGGGAATATGTGGAAAATGGAATCATGGAGAAAGATAGCCTCAAACTGGAAGGTATGGGAGGCACATCAATTTTTTTAAATGGCGCACTTGGTGGTTTGATGACAACGCATCCATCTCTCCCCGTTGTAGACCCTTATTCTGGTGAGATTTTTCAGGAAGAAAACAATGATAAAATCGATGCACAAGGTAAAGCGCTTGCCAAGATTGTTTTGGAAAAATTGATAAGTGATTCCGTGGTGGAAGTAAAGAATGGAAATCTAAATATCAGGGCAAAAAGTATAGAACTCTCTTTGGATAATAAGCTTTTCAGATTGGCGGCATGGATCGGTATATTTAAAAGAGGACTAAGTTCTTGGTGGAAAATAAGATCGGAAGTGGCTGTTTGGAATTTAGGTCCGGCATCTTTCGTCCATATTCCTGGTGAACTGTATCCTGAGATTTTGAATGGAGGTATAGAATTACCTGAGGGTGCTGACTTTGGAATAGAACCTATAGAAGTACCAGCAATAAGATCAGTCATGCCCGGTCAATTCAGGTTTTTCAATGGTATGTCCAATGATATGATTGGTTATATAGTTCCCAAAAGCCAATGGGATGAAAAACCGCCATTTACTTATGGAAGAGAAAAAAGACCCTATGGTGAAATCAATTCCCTTGGTCCTGAAACTGCACCTGTTTTACATCGAGTTGTTTTGGAATTATTGGAGGATCTTAGGTAAGAGTTGAGCATTAGAGTTTTGAATACATGATTGGGAATAGCCAATCTATCTCAGGTGAAATTTTGATCAAAATATCTATCAATATCAAATATCCATAAATATCATTATTTTCCCTTTCCAATTTTCACATACCCAAAAACGCTTAACCAATTCCACCATGCAAGACAGCATTTTGACAGCAGTTTTTCTTCCTTTGGCCCTGGCATTTATTATGCTGGGTATGGGCTTATCACTTTCCATTAAAGACTTTAAGAACATCTTTGTTTATCCCAAAGCCATGATTCTTGGCTTGACAAACCAACTGATTTTGTTGCCCATTTTTGGTTTTGCCCTTGCCCAGGTTTTTGGGCTGACAGGTGCAATGGCAGTGGGAGTGATGATTTTGGCCGCTTGTCCAGGAGGTGCTACTTCGAACCTGATTACCCACCTCTCCAAGGGTGATATTGCGCTTTCGATAAGCCTTACCGCGGTAAGTTCTTTAATTACGATTATTACCATTCCGATCATAGTCAATTTTGCCATTGCTTTTTTTGGAGAGGAGGGGAGTATCAAACTTCCGGTATTAGAGACAATTATTCAAATTATGGGTGTGACTGTAGTACCGGTTTCTATTGGGATGTTTTTAAAGAAGAGATTTCCAATTTTGGCCATTAAAGCCGATAGGCCTGTTAGGATAGCTTCAGCTGTGATATTTGCCGCGGTACTGATAGCAGCCATTCTCAAAGAGAGGGATTCGATTGTTGAATATTTTATCCTTACTGGACCGATAATGCTTTCCTTGAATGTACTGACCTTGATAGTCGGCTTCTTTTTGGCTACCGTTTTCCTACTTCCTAAAAGGCAAAGACTTACAGTTTCTATAGAATCCGGAATTCAGAATGGAACTTTGGGTATCATGATTGCCGCAACATTGTTGAAAAATTCCGAGATGACTATTCCAATTGCTATTTATAGTTTGATTATGTTTATCACTTCAGCAGTCATCATTTTTTGGGCTAATAAGAAAAAGGCTTAATCCCGTCTGACTGCAGGTTTAAATATACCAGAGTTTTTAGAAAATGATCAGGCAAATCTGCTTGTAAATTGATTTCCTGATTGGAGTAAGGATGAGTGAATTTTAATTTCCAAGCGTGCAGTAACATATTTTCCAATCCGAATTGCACTCTGAAAAAATTGTTCTGTTTGTTATCTCCATGAGTAGAATCTCCGATGACATAATGACGTGCATGTGCCATATGCCTTCTTATTTGATGCATCCTGCCGGTATGTGGATATACTTTCAAAAGTGAATACCTGCTTGTTGGGTATTTTGGTGAAGAGGAGAAAGGTATTTTTGATTGGGCCAGAGACCAATAGGAAGTTTGGGCTTCCTGCAGTTCCCCAATCAATTTTTTCTTTAAGGGATGATTGATGACCCCATGCTTATCTTCCATATAACCACGGACGATGCAGAGGTAAAATTTTTCTACCTCAGTAGTTGGAAAAAGGGGCTGAAGTAATGAAGCAGCTTCTGATGATTTGGCAAATACCAAAACCCCACTTGTCGGTCTATCAATTCGGTGCAGTGGATAAACCTTTTGCCCAATTTGATCACGTAATATTTGGAGAGCAAATAGGGTTTCTTCATCATTAGCTATATTGGTTTTGTGTACCAATAAACCTGCAGGTTTATTGATTCCAATATAAAAATCATCTTCAAAAAGTATCTCTAAAACTGGTTTTTCTAAAGTCATTTATATTATTTTTAAATTTTTCATTAATGCAAAGTAACTCTTCCCTTCCAATCTTCTTTTTTAAAGTGAGAATTTTAATGATGCCAATTACATTTTTACCAAAAGGGCAAAAGTTCGCTTTGAGCTTTTGCCCTTTTGGTAAAAATTATCCCACTTATCCTTTTCACAAATCAATCTATATAATTCCTAATGACTGTTTTAAGAGATCAATTATCTTAGTCAAAGAATAAGACTTAGATCGAATATGAAAAAACAATTATTGACCGTATGCCTGTTTCTCATCTCCATGTCATTTGCTTTTTCGCAAGAGACTAGAGAAATTAAGGTAGAATCCGCTTCAGTGACCAATGGAGAAGTAACCATCAAAGGAAAAAGGGTGCCCTACAAGGCTACCGCAGGAACCATGCCTGTTTGGAATGAAGACGGTAAGCCAATTGCCACTTTGTTTTTTACTTACTATGAGAGAACTGATATCAGTGATAAAGCAGCTCGACCATTGGTTTTTTCTTTCAACGGTGGCCCAGGCTCTGGATCCCTTTGGATGCACCTAGCCTATACAGGTCCCTACAAATTGAATATTGATGATGAAGGAAACCCGCTACAACCTTATGGGGTAAGTCAAAATCCCCATTCCATTTTGGATGTTGCGGATATCGTTTATATAGACCCTGTCAATACCGGATACTCCAGAATTCTTGATAAAGAAACTCCCAGATCCACTTTTTTTGGAATCAATTCAGATATCAAATATTTGGCAGATTGGGTCAAGACCTTTGTGACAAGACAAAACAGATGGCCTTCGCCGAAATATCTAATTGGAGAAAGTTATGGTACAACACGTGTGGCAGGTTTGGTGCACGAATTACAAAATTCCCATTGGATGTATTTCAACGGGGTAGTTTTGGTATCACCAACTCCTATGGGATTGGAAAGAAGCGGTCCGGTTGCCAAAGCCAATTACCTTCCCTATTATGCTGCAACTTCTTGGTATCATAAAGTCCTTCCTTCAGACCTTCAAAGTAGGGATTTGGATGATATTCTCCCTGAAGTGGAAAAATATACTTTAGATGTCCTCATTCCTGCTATTTCAAAAGGGGGTTCCTTAGATCCTGCTGAAAGAAAAGCAATAGCCAAAAAAATGGCTTATTATTCAGGCTTGAGTGAGCAGGTGATTTTGAACCATGCTTTAGCTGTCCCTACCAGTTTTTATTGGAAAGAATTGATGCGTGATAAAGGTTTTACTGTTGGAAGGCTTGATAGTCGGTACAGGGGAATAGACCAAACCGATGCAGGGGAGCGATATGATTATGACCCGGCTTTGACTTCCTGGAACCATGCCTTTTCTCCTGCCATGAATTACTATGCTAAAAACGTATTGAAATTTGATACTGATTTGACCTATAATTTATTCGGCCCGGTGCATCCATGGGACAGAAGCAATGAAAATACAGGTATGCAATTGGCTCAGGCCATGTTACAGAATCCATATCTTCATGTGATGACCCAATCAGGGTATTTTGATGGAGGTACGGATTACTTCAATGCCAAATACAACATGTGGCAAATGGATCCTGCTGGTAAAATGCAGGATAGGTTAAGTTTCAAAGGCTATAGAAGCGGTCACATGATGTACCTGCGTGCCGAAGATTTAGCCACTTCCAACGAAGACATTAGACAGTTTATCCAAAAGACTTTGCCGGGTAAAGGAGTTCCTGCGAAGTATTGATGCCAATGACCTTTGAGTGCGCCGCAGCGTACTCAAAGGTTTTTTTTTGCCTTCCTCAATTCAAACGAAAAACTTTAAATTTTCGAATTAGACTTCTCCTTGTCATTCGACCATAGGGAGAAATCTGAAAAGCCTTAGGGTTTTAGACCTCTCCTGTCGTCGAGGTGACAAGGCATGGTCCTTTTCACTGGCAATCCTTTGTTTGATGGATTGCTAGTGGCATTTAGCTCAAATATACCTCCCAAACTCCTCCAAACTTTTGATAGGTTCCTTCACCCCCAGCCATTCACCAATCATCTTATAAATATCCTCTTTCTTTTTCCCGGATTTGCGCATGAATTGGATAGAAGATGCCCCTGCGGATTTGGATAGCTTTTGATTTTTTGGATCTTGTAGGAGATAGTGATGATAAAAAGTATTTTGCGCAAATGTATTGGGAGCCAAATGTTCGGAAAGATATACCTGTGCTAAAGTGGAACCAAAAAGATCTTTTCCTCTGACAATCAGATCAACCCCAAAATGTAGGTCATCGACCATCGAAGTGAATTGATAGGCAGGTAGGCCATCTTTTTTTCGGACTACAAAATCTGTCAGGATTCCGGGTAGTTTACCAACAATATGACCCTCATTAAGATCTTTGAAAGATATGTCCTGATGCATATTTGCTTTGAGCCTCCAAGAGATCTCATTTTGATCAAAAGGCAATTTTCGGTTTCGGCAAAAACCGGTATAGTATCCTTTAGGATGCATTTTCTCCACCTTTTTTCTACTACAATCACAGGCAAAAAGCAATTGGCTTTTTTTAAGGATTTCAAGGCCTTTTGTGTATTGCTCCATCCTTTTATTTTGGGAAAAATTACTTGTGAAATCCTTTAAGTTCTTTGGACCCAAGTCATAGGGTAATTCTAAAAAATCAAGCGTATCAAAAATATCCTGAATATATCGGTTCTTTATCCTTTCCTTATCCAAGTCATCAATCCTCAATAAGACTTTTGCTTGGTGCTTCTTGGCCAAATGATAAGTTACAACAAATGAATAAACATTTCCCAAATGAAGAAATCCACTCGGAGTGGGGGCGTACCTCGTCAGCTTAAAATTTTTCATAAAATATCTCGAACGATAGTTACAAAAATCTAAATATTATTGAGAATTTAATACCAATACAGCTCATTTAATCGAGCACATTTGAAATTGCACCTGAAATATCTTTTCCTCATACCCATGTTTATTTTTTATATTCTTTTCAACCTTCTATTTCTGATTTGGAATCGATTTAAAGCCCATTGCTTATAATGACCAACAAGGGCGATACTCTTGAATAGGGAAATCATCATTGGAGATTTGAAAAATCCAGCTGAAAGACTTTGGTATAGGACTGAAAATAAAGAATTTTTGGGTACTGATTATTTTGGAAAACTGAAGAATTATCCGTGACTGAACCTGATTAATATATTTTAACGCCTTAAACTTTTCTGGTATGTCTTCCTGAAGTAACTTTGATTTGTGAAAAAATATCTTCTCGCCCTTTTCATTTATGTTGTTCTAATACAGACCCAAGCTCAATCACAGGTCATTACCGGCAATGTCATTGAAGGTATGGATAAAGGTTTTCTTGAAAAAGTGTGGGTAATCAATCTTCAGAGAAAGGATAGCAGTTTGACCAATGAAAGAGGATATTTTCGGGTTAAAGGTGTCAAAGGTGACAGTCTTTTGGTAACAAGACCTTATTTTATTCCCAAGAAAATTTTGGTAGGTGAGGAGACACATATTCTTACGGAAATCTATTTGGATGCGAGAACACTTCCAAGGTTTGATTTATATGGGGAGGAGATTAAAATTCCTTTTAAGGTTGGCAATCAGTCCAGTATGAGAAGTTTGAGTGACAGACCGGCTGGTCCTGGGAAAATTTATTCAGGCCTTAGCAACAACGAAGGCCTCAATCCAGGTTTTACAATAGATGGCCCCATTTCCTACTTTATGAAGAGTGAAAGGCAAAAAAGACAGTATGCCAGGAAATTGGCCTTTATCTCACGTCAACAGAATTACCTTGATCTTATTCAGTCAGATTCAGTCATGCAGGTTCTCAAAATGGAATACAATCTGACCGACAAAGATATGGATGACCTGATCATCGAATTCAACCTCTTGCACATTGACCACCAATTTGTGGATATGGATTATGATAGGGTAGAGCGCCTGCTGATTGATTTCCTCGACCGTAGGACAAGGTACAGAAGAGAATATCCCGAAGATATGCGGAGGATAGATGGTGGGGGATGATTGGATTTAGAACCAAGAACCAAAGCCTGCCCCGTACCGTTAGCTGTCGGCATGGGGCCCCAAGAGCCAAGTAAAAAGAAGCGAGAACCTAGAGATCTAAGATCCTTCAATTTTGAGATAATAGCCAAGAAACGAATATCAAAGGCTGTCCTGAGTTTTGGGTAACCAGGAATCTAAATCTTAAATCTAAAATCTTAAATCTAAAATTAGATCACTGAGGCAACCTGTAAGCTTGTCTGGAAAGTAACTTCCAAGTAGATTTACTTTTCACCCAAACCATCATGTTACCTATCCTGATATTTACTTTTTCCATGGCTTTGTTTTCAGCTGTTGCGACATAAATATGCGTAACAACAGCTACATTACCAGAAATGGTTATTTCCTGATTTTCCACATCTACGGCGAGGTAATCAAATGGTGTCAGACTTATGATTTCGGCAATAAAGGCATTTTTGTCCTGCACTGAGCCATTGGAATGACCGTATACCAAATCATCGGACAATAATTTCAAAAATTTAGATTCGTCGGCTTCCACTACTGCTTTTGCAAACTCCTGAACAGCTTGACTTACTTTTTCTTTTTCATCAACCATTGAGCTGAAGCCTAAGAAATAAAAAAGGGAGAGTATTAATAATGTTTTCATTTTTTCAAATTTAAAGGAAAGGCTGTGTTAAAAATTTCACAGCCCTTCCAATTTGGATCTTCTGATTAACTCCAAGTTCTATCGTGGGATCTTTTTTCATCCCATTCAGGTGTAGGAGCAAAATAGGATGAATCTGATTTGTGGAGATGTTGTTTTACGACCTCATCATTCAATTCAATTCCCAATCCTGGAGCAGTCAATGGAACGGGTGCATAACCTTTTACGATCAATTTATCGCCACCTGTGGTTTTGACCATATCTTCCCACCAAGGTAGATCAACAGAGTGATGTTCCAATGAAAGGAAATTCTGAGTGGCTGCGGCACAATGTACATTTGCCATAAATGAAACCGGAGTTCCTGCCTGATGCATGGCCATGGCTATGCCAAACTCTTCTGCGTAATCACCAATTCTTTTTGTTTCCAATAAGCCACCTGATGATGCCAAATCAGGATGCACAATATCTATTGCCCGGTTGTGTATCAAATCTTTGAAGTTTTCCAGCAAGAAAATATCTTCACCTGTGGTGGTAGGGGTATCCAAAGCATCAGTAATGGTTTTATGCTGTTCAGTCCACTGCCAAGGAACCATATCTTCCAACCATGCCAAGGTGTATTTTTCAAGTACTCTACCCAATTTGATACAGTTGTTGACATCGATATGACCGTAATGGTCTGTTGAAATCGGAATTTCATAGCCAACCATTTCTCTGACCTCATGTACTATTTTCGCGAGTTCGTCCAATCCCTTTTCGGTTATTTGGACACCGGTAAATGCATGTTTTGTGTTGGCATAAGACATGTAACCACCCTGCCATTGATTGGAACCTTGTTTCATAATTTCTGTATTATTCAAGGTCCCGGGGATATTTCTAACCTGATTAATGGAAACGTCCATTTTAAGCCAAGAATACCCTTGGGTTTCTGTCCTGTATTTGATTTTTTCCTTTTGGTCCTGGGGATCACTTCCTGTAGGTGTATCGGCATACAATCTGATGTTGTCCCTGTAACGTCCGCCCAATAACTGCCATGCAGGCACGTTGTAAGCTTTTCCACAAAGATCCCAAAGGGCCATTTCTACAGCACAGACACCGCCTGCCTGACGTGCTTGCCCACCAAACTGCTTGATGATTTTGAAGATTTTTTCAACATTACATGGATTTTCTCCTAAAATCCTGCTTTTCAGCATTAACGCGTACCTTGGATCTGCACCGTCCCGTACTTCCCCTAGTCCGTAAATTCCTTGGTTGGTGTCGATTCTGATAATGGCGGTCCTGCCCAATACTGTAGTGACACAATACCTTAGGTCAGTGATTTTTAGATCAGAAGGTGCAGAAGCCCTTCTAACATTTGAGGTGGTTTCTGCCATGGTATCTTCCATAGAAAGTCCCATCAAGGCAGTTAAAGACATTCCTCCAAGTGCCGTCTTTTTAAGGAAATCCCTTCTATTTGCTTTTGTATTGACATTGTTCATTTCTGCCAATCTTTCCGCCGCATACTGCTTTTCAATTTCTTTGGTGGTTTTGATTATATCCTTCAGCGCGTTTTTCATGATATTCTAGGTTTATTGTTAATGTTTGGGTTATAGCTTGTTTGTTTTGATGATCAGGAACTACCAATTCCTGTCTTTAAGGAAATTATTCAATTCTTCTCGGCTCATAGGCAGGTCAGTTTTATTGTTGACCCAATCCAGGAAATCCTTTACAATTGTCTCACTCCATTTGCTGTCAACTTCACCGGCAGTATACTTGCCCTCTTTTAGCCTTTGGATACCAAATTGATCCCTTAGCATGATGAATTCTCCATTAATGACCAGGTCAGCCAAAAGATGGGCAGGAATAAATATCACCCCAAATTTATTAGCAAGGACTGCATCCCCGGGAAGTACGGTAGCCCTTCCAACACGAATAGGATAATTAATGGTCGTAAGCATCATTTGCTGAATGTATGAGGGATCATGACCCTTTACCCATCCATTAAAGCCATCTATTGCAGACAATCCGGCCATATCGCGAACAGATCCATAAAAAATAACACCCCTTTTAGTTTTGGCATAAATGGCATTTCCAAGATTATCTCCTATTAAGGTGCCATCTACAATTTTACCATAACCATCTGCCACATAAATATCACCGTCTACCAGCTTGTCTATCGGCCAAGAGTTGGTTCCTCCGGCTTGGGTACGGCCTTCTTTTTTACCAATTTCTTTTACAAGGTCATTGACATCGGTCCTTAGCGGCATATATTGTGCAGTGAGTGCCCTGCCTGTCATTACCCGGTCATCATCGATGATAACCCAATCATTTTCATATTGGTTGTTATACCCTTTGTTTCTTAAAAACCCCCATGATTCTTCCATAGAAAGTTTTTCCAGCCTTTTGAGTAAATCATCGGACACCTTAGGTCTTCCATCAGGAAACCGTTCACCTGTCCATTGGGAGGTTAGCATTTTTACTTGATCGGGTGTCGGAGAAATCTGTTGGGCTTTGGTGGAAAAAGCCAAGCATGTGACAAATGCAATGGCTAGTAAAATTGGTTTTCTCATAATCTCGGGTTTTTGATATTGAAGTTTCAAATAATTTAATTGATTAATAACTGAAATCCTCTTAGCAATTATAGGATTGGTTGATTCACTGTTTTGACCAATCAAAGATTCATGCTACAGGAATCAACCAATTTACTACTTCTCGGAATTTGCAAAATACTCTTCGGTTCTATTCAAAGAACGGAATCCCTGGAGCAGCATATTTTTTCATACCTTCCTCATTGATTTCCACACCGATACCGGGCTTTTCTGAAACTGTAATGAAGCTGTTTTCGGTCCTTGGACCATCGTAGGTGACGATATCTTTCCACAATTGATCTTTGTCCATATAGATCTGCCATTCCATAACCTGGAAGTTTGGGACCGAAGCACAGACATGGCAACTTGCCATTGCACCTAGGAAGGAAGCTACCATATGTGGGGAAAATGGCACGTAATATAGGTTTGAAAGATTGGCAATACGCTGGGCCTCACCTAAGCCCCCGGCTTTTTGGATATCAGGCATGATGATATCTACAGCTCCTTCGGATAGCAATCTTGTAAATCCATAAGCCAGATAAATATTCTCTCCTGTACATATAGGTGTAGAGGTTTGTGAAGTGATGGATTTATATACTTCAGGATTGTCAGCCGGAATAGGTTCTTCCAGCCACATGAGATTTAAATCTTCATACATCCTGGCCATTTTCAATCCTGTAACTGCGTCATACCTACCATGCATATCCACGCAGATATCAATATTTGGACCTACAGCTTCTCTTACAGCAGCAATGGCATTGTACATTCGATCTATTTCAGCATTGTTTGCTGTCCAATTGAACCTGTCATATTTATTTGGATCACGACCATCATCAACATCAAATTTTACCGCATTGTATCCTCTGCTTACTGCGTCTTTGGCGGCAAAAGCATAATCTGCCGGAGTGGGATTTGTGGAAGTATATAAGGCTGTATCACAGTATACCCTGATTTTATCTCTGTATTTTCCTCCCAACAATTGATAAACGGGAACTCCAAATACTTTGCCTGTAATATCCCATAAGGCAGTTTCTATCGCAGTAAGAACTGCAACAAAAACGCCTGATTGTGCACCTCCAAAAAAAGCACCTTTTCTGATTTGTTCTGCCAGACGGTTTGGGTTCAAGGGACTTTGACCCTTAATTTGATTTCCCAGTCTTTTCACCAAATGATAGGTGCCGTGGATGGCATCAACTGCTTCTCCACAACCCCAGACATCCTGGTTGGTATATATTTTAACATAAAGAGCACCTCTTACATATCCGCATTTTACATCTGTAATTTTCAAATCGGAGGGATTGGAAAAAGGTGATTGCCTGTCCACTGCGGCACTCAATCCCTGTCCAAATGTGCTTAGCAGGGCCCCACCTGTCAGGCCGGCGACCAAGCCTTTTTGTAAGAATGATCTTCTACTGTCTTTTTTATCTATCATTACTTGAGTTTTTTTGGTTTTTGAGATTTAATAAGTTTAAAAGAAGGGTGCGTCCTTGACTGCATATTTTCTGATCGCATCTTCGTTTGGTGTTACGCCCACACCGGGTTTGTCAGTAAGGTGAATGTATCCATCCTTAATCAAAGGTGCTTCTAGGATCAATTCATCCCATTGTTTCCATTTTGAAAACCAATGCCATTCCAAACAAAGGAAATTGGAGATGGAAGCGCAGCAGTGACATGCAGCCATAGCTCCAAAAGGAGATGCCACCATGTGCGGAGCTACTGGAACATAATAGAGGTTGGCTAAATTGGCTATTCTTTGGCCTTCACCCAATCCTCCACATTTATGCAGGTCAGGCATGACTACATCCGCAGCTTTCTTTTCCAATATTTTTCTGAAATCATGTGCCAAATATTGGTTTTCACCAGTACAGATAGGAGTAGTGGTCTGACTGGTAATTTCCCTTAAACTGTCCAGATTTTCTGCCGGAACAGGTTCTTCGAGAAACATTAATTTAAACTGCTCCATTTCTTTCGCGATCTGAATTCCTGATGGAAGGTCATACCGACCGTGTGCATCCAAACATAAATCCATATTCATTCCTATGGCTTCCCGAACAGCAGTGATTTGTTTTACCATCCGATCGATTTCACCATTGGAAGCTGTTCTGTTAAATTCATCTTGCTTTGAAGGATCACCGGCCCAATCAATATCAAATTTGATAGCAGTGAAACCAGCATTTTTTACATCCATTGCCCCAGCAGCCATATCTTCAGGACTTTCAGAACTGCTGGCACTATCGCAATAAAGCCTGATTTTATCTCTGAACTTTCCCCCCATAAGGCGATATACAGGCTGGTTCATGGCTTTTCCTGCCAAATCCCACAGGGCGATTTCAATTCCCGTGAGTACAGCTACATACATTCCTCCCTGTGCTCCACCAAAATGACCCCTTCGAAGAATTTGCTCTACAATCTTATTGATTTCAAGGGGATTTTGACCGATGAGAAATTGAGTCATATTGTCCCAACCCACTGTTCCTGTTGCAACACCATAGGTGCCCCTGACAGCATCCATTGCTTCACCATATCCTGTGATTCCCTGATTCGTTGTCAGTTTCACAAACATATGGGTGCCATGACCGCTCATATAGGCTGTTTTGACACTCGTTATTTTTAGATCTGACGGATTTGAATATTTTGGTCCATTTTCAACCGCACGGATAAGACCTGAACCGAAGCTTGGGATAGCTATTGATGAGGCAAATCCAGCCATCAAACTTTTTTGAAGAAATGAGCGCCTATTTTTGTCAGTTGTCATAATGGATGATTTTGATTTTGAAATTTACCAGGTTCTGTTTTTCAAAATTTCCTGGATCTGTTCCCGTGGGATGGGCAGCTCATCAATATGCTCATTGAGCCAAGATGAAAAATCCCTTTCTATATCATCTGACCATCTGGTATCGATTTGTCCTGCTGTATATACTCCTGCTCTCAATCTTTCATGGCCAAACATGTCCCGTAACCTGACAACTTCAGAAGTGACTACTACTTTTTCAACGAGATGGGCTGGAATAAATGATACGCCACCATCTCTTCCCAATACCACATCACCTGCCATGACAGTAGCCTGCCTTATTCTGGTGGGTTTGTTTATGCCTACCAACATGGTATTGAGATTACCTTGTTGGTTATGGTGGGAGGGATGATAGCTTGAATAATAGGAGGTGAATCCACCAATTTCTTTTAAACCCGTCACATCCCTAATTGCGCCGTCATAGACGATTCCATTTCCTGATTTTGTGAAAATGGCATTACCTACATTGTCTCCAATGGTGGGGCCGTCCACATGAATGCCGAATTGATCTACCACATAGACATCACCTTTAACCAAAAGGTCAACAGGCCAAGAATTCTGTCCACGTTTACCTTCTTTTTTCCCTCTTTCATCTATGGCGTTGTGGATATCAGGTCTTCCGGGCATAAACGTAGCAGTTACTGCCCTTCCAATTAGGATACTATCGGAATTGATTGTCTGCCATCCATCTGCATATTGGTAACGGTAGCCGGCATTTCTCATGACGGCCCAAGCTTCATCATGGGTGACTAGCCGCATCCTTTTAAGAAGGTCATCTGAAACCTTTGGCCTGCCGTCTTCAAATCTTTCTCCTTTCCATTCTTGGGTGAGAAAGAGCATTTCTTCTTTTGTGATTTGTTGGGCTTGTAATGATGCTTGTACAATTAGAAGTGTTAAAAGCAGGGAAGCTAAATTTTTGATCATTTTTGATTTTTATTTTTGGTCTTAGTACAATTTAAATAAAGAGGCTGTTCTGTATTCCATAAAGTTGATTCAACGGCTAAATAAAGTGTCTTACTGACACCGACACCTCTAAGTGGCCAAGAGTTTTCGTGGAAAAGTATTGTTTTCAACACAATAGCTATTTGGCACGCTAGGTATAGCTGAAATTTAATACTTCAATTGCAATCAACTTGCAAGAGGAGTTTAGAACAGCCTCTTGGAAACTTACTTATGCCACCAAATTCTAGTTTCAAGATTATCTGGACCTTGTGCAGAAATAGCAGCCTGTACATTTTCAGAATTAACTGATATTTCTGAGTTTGGATAAGTTAATCTGTTAATGAATACGGCTTCTCTTCCAGGGAAAGGATTAGGATCTAAACTTGGAAAACCGCTTCTCCTGAAGTTTGCAAATGATTCGGGGCCTTGCATAAATGTCGCTATCCAATATTGTTCATTGATTTGCTGTACTGCAGTAGCCTCGATTAAAGGATTGGCATTGACGTATGCCTCAATATCTGCCGTTGGAATTTCCATTGCCGGGTCATAAGATGGCATTTGATTCATATGAGCTCTGATTCCGGCATGAAAATAGTCCTGAACTGTTCCTGTTGTAATCCAACCAAGCTGCCTTGCTTCTGCCAGTAATAATTGGCTCATGGCCGCAGTAACGATAAAATTTGGAGAGGTCAATTTCACCATCCGCCTTCTATCTACCTGACTGAAATCATAGAAGCTTGCCAAACCCAAATTGGCAGCAACTTGCACTGCACCGGCATTGTCATTGCCCAAAGGCATTCCAATCTGAAGTTCAGGCTCATAGCTTTGTCTGGCAACCGTTTGCTCAGGTCCTGAAGAAGCACCAACATACCTCACAGCTATTGATCTTAGCCTTGGGTCATTCGTGTTTTTCATGAAGTTGACAAATGGCTCAGTCAGGTAAAAGTTTGCTGCTTCCGTAGCATTAAGTGTATTCCCAATTGGATTGACGTAGTTGGCATCATGGTTGATGATTACATTATCAATATTGCTTAAGATAACGCCTCCTGCAAAGGCTTGGGCAACTGCTTGTTGTGCAGCAGTGGGATTGGCTTTTCCTATTCTCATTCCTGCCCTGAGGAGTAGGGAATAACCAAATTTTTTCCACTTTTCAATATCTCCTGCAAACAAAACATCAGCGGTTTCTATTCTTCCTGAAGTACCTAAAGCAGTTGAAGCTTCGGTGAGTTCTTTTATGATGTCCGTATAAATTAATTCCTGAACATCATATTCAGGGAAGAAAATCTGATCACTAAATCCTGCGCCTGCCTGCCTGTAGGGAACAGAACCATAGGTGTCTGTCAACACCATGAATGCATGCGCCTGGACTATTCTGGTCATTTGAACCAAGTTATTTCTGGTAGGGTCATCCTTAATTCTGTCCAAAACATCTTTTGTGTTTTTGATGACATTTCGGTAATACTGTTGCCAGTTGGCTTGTGTAGATGCCCTATTGTCCTGATTGAAATTAGCGCCTGTCAATACTCCTGAGTTTGGAGAAATAACATGCTGTACAGCACCAACCTCATAAACGAGCACACCAAAAGATGAAGGTGCGGAAGAAATTATCGCTTGATTCAACTGGAACGTTGGATCTATTACAGTTGCGGATACTGTGTTGGTATTCAGCTCATCAAAGTTTTGATCGCATGAGGTGCTATATCCAATAAATAGCACAATCCATAAATATTTAAATATCTTTTTCATGGTGTCGTTGTTTAAAATCTGACATTTAAATTAAAGCCCATACCTCTTGTAGTCGGTAGTCCGGTACCTTCCAAACCGACCAAGTTATCAGAAGCATATCCAAATGATTCCGGATCAATATTATCCACCCATTTTTTCAACATGAGTACATTGTTGGCGACAAGGTTTAACCTTACTCCCGCCACAGGCCATTTCTCAGGTATAAATTTGGTAAAATCATAACCAGCAGTTACTTGACGAAGTTTCCAAAAACCTCCATTGTAAACAACCGGTTCGACAAGCCCTTGTGATCTCACTATTTCCCAATAGGATTGAACAGGAGCTACAGCAGTATTTGGTTCACCTGCCTGGTTAACACCATCTCCAATCACTCCACCTTCACGGCCTTCCAGGGTCATTTTATGCAGACCATGTCTTACCGCATTGAAGTTGGTACCTGAAATCAACTTGCCTCCTAATCTGAAGTCAATTAAGAAAGAGAAGCTCAATCCTTTATAATTAAATGAATTGTTAAATCCGCCCACCCATCGTGGCAGGGCACTTCCAAATTCAACCATATCAGGAGTTCTCAGAGGAAGACCGTTAGCTCCAAATATTCTACGACCTTGATCGTCCCTTAAGAAACCAAAACCAGTTACCTGACCCATTTCCTTGCCCACAACCTGTCTTAGTTCTCCATTGAAAACGTGGTTTCCAACTGTAATTCTTTCTCCCGGAGTATCTGAAAGGAGACTGAGGACTTGGGTTTTGTTATATGCTGCATTGAATGATGTTTCCCATGAAAAATCACCTGTCTCAACAGGTACTACAGTCAGCAACATTTCAACCCCTCTGTTTCGGCTTTGTCCACTGTTGATAGAGGTATTGATAAATCCGGAGGCATCAGAAATCTGTGCGCTTACAATCTGATCAGTTGTGATTTTATTGTATGCAGCCAAATCCACGAGTACTTTACCCTGAAACATTCTCATTTCCAAACCTACTTCTGATTCGGCTACCCTCATAGGTCTCAGGTTTGGGTTTGGCAATGTGCTGCCTATTGGACTTCCGACCGGCTGACCGCGAAACAAATTGGCATTGATTCCATAAAACAGCACATTGGAGTAAGGGGCTACATCAGCATCACTGCCCACTTCGGCATAGGCCAACCTAAGCTTTCCGAAATTGAACCAGTCCGAAGTACCTGTATTTTCTGAGAATACCCAACTCGTGGAAACTGAGGGGTAAACAATGCTTCTGTTTTCTTCAGAAAGCGTGGAAAACCAATCATTCCTGACAGTACCATTGATGTAGATGGTTTTTTTATAGGAAAATTCTGCAAAAGCAAAAAGAGAATTTACAGCTCTTTCCACCCTGTCAAAGATCGGGTCTTTTGCCCTACCGTTTTGGACTGTATACAAATCTCGGATTACAAAATCCGTCACCTGTACGCTGTTGAGCTCTGAATTTCTTTTCATGTGGTTTCCACCGACATTGGCATTGAAAGCATAGTCACCAAATTCTTTGGTAGCAGACAAAATAAAGTCAGCATTAACTTCCCGGAATCTTCTTGCTTCCTGTGTGTAAACCCCGTTGACAAAGCCTGCAGGGGCAGCGGCTCTTGAAGCTTGACCGGTTGGGAAATTGTTGAATTCCTGATCTCTTGACCAATAATCCTGGCCAACCCGGCCCTGTATATACAACCAATCTGTGAAATGATAAACAGCAGCAACATTACCAAAAATCCTATCCCTTTTGATATTGTTGAATTGTTCCGAAAGGGTAAAATAGGGGTTTGTTCTGTTTCTGAACCTTGAATACACCGCTTCGTTTCCATTTGCATCAAATTTGTTCTCGTCAAGAACATTGAGCGGCATGGAATTGGCCATGTTATATAGTGATGTAGGAATGCTATTATCCTGATTTGCCACATTGGGAGGATTTGTGTTTCTTTCAACGGAATAATTGATATTACCTCTAAAACTTAATTTTTTACTGAACTCATGGGTAAATCCAAAATTGAATGTTTTTCTGTTAAATGAATTGTTGGGTACAATACCCTTGCTGGTCAAATCCGAGAAAGAAAAGTTCATTCCCCCTTTATCAGAATTAGTTGCCAAACTGATGGAATTGGTTGTATTCTGTCCATTTCTGAAGAAATCATTGATGCGACCTCTAACAGGAACATAAGGGACAACAACCCCATCAAACAATGTTTGGGTCATACCTGGAGCAAATCTTTCTCCAAATGACCATTGACCTGATGTTGGGTTTGAGGATGTCGGTCTTACACCTTGTTCACCCTGTCCGTATTCATATTGGTAGTCTGTAAAATCAAGAGGTCTTTCATTCGTATAATTAAGGTTATAAGTGATACCAATACCCTTTGAATCACCTTTTGATTTGGTGTTGATCATGATAACCCCATCTTTAGCCCTGGATCCATAAAGTGCCGAAGCAGCAGCCCCTTTTAGGACTGTCATACTTTCTATATCATCAGGGTTGATACTGCTCAATCCATCACCACCATCAGAAGTGATACCACCTCCTCTAGTTCCGAATGAATTATCCGATGCAGCATTACCCGGCTTCGTACCAAAATTGGTGTTGTCAATAGGAATACCGTTAACAACAATTAAGGGATTGTTTTGGCCGGATATAGAGGACTGACCCCGGATTCTCACTTTAGAAGTACCTCCGGGACCTGTGCCCAAAGATGAAATATTCACACCGGCAATTTTGCCCTGAAGTGCATTCATGAAATTTGGGGTCCTGTTCACGGTTACTTCGTCAGTGGCAACATTTGTAGCCGCATATCCTATACTCCTGGAAGTCTTTTGGATACCCAAGGCTGCAATAACTACCTCTTCCAAAGCACGTGCTTCCTGGTCTAAAGTCACGTTGATTACAGATTGGTTTCCGACTGTAACTCTTTTGGTTGTAAATCCGATATAAGAAAAAACTAATGTGGAACCTTCAGGAACAGAAATAGAGTAATTTCCATCAATGTCGGTCACAGTACCTGTTGTAGTACCATCAATGAAAATTGTAACACCGGGCAGAAGTTCACCGGTTTCACTTTTAACAGTTCCCGTAACCTCTAAAAAGGCATTTGTAATTTGGCTTTCGATGGAATTATTTACTTCAGTAGATTTCAGTGATTTTACACTGATGATGTTGTTGACTTGTTTGAAGTGCAGTTGTTTTTTTTTGGCTACTTCGGTCAGAAAATCAGCAACAGTACCTTTTGAAATATCCAATTAGATTTTTTCATTGTCTCTGATGTTGTTTTCGGTGTAAAAAAAACTGTAATCTGTTTTTTTCTCAATGGCATTTAGAATTACTTCTAAATTACCCTCCCGGATATCGAGTTTGATGTAAACCTCATCAATACTTTTTACCTGGCCCGAATTGCTATCAGCAAATACTTCATTAATGGATGCACTCAACAAAATGGCACTGAAAAATGCGAATTTGAAGAATGAAATCATTGTTTTGTAAAATGATGGTATCATATTTTGGGTTGTTTTTGACAAATGATATTTTTAAATAAGTGTCCTTTTTTAATTATTAATTGGTTGTTTATGGGTTTCTTTTGTTAAAGGAATAAAACATTGAAACCTCTTCCGTTTTTTTGTCATAGGCAGATTTATTTAAAGTCAAGCGTTACCTTTTTTTGATTTATTTTATAATTGAATTCAATTGAATGGCCTAGAGCATCCAATACATTGGACAGGTATTCATTGGGTTTGAATGTGCCTGTGCATTTGACTGTCTTGGAAGGATTGCTTCCTATTATTTCTATTTCAACTCCATACCACCGCTCGAGAATTTCTATCACCTCCGGAAGTGGGAGTTTCTCAAACTGGAGAATACCATCCTTCCAGTTCAAAACACTTTTTATGTCCACCGTTTGTAATTCCAATTCACCTTTTGTAGGTAAATAACTTATACCTTCACCAGGCTTGATTTCTATTTGGGAGTTACTGATCGATTCGGCTATTATGACTTTACCGGTAGCCAAGCTGACTTCAATTTTTGAGGAATTTTCATAAGCTTTGATATTGAAGCTTGTGCCGAGAGCTGTAGTAACAAGATTGTCGGTAATTACTTCAAATGGGTGGTTTTCATCTTTGGCTACTTCAAAAAATGCCTCTCCATATAGATGGATGGTTCGATTTACTTCGAAATTATCCGTGAATTTTATGCTGCTTTCCGAATTCAGAAATACTATTGAACCATCGGGCAGAGATATTTTGGATTTTTGCCCTTTTGGGACGCTTTTTATAATTTCTTTTGGTGTTGTATCGACTATTTGATTTTCAATTGAGCCAATATCCCTTTTTATAAAAAATATAAAAGTGATTGAAAAAATAATCAATAGGCTAGCAGCAATTCTTAAAAATTTTGTAGACAAAGACTTAGTACTTTGATTGATGTCTTTTTGTTTGATCATTTGGACATGATGGGCGATATGTTGATCATCCCCCTTTATTTCTTTGTCCCTTTCTGTCTGAATCTTCCATAATTCATCCACCCGAGAATTTAAGACATTTTCACCATCCTTCGAATGCAACCAAATCAGAAATTCCTTTGCTTCTTTTTCGGAAAGCTTTCCGCTGAAAAATTTTTCAATATCATTTTCACTGAATTTCATTGGCTATACATTTATAGTATATAGCCTTTAACTCATTATTTTACTCATGAAAAAATAAATAATTGTACTATTTATAATAAATAAATAGTCCAATTGCTAAATCAAAAAAATAAGTGCCGAAAAAATAACAAAATTGTAAAATTGATCAATGGTTTGATAGGTACCAATGATTTTGCTGTCAGAGACTTTTTGATAGATTTTGTAGCTCTATAAATGTGATTTTCAACAGTTCGTTTTGAAATACCCATTTTTATCGCAATTTCCTCTGTAGCTAAATTTTCTTGATTTCTTAAAATATATACCTCTTTTTGAAAATCAGGGAGTTTGGCAATGGCAGTTAAGGCGAGAGATTCCATTTCAGTAATTTCTGATTCACTTTCAAAATTCTCTACAATTCCCTTTTGGGTATGAAGAGCATATTTTTCGTAAGCTACTTTTTTGGCTTCCTTTCGGGATCTTTTGATGATCAGTGATTTCAGGATTGCCAAAAGATAGGCATTGAAAGAAAGTTCACATTTTAAGTCTTGCCTGTTTTTCCAAATAATCAGAAATACCTCTTGGGCTATTTCCTCGGCATCCTCATTGGACAAAAACATTTTTTTGGAGGTATTGAATATTTTCGGTCTGAATATTCTAAAAAGTTCAGTAAATGCAAATTCACTCCCATCTTTTAATTGGGAAACCAAACAGGGTATATTTTGGGTGGCTTTCTTCTCCATTAATAGAAAGGAATATTTCTAATAAAGTAAAGAATAAATGAGTTTTAATGCAATTAATGTTAGGGTAAATTTCAGATATTAAAATTTTATTTCATGAAAGGTGAAAAAAATGAAATTAAAATGGTTGTTTTAAGTGATTTTTTGACACTTATTTTATCGATGTTTCATTTTTATGACTAACTCCTGAGGCATTTCTTATTGGGATAACACATCAATCTTCTGGGTAGGGTATATATACGAAACTTGTAAATACGCCATCCACCACGAAAAGACAACAAAACTCATCAGGGTCTTTATAAGCTTTGATAAAATCTTCCTGTAACTCTTCTGCGATCAATTTACGCTGGATGAACTCATCCAAATAGGTGATGTAATAGTTCCAATCCAGATTTTTTTCTGTTTTGTTCAAGAGCAACTGACCTATGGGTTGCTCGGTCTTGGAAATTGGAAAGATTGGATATTTGGAAAATTTCCTGCTTCGGACCTGATAAGAGGCTTCCTTAAGTATTTCTGAAACCTGTATAAAATCCTTTGTAATTGTTCCCAGGTATTTTCCACTCAATTCGGGATCATTGAAATCTGAAATCATGATTTTAAAGTTAATCGTATTACATTTTCAACATGATAAGTTTGGGGAAACATATCTACGGGTTGAATTTTTTCAATAATATATTTTTCTGCCAAAATAGCCACATCTCTGGCCTGTGTAGCTGGATTGCAACTGACATAGACAATTTTTGGTGCTTCTAGCCTCAATAACATTTTGACCACATCCTCATGCATTCCTGCTCTAGGGGGGTCCGTGATGATGACATCAGGTCTTGCATGGCTGGCGATGAATTCATCATTCAGTAAATCTTTCATATCCCCGGCATAGAAAAGCGTGTTTTCAATTCCGTTTACTTTTGAGTTGAGTTTTGCATCCGCTATGGCTGCTTCCACATATTCTATTCCGATAACTTGTTTCGCCTCTTTTGCTACAAAATTGGCGATGGTGCCCGTACCGGTATACAGGTCATAGACAACCTCATTCCCTTTCAAATCTGCAAATTCTCTTGCAACTTTATATAATACGTATGCTTGTTTGGAATTGGTCTGATAAAAGGATTTGGGCCCAATTCGGAATTTCAGGCCTTCCATTTCTTCTTCTATAAAATCTTTTCCTGCATAGGTAATTACTTCGAGATCGTTGAAGGTTTCATTCCCTTTCATGTTGATGATATAAAGGAGTGATGTGATCTGCGCGAATTCCATTTTTAAAAATGTCATCACCTTTTCAATTTCTTCAGGATCTTTTTTACCGAATTGAACAATCACCATGGATTCTCCGGTGGAGGTTGTTCGGATAATCAAATTACGTAGAAGTCCTTGTTGTTTTCTTAAATCATAAAAAGTCAATCCTTCTTGTAATGCATATCTTTTCAGAGAATTCCGGACCTCATTGGAGATATCTCCCTGTAAATAGCAGTGGTCTATGTCCACTATTTTGTCAAACATTTTGGGTACATGAAATCCCAAGGCATTCCTTTCAAATTCTTCTCCGGAATCAATTTCTGCGCGTGTCAGCCAACGGTTGTTGGAAAATGTATAATCAAGCTTGTTGCGGTAATATTGGATGTTTTCTGAACCAAGAATAGGTAAAACCTCAGGCATATTTTCGACTTTACCGATTCTTTCAAACTGATCTACTACCTGTTGTCTTTTATAGTTTTTCTGTAAATCATAATTGATATGTTGCCATTTACAGCCCCCACAGGTGCCGAAATGGGAGCAAAAGGGTTCTACTCTGTCTTTGGAGTATTCATGGAAAAATATTGCTTCCCCTTCCATAAAAGAACTTTTGCCTTTGGTTATCCTTACATCTACCACATCACCCGGCGCAACTCCCTGTACGAATACAACTTTTCCTTCATGGTGCCCCACACATTTCCCTTCAGTAGCAATCCTTTCAATCCGTAGGTTGGTCACAACCTTGTTCTTCATTTTTCTCGACATGGGCGCAAAAATAAGGTTTTGGATTGGAAGATTGGAAAATATTAAAACTAAAATGGTTATCCGCTTCTTTGCCAGTAACTCAATTCATCAACATACAGGACGGAAGACCGATGTACCGGACATTTCAGTTTCCTGGCAAGAATAATATAGAATTACCATTTCATTCTTCATTCTATCTCCCTTATCCGTCATCCTTTCTCCCTCATCCTTCCTCACTAAAAAGAGATTGCCACGTCGCACGAAGGATTATATAAAAAATCAAAGTTTCACCAGTGCTCCTCGCAATGACGCCCTCGACTCCCTTCAACTTTCTCCCTAAATCTTAAATCTACGATCTACGATCTACCCTCATCCTTCATTCTTTATCAACTTCCCACTTCCCAACTTCCTCCCTACCTCTTGTATTTCCCAAAAAATGCCCTTAATATGCTGTTTCATTTTCAAACAAAATAATGGGAGAATATATCGTAAACTTCAGCAATTGGATTTGGGATACACCAATGCTTATCCTATTGATGGGAGGTGGGTTTTTATTGTTTGTTTATTCAGGTTTCCTGCCTTTCAGGTACTTAGGGCATGCAATCAAGGTAGTACAGGGAAAATATGACGAAACAAATGTTCCCGGACAGATATCTTCCCGGCAGGCACTTTCAGCCGCGATTGCGGCCACGGTAGGTTTGGGTAACATCAGTGGGGTGGCCATCGCCATCAATATGGGCGGTCCCGGAGCGATATTTTGGATGTGGATGTCTGCTTTTGTAGGGATGGCTACAAAATATTTTTCCTGTAGTCTTGCCATCATGTACAGGGGCAAGGACAGTTCGGGAGAAATTCAGGGAGGGCCAATGTATGTGATAGAAGAGGGGATGGGTAAGAAGTGGAAACCACTTGCAGTCCTGTTTTCAGTAGCAGGTGTTTTGGGTCTATTATCTATTTTTCAAGCCAATCAGTTGACAGCAGTGTTGCGGTCAGTATTGTTGATTCCAAATGGTTTGGATAATGGTGAAACCACCAAATGGATTTTGGGTATTACGATGATGTTCATTGTTGCCGTGGTCATTTTGGGTGGGATTAAGCGAATTGCCGCTGTGGCCTCCAAATTGGTTCCATTTATGGTCATACTGTATTTTGTAACTGTAGTGATCATTATGGTTCAATATATCGGCGATGTTCCTGCCATGTTGTGGTTGATTGTTGAAGATGCCTTTACAGGCAATGCGGTAATGGGTGGCGCTGTTGGCGCAGTGATTGTAATCGGCGCGAGAAGGGCTGCTTTTTCCAATGAGGCAGGTATAGGAACGGCACCCATGGTGCATGGTGCATCCAAAAACAATGAACCTGTGAGGGAAGGTTTGATTGCCATGTTAGGCCCCTTTATTGATACTGTTGTGGTCTGTACCTTGACTGCCTTGGTTATTTTGTTGACAGGAGTATGGGAAAGTACCGAAAACGATGGCGTAAGGCTTACCTTGTCCGCATTTGAAATGGCGTTGCCGGGATTTGGGAAATACCTGCTAATGGTGGCGGTTTTGGTTTTTGCGCTTTCGACCATGTTTACTTATTCTTATTACGGACATAAGTGTTTCAATTATCTGTTCGGAGCAGAAAAAGCCAATTATTACAATTACTTCTATTTGGTTACCATTGTCGCGGGTGCAGTAGCCTCGTTGGAAGTAGTAGTAAGTTTCATAGACGGTATGTATGCCATCATGGCCATCCCAACCATGATTTCCACTATTTACCTAGCACCAAAGGTGAAGGCAGCGACCAAGGTTTATTTTGAGAAATTGAAAGCTGAGGAGAAGAAGTAGGGGGATTGCAAGATTGTAAGATTGCAAAATTGGAAGATTAGTGACCTGCAGATAAAAAGTTGAAGTGGATTGGAAGATTTCAAAACTTGTTGAAAACGCCATAGTCAAACAGGCTGGGCAGACTGATCGGAAAAACCTTCCAGGTCTAAAAAAGACCTCAAAGGTTACGGGTTTGACCTTTGAGGTTTTTTTTCAAAACCTCGAAGGTCTTAGCGGTAGACTTAACGTGTTTCTTTTACCTTGACCGAATTTCGCTGCAAATTTAAAACCTCCGAGGTCAAAAAAAGACTTCAAAGGTTAAACTGCTCTCTTCTTGGCTCTTTGTTCTTGACTCTTGTTTCTAACATCTCGCTTCTCGTCTCTCGTCTCTCGCTTCCCACATCTCATATCTAAAAAATGAACTACCTCATAGCACCAAACGCATTTAAAGGTACCATCGAAGCGGATGAAGCTGCGGCAATTATTTCGGAAACTATTACCAAGAGATTTCATGATGCCCATACTGATCAATGCCCAATTGCTGATGGCGGGGATGGGACCTGTTTTTTGTTGGGAACTGAATTGAAATTGCCACGGATCGATATTTTCACTTTGGATCCTTTGGGAAGGTCTATTTCTGGTTATTACTTTTTGGATAAAGTCAACGAAACAGCCTACTTGGATGTATCTACAGTTTCAGGGATAAAATATTTAAAGGAATACGAGAAAAGCCCTTGGATAGCCAGTACCTATGGCACAGGGGAATTGATCTGCAATGCCATAGCATTAGGGGCTAAACATATCGTTCTTGGTTTAGGCGGGAGTGCGACGGTGGACCTTGGAATGGGAGTTTTAAATGGTTTGGGTTATCTGTTTTTGGATGAAAATGGTCGGGAAATCCCCACTTTTTCTGATATGCTGTTTAGAAAAATTCGATATATTCAAAGTCCTTTGAAGCGGCCTGATATAAGGTTTACCTGTCTTTGTGATGTAAACAATTATTTTTTAGGTGAAGAAGGAGCCATTCCTGTTTTCGGTCCTCAAAAAGGTTTGGACAAAAATGATTTTGAGGAATTTGGGAAATGCTGTTCAAATGTTTTGGAATTACTATCCAAAAAATCAGGAAAAAAAGTTCTAGATAAATCCGGTTTTGGAGCAGCAGGGGGAATAGCCTTTGGACTTTCATTCTTTTTCCCCGTAGAGATTCAAATGGGAGCAAAATGGTTTTTTCAACAAGTTGGAATCGAAGAAAAAGTTAAGCGATCAGATGTCGTTATAACAGGCGAGGGACGATTTGACAGCCAATCTTCAGGTGGTAAAGGAAGTTATGAATTATTGCAAATCGTTAAAAAGCTTAACAAAAAAATCGTTTTGATCACCTCGGGAACACAGGCCAATGAAGCAGGTTTTGATGAGGTTTTGATTTTACCAGATTTGGATTTTGATCGGAAAGATTTTCAGGATCTGGCCCGGAAAAATTTGTTTGATTGTGTCAGGCAGTGGAAAGGTTCAATTTAATTGCAAAGCAGATTTCCCCGGAAGAAAATTCATTTGTCCTGGCATTATACGGATGACCTAAGGCCCTGTCTGTAAGCAGACAAGGATGCCGATTGAAGCCCGAATCCTGAGAAAAGATAACTTTTTTGATGACTTCTATCATATTCTACCCATTGGTAAATGTCTAACTTGAGATGATCAAAATAACCTGACATCAAATTATATGGGGAGCCAAAATGTAAGCATATTAAAAAGTAAAAAGGATAAGTCTGAATATTTTCATAGGCTGATCAAAGACATTAAAGCGCTGGAAGATATGCTTCAGCAGGATTTAATAGAAAAAGCACCCATAAGGATGGGTGCAGAACAGGAATTTTTTATTGTAACCAACGAATTTTTACCAAATAACAATGCGCTCGAGCTTTTGAAGGCAATCGATGATGAACATTTTACAACTGAAATCGGGAATTTTAATTTAGAAATTAATTTAGACCCGATTGAACTCAGAGGAAATTGTTTCAGTCAGATGCATCAGCAACTTACTGCTATGCTAGACAAGGCAAAGTCAGCTGCAGCCAAACATGATTCCAAGATAATTCTGACAGGCATACTCCCCACACTCTCCCAAAGGCATATTACCGTAGAAAACATGACCCCTATGCAACGGTATTATGTTTTGAATGAAGTTGCCAAGGAATTACGAGCGCAGGATTTTAATATTCATATTCGAGGAGTCGATGAATTGACTATCCTTCATGACTCTGTGATGCTTGAAGGTTGTAATACGAGTTTTCAAATGCATCTTCAGGTTGATCCTGATGAATTTACAGAAAGCTACAATTGGGCCCAGGCAATTGCGGGTCCTATTTTGGGTATTTGTAGTAATTCACCACTATTATTTGGAAAAGAATTGTGGAGCGAAACGAGAATTGCCCTTTTTACCCAATCAGTTGATATCCGATCAAATTCGTATTTGTTGAATGAAGCCCAACCAAGAGTTAGTTTTGACAACGAGTGGCAAAGAGGTGCTGTTATAGATATTTTCAAGGACAATGTCGCCCGATTTAAAAGCTTGGTTACGAGCGAAATGCTGGAAGACAGCACTGAGATTTTGAAGGGAGGAGCAATCCCAAAACTCCGGGCCCTTAATCTCCATAATGGAACGGTTTATAGGTGGAACAGGGCCTGTTACGGGGTAGGAGGAGGCAAGCCACACCTCAGGATTGAAAACAGGTACATTCCGGCAGGTCCTACACAGATGGATCAAATTGCCAATATGGCTTTTTGGATAGGCGTGATGAAAGGTAGACCGGAGCAATATGACAGAGTTCACGAAAAACTTGATTTCAAAGATGCCAAATCTAATTTTTATCATGCATCGAGATATGGTATGGGTGCGCAGTTTAAATGGGATGGAAAAGAAATATCCAGCCAAAAACTGATCTTAGAGGTATTTCTTCCGATGGCATATGGCGGATTAAGAAAAGCAGGAGTATCTGAATCGGATATAACGACTTACCTTTCCATCATCGAAAAAAGAGTACATTCTCATTCAGGTTCTGAATGGATAATCAAAAGTTATAGAAACCTGTTGACCTCTAAAAAAAGAAATGAATCCCTGCAGGTATTGGCAGCAAATTTATTTTTAAATCAAGAGAAGGATATACCGGTTGCGGATTGGGAAATATTGAAATCATCTGCCACTACGACCTTTAACATTGAGAAGAAGGTACATCATGTCATGAGCACCGATATCTTTTCTGTGGAAGAAAAAGACAGTTTGGAACTTGTGCTGTACATTATGAAATGGAAGAATATCCATCATATGCCGGTGATAAGAGGGGACAAGGAGTTGGTTGGTATTCTTTCCTGGAAAGATTTGGTTCCTTATTTTGACAGTGATGAAATCAAATCGATTGCAGTTAAAAAGCTGATGAAAACAGATCTTATCACCATTTCTCAAGATAAAAACGTGGACGAAGCAAAAGAATTGATGAAGTACCACGGCTTCAATTCTTTGCCTGTGGTGAAGGATAAAAAATTGGTGGGAATCATTACTTCAAAAGATATTTGATTTTATGGTTCAGGTTTATAGCAAAGCCTTAAATAAGAAGCTCATGGTGGATAGGATAATAGGGAAGATCGAAACGGGTAAACCGGGGCCCACCGTGGTTTTTTTTGCTGGGATTCACGGTAATGAGGTTGCCGGAGTTTTTGCACTTGAAAAAGTCTTTGGCGAGTTGGATAAGTTAAACGCTAAAATTCGTGGGAAGATTTATGGGATATGTGGAAACCTCAAAGCACTGGCTTCCAACAAGCGTTATATCAAAGAGGACCTCAACAGGCTTTGGACCAAATCAAATATCAAAAAGATTGCGATCAAAGAGAAATTAAGTGATGAAGAGGAAGAGTTGGTCTCTTTGATGGTCATTCTAGAAAAGATTTTGAAAGATGATCCGGGACCGTATTATTTTATTGACCTGCATACTACCTCTAGTAAAACCCTTCCCTTTATCACCATCAATGATGCTTTGATCAATAGAAAGTTTTCGGCTAATTTTCCAGTTCCGGTAATTTTAGGAATAGAGGAATTTCTAGATGGGCCGATGTTGAGCTACATCAATCAATTGGGATATGTAGCGATAGGATTTGAATCAGGGCAACATGATGAAGCAATATCCATAACCAATAATATTGCTTTTATCTTTTTAACATTGGTTTTTGCCAGGTTGATCAAAAAAAAATCTTTGCCTGAATTTGAAGTTTATTTTAATCAGTTAAAAGATGCTTCAGGTGATGTGTCAGAGATTTTTGAGATCATCTACCTTTACCGTATCCAAAATGGGGAGCATTTCAAAATGCTACCCGGATTTGAAAGTTTTGAGAGTGTTAGTAAAGGGATGCCTTTGGCTATGAGTGATGGTTTTACCGTTGAATCTCAGTATAAAGCAAGGTTGTTTATGCCCTTGTACCAAAAGCTGGGGGATGATGGATTTTTCCTGATCCGTAGTATACCATATTTTGCCCTGAAGTTGTCATCCTTTCTTAGGAAAATCAAATTTGACAATCTGTTGGTATGGTTACCCGGGATACAGTGGGAAAGTCGGGAGAAGGAGATCCTCAGAGTAGATTTAAATACAGCGAAGTACTTTACAGGCCCACTTTTTCACCTATTGGGCTACCGCATCCGTGTCATGGACGAGAATTACCTCAGACTTTACAACCGAGAACATGCCGCAAAAACCGAGATGTATAGGGGGGAGAAGTGGTATTGATGATATTGAAAGGATAGGCTAGATATGGATAGATCAGAAAGACCAGAAGAAAAGAATAAGGGAATACGGATAGCGACCGTATGTAGCAGCTAGGTACTCCCCGGGTTTGATCAACTGCGGGAGTTTTGTATTTTTATAAGCTTGTTGATTGTGTGAGAACATTGAAAATCAAAGCGTGGGGAATGGTTTTGGAAATGTGTAAAATAGATTAGATTTGATCAGGATGCAGAAAAAATTGAGTTTGTTTATATAGGAAAATGAGAAGCTATGTGCAATTTTGATTCTAATTATACCGAATTCGGGGTAATTAGAAATCAAGCTGGAAGCGATAATTTCGTTTTGTCCGTTAATAATTGACGCGATCAAGTTTCGCATGTAGCAGCGTAAAGGTGAATAGCGTAAATCCGAAAAGAGACATTCGTCAAAGCCTTATAATCCGGATATAGCAAATACCCTTTTCAGAAGTGGGTATATCGAATCCTGGGGAAGAGGTATTGAAAAAATGATTAATTATTGTTTAGAAGCTAAGATTCCTTCACCCTCCTACTTTTTTGAAGCTTCCGATTTCTTGGTAGAATTCAGAAAGGATATTTACAATGAAGAGTATTTGACAAATATTGGCTTGAAAGAAAGACAAGTTAAGGCGGTACTTTTTACAAAGGAGAAAGGGAAAATCACTAACGGTGATCATCAAGAGTTGAACAAAGTATCAAAACGAACAGCTATAAGAGAATTGACGGGACTTGTAGATGAACATAAAATATTAATTTGAGAAGGCACTTCCGGGTCAAGTATAATTTATAGTATAGTGGGGCCATAGTGGGGCCATAGAGTTTTTAAGATTGAAAGAAAAAGGATATGTTGTATCCTAATAAATCTAAAAACAACAAAATAAATGAAATAAAAATGAAATCGCCATTTCCGCCAAACGAATTTAGACCTCAAAACCATTCCCCCCGCATCTCCACAGTCACCATATCATCCGACACCAACCTTTTGCCAAGACCATCCATTTTGACCAGTTCATATTCAAAGAAGTAGCGCATGCACATGATTTTACCTTGGTAGAAGTCTTTTTCGGGACTGTCGGAATTCAAGGCTTTTTGGGAGATTATACCTTGATGAAGCCACTGCCAAGCAATGGTCAGGATGCTGAGATATTCCAAATATAAGGTGGCATCTGCAAGGAATTCTTCTGGATTTTTGCCGGCCTTGGCCATTAGTTGTCCACTAGTTTGTTGCGCCCTTTGAAGGTATTTTTCCAGCTTTTCGGCGAAGGGTTGCATAGCGCCATCTTCTTTGGCTTCTGCAATGGTCTGCATTATTTTTTCAGCAAAGATCCTGACAGCGCTACCATTCTTCATCAAGACCTTTCTGCCCAACAAATCCATTCCATGAATACCTGTTGTCCCTTCATGGATAGGGTGGATGCGGGCCTCGCGGTAGTATTGCTCCACTGGAAAATCCGTGGTATATCCCGCACCTCCCAAAACCTGCACGGCAGCCGATGTAGTCAGGCAACACATTTCTGAAGGATAGGATTTGGCTATCGGTGTCAGCAGGTCGAGCAGGAGTACAGCCTCTTCTTTTTCCTGACCTCCTGCCACATTGACCAAATCACCCAATTTGGCGCAGTAGAGCAATAGCGAAAGGGAGCCTTCCACAATGGATTTTTGAAAGAGTAACATGCGCTTGACATCGGCATGTTCGATGATAGAGACTTGGGGTTGATTGGGGTCTTTTTCTCCGATTTTACGGCCCTGAGGCCTTTCCTTGGCATAAGCAAGGGAAGCATAATAGGCTGCGGTGCCAATGGCAGCGGCATTCATGCCCACACCAACTCTTGCCTCATTCATCATCTGAAACATGTAGGACAAACCTTTATTGGGTTCGCCTACCAGAAAGCCTTCACAAGCATCGTTGGAACCTACCATCAAGTGGGCAATGGGTGCGCCTTTATAACCCATTTTATGATACAAACCTTCGGTCAGCACGTCATTGGAGGCTCCGGTATCGGTTCTTTTTTGGGGAACGACAAACATGGATATTCCTTTGACTCCTGCAGGGGCGCCTTTGATTCGGGCAAGCATTAGGTGAATCACATTTTCACAGGCATCATGGTCTCCACAGGAGATGTATATCTTTTGTCCTTTGATTTTATAAATACCTTCTATTTCAGTAGGGTATGCGGTGGTACTTAAATCTGAAAGGGAAGAACCGGCATCAGGTTCGGTCAGGGCCATGGTTCCCTGCCATTTGGCATTGTACAAATTTGGCGTGAATCTTTCGATCAGTTCCTTACTTCCAAAAGTTCGGATCAGATTGGCGGCACCCGAAGTGAGAAAGGGATACACCGAAGCCGAATAATTGGCAGCCTGCCAAATAAAACCTACTGCTGATTGGATAGTATTAGGCAATTGCTGCCCACCTTCTTCATAGCTGAAACAGGCATTGATCCAACCGTCTTCTCCATATTGGCAGTAAATCTTCTTCATGCCCTCATGCACAATAATTTTTCCATTTACCAATTGAGGTTCCTTCCTGTCCATTTCGGTCAACAATGGTCTCAAAGAAGTCACTCCAATCTGATCCGCTGCATCCAATACCATCTCAAATGTTTCCTGGTTATGGTCTTTGAAAAAGTCAAATGAGGTCAGCGATAAAGCATCAATATTTTCAAAAAGTTGGAAGTGGAGGTCACGTTTGGAGTAAAACATAGAAAGGTTGGATTGAGGGTTTAATTATTAAGACGGGAGACGGAAGACAGAAGAACCGGGAATTGATGCATTATTGGTAATATTCATTTGATAAGTTGTTGGCAGAATCCGAACAATCATTTTTTTTACAAGATTAAGGTATTGAAAAATTGATTCACTTAAAAGTAACAAAAGTCCACAAAAGCTTTGTATAGTACATTTTTGACTTCTTTTGTTCTCTTTTGACACTTTTGTGGTTCAAAAATTTATGGTTGATAAGAACATGCAACTGCTTTAGCGGAAAAATTATGGCATTTTCACTCCAATTTCCTGATTACTTTGCAGGGGTTTCCTGCGGAGATTACATCTGCAGGAATGTCTTTGGTGACCACCGAACCTGCACCGATAATGGACCTGTCCCCAATGCTGACCCCGGGGCAGATGATGCTTGCCCCGCCTATCCAAACATCATCTCCAATGTTGATGGGGGCACCCGATTCCAGCAAGCTGCCCCTTACCTGATGGTCAATAGGGTGGGTCGCGGCATAGAATTGAACATTTGGACCCACCAATACCCTGCTTCCAAAATTCACTGGAGTGACATCTAGGATAACACAATTGAAGTTAAAGAAAACATCGTCTCCAGCGGAAATGTTGTAGCCGTAATCGCAGTAGAATGGTGGCTCAATCCAGAAGTTTTTGCCTTTTTTGCCGATCAGTTTTTGGAGTATACTTTCCCTCAGTTCGGTTTCATCAGGATTGGAATCGTTGAGTTGTTTGGTCAATTGCCGGGCATGAAGCCTTTCTGTGGCCAATTCAGGATCGGAAGCGAAGTAGAGTTCGCCGGCGAGCATTTTTTGTTTTTCGGTTTTTGGAGAAGACATAAGACAATAGATGTTTTCAGAGATTCATGATATTTCAGATTTTTGTTAAAAGCAGGTTTTTGGCTTGGTCGAGGTGTCGCTGTTCGTGGGCAATGATGATTTCGATTGCTTTTTCCAGAGAATACACGATCAATTTATTGGCGGGAGAATGGATAATCTGGTTTTTTTCAACAAATGGCTCCATCTGTACTATCCATTTTTTCAATTCTTCCTGATGTTGTTTAAACCGTTCCAAAACGCCGGTGTCTTCGTCAGTGATTTTTGGTTCCCAAAGGGGAAAGGTTTTTTGTTTTTTCTTGCCGCCATCTGATACGGATTTGTAGATCATATCCCCAAATAGGTTATTAAAAAAGGAAAACCTTCCTATAAAAGCGCCTTGATAGGAGCCGTTTTTGAGTTTTTCGAAAATCGGGAAATAGGTCTTGTTGATGGTGATCAGATGTTCGATGTTCTCGGCAATACTCCAGGTTTTGGGATCGGGTTTGAAATGGATTTTCTCAGCAGGCAATCCAATGAAGTTATCAAATGCATCGTTTGTGATTAGGTCAATTGATTGGAGATGATTTTCTAATTTTGTTGGCATTGTTTTTTTCAATTGAAAAGTTTCATTATACATTCATTTCAAGTAGTTGGAGTTTTTCCATTCTTTGAAAGTGTTGAGGATTTAAAGTTGCAATTTTCAAATTATAAGCTATCCCTGTTGACCCAATGAATAAATCCTCTATTTCAATCAATTGGTTTTTTCTCCTAAGATATTTATAATTTGAGACAGCCACCTTAAGACAATTTTCATCAAACGGAATAACTTCAACTTGTTCAAAAAATTCCTGCCAAAAAAAACTTTGCTCATTTGTACTTCCTACCATTATCTCATACTTGGTAACAATCGAAACAGCAAACGAATTATAAAATTTTGAAATTGAATAAAATGTTGATTTGCTTTTATTTTTCTTTCGAAAATAATCTATCAGAATTCCTGTATCCAGTAAGATTATTTCACTCTCCATGTATTGAAATGCTTTTTGTGTTCCAAATAATCTTGGTATTGGCTGTCATCCATTACAGGACCGCTCAATAAAAACTTTTGAAAATTGAATGACTTTACTTTTTGTTGTTGAGAATTCTTTTCTATCAATTTTTGAATCAATTCCTCAATTTCTTTTGAATTAAGTGATTCTGATTTTAAAAGGATTTGTTTGATGGTCTGCTTAGCACTTAATTGATAGATTTCCGGTTCTGGTTCATTTACCATATTTATCTCGATTTTCTCTGACTTTTTTTTCATAGCAAGTATATAATATTGGTTCAACCACAATGTTCATTTGATGAACCTGTGCTTATTTTCCTTCCACCAATTTGCTTTTGATTCGTCAGCCAATTTATTGACAATTTCCTCGGTGGCTTGGGAGTCCTGGGTAGCCTCCCTATATTTTAGGAAATCAAAAATTCTCTGAAGTTCTTTGATATCAGTATCTGCAGGAATTTTGAATACAATTTCTTTATCTGTTCGCTCAACTATCATATTCAAATATACTGAAATCAAGTGAAAAATGATTCAAGTCTAACAGAACTAATCCCATCACTTTAAATGTTAGAAACTGTTTTTAACCCATCAACATGACTAAAACCAAACCAAAAGAAAGCAGGGTCACCATGGCCACTGTGTTCAAAACCATCATCTGGCCAAGAAGAAAGCATTTGTTTCTCGGCTTATTTTTGATCATTATTTCCAGACTTTCAGGCTTGGTTTTGCCGGGAGCCAGTAAAATATTGATTGATAATGTGATTCCCTCCAATGACCTGGATTTGCTCAAATGGCTGGTCTTGGGTGTAGTGGCAGCCATTACCATTCAGGCGACGACCTCTTATGCATTGACGCAGATTCTCAGCGTGGAAGCACAGCATTTGATTTCCGTACTGCGTTCGCAGGTCCAAAAACATATTATTCAATTGCCCATCAGGTTTTTTGACAATACCAAGACAGGAGAACTTGTATCAAGAATCATGACGGATGTGGAAGGGGTGAGGAATCTTGTAGGCACCGGTTTTGCCCAAATGGTAGGTGGGATACTTACAGCAGTGATTTCGCTGGTACTCTTGATCTATATCAGTCCGATGATGACTGTTTATGTATTGGTTCCGGTGATCATATTTGGACTGATCTCTTTGAAAGCTTTTGGCAAAATCAGGCCCATTTTCAGAGAAAGAGGAAAAATCAACGCGGAAGTCACCGGTAGGCTGACCGAAACTTTGGGCGGAATCCGGGTCATCAAAGGCTTCAATGCAGAAGATCAGGAAATCAAAACATTTGAAGCAGGGGTTGAGCGACTTTTTCTCAATGTGAAAGCAAGTTTGACAGCAACCAGTTTTGTGACTTCTTCAGCTACTTTCCTTTTGGGTTTGGCTTCTGCCGGTATCATGGGCATAGGTGGATATATGATTATGGATGAGCAGATGACTTTTGGGGACTTTTTGGCTTTTACACTTTACCTGGGTTTTATGATTGCGCCAATTGTGCAGATGAGCAATATTGGCAGTCAGTTGACTGAAGCTTTTGCAGGGCTAGATAGGACCGAAGAAATCATGAATTATCCTTTGGAAGATGCGCATGGCATTAGGAATTTAATGCTGCCAAATTTCAAGGGGGATATCCGGTTCCAGAATGTTTCTTTTGCCTATGAAGAGGGAAAAGAAGTGGTGAAAGGAATCAGTTTTGATGCGCCTGCAGGTTCTGTAACCGCATTGGTGGGTACTTCAGGTTCAGGCAAAACCACTATCGCAGGCTTGGCAGCTTCGTTTTTAAACCCTGATTCAGGCTTGATTACCATTGATGGCAACGATTTGCAGAAAGTATCCTTGAAAAGTTATAGATCACAGTTGGGTGTGGTGTTACAAGATGACTTTTTGTTTGAAGGCACAATCAAAGAAAATATCCTTTTCCCAAGACCCAATGCAAGCGAATCAGAATTACTTCAGGCAGTAAAAGCCGCCCATGTGCAGGAGTTTACCGATAGGTTTGAAGATGGGTTGGAGACCTTGATAGGAGAGCGGGGCGTGAAATTATCAGGAGGACAAAGGCAAAGGATCGCTATTGCAAGAGCAATACTAGCAGATCCAAAAATACTCGTATTGGATGAAGCAACCTCCAACTTGGATACCGAATCCGAGTCATTGATTCAGGCAAGTCTGAAACAATTGATGAAAGGGCGGACGACTTTTGTAATAGCCCACAGATTGAGCACCATCCGGCAGGCAGATCAGATTTTGGTGATTGAGAATGGGGAGATAAAAGAAAGAGGAAAACATGAGGAGTTGATTGCTTCTGAAGGAAGATATTATCAGTTGTATACTTATCAGGCTAGGATTTGAGAAGGGAGTTTTGAGTCGTAGCGGGCAGTGTTCAGTGAGCAGTCTCAGTAGGCAGTTTTCAGTGTTATGTGTTCAAAGCAGCACTTCGACTGTATATTGCCTACTGTTCAGTTAGAAGGGAAGGTCTGAATTTTGAAGTTTGAGGAGGAGGTCTGAAGTTTGCAAGTAACCACTGCCAACTGCGACTGCCTACTGTTCAGTTCGCTGTTGCCTTAGGTTATGTACAGTCTCAGGATGTAAGACCAAAAACTTGTAAACCATTTATCAAAAAGTAGGGGTTTTGGCAGATTCTAATGAGGTAAATTGCTCCTTCTATGAGATTTTCTCCCAAAATTTTCAGGTATCTGTTTTTGTTTTTGTGCTTATTGATCCCCCTTTTTAAGGGAATGGCGCAAGATTCAAAGTCATTGGAGGCATACCGTCTCAAGCCGGGTGAATTGATTGTATTGGATGGGAAGTTGGATGAAGAGTTTTGGGGAAATACAGATGTGGCTTCGGATTTTTTGATGATGGAACCTGTAGAAGGCTCTCCAGCTTCAGAGCGGACCATCATCAGGGTTGCCTTTGACGGTCAATACCTGTATATAGGAGCTCGGTTTTTTGATTCCGAACCGGATAAAATAAAAGCATTTCAACGGAGAAGAGATCAATCTTTGTTAACCGATGACAGATTTGCCTTTATTTTGGACACTTATAATGATCAGCGATCTGCCTATTATTTTGAAATTAACCCATTGGGTCTGATGAGTGATGCCCTACTACGGGTAGGTCAGGGCACAAGGCTGATACCTGCATGGGACGGTATATGGAGGGCCTGGGTCAGCAGGGATACAGAAGGTTGGTCAGCAGAGATAAGAATTCCGTTTATGACACTCAATTTTGACCCTAGCTCAGATGTTTGGGGGATCAATTTTTTGAGAAGCATCAGAAGAAAAAACGAAGAAGTTCTTTGGTCAGGTCATCGGAGAAACCAAGGGATACGGAGACCACAGGATGCGGGTAAATTGACTGGGTTAAGCGGCATCAACCAAGGACTCGGCTTGGAAGCAATTCCTTATGGAATAGTCTCAGAGTTCAGACAAAAGGCTGATCCTGAAAGTCCCACTCAAAGTGAATTCCGTTACAATGCAGGAGGAGAATTGAACTATAACATTTCCCCCAACCTTAAGGCAGGTATTACTGTGAATACCGACTTCGCCGAAACCGAAGTGGATGACAGACAGATTAACTTGACCAGATTTCCTCTCTTTTTTCCGGAAAGGAGGGCATTCTTTCTGGAAGGTTCCCATATTTTTCAGTTTGCCCCTTCCAGTAACCCCAACCCTTATTTCAGCAGGAGAATAGGTCTTGATGACGGTAGACCCATTCCGATTCGGTACGGTGCCAGAATGATAGGGAGGATCAAAAATACAGATGTAGGGTTTCTTCATGTCCGAACCGGAGAAAGTCAGGAGAACTCCGGAGAGTCATTTACTGTCGGGCGCGTGGTCCAGAATTTTGCAGGGGAAAGTACCATTGGTGTGATGTATACCAGAAGGGATACAGATGAAGATCCATTACAGACCCGACAAACAATAGCAGCAGATTTGGGGCTCAATACATCTAAATTTTTGGGCAACAAAAACCTACAATTTGAGGCATTTGTGGCAGGTCACACCGAAACGGAATTCGGAGACACCACCAATCTATGGGACAGATCGGTTCGGGGAGCTAGGATCAATTTTCCCAATCAGCCTTGGGAAGCCCATGTCAGTTACAGAGAATTTGGCATCAACTATGACCCAGCTGTCGGATTTGCACCCAGAGTAGGATTTAGGCGGCTTCAACCCTCCATCAGCTACAGTCCTTTGATTGGCAAAAGTGCAATCATCAGGGAGCTGAGTTGGCAGTATTATTTCGAATATTTAATGGAAATGGATTGGCGTCCTGCTACTGTCAATCACCGCCTTCAGTTATTGGGAATCAGGTTTGAAACAGGTGATATCCTTCAATTTGAGGTCAATCACAACTATGAATATTTGGATCATACTTTTGATATTCTGAGAAATGGGGAGTTTGTCATCCAACCTGGAGATTTTTACAATTTGGGTTACAGCATTGCCGTCCGATCAGCGAGCTTCAGAAGAGTGGGCGGCGAATTTACATTAAATAAAGCCGGGTTCTGGACCGGTGAACAAACGATGATCACTGCGGACTTGTTTGTTAGGCCATTTGTTGGACTGAATGTGACTGGAAGCTGGGTCCACAGCAGGGTCAGGCTGGCTGAAGGAGACTTTGATACCCACCTTTTCCGTTTGATCACAGCTTATGATTTTTCTCCTTGGGTTTCGATCAACTTCAACATCCAATATGACAATGTCACCAATTTTTTGGGAACCAACACCCGATTTTCTTGGGTATTAAGTCCCGGAAACACCTTTTTTGTAGTGTATAACCACAATTGGCAAAACTACATGGAGAGATTTGTATCCATGGAAGCAAATACCAATATGAAATTGACATATACATTCAGGTTTTAACCATTTGGAAATAACCAAATGTGGACTAATTGAGTCCTAATAAATCAAAAGGTTTCAGACCAAGACGGTCTGAAACCTTTTTCATTTTAAAAATCTAAGAAGATGATCAGCTCAAAGATTGATTTTCTTTGCCTGCCAATTCCAGAATTTTATCATATTCTTCTGGCGTGAGGTCTTTGAAGAAGTAATTGACAGGGTTTATAAATCTTCCATCTTTCATAATCTCATAGTGGACATGTGGGGCTGTTGAAGAGCCTGTATTTCCCACGGTGCCAATTTGGTCGCCTCGTTTTACTTTTTGACCTCTCCTGACTTTAAAGTCGTTCATGTGTGCATACCGGGTTACAAACCCAAATCCATGATCAATTTCAATATGTTTGCCATAGCCACCAAATACTGTTTTTACTGATTTTACCACTCCATCTCCGGTTGCATAAATCGGAGTTCCTTTTGGGGCAGCAAAATCCACTCCCTGATGCATTTTCCGCACTTTGAGAATAGGATGAACCCGCATACCGAATCCTGAAGCCAACAAATTCAATTCTTCATTGGTAACAGGCTGAATTGCAGGGACTGAAGCCCAATATTCTTCTTTCTTCAAGGCAAGTTCAGTAACTTCATCATAACTCACTGATTGGACATAAAGTTGTCGTTTCAAGGCATCCACTTTTTGAGAAAGTGTGAGGATCAAATCTTCTTGTTTAAGACCCTTGTCCTTCAACTCTTTATACCTTTCTGTGCCTCCAATGCCAGCTTTTCGTATCTCGGTAGGAACAGGCTCTGTTTCAAAAATGATCCTGTAAAGGTTGTCATCCCTTTGTTGAAGGTCTGATAGCATGTAATTCATTTTGGAAACTTCTTCCTCCAATAACTGATAATACAAAGTCAGTTCTTGATTTTCCTTTTTGAGCAAAAGTTCTTTTGGACTGTCAAAGTAATAACTGAAAAGTATGAGAATTCCAATTGCCATCATGGAAGCCAATGAGACAAAACCCAAAGTATTGAGCAATATGTCCCATTTGCTACGTTTGTAACGTTCGTATTTACATGTTTTGGCGTCGTAGTAATATTTTATTCTACTCATTGTAAAATGCAGGGTAAATCTTCTAATTTTGTGCCCCTAAGGTAAGTGGGTGATTACGTCAAGGAGCCCACAAAGATATTAAAATTAATTAGATAATACGAACATAGTCAAAAGCTTAGATGAAAGCCAAGGAAATCAGAAATTTATTTATAGAATTTTTTAAGTCAAAAAACCATCAATTTGTCCCTTCTTCTCCCATTGTTGTCAAGAATGACCCTACACTGATGTTTACCAATGCAGGTATGAATCAGTTTAAGGATTTCTTCTTGGGAAATGAGGTTCCCAAAGCCAATAGGGTTGCAAACAGTCAGAAATGCCTTAGGGTTTCAGGTAAGCACAATGACCTGGAAGAGGTGGGTGTGGACACCTACCACCATACCATGTTTGAGATGTTGGGCAATTGGTCATTTGGTGATTATTTCAAAAAAGAAGCAATTGAATGGGCTTGGGAATTGTTGACCGAAGTGTATAAGTTGCCCAAAGACAGGCTATATGTTTCAGTATTTGGAGGGGACCAAAAGGATGGTCTCGACAAGGACTTGGAAGCCTTCCAGATTTGGAGCAGCATAGTGCCTGAAGCCAGGATCTTATTTGGTAGCAAAAAAGATAACTTTTGGGAAATGGGAGAGACCGGGCCATGTGGACCCTGTTCTGAAATCCATATTGATCTAAGAACTGATGATGAGAGAAGTCAAACATCTGGTTTTGAACTGGTCAACAATGATCACCCACGGGTAATTGAAATCTGGAATTTGGTTTTTATGCAGTTTAATCGGCTGGCTGATGGTAGTTTGAAGGAGCTTCCTGCAAAACATGTGGATACAGGGATGGGATTTGAAAGACTTGTAAGGGCCATCCAAAACAAATCTTCCAATTATGATACGGATGTGTTCACTCCTTTTATCCAATTGATTGAATCCAAATCAGGCAAAGAATACGGCAAGGAGGAAAAGACTGATATTGCAATGCGGGTTATTGTGGACCATATTCGTGCGATTGCATTTACAATTGCAGATGGGCAGCTTCCATCCAACAACAAAGCAGGCTATGTTATCAGGAGGATATTGAGAAGAGCAGTGAGATATGGCTATACCTTCCTCGGTTTTCAAAAACCATTTCTTCATGAATTAATGCCATTGTTAGCAGAAAATTTCGGTGATGTCTTTCCGGAAATTGCTGCCCAACAGGATTTTATTTCCAAGGTGGTGATGGAAGAGGAAGCATCCTTTTTGAGGACCTTGGATAACGGACTTAAAAAGCTCGATCAGATCAAAGAGGAAATGTCCCATACCGGATCCAAAGTGATTGAAGGAAAAGTTGCCTTTGAACTGTACGATACTTATGGATTCCCTTTGGACCTGACTTCTTTGATAGCGAGGGAAAATGGACTTTCTATTGACGAAGTAGGTTTCAAAGTAGAAATGGAAAAGCAAAAGACCAGGTCCAGGGCTGCTGCTGAACAGGAAACCGGTGATTGGAATATGGTCCATGACGAAGAAGGTGTCGAATTTGTTGGTTATGATTTTCTGGAGTCAGAAAGTAGAATCATAAAGTACCGACAGATCAAGGATAAAAAAGGTGACAGGTTCCAATTGGTGTTGGATAAGACACCGTTTTATGCAGAAAGTGGTGGACAGGTTGGTGACCAAGGCTTTTTACAAAATGGTAATGAGACAATACAGGTATTGGATACAAAAAAAGAAAATGATCTCACCGTTCATTTTGTAGACAGACTTCCCAATGACCCAAATCAGCTTTTTTTGGCAAAAGTAAATGTTGATAAAAGAAAATCAACAGTCAACAATCATTCTGCTACCCACTTGCTTCACGCCGCCCTTAAAGAGGTGTTGGGCAATCATGTTCAACAAAAGGGTTCTTTGGTCAATGAAGAATTGCTCAGGTTTGATTTCTCTCATTTTGCCAAAATGACCGATGAAGAAATCATCAAAGTTGAAAATATCGTCAACGCCAAGATAAGAGAGAATATTCCATTGGAAGAGCAGCGGAATGTTCCTATCGAAGAAGCAAAGAAAAGAGGGGCCACTGCCCTGTTTGGAGAAAAGTACGGTGATTTTGTGAGGGTAATCACATTTGATAAGCATTTTTCGGTAGAACTTTGTGGCGGTGTGCACGTACCTTCCACAGGTGTGATCGGGATGCTTAAAGTTGTCTCTGAATCTTCTATCGCCGCAGGCGTCAGAAGAATTGAGGCAGTGACGGCAGAGGCTGCTGAACAAATGGTCAATGGACAGTTAACCTTGCTGAAGGAAATTCAGGAAATGTTAAAAAACCCAAAAGATCTGAGGAAATCCATCGAATCCTTGGTTTCTGAACGTAATGACCTTAGAAAGGAAATTGAGGTTTTGCATTTGGGCCAAGCTTCTCTTCAAAAAGAAGCGCTTTTGAAAAAGTTGGAAAATGTCAATGGAATCAATTTCCTTTTTGCACAAGTAAATTTCCCAAATGCAGATGCACTTAAAAAAATCTCTTTTGAATTAAAAAATGAAATCGAAAATCTAGTTGCAGTTTTGGCAGCAGAAATTGAGGGGAAACCACAAATTGCAATTGTCATTGATGAGGAGTTGGTAAAATCAAAAGGATTGAATGCAGGAACTATAATAAGAGATCTTGCCAAAGAAATCCAAGGGGGAGGAGGAGGTCAGGCCTTTTTCGCTACGGCAGGAGGGAAGGATGTTTCAGGTTTACCAAAAGTGTTGGAAAAGGCAAGGTTGATGTTAATGGGTCTTTGACTCTAAATATTAGGTTGGATCTTATTGTGTAAATTTCTAATTGAGATCTTATTAAAATATCCTTGGTTTTTTTGCCATAAAACAAATAAGTTATTGTTACCATGTAAATATGACAATGCATGGTTAATGTAAATGAAGACCGTTAATTTGGTTTTGGATGAATTTGGACCCAATTTTGGGTACTTCAATAATAGTTTTACCTGATATGATTTCAGCAGAAATAAAAAATAAATATGAGTTGGTAATAGGGCTTGAAGTTCATGCCCAACTTTTGACCAAAAGTAAAATGTACACTTCCGATTCTACCGAATACGGAAATCTTCCCAATACCCATATTTCAGTCCTTACATTAGGTCATCCGGGCACACTTCCTAAAGTCAATATGAAGGCAGTGGAATTTGCTATAAAAATGGGTTTGGCCTGTGAAAGTGACATAACAAGGAACAATATTTTTGCTCGAAAAAACTACTTTTATCCTGACTTACCAAAGGGATATCAGATCACACAGGATAAAAATCCTATTTGTGTAGGAGGACATGTCCCCATTACTTTGCCGAATGGGACCAAAAGGTCTGTGGCGCTGACACGGATCCACATGGAAGAGGATGCCGGAAAATCCATGCACTTGGCAGGAGAAGTGGATACTTTGGTCGATTTCAACAGAGCAGGGGTCCCGCTCATTGAAATAGTTTCTGAGCCGGATATGCGCTCCTCAGATGAGGCATATGCCTATTTGGTTGAGATCAAAAAATTGGTCCGATACCTGGATATTTGTGATGGTAACATGGAAGAAGGTTCCTTGAGGTGCGATGCAAATATCTCAGTAATGTTAAAAGGAGCAGCTGAATACGGTAAAAAGGTGGAGGTCAAGAATATGAACTCCTTTAGAAATGTAAGCCGTGCAATTGAGCATGAATTTGAGCGTCAGATTGAATTGGCAGAACAAGGAAAAGAAATTATTTCGGAAACAAGGACTTTTGATGCTACCACAGGTACCACTGCAAGCATGAGGACAAAAGAAGACCTGAACGATTATCGATATTTTCCTGAACCCGATCTCAGCCCTGTAATTGTATCTGAAGAATGGCTTGAAAGTGTCAGGGCAGCTATGCCTCCATTACCAAGGGAGCTTTTCCATAAGTTTGTTCATGAATATGGATTGCCGGAATATGATGCCGGTGTGCTGACTGATTCTAAAGAAATCGCACTCTACTTTGAAGATCTTTGCGCTCATACCCAAAATTTCAAAGCAGCATCCAACTGGATGATGGGGCCTGTAAAATCCTATTTGAATGAACTTACCTTACATATTTCAGACTTTCCTGTTAAAGCAAATAGTCTGGCAGAATTGATTTCCATTATTGATGAGGGTAAAGTGAGTTTCTCGGTAGCATCACAAAATATATATCCTGAACTCCTAAAAGGAACGGATAAATCACCATTGGAAATTGCCCAAGAACTGAATCTGATACAGGAGAGTGATGAAAGTTCTCTGAAGCCAATAGTGGAGACTGTATTGGCGGAAAATGTTGGAAAGGTAGAGGAATATAGATCAGGCAAAAAAGGGTTGATGGGGATGTTTATGGGGCAAGTAATGAAGAAATCCCAAGGAAAGGCAGATCCTAAAGTAGCCACTAAATTATTGACAGAATTACTTGAAAATTAATTAAATGAATACGCCAAATGCAAAATCTGCATCCAAAGGCGATATACAGTTTTCTTACAAACTTAGCTTCATCCAACAAGGTATTTGGGTATTAACCGAAGACTTTGAAAAACTAATTTAATTCAGATGAAAAATATATTGAATTTACCTTTATTGATTGTCCTTGTGACATTGTTTTCTTGTTCAACAAACGAAAAAAGAGTTTTTGACGGAACTGTAGAAGTCTCAGGAATATTGACCAACGCACCTGAGGGGAAACTTGAATTGTCGCAGTTTGTGGACGATAGCACAGAGTCTCTTGCGGAACTTGAATTGAATAGCAGTGGAAAATTTGATTATCAACTCAATTTGGAATCCCCCGGTTTTTATGAATTGAATCTGATGGACCAAAGAATTGTAAGGCTTGCGCTTTATGATCAGGATGTACAGATTTTTTATGATTTCGATGATGAAAATAGCCTAAAAATTGAAGGTTCAGAAGATTCAAAGAATATGCAGCAGATAGAATCTCTCATGACCGATTATCAAGAGAAGCTCAATGAACTTAATGATGCCTATTTTGAAGCAATGAGCAAAAGAGATCAAGATGCCATCAAGGATATTCAAAACAAAGCTATGTTGATTGAAACTTCTCATAGTGAAAAAGTCAAAAAAACATTGGAAGGGATGAATGGAAGCTTTGCCACGATGGCAGGGATTTCCCTATTGAATCTCAAGAATGATTTCTTATTTGTTGATCAGATGGTTTCTGATCTCAACCAAAAATATCCTGATACGAAGATGATACAGGTGATGGCCAATCAACTGGATGAGATGAGGGCATTATCGATAGGTCAAATAGCCCCCGAAATATCGCTGCCTGATCCCGATGGTAATATGGTAAATCTCTCGGACTTAAGAGGTAAATATGTTTTAATTGACTTTTGGGCTGCATGGTGCAGACCTTGTAGACAGGAAAACCCAAATGTTGTAAAATTGTATAATGAATACAATGATAAAGGTTTCGAGGTTTTCGGAGTGTCTTTGGATCGGACAAAAGATGCTTGGGTAAAAGCAATCGAAGAAGATGAACTGACCTGGACCCATGTTTCTGACCTGAAATATTTCAATTCTGCTGCGGCAGCTTTGTATCAAATCAATGCAATCCCAGCCACTTACATGGTGGATCCAGAAGGAAGGATTATTGCTAAAGATTTAAGAGGTGTAAATTTGGAAAATAAATTGAAAGAAATCTTCAATCAATAAAATACCGATCAAACGAAGAGGCAGTGTTTTGGGCACTTGTAGTCTTTTTATTTGTAAAAATAAATTTTATATTCCTTCGTCAAACATTGAAAATATATAAAGAATTTTCACATAGATTTGTGCATCTTTGAAAAATACAAAAAACACACAAATTGCAATTCCAGAAATAATAAATTCAAAATAAATAATTTGAAATCTTTCAATGGAATACATTTTGTACAATATAAAGTAACCCAATCTCTTAAATTAAAATTAATCAATTAGCTAAACATGAAAAAAAGAACCGTCCAATCACCACTGAGCAGGATACTGACAATTGCCCTGTTTGGATTGCTAGCCTTGGGTGCCTGTAAAGGGAAGAAGAAAGTCGTAGCAGCACCAGAACCAGCACCTGTAGAAGAAGTAAAACCAACCCCACCACCACCACCTGCGCCAGGTCCTTCTGCTGAGGAAGTTGCAGTAGGTAAATTGGAGAATTATTTCAACAGTATCGCCAATTCCAGCAATCTAGATGCTGCCAATACGACTATCCAAGAAGCATCCGGCATGTTTTCTAATTCAAATACACCTGTTTTGATTGTGATTCATGAAGAAAGTGGAATTAAGGATTATGATGAACCTACTACCATTGATAAATATTTGAATTACCTAAAAGACACCAAGAAAAACCTCAACTTTATATCCGATATCAGACTTGATAATAATGGTAGGGTTTCTGAACTGGAACTTCGTCGTAAAAAATAATATCCACCGTAAAATCTAATCAAATGAAAAAATATATCCCACTTTTCCTGTTGCTGTTTTTGGTATCAGCATCAGTTTCAATGGCCCAATCCGACAATATCAGTCCAGCTAGAAAGCAGGCGATTGATTCCTTGGCATTGGAAAAAGTAAAAGATTTGAGTAAGTATATCAGTATAATTGGAAGTAAGGAAACACAATTCTCTGAGGCAAATCGCGTTATGGACAGAGCGGAAGAACTATTTGCACCAGGTGCTGAAATGGGAGTTTCTTCCTTGAACCGCAAAGAAATAGCTTATTATAAAGTAAGAAGATACTTTGAAAGATTGATGGCTTTGAATTATGATCGGGTAAACATTTCATGGTACGATATTCATTACATCAGTGATCTTGAAAGACAGCCTGATGGAAGATATGTTGGCGTTGTAACTGTTTACCAGAGATTTGAAGGTACTTCCCTTGAAAGTGGTCTAAACTATAGAGATACCACCAAAAAAGATATCACCATATACGTTGAGAAAAAACAAACTCAGATCGCCGGTAGGACTATCGAATTCTGGGATGTGATGCTCGGTGATATCCGTGTGACTGAAACCTCCGCATGAGAAAACTATTATTAGTATTAGTATTATTTATTACATCCTTATCAATGGCGAGCAGCCAGGGCCTTTACAGCCCTGGTTCGCCGAAGGATGATGGCAGATTCGCCGCTTCAACAAAACAAGTCAACCAATTTTTTAGAAGGTTTAATGCCGAAGAAAGTCAGGATGGACAAAAAAGGTATTATTCCGGAGACCCTCTCTATAGGGATAGGGAATTAAGAGGTCAATTTATTAGCATACTTTTTGACAATGAAACATCGGGTATCACCAATAATCTCAAATCTGATTTCATGAAAGAAGTACTTGCAGATAATCTGCCGCAATTCCTGAATTTTCATCGGGAAGGATGGTTTGCAGAAGTAAGTTCAATTTTCATGTATAAGGGAAAAAGGGAAAATGTCACTTTATTCCTCAAAATCCAGCCTGAAGGTTTGGGGTATGAGTGGGTTATTGATAAAGTAATATTCGAACCCTTCAGGGATGTTTTCAAAAAACCAAGTGGAAGTGAAAAAGGCTTCCTTCATCCTTTGAGTCATGAATTGGGCTTTATGAATCTTAGAAGAGCATTTCAGGATTCTGATACTCCTGAGGCATTTACTTCAAAAGAATATGAACCCGATTACCTGACTTTATTTCTTTACGAAATGAAAAAAGGCAATATCAGATTTGAAACAATAAGTGATGTGAAATTCCATTTCTTCCAGATCAACAATTGGTATTTCGAACTCAATCAATTCAACAGACCGGGATTCAATACCGGTTGGCTGATAGGAAATTTAGTGAAACTCAACCCAGGAGATAAAGAAACTATTCTCAAGTATATTTATGATCAAAAATAAGCACTTCATTCTTTTTATTATTTCTTTGATTGGAACAATGACACCGGGTTTTTCTCAAAACCTGGGTGATTATACCAAAACAGAAATTAAAGAATTGTCTCAAAAGGTGGACGATCAAGTACAGTTTTTGGAGTATTTTTTCAATACTGTAGGCAGTAAGGATACGCCTTCGAGGGATAAGGATGTGATTATCAGGGAGAGCTATAAAAAGATTTTTAGAGACGAAAAAGTCCAAGTAGAAGATGACCTTTTGCTGGATAGAAAAGTAATTACCAATAAGGATGTGACAGCTTATCTAAAAGATATCGAGTTTTTTTTCAAGGATGCCAACTTTAAATTTAAAGTCCGAGAGGTTAAGCCTTTTTTGAGAGACAATGAGGAATTATCATTTCTTGTTTCCATGGACAGGACGCTTACAGCGACAGGTCTCAACGATGAGAAGATCACCAATACAAAAGAACGTTTTGTGGAAGTGAATGTGGATAAAAAATCAAATGAACTGAAAATTGCCAGTATATACACCACCAAATTGAGTAGGGATGAAGAATTGACAGAGTGGTGGTCAACACTTTCTTATACGTGGGAAGCTTATTTTAGAGAAAAAATTGGGTTATCCGAAGAAGATTCAATTATGCTGGAACACCTTTATAAGATCAGTATTATTGACTCTTTGGACTTTTCGGGTAATGAATATGTTCTTGATCTTGAGCCAATTCATGCGCTAAGAGAACTAAAATACATTAATATTAGCAACACCAAAATAGTTGAGCTTAATCCTATCAGTCATGTGACTTTTCTGAATTATCTGGACATTTCCAATACCCCCACTGAAGATATTCAGTTTATAAAATACTCTGATAATCTAGGGTACTTGAATATTTCAGGTACGCAGATTCAGGATATCAGTGAATTGGGTAATTTAAAAAAGCTTCATTCGCTCAAAGCCATAAATGTTCCTGTTCAGAGCTTTGCAGTGCTCAATTCTTTTGAATCATTGAAAGATCTGGATTTAAGTAATAGTGGTTTTAACAATATTGAAAATATCAGTGAATTGGAGAATCTTGAAAGGTTGGATATCAGTGGGAATTACTTGATGAACCTTGATCTTCTGTCATCCCTTAAAAGTTTGGAAGAAATAACCCTCAAAGAGACCAATATAGTAGATTTGACACCGCTTGTAGGATTGGAAAAACTCAATATGATTAATATCAATCAGACTGAAGTTTCTGACCTGAGTGCATTAAGTGGAAAAAGATCCCTGCGAAAATTATATGCTGACAGGACAGGTGTTGCGGAGGAAAGTGCGGATGAATTTGCCAGAAGAAATAGGTCAGTCCTTTTAATTCACCATGTCGAAAACCTTCAGACTTGGTGGAATGGGCTTCCGGTTGAGTGGAAAGCAACGCTAGCGAATATCAATCCTAAGCTTAAATCAACCACTCCTGCTATTGAAGACATTTCATTTACTGTAGGGGCTGATTCCTTGGATCTTTCCGCAAGTGATATCAACGCACTAGGTCCTGTACTGAAATTTAAAAAAATCAATCATCTTAACTTTGATGATACCCAGGTCAACGACCTTACACCACTTTCTGATATCAAGACTTTATTGACAATATCAGGTAAGAATACGAAGGTTAAAAATCTTCAGCCGTTGGTTAACTTGCTGGATTTGACAAGGATTGATTTTCGTGACAGCCCAGTGGAATCATTTTTGATCCTAAAAGAACTTCCTGCATTGGAGTACCTTAATCTCGATAATTCTGAAATTAATGCTGAAGATCTACCGGAGTTTTTGACTGCCAATAAAAAAATAAATATCATTTACCGATCAACTTCCCTTGAACAGTGGTGGGATATTTTGGATGAAACTTGGAAGTCTGTCTTTAAAGAACAGTTTGGCGACTCTGACCAAACACCTACTTTAGAGTCCTTACACAGTTGGACAGCACAGCCTGAAGTAAAAATTCAAGGGGTACAAATATCCAACCTTCAGCCATTATTGATTTTTAATAATTTGAGGAAACTTTCAGTTTCAAATGTTCCCATGATTGATATTTCGGATCTTTCCAATATGCCTCTTTTAGAACAATTGAAAGTTTCTCATGCCCCTGTTACTGATCTTTCAGTATTGACTCCCCTTAGAAATCTACTTGTCCTTGACGTTTCCAACACAGGTATTGAAGATTTGAGACCCTTAGGCGAATTACCAGGTTTGGAATCATTGGTCATTTCAGGAACCAATATTAGAGTTTTACGTGGTTTGGAAACTCTGATTAATCTTAAGCATTTGGATATTGCCAGCACCAATGTCAGATCCCTGAAGCCTGTTCAAGGTTTGAATCTAGAAAGTTTGATATGCTTTAACACAAGATTGAACCAAAGGGCCGTCGATGGTTTCAAAAAGCTAAATCCCAATGCCGACGTGAGGTTTTATTAGGGGGAGGCTGAGAGGAGAGAAGCGAGAGATTAGAACTGAGAAAGAAGAGCCAAGAAAAAAGACCAAGAATCAGTCGTTTATGCGTATGGTGAAGCTGGTTCTTGGTATTTCGTACAAAATGTACTAGGAGTATTGTTCTTGCCAACTGCCAACTGCAACTGCCTTCTAAATCTTCTACTTTTTCAACACCTGTTCAAGGCTTTCTCGTAAAATTTGCCCCATATTGGTACAATTCAAAAACCTGTCATTTTTGTAGTGTCTAGCCAAATCTTTTTTGAGGGAATCTATATTTTCTTTGGTAGAAATCGTGTCATTTTCCATAGTTTTGAGTACATCTTCAATTTCAACGGTTGATGTTTTGAGCCTATTGGCAATTAAGGCTCTTTCCTCTCTTTGGTATTGGGCCATGGACTCCGGTGTAATATGTTTGATACCCAGCTGTATCAGCGCATTATTCTGCTTAAAATACTGGGGTAGATAAATGGATTTTTTCGCCTCATAAGACTGTTGGTCAAAATCAATGGCACGGATTCTATAATGGGTTTCTTCAAAATCAGGCGTCACCACCACCACAAAGTTGGATGAATGCATGTCACCCAAAAGCCTTACAAAACACCTTTCATTGAACTTCACAAACTCCTTGGCCAATCTGATCGGATTAAGTAATGGGTCATTGATTTGTTGCCGCATAAACTGTTCTCCGGGTATTCCGGCAATATGTTCTTCTATCAGGGTGTTTTTGTGGACAAAATAGCTGATTCGATTTGGGGAAAGTAAGTGCTCCAATTCCAGACCATAAACTCTGGAAGCATCTGCTTGTTTGACATAAAAATAATCGAAATTATCGTTTATTCTATTTACAATCCTGACTCTGAAAGGCTGCGTATTTCCGTAGACACACAGATCAATCCGGTCCACATAAAGGTGTTTCATGACAGACATATCACCCTCGGCCTTTAGAAGAGAATAGATTTTTTTTACATTATAATGTATTTCCTCCCGATCAGATTGGGCATAAAAAACTGTCTCCCAAAGCGTATCGTTATCTTTATAATCATACAATGGGATCGAACTGCTGTACCTCAATAAGTCATGGTAATGAATCGGAAAATCAACTTCCCGACCATATTTTTGAAGAAACAACCGTAAGCCGTCACTGATTGGATAAATTATTTTCTTTTTACTGATCAGTGCCATAAGATTAGAATTAAGATTTAGCCATCTCTTTTTCTTCTTTGCTCAAATACCTGTCAAAAATAAATGGGCCAAATGGTAAAACCGAAGCCATCAAAGCAAAAAAGGTTTTACTGAAATTCCATGACATTCTTCTGGCTGTAGGAAAAACCACATAAATATAAATGACAAAAAGTATCCCATGTGCCCAGCCGACATAGGTGACAGCAAGTGGTAAATCCAACATGTATTTCAATGGCATGGCGATAAATAAAAGCACTAGGAATGATATTCCTTCCACGATACTGATTATCCTGAACCTTTTTAACCACGTAATTTTAATATTGTCAGTGCTCATTTTTGCTTTTTAGTAATGTTGAATAGTACCTGAAGTTCAGTCCAGAGTGCTTTTTTTAAAATAATATTTTCAAAGAGAATTTTCAGATCATCGGCAAAAAGGTATTCTACACCTTCATGATTGATGATTTCGTAAGGTGATTTTTTGAGCATCATGATGTCATGTCTAAAATTCCCGAACAAAATTATTTTATTTGGGTTCATTGCCATAACATTAGAAAGTGATATCATTTCCATCGAATCAGAAGACGCTAGGGCTATGTCTTTCAAAGAACAACCCACTGCATTTAATATTTTGAACAAAAGTTCATGCAAAGCAGGATCTAAAGACTTCCCTTGGTAAACTACCAATACACCTTTTCCAAATCCGCCCTCATATTCCAAATTCACTGAATCATTTTCTGAATCTTCTTCAACCAAGCTTATTTCCTGCTTTGGTTCAGGATAGGGAAGGGAATCTGATTCCTTCTCGATGATCATATTTTTCTCTTCGGGAAGAATAAAAATCTCACTGTCCATGAACATAGCCAGATGATGAATGCTCAAATTTTCCATGTGCCTAAATTGATTAAAAAATCGGGGTATTACAAGAAGTAGAGACTATGATTCTTTTGGATTATCCATGTTAAAAATCGACTTGAGTTCAACGGCATCTTTTGGGTCCATTCTTTTCGCAAGTACAAGCCTTAATTGCCTTCTTCTCAAAGCCCCTTCAAACAATTCAACTTCTTCCGGCGTGCTCGGTTCTACTTCAGGCACTTCAATCGGCCTCCCATTTTGATCTACAGCTACAAATGTAAAGAAGGCTCTATGGGTAAGTATTTTTTTGTTTGCGGGAATATCTTCTGCCCAAACTTCAATGAATACTTCCATGGAAGAGTTGAATGCCCGGGTAACCTGAGATTTTAAAGTCACGACATTTCCAAGTGCAATAGGATGTTTGAACGAAATACTATCAGCCGCTGCTGTCACTACAATTCTATTGGAATGCTTTTGCGCTGCTATAGCCGCTACGACGTCCATCCAATGCATCAGTTTGCCACCCATGAGGTTGTTGAGGGTATTGGTGTCATTGGGGAGAACCATCTCGGTCATAATTACCGCCGATTGACTGGCAAGTTTCTTTTTTGTCATAAAAATTAATTTTTTTGTAAAATTACAAAATTATTGATTCATATTTTAATTATAGGATTCAAAATTCAGTATATTATTCTGTTATCTCCAGCCTTCTGCGCCAAGTAGTGGCACAAATGCAAAGTTTTCAAATTCCTCCTGAATGATTTTGGTTGCTGTTTTTTTAGTCAATCTGAGCATCTTCTGATTTTTTCTATCTCCGACCGGGATGACCAATTTCCCTCCGATTTTAAGCTGTTGCAGCAGTGATTGAGGTACAACCGGGGCTCCAGCGGTTACCAATATTTTATCGAAAGGTGCTTTTTCAGGAATTCCCTGCGAACCATCGCCAAAATAAAAATGAAGGTGAATTCCGAGTTTTGTCAAAAATTTTTTCGTTCGGTCAAATAATTTTTTTTGATATTCAATGGTGTGGACTTCTGCCCCAAGCAAGTGTAGAATCGCACCTTGATATCCCGAGCCTGTTCCTATTTCCAAAACTTTATCTCCAGGATTGACTTGCAGCAATTCGGTCTGAAATGCCACAGTATAGGGTTGAGAGATGGTTTGACCTTCTCCTATAGGGAAAGCTTTGTCTTCGTATGCGTGGGAGTCCAATGCAGAATCAAAGAAAAAATGGCGTGGCAGGGTGTTGATTGCTTCAAGTACAGCTTCATCTTTGATACCTTTTTCTTTGATCACTTTCACCAATTCTTTTCGCTGACCCTTATGACGGTAGCTATCTTCTAATTTCAACATATAAACTGATTGAGAAACTTTTGTACGGCGTGCTAAGTTAAGGGATAAATTGGCTTAATTTGAGAGCTGATGTGCAAATTGCTGCTTATTACCTGAATAATTGGAAACTAGAATTTGAAAAATGTTTACAGGAATTATTGAAACTTTGGGTACCGTTACCCATATTGAAAAAGAAGGTACAAATGTTCATTTTGATATTGCTTCTCCAATAACAGATCAACTTACAATCGATCAATCTGTTGCGCATAATGGTGTTTGCTTGACGGTAGTAGCCGTTGGGAGCGAGCATTACCGCGTAACAGCAATTGATGAGACGCTTAATAAAACCAACCTTGGATCTTGGTCAAAAGGAGGGAAAGTAAACTTGGAAAGATGCATGTCTGCCAATGGCAGATTTGATGGTCATATTGTTCAAGGACATGTGGATCAGATCGGAATTGTAGATAATATTACAGAGAATGACGGTTCATGGATCTTTGATTTTTCCTTTGACTCCGCCACCGGAAACGTTACAGTTGAAAAAGGGTCCATTACCATCAATGGCACGAGCCTTACCTGCTTCAATTCCAAAAACGGTAAATTCACTGTAGCTATCATACCCTATACTTATGAACACACAAATTTCCATGAGTTAAAAATAGGGGATAAGGTCAATTTGGAATTTGACATCATTGGAAAATATATCCAAAGAATCATTAAAGGTTACCAATAATTTTTGCAAAAATTTAAAAATCCCCTTTGCATATTGAATTGTTGACAAGCTGTTTATAAAGTGATTTTGCTTGTTAATAAGCATGTTATTCAATCTCAAAATCAGTGGAAAAATTGTTCAAAAGTAAATGGTCAAATGATTGGAAGACAGATATTTATGATATAATTTTATCATCATCAAGTAAGAGATAAAAGATCGGATATACGAATCCGGACATTGGTTGAAGACTTTCGGTGAAAGTATAAAGGGATCAAAACCTTAGGGTTTTATCTGAAACAGGAAACTGCAGAATACTGAACTCAGCTTTGATTTCGAAAGATTGAAAAAGTTTTAGTATAGACCAAATGTTATGATCTTGGGCAACTGGGTAAAAATCTTGAACTGTAGCTTGACATGTTTTGGCAATTACGATTACCAAGTCATGAAACGGGAAGTATTCGAAAGATTACTTCCCGTTTTTGTTTTTATTTACTTTTTGATCCAATGTTTTTAATGAATAAAATGCGATCAGTCCGCTCAAAATGCCTACTAAACCACCCATAATTACATCCCCAGGATAATGTACTCCCAGGTAAATTCTAGTATATGAAAAAAATATGGCCCAAATAAAAAGCCACCTTACTGTAAAATATCTATGTGATAGTGCCAGACTCATGATGGTTGCAATTCCAAAGCTATTGGCAGCATGGGAAGAAGCAAATCCATACATGCCCCCACATCTCCCAAAATTATGGACCACACCTTCCAAAGCAGGGTCGTGACATGGTCTCAATCTTTCAAAATAAGGCTTCATAATAGCAGAAGTAGTTTTGTCTGCCAACAAGATGGTTAATCCAACAGCAACAAAAACCCACCAACTATTTATCCCATAAGTTTTCCATATCAAGTAAGATAGGAGAATGTATAAAGGAACCCAAGGCAAGGTTTGGGTCAATTGGAACATGATCGGATCCATGAAATCCGAATGAAAACTGTTTAAGAATATAAATAGCTGCCTGTCCCAATGGCTGATTTTTTCCAGCATTTTCGTTCTGTTTCAAATGAATTTACAAACTGACCCAGTCAATATCTTTTTTGAGATATTCCAGGGTTTGAGCTTCCCTTGAGCCTTCTTCAGGCTCATGCATATATTCCCAGTTTGCCACAGGTGGCATACTCATTAAAATACTTTCCGTTCTTCCATTGGTATCCAATCCAAATTTGGTTCCTGCATCCCAAACCAGGTTAAACTCCACATATCTTCCCCGACGAAGGGATTGCCATTTTTTCTCCGTTTCGGAATATGGTAGGGCACTATTCTTTGCCATAAAATGTCTGTACACTTTTGGAAAAAGGTATCCTATAGATTTGACGAATTCAAAAATGTTGTTCATTTCACTGGGGTCATTGCTGACGAGGCGATCAAAAAATATTCCACCGATACCCCTTGTTTCGTTTCTATGTTTGATAAAAAAGTAGTCATCCGCCCATTTTTTAAATCTGGGGTAATAATCAGGATTAAAAGCATCACAAGTTTTTTTCACCTCCTGATGAAAATACTTTGCATCCGATATCTCTACGTAATGGGGGGTCAGGTCAATACCTCCACCAAACCAATTGACACCATTGCTCATTTCGAAATAGCGGATGTTCATGTGAATTATCGGCACCATAGGACTGACAGGATGAATGACTATTGAAACGCCTGTTGCATAAAAATCTGCTTTTTCAAGGTTGAGTTTTTTAAGGATTTTTTCTGGAGTTGGACCCTCAACAGCAGAAAATGCTACCCCACCTTTCTCTATAATCTTTCCGTTTTTGAAGATTCTCGTACGTCCACCGCCACCTTCTGCCCGTACCCATTTATCTTCATGAAAAGAACCGTTTTCATCTCCCAATTCGAGTTCCCTACAAATGTGGTCCTGAATATCTATGAAGTCTCGGGTGATCGTTTGTTTATCCATGTGTTGATTGTAATTCAAATAATTTTAGTGATTAAAAAGTTTTTTGATCAATCTTCTGATTCCAAAGCCTCAAGGATTTCAGATAACTCATCAAAATCTTTGAGACCAGGTTTGATTTCATCGCCACCTTGCATGGATATGCCTTTTATTTCCGTTGATTCAATTAGTTTTAGAATAGAATCAGCATGAATTCCAAACCCCAGAAGTACCTGACATTTGGAAGATAGCTCTGTTAATTTATTTAATACTTCCTCATTTATTTCCAAACTTTCAGATTGGAGTAGGAGGGTGACATTAAAGTCATGGTAAGAAGTAGATTTTTTGATCAAATCATCGATATCTTCCAATTCTTGTACTTTTTGATTTAAAAAGATACCGTAATTGGTATTGACCAACATCTTCAAGTGAATTTCTTCTTTGATTTCAATATTCTGGATTTCGGGGTAATCTTTTAATTGGGTGAGAATCCTTTCAGGATGTGTATGAGAAAACTCAGCAACATATTCAACACCTGAAAGCCAGCCTGTTATTTCTTTGAATTTCTCAGGAGATATATAATTTTTGTCACTTTCTTCCAGACAAAATCCCATCAAATTGACCTGCATTCCTGAGCAGTAACGGGCATCTGAAAGGTTATTTACTGTCGATATTTTCACAAATGTCTTTAACGCCATTTTTCACTATACTTTTTTTATGCTCGCTAAGGTAAAAGATTTCAAGATAAAAATGTATTTTTAGGCTCTGCTATAGTAAATGAAATGCGCAGCTTACACCCATTTAGTTTTATTCTTCTTATTTCAGTGTTGTTTTCCTGTGGCGAAACAGAAAATCCAAGGGTTGATTTTGGCTTGGATTATCAGCCATTGGAGATTGGATTGTATTGGGAATATGAAGTCAGCCAAACACTCGTTTTTGGAGAAAATGACTCCGAAGAATCATCCTTTTTCATAAGAGATAGGGTGGATTACAGCTATATCAATGCCGAAGGAGAATTTGTATATGTCTTGGTAAGGGAAACTTCAGATGACCGGTCTGCATGGCAACCTGTAAGTAATTATGCCATGCAGCATGTTCGGAATACCTTGATCCGAAATTTTGAGAACAAAAGGACAGTTAATTTGGTTTTTCCTCCTGAATTAGGGAAGTCTTGGGACGCGGAGGCGTTGAATTCGCAAAGTCAGGATATCTTTAAAATTGATATTATGGGAACAATCCCTGTTGGAGAACAGTCTTTTACCCGTTCTTTAAAGGTATTGCAGGAAGAGGAGGATGACGAAATTACCTTCAGAAATAACAGATATGAAGTTTTTTCCAAAGGGATAGGTCTAGTGGAACAATATTATGAGGTTTTCACTTATTGTTCAAGAAACGATTGTCTTGGGCAGATGGTTATAGATTCAGGAAGATTGACGCATCTCAAAATAGTGGCATATGGTAAATTTTAATAGATATTTTTTAGTTTTTCTGTTATTGATCTTCAGTAGTTCCGTCTTCGGACAAAACCGTTACGCAGTTCATTTTAAATTCAAGCCTCAGGACAGTTATTCTTTCAATAGCCCTGAAGAATTTCTTACTGAAAAATCCTTAGACAGAAGACAGCGACAACAGATACCTTTGGATAGCTTGGATTTTCCTGTTTCCCAAAAATATCTTGAATTAATCAAACCTTCAGTAGATTTTATTTTATATAGTACTCATTGGCTTAATGCATCTGTTGTCACAGCAGATCCTGAAAATGTACCTGATTTGGAATCACTACCATTTGTTGAAAAGGTGGTATTGGTCGCCCCGGGTAATTTTTCTCAAGCTAGATTAAATTCAAATATACGGGGTAAAGGAGGATTAAATGTCAATTTTAATATTTCTTCGAAGAAAAATTCATCTCCTTATGATTTCCAAAATCAGGTTTTGGGTATTCCTCAAATGCATGAAGCAGGATTCAAAGGGAAAGGCATTACGATTGCAGTTTTCGACGCGGGATTTCCCGGAGTAAATCAAATACCTGCTTTTTCACATTTATTTGAGAATGATCAAATTGTCGGTACCCGGGATTTTGTACACGTGGGAAACGATGATGTTTACAGCAAAAACCAACATGGGACCAACGTATTGTCTCTGATTGCAGCCAATGATGATGAATTATTGGTTTCGGGTGCTCCAGAATCAAATTATATCTTGTGTATCACGGAGGAAGTTCCTACGGAATACCGGATTGAGGAATATAATTGGGTCAAAGCTGCTGAATATGCAGATAGCTTGGGAGTGGATATTATCAATAGTTCCCTCGGCTATTGGGATTTTGACGACCCGGGTATGGATTACACCACCGATGACCTTGATGGAGAAACCGCTGTCATTACAAGAGGAGCTTCTATAGCAGCGACTAAAGGTATTTTGGTGGTGACCAGTGCGGGTAATTATGGAACGAGAGGGGCTTCTTCTCTTACAGCCCCAGCGGATGCAAGAGGAATTTTGGCCATTGGTGCTGTAAAATCAGATTTGACAAGAGCCGTTTTTAGTTCAATGGGCCCTACCGCGGACGGAAGGATTAAACCTGATGTGTCCGCTTTTGGAGAGCAAGTTTGGCTGATGAGATCCAATGGTGTTGTTTCGAGAGGAAATGGAACTTCTTTTTCAGCCCCGCAGGTTGCCGCATTGGCTGCTGGGTTATGGCAAGGAAGGCCTGAATGGACAAAAGATGATTTATTAGAAAATCTGATCAGGAGTTCACACCTGATGGAGGAACCTGACAACATGTTGGGATTTGGAATACCTGATTTTTATAAAGCCTATTATGGAGAAATTTTGGATGTAGTCACAGTAGATAGAGAAGGCAATTGGAAGGTTTATCCCAACCCTATTGATGGTACTGATCTGTTCATTTCATTCGGGTCCAATCTAAACGGACAGTTTTCCTTAATTGATATGAAGGGAACGATTCTAAAAAAAGAATCATTGAGTAGAACAAATTTAGAGATTCCTTTTGTCGTGAATTTACCAGAAATCCGAAATGGGGTATATTTTGTCCAAATGCAATCAGGAAAGGAAATCCAAAGGACAAAATTGATGAAAAGATAGGTGCCCAATTGGATTTTTATTTCCTTTGCAGCACAATTAAAGCACCTTTGACATGCCCATTAAAATTGCACCCTCTGTTTTGGCTTCTGATTTTGCCAATATTCAATCCGAAATAGAAATGTTAAATGCATCTGAGGCAGATTATATCCATGTGGATATCATGGATGGGGTATTTGTGCCCAATATTTCATTTGGCATTCCGGTAACTGAAGCAATAAATAAGCACGCTAAAAAACCTTTAGACGTTCATTTGATGATCATAGATCCTGACAGGTACCTTGAAGCATTCAAAAAAGCAGGTGCTGGTATTATTTCAGTTCATTTGGAAGCCTGCAATCATTTACACAGGACCCTACAGGCCATCAAAGAATTAGGCTGTAAAGCTGGGGTGGCTTTAAATCCACATACTTCTATTCATCTTCTTGAAGATGTGATCATGGATATTGATTTGGTATGTCTGATGTCAGTTAATCCTGGTTTCGGAGGACAAAAATTTATTGAAAACACTTACCATAAAGTAAGGCAATTGAAGTCTCTTATCACTGAAAAAGGTGCCAATACCATGATTGAAATTGACGGCGGTGTCAATCAAATAAATGCACCATTGCTTCAGGAAGCAGGAGCGGACGTTTTGGTAGCTGGTAGTTTTGTTTTCTCTGCCGAAAACCCATTAGAAACAATCAGGAGCCTAAAAAATATTTAAATTTCAATGTTCTAACTGTTTGCCTTTAAAGTTATAATATTTCCATTTAACAATTTTTAAGGCCAATTTTTTGTATTTTTTCTTGTATTGAAGGCATTTTAACTGTTTATTGGAAATTAATTCTAATTTGATTAAATCATATAAACCTTCTATTAAGATGAAAAAAGTATTTGTATTGGCATTTTTCCTTTTGGGAATTTTGAGTGTGAACACCATGGCCCAAGATGCTCCGGAAGAAGTTACTGAAGAAGAAATCCAGAAATTTGCTGCCATGGAAGAGGCTGTGGCAAATTATCTCCAAGAGAAGCAAGATCAATTGGTGGACATGATTAAAACTGACGAGGCTTTAGGTGGTGCAGCCAGATACAATGAAATCAAAGGTGCATGGGGTAAAGAGGATGAGCTTGCAGAGATCAATATTACAGATGAAGAAAAAGAAGCATTTCAGAAAATCCAAGACTTTATGGATTCTCTCTCAGAAGATGTGAAGAATTACAAAGTAGAAATGATCATGGATGCAGAAAAACTTGGTGCGGGAACCTATAATAAAATCATGAAAGCGATGAGTGCGGACCCATCTGTAAAAGAGAAAGTTGATTCCCTTATCTCAGAGTTAAAAGAGAAAAGAGCAGCGGATGACGGTGAAGTTACCTTGTAATTGAAATAATTTAGATTAGAAGGCTTCCAATTTTGGAAGCCTTTTTTGTTTTAATCAAGGTATTGTTTTTACTTTCGGTTTCGTTAAATAGAAATATGAGAAGAGTCTATTTTACAATGTTTGTATGCTTATTGGGTTTTCAAACCCTTCTTGCCCAAGATGACATATTTGGGATTGATTCCAAAGCAAGAGACAAGGGAAGAAAGAGTCAGAGCAACATTGGTAATGTTTTTAGGAACGCTGTTAGTAATTTCAGCTTTGAAATGTCTTCGGGGGGGAGCTTTCACACCAATCAAATGCAGTTTTTTTCCCAATTTCCAAATCAATACCCCATAAAACAATACCGGAATCTTGAAGAGCCCCAAAGCATTGCAGCAGGCGATACCATAAGCTTTAACAGCAACCAAATTGCCATTCCAATAAACCTAGGAGTCAAATTGAATCTTTTCAATACATTAATGGTCGGTGCAGGCTATGGGCGTGAGCTAGGGAAAATGGATAACCTTCGTGGAGGCGATTTTGAATTTCAATTTGAAAATGCAAACTACACCTTGGATAGGGTTTTTGGATCTGTTGGACTAGTAGTTTATGACGCCAGGAAAAGAGCTAAATTCTTGAATTGGAGATATAGACAATTTTCTACCAACAATATCTACATGCAATCGGAAAAGAATCAGAGGATCCGTCAGAATTATCCATGGAGATTTTTGATTGAAGCTGAGTTTGGGAATTTGTACATGAGGAAGAGTTTTGATGGTAGGGTTTTGCCATCAGAAGATCCTTTTTATAATGTTGGTCTTAGGGTTGAAAGAGAGTTTTCAGAATACGCAAGATTCTTTGCCAAAACAGGAGTTGAGTTCAGGAATTATAATTTTGGAACTGAGAATCTTGATGAATTCCAAAATATTAAGCAGAATTTATATCTTGCCCAAATCGGAATTTCGATAAGTCTTCCCGGTACCAAAAGGTGTAAAGTCCATGGTTGTGGGGTGGTAATGAGGCATGTACATGATGGTATAGAGTATAGAGGAAGCTCAATATTCAATTTCCAGAACAGGAAAGTTGGTCAATGGTATTAAACAATATCCAAATAGCCTTTACAAGACAGAATAATCTTTTTAAAACCGTATTCTTTTTAGTAAATTGCAACATTATTGATCACCTAATAAAATATGGCGAAAGGAGAAAACGAGAATATAATTCCGATTAATATTGAAGATGAAATGCGTGGAGCCTACATCGATTATTCGATGTCGGTTATTGTTTCCAGAGCACTTCCAGATGTCCGTGACGGACTCAAGCCAGTTCACCGTAGAATCCTTTTTGGGATGCAGGAACTTGGTGTCATGCACAACAAACCATTCAAAAAATCAGCAAGGATAGTAGGGGAAGTATTGGGTAAATATCACCCACATGGTGACTCTGCAGTATATGAAACCATGGTCCGAATGGCCCAGCCTTGGTCCTTGAGATATCCATTGGTGGATGGTCAGGGTAACTTTGGTTCCGTTGATGGAGATAATCCCGCGGCCATGCGTTATACTGAGGCAAGGTTGAAAAGAATTGCAGAAGAATTGCTGATTGATATTAATAAAGAAACTGTTGATTTTCAGTTAAACTTTGATGATTCCCTGAAGGAACCTGTTGTTCTACCGGCTAAAATTCCGGCGCTCTTATTGAACGGTGCTTCAGGTATAGCTGTAGGCATGGCTACCAATATGGCTCCTCACAATTTGGGAGAGGTAGTCGATGGTATTATTGCATACATTGAAAATAGAGATATTACCATTTCAGAATTGATGGAGTTTGTTATTGCTCCTGATTTCCCTACCGGAGGAATTATCTACGGTTATAATGGTGTCAAAGCAGCTTTTGAAACAGGAAGGGGCAGAATCATTGTACGTGGAAAGGCAGAAGTAGAGACTAGGGATAATGGACGTGAGTCTATCATCATTTCTGAGATTCCATATATGGTCAATAAGGCCAATATGATTGAAAAGACTGCTGCGCTTATCAATGAGAAAAAAATTGATGGTATTGTGGCTATCAGAGATGAATCAGACAGGCAGGGTATGCGTGTGGTATATGATCTGAAGAGAGATGCCGTTACGAATGTCGTCCTAAATAATCTTTACAAACAAACACAGTTACAAACCTCATTCTCAGTCAATAATGTAGCTTTAGTAAAAGGACGACCTCAGACCCTTAATCTAAAGGATATGATTGTACATTATGTCAATCATAGACATGAGGTAGTGGTCAGAAGAACCCAATATGAATTAAGGGAGGCTGAAAAGAGAGCCCATATATTGGAAGGCTATCTGATTGCATTGGATCATTTGGATGAGGTGATTTCCTTAATTAGAAGTTCTAGAGATCCTGAGACGGCACGAAACGGCTTGATGGAAAAATTCGAGTTAAGTGAAATTCAGGCAAGAGCAATTCTTGATATGAGACTTCAACGTCTTACAGGAATGGAGCGTGAGAAGATCCAAGAAGAGTATAGGGAATTGATGGCTTATATCGAAGAACTCAAAGGGATTTTAGATAGTGAGGAGCAGCGGATGCAGATCATCAAAGATGAACTGACCGAAATCAAAACCCGCTACAACGATGATAGGAGAACAGTCATTGAACATAATGCAGAGGACTTCAACTATGAGGATATGATTCCTAATGAAGAAGTAGTCATTACGGTTTCCCATGAGGGTTATATCAAGAGAACTGTTCTTACTGAATATAGGACTCAGGGCAGAGGTGGAGTTGGTTCCAAAGGAGTTTCCACCAAGCAGGATGATTGGACCGAATATTTGTTTACTGCTTCTACACATAATTACCTTTTGATTTTTACGGACCATGGTAAATTGTTTTGGTTAAAGACTTATGCCATTCCTGAAGGTTCAAAAACATCAAAAGGACGTCCTATTCAGAATTTGATCAATATTAATTCTGAAGATAAGATAAGGTCAATTATTCAAGTAGGGGATCTTAATGACGAGGATTACATCAATAACAATTATCTTGTGATGGTCACCAAGAAGGGCATCATTAAAAAGACCACGCTAGAACAATACTCAAGACCTAGAACAAACGGTATCATTGCTTTGAATATCAGGGAAGATGATCAGTTGTTGAGAGTTGAAATGACGGATGGAGATACCCATATCATCATTGCTGCCAAAACAGGAAGGGCTATACATTTCCATGAATCCACAGTAAGGCCAATGGGAAGGACAGCTACCGGCGTCAAGGCAATTAAGTTAAGGGATGTTAATGACGAAGTGGTTGGCATGGTATGTGCATCTAGAGAAGATGCCAGTCTTTTGGTAGTCTCAGAGAAGGGTTATGGTAAAAGGTCACCCCTTGATGAATACAGAATTACCAATAGAGGAGGTAAAGGTGTCAAAGCTATGAATGTCACCGAAAAAACAGGATTCCTGGTGGCTATTAAAGAAGTCGTTGATAGCGATGACTTGATGATCATCAACAAGTCAGGAATCACTATCAGAACTCCTGTTTCAGAACTTAGGGTAATGGGCAGGGCAACTCAAGGAGTCCGTTTGATCAAACTCAGTGAAACAGATCAAATCTCATCAGTGGAGAAGATTTCAAGGGAAGAAGATGTTGAAGAAATTGAGGGTGAAATTGAACCAAATACAGATGAGCCCAACGGGGAAAATGAAAGTGATAATCCAATTGAATCTTAAAAGAGGAGATTTTAAATCCAATTAAATATAGACCAAACAATTAGCAAAAACGAAATAAAATGAAAAAGTTAATCTTATCATTGGCTTTAGTAGGCATTGCAACTATGGCCTTTGCCCAAAAAAAGGTAGTAAAATCTGCCGAACGTAATTTTAAAAAAGGTGAGTTAGAAGTTGCCATGACGGAAGTTGAGGCCGCTCTTCAAGATCCTGAGACGAAGGATGACCCCGAGACATTACTGCTGAAAGCTAACATTCAAACAAAAATGTTTGAAGCTGATGAAGAAAATAATGCTTCAACTGTAGCTACTGGTAGGAGTGCATATAATGATTTTCAAAGTACCCTTAAAATGGTGGACAATGACAAGGAAAGCAAAGTCGGCAAGGAAATCTTCAAAGAAGATATTCCAGGAGTTCTTCCTGATAACCTCAGACCATTCTCTATTGAAACTTTAAGACAAGCGTCTTTCAATAAGGCAATTACTACTTATGAAGAAGATGATTACGAAATGTCTTATGAGTTTTTCGCATTGGTTTCGGATATTGACCCTTCTGATACTACTGCGAATTTCAATGCCGGCTACCTTGCAAATGATCTTGGTAAATTTGAAGAGGCGAAAAAACATTTCAACAGGTTGATTGAAATTGAGGATTACGATAAATTAAATTCCTATTATTTCCTGATTCAAATTGCCAGTGGAGAGGACAAAGATCCTGAACAAGCTCTGAATTATGTCACCATGGCGAGAAAGGAATTCCCTGAGGACAAAACGTTATCAGAATTTGAAGTGCAACTATTGCTTCAAATGAACAAGATGGATGAGGCCATGGCTTCTGTTAAATCTGCCTTAAAAGATGACCCAAACAATTCAGGTCTATTATTGAGACATGGATATTTGATGGAACAGTCAGGAGACATGGAGGGAGCTTTGGGTGAGTACAGAAAAGCGGTAGTAGCTGATCCTGATTTCTTCGAAGGAAACTATTATGCTGGAGCCATTTATCTCGATAGGGCAAGAGCTATCTTAGCTGAAGTAAATAATTTGTCAGATGAAGAGTGGGAAAAAAGAGCGCCTGAAATGAGCAAAGAAGCTGATGGACTCTATGGTGATGCTATTCCTTATTTCACTAAAGCATCAGAATTGAAGCCTGAAAATGTTGAAATTCTTGAAATTCTTTTCCAAATTCATACAAGATTGAAAAATACTTCGGAGGCTGAAAAAGTCAATCAGAAATTGATTGCAATACTTGGTCCTGATTGGATGGAGAGATAATTGATTTATAATAAAAAAAGCTGCCTTACTAAAAAGGCAGCTTTTTTTATTGTTTTTTTGATCAATTTCGGGAATAATTTCCTCTAATTATTTTGTTATGCGCCATTTGTTTTTTCAGACAGGTGTAATTCTTATTTTTCTTCTCCTTTTCGGAAAGGCAGCAGCTATTCAAGAGACGGATTCATTGCCGAAAATTAAAAAATATCAAAAACAATTCAGTTTTCTTTTGGAATCAGGGCACATGATAACATAATTTAACATGAGCCTAAACCCTCTGGTGTAAAAAAGAGTTTTAATTGTTCATTCCTTCCAGTACATTTTCATCAAATTTCAAAAAAACATGAAAAACCCCAAATGGCTGCTGTTTTGTTTATCATTTTTAATTCTATCACCAGTATTTTCGCAGTCTCATCCATCTTCAGTCCTTTACCACAAACTGCTACGCTTTAAGGACACCAAAAGAGTATTGTTTGTAGCGGCCCACCCTGATGATGAGAATACGCGATTGATTGCCTATTTGGCCAATGCCGAACATGCCGAAGTTGCCTACCTCTCTCTTACAAGAGGTGATGGAGGTCAAAATCTAATTGGAAAAGAATTGGGAATCGAGCTTGGAATGATCAGGACACATGAGTTGCTTAGGGCGAGAGAAACCGATGGCGGTAGACAGTTTTTTACCAGAGCACTGGATTTTGGATTCAGTAAAAACCCTGATGAAACCTTCAATAACTGGGACAGAGATAAGTTGCTCTCGGATGTGGTTTGGATGGTAAGAAAGTTCCAGCCTGATATCATTATCAATAGATTCAATACCATACCGGGAACCACTCATGGACACCATACGAGTTCAGCGATCTTATCTGTAGAAGCTTTTGACAAAGCTGCGGACCCTTCTGTCTTTCCGGACCAATTGAAATACACAAAACCTTGGCAGGCCAAAAGGATTTTCTGGAATGCCTATAACTGGGGAGGTCAATATGAACCCGAAGAGGGAAAGACCTATTTCACTTTTGCTGTTGGAGAATACAATCCTTTGTTGGGCACGACCTATTCTCAAATCGCCGCTGACAGCAGGACCATGCACAAATCCCAAGGGTTTGGATCGACTTCTCAAATAGGCGAAGGAAATGACTTCATAGAATTGGTCAAAGGCCCGACATTTAAAGATCACCCTTTTGAGGATATCAGTAACAGGTGGGAACAATTGCCCAATGGAAGCAAAGTCATTGAAGCGATTGAAGGTGCACTGATTGATTTCGATTTTACCTCTCCCGAAAACAATCTCGAAAAACTCCTTCACATCAAGAGTCTTTTGGATGCTCAAAATTCAGAGGATTTATGGTTAGTTGAGAAGAAAAAATATCTTGACAAACTTATTTTGGAGGCCTTGGGTGTCAAAGCAGAATTTATTGTAAAAAAGGAAATTGGTTTTCCAGGGGAAACCATCACCACTGAACTTGTTTTTAATAACCCTGCACAAATCCCTTTGACAGTAAGCACTTTTGGGGGGAAGATTTTTTCTCAAAATATTAATAAGGAAGCTAAAAACAACATACCGGTAACACAAAATTTGGAAATCAAGATTCCAAGAGATTACCCGGTTTCGCAGCCATTTTGGTTAGAAAAACCCTTGGATGGTAGTCTTTTTGACATTCAAGAACTTGCAAAAATAGGTCAACCTGTCAACGGTCCAAGTATTGAGGGTAGTTTGGTTTTATCGATCAATGGCCAAGTTATCCAGATGAATCTTCCCTTATTGTATAAATACAATGATCAGGTTGATGGGGAAATAAAGCAGCCATTTACCCTTGTACCTGAAGTCAATGTCAAATTGGATAAGAACAATCTGTTTCTAATCCAAGGTGCCGACCAGACTTTGAATGTAGAAGTTTCCTTTAGAAACAGAATCTTGGATGGGAAACTCGCTTTGGAAGGTGTAGAATCAGGACAGTTCAGGATTGTAAATGAGGAAAAAGACGAGAAAAGAAATAGGTTGGTGTACACCATCGAATTTTTGGACTCGGATCAGGAAAAGAAAGAAATACTTGTTTCATTTCAAACCAACGATGGTCAAAAATTCAATTTGGATACCAAAAGAATTATTTATAGGCATATTCCAAACCTGACTTATTTTACCAGTACTACTTTAGGTTTGGTGAAAATGGAACTTAAACTCAGCAATCAAAGAATCGGATATATCAGCGGCGCCGGAGATGACGTTCCAGAAGTTTTGAGAAACCTGGGTTATCAGGTTTCAATTCTGGAAAATGAAGAGTTAAAAAAGGAAAGGCTAAAATCATTTCAAACCATCATCATAGGTATTCGTGCATTTAATGTCAATCAGGATTTGGCAGATAATGTAGATCAACTGATGGAGTATGTCCAAGAAGGTGGTAATTTGATTGTTCAGTATAATACCATTTCTCCTTTATTGACACGAGAACTTGGACCTTATCCTTTTTCCTTATCAAGAAATCGGGTGACCGTAGAGAACTCTCAGGTAGTGGCGGATTTGGCCCATCCTGTTTTAAGTAGACCAAATAAAATAAGCCTATCAGACTTTGAGGGATGGGTTCAGGAACGGGGTTTATATTTTACCAGCAATTGGGACAATAATTATACTTCTCCGCTTACAATGCAAGATCCAGGAGAAAAAGCCAATAAAGGTTCTTTGATTTTTGCAAAGTATGGCAAAGGTACCTATACTTACTCAGGCATTTCCTGGTTCCGTCAATTGCCTGCCGGAGTTCCCGGAGCCGTCAAATTATTTGTCAACTTAATCGAACAATCAGGTGAAGGATCAAATTAACTGGAGAAACTGGTATTTGGGATTGATGATCACCTTGGGAATTTTGATTGTATTTTTTTATTGGTTAACGATCAGTTACTTATGAGCAGTATTGATTGGATCATCATGTTTGGGACACTTTTGGCCATAGTAGGCTATGGTGTATACAAGACATATGGAGTGAGGGATATGGATAGCTATATCCGAGGCCAAGGAAATATGAACTGGTGGACCATCGGGCTGTCTATTATGGCCACCCAGGCTTCAGCAATCACTTTTTTGAGCACACCCGGTCAAGCCTATGAAGACGGCATGCGCTTCATTCAATTTTATTTTGGTCTTCCTTTGGCCATGATTATTCTATCGGTAACTTTTTTACCGATGTATTATAAGTTGAAGGTCTATACCGCCTATGAGTTTCTGGAAAATAGGTTTGATCTGAAAACAAGGACGCTTGCAGCTTTATTGTTTTTAGTTCAAAGAGGACTTGCAGCGGGAATAACCATCTATGCACCCGCCATCATCTTATCGACTCTGTTGGGTTGGAACCTTACCTTCACGAATATATTTATTGGGGTATTGGTCATTATCTATACCGTATCGGGAGGAACTAGGGCAGTTTCAATTACCCAAAAACAGCAAATGGCTGTAATGATGGGAGGGATGGTCCTGGCAGGTATTCTGGTGATACAGATGTTGCCGGTCAAATTCACCGAAGCTTTGCATGTGGCAGGAAAAATGGATAGGTTGAATGTTGTCAATTATGAATTCAACCTTTCAGACAGGTATAATTTCTGGTCAGGTATGACCGCCGCCTTGTTTTTATTTCTTTCCTATTTTGGCACAGATCAATCTCAGGTTCAAAGATATTTGACGGGCAGTACACTTACCCAAAGCAGGATGGGGCTGATGATGAATGGACTGTTAAAAGTCCCCATGCAGTTTGTCATCCTGTTTATCGGTGTCATGGTCTTTGTTTTTTATCAGTTTTTCCAACCACCGGTTGTTTTCAATAAAGTGCAAACCGAACAACTGCAAAACAGTGCCTTTAAGGAAGATTTCAGATTTTTGGAAGAAGAGTATACGCATGTTTTCCGTGAAAAAGGGCAGGACATTGAAGATCTGTTGGAAGCAGTCAAAAGCGATAATCAGGAAGGAATTGCCCTGGCCCAAGATGGGATGATGAAAAAAAGCCAACATCAGGAGCGTATTCGAAATGAAGTCAAAGAATTGATTGTCAAAAATGACCCAATGGCAGAAACTCGGGATACGGATTATGTCTTTATGCGCTTCGTCATGGATTATCTCCCCAAAGGGATTGTTGGCTTGCTGTTTGCCGTCATATTCAGTGCGGCCATGTCATCTACCGCCTCCGAGCTCAACTCGCTTGGCACCACCACTACCATTGATATCTATAAAAGGTCAATATCCAAGCACAGTAGCCAATACCACTACATGTTATCCTCCAAGTGGTTTACCGCGATTTGGGGGATTTTTGCGATTGTGTTTGCTACCTATGCCACCCTGTTCGAAAACCTGATTCAGGCGGTCAATTTGCTTGGTTCCTTATTTTACGGTACCATCTTGGGGATCTTTTTTGTGGCCTTTTACATGAAATGGATCAGAGGAAATGCCGTCTTTATCTCAGCCCTGATAACTCAGGCCATCATCCTCTTGATACATTGGAAAAATGGAGATTCCCTGTTAGGCATTCCCATCAACATCGGCTTCTTATGGTACAATGTGATCGGATGTCTATTGGTGATGCTCTTTTCGGCGATTATTCAGTTGGGAGGAGTTAAGGGAGAGAAGGTAGAGGGTTAGAAAGAGTTTTCAAAAGCGAGATGCGAGACCCGCCTGCCTGCAGGGACGAGAAACGAGAGCGGGTTTAGAGCCAAGAGCTAAATCCTGCCTCGAGTATCGGGGAGCCAAGAGCCAAGGAACAAAAGAAATAAGATGCGCTAATTATCAGGGAGATAAGAAAAAAATTCCAGCCAAATTTAGTATTGGGATGAATAAAGCAGTTACCAATAGCTCCACAAACTTTTAAACCTGAACCTTCTTATATCTTGTGTCTCACGTCTCAAATCGCAAATCTAAAATCTACATTCTAAAATCCTCACAATCCTACATCATATACTTAAAACACTTCAAAACCCGATTCCTTTGGTTTCTACTCCTTGGGTCCCCCATTAGGAATTGGTAGCGGAAGGATATTTCATGGGCACCTCTTGTCTGATAGCCGATATTGGAAATCATAAAATCGTAGCTATAGCCGATGACCATCCCATTTTCCAGGTTAACACCAAACATCGTAATGATGGAATCCTGATTGGGCATATTCCTTAATCCCGGAATCCCCCTATAGCCCAATCCCCCGATGACACTGCCATACAATGCCTGCAGGGCAACATCCATTTGTTGGAAGGGTCCCTGTTTTTTATAATTTACCAATAGAGAGGCTTGATTGTCAAAATTGGACCCAAAATAGTCATTGGCACCCAAAGGGAAATTGACACCTCCATGTACACTCCACTTCATGGGCAAAACTCCAGCTTCATTGTCAGGGAAAAATGAAAGATTGGGTCGGTTGATATGGTGTGCGGAACCACCAAGCCACATAAAGTCATTGTTGACCAATGCTCCGAAGGAAATGTCCACATAGCCATTGGGTTCAAAATCCGGGATCAGGTCAATGCTGCTTTGATTGACAGTTCTATTGAATAAATCCACCTGATCTCCAAACACCAGGTTGTCGAGTTTGGCGCTCCTTCTTACCCATGAACCTTGTCCGCCTAACCTGAAATTCCAGGATTCTGCGACTCGGAGATTATAGGCATAAAGGAAGGAAATGTCAGAGGTATTGATCCGCATATTGGCTTCCTGAAAACTGTTGACCATAATCCCAAACCCACTGTTGAGGTCATAGCTATAGTGGTCAAAATATGCCGAATAGGCATTGAAATCATAGGAAAGCCCTGGCCATTGTTTCCGGTAATTGACACCCACCCGGGTCAGTTCAGTTGAACCGGTCAAAGCCGGATTCAGATTTAGGGGCGAGGCGTAAAACTGTGAAAAATGAAAGTCCTGACTGTATCCCAAATTGGAAATCAGTAGCATGAAGATCACGTATGTCAGGTTTTTCATCCTCATCATTTCAATAATAAAAAGACATCTGTTTTTGTCTCAATCCTACCATCCACCGTTTGGAATTTGAGTTTGTAAACATAATTCCCGGGCATGGCCATGTCACCCATCACCGTACCGTCCCAACCATTGGCTTGGATATCATCTGTATAGAAAATCGTTTCTCCCCATTTGTTCAAAACCCAAAATTCCAATTTCTCAAGATTCAGGAATTTGGGAAAGAAATAATCATTGATGCCATCACTGTTGGGCGTAAAGACATTGGGTACGACTAAGAAATAATCAATTATCTTGATTTCTTTTACCAGTTCGAGTATGCAACCAAAGGCATCAATGGCCTGTAGTTTGACCTCAAACTCACCTGCTGTTTGGTAGGTATGGGTTGGATTGGTTTCCGTGCTGCTGTTGCCATCTCCAAAATCCCAGAAATAGGAGATGATATTGCCGATGGACTTATTCTGAAATTGAATAGGAATCCCGACCAAAAAGGCATTGTATTGGTCAAAGCCAATGGATTCAATATCAGCTTCCAACAATACATCGGTGTTTTCTACCTGATATGATTCCTGATATTCACAGCCTTGGCCATCTGTAATGGTCAGGACATACAAACCGGACTGACCGGTAGACATGGTCAACCCATTATTTGAAACTATTCCGCCGGACCAAGAAATGGTGTAAGGCGCAGATCCACCTGTAATAGAAATATTTAATTCTTCCAAAATCTCTCTGGGTTCACAGTTCACGTTGGTGGTTCTGATGGTAGCCACAGAGATTGGAACAGGTCTTTTGACAGTAAATTGTCTTTCTGTTAAACATCCCTTGGAATCTTCAATGCTCACGCCATAAGTGCCTGAGGGGATATTGGTAAGATTTTGTTCGGTGCTGCCATTACTCCATCTGTAATTAAATGGTGGATTTCCTCCTGTTGGGTTGACAAAAATACTTCCGCTTTGAGGATTGTCGCAGTCAAACGCATCCACCACCGAACTTTCAATTAAAAGTGGATCAGGCTGAAGAATGGTAAATTCCCTTCTGACTTCACAGGAACCGAATTTGGAAACAGTGACCCCATAAGTTCCTGCATCCAGATTGAAGAGATTTTCCAATTCCTCCCCATTGTCCCATCGGATTGTCACGCCTTCGGTACCCCCTTCAATATTGAGTTGAATATGACCGTTTTTTTCTCCAAAGCAAGAAATCTGATCTACTTCTGCATTGACTTTGAATAATGGAGCGTCAATGATACTTACCGATTGGGAAAGTATACAGCCTGCTTGGTCAGAAACGGTAACTGAATATTGCCCCGGTCCGACATTGTCAAAACTTCTCAGATTGGAACCAAAATCCCATGCCACCGTATAGGGTTCAACTCCTCCTGAAATGTCCAATCTCAAAAAACCATCATTGGCTTCATAGCAGGAAATATCACCTTTTTCAATGTTGATTTCCAACCTTTGTTCGGGTTCTTCAATCTGGATTGGACCTGTAGATACCGTACAATTATTGTTATCAAAGACAGTCAATTCATATATTCCTGCAGCTATATTTTCTAAAAGTAAACTACTCGATGGAAAAGGTTGACCGTCCTTGGTCCAGTTTAGCAGATAGGGTGAATCAACAATTCCCCCCGAAACAGCCACTTCTATCCGTCCCGTTTCATCTCCTTTACAGAATACATCTCGGGAATTGATAAGGTCAACAACAAGTTGTTCTGGTTCATTTATGGTATAAGGACGGGTCAAACTGCAACCAAAGTCATCTTCAACCAACAAAGTGTAGTCACCCGGTATTAAGTTTTCAATAATTGTGGAAGATGCAGTAAAGCCATTTGGTCCCGTCCAGGTTAAAGTAAAGTTTCCATTGCCTCCTTGTGGGTCAACCGAAATGCTACCGTCATTTGCACCAAAGCAGGAGATGCCGAAACCCGAAAAATTACTCACTTCATCCACAACGCTAAGCGTAGGGTTTACCGTAATTTGATAGGTTTTTGGAAGACCTTCACAATTACTTTGCCCACCTGTACTTGCAAAAACAATGAACTCAACAGTAATTGGTTCAGAAGTTGGATTGAAGAGATTCTGAATTGGGATCGTCCCATTGCCATTTGGTAAAACCCCCGAAACCCCATTCGCCACCGATGTCCATGAAATAACTGCATCTGCTACATTGCTGCTGATTAAGACCTCCTGACTTTCAGAACCTGTACAGAGGGTTTGGTCAGACAATGAAAATTCTATTGCCGGTGATGGTAGAACGGTAACAGAAAGCAAAAAGGACTGTCCCTGACAAATCCCAAGAAATGGTGTGATGTTATAAATGACGGTTTCTGGATTGTCGCTGTTATTCACCAATTCAATTGGAATGGTATTTTGGGCTTCCTCAACCGATTCTGCACCTATAACTGTGGATGGGGCAGAAACTGTCCATGTAAAAGTGCTTCCCGAAAGCATGTTCTGTGGAGTAAATGATGAAGATTGGGAACTACATATTTCCAGTTCCTCATCTTGATATACAGGTTCAGGGTTTACAGTTATTTTGTAGGTGGCGACTACTTCTTCACAGCTCCCAAGGTTTTCAGAGGCTATTTTTGCTAAGAAAAGCACTTCAATCGGATTATTACTTTTATTGATGATGGTTTGAGAAGGTATCTCATTGAGACCCTCAGGTTCTACGCCTTCAGCACCGTTGCTGACCGAAGTCCACTCAATGATTGCTTCTGAAAGATCAGAAGTTAAAATAACAGCTTCAGATGCCTCTCCTGAACAAATGATCTGATCCGGTATAGAGAATTCCACCGAAGGTGCTGGAATGACAGTAACCGTAACCTGACTTTCTATACTACAAGTAGTTTGTATATTGGTGGCAACTACCGTGTAGGTTGTAGTTTCTTCAGGTCTGACGGTTGGATTGGCACTGTTGGCATTTTGAATATTGCTGAACGGACTTGCCGTCCAGCTATAGCTATAATTTCCCTCAGGAATAATTTCTGAATCCAAAACAAGTGTTTCTCCTTTGCAGATTTCCTTATCAGGTCCCAAATCAATCTCGGGGATTGGATTGATGTTGAAAGTAATAGATGAGGAGGTCGTGCCACAGGAATTGGTGACTTCTAAGGTAACAACCTTGTTTCCTATCGTTTTGAATTCAATAGGTCCAGGGTCTGCATTTGATGATGTTGAAGGAATTCCGCCTTCAAAGGTCCATTTAAAAGTCGCCTCATCTTCACTACATAAAAGAACAGTTGATGTGGGTGAAATGGTCAATTCTCCACATGAATCAGGGATGATTCCCAATGAAACTGAAGGCGGCGAATAGACAGAAATCAATTCTGAGGCTGTAAATACCCCGCAAGATGTAATCAATTGTTGGGTGATAATATAGTCTCCGGGATTGATGAAATTGAATTCAGGGCTGATGTCATTGAAACTGCTTCCTTCCGCGAATTCCCAATTTCCACCAATACTGCATTCTCCTCCCTGAAAAGCTACCGACCACCTGAAGAAGTCTCCACCATCAGCACAAGTTCCCAGAATATTTGATGTATTTGTAGTTTTGACTGAAATTGGACCACATCCATCAAGTTGATCGACTTCAAATGAGGCAATAGGCTCAGAAATGATACAGATGGTTTCCTCTCTTTCTTCTATGCCACAGCGATTGCCAGAAATCAACTTAATGGTATAAATTCCAGGTTCGGTAAATCTAGGCGTTAAAACAGGTGATCCGTTGACCCAAGAATTTGGGATTTCCGGATTGTTTCTTACCCCTAATGTGTTATCAGCACTGAGTTCCCAACCCGTTTCGGGACTTATTTCCCAAACAAATTTTCCACTAGTAGTACATTGTCCATTATTGTTGACTTCATTTCCGTAAAGCGTTTGGTTGAATATATTAAAAAAGGTGTTTTCACAATATACAGAGTCAGCTAAGCCGATTATAGGTTCCGGTTTTTCAGAGACATAAATCGGCACTACCTGTGCAGATGATCTTGAACAAGGGTTTTCAGCCAGTATGGTTGCTGAAAATGAATTCCCAAATCCTGGTGCTCCGAATTGTCCACAGGAAGTGGATTCAAAAATATGACTGACTGTGGCAGGAGGTGGATGTGAAAATACCTGGGGAGGAGTTCCATCAGAAAAAGTCACGGTATAGGTTGTCCCAATAGGGTTATTCTCAGTTCCTGTAATTGGAAAAGTCAATGCTTCTCCCGAGCAGATATTTGTATTACCGGGGTTTCCAAAACCAACAGCTGGGTTTGAACCAATGAATACACCGATTCTTCTGTTGACAATACATCCATTTCCACCTGTGACTGTATAATTCAGGTAATATACACCAATGGAATAAGCATGAGTTAATTCCGTCCATTCTTCTCCTTCAAAAGCTTCCGAACCATCCCCCCAATCGATGAGATAGGAAGCGTTAGTGGATATAGTGCTTGAATTATTATAAAAAGTGAATTCTGAAAGCTCATCATTGTCACAAACAATAAAATATGGAAGATTATCAAAATCAGTGTCATTCCTGTCACTTGAAACAGCGACAGAAGGAATTTGGTTGATAGTAATCGGGTTTGTTTTGGTGGCCGTAATCCCCAAAGAATCTGTAACGGTCAGCGTTACTTGAAAAGTCTGTGTTCCATTTCCTATGGCATTGTCAAATACATGCTGTGGCTCTTCTGCAACAGAAGTTGTTCCATCCCCGAATTGCCATAAATAAGTTAGTTTATTTCCTGTGGAAAGATTGGTGAACTGTATGGGAGAGTTGCCACAATATTCCTCTTCTTCAAAACTGAATTCTGCGGTTGGAGGGTCACTGACTTCATTTTTTTGGTTGGAAAAAACCGATTCTATGAACAAATTAGGGGAAAAAATAAGCATACCGCTTACACCGCTGAAAGCAAAAAACAAACATACAGAAAAGAAAATCAATATTCTTTTAAAACGCATCGAAAATAAACTACAAGCAAAAATGTATTACGTGGCTATATTTATGCGGAATATAAATAATCAACAAGAGAAAAAAAATACTTTCTAAAAATCATTAATATGGTTTCTTAAAAATCTGCCGATAACTTGCCAAATTAAAGAACGATTTTATCAAATGTACCAAGTCCCATTCCATCGAATTTCCAACTTATGGGAGCTTTAATTTTACTGGAAAAAAATAGAATAACTTTGTGTTATTGAATTATTCAAAGAAAAGAAGTGTCTTCGGAAGCTTCTTCGGTCATTTTTTCAGCAATTTCTTTGCCTAAATATTTATCTATCAGACCGTGTCCAACATAGAGTAGGGGAGTGAGCAAAATTGCGACACTGAATTTGTAGATGTAATTGATGATCCCAACGGAAGCCACTTGCGCCCAACTCCAGTTTCCAAAAATATAAAATGCAATTCCCAACACGACAAAAGAATCTATAAATTGGGAAACCAAGGTTGACCCTGTCGCTCTCAGCCAAATCATTTTTGGTCCAGTGATTTTTCTTAATTTTTGAAAAACATACACATCTATTAACTGACCTAATAAAAATGCCACCAAGGAACCGAGGATAATTCCCAAGCCTTGTCGGAAGATTACGTTAAATGCATAATCTATATTAAAAGGATTGCCGTCAGGGTCAGGTGTATTTACATCTAGCCAGAATGCTGCAGGAGGAAGACCGGTGACCAGCACTATAATCAGGAAGACATATGCAATAAAAAAAGCTGTAATAAAACTGATTTTTCTGACACCTTTCTTCCCAAAATATTCATTGATAATGTCTGTCGTAATGAATACTATAGGCCAAATAACCGCACCTGCGGTTAAGTTAAAGTCCAATATATATTCTCCAAATATTGTCCATCCAGCAGGTTCCCAACCAAGGGTTTTTTCACCGGAGAAAATTTTTACTCCAATAATTTCCGCCAAAATGGCATTGGTGAGAAAAATCCCACTGAGGATAATAAAGAGGTTGGTCTTTTTTGACTGAAAAGTCTTAGAGGTGACTTCTAAATCCATGTTGTAGGAATTAATATGAAATGGGTAGTTGATAATCAGGGGTTGAGAATTGGATAGGTAATACCTTCTTCACTTAAGTAACTTTCAGTAAATTCTTCTTTGGCCTGTTCTGACAATATGGATAGGTCTTTATATCGGGATGAATAATGTCCTAGCAATAATTTCTTTACACCCGCAGATTTGGCTATCAGAGCAGCTTGTCTTGCTGTACTGTGAAAGGTAGATCCTGCTCTTTCTACCTCCATATCATCGAATGTGGCTTCATGATACAATAAATCTACACCTTTAATTATTCTAACAATCCTTGGATCATAAATTGTGTCTGAACAATAAGCATACCTACGGGGCGGCTTTTGTTCATGGGCAAATTCCGAAACTGCATACAGTACATTGCCATTAGCGTCCAAATAATCCTTACCTGATCTGATGGTATTTATAGCTTCTATACTGAGTTTATGTCGTTGTAACTTTTCCTTAACCAAATTCCGAAGCCCTTGTTTTTCTTCAATCAAAAATCCTGTACAGGAAATCCTGTGTTGAAGTGGGAAAGAATAAACCCGAAAGTTTTTTTCTTCAAGGATTAGTTCATCTTTTTCAGTTTTTGTACTGATAAATCTTAGGGGGAAGCCGAGGTTGGATTTGCTATGTTTGAGTTGAACAGTAATTATTTCATCAAGACCTTGCGGTCCAAAAATTGTCAATAGGCGTTCTCTTTTGACAAGGTGAAAACTTGAAATCAATCCCATCAAACCATAAAAGTGGTCTCCATGCAGGTGAGAAATAAAAATAAAGTCAATTCTGGAAAATTTAAGCTTGAATTTTCGAAGCTGGATTTGGGTTCCTTCTCCACAATCCAAAAGTAAATAAGACCCCCCAACTTGAATCAGCTGGGAGGTTTGATTTCTACCATGGGCCGGAATAGCAGAATTTGAGCCTAAAATCGTAACTTCAAAATCCAAGATTAATCTTCCTCCTCGTGTTCGCGGCCCTCAATTTCGTGTATGAAAATTGCTTCTGCTGCTTCTTCGATGGAATCCACAATTTTAAAAACTTTATCAAGCATGGAAATCCTGATCAGTTTCATAACATGTTCCTGCGGTGATGCAATGATGAAAATCCCCCCGTCTCTACCAAACTCCCTGTTTCCTACCAATAAAGCACTCAACCCACTGGAATCAGCATATTTTACATGACTCATGTCGATGACCAGGTTATCATAACCTTCAGCATTTACTGTCAACAATTCTGATTTCAATATTGGAGACAAGGCAGAATCCAGTTTTTCCTCCATGGGGGTGAAGATTACATATTGCTCTTTTTTATCTACTGTATATTTCATATTTTTTTGATTCAATTATTCTAAATCCCAGTTATCTTATTTTAACGCGAAATTAATGATCGTATTTTAAGGTAAGTTTGATCAAAAACTTGATTTTAATCTTACTTATTAAATTTTTTCCAAGATGGCTTTTTCTATACTTCCTTCCAAATCTTCAAAGCCAGATTTCACAAATTCCTCACCTATGATTTTTTCGTACAGCTCAATATACCTCGTTGAAACTTCTTCAACAAATTCGTTAGGCATGACAGGAACATTTTGTCCTTCCTTACCCTGAAATCCATTTGAAATCAACCATTGTCTAACAAACTCCTTGGATAGCTGTTTTTGAGGAAGACCTTCTATTTGTAAAGCTTCGTATTTATCTGCATAAAAATACCTGGAAGAATCAGGTGTATGTATTTCATCTATCAAAAGGATTTCATCTCCAAATTTGCCAAACTCATATTTGGTGTCCACCAAAATGAGCCCTTTATCCTTTGCCATCTCCGTCCCTTTTTCAAATAAGGCAAAGGTATAATTTTCCAATACCTCATAGTCCTTCTCACTGACGATACCTTTTGCCAGGATATCTTCCTTGGAAATATCCTCGTCATGCCCTTCAGAAGCTTTCGTGGTAGGTGTAATGATAGGTTGTGGAAGTCTGTCGTTTTCTTTTAGTCCATCAGGTAAAGGCACGCCGCATAAGATTCTTTTTCCGGCTTTGTATTCCCTGGCTGCGTGCCCGGCAAGGTAACCCCTCACGACCATCTCCACTTTAAAAGGATCACATTTTTTACCAATAGTCACATTGGGGTGGGGGGTGGATGTCACCCAATTGGGGACAATATCAGCTGTTGCCTGAAGAAATCTGGCTGCGATCTGATTCAGCACCTGTCCTTTAAAGGGAATTGCTCTGGGTAATACGACGTCAAAAGCAGAAATTCTGTCAGTGGCAACTACAGCAAGACTCTCCTCAAAAATATAGACATCTCTTACTTTACCTTTATAGAATCCGATTTGATCGGGGAATTTGAATTGGGTTTCTTTTATTGCTGTTTCCATTCGATATATCAATTAAGCAAAATTAAAAAAAGCTTCTTGTTTTGAAGCTTTTGGGTATTTTATTTCTTGAATTCAATTGTCATTTTCATTAAAAAGATCCTGCGCATATTTTCCTTCTTTGAATTGTCGTTCCTGAATTAGATCACCTGCCTCATTATATATTTTCTGGATTCCATGGGGTTTGCCCATGCGATAGGGCATAATTTCTTTGATCTTGCCATTCGGATGATAAATTAGCGCTTCACCTTCCTCTTTGCCATTGAGGTAAGTTACCTTTCTTTCTTCCTCTCCATTTTCATGGTATCCAATGATTCTAACCAAATCCCCGAAATTATTGTAAGTAGCCACTTCTTTGATCTGACCATTTTGATAATAGGTGTTGATTGTTCCTGAAATCCTACCAGCACGATATTGTCCCTCTTCCTCCAAAGAACCGTCTTCATAAAAGCTCTTGAAGGTTCCTGTGGGTTGCCCTTTCTTGAATTTACCCTGTCTAGCTATCTGACCATTTGGGTGAAAATAAGCAATGCTGCCATTTTGGAGGCCATTATTATATTGAATTTGAGATTTGATTTCACCGCTAGGATAATAAGTAAATTGGTCACCATCCAATTTGCCATTTTTATAATAAAGTTTGGAGATTAGTTTTCCATCTTCATCATATTCTTCCTTATTGCCATCAATTACACCGGATCTATAAAATGATTTTTCTATCAGCTTTTCATCTTCATCATAATAAAAGCTCCAACCTTCCGGAACGTTTTTTTCAAAACTTGATTTTTGCTTGATTTTACCATTTTCAAAATAGTTGATGACTTCACCTTCTATCTGGTTTTTCGAAAAATTAAGTTCTTGTGAAATATGGCCGGTCTGAAAAAAATTCTTTGAAGGACCTTCACGCAGATTGTTGACATAATTCACCAATCTTAAGGTATCTTCGCTGAAAGGATAAAAATCTACAAAAAGCCCCTCTTTTTTCCCATCTTTCAATTGCCCAATGAGAGCCAAACCACCATCTTCATAATACAGCTTATATAATCCCTGCGCGACACCACTGATCATTTCATATTCTTCCTTTAGCTTAAGGCTATCTTCATCATAATAGGTCTTGACCGGGATTTGAGCAAGAACGCTTGATGAAAACAAAACGAAAAGAACAAATAGAACAGGGTTTTTCATTGGATATTTCAAAGTTGATTCAATGACCAAATGCCTGCGAAATCACAGGCATTTGATTTTATTCAGAAGCTGAATAATGGCTAAAGTTTTTCAATGACAATGGCAGATGCACCACCACCTCCGTTGCAGATACCTGCAACCCCTATTTTCCCTTTCTTTTGGTTCAATACAGAGCAAAGCGTAGAAATAATTCTTGCTCCGGAAGCACCTAATGGATGACCAAGAGAGACAGCACCTCCAAATACATTCAATTTGTCATTGTCCAAATTCAATTGACGTTGATTGGCAATAGCTACAGCAGCAAAAGCTTCGTTGATTTCATAGAAATCAATATCTCTTTCAGTAAGACCAGCATTTTTGATTGCTTTTGGTATAGCAACAGCAGGTGTGGTTGTGAACCAAAGAGGATCTTGCGCAGCATCTGCAAAGCCAATTATTTTTGCAATCGGTTTGAGGCCCAATTCCTGAACTTTTTCTTTACTCATTAAAACCAAGGCTGAGGCCCCATCATTCATTGTAGAAGCATTTGCTGCGGTTACCGTACCTTCTTTATCAAATACTGGACGTAAAGAAGGGATTTTATCAAACATAACATTTTTGAATTCCTCGTCCTCATCGATGATGATGGTCTCACCTTTTCTTCCTTTGATAGTTACAGGTATAACTTCATCTTTGAAAGCGCCTGATTTCCATGCTTCAGCCGACCTATTATAGGATTGAATGGCATAATTGTCCTGATCTTCTCTGGAAATATTCATTTCCCTTGCAGTATTGTCCGCGCAGTTACCCATAGGAAACTTATAATATACTTCAAACAAACCATCCTTGACCAATCCATCAACGAACTCGGCATTGCCATATTTGTATCCAAATCTAGCTTTTGGAACATAATAGGGAACATTGGACATACTTTCCATCCCACCTGCCACGATCACGTCATTCTGCCCCGTCATGATAGATTGGGCAGCAAACATGACCGCTTTCATACCTGAGGAGCAAACCTTGTTAATGGTCGTACAGGGTACATTATAACCAATACCGGCACCTATGGCTGCTTGCCTTGCAGGTGCCTGACCAAGATTGGCCGAAATCACATTTCCCATAAGGACTTCGTCTACTTCCTTGGGTTCAACTCCTGCTTTTTCCAGTGCACCCTTAATTGCAATACTTCCTAATTCCACTGCTGTAAGTCCAGACAGTTTTCCACCAAAACTCCCCAGGGGAGTTCTTACGGCTGATATGATATATACTTCTTTCATTTGGGTTTATATTTAAGATATGAGACGTTAGATATTAGACTTGAGATACAAGTGCCAAAGTTTGCCCTGAATATTGGGGAGACAAGAATGAAGAATCAAGAACCAAGAGACAAGAAATAAATTCCGGTCCAAGATTTAGATTTAAGGAGAAAAGCCTACCAATCCGGCAAGCCTCTTTCAGGTCTTTTGGTGGCTTTCTTTTGATTTTGTTGGATGTATCTGAGTTCAGCAGCATTCATGGCCTCTAGGATTTGTGCTGCCTGTTCGGGAGTGAGGTTCATTTCTTTCAGATTTTCCCTCATTTTTTCCATTGCCTTTTCCCGGTCACTCAGGTCACTTTCAAGATCACTTGGTTCCTCCGAATCCTCTTCTTGCTGGGATTCTTCACCGGATTTATCATCTTTTTTCTGCGACTCCGAGGCTTCATCTTCCTCAGTTTCTTCATCACCCTCACCGTCCTTGCTATCATCAGATTTTTTGTCCTGATCCTGTTGGTCTTGATCTTCTTGATCCTGTTGCTCTTCACCGTCCTCACCTTCTTCGTTTTGATCGTTTTGGTCAGGATTTTCCTCCAACCACCTGCTCAATAATTCATAGTTGTACCTTGCAGATTCATTGAGATGATTTTTGATCAGGGCCATTTTAAAGGATTCCAAAGCTTCCTCATATTTCTTTTCTTCTCCCAAAATGACTCCCGATTGGTTATAAGCAAATGAAGCAAGTTCTTTGTCCGGAGCATTTAACAATCCCGAATAAGTTCTTGTAGCTTCTTCCAATTGACCGTTATAATGATAGCTTAAGGCAAGGTTATAATTGACATTTGGGGTACTCAATTCAAAATCAGAAATGAGTTTCATATGTGAGGCTACAGAAGCCTCATATTCTGTTGATGCATAGTCTTTCGCAGCTGTTTTGATTGCCTTGTTGCGGTCACTGACTTCTGTCAGTGAAGAAGGAATCATTACAATGAAAATTAATATAAATCTTATGACCAAATGCATGTATGATAACACGTTTTTAAAGGTTAATGGTTTTTATTGGAAGCATTAAATCTAATAACGCCAACCCCAATCCAATAAGCAGGAAATAAAAATATTTATTTGCTGAGGCTTCAATCATTCTGGAACCCGTGACAGTGCCTTCCTGCCTTTCAATAGCTGCCATGAGGTCAGGAATTTCCTGTACTTCATCACTGAGTTCAAAATATTGTCCGTCTGTTTGGGAAGCAATCAGTTTCAGATTATTTGATTCTAGTCTGCTTACGGCAGGCTGATTTGTATTGGGGTCAATAATTCTCGAATTTCCTCTTGGAATTGTACTTCCTTGGCTTGTACCCACTCCCAAGGAAAATACTTTTATACCCTGTTCACTGAGTCTGCTTGTCTGATCTCTAAAATTATCTGCAAAATCCTCCCCGTCAGAAATCAAAATTACTGACTTGGAATTGATGTCAGGGGAATTTTCCAAATTGAATTTTTCCAAAGCCATGTTCAAAGGAGCACTGATGTCAGTACCCTGATTGGGTACTAAATTTGTATTGAGACCATCCAAATGAAGTTGGATAACGTTTTGGTCAAAGGTTAGGGGACATTGCACAAAAGCCTCAGAACTAAAAATAATCAACCCGATTCTATCGCCTGCAAAATTTTTGACAAGGTTTTTCAGTTCAAACTTTATTCTCTGAAGTCTGCTTGGGCCAATATCTGTAGCATTCATGGACTGGGAAAGGTCAATGGCAATGAAAATATCCTTACCTTCTTCTTTGATCTCTTTTAATGCTGTGCCCACAGATGGTCCTGATAAAGCAATCAGAAATAAAATAAAATAGGAAAATCTTAACAATATTTTAAAAAACAACCTGTGCTTCTTTACCTCCAGTTTCTTATTGATAAGATAAAAACGGAATAAATAAATAAAGTATAGCAAACCAAAAAGGATTGCCAAGGTTAAAATCAAACTTATATCAGGATATGCCCAAATCATGGCCTGAAATTATAAAATATATATGAAAAGAAAAGGAATTAGATTTTATTGATATAATTTTCAACACCCAAACGCGATTATGCGTTATCCTATCAAACATTAATACAGGCATGAAGTTTTTGACCCTTTTATTATCAGGGATTATATTTTCAAGTTTTTTGGCTTTTGCCCAAAATGAACAACATATTTCAGGTCAGGTCCTTGAAGTGGATGGCGGGACACCTCTTCCTGGCGCCAACATTTATTGGGAATCGGAGCCTCAAAAAGGTGTGGTTTCGGACCTTGATGGAAATTTCACGATTGAAGTGAGCACACTTCCAGATAAGTTGATCATTTCTTATTTGGGTTTTACACCATCTCTAAGAATACTGACTGTGAAAGATTTGGAAAAGCCACTGAAATTTTACCTCAAGCCGGAAGAACTGTCTTTGGAGGAAATCATCATCAGAGATACCAATCCCGAACAAAATATTTTAGGCACTGAAATGGGCAAATCAGTAGTTTCAATGGAGACCATCAAAAACATTCCGGCTTTGTTTGGAGAGGTAGATCTTTTGAGAAGTCTTCAACTGCTGCCTGGTGTGCAAACAGCGGGCGAAGGTACCACAGGCTTATTTGTCAGAGGTGGATCAGCAGATCAAAACCTGATCCAACTGGATGGTGCACCGGTTTATAATCCTTCACACTTTTTCGGATTCTTTTCAGTCTTCAATCCAGATGCCCTTAGTGGAGTGGAGTTTTATAAGGGAAATATCCCTGCCGAATTAGGTGGGAGGGTTTCCTCAGTTGTTGATGTTTCTCTACGGGAAGGTAATTTTCAAAAAATTAGAGGTGAGGGGGGAATAGGTACAATCAGTTCAAGATTTACTTTGGATGGTCCTATAGTTTCCGATAAATCTTCATTTATCATCTCGGGCAGGAGGACTTATGCAGATTTATTTTTGAGGCTTTCAGGCAATGAAAATATCCGCAATAACCAGCTTTATTTTTATGATTTGAGTGGAAAAGCCACTTTTAGACTGAGTGAAAAAGACAAACTTTCAGTTTCTGGCTATTATGGGTCAGACTTCTTAGGTATTTCCAACCAATTCGGTCTGGGCTGGAACAATTTTGTTTCTTCTCTTAATTGGAATAGAAACATTAGCAACACTTCATTTTTTGACTTGAATGTCTACAATAGCAGGTATAATTACAAAGTGCTTTTTGATGATGACGGGAGTGGCTTCAATTGGAACAATACCATATCGGAAACCGGCGCAAGGATGGAATGGTCCTGGCTAAAACCTAATAATACTGTGATAAAAGCCGGGTATCACCCACAGCTTTATCATTTTTCCCCGATTAGTCTTACACCAGGCCCTGAAAGTAATTTTGATAATATAAACACCAATCCCAGAAATGGCCTGCAGAACAACTTGTTTTTCTCTGGATCTACGGACATAGGAAAGAAAATAAAATTGGAAGCTGGATTGAGGTATGCATTGTATCAGGAAATCGGTTCAGGAGTAATTTATGATTATGAAGGTGGAAGACCCTTGCCCGATGCCGAGATTATTGATACGCTTAATCTCAATAGGTTTCAGACTGCCAAAGTCTTTCACAGATTTGAGCCCAGGTTTTCGATGAGGTATTTACTTAGGGATGATATTTCCATAAAAGCCGCATTTAACCGTAACCATCAATTTGTACAAGTTGCCACCAATAGCTCTGCAGGATTGCCGATTGACAGATGGGTTCCTGCTGGTACTTATATTGATCCTCTACGTGGTGATCAATATTCAATTGGTGTCTTTAAAAATTTTGGACTCGCCAAGTGGGAAGTTTCTGTAGAATCGTATTATAAAGATTTTAGAAATGTGGTAGACTTAAGACAAGGTGCCAGTGTACTATTCACCGACAATGTAGAAACCGAACTTTTGAGCGGGGTAGGTTATGCCTATGGTTTGGAGTTTCTTTTGAGGAAAAATTTTGGTAAAACTACCGGATGGATAAGTTATACTTATTCCAGAACCTGGAGAAAAATCGAAGGTATCAGTGGTAACAATTGGTACAATCCAAGGTTTGACAGACCTCATGATGTTAACCTGGTTTTCAATCATGAATTTTCAAAAAGATGGATGGCGGGTCTGACTTTTGTCTATACTACAGGTCAGGCAGTTACTTTTCCCGTAGGTACCTACGAGATTGATACCCAAACGCTCCCTTTGTATGGTGAACAGCGAAATGCTGACAGGTTTCCTGACTATCATAGAATGGATGCTTCTGTAACTTGGAGGGGATATGATAAGGGAAGAAAATGGAAGGGAAGCTGGAATTTCAGCATCTATAACCTTTACGGTCGAAAAAATCCATTTACATTTCAGTTTACCGATATAGTCAATGAAGATATTAATTTTAATCAGGATGGAGGAGAGGAAGTAACTTCCAGGAGACCTGGTGTTGTGATGACCTATCTATTTACATTCTTACCGTCGTTAACCTATAATTTCAAATTTTGATGCGTACTATTTGGTTTATTTTATTTGGAATGTTGCTTGGATCTTGTCAGGAAGAGATATTTCTTGACCTGAACACGGCAGACCCGACACCGGCCATCGAAGCCATTTGGACTAACAATGGCAATATGAATCAGGTTAAGATCATGTATTCTAAGGATTACTATAATCAAGAACTCAATCAAATTGTGACTGATGCAGAAGTCAGCATTAGAAATCTAAGGACTGATAGGGTATTTCCTTTCATTTTTTCCGAACAGGCAAAAAGGTATTTGCCAGTCAACAATCCTGGAGGTAGAATCGGAGAGCGATACCAGTTAAATGTAAGGATCGGAGAAAATGAATATGTCTCGGAAGGTACCATGTTGCCTCCTCCGATTTTGGATAGTATTAAATATGAATTTAAGGAAAAAAGATTCTTTAGAGAAGAAGGATATTATTTGACGGTATATGGTAAAATCCCATTTGAAACTGATAATAATTATCGAATAAGAATTATTCAAAATGATACCTTAAAAAACAGTCGTTTCGATTACCTTTTGTTCGATGATTCATTTGGAACGTCAATATTGGATAAGGGCTTTGAACTTGCAGGTTTTCCTTTTGCTGCCAATGATAGGATAAGATTGGAATTGTATAGGCTCAATACTGATGCTTTTAATTATCTCAATCAATTGGTTGATTTGTTATTTAATGATGGTGGTCTTTTTTCACCGCCACCACAAAACCCCAAATCAAACATTAAGCTAAAGAGTGGTTATGGTGAAGTATTAGGTTATTTTATGGTCAGTCCATTTTTAAGCGAGGTGGTAGAAATTGTGCCGGAAGAATAGCAAAATCATTTTTTGAAAGTGGTTCAGAGTTTATTTCTACTTTTGTAACATGATAGATTTTGAAACCAAAGGAAAAGTCGTAGTTACCTTCAAAGACAGGTTTGCTCCTTATGTTGAATTAGAATTGAGAGAATTGGGATTCAAACCTGTGAAAGCAGAGCGGACATCGATAGAACTCTTTGCGTCCATGCAGGACTGCATTTTTTTAAATCTTCATTTGAGGACTGCTAGTCATGTGCTTTACGAGATCAAATCCTTATACCTTCACCATGCTGACGATATTTACCGAAGATTAAAAGCAATACCTTGGGAAGAATATATCAATGAGGATTCTTATTTCTCGGTGATATCTCATGTAGACAACGATAGTGTAGATAATCCACTTTTTGTCAATGTCAGAGTGAAAGACGCCATTGTTGACCGATTCAGGGATAAGTCAGGAATAAGACCCAATTCAGGGTCTGAATTGGATGGAGCAGTTTTTCAATTATTCTGGAAGGATACCCAAGCTTCCATCTATATCAATACCTCAGGAGAAACTCTTGCCAAGCATGGTTATAGAAAAATACCTGGAAAAGCACCCATGTTAGAGGCGTTGGCTGCAGCAACTATTTATGCGACAGGATGGGATAGAGAAAGTCCTTTTGTCAACCCTATGTGCGGTTCAGGAACTTTGGCTTTAGAGGCTGCTATGATTGCGACTGACCGCTACCCGGGGCTTTACAGAGACCATTATGCCTTTATGCATATTTTGGGTTATGAGGAATCTTTCTACTCAGATCAAAAAGAGATTTTGGTAAATAAAATCAAGTCCAAACCAACATTAAGGGTTATTGCCAGTGATATCAGCGAGCAAGCGGTGTTATTCAGTAAAGAAAATGCAGGCTATGCCGAAATGGAAGAAATTATAGAATTTGAAGTCTGTGATTTTGAAGAAACTACCATTCCAGAATCAGAAAATGGGATTGTTATTTTCAATCCGGAGTATGGAGAAAGGCTGGGTGAGGAGGAGGAATTGGGATTGACCTACAAAAGGATTGGAGATTTTTTGAAACAAAAGTGTGCAGGGTATACGGGATACATATTTTCCGGCAATCCATCCTTGGCAAAAAGAGTTGGTCTGAGAGCCTCTAGAAAAATTGAATTTTATAACGGTACCATAGATTGTAGGTTATTGAAATTTGAACTGTATAAAGGGACGAAGAAGGTTGTTGAATAAAAAAAACCGGCTAGCAGCCGGTTTTTTTATTGTTCTGGAGAGAAAGTATGTATTTTTTTAAAAGCTTCCCCTGTTTTTCGATCTCCCTCAACATCGGTCATCGGTCATCCAACAACTAACCAATTCTTCCTCAATCAAAGCTTTCCCATCAATCCATCAATCTTAGACTTGAGGTTATTGATGGCATTGCTGTACCTGTCATCCCATTCTGTCAGTCTTTCTGTTGATTTCATTTCGGTTTCATATTTGATTCCTGGAAGAATCCACGAGGCATAACCACTGAAAGGATCTGAAGAAGCGTAAAGAGAACGGTACCAATTTCCGAAATACATGCCTTTTGGATCGATAAAGCTTTTTTCTAAAGTCATTAAGTCTTTATTGATGGCATTCAGTTTTTTGGAATCGTTCAAATTTGAAGCTAAAACTTCAGAGATTTTGACATCCAATGCCTCAGCACTTTTTTTCAATTCAGCTATGGAATTTTTGGATTTCGCGAAACCTGAGAAATCTGTATGGTAGACTTTCACATCTTTTTCGGCAGCTTCAAAATGCATCTGCAGGTCCTGTGCATACCTGCCCACATGGTAAGGGATAATTTCAGCATTTGCTAACCTGAGACTCAATATACCAATCACTTGCTCTACAGTTCCACCCATCTTGAATGTTGGATCAGCAAATTTTGCATAATAAGTAAGGTTGTCATAATTGGTGTGATACAGGGAAGGGCCACCTGCACCACCGCTCATTGAGGGAATCCCTACATGCATATAGAATGCAATGTGATCAGAACCCCCGCCTAAATTCCCAATATTGGGTTCACTACTTCCTTTTGCCCAAACATCATAAACAGTTTTTGCAGAATCCGGATAGGCTACTTCTTTGGCTGCGTCCATAATAGATCTTTTCAATGTAGGCGAAGATGAAGCTCCGAAATTTCTTCCGCCAACAGCTGCATCCAAATTGATATAAGCCACAGCCTTTGCTCCCAATTCATTTCTGAACTGCTCTACCCATTCTGTAGAACCAATTACTCCATGTTCCTCTGCATCCCAATGCGCAATCAAAATAGACCTTGCTGGTCTTTCACCTTCTTCGGCCATTTTGCCAAGGGTCTCTGCAAGACTGAGCAACATGGCAGTACCTGAATTGGGATCCGTAGATCCAAAGCTCCAAGCATCATAATGACAGCCTAATATGATCCATTCATCAGGATGGGTTTCTCCTTTTAAAGTGCCAACCACATTGTTCGCGCGTACGAAACCTTTTTCCTGTTTTACCATTAGCCTTACAGTAAGATCTTTGCCTCCTTCTAGTCTGTAAGTAAAAGGAAGGCCCCCCTGCCAGCCTGAAGGAACAGGTTCTCCTTCCATTTTTTCCAGTATTTCCCTGGCAGAACCATAAGATATGGGCGTAACAGGAATCGTATGTAAGCCAACTTCATCCGGACTGAGTCTTTTGATTTTGGTTTTCCCATCCAAAGGAAGCGCAGGTTCAAAAGGAGTAAGGGGATCGCCCGTCCAATCAGCAGTCAACAAAGAACCTCTTTGGATAGAGCTTTCGCTGAAAGCGGTTCCATTGGGATAGACAAGCCCCCTAGCGTAACCCGAATCCCCGGGATCAGTAAAAATCAATAAACCTGCTGCGCCATATTGCTCCGCAAATTTTGCTTTGTATCCTCTGAAGTTTCCCCCATATCTTGCCAATACAATTTTTCCTTTGATGTCAATGCCCAATGCTATTAACTTCTCAAAATCTGCTTTAGTACCATAATTGGCATATACTACCTCGGCAGTAACGTCCCCGCTGCCAGAATAGGCATTCCATCCTTTCCATAAATCAGGATGTGAAGAATAAGGGTCTTCTTTTAAGATATATTCCTGTTGGTTTAGAGGCTGACGAATTGGAGTAACCAATTCGATGAGAGATTCCCCGGGCTCTTTGGATAGGTAAAGATCATAAGGATAAACAGTCACGTCCCAACCAGCTGCTTTCATCGACTGAACCATGTAATCCTTGACCTTTTCATTTGCTGCTGAACCTGCCACATGAGGTACGGAGGTTATTTCAGTCAAGTGGGTTTTGAATCTGCTAAAATCTACAGTATTTTTAAATTGCTTCTCGAGTTCCAATTGTTTTGGTCCGGATTCCTTTGTAAATCCGCTCAATGTTTGTGCTCCAAGTTGAAGACCCAAAAAGGCTCCAAATGTCAGTGTCAATAGAATTCTTTTCTTCATAGAAATATTTTTTTGTGAAAAACAACACATCACAAATATATCCAAATAGGAGTGTAGCGGACCCCAATATTGTTAAATGGTAGATATTTGTTGTGATTAGTTGATTTGGTTTTAAAAAGTGAGTCCTTTAAGGGGCGATTCATTAATTATAAAGCGTATTAAATATCCTTTTTATGGTTTCGAAAAGGAAAATATAAATTCCCTTAGTAAATTGTATTAAAAATTCACCCATGCCAAATACTGTAATCCCTATTCAAAAAACAGCTTACAAATTATTAGTTTTTGTATTGGTGGTATGGATACTAAAAGTAGGTTCTGTTATCATCATTCCATTGGTATGGGGTGCTTTTTTTGCATTTGCGCTTTATCCCATTTCCAATTGGTTGGAAGAAAGGCGGTTCCCAAGAGCATTAGCTATTGCTTTGACCCTTATTTTGGTCACCTCCTTCGTCTTAACAGTTTTATATTTTCTGACAGATCAGGTTTTAGGGCTGATAGGAGATATCCCGGAGATTAAATTGGCATTTGAAACCAAAGTCAATGTATACCTTGGAGAATTTAGAAATTTTTTTGGACTTGGAGCTACCGGATTGCCTTCAACTAGTGAATTTTTAAAGCAACAAAATATGGAATCAGCTATTTTTGAGGCAGGTAGGTCTTTGGTTTTGTTAGGCGTAATTCCGCTTTTTATTTTTCTAATGTTATATTATAAGGATTTTTATGTAGAGTTTCTCAAAAGAATATCAAAAGATGGTAATCCTGCTATTTTAATCTGGGTAAAGGAATCGGGTTCGGTGATCCAATCCTATTTATTGGGGATGCTTATGGTCACCGGAATTGTGAGTCTGATTTGCGGGATAGTTTTTTATTTTTTGGGGATAAAATATTTTCTTCTCTTTGCTGTGTTTATAGCAGTGATGAATTTGATCCCTTATGTTGGAGTGATTTTTAGTTCTCTCTTGTTGGTGTTTTATGTGCTTTTAACTACTGAAACATTATTCTATCCTTTGGCAACCCTTATATTGCTTTGGCTAATTCAGCTTATTGAGAATAATCTAATTACGCCATTTGTAGTTGGTGCTAAGGTAAGGGTAAATGCCTTTGCTGTTATTTTGGCCATACTGATTGGGGCATATATTTGGGGTGTTTCAGGAATGGTTCTATTTATTCCTATGGTAGGAATTTTAAAAATAAGTTTTGAAAGAATACCCTCTTTAGCCCCATACGGATACCTATTGGGTGATAACAACCATGTAATTGAAAAGAAAGAAAATTTCTGGAATTTGTTGGTCAGAAAAGTCAAAAATAAAAAAGAGGCCAATTGACCTCTTTGAGTTTTAATAATTTGAATGTATTTCAAATATCAGATTCCACTTCAATATGCCGCACATCCCCTCGCGAATCCTCCTTATGGTCGGATTTCGAACCCCGGTTCTCATCCTGCCACCTTGTGGAGATCGAAAGTGATAGACACAAAAAAACCCACCCTTATGGGCAGGTTTTGTCTGTATTGGTCGGGGTGGCAGGATTCGAACCTACGACCTCCTCGTCCCAAACGAGGCGCGATACCGGGCTACGCTACACCCCGAAACTTTAAACACTGTTTAATTGCCGTTGGAACAAAGTCCGCAAACTCCAATAAATAACAGGCGTTTTCTATCGAGGCTCAAAAGTAGTGATTAAATTGAATTCTTTTCAAATGAAAAGTAGAATTTTAAATTAATTAATTTTTCAAGAGATGAATCTTCATAAAACATGGTGTGAGGTGATTATCGACTTTTTTCGGAAATTCTTTTTCATATCCTAATTGAGCGTTAATATTGGAATCATATTTTGAAATTCTGTTAGTGGTTTTGATGTCATTGTTTTCAATCGCTTATGCATTTAGCCAAAAGATAGCAGTATGATTTCTTGCATCAATCTACAGGAATCACCTGGATGCAGGTAGCTATTTCTTGTAAAACCCTTTCAAATAGTTATATATATCCTTGACACAATCAAGACGCTCTGTCTCTATTCCGATATTAATAGTTTGAATTAACCCTTTTCTCTTGCATTAAACAACATCACATTATACATAATAAATTAAATGTATTATATTTTTTATAATTATATGAAAATATTGTATTTAAATAATTATTTATAGTTCCGTAAAGTACGATATATAAATTATTTGTTAAATATTTAAATTTTATGATTATGAAAAAAAATGTATGGCTACCTTTTTTAGTAGCCGGAGGATTATTCCTACTCGCTTCCTGTGATGCAGAAGAGCAGCCTACTGTTGGTGGAGATCCAACAGATCCGGCAGAAGTGCAAACCGTAGAGTGGACTGCTGAACATGTGCGTATGATTTCCCGAAATGAGGGGAACACCATTCCTAGGGTAGATTTCGATGAAGGTGTGGATGTTATGCCCGGATATCATCAGTGGGATTACTGGCCTATCCTTAATTTGGATGGTTCGATTGCAAGAATTAATGGATACCGTGTCATGATAGTTTTGACGGCGCCTGATACTGTGCTATCCGGTAAGCGACATGATATCGTAAGACATCGTTATGCCATTTCGAAAGATGGTGTCAATTGGGAAGATAAGGGTATGGTGTTTACCGAAGACGAAATCATAGGTTCCCGCCAATGGGCCGGAGCAGCTTATTATGATCAAGGCTTGGTATATTTCTATTATACCGCTACAGGTGAAAAAGGCGAATTGAATTCAGGTAGGTTAAGCAGCGGCGCTCCAGGTGGAGATACCGGTATTTCCTATGAGCAAAGGATAGCCCTAGCAACAGCTCAGGTAGCTAATCAGTAGGAAACTGTGGTTTTTGATAACTATAGCCAACATAAAATTATCTTGGAGGCGGATGGTCAAATCTACCAACCTGCTACAGGTATTGATGAAGCGGGAACCGTATTTGCAATGAGGGATCCTTTTATCTACAGAGATCCTGCGACCAACAAGATATACATGACTTTCACAGCTCGGGAGGCAGGCGACATCACAACCTATAACGGTGCAGTTGGTTTGGCCGAAGCGGTAGACAATGATCTGACAAAATGGAAACTACTTCCTCCTTTGGTGGTAACAAACATCAATTCCGAATTGGAAAGGCCTCATTTTGTCCTTCATGACAACAAGTACTACATGTATTTTTCTACACATATAGAAAAATTCGCCCCTGAAGTAATGGATAGGGTAAATTCCCCTGAAGGGATGTACGGATTTGTCTGTGACAATTTTCTCGGACCCTATGAGCCTCTTAACGGAAGTGGACTTGTGGCAGGAAACCCAATAGAAGATCCTTATGCAACTTTCTCATGGCACGTGTTGCAGGGCAATACTGTATTGAGTAATACCAATTACTATAATATACAGCCTGGACTTGAAGTTGGAGAGTTTGGTGCTTTGGGAGAAGAATGGGACCGTAGGCATTTTGGAGGTACCCTTGCCCCAAGATTAGTACTTTCGGTAAATGGCAATGTGGTTACGTTGACTAACAGACTTGCACCTTCTTTACCATAATAACTTGATACTTGAATGCCGGATTTAGTCCGGCATTTTTTTTTGGATTAAACTGAATGACCATAAAAATGCAATTGAATCCAAAACTTGAATTGTAGAGACTTATTCAATTGGAAAAATTGCGACACTTGCTGCCAAAGGGAAAATTTAATTGGCGTCATGTATGGATTATTTTAAAAAGTGTTTAAATTACACTTGTAAATTAATTTTCAAATCCCCTTTCTTTGGAGATTTTGAAATATAGGTTGATGCATGCTATGTAGCGAAGGAACTTTTAGGTGCTTGCTACGAGAATGACTTCGATTACTGGAGGTAGATGCTGTTGGTTTCTGACAAAGAATTACTTCCATCTTGCTTTTTCAATAAAAACCAAACATGACCATGAACCTAAAAACCAATAAAGGCATTCCAATCCAATTATTTTCATTGCTGTTTGTCTTCCTGTGCCATATTGGATTGGCACAGCAAGCCAACGTCAATTTGGATTACAATCCCCAAAAAGATACTGAAGGGTTGATCCCTTTCAGTGCTCCTTTGAACTCCCCGGAAGTTCACGATGACAGGACGGTCACATTCAGGTTAAAAGCACCAAAAGCCCAAGAGGTCCAATTGGCTGGTGGAGCTTTGCTGACGGGATTGGGTAGGGGAAATGAGCAAGTGCCCTTTACCAAAGGAGAGGACGGGATTTGGACTTTGACTGTAGGACCATTACGGCCTGATATGTATGCCTATCATCTCAATGTGGACGGCATGCAAATCACCGACCCCAACAATACTTATGCGGCCTTTACGGCCATGCCACCTTACAGCCAATTGATTGTGCATGGGGATGGACCTGCCTACTATGATGCCAAAAATGTCCCTCATGGAAATGTCACGCGCCATGTTTATCATTCGGAGGTGACGCAGGGAGAGCGTGAAATGTATGTTTACACTCCGCCTGGATATGACCCAAATAAAAGCTATCCGGTTTTGTATTTATTGGGAGGCAGTGGTGAATTGCCATCCAATTGGATATACGATGGCAGGGCAAACTTTATCTTGGATAACTTGCTGGCGGAGGGGAAAGCAGAACCCATGCTGATAGCCTTACCCAACAACCAGATCATTCACCGTAACCATCCAAAGCATACTGAATTGACCTTTGATGTTTTTGAAAAGGAACTTAGGGCGCATGTAATTCCCTTGGTGGATCAAAACTACAGCACCATTCAGTCCCCAAAAGGAAGGGCAATATCCGGCTTGTCAATGGGCGGAAGACACAGTATGTTTATTGGTTTCCGGTCCTTAGATCTTTTTGCCAATTTCGGCATTCTCAGTGCGGGAGATGGTGACGCAGAAAAAACATTGGCCGAATTTCTCAATGATCCTGAAGTCAATGAAAAAGTGGATTACCTGTTTGTAGGACAGGGCACTGAGGAAGCAAAAGGATTCTTTGGTGCTAGAGTGAAAGGACTTCTAGAAGCATTGGATAACCACCAAGTCGAATATGAATATTATGAAGGAGGCCATGGAGGGCATGATTGGTCCACCTGGAGACACCTACTTCACGAGAAGTTTCTTCCGAATCTTTGGAAGAGAAAATGAATTTGAAATCAAGTAATCTCCCGGTTTCAGATGGGATGGCTGATCTCAATCCTGAGATATTCCCCTCTACCTTCCTGGCGGTTTACCTTTTATGATCGAATAGCTGACTTGAAGGCCGATAAACAACAGGGAAGACTTGATGGTGTCATGGTATACCGGATTAAAGTTACCGCCCGGTACCAATCTGGTAGTCATGGAATATTCGAAATCAGCACGCTGATAAAGGATTTCCAAGCCGGTCTGTATTCTCCCTGTTTCATAGCTAAGGTTGAACATTCCCCCGTAAGCAAAAGCATTGAGGTCCGGTCTTGGCCCATCATGCCCCCAGGTCCCTTTATGTGATGGTGTATATGTTAGGATTAGATTGTAATATGGAAATTCTAACCTCCCATTCCCTGCAAAAAGTCCTGTACTTAAACCCCAGTTTCCCAACCTGTGGGAATACCCTATCCCTGGGGCTAAAGTCCGTAGCTGATAATCCGTTTGGGTGAAATTAACCTCAACTGACCATAGGGTACTAAAATAGTCCTCAATTATCTGTTCTGCAACCGGATTATTGGAACTTCCTGCCCTTAAGAAAACAAAAAACCGGTTTGTAATCCCATAATTCACCTGGGCCGCATAATAATAGCCTGGCCGGGCAAAACCATTTTCGGATTTTTTAATGCCGATCTCCCAAGGGGGTGTCACATCTTCTCTGTAAATTATAGAAGATGCTATATCTTTTCCAGAAAATCCTGCCATTGGACGGGAACTTCCTCCACTTAGGGAAAAGGCCAGTTCTCCTCTGTTGAAAGTTTGGCTTATTGAATCCATGAAGATTACCGAAAAAGCGATTAATAAGATTATTCTTTGGTACATAGCTCCTTGGTTTTATTTTGAAATTACAATCCTTTGTTGGTGGATCACTCTTCCTTCATAGAATATGGAGATCAAATAATCCCCCGGTTTCAGATAGGAAGTATTGATCTCTCTTCCGCCTTTGTATTTCGATATATCCATTCCGAGAGTAATTTCGATCCATACACCGATTCATCAATATGCCAAGCCGACGGTGATTGATCACCTGAGCAATTTCCCTGTGCAAATCCACTTATTGAATAGAACAAGGATAGCGTCAAAAGCAATAAAAAAAAGTTGGGTTAAAAGAAATCCAGTCTGAAATAGCCCTTAAAAAGCAGGGTAATCGGTAGGTTATTTTTCATATTGGGTTTGGGTTGAGTGGATAATATAACTAAAAATATTTTATTTATACAAGTCTATGTCTAATTCACCAAATTAAAATGGGTTTTCATTTTCCTTTATTCACCTTTTTCCATGAACACAAAAACTTGACAATTGATAATCATTTGAACTGACTCTTCGGAATCTTACAAGTAGCTAAATATAAGGCCTCGTCCTCGAGCTATCGGGATGGGCCAACGGATTTTCCACCTTTCCACACAAAATTCAGTACCCCGAGCCTTCCGAGGGGATTTTATGTCAAATAATATTTCATTACGTGTAACATTGCGGATACTCAGATCATTTTAACAAAACTACTTCAACTGATTACCAGGTAGGAATGAATTTTCCAAGGAATTGAAATCCAATTAAAGCTCCACAATCGCTTTGATCACCTTATTTTCCGGCAACAATAAACTTTCAAATTTTTCCGGTAAATCCTGAAATGCTACCCTGTGGGTAATCCAGAGATCCGTATCAATCTTTCCTTCCTCCATTAAAGTAATGATCTGTTGAAAGTCGGTTCCAAGCGCATTTCTACTTGCCAACAAGGTGATCTCCTTTCTGTGAAACAGTGGGTCAAAAAATGTAAAATCTCCTTGAAACAGGCCGATGAAAACAATCTTTCCACCAAATGCAACATAGTCAAAGGTGTTTTTCATGGATTGGGGATTTCCCGTGGCATCCATCACTACAGTGGGCAAATCTCCCGCAAAGACATTCCTGATATCATCTATCACCTTATTTGATTTGGCATTGATGATGCCGGTCAGGTCTAGATTGGTTCTGCAAAATTCCAGTCTCTCCTCATTGACATCCATCACGGCGACTTTTGCATTTTTGATTTTTGCAAACTGAATGGTGGCCAATCCAATCGGACCTGCACCGATTATCAGTACCTTGTCTTCTTTGGTCAACCCTGCACGGTTGACAGCATGGCAACCAATGCTCAATGGCTCGATCAAAGCCAATTGTTCATAAGTGAGTTTGTCGGATTGATGCAGATACCTGGAAGGTAACTTGATAAACTCCCGCATCCCACCGTCTTCGTGAACCCCAAACACGGAAATATTTTCGCCGCAATTGGTCTTTCCCCTCCTGACTGCCTGATCTGTTCCAAAGTTAAAATATGGTTCTACAGAGCATCTATCCCCAACTTTTACATTTTTCACTTGATTTCCGATTTCGATTACTTCCACTCCAAGTTCATGCCCGAGGATTCTCGGATAGGAAAAAAATGGCTGGTTTCCCCGAAATGCATGCATGTCCGTTCCACATATCCCGATTCTATGGACCTTGAGCAAAGCCTCATCGGGTTTTAAATCCTGATCCATTTCAGTCTCTTTTTTTTCCAGTTGCCCTGGTTTTTTCAGAATTATTGTATTCATTTTATTGGTGGTTCTATTATTGGAAAAGAAGAGGTGCAAAGGTATAAAGATCATTTCTCCAAACAGGCCATGTATGCCCCCCAGGATATTCACGATAAGTGTATTTGATATTCATTTCATCGAATTTGGCCATCATGGCTTTGCAGTTTTCATAAGCAATATCCTCTTTTCCACCCATGGAAATCCAGAACTGCTTCAGGTTTCCATTGATTTTATCAGCATTGGTTTTCATGAATTCATATTGGCCATCAGAAATCTCATTTTGTCGGTCCTTAAACCAGCCCGAACTGAATACCCCCAAGTAAGAAAACAAATCAGTATTTTGAATCCCGGCATAAAGGGTCTGTAATCCTCCCATGGACAAGCCTGCTAATGCGCGGTTATTGGAGTCTGTCAAAACCCTGTAGTTTTTCTCCACAAATGGAATGATACTTTCCAGCAATTCCCTTTCAAACATCTTCAAACTGTTTTCATTGAATCCGGGAAATGGCATATTGCCATCAGGCATGACCACCAGCATCGGTTTGGCTTTTTTTTCTGCGATTAAGTTATCCAAAATCAGGTCTGTTTTTCCCTGAGAAGCCCATGCCCGCTGATCTTCTCCACCTCCATGCAAAATATACAATACAGGAAATTTTTCATTGCTCAAGGCATCATATCCCGGAGGAGTGTAGAGATTGAATGTCCTCCATTGACGGAGGATATTTGAAAAGTACCTCACCTTTCTCACTTCACCATGTGGCACGTCTTTGATGGCATAATAATCATCTCCCTTAAAAGGAACTTCAATACCACTGGCTTTTCGGCCCATCCCATAGAATGTCTCACTCGCTGGATCAGCCACGGCGATTCCATCGATGATCAGGGAATAATAATGGAACCCTTCACCTAAAGGTTCGGTGGTCACTTCCCACATGCCGTCTTCACCTTTTACAAAGTCATATTTCTTTCCTAAATCAAGTTGTAGCTTATTTGCCTCAGGCGCTTTGATCCTAAAAAGTGCACGGCTATCGGGTAGGATTTGGGGAAATTTCGCATTCCTGATATTGGTAGCAGCAGGGGTGCCCAAAAGACTATATTGATTGAATTTTGATTGGTCAACAGGCTTGAACAACATTTTCGAAAACATATACAGTCCACTTTTCCAGACCTTGAAATCATGGCCTCCCGGTTCAGGATAATAGATGTGCGGAACATCATTTTTCACTAGGTATTGATGGGTGCGCTCACTGAAACGAAGCAGGTTATCGGCATCACCACAGGATATCCAGAGTAATTTCAGCTTTTCCCTTGCCGCATGGGGATCAGGAACCAAAACCGCCGGTTCTTTGGTGTTGGGTGCAGAAGAAAATCCACCCACCCATGCGAATTTGTCAAGGTTGCCAAGTCCAAAATTCAGGGATTGGCCACCGCCCATGGAAAGTCCTGCAATGGCCCGGTTTTCACGGTCTTTCAGCACAGGGTATTTTTTTTCAATGAAAGGAATCAGATCATTCAACAGGTCCTTTTCGAATGTGGCAAAAGCTTCGACTTTGTCAGGTGCCATGATATTTCCGCCGGCACTGTCATCTTTCATGGCCCGGCCATTTGGCATGACCACAATCATGGGTTCGATCTTTCCATCGGCATAGAGATTGTCCAGGATTTCCTGTGGACTCCCATGGGTTAACCACTCTTTTTCGTCACCACCTATACCATGCAGCAGGTAAAGGACAGGATATTTTTTGCTTTTGGAAAAAGAAGGGGGCGTATAGATTAAAGCTTTCCTCGTCACCCCAACTGTTTAGGAGGGGTAGTTTATGGTTTCGATTTTTCCTTTGGGAATGTCAGTTCTGACAACGTCAAATCCTTCAGGTGCTTGTTTTTCGAAGTCTTGTCCGTAGACAAATCCAAATCCTAATGACAGGAGTAGAAGTAGGGGAATGATTTTTTTCATGGTTTTAGGGTTTGATAGGTTTGAATTCCTAAGTACATCGTGCTAAAATGGTATTGTGGTACTTCTCACATTAATGGTCCTATAATTTCAATTGGATATTTGTCGATATTGGATGTTGATGGATATTTTTTCGAGGTGGGATATAGATTCAAAGGATATTTTAATTTTATATTTCATTTTTTTCAAGAAAGTAAAGTGCCTTTCTGATGAGGATTAATGTCCAAGCAAAGCCAGCATTTTTTCACCGTAACGTGTGCCGAGTTTTCGGTAGCCTTCGGCGGAGAAATGCAGGCCATCAGCAACAGCTTCACAGTCTTCAGATGAGATCACATGTGCATTCGGGATTATTTCCGGAAGTTGATTGATTATTGGGTTCATGCTGGCACATTTTCCTCCCTGAGCTTCGCCTACAAGTTCACCCGCCAAAAGGGGAACGGACTTTTGATCAAGTCCAAGATCATCCAACAAATTGGTATACACATCCTTTACCTTATTTGGCCAAGTGGTATCACCTGTATTGGACTCACCCTGATGCAATAGAATACCTTTGATGACTCCATCTTTTTGTGCCAGTTTCGCCATTTCCACCAGCCTGCCGTAAGGATTCCCATCGTAATCATTGATCATATTTTTCATCCAACCCGGTGCGTCAGCGGTGTATGTTTCATAATTGTCTTTATCAAAGAGTTCTATTTTACAGCCTCCGACCGAGACATTGATGACGGCAATTTTGATGTTTTCCGGTAATCCTGCGACCAAAGTCCGACCGAATTAATCAGCAAGGGTCAGCCCAGTATTGCATCTGGTCAATGGCGGGACAGCGTCATACCATTTCCCTTTTTTTCTATCAAGGTTTTCACAATCCACTACTTGCATGACCTTGAACCGTGGATTTGCAATGGTGTCCACGGGTTCAAATTTGGCGTGCCCTTCCATATTGGATTGTCCGAAACTGAGGAATATATAGAAATCAGGATCCTGGGCGCGGCTTTGAGTGCTTATCAAGGTTGCGGTTATCAAGGCAATGAACAATAATTTTAAGTTTAATCTCATGTCAAATTGGTTTATAAATTCTCCTGTTTCTCTGTCATTAAAATTGCAGATCAGAACACATGAACTAGATATATTTCTATCATTTGAATTCAATTTACATTTTCAATTATAAATAGTGTCATATTAACACTAAAAGTGTTATGAACGGTCAATTGACCTTGTAGTTATCTTTGGAAAATGGACATCTGCCCATATATTTAGTGTTGTTAATTTTGATTGACCTTTGTGAAAAAACCACACAGGGTATTCATCTCAAATTCATTGCCATCCCCAAATCTTTAAAATGATAAGCGGATGATATGTTGATACTTAATTTAAAAATATTAATGAGCCCAAGAAAACCTATAAACTCAAAAGTTCCGATTGTTTTCGGAATATTTATATTGACCTTATTTTCAGCTTGTCAAAAAGAAGCTTCTACAGAACGACATGCCACTTGGACACACTATGGGGGAAGTCCGGATCAGTCCAAGTTTTTTGATGGAGATGAAATTACGAAGGCAAATGTTTCCCAATTGAAAGTGGCTTGGATGTATCCAACAGAGGATGAGACCCCGTATTTTTTCAGCCCTATCATTGTGGATACAGTGATGTATGTGATGGGTAAAAACTCTTCACTTATAGCACTGAATGTGGTTACCCAAGAGGAAATTTGGATCCATGCCAATCTTATGGGGCTGACCAGAAGGGGTATCAATTATTGGGAAAGCAAGGACAAAAAAGACAAACGATTGATCTTTACAATCAGTAATACCATTCAGGCCATAGATGCAGTTACCGGTCTATCTGTGATGAGTTTTGGAACAGATGGATATGTTGACCTGAGAGAGGGGGTTGACCGTGACCCTACTTCGATAAGGAGGATACAGCCCATGATGCCAGGAGTGATTTATAAGGATTTATTGATCATAGGTTCAGCGCCCGGAGAGAATTACTTCTCTCCTCCGGGACATGTAAGGGCATACAATGTGGTGACCGGCAAGATGGAATGGATATTCCACACCATCCCTCATCCCGGTGAATTTGGGTATGACACCTGGCCAAAGGATGCTTACAAATATGTGGGAGGGGTGAATGTTTGGAGTGAAATCACAGTGGACACAGAAAGGGGAATTGCTTACCTTCCGGTAGGTTCACCAACCTATGATTATTATGGCGCTGACAGGATCGGAAGTAACCTTTTTGGCAATTCGATTGTAGCATTGGATGCTAATACAGGTGAAAGAATATGGCATTATCAGACTGTCCACCATGACCTTTGGGACTATGATTTGTCACCCGCGCCACAGTTGTTGACAGTTGACCGGAATGGGAAAAAAATAGATGCTGTGGCAGTAGCTACCAAGCATGGCTTTGTATTTGTTTTTGACAGGGTTACAGGTGAGCCTTTATTTCCGATTGAAGAAAAACCTTTCCCTCCAAGTGCAATGCCCGGGGAAGAGGCTTGGCCTACGCAACCTATATCCTCGCTTCCAAATTTTACCAGAAATGAGGTTACAAAGGAAACCCTGAATCCATATTTTCCCGATAGTATCAAACAAGCATGGTATAAAAGATTGGAAGAAGCCAAGTCAGGCTTATATGTTCCTCCATCAGACCAATATGAGACGATGATGATGCCCGGGGCCTTGGGGGGCGCTAATTATGGCAACTCTGCTGCTGATCCTCAAAATGGAATGATGTATTTACTGACTCAGGAACACGCTTCAATTTACAAACTGAATAAAGTAGAGCCTCCAAAAATAGACTTATCTGTGAATGAGGTGCAACGTATAAAAACTCTGTATTCTTCAACCTGTCAGACTTGCCATGGCGTAGACATGGCAGGAGGGGTAGGTCCGTCTCTTGTGAATATTGGACAACATGTTTTCTTTGATGAATTCAGAAGTGCCGTGATCAATGGGAAGGGTCAAATGCCAGGTTTCGTACATGTAGATGAAGAAACATTAAAAGCCATGTACCGTTATTTGGGAGGTAACCCTGCCAGCTTCAACTTCAGAAGAAACCTCGAGCCAAAAACGCCGGAAGGGCCTGTCGTAGCGTCGGGTGGTGTCAAAATCAGACCTGATGAAAACAGGGCTCCTGCAATGTCAGCTTATCCTAAAGATACCGAACATCCAACTGATAGGTACACCACGGAATATGGTTTGGAATGGCCAGGATTGGCTGCACCGCCCTGGTCTTCCATCGTAGCCTATGATCTGAATGAAGGGGTTATCAAATGGAGAATGCCTGTAGGCCAAGACTCCCTCTATGTGCAAGGGGACCAAAGCAAAGGAGCGCCCGGTGGGGTTTTGAGAAAAGGAATGATCGTTACTTCTACAGGGGTTGTGTTTTCCACCGCCAAGGGAGGGAAACTTTATGCCTTTGATGCAGAAAACGGAAAGCTCCTGTGGGAAGAAACCCTCAGCAGGGAATCCAATGCACAGCCCAGCATGTATATGTTAAACGGGAAACAATACCTGGTCATCAATGCCACTTCCAATTTTGCCAGAGATAGCTATAACCATTCCAAAAAACCAGGGGCTTTGCCAAAAGGGTATGTAGTATATGCCTTACCAGGGAATAAATGATACCACCTCATTCTAGAAATTTGTAAAAAACTAATCCCAGACGACCTATGAAAAGATTAATCATTTTGGCAAGTATTGTATTGGCATTTCAGGCCAATGCACAGTCCCTTAAAGATAGAATAATCCCCAATGACCAGACCAAATACAGAGAATTGTCCGGGGTGCATGCAGGGGCAGGAAAAATGGGCTTTACCCAATTGATAGGGAGAAATGACCTTGCTTCAAACTTCCTTTACCTCCATGCAGGACAAATTCAAGGAAAATCCGGCATTGGCCATCATTTCCACCATAGCATTGAAGAAATGTTTGTCATCTTGGATGGTGAGGCAGAATTCACTGTTAACGGAAGAACTTCAAAAATCAAGGCCCCGGCAGTAGTTCCCTGCAAGATGGGAGACTCCCACGCCATATATAATTCCTCTGACAAGGGCTTGACCTGGCTCAACTTTGCCGTCAGCCGCACAAAGGGAAAGACTGATAACTTTGACCTTGGTGATACCCGCGTAGGAGCAACACTGGATCCTATCCCCACCTTTGTCAATGGACGATTGGAAAAAGAAAAGCTCAGAGCTGATAATCCAGCTTATGGGGGAGAAGGTGTCTTATATCGTAGGATTCTTGGTCCAGAGATTTTCAGTACAGACTGGAATCATGTTGATCATGTGGTCATTCCTGCAGGAAGTAAGGGGATAACACGAAAACTTGAAGGATTTGAAGAAGTGTATTATGTTACAAAGGGCAATGGCAGTGTAGCAATTGGAAATGACTTGGGGAACTTCAAAGCGCATGATGCCTTCTTTGGTTCATTGGGAGAGCATTTGAGTTTCTCAAATGATGGAAGTGAGGATTTGGAATTGTTGGTAATCGGTATAATGCCGTCCAAACATGCCCATGCGAATGCATCAACCCAGTCAAAAGGAATTTCATTGCAAATGGAATTTGTGGTGGACAAGGAAAATGCCAAAGCCTTTGAAGATATGTACCATTCTATATATGTGCCGGCCATGGTAGTGCAGCAAGGGTATTTGGGTTCAAAACTTTTACGTCTGTTTCCAGAGAACATCTCCAAGGAGATTCAGGCAGAACAGACCAGCTACAATTACCAGATCATGATTTCCTTTGATACCGAAGAAAACCGAAGAAAATGGGTTGCCAGCAAGCAACATGACATTGCCTGGCCTGCCGCCTCTGATCTTGCCAAAGAATTCAAATGGAAAGGATATGAGGTGATGGGAGATGATAATCGTTAATTGAGTCGAAACAAAATTTGTATACCTGCTATAAAACCAACAAGTAATGAAGTTTAGAATCACAGTTATTTTTATTTGTCTAATATCTTTTATTGGCATTTTACCTGCTCAAACTATTTCCAAAGAAGAAATGATTTTTCTTACTTCGGAATGGAAGGGAGAGCGTTTTCCGGATGGCAGACCAAAAATCCCCGATGATTTATTGGAAAGGGCCAAGCATATCATGATAGACGATGCATGGAATGCACTTCGGAACGAGGGGTATAATAACCAATACGAAGGCGGATGGAAAATGGTAAATGAAACCTTGATGACAGGACGTGCCGTCACTGCCATGTACTTGCCCAATAGACCGGATGTGGAACGCAACATCAAGGAAAGAGGTGCCAAAGAAGGAAGGAAAGGGAATACCAACGCTTGGCCCATTGATACGCTTGTGCCGGGTGACTTGTATGTTGCCGATGCTTTTGGAAAAATAGGAGGTGGACCCATCATGGGATCAACATTGGCCAATTCCATTTTCAGTAAATCAGGCAATGGGGTAGTATTCGATGGTGCCTCCAGAGATTTGCAGGAAATCAGGAATATTCCTGGGTTCAATGCATTTGTCCGGGATTTTCATCCTTCATTCACTGAAGAAATGGTCCTGATGGGACTTAATACACCTATCCGAATTGGAAATGCCATTGTGCTTCCGGGGGATTTGGTGATAGCAACGGTAGAAGGGGTACTATTTGTACCTGCGCATTTGGCCGAAGCTGTGGTCTCTGTTGCGGAATTTGTGGTAAGAAAAGACCAATTCGGTTTCGAGATGGTGCGGAATAATATTTACAGCACCGGCGAAATCGACAGTCAGTGGACAGATGAAATCAAAGTCGCCTTTCTGCAATGGTTGGAAAAACATCCCGAACTCGGCACCATGACCCGACAGGAATTGGATCAGATGATGAGTAAGAGGACGTGGTAGGAGAGGGAATTGTACAAAGTTCGATGTACCAAGAATCAAGAAACAAGAGACAAGAACCAAGAAACAAGAGACAAGAGACAAGAAACAAGAACCAAGAAACAAGAGGGGAGAACCGAGAGACTAGAATCGAGAAGAGGTAAGTGGTATAAGATCCAGAGAACTATGGCGTGAGACTTTTGGCGGTCAGTGGCGTATCGAAGGTTTAATGCATAAAAGTCAAGTTCTATCAGGACTTGACTTTTATGTAATCAACCTACAAATAATTCACATACCCCTCCTTATTCGTTCTGATCTTGTAGACTTTGCTGTAACTGACAATGTAAAGTGTCTTCATATCTTCATCCCCAAAAGCCAAACTTACAGGAAATGAGGGCATATTGATCATGCCGACAAATTTGCCTGTGTTGTCAAAAATCTGTACACCATAATAGGTTGCCACGTAGATATTGCCTTCTTTGTCAATGGCCATCCCATCAGCACCGGAAGACCTGCCCTGCCTATCAAGTACATCTTCTGTCAGAAAGACCTTTGCAAACTGTCGGCCATTGCTGATGCTTCCATCTTCATTGACATCGTAAGCCCATATATAGTTGTCTTTGTCGCTTTGGACGGGATACCAATCTTCTTTGTCAAAACAGTTGTTGATATATAAGGTCTTTTCATCAGGTGAAAGTAAAATCCCATTGGGCATGGCAAACTCATTGGGTTCGGTGATCCTTTTGATTTCGCCTTTGGCTGAGACATAGTAAACTGCTCGGCCTGGTTGAAACTTTTCAGCTTCCATGGTAAATTGGGGATCAGTAAAATAAAATCCTCCCTTTGAATCCGTGATGATATCATTGGGGCCATCAATGGGTTTCCCCTCATATTTATCTGCAAGCACCCTCACTACCTGTCCATTTGGGGTCATTTCAACCACTTGATGTCCCATCATGTCACAAACCAAAAGGTTGCCGTTTTTGTAGGGATATAGTCCATTGGTCTGCATCTTACCTTCAGTAATGTTTCTGTAACTTCCATCAGGATCCATGACCACGGTTGAACTCCTTTTTGGATCAGCATTGTAATCCTGGTCAAAATACATGTTGGAGAAATAAAGCTTTCCGTTCATCCATTTTGGGCCTTCTGTAAAGAAAAGTTCAGGTTTGGTTTTTTTGCCGTCTATGACCAATTCCAATTCAGCCTCTTTTGGAATGAATTCATGGAAAGTGTTCATTCTTTCCTGTTCCTTTTCCAGATAATCATTGCGGGAAGGCCAGAAAATATCCAAAGCGTCAGCACCCAAATCCCTGATTTCGGCACCATGGACAAAATTTCCAGGAATAAGAACCACATCATTGCTTTCCATCAGCTTTTTGCGATCCAACAAAATTTCATCAACAGAACCCCTCAATACAAACATGATTTGTTCTTCCGGGTGTATATGATGTCCAAACACCGCATCCGGGTCCATGGAAATAAAGCTTAAGAGCATATTCCTGCCTGATATCAATCTTGAGAAAGCTCCCGGAGCTAACTCCGAAAGTTGGATATCATAGAGGTCATAAACGGTGTTGGGTTCAATATTGGGGGAAAGAGGGTTTTCAATATCCTTAATTTCGGATGGAAGTTTTTCTAAACCTGCTTTTTGGAGGTATTCTTTACGAAGTGGACTATATATTTCATATATCTTGGCTCCTGTTGGCCCTGCTATTAAAGTGAATTTACTGCCCTTTTCAAGGTATACAAAATCAATCTTTGGGGTACTGCTATGAATACCATCCGGGGCTTCCCTTTTTCTGGATACCATGGAAACAGGAGTCCCGTTGATAAGGGCTTCGGTCTCTCCATCCATAATAAAAACAAACCTGTCGACCTCTGATGTTTCTTCGGGAATTTGGGCTTGCGGATCAAGCAGGAGTTCTGCCATCATCGTTCCGGAACCCCAAATTACCTTGGCCTGAACACCGGGATGCAGTTCAATACTTTCAACATTGCTCAGATTGGTGACCTGCGCAGCTTCAGGATTTGAATCCAGGGTAGTAGATGGAAGTCCGGGAATTTGACTTTCCGTCAATCCGTATTTCTTTATAAGAGTCAGGTTTTCTTTTTTCCAATCAGGACCGGATGGAGTGCATTGGCTAAAAATCAAGATATAGATGACAAGATAAAAAACCGGGAATGGTTTTCGGCTTATTTTTAGGTTCATAGGTGAATAGGTTTTGATTTGAACTCAAAAAATAGCCATTTAATTTAAGAATTAAGAATACACTCACTGATTTTGAAGATAAAAAAATAAGGACTTATATTTTAATGGGATTGTTAAGAGAGCTAACCATTATTCAATTAGGGTGCCTGGAATAATTTTTGTGCATAAGGCAAAATTTGGCTAAATGTCCTGCTATTTTACTTCATTAGCTTCTCGGGATTTGTAATCTCGAGAACGGATAAGGAGGAATTTGTAATTCCGGTATGCAAGGCTTGAGGTGAAGATTGGGATTACAAATCCCAATTTATCTGGATTCGGCATTAAAAATACCGAATAGCTAATCCTACAACCTAAACTTCAATATCTCTGCTTTGACGGCATAGTAATCTTTTTCTGTCAACAGGAAATTGTTATAGGCCATATAGTAATAATTGGACTCCATAAAATATACGATGGTAGAGATATGGCCGACCTCCAAGGCCTTGTCCAAATACTCTAAACTGTTTATAGCCGAAAGCACCGTTTTATATTCATTGAAGGTTCTTGACAATTTCTCATATTTTTCAAACAGCTGTTTGACATCAAAAAACTTCTCATTTTGGTATTCCCTGACCCGTAAATCCGAAAATAAGACAGCAGCTTCGCTTTGGCGGACTTTGTATTTGTTTTCCCAAAGCGGAATGCTTGTGCCGATATGAAATCCGTTGAAGGTTTGTCCCAAAATTCCCTGATAACGGTAACCTGCTTCCATTTTTGGAAGGGCAAGAGCTTTGCTGAGTTCCAATTGCTTTTTTGCAGTCACAGTTTCCAACTCAATAAACTTAAGCGTAGGGTCTTCTGTCTGAATTTCATCATACAAATCCTCAAAAAATGGTATCGGATCCATTTCCGGATAAATGGTTTCTGTAAAGGATAATTCAATCCCACCATTGAGTGCAGTAAGTTGTTGGTTGAGTTGGTTAATTTCTGACTGATTTAATTGAAATTCTTTGTTGATTTCAATCAGTTGTAACCTTGCTTTGTTTACATCAAGAATGTTTCCATCTCCCGTTTCCAATTTGGTTTCAAAATCGCTGAGTAAGTTTTCAGTAAATGTTTTTCTTTGGTCGTATTGTTCCTGAAGTTTATTTCTATAAACCAACTCAATACAGGTTGACTGAGCTTCAAAAAGAATTTCCTGCCTTGCAGCATCAAAATTGTAGGAGGATTGGGCGATTTGTTCATTCGCAAGCTGTTTTCTTTTACCATACACTGTGGGGAAATCAAAGGCCTGATTGAATAAAACATCAATTTGATTTCCTGCGCTTAAAGGAAATCCATACAAATAATCATACTCGATATTGGGGTTGTAAAGAGGCATTTCCGATTTGAATTGAAGATTCTGAGCTTGTTGTTTTTGGTAATTTGCCTGTAAGGTTTTGTTGTTTTTTTCAATCTCTGACATAATGAGCTCAAAGCTCGATTGTGCTCGAAGAGTCACAAAAGCCAAAAATGAAAATGCAAATAGTAGGATGGACTTTTTCATTTGGTTTCAGATTTTGAGTTGACTAGAAAATAGACCATGGGAACAATGATCAGGTTAAGTAGCGTAGAAGTGGTCAAACCGCCCAAAATCACTTTAGCCATCGGGCTTTGGATTTCATTTCCGGGCAGATCCCCCGCCAAAGCCAATGGGATCAATGCAAGGCCTGCGGTGATGGCTGTCATCAGAATAGGACTCAATCTATCTTGTGAACCTTGAATCACAGTTTCATAGAGACTTAGTCCCTGTTTCATCAGGTTTTCGTAATGCGAAACAAGTAGAATTCCATTTCTGGTGGCAATACCAAAGAGGGTGATAAAACCGATGATGGCAGGTATACTCAAAATGCCACTTGTGAAGTAAATACTTAATATACCACCGATCAAAGCCAAGGGGAGATTGATCAATATGATGGAGGCGAGGGTGACTTTTTTGAACTCCTGAAATAGGATCATGAAAATAATCAGAATGGCAAAAAACGAGGTGACCAAAAGGGTAGTGGAAGCTTCTTCTTCTGCTTCAAATTGCCCGCCAAGTTCCACATGGTAGCCTTCAGGAAGTTGGATATTTTCGGATATTTTGGCTCTGATATCATCCACCACGCTCTTTTGATCGCGTCCTGTCACGTTTGCCGAGACTACAGTTTTTCGCTGTACGTTTTCCCGGTTGATGGTGTTTGGGCCGCTGCCGCTTACAATATCAGCTACATAATGTATAGGGATTTTTTCTCCGTTTTCAGCATCAATGAGGGTATTCATGATATGATCCATTTTGATCCTGTTCTCCTCATCAAAGCGCACTATAAGATCAAAGGACCGGTTTTCCTCATAGATTTCTGAAACTTTTTCACCGGCAAGACCCACATCTACGAATTCATTGAATTTGCCAATGCTGATACCATAATGGCTTAGCAATTCCCTATTGGCTTTGATCTGTATTTGTGGGATTTCAATCTGCGGCTCTACCTGCAAATCAACCAATCCCTCAATTCCCTGTATTTCATTTTTGATCTGATTGGACAAATTGTACATCCTGTTCAGGTCAGAACCAAAGATTTTGATGGCAATATTTGCCCTTGTACCTGAAAGCATATGGTCGATTCTATGGGAAATTGGTTGGCCTATGGTGACATTAGCTTCTTTGATCTGTGAAAGCTTTTCCCTTACCTCTTCTAAAAATTCGTCCCGACTTCTTTCTTCCAAGAGGAATGGAACCTCAATTTCTGATGAATTGACACCCTGTGCATGCTCATCCAATTCTGCCCGTCCGGTTCTACGGGTAGTTGAAATCACTTCAGGAACACTTAATAGAGCTTCTTCCACTCTTCTACCTATCTTATTGCTTTCTTCGAGCGATAGCCCTGGTAATGAAACAGCTGCGATGGTAAGCGCCCCCTCATTGAATTCCGGTAAGAAACTTCTTCCCAATTGGGTAAAAGCCAAGATTGCTACAACTAGCATAGCCAGAGCGGAACCAATAAACAGCTTTTTCCACTTCATGGCATATTCAAGAAAGATCCCATATCCATTTTGCAGCCTACTCACAAGCCAACTTTCTCTGTCCTGTTTGATCAGCCTGCTTTCATCGGTCAGCATGTAGCTGCAGAGAACAGGGGTAAGTGTGATGGCTATGATCAATGAAGCAAATAATGCCACTATAAACGCAATTCCCAAAGGCGCCAATAATTTACCTTCCATTCCCGATAGAAAGAACAAAGGGATAAAGGCCACAATAATGATAAAAGTAGCATTGATGATGGAATGCCTGATTTCGAATGAAGCATCAAAAATTACTTCTAGTTGATTTCTTTTATGCTGTTCAGGAAGCTTGGCATTTTCTTTCAACCGTTTGAAAACATTTTCAACATCAATGATGGCATCGTCCACCAAATCACCGATTGCGATGGCCATACCACCCAAACTCATGGTATTGATGGTGAATCCCAGCCATTTTAATGTTAGGATGGCAACAAGCAATGATATCGGTATGGCCAAAAGTGAAATGACTGTTGCCCTCCAATTCATCAGGAACAGGAACAATACGATGACAACAAATGCGCTGCCTTCCAATAATACCTTCTGAATGTTGCTAATGGAAGCGTTGATAAAGTCAGCTTGCCGAAATACTTTGGTGTCTATTTTGATATCCTCAGGAAGTGTTTTTTGAAGATCTTCCAAGGCCTCATCAATTTTTTCGGTCAGCAAAAGTGTATTGACATCAGGCTGTTTGGAGACAGCTAGCACAACACTTGGCTTGGCATTACTGGAAGCATCTCCGATTTTTGGTGCTGCACCTATTTTGACTTCTGCAACATCCTCAATCCTGATAATTTGTCCATTAGCATGTTTTATGATTGACCGTCCGATTTCTTCTATGGAATTGGTTCTGCCTATTCCTTTGACGATGTATTCATTTCCATACTCATACACAAATCCACCTGAAGAGTTGCCATTGGATTCCTCTCCGGCTTTCATCAATTCTTCCAAAGTAACACCATGAAAACCCATCCTTTGGGGATTGGCCAAAATCTGATATTGTTTGAAATCCCCGCCATAAACAATCACCTGTGCAACGCCACCTGTTGCCAATAACCTAGGGCGGATAATCCAGTCCGAAAGCGTCCTTAAGTCCATCATGGAGGTACTATCCGCAGTCAAACTGACAAACATGATCTCTCCCATAATGGAGGATTGTGGTGCCATGACAGGCTTTCCTGCGCCTATAGGTAAGGATTCTCCAATGGTTGCCAGTTTTTCGTTGACAATCTGCCTGGCCCGATAGATATCAGTATCCCATTCGAATTCCACCCAAATCACTGAGAATCCTCCTGATGAGGCAGACCTTACTCTTCTGACATTGGTGGCACCATTGACAGAAGTTTCAATTGGGAAAGTGACCAATCTTTCCACTTCTTCAGGAGCCATTCCATGAGCTTCGGTTAAAATAACGACCGTTGGGGCCGTCAAATCCGGAAATACATCCACTTCCATATTGAATGCCACATAAGTGCCAAACAGTGATAGTAAAGCAAATGATGTCAGCACCAGAAGTCGGTTATGCAATGAAAATTTTAATATCGCATTAAGCATGTTTTTCTTCTTTTAAAATTTCTAAATCCTAAGATTTGAAGTGGACAGAATTTAAAAATCAATGGCTATGACCGTGCTCCGGAATTGCTCCTGATGCAGAGGCCAATTTGATGGCGTAAGCTCCTTTGGTGACAACCCTTTCATTTTCCTTCAGGCCTGAGAGTATATGGACATTTATACCGTCATTTCCGCCGAGCTTTACCTCTCTCTTTTGAAAACTTTCTCCCCCGGTTTGAACAAAGACATAGAAATTCCCCAATTCTTCCATAAGGGCTGAAACCGGAATGATCAAGGCATCAGGAATGGGTGATGACTTCAAATAGACTTCTGCAATTGCGCCAGGGATTATATTGCCGATATTGTCAATTTCAAAAGTGATCGGAATGTAGGAGGAGTTTGCCGAAGCGCTTTTACCGAAGGAAACAACTTTGCCGTTCATCCTTTCTGAATCAAAAACTTTTTCATCTGAAATGATTCTAAAATTGGCAGCGGAAATTCCGGGCAGTTTGTTATAATATTTCTGAGATACATTGGCCTGAAGTAGGACTTTTTTGTTTTTACTGACCAAAGCCATTGGGAAACCCGCTTCAACATATTGACCTTCTGTGACCATGAGATTTTTCAGAAAGCCAGGGGAATTGGCGCTGATTTTTTGACCTGATCTCGAATAATTCCTGGATACTGCCTGAAAGGTGGATTCCATGTTTTCAAATTCCATCTTTGCTTGTAAATATTCTTTTTGCGAAATGATCCTATCCTTTACCAAAATCTCTGCTCTTTGGAATTCTGCTTTTGACAGTTCGTATTTGGCTTTGGTTTCATTGAAGTAAACATCAGGATTCTCCTGAGTCAGGTTGGCGCTGCTGATGGTAAAAAGGTGATCTCCAGCTTTTAATTCAGACCCGATCACTGTCTTATTCGTTGCAAACAAAACTGCCCCATTGGAATTGGCTGTGATGACTGTTTCATCTCCCGGTGCGGGCAATACCTGACCGCTTGTTTTCAGGATTTCGCGAAATGACTCCCTCCTTACAGGTGCATTTGAAAATTCAATGTTCCAGGTCTGATTTTTCAAATAAGTTATTTCATCACCTGAATCGCTTGGCTTTTTATACCTCGATGCAGAAACGATGTCTGGAAAAACAGTGATATTTTCGAATCTGATGAAATCTGTAAACGAAGGCGTTTGAACCTCAAAAGTCAGATTTCCTTCTCCACTAAGTTCAGGATCCAATTCCATTTCAAAAATTCCCGGAGTTTCGGGTTTATTGGAACTGGATTTTGTTTCTTTTCCACTCATTGAAAAAACAGCATTGATTGTGCCATTTTCCAAAGGGATGAACCGCTCATTCATCAGACTGACATGGACCATCATGGTAGTGGTTTTGCCGGCAACCATGGGTTCGAAGTCGACAAACAGTTCGATGTTTTCTGAATATGCGGTCAGCGCAACGGTTTGGAATTCTTGTTCATCATGGCTATGGTCATGCGCTTGTTGGCAGGAAGCCAAAAATGCCAAACCACAGGTCAAAAGGATTTTTGCCCGATTCATAAAGGTTGATTTTAATGGTAACTTAAATTTTATTAAGGCCTAGTCAAAATAAATGACTCTGCTGATCTTCAAAATGATCACACCTGTGACGGTGGGGCCCTCAAACTGTCCGGTAACAGTTCAGAAATTTTGGAATAAAAAGATGTGGAATAGGGGTGGCTGTTCTTAGATATGCCAAGGAATTTTTTGTAAAGTCTTTTATTTTCGGCCACTTCGGATTCAAATTCAAATAATTGTTTTTGAACCGGTTGATCCATATGGGGGCAGGCGATACACTCTATTCCTGCTTGACCATGTTGAATCAAGGAGAAAATATCCGAGCTGTGTTGCTTACCTGTATCATGGTCATTTCCATGATGTTGTTCACATGGATATACATGATGACTATACATGTCCAATGGATCGTGGTGGTGATGCGGAAAAATACTATGCCCCAACAACATCGCTTGGGCTAGGGTAAGAAAAAAGATGGATATGTACTGCTTGAACATCTCAATCAAATTTAGAGAAAAAGTGGAGATTATGAACGATTTCATATTTTTATTTCACCAGATACTTAGGTGCAGATCCGGAAGCACGGATTGCTGGAAGACCTATCTGGCAGTTTGATGAACACGTAGAGGTGTCGGAATCCTATCTTGCTCCCGGACTTGATCCATCATCCACTTGGCTGCCCTCCAAGGCCTTTACCCTTAGCTATCAATCAAGATTTTTAATTTTATGGGAAAGTCAATGGTTTGGAATTTTTCAAAATTTCTTTTGCTGTTTTCCAATCAGGAAATTTGTCTGAATCTATGGTAAGGGTTTTGATTTCTTTTGCGATTTGCCCCGATTTTTTCATGGACTGAAAATGGGCGCCGCTTTTGGAAAACTCTTTCAGTGATTTTTCATCCGGCCACATAGTCATGGTATAGTGCTTCGTCCAAACCCCTTTTTTTCTCATGCCCAAGCAATTGCTTTTTTTTATTTGTCGCGTAATGGCAAGTGCTTGTTTGGATAATTTGAAAAATAAAAAGGGGCTCTTAAGTTCAAGGTAAGTGATGGTGACTTTCATGATTGATTGGGATATTTCTTCAATGTAAAATCCATAGATGCTTTGACTAAGTCTATCAGGACCTCTATATTGATGTCTTCCAATTTGTTGACATACAAACAACTTTTTCCGTTTTTGAATTTTCCCAGTTTTGAAAGAATTGAGGCATGCTGACCTTCAATGTCACATGACAAATAAAGGGATATGGCATTTTTTCTCGGGGAAAAGCCAATTAATAGAAAATCCCCCTCTCTGCCGCTTGCATATTTATAATGATAGCTGCCAAAGCCAATAATGCTATCTCCCCACATTTTGGGTTCAAATCCTGAAACCTCCTGAAATAACTTCAGCAACTCAAAACTGTCCTGCCTTTTCTTTTGATCCTCAACAGCGTTGATAAAATCTTCAACCGATTTTTCTGTCTCTTTGGTTTTGTTTTCTGTCATGACCAAGTTATTTGTATTTGTCATTCAGTCCTTTACCTTCCAAAATCATCGGCTTGATTTTTTCCAAACGGGAGATTTTTGTTTCCTCCCTTTTGGATTCCTGAATATGGAGCGCATATTCTTTTTGCTTGCCGGGGCTGAGTTTGAAGAAACTATCTTTCAATTCAGCATCTTCTTCGAAAGCCTTTTGAAGTAATTCGGGGATTTCAAATTTGGCAGACCTATCAGGAACCAATCTTTTCCCTGCCTTTTCATTGGCTATTGCTTCCAGGAGATAGGAATAAATCTGATCGGGATTGATTTCGTCCTTACTTGTAAATCTCCATTGTCTCAACGCTTTGGTTTTTCCTTCTTGGGCATTCACAAAGACATTCAAAGGATCAGACATAAACACGCCATTGTAAAACCAAATTCCTATATATGCCTTAAAAGGAGCAATACCAATGATATTCTGTCCATTCAGGGTATATACATCTATACCCCATTTGATCGCGTGCTGCAGTTCAGTTTTTTCCACAACGGATTTTATCAATTCAATTTCTTCCTGCCAGTGGGTTGTCATAGTTGATTGGGTTGAATGGGTTTATTCGAAATTAAGGATTTTAAGGGAAAAACATAAATCAAAACTGGAAAGCTTAAAATCCCAAGGTAAATTTATTTCGGGGAAGAAAAATTCAGGTGAAAAAGTATTTAAATTAGGTTAAGGCCAATTATTGATAGGAACGATAAAGTCAGCAGCAACCCATTTGGAATCCAATTCATTTTTTGCCTTTCTAGCGATCTCCAATGGTTCAAAGCCTGTTATTACGTCTTTTACTACAAACCTTTGGGTCAGGCTTGTTGATCCTTCCCATTCTAATCCGTTTTCTAATTGGATTTGGGTTTCTTTTTTCAAAGTCATTAAATTCCACAAATACAACACCAGTCGGTTTAGTTTATGCCGGCTACGGTATTCGAAACCGAATTTTCATTTAGCTATTTTATAAATGTTTGTCTGTGGCCATATTGAATTTGCTTGCCATATTCCTAATGTGTCTGAATTGATACCATATCCAAAAACAATTTCGGAATCTTGAATTCTAAATATTCTGAAGTTATCATTTGTCTCAAAAACAACATCAAGTTCTGTAATAATCATTCTGCTATTATTCTTAATAATTAGTTTCCCTTCTCTTGTAAAAGTATAGTAGTGTGTTGAATCAACGTCCAGTGGAGTTATAGGTCTTCCCCTTGTGTCAAAGGTTGTCTTTACCCACTGCCATTCGTTATAAATGTCATAAACCGGTGTAACATCGTCCTCGCACGATATCATTATGAGTAGAATTAAAATTCCTAAAGTCCTTTTCATTTTTTCAAATTTGCCACTATTAATAGGATACTTATACGTTCGGAAAAGTTGGAGTATTAATCTAATATTTTTAAACTTCTCTATAAATCGTTTAATTGTCAGAGTTGCATTTTGGGGCTTGCCAGCAGCCTAGGGGTAAAAGAAATATTTTCATAAAGAAAACTTTCCTGACAGGATTCATCAAGAAGCTCGCTGTCATTTGCACAGGAAGAAATTATTATCAATGTCAAAATGAAGAAGCTCCTTATCATAACTAACATAACATCAAAGTTTTGAAGGATCACCCAATTTTCCCATAAACAAAATCGCACCACTGTGTTTTTCCTGAATAAAGAAAATGAAAGGTTTATCCAATACAATGACACTTGGAATAGGTGGCGCTGATGTTCTTTCGACTACTACTTCCACTATTGTAGCTGCTGCCGCCTCACTACCTTTTTCATCTACTTCAATCATGGCATCATGGATCACCCTTGAAATTTTCAGGTCATCAGTGGGATTGGAAAACAATTTGGTGAAGTTATCGGGATGGAAGGAAAAAGGTCTGACTAATCCCATTGCTATCAAGTCATCTTTCATGTTTGCCATTTTGTACTTCATCTTGAATTTCGGCATTTTGAGGATGAAATTTCTTTCTTGGGCATCCTTTCTCCACATGTCAAGGTTGCCCAAATTCAGATATTGGCTTACCTGATCAAGATTTCCTTCTTGATTGTAAAGAATTCCCATAGCGTATTGTCCTGTGGAATAGGGGATTTCAAAGTAGTGGTATCCGCTCCCAGAATAGCTTCTAAATGCGGAAGGTTTATCCAAGTCCATCATGTCTACCTGAACAGCATTTCCGGGACTGGGATAAAAGTTTTCCTTTTTTGTTTTTGAAGCAACAAATTGATACTTCCAATCAGCCTTGAAGTAAATGGCATTTACTAGGTACATGACGGCATTGGAGGGGATTTCATCCAACATGTCTTTGATCAGGTTGTTGGTTTTCTGGGCTATCCAGTTGTTGATGATATTGACTGAATTGGGATTCAGCATATCAAGCCCGGCTATTTCAGCATTGTAGTATTCCCTCGCTGTATCTTTGAAAGGCACCTGCACCTGATACTCCTGCTTGTACCAAATGGCATTGGCAATGGCCAGTTTCACTTTAGGGTCGACTTGTAGCAAAAATTCAGTCAGTTCTTTGGAACCGCGATTGGCATCATCCAAACTCATCCCCTCATACCTCAGGAGATCAACAAATTCTTGGAGAACTTCCCCCTCATTCCCATTCATGGTCATGGAGAGGGCCTGATGGATGCTATAAGGACTATAGAACTGATTGGGTTCTTCGGGGTCGTTTAGCTGCGCGAAAAGATCAAGGGCGAATTTGGTACTTGAATTGGCCAGTTCTTTTTCATAAGTGGCCAATGTCCTCAAATTTGCTTCTGCAGGTTTAAATTCTTCGGAAGGCACACAGGCAAAGAAAAATAATGAAAAGAGGGGCAGGAGCAGTTTTTTCATAGTTTGTGCATTTATTAGACTCTACGTAGAATAGTGGTAAAACGCGACAAAAAAATCTAATAATCATAAAAAAAATTGAACTGACCTCATTTGATTTTAATCACCAAAATAAAAATAAATGGGCCTCGTCCGCGATAGCTATCGGGATCGGCCACCGGGATCGTCTTTTGGAGAGGTGGGGTGTGGGAAAAGCGGCGGCGCCGCTTTTCCCACACCCCACCTCAATTAACCAAATTATCCGTTCCCCGATTCCGATAGCTATCGGAACGAGGGGCAATTTCTAATTCTGTCATTGGTAGTTATGAAAATTGGCATTTATAGAAAGGAAATGACATCAAAAAGGGCGTCATTCCGAGTCTTTAACATTTGGTAAATGTTCAGAATGGGTAATGACATCAAGAAGGGCAGTAGACCTCTCCTGACGTCGAGGTGACAAGGCAAAGTTTTTTATAGACTTGAATGCTTTTTGTAGTTCAAAACCATCCAATTATAAATCTGTCAATGGTAACTTTGAGAAAATCCTATTTGGAGGTATCCAACGCCCTTTCTACATCCTGAATGATGTCTTCATAATGCTCTAAGCCAACTGACAACCTTACCAATCCATCAGTAATGCCAACATTTGCCCTTTCTTCCTCACTCAACTTGCTGTGGGTCGTAGAAGCAGGATGGGTGATGATGCTCCTGCTATCTCCCAAGTTAGCCGTGACAGAAATCATCTGTAAGCCATCAATAAAGCGCTGTGCTCTTTGGATTCCTCCCTTTACAGTCAAAGTAATAATTCCTCCGCCCTGCGACATTTGTTTTTTTGCCAGTTCAAATTGGGGGTGGGAGGGGAGGAAGGGGTATTTCACAAATTCTATCTCTTTGTTGCCTTCAAAATATTCAGCAACTTTTAGGGCATTGCCACAATGTCTATCCATTCTGACAGCCAATGTCTCCATGCTTTTTGCAAGTATCCATGCATTGAAAGGGGAGATGGAAGGGCCGGTATGTCTTGTAAAGAACTGTACTTCTTTGATCAATTCCTGTTTCCCCAAGATCAATCCACCCAAAACCCTGCCTTGTCCGTCAATGTATTTGGTTGCTGAATGGGTCACAATATGCGCTCCCCATTTTGCAGGTTGTTGCAGGTAAGGAGTAGCAAAACAATTGTCCACCACCAAAATCAGATTATGCGCTGCTGCAAACTTTCCTGCCCATTCCAGGTCAATGATTTCCAAACCGGGATTGGAGGGGGTTTCTATAAAGAGCATTTTGGTGTTTGGCTTGACCAGCTTTTCCCAATTGGCCGTATCAGAAATATCTCCATAGGTTGATGTAATTCCCCATTTTGGAAATACCCTTGTCAGCAATTGATGTGTCGACCCAAACAATGAACGGGAAGCAAGGATATGGTCTCCCTGTTGCAAAAGTGAAGCTATGCTGCCAAACATGGCTGCCATTCCGGATGCAGTAGCTATTCCGTCCTCCGTCCCTTCTGCGGCACATACTTTCTGGATCAGGTCAGAAGAATTGGGATTCGCATACCTGGAATAGATATTCCCTTCGATTTCATCGGCAAACATCTGTCTCGCCTCTTCAGCAGAATCAAAAGTAAAGCTAGAACTTAAATACAATGGAGCAGAATGCTCCTTATGATTGGATTTGGAGGAGGCTATTCGGATGGCGTCAGTTTCAAAATGGGACATTTAAGTTTTGTTTAATGGTTAATTTCGCAGATTCCGAACGAATTTGCGATTCGGGATGGTTGAAATAGGGTAGAAATAAAGTAGAAATATGGTTGAAATAAAATGGAAATAGATACTTGTAGATAACTCGTCCCGATTTTTTCGGGATTGGATATTGATAGATATTTCATTGAAATATATGAGAAATAAAAGTAGTAAGACGGTAGAAATAGTAGCAAATAGTGATCCCAAAAGCAGTAGCAAATCTGGATTTGGCCGTAATAAAAAGTGGTTAAATGAGATTTTTTGACAGAAATGTTATTTGCAAGAGAAGTTATTTTCTTTATATCAATACCCGGAAAATGGCTGGTCTCCCAACTCTTGGTACATTGTACTTTGTACTTGGTACAAATTCCTAAAGACGAAACAATTTCTTTAAATAACGTGTAAATCTGTGCAGATGGCATAATTTCCAATTTATAGTCCCCGATTAGCCGGGCAGGTTTTGGCACCTTTCCCGATGTGTCGGGGTGGTTGCCAGAGGGTCTTCGAGCCTGTTCTCTCACCTCTTCTTTATAAATCAGTTTCCTGAAGTGAATGCAAAGTAAGTTTTCAAAAAGTGGATTTCAAAAGATTATCCAGAATACTTTTTTATCGAAGGGAAATATGGTGAAATAAAATTAGAGATTGCCACGTCGCACGATGGAATACCTCAATTATTAAGTTTAATGGAAGTGCTCCTCCTACCAACGGCAGGCAGGCGCAATGACGGGCTTAATTCTTGTGTCTTGTGTCTTGTGTCTCACGTCTTTCAAATACCACACATCTCCCATCTAGCCTCTCAAGTCTAATCACTCATTAAACTGCGTCATCGTCATATTGATCCCAACGGTACAAAAGCTTAAAATCATATCAATTGCCTTATCCATGAAAATTGGCAGTTCCTCGATTTCTTTTTGTGTCCATCTGCCGAGCACATATTCTATCTGCCTCCCCTTGGGAAAATCATCTCCAATTCCGAATCTCAACCTGGGATAATCCTGTCCACCGGTTAATTCTTCGATATTTTTGAGCCCGTTGTGGCCTGCAGCAGAACCTTTTCCCCGCATTCTCAACTTTCCAAAGGGAAGTGCCACATCATCAACGATGACCAAGACGTTTTCTTTTGGGATATTCAGTTCCTTCATCCAATAGTTCACTGCTTTACCACTGAGATTCATGTACGTGGTGGGTTTGATCAGATAAACCTGTCTGCTTTTGTGCTTAAAATTTGAAGTGAAAGCAAGCCTACCACTTTTCCATTCCGCACCATATTTGTCCGCCAACCTGTCAACAGTCAGGAAGCCTACATTATGTCTCGTCAGTTCATATTCAGGACCAATATTCCCAAGTCCCACGATAAGATATTTCATGTTTTGATTGATATAAAAGCTGCACAAAAATAAAAAATCCTGCTTATGGTTAAGCAGGATTTGATTTTATCGTATTCTAAAGTCTGATTACTCAGCTTTTTTGCCTCTAAGTGCTCTTGGAATACCAATGGTAACTATGGAAACATTCGGGCTGGTCAGGATTTCAAAGCCTTCAACTTTCAAATCTCCAACTTTAAATGATTTACCCAAATCCAAGTTATTGATATCAACTTCAATACTGTCAGGAAGATTTCCTGCCAACCCTTTGACAGCTAATCTTCTTGTTTTGATTTCAAGTTTACCACCTTTGATGATACCCGGAGAGGTACCTTTGATCACAACAGGAATTTCAAACTTAATTGGTCTGTCAGGACTGAAAGCCAAGAAGTCTGCATGCAACAATACGTCTGATACCGGATGGTATTGGGAATCTTTCAATACTGCTTTCATTTTTTCGCCTTCGATGTTCAGATCAACCATGTGGACTTCAGGCGTGTACACCAAGTCTCTGAACAAAATAGCAGGGGAGTAGAAATGGATTTGCTCTTTGATAGCAGGTCCATATACTACACAAGGGACATTACCATCCTGACGGATTTGGTTCAATTCCTGGTTATCGAGATTTGCTCTTTTAAACCCTATAATCTCTAAAGATTTCATAAAATTTTTAATTTAAGTATATATATAATTGAATAAGTAATTCACTAAATAAACAATGCACTGATAGAAGTATTTCCAGTTACTGCATGTATTGCTTTTGCAAACAAGTCTGCAACCGACAAGACCCTGATTTTTGAACTCTTTCCTTTCATAGGTATGGTATCGGTGATCACAAGCTCCTTAAGAACAGAATTTTCAATATTTTCATAGGCATTCCCTGAAAGAACGCCATGGGTAGCTATAGCTCTAACGGAGGTAGCACCCTTATCCATTATAATCTGAGCTGCCTTACACAATGTGCCTGCAGTATCTACCAAATCATCAATGAGTATCACATCCTTACCTTCAACATCACCAATAACCTGCATAGACGCCACTTCATTGGCTCTTTTTCTGTGCTTATCACAGACTACCATTTCTACTTCAAAATGCTTGGCATAAGACCTTGCTCTTGCCACACCTCCCACATCAGGAGCGGCGAAAATCATATTGTCCAAGGCCAGCCTTTCCAAATAGGGCACAAAAATAGCTGATCCGTTCAAATGATCCAAAGGTATATCAAAAAAACCTTGAATTTGTCCTGCATGCAGGTCACAGGTCATGATCCTATCAGCACCTGCAGAGGTTAACATATTTGCAATTAGCTTTGCAGCTATAGAAACCCTTGGTCTGTCTTTTCTGTCCTGTCGGGCATACCCGTAATAGGGTATGACAGCACAAACTTTGTAAGCACTCGCCCTTTTCGCGGCATCTATCATCAAACAAAGCTCCATCAGGTTATCAGCATTCGGATTAGTTGTCTGGATCAAAAATACAGTACATCCCCTTACAGACTCATTGTAACTTGGGGACATCTCCCCGTCACTGAATTTGGAAATCGTAAGATCTCCCAGACGTTTTCCGTAATGTTTTGCTATTTTTTCGGCGAGTAAGTGGCTGTTGGTACCGGAAAAGAGTTTAACCTCCGTCATGTTTTATTGGAATTTTGCAGTGAAATGATTGATTTCGGAACGCCAACAAAGGTATATAAATTTGATGGCAATGTGAATCTGATCGTGAAGATTGTAAAATATAATTTGGTGGCAATCCATATTCATCCTATCGGGAAACTAATTTGCCATCCTCTAATATCCCAATTACATCATAAATATTCTGGGAAAGGCAAAAAACAATATCTGATTCGATATTGTGGTTTTGTAATCTTTTGGCATGGGAAGCTTGCCCCATAAAGACCTGTAATCTGTGTTCATTACTTTCATAGAGTGATCTCATGGCTATTGATGTATCGCAGTCCGTGCCAAAATGAGGATGTAGACTACTTACCAATGCACCGGCAAAAAGAGAATCTTCTAAATTGAATTTTCCCTTCCATCCTGCACAAAGTATCAGAATATCGGTTTCTTGGGATATGAGGAATTCTGCTGTTGCCTTTATATTTACGAAAGCGCCAAGTATGATATTTTTGGCCAGTTCTCTGGTTTTTTCGATTGCTACCGTGCCATTGGTAGTTGTCATTGCAATTTTCTCATCTGCAAATTTTTTACCCAAATAGGCTAAAGGAGAGTTTCCCAAAGTAAATCCTTCCGCAGTTTTACCATCCCTTTCCCCTGCAATGACATACCCTTCTTTTTCCATTGTTCTGCAGGATTCCAGGTCCATAACAGGGGTTATTGAGGCCACACCATTTGCCAAGGCTGCCATCATAGTTGAGGTAGCCCTGAAAATATCCACAATCACCACGTTTTTGCCTTTGAAATCATACAAGTGAATCAATTCAGGACTGAGGCAAATTTCAACTTTTTTCATTTATAAAATATAATAAAAAACCTCGCCATTGAGTTTTTATTGTAAATGGCGAGGTTGAGGTGTATTATTGATTACTTCTTGTAGAGTGGAAGTTTTTCTATTTTGGCAGGCAGGTTCTTATTTCTGACAGTGATGGCAATGTCCGTTCCAGGTATCGCATATTCAGAATTGACATACCCCATTCCTATTCCTACACCCATAGATGGTGACATGGTGCCTGAGGTTACCTCACCGATGATCTCCCCGGAAGTGTTTACGATAGGGTAGTGTGCACGTGGAATTCCTTTTTCCTGAATGATAAAACCAACGAGTTTTTTTTCAAGCCCTGATTCTTTTTGTTTTTTAAGATTTTCACTGTTGATAAAATCCTTGGTAAATTTTGTGATCCATCCTAGTCCTGCTTCAAGTGGAGATGTTTCGTCATTGATGTCATTTCCATAAAGGCAATAACCCATTTCCAGTCTCAGTGTATCCCTAGCGCCAAGACCAATGGGTTTGATACCAAAATCTTTTCCCGCTTCAAAAACAGCCTTCCATACTCTCTCTGCATCTTCATTTTTCACATAAATTTCAAATCCTCCTGCCCCGGTATATCCTGTTCCTGATATGATGACATCATTGACCCCAGCAAAATCTCCTTTGGTAAAATGATAAAATTTGATCGTAGAAAGGTCAATGGAAGTTAAGGACTGAACGGCTTCTATGGCCTTCGGGCCTTGAATGGCAAAAAGCGATAGGCTATCCGAAATATTTTCCAATTCAGCCCCGATATCATTATGTTGATTGATCCAGTTCCAATCTTTTTCGATATTGGAGGCATTAACCACCAACATGTATTCTTCTTCTCCAATTTTGTACACAATCAGATCATCTACAATTCCACCTTTCTCATTGGGAAAGCAGGAATATTGTGCTTGTCCAATGATAAGTTTAGAGGCATCATTTGAAGTTACTTTTTGAATAAGATCCAAAGCTTTTGGTCCTTTTACCATAAACTCACCCATGTGAGAAACATCAAAAACACCGACTCCTTCCCGGACTGTTTTATGTTCTTCTATATCCGAAGAATACCTGACAGGCATATTGTATCCTGCAAAAGGAACCATTTTCCCCCCTAAAGCTTCATGGAGGTCATTGAGTTGGATTTTTTTGATTGAATCTGTCATAAATGGGTTTTGGTTTTCTGCACGCAAAGGTAGTTAATGGTAACAAGTATAGCGAACGGGGCAATAAAAAAGCCACCAAAAAGGTGGCTTTTTTATTTAGATGGGTTCTATTAATTTCCGTAACCTGGATTTTGCACCAAATTTGGATTGGCATCCATTTCTCTTTGAGGTATCGGGAAGACCATTCGTGGACTATCAAATGCAAACACATCAGTTCCAGTATTGTCATTGATTGAACCACGGGTTCTTTTCACATCGTGGATGATATGACCTTCATGAGCCAATTCCACTTTTCTTTCCTGTAAAATTTCCGCTAAAGTAAGGGTAGTCTTTGCAGGTAGATTTACCCTTGCCCTGATAAGGTTGATATCATTCAAAGGAGTATCTCCGATTGCAGTACTTTCTCTAAAATTAGCTTCTGCACGGGTAAGATACATTTCAGCAAGTCTCATCACTTTCACATTTCTAAATTGATCTCTCCATTTGGCAGTTCTCAATTCCCCTGCAGCTGTGAAAAATTGATCTAATCTTGAATCCCCTGTCTCATATTGGGTCAAATGATTGGCAAGGATGGCTACATCACCACCCCTTGCACCAAATTCGGGCAAGGAATAGAATAGGAACATATCATTTGCTGGATCTTGGGTGTTTACCTGAATGGCATAGAGGTCTTCTGCTGAATTACCCTCCGTATTGAAAGCATCCATGTAGTTAAAGATAAGGGTTTTTTGCAAACCTGTAGCGAGAGTGATTGCTCTATTGGCAGCATCTCTTGCATCTCCAAATCTTTCCATCTGTAGATAAACTCTTGAAAGTTGACCTGCGGTGACATAAGAATTGGCTAAAAAACTATTTGATGCTGGAAGCAAAGATTCAGCTTGTGTCAGGTCGCTCAAAATCTGAGTATATATCTCCTCAACAGTATTCCTGCTGACAAAACTTTCTTCATTGATTTCCCTGGTTGGAGTCAGCACTAATGGCACACCCAAGTTTGAAGCAGGATTTCCGGCAACATAAGGAAGTGCATAAAGTTTGATCAGTTCAAAATACATGGAACCTCTCAAAAACAAAGCTTCTCCTCTCACACGATCTCTGTCTTCTTCGTTGACAACTTCCAATGCATCCAAAACATTATTTGAAATGTTGATGGCACGATAGGCAGCAGCCCAAGTACCTTCTATAAAGGAGTTGTTGACAAATATAGACTTATTGAAAATTTCCCTGGGTTGATTGAAAGTACCTTCCCATCTCACTTCACCGTTTGCACCTAGCATCTCACCATACAACTGAAGTCTTCCACCATACAGGTCAACATCTCTTGTTTCTGCATAGGCTCCGATCAATACACTTTTGACATTGGCATCATTACTGAGTGCAATGCTCTGATCTATACTCTGAAAAGGGGTTAAGAATAACTCGTCATTACAGCTACTGAATACAGTAGAAAGCCCCAATATTGCTATAATTATATATTTCTTCATTTTCATATCTATTTAGAATCCAACATTAAGACCCAATGATAAAATTCTAGCCTGTGGCGCTGAATAGAAGTCATTTCCTTGGAAGACATTACTTGCCAAATAATCTGCATTCACTTCAGGATCCCATCCCGCATATTTGGTGAAAGTCAACAGGTTTTGGCCAGTAAAGAAAAACCTTGCAGTTGCAATTCTCATCTTACTGAGCAAGGTTGATGGCAAAGTATAACCTATTGTCAGCGTTCTAAGTCTGACATAACTTCCATCAGAAAGGTATCTACTGGATGCCTGGCAACCGTTGCATTCTCCCAATCTTGCTTGCGGAATCATGGTGACATCACCTGGGTTCTGCCATCTTGCCATTTGGTCTCTGGTAGAGTTATCAAACCAATCACCATTGGCCGCAAAGAAACCTCCACCACCGTCAAAAATTTCATTGCCGAATACACCTTGGAATAGGAAACTCGCATCAAAATTACCAAAAGTAAAATTGTTGGTAATACCTCCAAAGAATCTTGGGTTTGGATCACCTACGACCATTCTTGCAGCATCATTGTAGCTATTGGTTGTTTCTGTCAATTCCTCATTGAGGTAGTACAATGCGTCACCGTTGGCAGGATCGACACCGGCATATTTTGGACCATAAAATACCCCTATTGGCTCACCAACAAAAATTCCATTCAGGAACCTAGAGGAAGAAGGCGGGATAGAAGTCTGACCTGGAGCCAATTCCTTAACAGTATTCACGTTCCTTGCAAGGTTCAAGGTTGCATTCCAGCTGAAATCCTGTTTGGTAACTATGGCGCCATTCAAGATCAATTCAAATCCGTAATTTTGCATCCTACCAATATTTTGTCTTTGCACGGCAAAACCTGAGGTTGCCGGAACAGGAACATTTAAGAGTAAGTCACGGGTGTCTTTGTTATAATAATCAATTTCACCTGTAATTCTGTCTCTAAAAATACCAAACTCAACACCAACATTGAATTGAGCAGTTTTTTCCCAGTTTAGGTTTGGATTTGGAATTTGACTTGGTCTTAATCCCGGTAACAATGCATAAGAAACCGGACCGTAAAGACCCAAATGGTCAAAATTTCCGATTTCAGCATTACCAGTCAGACCATAAGATGCTCTCAATTTCAACAAACTCAATGCGTCATTTCCTTTAAGGAATGATTCTTCTGATAGAATCCAACCTAGCGAAGCTGCAGGGAAGAAACCATACTTGTTGTTGTCTCCAAATCTTGAAGACCCATCAATTCTACCACTGATAGTGGCGAGGTATTTTCCTGCAAATCTATAGTTGGCTCTTGCAAAGTAGGATAAGAAAGTAAAATTGGTAAATGTAGAAGTACCGCCTGTAATCTCTGCTGCTGAAGCAAGTGTTCTTAACTCATCCAAAGGAAATTCCTGCCCTTCAACACTGGTAAAGTTATCCTCAGATTTTTGGAATTGCATACCACCTACCACTTCAAGGTTGTGCTTTTCAGCGAAAGTATTGGTATATGTAAAGTAGTTGTTGGTATTGTAATTGAATATCCTCAACCACCTGGATCTTGCAAATCCATTTGTAGACAATCCAAGGTTGGTTCTGGACCCGAAGAATTGCTCTTCGTTTTGGTTCATGACATCCACACCAAATTCACTTCTAAATTTCAACTTTTCGGTTAATTTATATTCACCATAAATGTTGGAAATATTTCTGAAAGAGGTGTTCAACCACTGTGCATTCTCGGAATCAATCAAGTTATTGTAATAAGTAGCTGTTGGACGGTCATACAATTGACCTTCAAGATCCCTGATCGGTGTAATCGGCGCTAGGGCAACCAACTGAATTGGATTGTTAAACTGATTGTCATCTGCTAATCTATTATTTCTCGTTCTACTGACACCTAGATTCGCTCCCAAAGTAAATCGCTCATTTACCTGATGATCTAGGTTCAATCTGACCGAAATCCTTTCAAAATCATTTCTGATCAGAATACCATCCTGCTTGTCATAGGCGGTACTGAAATAAAATTTGGTTTTTTCATCGCCACCTGATGCGGAAAAATTGACATTGGTTACGCCGGCATCAGGATTGAACGCCTGTTCTTGCCAATCTGTATCAGTTTCCAAAGTTCTCCAGTCAGACCAACCTGAATACCGGTCCAATCTGCTTTCTACAAACTCCAAATCAGAATCTTCAAAGTCAGCGGGGTTATTGATCGGATCTAACCCATTTCTAAGGTCATTGTTGTATCCTGCTTCTCTCATTAACTCCACAAACTCAGAGGAATTTAGGAATTCTCTTTTTCTTGTTGGAGATGAAACACCTCTTTGGATACCCACATTGAACTTAGTTTTACCTTTTGAACCAGACTTGGTCGTAATCAGGACCACACCGTTTGCAGCTCTTGCTCCATATATGGCGGCTGCTGAAGCATCTTTCAATACTTCGAAAGATTCAATGTCATTGAAGTTGATATCTGCTAAAGGATTGAACAAGCCAATCGCACCACCTGAAGTAATAGGAAGACCGTCAATAATATATAAAGGCTCGTTACCACCTGAAATAGAAGTAGTACCTCTAACCCTTATCTTGACTCCTTCACCCAATTTACCACTGGAAGATTCCACAAAAACGCCTGCTAATCTTCCCTGTAAGGCTTCCTGAAAGTTAGGGACCGGAATATTGGCTATTTCTGCACCTTTAATAGAGGCAATGTTTCCCGTGAGATCTCCTTTTGTCATTGATCCAAAACCTACGACTACAACCTCACCCAATGTCTTGGCATCTAACTGCATCGTGATGTCGATGACACTGCGGTTTCCTACCAAGGCTTCTTGTGATTCAAAACCAACAAAGGAATATACCAATGTTTGATCTGATGCTGCTTGAATGGTATAATTTCCATCCAAATCCGTCACAGCTCCCGAGGTAGTTCCTTTAATGATCACATTCACCCCAGGAAGGGGCAAATTATCTTCGACAGAAATCACAGTCCCCGTGACTGTTTTTGTTTGTGCATTGGCAATGCTTCCCAGGAAAAAGAAACAAAGCAAAGCGCTTAGTAAATTTTTTGTCATAAATAGTAAAGGTTTAGTAAATAAATTATTAAAGTAATAGAATAAATAGTATCAGTGGTGTAAGTTAAAAAACATTTTCCTTTAGAGTGAAATTTAAATTGAAATTTATTTCTCGCATTATTTAATAAAAAGATAAAAAAATACTTATAAATATAATTTTAATAATAAATGATTGTATCAATATATATGTATTAAATTCTATTTTTTATTGCGTGAAAAGTATGAAAGGGACATTCAGTATATGAGTTTAAATTTAATAGGCATATTTTTTCTGTAACAGCTTGATGGTTTTATTAAAATATTATGAATAAAAAAGCCAGTTTGGTAAAACTGGCTTAAAATTGAATTTTTTAAAGTTAAATTTAAACTGAAAAACTTTCTCCGCAACCGCAGGTTCTAGAGGCATTGGGGTTGACAAATTGAAAACCTTTACCGTTCAATCCATCTGAAAATTCCAATGTCGTTCCTGCCAAATACAGCAAACTTTTTCTATCTACAATAATTTTAACTCCTTTGTCTTCAAAAATATGGTCAGAGTCTACTGTAGTACCGTCAAAACCTAGATCGTACATCAATCCCGAACATCCACCACCTTTGACAGAAACTCTAATATTCTCATCCTCTGCCCTTCCTTCCTCTTTTTTCAATTCTAGAATTCTTTCTTTTGCCTTTTCTGAAACGATTATCATATCTTTAAATTATTAAGTCAAATTTATAAGCACCAAATTAACATGCTTTGTTTTGAAATGATTCACAAACAAATATAAAAAATAATCAAGATGAGAAAAATTGAACATTTGGGAATTGCAGTCAGGGATCTTCAAAAATCAAATGATCTCTTCAGGAAATTATTGGGTTCAGAACATTATAAAACAGAAAGTGTTGAAAAGGAGGGTGTCAAGACTTCTTTTTTTCAGGTAGGGGATACCAAAATAGAACTTTTGGAAGCAACAAGAGAAGATAGTCCAATAGCAAAATTTATTGAAAAGAAAGCAGAAGGAATCCACCACATTGCTTTCGATGTGGAAGATATCTTTAAGGAAATGGAAAGGCTGAGGGCGGAAGGATTTGAGATTTTGAATGATATCCCTAAAGAAGGGGCGGATAATAAATTGGTGGTCTTTTTACATCCCCGGTCAACCAACGGGGTTTTAGTGGAGTTGTGTCAAGAAAAACAAGCCGATTTTTAAACGTTTGACCTTTTTTCTTTAATCCATTAATTCTGTAGTAAAAATTTCTTTAACTATTTTTTTTTCAAATTATCATCTTCTCTTAATTCATTTACAATGCTATGAAACCATCAATCAAAATTTTTCTGATTATTCCAGTGTTTGTTCTTTTGTCTTTAATCCAACAAAATTGCCTTGCCCAAGAAGTGGGTGAAAGCAGGTTTGGAATTCAGTTGTCATATGGCAATCCCTATTTTATCCCAGGCAAGTAGAGAATTCTTTGGAGCTTTTCGGCTTGGATTTTCTCTTGGTGTTGGCAAGGAGTTCAACTTGGGGGAGAAGTATGCTTTATTGATTGTCCCAACTTTTAATGCCAATCCATTTTTCCCTACAAACACAGAAGGTATGACCCAATTGGGAATTCGCAGTATCTTTGCATTTCCAGGTAAGAAATAAAAAGTACAAAATATGTCCGAAGAAAGAACTGAGATCTCTGAAATAGGAGAATTTGGTCTGATTGACCATCTGAATGAAAAAATAATCATCAAAAACGCGTCTACCATCAAAGGAATCGGTGATGATGCAGCAGTCATTGAAGCTGGTGACCATGTCAAAGTGGTGACAACTGATTTATTGTTGGAAGGGGTTCATTTTGATATGTCTTATGCACCATTGCCCCATATTGGATTTAAGGCAGTCGCTGTCAATGTCTCTGATGTAGCAGCCATGAATGCCGTACCAAAGCAGATTACTGTAAGCATTGCACTTTCCAATAGATTCTCTGTGGAGGCCGTTGAGGCCCTGTATGCAGGAATCAATGCAGCTGCCGAGCATTATGGCGTAGATGTCATAGGCGGGGATACTACTGCTTCCCGCTCGGGTTTGGTGATATCGGTGACCGCCATAGGGGAAGCCAAAAAAGAATCTTTGAGTTTTCGATCAGGTGCCAAGGTCAACGATATCATTTGTGTCACAGGAGATCTGGGTGGTGCTTTGGTAGGTTTGCAGATTTTGGAAAGGGAAAAGCAGGTCTATTTGGCTAATCCCGATATGAAACCTGAATTGGAAAAATACAGCTACGTTACGGGAAGACAATTAAGGCCTGAAGCGAGAATGGACATTGTCCATGAATTGAGGGAATTGGGGATTGTGCCCAGTAGTATGATGGATGTTTCAGATGGCTTGGCTTCTGAATTGTTTCATATCTGTAAGGCATCCAAAATCGGTGTTACCATCTATGAGGATAAATTACCCATTGACAAACAGACTTTTGATACCGCAGTTGAACTGAATTTGGATCCGATTACCTGTGTTTTGAATGGGGGAGAGGATTACGAATTGTTGTTCACCATTGACCAAAAGGATTTTGAAAAATTGGAAAAACATGCTGATATCCATTTTATCGGTCATGTGACCAAGGAAGAGGAAGGGAAGTTTTTGGTAACAAAAAGCGGAACGGCAGTACAGTTAAAAGCCCAAGGTTGGAAGCATTTTTAAAATCATAGTTCTCCAACTTTTCCAAGGGCATAATTTACCAATTTATCGTCCAATCTGAAATTGAGTTTCTTTTTAAGGACCTCAATTTCAGATTTTAATGAATCTATCTTTCCTTCAATTTTACATCTAATCAAAAGCCCCAATATTCCGGTAATTTTTATTCCCAAATTTTCAGCTATTTTCCTTCCTTTTTTCTCATCAATGAGTAAAAGGTCAGCGCTTCTTTCCATACAAACTAATATTGATTCAGACTCTCCAATATCTAAAACTTTGCTTAACTCATTTAATGCAATTTTATTTCTACATTCAGCTACAATAAATGATCCGTGGGATAATGGGCCTAAATCATAGCCATATTTTATCAGTGATTGGGTTTCTTCAAAGACTGATAATGGAATTAAAATCTGATCAAAAAATTCAGTTAGTATTTCGATTTTTCCCAATGCCAAAAAACCTAAGATAACTGATGAATCAGCTACTACTTTCATTTTGCAATTTCAGGTTGATCAAATCAATGTTTAAATCTTCGATGTCATAGTTAACAGTTTCATTCCTATTGGCTAACTCCTTTAAAAATTGAATTCTATCAATCCCGGCAAAGTGAAATGCTTGGCCAATAGAAAACTTACCTCTTTTGTATAAAGCAACACTGAGTTCAAGTTTGATATCTTTTTCGTCTAATCCCACTTCCGGAAAATTTTCAAGGGAAATCTTCATATTCTATTTGTTTATTGATCTAAATATAGGAAATTTTATTTTCAAAATCTGGTTCTTAACTATGTCGAGACTTATCAAATCATCTTATTTTTATCCTTTAGAGGTTATTATTGACGATAGGGAACCCATGTCTGTTGAAAAGGAATTGCTGGCAAAGGGAAATTTGTTGGTGCAGAGAAAAAGGTTGGATGTTGGGGATTATATTTTTGACAACGATTTATTGGTGGAAAGAAAAACTGTGGTTGACTTCTGTGGATCCATTAAAGATGGTCGGCTTTTTAAGCAAGTAAGCAAACTTGCAAAAAGTAAAATTCCGGGGATATTGATTTTGGAGGGGAAGCAAAAAGAATTTAAAGAGACTGATTTTTCTGTTTCAGCTATTCAAGGTATTTTGGTTTCCATCAGCCTAGGATTCAAAATTCCAATTCTTCAGTCCAAAGGAATAAAAGAAACAGTAGCGATTATGTTGCAGGGCTATAAGCAACTGACAAAGGACAGACTTCAAGACCAAAGGGTTTATCCCCGTAAGGGAAATTTTAAGAAGGGTAAAGATCAATCTTTAAAACAAAAGATCCATATACTGGAAGGCTTTCCAGGAATAGGAGTGGACAGGGCAGAAAGATTATTGGATCACTTTGGAAGTTTAAAGGCTGCTTTTGATGCGGATTTTGAAAAACTCCTGAGTGTACCGGGCTTTGGAAGAATTTCTGCCCTTAAGTTCATTGAAATTCTTGATGATTAAAGGTTCATTTGAGCATCCATAGGAAGCCCAAATGAATGTAATATTTACTTTTTTTAAAGAATCAGCCAATCTTTTCAGTCGCTTCGATTTATGTTGCTGCCTCATCTTTAGGTGGTTTTCGATGCCAGTAAGATGCTAAAACTGAACCTGTGATGTTCATCATCGGGCCAAAAACGGCGGCAGCCAAACCAACAGTCGCAATCTTACCCATTTCCTTGGCCAGTCCTGAGGCTAATCCCGCATTTTGCATGCCGACTTCAAGGGCAATTGTTCGGCAATCGCTTTCATTCATCCTGAAGAGTTTTCCCATCCAATAACCTAAGGTATATCCACTTAAGTTGTGAAAAAGAACCAAAAGAATCAGCAATGGCCCAATGGACAAGAGATTATCCCTTCCGGCGGCGGTAATGATGACGATGATCACGGCAATGCCGATCATAGAAACCAAAGGCATGGCAGCGTCAAGCCATTTCATTTTTCCGCCCAGGTATTTGTTGAACAGTAATCCTGCTCCGATGGGTATAATTACAATTTTCACGATATCCAAGAACATTCCCCAAACGTTGACTTCCACAAATTCTCCAGCTAACCAACCCATCAGGACAGGTGTGATAAAAGGTGCCAACATCGTGGTAATGGCTGTAATGGTGATTGATAATGCCAAATTTGCTTTTGCCAAAAAGCTCATGACATTAGAAGCCATACCACTAGGGGAACAACCAATCAATATTAGACCCGCAGCAATCTCAGGTGGAAATCCACTGGATTTTGCCAAAGTATAACCTATAAAAGGCATGATAGAAAATTGACAAAAAACACCTATTAAAACACCTTTTGGCATTTTTACCACTCCATGGAAATCTCTTAGGCTCATAGATGTACCCATTCCAAACATGATGATCTGAAGCAGCGGAGTAATTAATCCGCTCAATTTGAAACCACCCATTTCCTGAAAAAAAACAGGATAAAACATGGCTGCAGTAACAGAGGCAAAAATCATGATGGTGTAGGTAAAGCCCTTGAGTTTTTCAAAACCCCTGAACCCTATCCCTAATAAAACAAAAAATAAAATCAACAGAGGCCCTATAAATACTGTATGATCCATCAGAAACAGGATTCCGGACAATAATAATACTGGCAAAGAAAGCCATAATAGTGTTTTAAATACGTGTGGTTTCAAGGTGCAGGTTTTTTTGGGTTTGAAATAATGGGTAATCTATCAGCTAAATTTTAAAATCTAAAACCTCTAATATAAAAACCAACATCAATGATAAAATTATTCAACCTTAGAACAAAAATTTCCAATTGAAATAGTTCCTTGGCTACTTTTTCTTGAATGACCATTTTATATAAAATCTTGCAACCACCTCACCGTCGGGATTGGTGCCGGTAGATATCATGGTCAAGGTGTTAGTTGCTCCTGTTGTTAAGTTGTCGAGTATTTGGGTCAGTTCAATTCCCTGATTACAAACAAAGGTGATTTTTTGGTTCGCCTTTTTGTGGTATTCAGCGCGGAAATCCACCACCAACATGCTGAATTTTCCTTTTCCTGCCATAGCCAACTGACATAGTGCCCCGGTACTCAATTCCCCTGCACCTGCCATGGCTGCAAAATAGATGGATTTGAAAGGATTTTGACTTCTCCAGAAATAGGGAATGCTTACCCAACATTCCTCAGGAGTTATTTTCTTGATCTTTATTCTCCAAAAAACCACAGAGGGTAATTTAAAAAGCATGGCCCACCAATAAATAAAAGGGTTGTTCATTCTTTTCAGGTATTTCTTGGCTTCAGGGGTCATATGATTTTTGATTTTATTGTTCGTCAAATTAAGCAAAAAATTAAATTCCCTTTTTGAAATGGCATCTTTTTTGGGCAATTTCGGGCAAAATATAAGGATATGTTAAAGAAGATAATTTTTCTGTTGGCCTTGGGAATCACGGTGTATTCCTGTGCCAAAGTTCCCATGAGTGGAAGAAATCAATTGTCATTGGTGAGCAATGAGGAATTGTTGCCCATGGCGTATGTACAATACAATGATGTGTTGAAAGAAAGTAAAATTGTGACCAATACGGCCGAAGGACAAATGGTGGTGCGCGTAGGAAAAAGGATCGCTGAAGCAGTTAAAGTTTTCATGACCGAACAGGGTTTGGAGAAGGAATTGCAGGGTTTTGCCTGGGAATTCAATCTGATTGAGGATGACATCGTCAATGCCTGGTGTATGCCCGGTGGTAAAGTTGCCTTTTACACAGGTATCATGCCGATATGCCAAGATGAAGCAGGTGTAGCGGTGGTGATGGGACATGAAGTAGCCCATGCCATTGCTAACCACGGCAGAGAAAGGATGTCAAACGGGATGTTGCTCAATGGATTGATCGGAACAGCCCAAGCTGCCATGGGTCAGAATCCCACCCTGACCCAAGATCTTTTTCTGCAGGCTTTTGGAGTAGGCGGTCAGTTGGGCATGTTGACTTTCTCGAGGACACATGAATTGGAAGCAGATCAGTTGGGACTAAATTTTATGGCTTTGGCCGGATATGACCCAAGGGTTGCTCCCGGTTTTTGGGATAGAATGGGAGAGGGACGCACAGGTGAAGAACCACCTGAATTTCTTTCCACACACCCCGGCCCCAAAAGAAGAAAGGATGAACTGAACAAAGCCATGCCAAAGGCGATGGAGTATTATGAGAAGAGTGATAAGGTGAAGTAGTTGGGGGATTTGGATTTAAGATTTTAGATTTTAGATTTAGGATTGCCTTCAGATAGCGGGATTAGATTTAAGATTTTAGATCTAAGGTTTGAGTTGGGAGGTGGATTGTCCGTTAGGGGCAGTTGGATTGAGTATTAAATGATGAGTGAAGAATGATAAGATGGGGAGAAATCAAAGAAAATAAAATCAAAAAGCCTGACCTGATGGTCGGGCTTTTTGCTTTTTTAATGAAAAGCTACATGGGTTTTAGCCAAAAGATAGATTTCCAAATAGGCGTGAAATCTTCCCAAAAGGTGTAAAGGATTCAAACCTTCCCTGTTTTTGGCGGAAAGCCTAATTCACTTTTGACATTATTTCGGCCAAAAACCGGAGACGTTTTGTTGATCATTGTCCCCGGGTTGCGTTCCTTACCCGGGGCTACCCATATTTGATCCCTATGGGATCATTTTTTAATTCAAACCGGCTGCTATCAATAATCAGCCAAATAAATCCTCAGAAATAAGCCGAAACAAGCAATCATCCAATAAAACAAAATCCCAAATAGAAAAAATACCCTGTTTACGGTATTTTTTGTGGAGGAAGAATATAGTAGGTTTAGAAAATAAAAGGAAAGAAAAACCAGACTGATCTATTTATATTTTATAAATCTGTCTGGGAAATCCAAACAGATAAGTAAGTTGCCAGTAATGTGAACAAACCGCAAAATGTTTCCATATAATTCAACTTTTTATTATCTTTGTTCTGTATCATGAATTAAAAAACTGACTGATGAAATTTGGGAGTTCAGGACAAAATATAGCGGACTGCAATATCGACTTTTCGCATTTTGGGACAAAACAGACAAATCTGAAAC
>NZ_JABFHF010000040.1 GCF_015476655.1 Aquiflexum lacus
GAAACACTGACTATATTTGAAAAACAAAAGTGTCAACCATTTTCAGGACGAGACAAACAAAAAAGTCAAGACAATGGAATCCTTCTCCCCACGAGGCCTGCGCTGGCGCGGTCCATTGTCTTCCTCCCCTATACCCCACAAAATTAAGGGTGGTATATTATAATCAAGGTTACCAGCAGTAGCCCTGAATTGCCTGTCCCGAGAATCGGGAGGCGAACTTTGATTAGCCCCGGGTAAGGTGCCGGGAATCCCTTTCGGTTTAATTCAACCTTGATGCACCGCCGCCCGGGGTCAGAAGGCGTCGACGGATCAATTTCGGGACGGAGTTGTTTTTATTGGAACCGGAGGTTTTTTACCGAAATGGAGGGGGGTGTTATTTTGGAGGGTTTCCTATTATTAAAAGGTATTGGACAATATCTATTTCAAATTTTCAGGAGTCCAGGTAATTTTATCAAACTATGAGAAAAAAATCTCATTTTAAAGGTTTACAAATGATGTTGGTAGAAAAGTGATATTTAAAAATTACATCAATATGCTCAAGTTGAACCCTCAAGGTTTGTTGATGCCAAGTCAGAATATAAAATCTTCAAAAGAGGAAATGTATCATCAATTTGTTATGGTTATTTCTTCAGAAAAGCGAATTGACTTATTTGAAAATTATGGACTAGACGGTTATATTGTGAGAGCTTATCCAGTAGGTCACAAGTCTTATAGCCTTTATATGGGAGACAAATCTTATTGGATGAATCACTTTACAAAAACTAAAATCAACAGAAGAGGGAACAAATACCCAAAGGGTTTTCTGGAAATTGGAACGGGCTTTTATAACGAAGAAAATGAATAGCTTTAAAATAAATCGGTTGATTGATCTAATAGAGGAAATCAAAAAGTTAGATGAAATGATTTTGATGCACAGGAATCAGGGAAATGATGATTTTATGTCTTCCCAATATGAATCCAAGAAGTCGAAGCTTATGAAAGAATTGATTTCAGATTTGGCTGCTAATTCGAATGAATCTCCAGAAGTCTTTAAAACAATTGGAAAGATTATTTTTAAATTCTATCCCAATGATTCCTCCAAAAAACATTCAGATCTCGAGCAAATAGTAGCTGCTATCGATTGAATCAATCAAAGATGCGCATTTTTGGCTAGGATAAGCTGTTCGCATCTTAATCAGTCCATCCCTTTTCTTCCCAGACTTTATCAGTTGAATTCAGGGCAGCTGTAAGTTGCTCAAGGTTGATGATTTTTTTTCCATCGTAACCCCGGGGTCATGATAGCGAAGATTCAAGGAATTTTTGGACAGGGCCGTCTTTATTGGAACGGGAGGTTTTTTACCGAAATGGAGGTGGGTCAGATACTGGAGATGATAATTCTTACAACATTAAACAAATTGATTGATGGGGGAGACCGGAGTTTGGAAGCTCCGTACTCAGAAGTCACGAAGCCAGAGTCTTCGGACAACTGCGGCAGCCCCGAAGTGGGCTAAATATCATTAGCCCCGGGTAAGGTGCTTGGAATATCTTTCGGTTTAATTCAACCTAGATGCACCGCCGCCCGGGGTCAGTAGGAGTCGACGGATCAATTTCGGGACGGAGCCGTCTTTATTGGAACGGGAGGTTTTTTACCGAAATAGACGGAAAGCCATATTCCGGAGAGAGAATTCTCGCCACAAATAGGACAACTGGATTCAGTTGAAAGACCGGATTTGGAAACTCCGTACTCAGGAGTCACGAAGCCAGAGTCTTCGGACAACCGCGGCAGCCCCGAAGAGGGCTAAATATCATTAGCCCCGGGTAAGGTGCTGAGAATCCTTTCGGTTTAATTCAACCTAGATGCACCGCCGCCCGGGGTCAGTAGGCGTCGACGGATCAATTTCGGGACTGAGCCGTCTTTATTGGAACGGGAGGTTTTTTACCGAAATGGAGAGGGGGTCATTTTAAGAAGATTTTAATTGATGTTTTTTTCAGTGAGTGCTGTCTTTCCCACTTTTCTTTCATTTCCTCTCTTACTTTTTTGCCCCGAGAAAATCGGAACAGGCTTTGACCAAAAAAGTAACAAAAAAGTCAAGACAATGGAATCCTTCTCCCCACGAGGCCTGCGCTGGCGCGGTCCATTGTCTTCCTCCCCACTTCCCTAGCGAAATAGAGTAGGAAGTATAAATAAGGGTTTTTACTAGCAGCCCCGAAGTGGGCTGAACTTTGATTAGCCCTGGGTAAGGTGTCGGGAATCCCTTTCGGTTTAATTCAACCTTGATGCACCACCGCCCGGGGTCTTTATCATGGGGTTATGGGATTTTTTAGGTTTGTGCTTGGGATTACAAATCCCTGTTATCTGGGCCTACCTTCGGCAGGTAAATTCGGTAAAGAAACTCCGGTACCGAACAGCCTATATTTGGAAAATTATGGGGTATTGAGGCAAAATAAATTTGGATATTTCATTGCTCGGAGTAAATTTGTCAGGTATGAGTAAAAAAATTACTCAATCTAAAAACGTCCTTTTTTGGGACTGAAAGGGCGAAGCTGTGGGAAATGCGGTAATGTTGGTACGAAGGACAGAAAGGGAGGTTAGAATTTTAGATTTATGATTTTAGATTTAAGATTTGGGAACCGAGAGCTGATGCACTAGACATAAGACTTAAGACACTAGGGGCTATACCTGCTTAAAAGTATGCAGATATGAGAACTGAAGCGGGAGTTTTATTGATCCAATTTATGAGCAATTTTTTACCAAAAAAAACTCTATTGGAAAAGTGATATGTTTTCTTGGAAATTGGTCAAAAGTTAACGAATGGTCGGGACACCTACGGGACATGGCCGGGAGATGGGTAGGGGGAAACTTAACCCCACTGTTCACTATTCAATTATTACAAATAACTAATAACAACTCACTATCTACTTATCAAAGTTTTTCGATTATAACCCCAAAAACATACCAAATACTAAATGTATTTATGGTTATAACCCTAAATAATTATGATTAATCGGAACGTTTATATTGAAAAGCTTAGATTATTTATTAGCAAAAGACTGGTGACAGGGAATAGTTAGAAGGATGTAAAACTGAACGTGGCATTTTGCGAAACCTGCCTGACGGCAGGTGCGAGATGTGAGAAGAAACAAAGCCTGCCCCGTCCAGTTAGCCCCGATAGCTATCGGGGGGATTCGGAGAAACAAAGCTGCCCCAAGTTGGAAATTATACAACTTTCAAAAATCAGTTCGGCAACTCAAAAAATATTGTTAAAATTCCGCAATAATTTTTTTTTTGTAAAAAAATAACAATGCATAGGGTTCCTATTCTAATGGCGGATATCAAAGGCAGCAGCAAAGTACCAGCTGAAAAACTCATGAAGCAGTTCAGAGCTTTGGTAGGAAAGGTAAATACCGATAGGAAAGAAAACATAAAGTCCCCACTCACAATAACCCTTGGGGATGAATTTCAAGGGGTAATTGACACTTTTGAAAATGGAATCAAAATTATCTTTGAATTGGAAGAAGAAATAGTAAGCTCAGAATTTGACTTTAAATTGAGATACGTTCTGCTTGAAGGGCAGATTGATACTGAAATTAATGAAGATATAGCTTATCAAATGTTGGGGAGTGGCCTTACCTCAGCAAGAAAAGATCTTGAAGAATTAAAAAAGGGCGACAGAAGATTTCTGATAAAATCAGATAAGGATCCAAAAGATGTTTATTTGAATAAAGCCTTCAATATATATCAGAATTTTGTAGATTCATGGAAAGAGAAAGCTTTGGTAAAAGAATTTTTAAATTTTGATGATTATAAAATTGTAGCCAAACACATAGGCCTCGACCCTTCTAATGCTTGGAGAAGAAAAAGGAGCCTTAACATCGTTGAATATAAGGACATAAAAGACCTAATTTTAGTTATTCAATAAAAAATGATTATTTCCTGATTGGAAACTTCAGTTCTGTTTTTTTTTCAATTTCTTATCATTTTACCTACCAATATTTTATGGATATTGTTTTTTCGGCTTTATTGTAACATGAGGCGAGAGATAAAAACGATTCAAACTGTCACAAAAAAAGGTATAAAGTTTGCAAAACCATTATAATTGCTTTTATCCAACCATGAGCGAGAAGGAAATTTCAGTAAAAGATCTTAATAGACTTCAAAAGAAAGCGAGCCAAAATGCAGTAAAGCTTGACAAAGCTATGGGCTTGACTTATTTGGTGGTCAGGAGGAATAAACTGATTCAGATTGAACCGGATGGTAAGGAAACGGTCTTGGGAAAATCCGAATCTGGAACAAGAAGAGTTGAGAAGAAAAATATTACACTTAAGCTTTGACAAACATTTCTGTGAGGACAGATGAAGATATTGAAGCCATCGAAAAGGTAAGTAAATCCATGCAAAAATTGACCATTAGAGAATGGTAGTGGATACAGGGATTTTTATTGCAGCGTCTTCTTTAGAATCAGATTTCCCAATATTGACATGCAATCAAAAACACTTTCAAAGAGTGAAAGGATTGAAGTTTATTTAACATGCCCAAAACCCACTTTTTCCACCTCTCCATACTGACAGGCATATTTGTATTGGTGAATGGGTTGTGGTTTTGGAAAATGGGGGTGATGACGGATGATGATACTTGGGGGTATTTGCAGTTCACTAAAAAGAAAAATTCCTTTAGTTTAATATCCTTTATGTAATCAATGCTCCAAAAAATCAAGTCCTTCCTAAAAAACAACTCCCCCGTTTTCCTGATGGACATCTACAGGTCCTTCCAAAAGAAAAAGAAGCTGGATATCGATGGGTTGAGTACCGAGGAAGTTTTTTCAAAGATCTACAAGGAGAACTATTGGGTGTATGGGGAAAGTGTTTCAGGAGCAGGATCGGATATAAATCAGACCAATGTCATCATCGGCGAACTGGAGAAATTATTCAGAGATTATGAGATCAAATCAATTTTGGATGCTCCCTGTGGTGATTTCAATTGGATGAATCAGGTGAATCTCGATGGGATAAATTATTTGGGAATTGATATTGTGGAGGATTTGATCAGTTTGAATAAGTCAAATTATAGGGATAAAAAGGGTATTGCATTCAGCACAGGCAATATCATCACAGATGACTTACCAAAGGTGGATTTGATACTTTGCAGAGACTGCCTCGTTCATTTTTCATTTGCTGACATTCAGAAAGCATTGAGCAATTTTAAAAGATCAGGATCCAAGTACCTTTTGACTTCCAGCTTTATTTCCCACGCAGCCAACCAAGATATTCAAACCGGCTATTGGAGACCGATAAACCTCAATAATTTACCTTTTGATTTGCCCCATCCCATTAAAACAATCAATGAAAAGTGTACAGAAGGTGGAGGAAAGCATAAGGATAAAAGTTTGATTTTGATTGGAATGGATGAAATCTGAGTATGCTTTTTAATTCTTTCGAATTCCTTCTATTCTTTCCGCTAGTTTTCCTGCTTTTCTGGTTTGTATTTCAGAAAAACCTTAAAGCACAAAACTCCTTTATCCTGCTAGCCAGCTATGTGTTTTATGGTTGGTGGGATTGGCGGTTTTTGGGCTTGATTGCTTTTAGTTCTTTGGTGGATTATATCTGTGGGCTTAAAATCGGAGCTGCAGAGGACACTTTCAAAAGAAAAGTTTATTTGGGTATCAGCTTGGGTGTGAATCTTGGCTTGTTGGGTTTCTTTAAGTATTTCAACTTTTTTATAGACTCTACGGTTCAGATGATCAATACCATTGGTTTTCAGGCCAATCCTTATTCCCTGCAATTGATTCTTCCTGTCGGTATCAGTTTTTATACTTTTCAAACGATGAGCTATACCATCGATATTTACAGAAGGAAAATGGTGCCGACCAAAGATGCCGTGGCTTTCTTTGCTTATGTCAGTTTCTTTCCGCAATTGGTGGCCGGGCCTATTGAAAGGGCAGCTAACCTTTTGCCTCAGTTCTTTAAAAAGAAAGTATTTGATTACGGCCTGGCCATGGATGGCATGCGGCAGATTCTTTGGGGGTTGTTTATGAAGGTGGTTATTGCGGACAATTGTGCGGTATTTGTCAATCAGGCATTCAATAATCCGGAAAGCCAACCTGCTTCCAACCTCCTTATCGGAGCAGTGTTTTTTAGCTTTCAGATTTATGGGGATTTTGGAGGCTATTCCAATATCGCTATCGGAACAGGGAAACTACTTGGATTCAACCTGATGCAAAACTTTGCTTTCCCGTATTTCTCCAGAGACATAGCCGAATTCTGGAGACGCTGGCATATTTCACTTTCCACCTGGTTTAGGGATTATGTCTATATCCCTCTGGGAGGGTCAAAGGGAAGCAAATACCAAAGCCTCAGGAATATCTTAATTATCTTCTTGGTTTCAGGTTTCTGGCATGGGGCCAATTGGACTTTTATCATTTGGGGTGGAATCCATGCGGCTTTGTTTATTCCGCTTTATTTGTTTGGAAAGAATAGAATCAACATTGGCATTGTATCTCAAAACAAAGCCCTACCAAGCTTTTACGAATTGGGACAAATGTTGGTAACTTTTTCTTTGGTTACCTTAGGTTGGGTATTCTTTAGGTCTCCCGATATAATCTCAGCTGTAGGTTATATTCAAGGTTTATTTGATATGAGTATTTTCCAAAAGCCTCAAATGGATATTCGAGTTTATCTTTTTATCATCTTGGTGTTGATCTTTATGATGCTTGAATGGGGTGGGAGAAGGGAAGAGTTTGCCATACAGAAGATGGCTTTCCATAAACCTATACTAATCAGGTATGGCTTGTACTATGGCTTGGTGATGGCAGTATTTTTATTTGCCAGAAAAGAGCAAGAATTTATTTACTTTCAGTTTTAGGGATGAATCGATTCTTAGTAAAACTTTTCATTTTTTCATTTTTTCCTTTGGCTACACTCTACGGAGTATTTCTCTTAGAAAATGGCACTGCAGATCCTTTTTATCAGCGGTTTACAACTCCAAAACAAGAGGCTTTGATTCTTGGAAACTCAAAAGCTGCCCAAGGGATAATACCAGCTGTGTTAGACCAGAAGTTATTTCAAGAATTTGGCGCTAAGATCTACAATTATTCCTTTACAGTCTACAATTCTCCCTATGGTCCTGTATACCTGGAGAGCCTTACAAAAAAACTAGATGAAAATAGCAAGTCCGGTTATTTTGTCATCACAGTAGATCCTTGGAGTATTGCAAGTGATATCAATGATCCAGATAACCCGGATAAATTTGAAGAAAATGGCAGGTTTTTAGCAAAAATTGATAAAGTAAATTCAGGACAAAACTTCACTTATTTATTCGATTGGTTTTCTAAGTCATATTATGAAATTCTCTTAATGAAACTAAAGCCAAATTTTTCAAAACTTCATTCTGATGGATGGTTTGAAACAACAGCCGATATGATAGGAACATCTGAACCTGAAAGAAGAAAGCAAATGGTAGACTTTTATAATGATTATTTAACTAAGTACCGCTATTCAGAAAAGCGGTTCAAATACCTTCAAAAGACAATTGAATTCTTGCAAACAAAAGGGTCTGTGTTTCTGGTTAGGTTACCTTTGCATCAGGATATTTTAGAAATTGAAAATGAACTTGATCCTGATTTTGATTCAAGAATGAATTTCATATCCCAACAATATGAGATCCCATATTTTGAATTTAATGATTCAAAAATAAAATGGCAATTTAAAGATGGACTGCATATGACCTTGGAATCTGCCCGAGATTTTTCTGATCACTTATCCAAAGAAATTTTATTATCCCGAAAGTAAATGCTTGCAAATAAAACTGTTATTGAGCCTTCGAAAGGCTGGAAATTTATTGACTTCCATGAATTATGGAAGTACAAAGACCTGTTATATTTTCTGACAGTCAGGGGTATCAAAGCCCGCTATGCCCAATCTGTATTGGGAGTGGGTTGGGCTATTATTCAGCCTTTGTTTACTACTTTGGTATTTACAGTTGTTTTTGGTGGATTAGCAAAGGTAGATTCGGATGGCATGCCTTATATTTTATTTTCTTATTTGGCTTTATGGCCCTGGAATTACTTCTCGGGTACATTGTCTGAATCGGCAAACAGTCTGGTAGCAAATGCGGGGATGATTACCAAAGTATATTTCCCGAGACTCATTTTACCTTTAGCAGCGATTTTCTCCAAATTGCTGGATTTTATGATTTCATTCGTTATCCTTCTAGTTCTTCTGATTTATTTTAAAGTTGTTCCGGGTCTTGGGATTGTGTTCCTTCCTTTGTTACTGATTCAGTTGTTGTTGTGTTCTTTGGGAATTGGAATGGTCCTTTCAGCCATGGCTGTACAGTACAGGGACGTGAAATATGCCTTGGGATTTATTGTACAGCTGTTGCTTTATACCGCACCTGTGGTGTATAGCACAACAGCTGTCCCTGAAGAATGGCAGTTTGTATATTCACTCAATCCTATGGTTGGAGTGATTGAAGGCATCCGTGCCATGTTCTTGGATAGACCAATGCCCTGGGAGTGGATTTGGCCCGGTGCAATTGTCGGGTTCATTTTGTTTGTTTTTGGTCTGTTTTATTTCCGCCGAATGGAGAAAGTGTTTGCTGATGTGGCTTGATTTAGATTCAAGATGCAAGATACAAGATACAAGACTGGTGCAGTCAAAAATTTGGAAATTTGTGTTAGAGAAAAAGGTGCTGAGAGAGGAAAAAAAACCAAGAAAGGGAGTTTGAAAATAAGGTGTAATAAAATTATAATTCAGGATTTTTAAAAATGTCGGATACAATAATCAAAGTAGAAAATCTTTCCAAGCGCTACCGTATAGGCTTGCAGGAAAAAAAGGCAGATACTTTTGCGCAGCAGATGGTCAATGTGCTGAAATATCCTATTGATAATTTCAGAAAGATCCAAAACCTTGGAAAATTTCAAGATAATGAGGAAGGTGTACATTGGGCTTTAAAAGATGTCAGTTTTGAGGTAAAGCAGGGGGAAGTACTGGGGATTATCGGTAAGAATGGTGCAGGAAAATCTACTTTGCTTAAAATCTTATCGAAAATCACTGAACCCACCTCTGGCAGAATAGAAATGAATGGCCGGGTAGCAGCCTTGCTGGAAGTTGGGACTGGATTCCATCCGGAACTGACAGGTAGGGAAAATATCTATATGAACGGCACCATCCTTGGGATGACCAAAAAGGAAATCGATCGCAAACTGGAGGAAATTATAGACTTCTCAGGAGTAGAAAAGTATGTGGATACGCCTGTTAAGTTTTATTCTTCTGGTATGCGGGTAAGGTTGGGATTTTCAGTTGCTGCTCATTTAGAACCTGAGATTTTAATTATTGATGAGGTTTTGGCAGTGGGTGATTTTGAATTTCAGAAAAAATGCCTCGGTAAAATAGAAGATGTGAGTAAGAACCAGGGAAGAACGGTATTGTTTGTATCGCATCAATTAGGAACAATAAACCAATTATGCAATAGTGCCATTTGGATGAATAACGGCCAAATCGAACAATTGGGCAAGACAAGAAAAATAATAAAAGAATATATTAGTAGTATTTCAGATATTAAGAGCGAGCAATTTGAAGCTACAGGAATAGAGTTAGAGAAACAATATCATATTAAAAAATTTGCATTAATAAATACTGAAGGAAAAGCATCTCTTAATTTTGGCACAAATGAACATATTAAGATAAAAGTTGATTTTGGATTCTCAAATAGAAAAAATAACATAGAAATAGCAATTGCACTATTCGATTATAACGAAAACAGAATTTTCACTATACATGAACCATTATTTCGAAATAACACACTGTTAGATAAAAAACAAGGTAGTATTGTATTTGAACTTCCCCCGAATTATTTAACTCCAGGATCTTATCACTTTGTTGCAACAATTCATATACCTCATTTGGAATCATTTCATTTGATTGAAAAAGTTTGTGTATTTTCCATAGTGGAAACTGGAAGTAATTTTTCTGATTACGAAGGAATAAATATTGGAGTTGTATTTCCTCAATATAGAATTATAGATGATTATGTTTAGAAAGTTGTTTGATAAAATAAAAAATAGTTTAGCTTCTGAAGTTGCGTTAAAGGTTTCTAAAGAAATTGAAAAAAAATATAATAGAAGACAGAATTTTGACAATTTGGCATTATTAATTGCCCAACAGAATATTGAATTTATAAAAAAAAAACAAAATATTACTAATTTGTCTGATGTTGAGATGAAGGTATTCTCACAGATGGGGGAGGATGGGATAATTCAATATTTAATTAATAACATAAATATTTCTTCAAAAAGATTTGTCGAGTTCGGAGTTGAAGATTATACAGAAAGCAATACACGGTTTTTATTAATGAACAATAATTGGGAGGGGATGATATTTGATGGAAATGAATCCAATATGAAAGATGTATACCAAAGAGAATATGCCTGGCGGCATACCCTGACTGCGAAACATGCGTTTGTCACAAAAGATAATATAAATTCCTTATTATTAGAAAATGGATTTAGCGGCAATATTGGTTTACTGAGTATTGATATTGATGGAAATGATTATTGGGTATGGGACTCAATAGACGTAATAAACCCTGATATTGTTATATGCGAATATAATAGTGTTTTTGGCTCTGAGAGGGCAATTACAATTCCATATAATGAAAATTTTTATTTATTAAATTATCATTACAGCAATTTATATTTTGGAGCTTCTCTTATGGCACTTTGTTATCTTGCCGAAAAGAAGGGATATGTCTTGGTAGGAACTAATTCAGCTGGTAGTAATGCTTTTTTTGTAAAATTTGACAAAGCCCAAAATTTAAAAATTTTTAACGCAAAAGAAGGTTTTAATGATTCAAAATTTAGGTCAAGTAGAGATAAAAGTGGAAAGCTTACTTTTATAAGTGGAGAGCAACGCTATAATTTAATAAAAGGACTTAAGGTTATTAATGTTATCACTAATGAACTTGAAGAAATTTAGCATCACAGAGATTATTTATAATTATCTACTGCGATCTTATAAAAGCCGTGGCAAAAAATGGTGGGATTATTTGTGGAATAACTTTGTAAGTTCAAAAAATCAAAAAGTAACAACACTTATTCACGGTCATTCAATGTTAGTAAATTCAGGCTATTCCTACCCATTATTTTCAAGAATGTTTAAGGAGTATAACAACCCATTACTTGAACTTGCGTATCATGTTTTTAAACAAAAAAAAGATAAGATATCAATAATCGATGTTGGTGCAGCTGTTGGTGATACTTTTTTCTTAATCAATGCAAATATTAAGAATGCTATAGGTCAATCTATTTGTATTGATGGAGATCCTGACTTCTACGAATATCTGAAATTCAATCTTAAATGCTTTAGTGAGGTTAATTGTGTAAATGCTTTATTATCTGATAAAGATGATGAATACATAAGAGAGCTGATTCGAATACATCCTGGTACTGCAAGTGCACAGGGGGTTACAAAAAAAACATCTATTAGTTTGGATACGTTATTCGAATTAAACCCTCTTAATCAAGTAGATATAATTAAAATTGATGTAGACGGTTATGATGGTGTAGTATTAAATGGGGCAAGAAATATACTTAGAAAATTTAAACCTTATATTATCTTTGAATGGCATCCTATTCTTTACAATAACACTGGCAATAATGTTATTCTACCTTATGAAGTTTTATATGGTGAAGGTTATGATAAGTTTATTTTTTTTACAAAATATGGAGTATTTAGTCACTTCATGTCGGGAGTTAATCATGACCAACTATATATGCATGAAAAATTATCTTTACGAAACGTATTTGATTATGATTGGCATTATGATGTTATAGCTTTACATAAAAGCCAAGATTTAGATGCTTCTGTATTGGCAGAATGTGCTTTTTCAAGAAGAAAAATAAGTCCGTATTGATTCATTAATGAAAAAAGAAAATATTAAAGTTTCTTACGATGCTACATGGTTAGCTGAGTATAACAAATTGAATGTTATGCATGGTGGCCTTAGGGTTAGTATTGAATTAATTTCACGTATGAATAAAGAAAATGATGTTGATGTTTTCTTTGCTGTTAATAAATGGGATCCGGCATTATTAAATTCGTTACGTTCATTAGTGTTAGAAAAATATGGATATAATAAATCTAGAATCCTTAACAACAATTTTAATATAAACTATCCAAACATTGAAAGTAAAATTTTATCAAAGATTAATAATTTTTTAAACTCTAAAATACATAATAATAGAATTTTTAACTCTAAAAGTTTGGCAAATATTGACATCTATCATACACCTCTTGAGGCAATACCAAAAGAGGTAAAGCACTTTAAGCATATAAAAAAAGTTTTTACTTCTCATGATTTAATGCCCTTTGTTCGTCCAGATATTTCTCCACCTAGATTTTATGATATATTAAAGCCTGCATATGATTCAATTGATGAAACAACAACTGTGATTGCAGTATCAAATTCAACGAAAACAGATTTGTTGAACTATAGGACTGACTTAAAGGAAGAACAAGTTAAAGTAGTGTATATTGCTGCAGATAAAAATGTATTTTATCCAAATGAGGGTTTGACGCAATTTAACTACATGAAAATAAAATATAATTTTCAATTTGAGGGTTATTTACTTTGTTTAAATAGAATTCAAAAGTATAAAAATACTCAATTAGTAATTGATGTATATATTGATTTGGTCAATGAGGGCCATTTAGAAGATATTGGTTTATTGCTTATCGGGACATTTGAAAGTAGTAAAGTTAAGAGTGAATATCTTTTGAAGTATTCTAAATATAAAATTAAATTTATTGACTTTGTACCCGATGAAGAATTGTCTATTTTTTATTCTAACAGTATTTGTTTCATTTACATGTCACTTTTTGAAGGTTTTGGACTTCCGATATTAGAAGCGATGCAATGTGGTACTCCAGTAATTTGCTCATCAGTTAAATCGTTACCTGAAATTTCTGGGGATGCATGTATTATTCAAGATCCTTATGATAAAGTGTTGTTAGCAAATAATATTTTGAAAATATGTGAAAATGAATCTTTACGTAATTATTTGATGTATAAGGGTATAATACAGTCTCAGCAATTTTCTTGGGAAAAGCATATAAAAGAGGTTAAACAAATCTATTATAATATTCTATCCGATTAATGATAAAACCAAAACCTATTGCCTATTATCTACCTCAGTATCATCCTATTCCTGAAAACGACTACTGGTGGGGCAAGGGTTTTACAGAATGGACTAATGTAACCAAGGCTCGACCATTATTTAAAGGACATTATCAGCCTCGATATCCTGCTGATTTGGGATATTATGATTTGAGGGTTCCAGAGGTTAGAGAAGAGCAAGCAAAATTGGCTAAAGAAAACGGAATTTATGGTTTTTGTTATTATCATTATTGGTTTGGAGATGGGAAACAGTTGTTAGAAAGACCATTTAATGAAGTAATAGAATCAGGAAAACCGGATCTTCCATTTATGTTATGTTGGGCTAACCAAACTTGGAAAGGGATATGGTTTGGAGAGGGGGAAGGAAAAATTTTAATTCAACAAAGCTATCCAGGTATTGAAGATTATGAAAATCATTTTAAATTTTTAGTGAAGGCTTTTAAAGATAAAAGATACATTACCATAGAAGGGAAACCTGTATTTCAAGTTTATATGCCTATGGACATTCCTGACCTCCCCCAATTTGTTTCAGTTTTTAGGAAATTAGCGGCAGAATATGGATTAAATGGTATTTATCTTATGGCATGTAATGTTCAGATTAATTGGAATCCCTATGATTATGGATTTGACGGTGTTGTGAGTAGTTTATTTCACACTTTCAGGTTTAAAGAAAAAAATACGACATTTAAACAAGGCACTTTAATGGGTAAAGTAGAATGGAAATGGAAGAAATTTATCGAGGGAAAGCCCATAGAGAGTCGAAGGAAGCCTAAAATCTATAATTACCAAGATGTCATTAACCTAATATCTCAATGGCCAAATAAAGATTATGATTATTTTCCAATGATAATTCCTGATTGGGATAATTCTGCCAGAGCCGGAACTAAATCCATGATTCTAAAAGGATCAACTCCTGAAAAGTGGAAAAACCAAGTTGAAAAAGCTATTAAATATGCAAATAGTTCTAAAGTTTCAGACAAGCTTATTTTTATTAAATCTTGGAATGAATGGGCGGAAGGAAATTATTTAGAACCAGACCGAAGATGGGGAAGCTTATATTTAGAAGCAATTAAAAACTGTATTGAGTTAAATTGCAATGATGAATAATTATTGTTATTTGTTTTACGTATTTTATTAAGAATTGAATCCTAACCCTCTAGTATCTATTTTGATTCCCAATTACAATAAGGGGAGTTTTATCAAAGAAACTTTAGATTCAGTTTTGAATCAAAGTTTTTCTAATTGGGAATGTATTATCGTAGATGATCATAGCACAGATGATTCCTGGGAGATTATGGAGGTATATGCTCATTTGGATTCTAGATTCAAGATCTTCAAAAGACCCTTAGAAAGAAGAAAAGGTGGCAATGCAGCTAGAAACTTTGGCTTTGAGCAATCAAAAGGTGAATATATCAATTGGCTGGATTCTGATGATATTTTATCAGAGAATTTTCTCGATGATAAATTGATGATTTTTCATAAGGAACCACAATTAGATTTAGTGTACTCAGATATTCGCGAGTTTACCGAAAATATCAAAAAAGCAAAAGTCATAGATAGACTAGATCTTTTGAAAGATTATATAAATCCTCCATTGGAATATATGAGAGGGAATTTTTGGATTCAGACAGGTTTACCTTTATTTAAAAAAAGCTATTTGAAAAATTATTCAAAATATTTTGATGAAAATTTATTGATGGGACAGGAGGCGGAATTTTTTATAAGACTATTATTAGATAAACCAAATTTGAAATTCTGTCCTGATTCTATAATGTATTACAGAAGACATCAGGAATCCTATATGACTAATTTTTATCAGCTTCCTTTTTCAGAAAAATATTTACTTACTTATCTACCTAATAAGCTTCATTTTATTGAGTTTTGGAAAAAAAATAAACTCACACCTGAAACTTTAAATTTTTTTAGAAATGTATTTAATGACATGCTTTTGTTTTTACCAGTGTTTTCTACAGAGTTTTGGGATTTACTTTTTTTGGGAACAAGACACAATCTATTTAAAGGAAGGTTTCAAGGGGTAAAAATCCTTGGCATCAGGGTTCTTAAATCCGTCAAACTAATTTGATTCCCAAGGTTATCCATTATTGTTGGTTTGGCCCAAATCAGATGACCGACTTGGAAAATAATTGTATCCAAAGCTGGAAAAAATGGCTACCTGATTATACCCTCAAATGCTGGGATGAAGATAATTTTAATTATAAGGCTCTTGAATTTACTCGGGAAGCATATAAACTAAAAAAGTATGCATTTGTATCTGATGTTTGTCGGTTATACGCCTTATATCAGGAGGGTGGAATATATCTGGATACAGATATGTTAGTGTTAAAGGATTTTTCACCTTTGCTTGTGAATTCATTCTTTTTGGGAGAAGAAAAAAGTGAAGTGTTAAATGCCGCAATTCTTGGTTGTCAAAAAGGGCATCATGCCGTTAAAAAACTTTTGGAAGGTTACAAAAGTATTCCTTTCAGTTCTGAAAGTCCTATGAATATCCCATCTTATTTGACTTCTAATTTGGATAAAAGTAAAGTTAAAATTTATCCAAATGAATATTTTTATCCACTCCCGTTTAAAAGTCGAGGAAAAGATTTTCGTCCTTTTATCCGACCTAATTCATTTGCAGTCCACCTTTGGAATCACAGTTGGAAAGATGAGTGGTCATATCTTCATGATAAAAATTTCCGTAAAAGTTTTGAGGAATTTTTCAATGGAATAAGATTGAGAGGTTGGAAATTAAGGGACTTAAAGTTTGTTTTATCATTCTTAAAGTTTTGGCTTGCGGCTAGGTTCCCTAGTTTATATAAAAGTTTTGAAAAATCAAAGAGACGATGAAAAGAATAATTTCTGATTTTGATCAATTGATTCAGAACTTTAATTGCTCTGATGAAAAATTGATTATTTTATCCACTTATTTCACTTCCAAGATGGACCCTATGAGGGCTTTTCAGCAAGCAGAGGATAATTTCGACTATTTTAAAAACTGGTATGACAGCGTAGATGAATTAGGGTTGTGGGGTGTGATTTTTTGTGATACCATTTCAGAGGAGTTTAAGATGAAATATCAAACTGATAGAATTTCATTTGTCAGGTGCGCATTGGGGCCTCATTCGTTGAATGATGAGCGGTTTTTCATTTTTCATGAATTTGTCCAAAGTTTGAAATCAGATGCTTATGTTGTTTCTACTGATATCAATGATGTAATCATAAACAAGAACCCTTTAGAATTATTAGAATCCAATCCTGAAAAATTATTAATTGGAAGAGGAATTAGAAAGACCTGGAAAGATGGAGTATGGGCTCTCAAGGCTTTAAACCATTTTAATAGAAAATTAAACAAAAAATTACCAGTTAGTTTTTTCAATTACCCTGTATTTACCCCCGGAACTATTGGAGGAAAAAAAGAGATGATACAAAAAATATATCAACAGATGATATCTCTTTTTTCTGAACTTGGGGATGACGGAAATTATGATATGCAGGTATTCAATTATCTTATGAAAGAGCACTATTATCCTCAAAGTTCTATGTGGGATGGCATCATTCCTTTCTCGATAGCGAATTGGTATTATTATTTTTTATATAGGATTTCAAGAAAGTTTGAAAACGGGTATATAGCCTACAAATATGATGTGGTTACTCCAGACGAAGGGATATGTTCCAATGATTTGATATATGCAGGTTTTCCATTTGTAAGTGTAGTTGGGAAATATGAAAAAAAGGGTGTGTCGGAAGCATATTTGATTCATAAATGAAAAAAATGAAAAACTATTTCCACCACCATCTCGCCCGGCCTCTATATGAAATGGTCAGGCCTTTGCAGCCAGTTTTAAATCTAAAGAAAAGAACTTTTTATGATAAATTTAAGGTCAGGACCAATGATGGCGTAAATTTCTGGTTGTATAATAATGCCTTTCATTGGGAGACAGAAATGTTTTGGGCTGGTTTTGAGAATTTTGATTACGAGAAAAAGACAAGATTAATCTGGTGCCAATTGGCCAAATCCTCAAAAACAATACTTGATATAGGTTCGAATTCCGGTTGGTTTTCCGTGATGGCCAAAGCTTACAATCCCGATGCGTCCGTTCACGCTTTTGAACCTCAACCGAATATTTATCAGGTTCTTCAAAAAAATAATGCCGTTAATGGCTTCGATATACACTGTCATCAACTTGCACTTTCAGATGAAAAAGGAGAATTTCCATTTTATAATACCGGAGCCAATACTTTCACCACCGAAAACACCAATCATGGTAGTTTGAATAAAGATTGGAGACCGGAAAAGCAATACTCAATTTTGGTTAAAGTGGACCGTTTGGATGCATTTTTGGAAGCGAATCATATTCCACCTGTGGATTTGTTGAAAATAGATGTGGAGACTTTGGAATACGAGGTGCTTCATGGTTATGGAGAATTGATGCATGTTCATCAGCCTATTATTTTGTTGGAAATACAGGACAAAGAGTTAGGCTCCAAAGTATCTTCTTTGTATGGTCAAGAAGAAGCGAAATTCTTTCATATAGACGAATCTCTTGGCCTTAAAGAAGTAACTCAACTTGGAGAAGATTCTACCCAGGAAAACAGAAATTACCTTATTTGTCCCATCAGTAAGATTCACCTCATTAAGGATTTTTTCTAAAATATGAAGAAAATAATGGTCATACCATCTTGGTATACAACTTCGAAAAAACCTTTAAACGGCTCTTTCTTTAGAGAACAAGCTGAATTTTTAGATCAATCAAAAGTAGGTCAGTTTGTGGTTTTATATGGAGATGAGGTTTCGACCCCATTATTAAAATTTCTCTGGATTTATTTTTTGAGTCTTGTAAAGTCTTCCTGGGCCATTAGAAAAGATTTAGTTATCCAAAGTCCGGATGCTTATGGTTTTATCGTTCCCAAAAACAGAAGGGTTCCAGAAAAGCACAGGGTTAAACTGGCTATCAGATTATACCAAAAGGCTTTTTTGACCTTGAAAGGTACCGGGTTTATTCCTGACCTGATTCATGCACAGAGTGGGATGGATGCGGGGATTTATGCACATAAGCTTTCCAAAGCCCATTCAATTCCTTTTGTTATTATGGAGCATCAGGTTTTTGTTTTCCATTATTATTCGAGATATAGGGCTAAGTTGGTTCTTGAAGCATTTGCCTCGGCAAAAAAAACAGCTGCAGTCAGTTATGATGAACGTAGGCAGGTTTTGATGAATCAGCCAAACTGCAATCCTGAGGTTATCTGGAATTTGGTGGACGAAACCAAATACCAAATCCAGTTGGAGAAGAGGAACAAAGTTTTTACCATCGTTACAATTCTGAATTCTTTGCCCATCAAAGGATCTGACACTTTTTTGGAGGCGATGTATGCCTTGTCCAAGGAAACACAGGAATTCAAATTTATCATGATCGGTAAAGGGGCTGATGAAAAATCAAATGACCCTGCTTCCAATGCCTTTGTCAGAAAAAGTAAGGAATTGGGTATTTATGATTTTGGTGTTTTTATCCCCTTTGTAGAAAGAAATCAGATTTCAGGAATTTTAAATACTGCCCACGTGTTTGTTTCACCCTCTATTCAGGAACCTCATGGAATAGCCATAAGAGAAGCCATGATGTGTGGACTTCCTGTAGTGACTACTGCCAACGGGGGAGCGGAAGATACTGTTTTTGATGAAGTGGGGTTGGTCGTGCCTGTAAAAAATGCTAAAGCCTTATCTAAAGCAATCTTAAAATTTAAAATTAAGGAATTGATCTTTCAGCCTGAAAAAATACGTGAAATTGCAATCAAACAATGTGGTACTCAAGCTTTTCTTCGAAAGATGAATGATTTTTATAATTTAAAATCATGAAAAAAGGTCCAAAGGTAAGTGTTTGCATGATAGCCTTTAATGTGGATCAATTTATCGGTAAAGCAATTGAGGGTGTATTGATGCAAAAAGTAGACTTTGAAATTGAATTGATTATCTCAAACGATAACTCACCTGATAAAACTGAAAGTGTTGTTTTGAAATTTATCGAAAATCACCCTAAAGGGAATTTGATTAAGTACAAAAAACAGGAGAAAAACATAGGTTCTACTCTAAATTACTTATGGGTTTTGGAAAATTCAAGTGGGGATTTTGTCAGTATTTGTGATAGTGATGATTTTTGGTCGGATCCAGAAAAGCTCCAAAAACAAGTTGATTTTTTAGAGAAGCATCCTCAATTTATCGGTTCCTTCCATAACAGGTATACTTGTGATGAATTTGAAAATATTCTTTCAACATCAATTACTGAAGAAGAAAAGAGTAATTGGGGATTTGATGATTTAATCCTTAGAATGCCTGAAATACCATCTGCTTCGGTTGTGTTTAGAAAAAGAAACGATTTTAATTTACCTGAAGAATTCAAAAAGGTAGTTGTTAATGGTGATACCTTTTTGTGGGCCTATTTGCTTCAATTTGGTAACTTTTATTATGATCCTACAGTTTCCCCCTCCTACTATAGACAACATTCCAATGGCTTATGGTCCTCAAAAAATAGCTTAAAAAAAGCAAAATTAAGCTACAATACTTACAAGCTTTTACAAGAAAGTTTTCCTGATAAGCCATCCATTAAAGACCAATTGTTTGAAATCAAAAACAATCTTTTTTATTATGCTTTCAAAGAAAAGGAAATTGCTGTTTTTATAAAATATTATTTTTTAAATGTCTTCACAGCTATCATTCATCCAAGATATTTTAAAAGTTTCTTAAAAATTCATAAACCGTTGTTTAAAAGGTTTTCCCATCGTTGACAGTAAGAATTTCTCTTATTATTCCTGTATACCAAGATCAAGAAAGGCTGATAGGATTATTACATTCCCTGAACTCCCAAACCTTTGATTTTAAAAAATGGGAGGTGATTGTTGTGAACAATGATCCTGAAAGGAGTTTGGAAATTGCTGGGTTGGTTAATCTACTGTATAAGCTTAAAGTAGTGGACGAAAAAATCCCTGGTTCTTATCCTGCTAGAAACAAGGGAATAAAAGAGGCCAAAGGGGATATTTTGGCATTTACAGATTCCGATTGTTTGCCGGATAAAAACTGGTTGTTCAATGCCTACAGCAGTTTTGAAAAAGATGTAAATCGGAAAATCGGAATTCTTACCGGACCCATTCCTTTGTTCTTCAAAGATCCCCTAAGTCTTTCAGATGCCGAGGTGTATGAAAAGTATACAGGATTTACTACCGAATCCTATGCAAGAGAAGGAAAGGCAGTCACCGCCAATTGGTTTTCCTATGCCGCTGTTATTCATGAATTTGGCGGATTTAATCCTGAATTGAAATCCAATGGTGATTCGGAGCTTTCCGGAAAAATCTCATCCAAATATGTAGTCTGTTTTCAGAAGGATATTATTGTCAACCATCCGGCCAGATATACAACAAAGGAGTTGGTGAGCAAATACAGAAGGCTATTGGGGGGTACATATACAAGAAATTATAAAAACCGGGAATTAAAATTTTTCGGTTACTTGGCAAACTTTGTTTATAGAAGATACCGATTTGCGATCAAAAAAATGTTGACGATTGGCTGGAGTGAATCAAAAGCTATTTTTAAAGTTTGCCATGCAATCAATAAAGGCACAGTTTCAGAATATTTTAAACTGATCAAAGGCGCACAAACAGCCAGATAATCTTAAAGAAACCAATTATGAACATACTTAATAAAATAAAGTCCAATGTATTTCATTATTTTACCAAAAAGTATAACCTGATCCAAAAGCCCAAGTTTGAAGAAATGCCGGTACCTGAAATCGGGATGGTTCATATTCAAAATTTAAAGGCCGTTCCTACCAGAGAGGATTTACTAGCCCTGCTTCCCAAAAATGGCGTTGTAGCGGAATTGGGAGTTGATAGAGGCGGATTTAGTGAAAAAATCCTAAAGATCAATACACCTCTGAAACTGTGTTTGATTGATGTGTGGCAAAGCAAAAGATATCCGGAAAAGTTGTATCAAGAAGTGAGTTCTAAATTCAAAGAAGAGCTTAAAAATAAAAAAGTAGAAATTCATAGGGGGTATTCTACAGAGGTTGTAAATAATTTTCCTGAGGGATATTTTGACTGGATTTATATTGATACTGTTCATGATTACAGGATCACAAAATTGGAGCTAGAACTTTACAGAAGTAAGTTGAAAAAAGGAGGAATTATTGCCGGCCATGATTTTATTGTTGGCGAGATAGATGTTCCCTGGAAATACGGGGTGATTGAGGCTGTGTATGAGTTTTGCAAAGAACACCATTGGGAGATCATTTATTTGACTATGGAAAGGGGTATTTCTCCAAGTTTTGCTATTCGGGAAATTTTAAAATAAAAGTTAAATTTTCTAGATGGCGGTCATTGTAGAAGACGACTCCGAAACAGATAACGAATAAAAAAATGAATCAATCATTCCAAAGACAACAGCTAATACGACTATGCAAAAAGGCAGAGTATATTGACTATGGAATGACTATCAATCAACTTAAAGATTCACTTGATGCATCATATGAAGAAATAGCAAATGACTCTTTTGATTTTTCACTCAAACAAGTCAATGAATACTTTTTGACTAATGACCTTCCTAACAAACTAATCTTAAGGAAACTTAATGATAACATTAAAAGAATTTACAAAGACGAACAAGCTAATAGACGAATAATAATATCTCAAGTAAAAACATTACTTTCAGAAACTTGCCCTTTTTGGTTAATTAAAACAGACATTAAGAGATTTTATGAAAGTATTGACAGAGAAAGAATGATTTCAAAGTTTCAAGATGATTCAATGTTGTCTTATCAATCAAGGTTTCTATTGAAAAAGGTTTTTGAAAACCCAATATTGACAGGAAAATCAGGAGTACCAAGGGGTATGAATATTAGTGCAACAATGTCTGAACTTTATATGCGTAAATTCGACAAGTGGGTTCGTACTTATGATAGTGTTTATTATTATGCAAGATTTGTAGATGATATAATAATATTTTCAAATTCCATTAAGGATTCTTTAAATCTGATTGCAGACTTGAACCCTAAATTGAATGCACTTGCTGAAGGACTTTCAATAAATCAGAATAAAACAGAATTATTTGACGGAAGGAGTTTGGAAAAACTAAACATTATGAATGGAAACAGAATTCATAAAAGTCTAAAGCTTAAACTTGATTATTTGGGTTATTCTTTTTCAAAAATAATTATTCCTGAAAAAATAGTATTGAAAAAATTTCAGAATATTAATAAGCTAAGATATACCCTTGAAGAAAAGTATTCTATTATCGAAAATAATCCAGTATCCGTAATTTTCTTAGACACTATTCAGCGTGAAAAATACAGCAGTCTAATTGTTTCCATTGCTGATAAAAAAGTGAAGAAAATAAAGACAAGAATCATTAAAGCACTTCTAGATTTTTCTAAAAATAAAAATTTTGATTTACTAGAAAAAAGGATTCAATTCTTGACAGGAAACTACAGTATCCGAAAAAGCGAAGAAGGTAATTCCTTAAGAGCAGGTATATATTACAACTATTTGCAGGTTACAGATCATTCTGTTTTCATAGAACTAAATCAATTATTAAGAAAATCTATCTTTTCTAGAAACCCAAGCTTTGGTGCAAAAATTAGCCTTAGTAAAGTTCAAAAAAATAAGCTTAGTAAATATTGCTTTATAGCAGGTTTTGAGAACAAGGTACATTTCGAGTTTTCATATAACGAAATGCAAGACATAATAAAGTGTTGGTAGATGAAGAAAAAACTTACAATAAATAAAGATGATAAAGCCAGAATACTTTTAACGGAGCTTTTGCCGTATGAAGTGCCTATGCTTTTTTCTAATGAAGGATTTTATCAACTCGTCTCTACAAAAAAGGTTATCCCATTTTTTAAAAGAATTAATGAACTAGCACAAGCAAAAAAGGATGCCAAAGGAAGAAGGTATGGAATTCCTTTTAACTATGAAATCCGAAAGAATATTGAAGGAGATACAAGAGCACTCAGTATAATTCATCCATATTGCCAAATAAATTTTATTGAATTGTATGAAAAATATGATTCACTAATGCTGCATTTATGTTCGAAAAACCCTGATTCACTCAGGAAAATATCTAAAGTTGCAAAGTTTATCTATTCACCAGAATTCGTTTTCCCAGAAGATGCACATAAAGATGCTGAATTAGAAGTTGAACCCGAAGTACTAGAAGTAGAAACCCAATATCTTCAATCATACTTTACCTATTATCCATATGACCTTATATACAAATTCTATGAGCGTCAAATGTTCACAAGATTAGAGCAACGCTTTAATTATATGATGGAGTTTGATATAAGTAAGTGCTTTTATCATATCTATACTCATTCTATTACTTGGGCTGTAAAAGACAAAGAATCTGCTAAAAGAAATGCAGCAGAAGATTCCTTTGAGAACACATTTGATAAATTAATGCAACTTGCAAACTACAATGAAACAAATGGAATCGTTGTAGGCCCTGAAATTTCTAGAATATTTGCAGAAATTATTCTTCAGCAAGTTGACCTGAATGTTTTAAAAAGAATCGAAGAACGTCAATGCAAGTATGGCGTTGATTTTGAAGTCAGAAGATATGTTGATGATTATTTTGTTTTTTCAAATGACCCTAAAATCCTTGAAACTGTAAAAAAGGAATTTCAGAAGGAACTTGGTTTTTATAAATTGTACTTAAACCCATCAAAATCTGATATAAAAACTCCTCCTTTTATAACAAACGTTACGGTTGGGAAACGTGAGTTACAAGAACTTTTAATAAGTCGATATAACTCTTTTTTTGAAACCAAAGAAAAGACAATTGAAGGTTCTGAAAAAAAGGAACTTGTCAAAGTCTTGACAAGAATCAGACAACCTTATAGTATCTCACAGAAATTCATTAAAGACTTTCAATGCATAGTAAAACGAAATAACTTAACATATGATATTTTAAGCAAAGACATAATCAGATTCTTCAAAAGAAAATTTACAAAAATCCTAAAGGAAGGTGAACTTGAAAAAGACAAAGAAGTAGTTGAAAACTTGTTTATTACGCTTTTCGATATTTTATTTTACGCTTATTCTCTAAATATCAACTCTAATACCACATTTAAACTTGCTCAAATAATCGTACTTGCTTGTAAGTATTTAGAAAATCAAAAAGCAGACTTAAAACATACTGTATATTCTAAGATTTCAAAAGAAGCAGATTTTGTCTTGACTAACTTTTACAGAAAGTCAAAAACTACTGAAACCAATATTGAGATTTTAAATCTAATATTAGCACTTAAAAAACTTGATGAAAGCTACGCATTAAGCGTAAAGAAATTGAAAGAGTTATTTGGCATTGATAAAATAGAAGGACTTAAAAGTTTAAACTATTTCCATATTATTACTCTATTTTATTATGTCGAGAACAAGGCAATTTATGCTGAATTGTTGTCAGAAATAGAAAATTTAGTTGAAAATAGATTTCAAGATGATGAAGACCCCTTCTCAAAATCGGAATTGACTATGTTGTTCTTTGATTATATAAATTGTCCATTTGTAAGTGAAAAGAGTAAGAAGAAAGTAATGCGCAGTTCAAAATATGCAAAAACTAACCTAGCTAATGATTTAATAGTAGATTTGATTAAGGAAATAACAGACCAAGGGATATGGTTTATGAATTGGGATACTGAAATAGACTTGGAGCGTGTATTAAAGAAAAAAGAATGGGGTTCATCATATTAAGGCTTTGGGATTGGTGCTGTAAGAGCAAAGGGTTTCGCAAGAAATCTGAATACGACTTAACTAATGTTTTTGAGACGTCTTGGAAACGGGTTAAGTTGAGTTTGAAGCAATTCGAACACCACACACGACAACTTACAGTTACCAATCCCTCTTTTATTTAATGAGCACCCGAAAGAAGAACAACGAACCACCAACATCACCTATACGCAAGCATGTGTTTCGTGCTTCGGAGGAAAGGAAAGTAGTAAATTTAAAGTTCAGTTCTTCGTAGGAAGTTCAGTGGTTAAAATCCCTGCCTGCGTATAGTTGAGAACCGATGAACCCCTTAGTATCCATTATCATCCCAGTTTACAATAAAGCTGCTTTTGTCCGAGAAACTTTGGAATCGGCATTAGGTCAGACTTACCCTAATATAGAATTAGTCTTGATGGATGATGGTTCTACAGATGGTTCTTTTGAAATTCTTAAGGAATATTTCGCAAAGTACCCAAATAAAATCCAATTGATTGACCAGGAAAATCAGGGGGTTTCAGTTGCAACCAATGTTGGCATAGCCGCAGCAAAAGGGGAATATATTCAATTTTTGGATGCGGATGATATATTGACAACTGATAAAATCAACAATCAGATCAAATTGCTAGAGGGTCAGTCTAAAGCTACAATTTCAATTTGTGAATGGAAGCTATTTCACCAAGCTCCGAATCAGGCATTTTCCATTCCTTACCAAGTCTTTCATGATTTCGATTCAGGATTGGATTTGATATTGAGGTTTTGGAATTTTCAAGAAATGATGGCAATCTCGTCATATTTGGTTCATGAATCTTTAATCAAAAAAGCCTTTCCTTGGGATGAATCATTGACCATCAATCAGGATGGGGAATTTTTTATAAGGGTTTTGACTCAGGCTGAAAAAGTGCTCTTTGAACCCAATGGAAAAGTCTTTTATAGAAAGCCCGGTGAATACAATGTCAGTCAGCAAAAGTCTGAAAAAGCCATGGCTTCACTGCTTGAGTCTTTAAGATGTTATGAGCGGGTAATAGTAAAAGTTGAAGATTCTCAAAGAGTCAGGATTGCCTTGAAGAAGGTTTATCAAAAGTTTATCTATGATGTCTTTCCCCAATTTCCACATTTAATCAAGCAAGCCGAAGCCCATATCAATTCTCTCGGGCCACTTCCAAGGACCCATATAGGTGGCCCCAAATTCCAAAAACTTTCTAAGGTTTTTGGATTTAAGAATGCACTGAGGTTGAAGAGGTGGGCGTCATTGCGAGGATTCGATAAGAAATTCCAATAGCAAAAAAGTAACGTTTCCGAATCCGAAGCAATCTCCTATTCTGTAGGAGTGTTTCTATCGAAGGAGACTGCTTCGCTATGCTCGCAGTGACGTAGAATCCGAAGCAATACCCTCATTTTGAGGACTAGCCTAAACCATAGGAGATTGCTTCCTCGCACGAAGAGTCTTTGTAGAAACCAAACTTATTGAAGTGCTCCTCGCAATGACGAAGCGCCCGTCATTGCGAGGATTCTTTGAGTAAATCAAGTAGTTTAGAAAAATCCAATCTAATCCGAAGCAATCCCCTAAGGGTAGGGATTTGCCTAAACCATAGGAGATTGCTTCGTCGCACGAGGGGTTCTATAGAAATTAAGTTTGTTGAGTGCTCCTCGCAATGACGGGCGGACCGAAGCAATCCTACATACTTCCAATGCAAAAAGGTGGAGCAGTTTACATCATGACTAATAAGTACAATACAGTATTGTACACAGGTGTAACTGCAAATTTATGGAGGAGGGTATTTGAACACAAAGAAAGATTGGATCCCAAATGCTTTACCTTTAAATACAATATTGATAAGCTCGTCTATTTTGAATCTTTTCATTCTATTGAAGAAGCAATTGCCCGAGAAAAGCAAATCAAAGGTGGAAGCAGAAAAAAGAAAGAAATGTTGATCAACTAAATAAATCCCGATTGGAAGGATTTATGGGAGGATATTCAGGATTGGTAACACGTCATTGCGAGGATTCGAAGAAGAAGCTAATAAGTTAGAAAAAGTACATCCGAATCCGAAGCAATCTCCTCAGGGTGAGGATTTGCCTAAACCTTAGGAGATTGCTTCGTCGCATAAAGAGTTCTCGTCAAAACCTAACTTGTTGAAGTGCTCCTCGCAATGACGCTTTACCCGCAATGACCTACTAACACATGTTCTCAGTCATCATCCCTTTATACAATAAAAGACAATTTATCTCCAGATCAATTGATTCGGTATTGAACCAATCTTTTTCTGATTTTGAGATCATTGTGGTAGATGATGGGTCTACAGATGGAGGTGGGGAATTTGTAGCTGCCCAATATGGGGAAAAAGTCAAGTTGGTCATTCAAGACAACCAAGGTGTTTCAACTGCCAGAAACAAAGGCATTCAAAACGCAAGGTTTGAGTATATAGCTTTCCTGGATGCAGACGATTTGTGGCACCGGGATTTTTTGTATTGGATGCATCATGTAATGGGAAAATTCCCGGATGTCAGGATGGTTGGGAGTTCTTATTCCAATGAGGCTTTGCCTGAAAAATTTGATAATCCTGTAATTTCTGAGATCGAAGATTATTTTGCCCAGGCAGATTACAATACTTTATTTACTTCATCTTCCACGGTCATCCATCAAAGTTTTTTCAAAAATAGAGAAGGATTCAAAACTCATCTGAAAAAGGGTGAGGATATTGATGTATGGTTGCGGGCTTTTGATTGGTTCAAGAAAGCTTATTATGTCCGTGCCCCTTTGATGTTTTATGATTTGAAGGCTTCTGAAAGCATGAAATCCAACCCAAATCTGCATCAGACTGTATTTAGTGAAATGTACAAGGAGGACTATGCCATTTCGGATTACTTCCACTCTTGGCAGACTTTTCGGGATAAATATCTGCTGCTTAATCTTTTTCAGTATTTTGATAAAAAAGAAAATTACCCCATTGCAAAAAAGTTGCTTCGACAAAGGAATAATTCCTATCCAATGAGTCGACTTCCCTATTTATTGCCTTTTTCATTTTTCAGACATATCCTTCCCAATCCCGGATTAAAGAAATTGGTCAGAAACTACCTTAAATTTTGTTTTAGGTACATCTATAAGTAGGATGAAAATTTTAAGGATTGTTTCTGAGTTGGATTTTGGAGGTGTGGAGCAGGTATTGGCGATATCCGTTCCTTATTTGGTCCAAACCAAAGGAATAGAAGTTCAGGTAGTTGTTTTGGGCAAGGGAGGTAGAATTTCAGAAGGACTGATTCAAGATGGTTTTTCAGTCATTGTTTTGAACCAAGCAACAAGAATCCCGAATATCAAACTTGTATTTCAATTAAAAAATCTCATTAAAAATGAGAAACCGGATGTGGTCCATTGTCAGGGTTCGGAGGCCAATTTTCATGGACTTTGGGCAGCTTCAATGGCAGGCGTAAAAATAAAAATCGGAGAGGAGATCGGTTTACCCAATCATCATTCTTTTTGGAAATACGTATTCAAATGGATATACCAAAAAGCAGATCGCGTAATCGCCATTTCGGAAGCCGTAAAAAATTATATAATTGAATTGGGTGAAGTAGAGTCAGAGAAAGTGGAGGTGATTTATAATCCGGTTGATTTGGCGAGGATAGAAAAGGTTGAAAACTTATCCAGAAGAATTTTGGGAGAGCAAAGGGAGATTCCCCGAGAACTCGGGGAAGGCTTTCGCTTTGCGCCTACCGAAAAGGTAGGCAAGCAGAATGACGGGAACAATGATAGTGACATAGAAAAGTCATTTTTATTTATCACGACATGCAGATTGGTGCCAATCAAGAATTTGGAGAGATTGATTGAGGCATTTGCAAAACTGAGGCAGTGTGTCAGTGAAAAGCATATAGAATTATGGATTGTGGGGGAAGGACCTTTGAAAGAATCCTTGGTGCAACAGGTCAATCAGTTGGAGATTCAGGCTAGCATTAAATTTTTGGGTTTTCAGGAAAATGTCTTTCAATTTTTGGAACAGGCTGATATTTTTGTTTTGCCTTCCTTAAGGGAAGGTTCATCTGTATCGCTTGCCGAGGCCATGTCTTATGGTTTGCCTTCTATAGTCACAGAAATTGGTGGTGCACGGGAAATATTGGGAGATATCCATTCAGGCTTGCTTGTTGACCCTTTCAGTACGGATGCTATTTTTTCAGCGATGTTAAGCATGTGTAAGTTATCTGAGGACGAAATAAAAGAGATGGGTAAAAAGGCTATAGTAGCCTCACAAAGGTTTTCTATTGAAACCTATGCGGAAGAATTATTGGAAGTGTACAAAGGATAAGTTTGGCATCAGGAGATAAGATTCGGGTATTGCATTGTATTGAAACCATCTCCTCGGGAGGGGTGGAACAGACAAGACTGACCTTAATCCGGGGGATGGCAAAAGAGAGTTTTGAGCATAAGATTGTTTGTACCTGGGCAGGTGGGCCTATAGCCGAAGCTTTGGAAAAAGAGGGCGTGGAATTAATAGTCGTAGGTTCATTTAAACATCCTTTTGAATATAAAAAACACAAAAAAGTATTGGAGGTCATCAAGCGCTATAGGCCACATATCATTCATGGGGCTATTTTTGAAGGCATGGCAATGGCTACTATTGGAGGCTGGTTGGGGAAAGTTCCGGTTAAAATATTGGAAGAAACCTCCGAACCTTCCACAAGATCCAGAAAGGCGATTTGGTTGCAAAGGTTATTTGTGAAAGGAGCAGACAAAATTATTGGGATTTCTCCTGCGGTGGTAGCTTATCTTAAGGATACAGCCAAGTTGCCAAAGGAAAAAGTTTTATTGGTGAATAACGGTGTGCCCATACCAACATCAGTTGACTCAAAGAAAATTGAGCAACTGAAATCTGAATTAGGGATTTTAGAAGGGGATTTTGTAATTGGCTCGGTGGGCAGGGTTTATAATGAGGTAAAGCGTTTTTCTGATATCCTGGAAGCATTAAAAATATCGGGTCGGTCAAATTTTAAATTTTTATTGGTAGGGGATGGGCCGGACTTGAAGAAATTAAAAGAAATAGCAATAAATCTTCAGTTGGAAAAGCATTTCATACCTGTGGGCTATCAAGAGAATCCAGATCTTTACTACCATGTAATGGATGTTTTTTGTCTACCCTCGGCTCATGAAGGATTCGGATTGGTGGCAGCAGAGGCCATGTTGCACCATTTACCGGTAATTGCTTCCAATGTTGGGGGCTTGGCCAATGTAGTAGTAGACGAGGAAACAGGATTTCTGATTCCTGTACATTCGCCAAATTCAATTTCCAACAAGTTGGAAATACTCTATTCCGAAAAAGGAATAAGAGAGAGAATGGGAAAATCGGGATACAATAGGGCCAAAGAAAATTACACATCTGAACGCTATTGTTTGGAAATTGAAAACTTATACCTTAGCCTCTTGACAAGCAAAGGGATTAAAAAATAGAGATCAATTGTTAGATATTATTTTCATTGTATTAGGAATTGTTGCTTTGGTGAACTCCAATTCCTCCATGGCAAGGAAATTTAAGCTTCCTTACAAGTATGAGATGCATCTGCATTATCTGCTATTTTACCATGTATTTTTCAGTATGTTCTTCACCTGGTATATTCTCAATTTTGGAGGGGATTCGTATGGGTACTGGAAGTTTGGGATGGAACAGGTCATCATCAGGGATCCAACTTGGATGAAATATTGGGGAGAAAGCACCAAATTTATTCTTTGGCTCTGCTACATTCCCAGTCAGGTTTTGGGTTTGGGTTATCTTACCGGAAATATCCTTTTTGGCTTTTTAGGGTTTATAGGCATCAGGTATATTTTCGTGATGGTGGCAGATTTATTTCCTGCTAACCATTCCGTTTTGAATATCCCCTTATTTCCAACGGTGTTTTATTTTTTGAATTTACATTTTTGGTCGGCAGGAGTGGGGAAGGATGCCATCAGTTTTTGGGGAATAGCATGGTTCTTATTTGCGCTGCAAAATTACCGTTCAAGATGGTGGCAGGGATTGATAGCCTTGTTTTTTGTGTATATGGCAAGACCACATATGGGGCTTGCGTTATTATCAGGTGCGGGGATTGCCATTTTATTGGGTTCTGAGATCAAACCGACAATAAAGATAGTATTGGGTTCAGCAGCACTCGTTGGTGCTGTTTATTTGAGTTCAAGTACATTGGAATCTTTGAGGCTAGAGGATTTTTCTTTGGAAACTTTAGAGGAGTTTTCAGGAACTAAAGTTCGGGATCTGAGTACAGGTAATGTTGGATCGGGGGTGAATCTTGCCTCCTATTCATGGCCAGTGAAGTTATTTACCTATATGTTTAGACCATTGTTTGTGGATGCCCATAATATTGTTTCTTTTTTTAGCAGTTTTGAAAATGCCCTTTATCTCTGGCTGAGTTTCTTTATTTACCGGAATTGGACTCCTGAGGCCATAAGGGATATGCCGCTGTTTATCAAGGCGGGCATGATCACTTTTATTCCTGTTACTTTAGCCTTTATGAATTCACTCAGTAATCTTGGGATTGTCATGCGCATGAAAAACATGACCATGATTTATTTCTTGTTATTCTGTTTCTTTTTGATTGCGTATAATAAGCATTTACGTATTCTAAGGGCGCAGGAAAAAATCAGGTACTATCAGCGGAGGGAGGAGATTATTGAGGCTAAGAAGAGGGCGGCGGCCCCCTAAATCAAAATGAAAAAAATCCTTTTCCTTCCCAAGTACCCGCGCATGGGGGCAAGCAGTAGGTTGAGGACCTATCAGTTTCTACCACTGTGGGAAGAGGCGGGGTATGGGGTGCGGGTAGCTTCTTTTTTTAATGGGGGGTATTTGAAGGATGTATATGGGCAGCGGCGACCGAGTGTTTGGAATGTGTTGGGGTGTTATTTTAGGAGGTTTTGGGTGTTGATGGGGGCTTGGCGGTATGATTTGATTTGGGTGGAAAAGGAGTTGTTTCCCTACCTGCCGGCCTGGGCGGAGTGGTTATTGGCAAAATTGGGACCGGGATATGTGGTGGATTATGATGATGCGGTATTTCACCGCTATGATACACAGGGGAATTATTTGGTCAGGAATTTATTGGGGAGAAAAATAGACAGGGTGATGGCTAGGGCAAAGACGGTATTTGCGGGGAATGAGTATCTGGCACAAAGGGCCAAGGCAGCCGGGGCGAAGTCGGTTATTTTGTTGCCCACGGTGATAGACCCTAACCGTTATCGAAAAAAAGAAGCCCATGCATCCGGAAAGGTTTGGATAGGTTGGATAGGTTCGCCCTCGACCTTGAAATATGTGAAAGCCATAAAGCAGGAATTGGAAGAAGTTTGCCGGGAAGCTAATGCCGGATTGTTGTTGGTCAATGGGCATGATGGTTTTTCCTTTCAGGGGGATCTGAAGATGATACCTTGGACAGAGGCGGGGGAGGTAGAGGCCATTTTGCAGATGGATATCGGCATTATGTGCTTGCCCGACAATGAATGGGAGCGTGGAAAATGTGCCTATAAATTGATTCAATATATGGCCTGTGGTTTGCCTGTGGTGGCATCGCCTGTAGGGATGAATGTGGAGGTAGTGAGGAATGGGGAAAATGGTTTTTTGGCCGCCGGTTCAGCCGAATGGAAAGAGGCCTTATTGACCCTGGTACGTGATGCGGGCATGCGGAAGCGTTTGGGAGAAAAGGGATTTGAGTTGGTACAGGAGCGGTTTACGTTGAAGGGGAATTTTGAGGTGATGAGGGGAGAGGTTAGGGGGCAGAGTGGGTTTTAAGAGCCAAGAGCCAAGAGCCAAGAGCCAAGAGCCGAGAAGCAAGAAGCAAGAAACAAGAGATGAGAGCCGAGAACCGAGAGACGAGATTTATTAATTATGGGAATGGTGGAAGACGGAGGTTTTGGTAAATATCCCGAATAGGGTTTGTGTTCCACATTTCGGTGAAAAGACTCAGTGTTTCAAAATAGAATCTGTGACCGAAATTGCTTCAATCGTTGCCTTCATACCCCGGGCTGCGGTGCAGTAAGGTTGGTGGAAACCGAAGAAATTTGAAGCACCTTACCCGGGGCTATCATAAATCGCCCACTTCGGGGCTACTTCAGTTGTCCGAAGACTCTGGCTTCGTGACCACTGAGTACGGAGTTTCCAAACTCCAGAGTTCCTTCTCAATCAGGCTTTCCTTCCATTTCGGGAAGAAACCTCCTGTTCCAATAGAAACGGCTCCGTCCCGAAATTCTGAATGACGTCGCTTTCAGACCCCGGGTTACGGTGCATGGAGGTTTGAAATTAGATGTGAGACATGAGATATGAGAAGTGAGACAGTTATGTGTAGCGATAAGGGTATGATAAAAAAAATCAAGTGGGCGTCACTCACTGAAAATTACGAGTTTTCAGATAAAAAAAGGTAAAATTAGATGTCTCCTGCCGTCGACATGACAAAACGAGACAACAAGGTAATAGATTTCTCCTATCGTCGAAATGACAAAAACAGAGCTACCCAACAGCCTAAAAAACAACAATAAATCCTTAAGGTCCTTACTCTTCATCACCTGGGATTCGGATAGCAGCAACTACCTGGAATCCTTGTTCTTCCCGATACTGAAAGGGATTCAGAAAGAAGGAGGGACAATATGCCATGTCATGCAGTTTTCCTGGGCAGGTGCGGAGGAGGTGGAGAGAATAGGGAAATTGGCCGAGGGGATGGGACTGCACTATGTGCACCACCCCATTCACCGGAGACCCTCTGCGATATTGGGGGCATTGATGTCGGTATATCAGGGGGTGTACCAGATCCGTCAATACGTGCGGGAGCATCAGGTCAATATTTTGATGCCACGGTCAACCATGCCGGCCATGATGGTCAACCGTCTTGGATCATGGTTGAAACGGAAAAAGGTGAAAGTCATTTTTGATGCAGATGGTCTTCCTTTGGAAGAAAGGGTGGACTTTTCAGGACTGAAACCCAATTCAAGTCAATACGCCTTCCTCAAGCGGGAGGAACGCAAGATCATCAACATGGCAACCCGCGTCATTACCCGCTCCAAAAAGTCTGTGGATATTCATTTGGAAGTTGTTGGATTAAAATTTGCCGATAAATTCCATGTTGTCAGCAATGGTCGGGATGCGGCTATGTTTTATTATGATGCACAAACAAAAGCACAGGTCCGGGAAGAATTGGGATTGGGCAAAAAAGAGATCCTTTGGGTTTACACGGGGACTTTGGGTAAGCCGTACTTGGTGGCCGAAATGTTGGGGCTTTTTGCAGCATTTCTTTCCAAGGGAAATCAAGGGAAATTTCTGATCCTTACCCGAAATCCTTCCTATCTGAAAAGTCTGATTTCACCTGCGTTGAAAGCGCATCTGATAGTCAGAACAGGGGAATTTAGAGATATTCCAAGGTTTTTGATGGCAGCGGATTTGGGCTTGAGTTTGCGTAGTCCGGCCCCTAGCTTGGCAGGCTTGGCCCCCATCAAGCTTGGGGAATATTTGATGTGTGGGTTGCCGGTAATGGTTTCCCGGGACGTGGGAGATACGGAGGAGTTACTGGAAGACAAGGAATTTTGCTTCTTTTATGAAAAGGGGAAGGAAGCGGCATTTTTGGAATGGTTTGAAAATTTAGCCCCGATCAACCCTGAGGTGATTCATAATTTTGGGTTAGCGCATTTTGGTCTTCAATCAAGCATTGCCCAATATTTAAAGGTTTTGGATTTTGGGGGTGAGGGGTGAGGGAGAGCCATTGGCAAGATTGAACAAGAAAAGCATTCAAGAGAAGCATTAAACTTGTCCTTGTCACCTCGACGACAGGTCTTGTCCGCCGTGGCGGAAGGAGTCTATAACCTGAGGCTTTAAAGATGTCTCCTTCCGTCGACATGACAAGGAGAAGCCTTTGACACGATTGAACAATAAAAGCATTCAAGAGAAGCATTAAACTAGTCCTTATCACTCCGACGTAGGAGGAGTCTATAACCTGAGGGTTTACAGATGTCTCCTTCCGTCGACATGACAAGGAGAGGCTTTTGACACAATTGAACCAAAACTGAACACTGCCACTCAGTCCTGATTCTAAATAAAAAACCTTCGAGGTCTGGAAAAAGACCTCAAAGGTTTTCATCCGCCCTGAACACTGCCTACTGAACACTGAACACTGCCACTGAACACTACCATCACTACCTACCTCACCATAACCCTCCTCTTCACCTTCTTCCTTTGGGACAACTATAGGTTAGGGAAGAAGCGGGGATTGTCGAAGAAAGAAAGCATCTGGCTTCAGGGGCTTTGGGTTTACCATTTTGGTTTTGCCTTTGTGTTTTATTACTATATCCAACAGCAAGGTGGGGATGCTTTGCGGTATTGGGCTTTGGAGGCTGAGGGGGTGGAAAATCCGGGTCATTGGATGGGGTATTGGGGTCAGCGGACACATTTTGTGCAATGGTTGAATTATATTCCCGCTAAGGTGTTGGGATTGAGTTTTTTGAGCGGGAATGTGATGTATGCGGCATTTTCATTTCTGGGTATCCGGGAAGTGGATTTCTGGATGCTTCAAATGAAGGGAACCAAGTCCTGGATGAGCTGGAGCTTGATGGGCATTTTCTTCCTGCCCAATCTGCATTTTTGGTCTGCAGGTGTAGGTAAGGAGGCCTTGTTGTTGGTGGGTTTGGTTTGGGCATTAAAGGGTTTTGTTTCTTTGAAGGATCATTGGAAAGTGGCGGTGTTAGGGGTGCTGTTGTCCTTTTGGGTGAGGCCTTTGCAGGGAGTGGTATTAGGGGGGATGTTGGGGATTTATTTTTTAGGACAAAAAGTGATACCTGTGAAAGTAAGACTTGGTGTGGGATTGGGAATGGCGGTGTTGATGGGTTTGGGTGTGTGGAGGTTGCTACAGTATATGCACCTGGAAGCCTTGTCTTTTCAGGGTTTGATGGCGTTTAGTAGTGGGCAGATGGATTTTTTGAAGGGTTTTGGTGCCGGTTCTGAGATTCCCATGGAGACATATCATGTGTTTGAGAAAGGATTTGCCCTGTTCTTTAGGCCATTTTGGGGAGAGGTGGATGGTTTTTGGCAAGTGGCGGCGGCATTGGAGAATAGTGTTGGGCTTTTGTTGGTTTTAGGTTTGTTGGCGGTATTGCCTTTTTATTTTGTAAAGAAGATAAAATTTACCATTCCGCCCTTTCTTTGGGCAGGGTTGGTTTTTGGGTTGGTGATGGCAGTGGCTTTTGCCTTTACCCTGAATAACCTGGGGATCATTATGCGGATGAAGAGTACGTATATGTTGTTTGTTTATTTGTTTTATTGGGTAGGGGTTTGGGGAAGGATGGAAAGGATGAAGGAGAAAGGATGAAGGATGAAGGTTGGGGAAGGTAGAGGGTAAAAGGTAGATTTTAGAATTTAGATTTTAGATTTGGGGATGATGGAAAGGATGAGGGAGGAAGGATGAAGGGAAAGGTAGAATTTAGATTGTAGATTTTAGATTTGGGGAGGATGAAGGAAGAGATCCAAAATAGATTAGTTTTCCAAAATTGTGAAAGAAAATTGAGGTAAGCTCCTGGTTAAAATCCCGAAAGGGTATTTGCCCCGGGTGAAAACCCGGGGGTGAAAATTGGGGAAGAAAGGGGGAGAAACCCTGAAAGGGTTTAATGAGTGTAGTCGTAGGAGGTCACAAAGTCAAAGGTTAAACCTTGCCTAATTGCTTGATATGGAATGTGTTCCACATTTCGGTAAAATGATCAGTGTTCCAGAATTTTTTAGAAATGAGATGTGAGACATAAGATGTGAGAAAGGTTTTGAGTTCCAAAACAGACTTTCAAACCTAAACTGCTGGGGTTGTCCGAAGACTCTGGCTTCGTGACCACTGAGTACGGAGTTTCCAAACTCCAGAGTTCCTTCTAAATCAGGCTTTCCTTCCATTTCGGGAAGAGACCTCCCGTTCCAATAGAGACGGCTCCGTCCCGAAATTCTGAATGACTTCGCCTTCTGACCCCGGGCTGCGGTGCAGGGAGGTTGATGGAAACCGAAGAAATTTAGAAGCACCTTGCCCGGGGCTATCATAAATCGCCCACTTCGGGGCTACTGCGGAGAAACCTTTAATTTGAACCTCAACCCTCATTTCGCAGGATAGTGGGCGGGAAAACAATAGCCTGTCCCGCAGAATTGCGGGAAGCCGGGCCTGCCTGTTCGGCAGACAGGCCGGCACTGGCCTTGCGCGCGGATAGGATCTCATTGTCTTGACTTTTTTGTTACTTTTTTGGTCAAAGCCTGTCCCGATTTTCTCGGGGCAAAAAAGTAAGAGAGGAAATGAAAGAAAAATGGTGTAGACGTTACTCACTAAAAAGAGCATCAATAAAATTCTTCTTAAAAAGACCCCCTTTCCATTTCGGTAAAAAACCTCTTGTTCCAATAGAGACGGCTCCGCCCCGAAATTTTCTAAGACATCGCCTTCAGACCCCGGGCGGCGGTGCATCAAGGTTGAATTAAAACCAAAGGGATTCCCAGCACCTTGCCCGGGGCTATTATATGTTTCGCCCCCTACGGGGCTGCTGCAGTTGTCCGAAGACTCTGGCTTCGTGACCACTGAGTTAGGAGTTTCCAAACTCCAGATTTCCTTCTAAATCAAGCTTTCCTTCCATTTCGGTAAAAAACCTCCGGTTCCAATAGAGACGGCTCTGTCCCGAAATTCTGAATGACTTCATCTTCTGACCCCGGGCTGCGGTGCATGGAGGGTGGTGAAAACCGAAGAAATTTAGAAGCACCTGGCCCGGGGCTATCATAAATCGCCCACTTCGGGGCTGCTGCTGAGAAATCTTCAATTTGAAACTCAACCCTCATTTCGCAGGATAGTGGGCGGGAAGACAATAGCCTGTCCCTCAGAATTGCGGGAAGCCGGGCCTGCCTGTTCGGCGGAAATGAAAGAAAAATGGGGTAGACGTTACTCACTTAAAAGGCATCAATAAAATTCTTTTTAAAAAGACTCCTTCTCAATTTCGGGAAGAAACCTCTTGTTCCAATAGAAACTTTCTTGTCCTGAAATTGCTCCTTCGTCGTCTTCATGACCCCGGGTTGGGGTGCATGGAGATAGGTGCAAACCGAAGAAATTTCGAAGCACCTTGCCCGGGGCTAATTTCTTTGAATTCCATTATCAAAATGAAGTATCATTTTGATAATGATATTAAAATTAATATCATTGTACTGTGGGATATTTGAAAATTCTGGTAAATGAAATATTCAGAGCTCGAGAGGAAACTTAAAAAGTCTGGTTGCTACCTCGTTGATGATGGAGGGGGTCATCCCATTTGGTATAGTCCGATTACCAGAAAAGAATTTCAAACATCCCATCACAAAACCCAAGAAGTAAAGAAAGGCACGCTTAATTCAATACTAAAGGATGCAGGAATCAAATGATTCTTTACAATACAGCCTGTAAAATATTAACATAAAAATCCAATAAGATGGAAAATAAAGTAAAAATTGAGAGAGGGGAAGACGGTACTTATGGTGCATATATTGAAAACAACAATTTACCTTATGGAATTATCGGTGAAGGCAAAACTGCAAAAGAAGCAATTCAGGACTTTTTAAATTCCTATGACCAAATGAAGCAATATTATAGAAAAAAGGAAAAAAAGTTTATTGAAAGTGAGTTCGAATTTGTTTACGATGTAGCATCTTTTCTTAATTATTATAGCAAAGTCTTGACTCTAGCTGGTTTGGAAAGAATCACTGGGATAAATCAAGGCCAGTTGAGCCACTATCTCACAGGACATCGAAAACCCGGAAAGAAAACTGTGGAAAAAATAGAGCAAAATCTACATCGATTCGCAGACGAGTTAAAGGAGGTTGAATTTATGTGATTATCCCAATAATGGGTCGTTTTGTTAAAGTAGTTGTTTTTTCCTAGCACCTTACCCGGGGTTCCGCCACGGCGGACAAGATAATCATAAGTCGCCTCCCGATTCTCGGGACAGGCATTTCAGGGCTGCTGCAGTGGTCGTGTACTGAAATAGGTTGACACAATTTAATTTAAAATTGTAAACCTATATA
>NZ_JABFHF010000041.1 GCF_015476655.1 Aquiflexum lacus
CTTGAGCCTACAGAAAGTAGGAGTTCTCACGAGTTGGTGAAGGGCCGAACCCCGAGGAAGTCGGGGCAGGCTGTATTGTGAAGTGAAAATTCGATAAGGAGTGCCGATAGCTATCGGCATAGCCTTATCTTAAAAGTAGCGGAAAGAGGTTGCTGGTGTAAAGAGCGGCGGCCTTATGCTTTACGAACCGCCGTATACGAGACCCATACGTACAGTGGTGTGAGAGCCTCAACCTGAGCCAATTGGCTCAGGTCGGGCTACTCGATTGCCCGCAGTAATTTTATTTAAAATACTCGCTTTCTCTCAGTATATGTCTTACTGGTGTTGAATAAACATCTTCCCACTTTTTGCCATCATTTTTTTTCAGCCATTCCTCTATAATTCTATATCCTAGAAAATAGCCAATATCCCCTGGTGACCCCTCAAGTATTCGATTTGGTATTTTTTCGCTGTAAGGGTTCCAATCCTCTTCTTTAGTACTAAAGATTACTTTTCTGAATTTTTCTTTTAATTCAGCTTCGTTATTCTCCAGCCAATTATATTCATCTTTGGTCATGTTGAATGCAGTAAACTTGTCTACATCCATCATTTTCATACTAAACAGATTGGCAAAACCTTCATCAATTGCGTTATATAGTAAGGTATTATTATCAGGGTCAGCTTTTTTAGCGGTCTCAAAAAAGTTGTGATTTATCTCATGCGCTATTACTACCTTAAGAAGGTTAGGGTTTTTATAATAGCTATTGTAAGTATTTCCTAACATCGTAGCGTTATCACAACCACACATAATGCAACCTGCATCTTCGAAAAAGCCAATCACATATTTGCCTTCAAATTTAATAACGGATTTTTCGGCAATTTTTTTCATTGTATTGATGATAGTTGAATCAAGATTTATCTTTTCAAATGTTTTAGTTAATTGAATTAAGCTATCGGATCGTTGCTTTAGGGCATTAGAATATTTATCTGCGAATGAATTTTGGTCATATCCTAAACAGTAGCTAAACAGCCTTTCGTTTGGCACATAAATTCTATCAATAACCATTTTACGTAATTGTAAACTGTCATAAGAAGTAGAGGCTATCTGTCTTTGTAGTTTGTACAACAAGGTCACAGAAGCATCTCCAATTGAAAAGATGTATTGGCTGTTTTGAGTTAAGGGTTTAGTGATAGCATCTTTATGTGCTTTATGGCTTTGGTTACAAGACGATTGAAAAAATATCAATGATAAGCAAAACAATAAATATGTAGAAAAATTCATTCTGATGTTTAAATGAGTAGTTAGGCCTATTTTCATAGCTTCATAATTCAGTTTTTATTGCGGGCAACGGTTTGCTATCAACAATTATTGATGATAGCATACCATTCTGGGTTGCTATCACTAATATTGTTGATATTTCAATTATAAAACTAAAGATATTCTTTAAATATCCAGTTTGTCCACAAGACTTATATTTGACCAAAGTACTTCGCGCATACATTGAATAAGGCATCTGAAGTTGTCAGATTTTATCCATTAACCAACTTTTCAAGCGCAGCCCCAACTTTCTCAAACTCAAACCTACCCAGCGACTGTTCCATTTTCTCCCTTATTTCCTCCGAACAAAGATTGCCTATACTTCCCTCATGGGTATGAGCGACTTTTTCTTGGTTGGGCTGGAAATCGTTTTTTTCTATTGCATAGCCTACCTGTTTGTAGGCATCCCTAAATGGTACGCCTTTCAGGACAAGGTCATTGACCTCTTCTACGCTGAATACATGTTTATAAAATGGGTCTTTAAGAATATTTTCTTTTACCTTGATTTCTTGGAGCATAAATGTACTCATGCGGATACAGTCCAATAAGGTCTCGATTCCGGGGAAAATAGCTTCTTTCAACAATTGCAGGTCCCGATGGTAGCCGGTGGTCATATTGGTCAATAATAAGGTGACCGTATTTGGAATAGACTGGATCTGATTGGTTTTGGCTCGGATCAGTTCAAAGACATCCGGATTTTTTTTGTGGGGCATGATGCTGCTTCCTGTGGTCAGGTCATCCGGAAAGGATATAAACCCAAAATGCTGGTTCATAAAAATACATACGTCTGCAGCCAATTTGTTCAGTGTTCCTGCTATCCCCGATAAGGCAAAAGCAATGTTTTTCTCCGTCTTTCCCCGGCTGTTCTGCGCATTGATGACATTGTGGTGAAGATCTTCGAATCCCAATAATTGGGTGGTCAGCGTTCTGTCCAAAGGAAAAGAGGAACCATAGCCCGCAGCAGAGCCCAAAGGGTTTTTGTTGGCAAGGTGATAAGCGGCCAACATCAGTTCCAAGTCTTCAGAAAGCCCTTCGGCAAATGACCCAAACCACAAACCAAAGGAGGATGGCATGGCCAGTTGGGTATGGGTATAGCCCGGCATCAGGTTGTTTTGGTGTTTTTCAGAAAGCTTAATCAATAGGTTGAACAATTCTTCTGTCGCCTCAATGATTTCCCTGATGGCAGCCCTGTAGTATAATTTGAGGTCAACTAGAACCTGATCATTTCTCGATCTTCCACTGTGCAATTTCTTGCCCACATCTCCATATCTTTTCGTAAGGAGAAATTCAACCTGGGAATGTACATCTTCAACCCCATCTTCAATCTGAAACTGCCCCTTTTCTATTTCCAGGTAGATTTCCTTCAATCCGCCTTTCAAAGTTTTCAGTTCCTCAGCAGTCAACAATCCAATTTTCTCCAACATGATGGCATGTGCCATCGAACCCAATACATCAAAAGGCGCCAGAATCATGTCGAATTCAGGATCCCGTCCGATCGTGAATGATTCTACTTCTTTTTTGGAGCTGATGTCTTTTTGCCAGAGTTTCATGGGAGATTTAAGATTTTAGATTTTTGAGTTTAGATTTGAGGTTGCCAATAGCTAGAAGGATGAAGGATAAAGGTTAAAGATAAGGGATGAAGGATGAAAATGGGGTAAATATTTAATTTGTATTTACGCGATGATGTCAGTAAAATGGCAATTCAATATAAATTGTGGTAGGAAAAAGAAATTTTAGGAACATCATGGCCCTCCAACTGGCGAGGGTCCTGTCTCCCGTCTCCCGTCTCCCGTCTTCTGTCTTATTTGTATATGTATTCGCTTAATAATTCAATATAGCCCTCAATTCCGTTTTTGATTTCTTCCAAGTAGATGTATTCATCGGGGGTGTGGGAACGGGCGGAATCGCCGGGACCGATTTTGATGGATGGATAGGGTATGAGGGCTTGGTCGGATAGGGTAGGGCTGCCATATTGCTCCAATCCCAATTGATTTGCGACGCTGAGGATTTTATGTCCTTCGGGGACTTTGGAAGAATTCAGTCTTTTTGATCTTGGTTTTAAATCCGCTTTCAAAATGTTTTGCAGCTCTTCCAATACTTCATCCAAAGTATAGCTGTCTGTAACCCGAACATCCAAAGTATATTGACAGGTATCAGGAATCACGTTATGCTGTGAGCCAGCTTGAATAATAGTGGCTGTTGCCTTGGTTTTTCCCAAGAATGGGGACAATCTTTTGAATTGGTAATCTTTGATGGTGTTCAGATCGTCCAAAGCTTCATAAATGGCGTTCACCCCTTCCTCCCGAGCGGCATGTCCGGCTTTTCCTTTTACAGTGGCATCGATGACCATAAGGCCTTTTTCGGCTACAGCCATTTGCATCAAAGTAGGTTCTCCTACAATTGCCAATTCAAATACAGGAAGTTGGCCGAGAATGCTTTCAATTCCATTGGCCCCAGAAATCTCTTCCTCGGCTGTGGCTGCAAGGATGATGTTATAAGGGATTTCTTTGTTGTAAAAAAAGTTAAATACCGCAATCAAACTGACAAGGCATCCTCCCGCATCATTTGAACCCAAACCATATAATTTACCATCTTCAACGATGGCCTGATAAGGGTCTTTGGTGTAACCTGAATTGGGTTTGACGGTATCATGATGGGAATTTAGAAGAATGGAAGGTTTTTTGGCATCAAAAAACCTATTGAATGCCCAGATATTGTTACCGCTTTTCTGAAGTGGTATTCCCTCTGATTCCAAAAATTGCTGAATGATGTCTGCCGTATAGTTTTCCTGTTTGCTGATTGAAGGGGTCTCTATCAGTTCTTTCAATAATGCAAGTGCATCTTCAAATAGATCTTCAATATCAGGTTCTTTCAAATTCATTTTTTCAAGGACAGAAATAATCCGGATTATTTTGAGGTATTCGAAATATTGGTTGAAATTATATTGATCATTAAATATTTCAATAAGTATCTGCTTGGTCAAAAAATGTCAAATCGATGTTTTTCGATGGTTGTACCCGAGAGCTTTCCCTTGGCTGCCAAAAGAAGATTTTCTGCTTTTCCAATCCATACATGGTTCACACCTTTGTGAAGGGCAGCAAAAGCATTGTCTAATTTTGGGATCATTCCAGAATGGATGACTTCTTCTTTTCTCAATTCGGCATAGATGTCTTCATTGATCAGGGGAACAATCGAATTGTCATTTTTCTCATCAATCAGCACACCCGACTTATTGAAACAGAAATAAAGTTTAACGTCATGTTTTTTAGCCAAAGCGGTTGCCATTTCAGAGGCAATGCTATCTGCATTGGTGTTCAATAGCTGTCCCTTTTTGTCATGCGTAATGGCACTGACTACAGGTATGATATCTTCCGAAACCAAGTATGAGATAAGATCTACATTCACTTCCTTTATGTCACCGACAAAACCATAGTCAATGGTCTTGACAGGCCTTTTGGTGGAACGGATTAAATTTCCATCAGCTCCTGTCATTCCCAAGGCATTCTGTTTCAGGCCTTGGAGTTTGGCCACAATCTGCTTGTTGATCAATCCGGCATACACCATGGTAACGATATCCAGGGTATCTTTGTCTGTAATTCTTCTTCCATCCACCATTTGTGGCATGACGCCAAGATTTTCTCCAAATTTTGAGGCCATAACCCCTCCACCATGGACCAGGATTTTTTTTCCGGGAAATCTTGAAAATAAAAAAAGAAATTCATCCAACTTCTCAGGGAAGTCGATGACATTTCCACCGATTTTGATAATACTGATATTCATGATTTATAGGTTTGAGCGTGTTTTAATTTATTTAGCCTAAAATATGGCTAATAACCGCCTGTGCGGCATATATTCTGTTTTTTGCCTGTTCCTGAACCAGGCTTCTTGGGCTATCCAACAATTCATCAGATAGTTCAAGATTTCTTCTGACAGGAAGACAATGCATTATTTTGGCGTTTTTGGCTTTTTTCAAATGCTTTTCTTTTAGCATCCAAGAATTGTCTGTAGTGATGATTTTTCCATAGTCGTTGAAAGCAGACCAGTTTTTGACATAAACAAAGTCAGCATCCTCTAAGGCTTTTTTCTGATCATATTCAATGAGGGCACCTTGTGTAAATGCCTCATCGAGTTCGTAACCTTCAGGATGTGTAATTGTCAGGTCATGTCCGCAACCCAATGCCCATTCAGCAAAAGAATTGGCTACAGCATGAGGGATTGCTTTGATATGTGGTGCCCAGGATAAGACTACTTTTGGTTTGTTTTCTTTGGTCCAATTTTCCTGTATGGTGATCATATCTGCCAAACTTTGAAGCGGATGGCGAATAGCACTTTCTAAGCTGATAACAGGTTTTCCGGAATATTTGATAAATTGATTAAATACAAAATCATCAATGTCCTCTTGCTTATTGGTCAAACTGGGAAATGCCCTGACGGCCAGGATATCAAAATAGGTCCCTAAGACTGCGGCTGCATCTTTGATATGCTCTATGCTGCCTTTGTTCATGACTACACCTTCTTTCATTTCCAAAGCCCAACCTTCCTTGTCCATGTTCATGACAATAGCATCCATGCCCAACTGCTGTGCCGCTATCTGCGTACTTGCCCGTGTTCGGAGAGATGGATTTAAAAATATACAACCAATCCTTTTTCCTTCTCCTTTGGCTTTATCAATCCAAGGGGCTTCCTTGTATTGAAGTGCTTTTTGGATAAGTTTTTCGGATGTTGATTTATTTTCAAACTTTGTAAAGTTTTTCATCTTGATGCAAAAGTTGTCCTTTCTTGACAATCTTGGTTTAATTAACTCAATATTTTCTTTAAACTATCCAAAAACGAAGATAGTTCTTTCATTTCAATATTTAAAGGTGGTAGCAAACGAATGGTGTGTTTTCCTGCTGAACTGCCAGTAAATATTTTGTATTTGTTTACTAATTCAGAACGCACTGGTCCGGCCTCTCTTTCCAGATCAATCCCAATCATTAAACCCTTTCCCCGGACTTCCTTTACTCCCGGGATGCTTTTTAATTCTTGGATCAAAAACGCTCCCATTTGTTCAGCCTTTTCCATTAAGTTTTCTGACTCTATTACTTCCAATACGGCTAAGCCAGCAGTGCATGCCAAGTGATTACCTCCAAAAGTCGTTCCAAGTAAACCATAGGAGGCTTTGAAATCCGGGTGTATGAGCAAACCACCGATTGGGAATCCATTTCCCATTCCTTTGGCCATGGTGATCAGGTCAGGGACCAATCCCTCTACCCATTGATGGGCAAAGAACTTCCCTGTTCTTCCATATCCGGATTGGACTTCATCCAAAATGAGCTTTGCACCAAACTCTTTTGATAATTTGGAAATAGCAATCAGGAAATCCGGTTCAGGAATATGTATTCCCCCGACACCCTGAATGCCTTCTATGATAATGGCTGCGATATTTCCTTTTTCAAGTTGATTTCTTACGGCATTTAAATCCCCCCAAGGAAGGATATGAGCATCTTCTCTTTGATTGGAAGGGGCGATGATTTTGGCATTGTCGGTGAGTACGACTGCTCCGGAAGTTCTGCCGTGAAATGCGCCTGAAAAAGAAATCAAACCTGATCTACCTGTTGCAAATGAGGCCAATTTCAAAGCATTTTCGTTTGCTTCGGCACCTGAGTTGCACAGAAAGAGGTTGAATTCTTTGTAACCGGATAACTCACCCAATTTATTGGCCAAAAGTTTTTGAAGCGGTATTTGAACAGAATTGGAATAGAATGTAATTAGATCCAATTGCTCTTTCAACCGACTATTGAAATGAGGGTGACTGTGCCCGATTGAAATAACGGCATGTCCACCATAAAGGTCAAGGTATTCATCTCCTTTTTCATCCCACAGCTTAGCACCTAGTGCTTTTACCGGGGTTACATTCATTAAAGGATATACATCAAATAAATTCATGATCAGAAGTTTAAAAGGCGATGCTTTTGAGATTTAATCCGCTTGTCTCTTCCAAACCAAAAGCAAGGTTGAAATTTTGAACTGCTTGCCCTGAGGCACCTTTTAGCAGGTTGTCAATGGCGGAGTAAACCACTAATTGACCGTTTTCTACTTGGGTATGAACAATGCATTTATTGGTGTTTACAGCTTGTTTCATATCAATATCCTTTTCAGATACATGTGTGAAACGAGCATCTTTATAAAATTCCCTATAAACCTGAATGGCTTCTTCATTTGTTCCTGAAAATGGGAAATAGGCTGTGATCCAAATGCCTCGGGGAAAGTTGCCCCTGTAAGGAACAAACAGTAGATTTTGATCAAATTCGTTTTGCAATTGCCCAAAGGTCTGTTTTATTTCCTTGAGGTGTTGGTGATTAAAGAGCTTGTAAACAGACATGTTGGAGCTTCTGTAACTGAAATGCGAAGTCTCACTTAATTTTTTACCTGCACCGGTGCTTCCGGTGATTCCCGAAATATGGACATCATTCTTAACCCATCCCTTAGCAATTGCCGGAGCCAATGCCAATTGGATACCTGTCGCAAAGCAACCTGGATTGGCTATTTTTTTGGCAGACTGTATTTTGGATTTATTGACCTCGGGGAGACCGTATATAAAACCATTGCTTTCATCCCGGAAATCAGTACTCAGGTCGATAATGACTGTTTCTTTAGGAAAGGGATGAGTTTCCAAGAAGCCTTTCGCCTCACCATGGGGTAATCCCAAAAAGACGGCATCAATGCCCTCAGTCTCCACTTTATCCGTAAAAATCAAATCGGTGTCCCCGATCAGGTCAGGATGGGCATCAGTTACTCCTTTTCCTTTTTGGCTGTTGCTGTGCACATATACCAATTCACAATTGGGGTGATGCACCAATATTCTCAGCAATTCACCTCCTGTATATCCTGCGGCCCCAATGATGGCTGTTTTAATCTTCTTCATGGTGATTCACTTGATGAAAAATTGCAGTTTGGTTCCCTAGGATTCTGGTAAATCCTTTGACATCTTCTCCCGTATATCCTTTGTTCATTTCTCCATAACTACCAAATTTGGAAGCCATCAGGTCATGCTTGGATTCAATTCCGATCAATTGGAACCTGTAGGGGTGTAGCATCACCTTTACAGTTCCGCTTACAAACTCCTGTGTGCTTTCCAAGAAGGCTTCCAAATTTCTCATGACAGGATCTAAATAATGGCCTTCATGCAGGTGGTTTCCATAAAACTCGGATAATTGATTTTTCCAAAAAGTTTGCCATTTGGTCAAGGTATGTTTTTCCAACAGTTGGTGGCCTTTGATGATGATCAAAGCTGCGGCAGCTTCAAAACCCACTCGGCCTTTAATCCCAATGATGGTATCGCCCACGTGAACATCTCTACCGATACCGAACGGTGCCGCGATTTCCTGAATTTTTAAAATCGCGTCAACAGGGTTTTCATAGGTTTCTCCATTGACTGATTTGATTTCTCCTTTTTCAAATCCGATTTCCAATGCTTCACTGTCTGACTTTGAAACCTGAACAGGCCATGCACTTTCAGGAAGGGTTTGATTGGATGACAATGTTTCTTTTCCTCCAACAGAAGTTCCCCAAATTCCTTTGTTGATAGAGTAGGCGGCCTTTTCAAAATTCATGGAAATGCCATTCTTTTTGAGATAAGCGATTTCTTCTTCTCTGCTTAACTTCAGATCACGGATAGGAGTGATGATTTCAATATCAGGAACAATCGTCTGAAAAATCATATCGAATCGCACTTGGTCATTGCCTGCACCTGTACTGCCATGAGCGACGGATTTGGCTCCGATTTTCTTTGCGTACTCTGCTAAAGTTTTGGCCTGAAGGATTCTCTCGGCGCTGACAGATAGGGGGTAGGTTTGGTTTTTAAGTACATTTCCGAATACAAGGTATTTGAGAACTTCCTCATAATAAGTTTTGGTGACATCAAGAACTGTAAATGAAGCAATTCCCAAGCTATTTGCACGGGTTTCCACTTCCTGAAGTTCCTCGGTAGAAAACCCACCGGTATTGATCAATACAGCATGGACCTCATAACCCAGGTCTTTGGATAAATGCAAGGCACAAAAAGTGGTGTCCAATCCACCGCTGTAAGCTAATACTGTTTTTTTCATTTTAAATTTTTTTGAGCTACCATTAGGGTTGATTCCCTGAGATGGCTTTTGGTTTAAAATAGGCCGAAAGTTTTGTTTTTAGTCTTTGTGATATTGAGCATGACATATTTTTTCAATCTGGTCCAACGCTCAAATAATTTGATGTTTTTCTTAAAGTCTTTTCGAAGAGCAACATCTTGGGCTTTTGCTTTTTTGGATGGATCATACAGCATGGCCGTGCAAAGACAGTTTTGTCTGGCTTTGCTTTTGAGGATTTCAACGTTTACGCAGCTGTTGCAGCCTTTCCAGAATTCTTCATCATCAGTCAAATCAGAATAAGAAACAGGTATATAACCTAATCCTGAGTTGATCTTCATCACTGCCGCACCTGTAGTCAAACCAAATATTTTGGAATCCGGGAATTTTGTTTGGCTTAATTTGAATATTTCACTTTTGATCTGACTGGCCAATCCGAATTTACGGAACTGAGGCGCTACGATCAATCCTGAATTGGCCACAAATTTTCCATGACCCCAAGCCTCAATATAGCAAAATCCAGCCCATTCCCCTTTTTTGGTGGTAGCGATGACTGCTTTTCCCTCTTTCATTTTTGTTTTAATGTATTCAGGAGATCTTTTGGCTATACCTGTGCCACGTGCTTTTGCAGATTCTTCCATTTCCTGAGTAATGGTCTCTGCATAGTCACAGTCTTTTTCAGTTGCCGGTCTTATGATAAAGGAAGGATTTTCCATTTTGTCCAATTGGAAATAAATGAATGTTTAATGACCTTTTAAGTCAATTAATTATATGTGATTGTGCTATTGTAGGTTATCCGCATAGGACACCAAGGGGAATTACAGGGACATTGCCCTGAAACTGTTCCTGAACCTCCTCAATGGAGTTAAAAATGACATAGCAGCGCAAACCAAAGCTTGTAATGCAGTGGAATTTGATTGGAACGCTATGTTGTTGCTTTTTGACATTTAATTAGAAAACGTATGCAAATGTTACAAGGATTGAAATAAGATGCAAGGATTCTTGCTATTTATTTAGGTTTTGTATGCTAATTTTGGTTTAATGGTTATTTGGTTTTTGATAATTTGTTGTTGATTTTTTGGCCGTTTAAGTTTTGGTTAAAGGTTTTTTATTCTTGCATTAAAATTAAGTGAATCAAAATCAAGCCTTTGCCATTTCCTTTAAGGCATTTACAAATACATCCAATTCTTTTGGAGTGGTGTAAATATTCGGCGTGATTCTACAGCCAACCACCCCTGCATAATTAATGCCAACAGTGTAGATTTTATATTTGTCCATTAAGGTTTTCGCCATTTCATTAGGGTCCATTCCTTCAATGCCCACATTGGCAATCCCACATGACCTTGAAGGATCTTCAGGCGTATTCACTTTTATTCCAGGATAGTTTCTTACTTGGTCTGACCAATAGCGTTGGAGGTATCTTAACCTGGCTTCTTTTCTTTCTGCACCGACCATTTCAAAATAATCAAGTGCATCATTCACGGCCAAATCGGTTGCTACAGGATGGGTCCCGGTGTGGTTCAGATTTTTGATATTGGCATGATCCAATTCATAGGGAGCCAAGAGCGGCCATATTTTTTTGATTTTGTCTTTTTTGACATATAACAAACCTGAACCAAGTGGAACGCTGAGCCATTTGTGAAGACTACATGCATAGTAATCACAATTCAATTCATCGATTTTGAAATCAAAATGGGCAATACAATGAGCTCCGTCAAGCATGACATCTACTCCATGTCGATGTGCCATATCACATATTTTCTTTACAGGAAGGATCTGTCCTGTGATATTGACCATGTGGCTGACCATGATGAGTTTTGTATTTGGCCGAATGGCATCCTCATAGATTTTAACTACCTCTTCATCTGATTTGGGATGAAGGGGTACGTCTACAATTTTGTTGGTAATACCATGCCTTCTAGATGCCAATTCAAACATGTTTTTGATACTGCCATAGTCCTGTTCGGCAAATATGGCTTCATCTCCCTTTTCCCATGGAAAACCTGAAATAATGATGTCCAGAGATTCTGTGGCATTTCTAGTAATAGCAACTTCATCCGCTGTACCGCCAAATGTAGCAGCCAATCTTGCAGCAGCCTTGTCCTTGTTATCCCATTGAACAGTCCTGAAATACCATGACGCTTCATAATTGATTTCTCGGATATGATTGATGTAATTTTCGAGTGTTTCGGTTGGGATAAAGCAATAGTAACCATTTTCAAGATTGATGTAATCAGGTTTGAGCTTGTATCCCTGACGGATCTTCACCCAAAAATCTTCATCAGTGGCAAGGGTAGCAGCAGGAATATTTTCATAGACTTTTAAGCTTTCGGAAAATGCTCTAAATGATGCCGTAGAAGCAATTCCTGTAAAGGCCAAGTTTTTTAGAAAGGTTCTTTTGTCCATGATTTTAAATTGAAATGTAATATGAAAAAAAAAATCAAAATTGAAAAACCAAAAAAAATGACTAAATTTGTCAACAATAAATAAGTCAACTGATGAAAACCCTTTCAAAAATCCTTCTAGAAAAGAGAAATGAGCATGATTTGGTTGTAAGGACTGTTTCACAGCTTAGCGGTATAGATGCTGCCTTGATTTCAAAATTTGAAAAAGGTAGTAGAATTCCGACTGAGGATAATCTTAAGGCATTGTCAGAGGTTTTGCATGTTTCTTTCGAAGAATTGAGAAAAGCATGGCTTGTGGAGAAAGTTTACCAAATTCTACAATATGAAAATGATGCATCAGAAATTCTTGCATTGGCCGAATCCAGGGTGGAATATTTGATCAGTAATCAATCACTGATAATGAATAATCTTAGCGATGAGATTCAACAGAAATTAAGGATAATTGATGAATTAAAACAGGATTGGCAGAAAAGAAAGCCCTTGAATAAAACACAGCTTTTGAAAATGAAAGAATTCTTTCATGTTGCCTATACCTTCGAAAGTAACAGAATTGAAGGGAATACCCTTACTCTTCAGGAAACACATTTGGTGGTGAATGAAGGATTGACTATTGGGGGAAAGTCGATGAGGGAGCATTTGGAAGCAGTCAATCATGCTGAAGCGATAGATTATATGGAAAGCCTTGTAGCGGACCAAATGGACTATAGTCCAAGGATCCTTAATGAAATCCATTATTTGATTTTAAAAGGGATAGATCGTGAAAATGCCGGGAGATACAGGTCGGTTCCCGTCAGGATCTCTGGTAGTGAACATGTTCCACCGCAACCATACTTATTGGAAAAGCTGATGGAAGAATATTTCTTGCATTATGATAAGCAAAAAAGAAAGCTACATCCTATAATTTTGGCTTCAGAGATGCATGAAAGGTTGGTGAGTATTCATCCATTTATCGATGGGAATGGGCGAAGCAGTAGATTGATCATGAACCTGATTCTGCTGAAGCATGGCTACACAATTGCTAATCTAAAAGGAGATAATCTATCAAGGCTTACCTACTATAAAGCTTTGGAAGAGGTTCAGATTGATAATAACCCTGAGGCTTTCTATCACTTGGTGGCGGATTCAGTTAAGGATTCCTTGGAAAAGCATTTGGAGATGGTTTAAATCAACGAACCCCGATTAAAAAATGGGGTTCGTTTGGTGATGAAATGTTGATTAAAGCAATCATGTAGATTAAACCTTATTTTACTTTACTTCCACCATAATCTCTGCACAACGTTTGATTTTTGTTCGGAATTTGTAGTAAAGATTGGTGTTGTGTGTCTTATTAATGACAATCTTTTCGTCTGTTTTTGTGGCATTCTGAAGATCTTCAATACTGAATCCATCAAACCATTTGTCTGCATGGATGACAAATACCATCGACGAGTTATTTAAATTCCCATTGAAAATCTTCGGGGAGGGGGAATTGACCGTGTCGAATTTGAGATCAAATTTAAGGTCTGATTCGAAAAGTTCAACAATTACCGGAATGACATCACTTTCGGGAGTCACATAAGTTGCTTCCAAAAAAACAGAGGGATGTTCATCATAGTCAGCCATAAAAAACCTGAAATCAATGGCGTCATAGTTGCCTTCCGGAATGTTCAGAAAGAAATCCTCAGATTCGTCTCTAGTATCAAAGGCAACTTTTTTGATGGTGTTGTATTCGATTTCCAGATTCTTGCTAAACCGGCTGTTTTCATTGTGGCCTTTAACAGTCAGTTCCAGCTTCTTGATGAGCACCTTCCCCTCATGCATCACAAGGATAGGTTCTTTTTCTTCTAGTGGATTCTTTTTCAATGGAAAATTGTCCTTGATGATAAAAGACAAACCCACACTACCTTCTTCAAGTTGATTGGGTAAATTTTCAGGAGTATTGTATTGAATGATCAGCATAAGACTTACCAAAGGTTTTAAAAACGTTAAATAATCAGTTATGGTATTGTTATCGAAAAGAAATATCCTTAACCCGCTGTCAAAGAATATTTGTTGATTTTTTTAAAAGAATTGGTTCAATAATTATGCCGTATAATATTATTTTTTCTAGAATTAGTAATAAAAATAGAGTTTAGGTGATTAATTCCAAAAAATAAAATTCTTTAATATTTTTTCAATTAAAAAGTCCTTAAAATATTGAATTAAAATGAATTACAGGTATTATCAAAAAATCACTTGAGGTTTAATGACTTCATTTTTTAAGGTTTGATTTGCATTAAAATGAGTATTAAATTTATGAGGTATAAAACGAAGAGAAATGAATAATAGGTGATTATGGAAAATTTCTTTTAAACCGTAAATGTGAAAACATCAAAATATTGGGTTTTTTCATGAGTAATAATTTTACTCGGTGGAGTAATTGGAGAGCAGAGGTCAAAAACAAATTTGTTAGCATACCTGATGGCAATTTAAGTTTGCAACAAACCGATTTCGAGGAGGAATTGGTGGAATAAATTTTTTAAAGGAGGAAAAAAATCAACAACATCAAAAAAGCCAAAAGCAAGGCTACAACCTGATAAATTGGGTTTCTTTTTGGAAAGTGAAAATCACAGATTGGACAAAATTTAGCATCTTTTTCCACATTCATTGCGCATGATGGACATTCTTTGGTTTTCATATTTTTGAACCTTCAAGGGATAAAATTGATTTAGGAATTAAGTTAAAAATATTGAATTATGAAAATCGAAATTTGGTCGGACATCATGTGTCCATTTTGTTATATCGGAAAAAGAAGATTGGAATCTGCATTGAAAGATTTTGAGTATGCCGATAAGGTAGACATTGAGTGGAAAAGCTTTTTGCTCAATCCTGATATGGTTACTGACCCCAATAAAAGCACCTTGGAATATTTATCTGAAACAAAAGGATGGAGTTTAGGTCAAACCCAGCAAATTACCCAACAAGTTGTGGATATGGCAAAAGAAGAAGGACTGACTTACCACATGGATAAGACAGTTGTCGCCAATGCGAAAAATGCCCACAGATTGCTTCAGTTAGCGAAAACAATCGAAAAAGGTGATGCCATGAAAGAAAGACTTTTGAAAGCGTATTTCACTGAGGGTAAAAATATAGATGATCGGGACATATTAGTTCAACTTGCTTTAGAAGTTGGTTTGGAGCAAAGTAGAGTAGAAGCTTGTTTGGATTCTGAAGAGTTTTTGGATAAAGTGGAACAGGATGTTTATGAATCCAAATTGATAGGGGTGAGAGGAGTACCGTTTTTTGTATTGGATAGGAAATATGGGATTTCAGGTGCACAACCTAAAGAGGCTTTTGTTGAAACTATTGAAAAGGCCTGGAAGGAATATGTTAAAACTAACCCTATCTTAGAAGTTATTGAAAATCAAGATGGTAGTTCCTGTGACTTGGAAGATGGGAATTGTTAAAATAATTGAATTTGGGATATGATTCCTGCTTGCTGAAACTTTGTGTAGGTTGATTATCAGGTTTTTTGGTTATGATAAGTTTTATAGGGATGATGATAAAATAAACTTCTTTATTTTATCATCATCCCTTTTAGGTCAATATCCTCACCAAAGCCCAAGTTGACACCGAAGGTGATAATAAGATTTTGTGGGCCAAAATTTGAATTGTCATTGAAGTCGTTGCCAAAGGAGGAATACAGCACCCTGTTTTTCCCGAATTGATATTGGACGATCCCATTGATTTTGTAAGTGTTTTCGAAGATGCTTTGGGAAATATCGGATCTGAATACAGATTCTGCAGCAACTGAAAACTTACCGGCTACATGCAACTGCAATTTTGTTCCCATATCAATGGTATGCAAATTTGGTATCATTTCGAGATTGTTCTCGCTTTCGTACAAAATCTCTTTGAAATAAAAGTATCGGGTAAGGAAGAACAAAGAAAGCCTGGTATTTCCTGAATTGAGGTTGTTCAGGTTTCCACCAAAATTTGTCCATAGGCCTATTCGATAAATTCCGGTATTGTTCAGGTTGAATTCAGTAGTGTTGAAAGCCAATCCACCGCCTAAATCCCATTTAAAACCATATCGTTCATTCATGGAATTGAAAAGTTTGTCCAATTCGGGTGAGCTTTCTATTGTTTTAATTTTTTCGCTAATTTCTCTCCTTAACTCCAAAAGTTGTTTGTCAATGATTTCATAGTCACCTTCAAGACTGTCCATCGTGGAGTTCAAGGTTTCTTCATTGATAGAATCATTCGGTTCTAGGCTACTTAATACCCGTAAACTATCCAGGATTTTAAATGATTCTGCTTCTAGTTTTAAATATTGCGGGTCAGACTCAAGGGCTCGTTTTTGTTCCCCAAAATACCTGTCCCCAATAGATTGGAGCATATTGAAATATATATCTTTTTTGACGCCATCTACTTTTCCCCGCAGGAGTGTTGATTGGAAGCCAAATGAAAATCTGCTGAGACTTTGATCTTGTTGTACACCATTAAGCATGCCGGCTGAAACAGTCAATGTTCTTGCAAAATTCAAGCGATTGGTTTCTGAAAAATCCTTTTCGAAGCTTAGGTTTTTGGCTTGTTTTCCCCACCAAAAAGGAGTAAAAGCTATGGCCAGGTTATTGGGTAGGGAGGTGAAATTATTGGAAGCATTTTGGATAGAGGTGAAAAATTCTGGCGTCATTCCCGGCTCAATAATTTCTGTTGCAGAAGAATTCATGAGCTGAAACGAGGGGTTTGTCGGGGTTTTCAAGAGGTCAAGCTTGATTCCCTTGACTTCCCGCAACACAGTATCCACCTCATTTTGGGCGGATGCTTTTAATGCTAAAAATGCAGAAAAAATCATTAGAATAATTCTCATAGCGATATTTATAAAATGGTCACATGGAAATCCGAATAAAAGATGGTTCCCATTCCAATCGTTTTCATGGAAAAATTGGTCTCTACCTCATTGCCATCAGCATCAAATACCCTAACATTTAGGGAAATATCAACTTTCTCAATAGGATTATCATGGACATCATGGATAATGGTTCTGATTTCGATTTTATTGTATTTGAGCTTTCTGACTGTGCCTATTTCAATATTTTCAATATTTCCATCAAAACTCATCAGTTCTTCTTCCTGTCCTTGGGCATTTTTTAGATGAATGGAAGTAGTCGAAGGTTGTCCATATCCCGAAAACAAATCCATGTAGATAGCTGTACGGGATTTTGTTTTTAACAAAGCACTGTCTGAAAATTTGGCCATTGTATTATAATTTAAAAGTTTGAAATATTGGGAATATTAAAGATTTTGAATTCACTCTCTTTATATACATACTAAGATATTGAGATATTAAGAAATTGTCCTTAGAATTTTGGCTTTTTTCCAATTCTTCAATAGGAATAAATGCAAATGGGCCGGGTGATGGAAATCAATTTGTATCTTCATCCCATGCAAAATATACCACCATGCCCTTCCTGTAAATCTCTTTATGCGTATGAAATGGAAGCCAAACTACTCTGTCCTGAATGCGGATTTGAATGGACTCCGGAAACTGGGTTTGTTGAAAAAGGACTTCAGGTAAAAGACTCCAATGGAAATTTATTGGCTGATGGGGATTCAGTGGTGGTTATCAAAGACCTACCTGTAAAAGGTGCCCCCAAATCAATCAAAGGAGGAACAAAGGTGAAAAACATACGACTTGCTGAAGGTGACCATAATATTGACTGTAAAATAGATGGTTTTGGTTCAATGGCTTTGAAATCGGAGTTTGTAAGGAAAGGGTGAAAATAGGATCGGAAACTGAAGTTATCCCAAAGGGCAATACCGATAGCTTACCGATCAATTGCCTCATGCTATAGCAGGAGCAAAATAAGAGGACTAAAATCCCCCAGTTTTAGCCAAACATAATCCCGATCTTATAATCTAGTTTGCAGTTTTGACTAAAACCAATTAGAATTTTGCGTTTATTTATGAATGGTCTAATTCCTATTGATACCAAAATACCAAGATGTCATTTATCTTTCAGAACATTTCCAATATGTTGGGGACTCAGGATAACGACTGCCTGCCGTAGGCAGAAGTAACCTGGACTCAATACAGCTTTTTTGATCCAAATTATTCCAATTTTGAAAAAGCCTCTTCCAATGCTTTTATCTTAGCCTCTGCATCTGACAATTTTTTCTTTTCATTTTCAACAACTGCTGCCGGGGCCCCTGAAACAAAACGTTCATTACTGAGTTTTTTTAATACTGCATTCAAAAAGCCCTTGGTGTATTCCAGTTCTTTCAGGATGTTTTCTTTTTCCTCTTCAACATTTACCTGACCTGCCATAGGAATAAAAAACTCATCTGCCTTGACTACAAAGCTTATGGCGTTTTCTAAAGCATCATCAAAAGAAACCTCCGATAGATTGGCCAGTTTCTTCAATACAGCATCAAATCGATGGTAGAGATTTTGATTATTTGATTTGATTGTAAGGGAGAAAGCTTCTTTGGGAGATATTCCTTTTGATGCACGAATGTTTCTGATCTGAGAGACCAATTCAAATACCTGATTGGCCTCTTCAATCTGAATTTTGTCAAATTTATTGGCTTTTGGCCATTCCGTAACAATTAGAGCTTCATTGGTATTTCGTTCTTTAATTTGATGCCAAATCTCCTCGGTGAGAAAAGGCATAAATGGGTGAAGGACTTTTAGAATTTCCTCAAAAAAAACAATGGTATTGTCATAGGTTTCTGCATCAATTGGATGCTGATAGGCTGGCTTGATCATTTCCAAGTACCAGGAACAGAAATCATCCCAAACCAATTTGTAAGTAGACATGAGTGCATCTGAAATACGGAATTTACTGAAATGGTCTTCTATTTCGGTCAAGGCTTCATTAAAGCGGTTTTGAAACCAAATAACAGATGCTTTGTTGTTATCTCCTGAAAGTGAATCATCAATTTCCCATCCTTTGACTAACCGGAAGGCATTCCAGATTTTGTTGGCAAAGTTCCTACCCTGTTCAACCAATTTCTCATCATAAGGCAAATCATTTCCAGCAGGAGAACTGAACAACATTCCTGTTCTGACACCATCAGCCCCGAAGTTTTTGATCAGTTCCAATGGATCGGGAGAGTTACCCAAGGATTTGGACATCTTTCTGCCTAGTTTATCTCTTACGATTCCAGTCAGATAAACATTGCTGAATGGTTTTTCACCCATGTATTCATATCCTGATATGATCATTCTAGCCACCCAAAAAAACAGAATTTCAGGAGCAGTTACCAAGTCATTGGTTGGGTAGTAGTACTTGAGGTCTTCGTTTTTATTTCCTGTAGCAAAAACTTCGGTGTCAAACACAGAAATAGGCCACAACCATGAAGAAAACCAGGTATCGAGAACATCCTCATCCTGCCTGAGATCCTGCAATTTATAAGTGGTATTAAATTTTCCGTTTGCAATTTGAACAGCCTCTTCCTTTGTCATTGCTACGACGAATTCACCGTTGGGCAGGTAATATGCAGGTATCTGATGTCCCCACCACAATTGTCTGGAAATACACCAATCCCTGACATTCTCCATCCATGAGCGGTACATGTTTTTGAATTTTGGCGGATGGAGTTGGATGATGTCATCCATCACTGAACTCAAAGCAGGCTTGGTGATGTCTTCCATTTTAAGAAACCATTGCAATGAAAGCTTTGGTTCTACAATTGCATCAGTCCTTTCCGAATGGCCAACATTGGATTTGTAATCTTCAACCTTTTCGAGTTGTCCGATTCCATCCAATAATTTACCGATCTTCTTTCTTGCAATAAAGCGGTCTTCACCGATTAAAATTTGGGCTTTTTCATTCAATGTTCCATCATCATTGAGTATGTCAATAACTTCCAATTTATGTTTTACGCCAAGCTCATAATCATTGACATCATGGGCAGGGGTAACTTTGAGACATCCTGTTCCAAATTCCATATCGACATACTCATCCTCAATGATTGGAATGGCTCGATTGATCAAAGGAATAATAGCTTTTTTGCCTTTAAGATGCGTAAAACGCAGGTCGTTTGGATTGATGCAGATAGCCACATCCGCCATGATGGTTTCAGGACGGGTTGTCGCTATGGTCAAATGATCGTTTTCAGTTCCTTCAATTTTATATTGGATATAATAAAGCTTGGAAGATATTTCCTTGGTAATTACTTCGTCATCAGAGAGGGCAGTCTTTCCCAGTGGGTCCCAATTCACCATACGGATGCCACGATAGATTTTACCTTTGTTGTATAGGTCGATGAAAACGGAAATTACGGCATTACTGAGTTCAGGGTCCATGGTGAATTTGGTTCGATCCCAGTCGCAGGAAGCACCAAGTTTTTTAAGTTGTTCCAGGATGATTCCTCCATACTTTTCTTTCCACTCCCAAGCATATTTCAAAAATTCTTCTCGTGTCAATGATTTTTTGTCAATTCCTCTTTCCTTAAGCATGGCCACCACCTTAGCTTCTGTCGCTATAGATGCATGGTCAGTTCCGGGAACCCAACAGGCATTTTTCCCCTCCATTCTTGCTTTCCGGATCAATATATCCTGAATGGTATTATTGAGCATATGGCCCATATGCAGTACTCCCGTAACATTTGGTGGAGGAATGACAATGGTATATGGCTCTTTGCTATGGTCTACTTTTGAGGAGAAAAATTTATTTTCCATCCAATATTGGTACCATTTGGCCTCTACTGCTTCAGGACTATATTTTGTAGCTAATGACATAGTTTTTACTTGTATTTAAAACTTCAAGGCGCAAAATTAAGATAAAATACTTTTAGACCTAGTTGTTTTCAGGGTTCAATGTGTCAGCGGTCAGTAGGCAGTGTTTTTCTGTTGGCAGTTTACAGTGTTCAGCCTGTTTGTATTCAGTTTACGCAGTGTTCAGTAGGCAGTGTTCTGTCACCGTAAACAGCAAAACATGATATTTGCACGACAAACTGATACTGCAAATTGTAACCACAACTTACAGCAAAGAGGGATTGCCGCACAACTGCAAACTGCTACTGTTCACTGCCAACTGAGACTGCAGCTGCTTCTAAATACTGCCAACTGTTAACTGCGAATGCCTACTGCCTACTGCGAACTGATACTGTCAACTGCTAAAACGGGTTGAACAAAAAAAGCCGAAGATTTTTCTTCGGCTTTAATATACATATTGTAATTTTTTCAATCTTATTTTTTGATCAAGGAGAAATCAAAGGTCTCCAGAAATTTGGTGGTGAAATTACCTGCTCTGAATTCAGGGTCATCCAAGAGGGCGATATGGAATGGAATGGTTGTCTTGATCCCATCAATTACAAACTCTTCCAAAGCTCTTTTCATCCTTACTATGACTTCGTCTCTTGATTGGCCACTGACTATCAGTTTGGCGATCATAGAATCATAATTTGGGGGGATAACATAGCCTGCATATACATGGCTGTCAACTCTGACCCCTCTGCCACCGGGCATATGAAGGTTGATGATTTTCCCTGGACTTGGTCTGAAACCATTGCTTGGGTCTTCTGCATTTATCCTGCATTCCATGGCAAACAATTTCGGATAATAGTTTTGACCGGAAATTTTTTCTCCTGCGGCGACTTTAATTTGTTCTTTGATCAGGTCAAAATCAGTAACCTCTTCGGTAATGGGATGCTCTACCTGAATACGGGTATTCATTTCCATAAAATAAAAATTTCTGTTTTTGTCTACCAAAAATTCAATAGTACCGGCGCCCTCATATTTGATGGCCTCAGCACCTTTAATGGCAGCCTTTCCCATCGCCTCTCTAAGTTCATCAGTCATAAACGGTGAAGGGGTTTCTTCTACCAGTTTTTGATGTCTTCTTTGGATTGAGCAATCTCTTTCAGATAAATGACAGGCATTTCCATCACTATCCCCCACTATTTGGATTTCGATATGTCTGGGTTCTTCCACATACTTTTCAAGGTATAATCCGTCATTTCCAAAAGCAGCACTGGATTCTTGTCTTGCATCATCCCATGCTTTTTTAAATTCACTTTCTTGGCGGACTATCCTCATTCCTTTTCCTCCACCACCTGCGGTGGCTTTGAGAATAACCGGATAACCCATTTCACTGGCTATTTTTATTCCATGGTCCATATTTTCCATCAACCCATCAGATCCTGGAATGGTTGGAACGCCGGCGATCTTCATGGTTGCTTTGGCAGTAGCCTTGTCACCCATTTTATTGATCATTTCGGGACTTGCCCCTATAAACTTGATACCATATTCCTCACAAATCCTTGAGAATTCGGCGTTTTCAGAGAGAAATCCATAACCTGGATGTATGGCATCTGCATTGGTTATTTCAGCAGCAGCAATTATTCTTGGGATATTTAGATAAGATTCCCTACTTGGGGCAGGGCCGATGCAAACGGCCTCATCTGCAAATCGGACGTGAAGACTGTCCTTATCAGCTGTGGAATATACTGCCACTGTTTTGATCCCCATCTCTTTACAGGTACGGATCACCCTCAAGGCAATTTCTCCACGGTTGGCTATTAATATTTTTTTAAACACGGTAAATCGGGTTAGTGAAACAAAATTATCCAGCTGGATCTACTAAGAATAGTGGTTGGTCATACTCCACCGGAGTAGCATTGTCCACCAAAACTTTTACTATTTTTCCTGAAACTTCCGATTCGATTTCATTAAAAAGTTTCATGGCTTCTATGATACAAACTGTTTGACCGGCAGAAACTGAATCACCAACTCCCACAAAAGGATCTGAGTCAGGATTGGAGGTTCGGTAAAATGTACCGATCATAGGGGATTTGATTTCTACCAACTTGGAATTTTCTTCTTTGGCCACTGCAGGGGCAGAGGGTGCCGGAGCAGGAGTAGAAACAGGTGCTGCGGCTACAGGTGCTGCTATCGGAGCAGCTTCAAGTTTTACAGTTGGTGCTTCTGAATATTTCTTTATTGAAAGTTTGAATTCATCTGTCTCGATTTTCACTTCGGCAAGCCCTGAATTTGAAATGAAGTCTATTAAATCCTGTATTTCTTTTGCTTTCATGATGCGTTTAGTTTATGGAAATCCTTTTGGAAAATTTGTCTTAAATTTGAATAAAGTTGCTCTTTAAATTACGAAATTTAAACCGCTTCTTAAACTTATTTTACTCTTTCAGAGTAAGAACCATCCCTTGTATCCACTTTAATCATGATATCTTGGTCAACAAACAAAGGTACCATGACCACAGCGCCTGTTTCCAAGGTGGCAGGTTTCATGGCATTGGTTGCGGTGTCACCCTTAATACCGGGTTCGGTATAGGTAATCATCAGTTCCACGAAAGGGGGAAGTTCGACAGAAAGAGGTGTTTCTGTTTCTGCATGAACCAAAATATCCACCAATTGTCCTTCTTTGAGTAAGTTTGATCTTTCTATTAATTTTTCAGGAATAGGGATTTGCTCAAATGTCTCAGTATCCATGAAATTGTAGCCATAGTCATCTACATAGATAAATTGATGAGCTCTTTTTTCTACTCTTGCAGTGGTTACTTTTTCTCCTGCGTTAAATGTCTTGTCCAGAACCTTACCTGAATTGAGGCTTTTCAATTTGGTCCTCACAAATGCAGCACCTTTGCCAGGTTTGACGTGCTGGAATTCTACTATGGAATAAATGTCATTGTTCATTTCCAGACACAGTCCATTTTTAAAATCTGCGGTACTTGCCATTTCAAATATTTAGGTTAATTTTTTTGTTTATTTTGGGTCATATCCCCATTTGAGGTAAACCGATCCCCAGGTAAATCCTCCGCCAAAAGCAGCCAAGATAATGTTGTCTCCTTTTTTTAGCTGGGATTCATAGTCCCAAAGGCAAAGCGGTAAAGTACCTGCAGTGGTATTGCCATATTTTTCTATGTTCAGCATAACTTTATCTGGACCAATACCCATTCGGTTTGCTGTAGCATCAATTATCCTCTTATTGGCCTGATGTGGCACAAGCCAAGCAACCTCCGAAGCAGTTAGGTTGTTTTTCATCATTATATTCGCACTTACCTCTGCCATGTTGGTGACTGCAAATTTAAATACCGAAGAGCCTTCTTGGAAGGCATAGTGCTCTCTATTGGCTATAGTTTCCGTGGTTGCAGGTTTTCTACTTCCTCCAGCTTTCATATGAAGGTATGGCGCTCCTGAACCATCAGAATGTAGCAGTGAATCCATAACGCCAACTTCTTCTGTAGTAGGCTCGAGAAGAACAGCCCCACCACCATCTCCAAAAATAATACAAGTAGCCCTATCCTGATAGTCGATGATTGATGACATTTTATCCGCACCAACGATAATTACCTTTTTGTGCATTCCAGTTTCTATAAACTGGCTTCCGATGGTTAAGGCATATAAAAATCCAGAACATGCCGCAGAAATATCAAAACTATAGCTTTTGGTCGCTCCAACTCCATCTGCTATGATATTAGCTGTTGCAGGAAATGGCATGTCCGGGGTAACAGTGGCGCAAATGATAAGGTCGATATCCTCAGGATCGGTATTGGTCTTTTTCAATAGACCCTTTATTGCATTGATTCCTATGATGGAAGTACCTTTATTTTCTCCTTTTAGTATTCGCCTTTCCTTGATGCCTGTTCTGGTAACAATCCATTCATCATTGGTGTCCACCATGGTCTCCAGTTCACGATTGGTTAAAATATAGTCTGGGACCCATCCATGAACTCCTGTAATGACTGCTCTGGTTTTTTTCATTCAACGGTTATTTGAAGCCTGATTAAGAAAAGGTGATTCTTATATCTGACTTTGATTTAATTAGGTAAACACACCCTGATCAGTCCTAAAGATTATTAATCAAGATTTCAAAATTATCTAAAAAGCGCTTTTTCACCAAAGAATTTTGGTTTTTGAATGCTTTTAAACAAAGATAGCTTTTTGAAATTAATGATTTGGGAAGAAATCAGGAAAATAAAAATCCATCCCGGAACCGTCCGGGATGGATTTTATCAAAAGGAATTTGATGTTGTTATTAAGCAAGAACTTCTTTCTCTATAACAACCTGACCTTTAAAGTACAATTTGCCATCAAGCCAATATGCTCTATGTGGTAAATGGAATTCGCCTGTTGTAGGACATTGGGTAAGACCTGGAGCAGTTAACTTATAATGAGTTCTTCTTTTGTCTCTTCTGGTTTTCGAAATTTTGCGTTTAGGATGTGCCATCTCTATGCTATTTTAGATTAATCTTTTTTCTTTAACTTATTTAATATATCCCATCTTGGGTCTGCGGGTTTTTCTGGAATTTCTTCTTCTCCATATTCATCCGAATCATATTCTTCTGAAAGATAGACCAAGCTACCTTCTTCTTCAAATTCATCATCATCCATTTCATCCAAATAATCAGGATGGATTTTTTTGGCAGGAATCGCCAATAAAATGAACTCATAGATCAATTGGGCGACATTAATACTTGGCGTATCCTTGGTTATCATGAACACGTCTTCACTTATCTCCTGTTCGACCTGTCCATATTTATAAATGACTTTCTCGGCCACTTTCATCGGATGATCGAATTCTTCCAAGCTTCTGTCACATGTCAACCTAATGGTTCCGGCAATATCAAAATCCGCTTCCATCAATGAAGCAGTTTTGGTAACTGTCACACTAGCAGTGAGATCGGATCCGTTGACCCAGTCATCAGCTTCATAAAATTTAAAGAACTCATCTTTGACTTCAAAAGAAAAGGTATGCTTACCCTCTTTTAATTTAATGATATCAATATCGTATGCTCTCAAGAATTTCACGACTCCTCCTGCTTTTCAAGACCGCAAATTTAGGGAAATGCTTGGTAAAATAAAATTTGGCTGAAAAATAATTTGGTTCATTTTAAAACCTAATCCCAATAGCGGCTTGGATTTTGAATCTTACAAATATTTGCTTTTTACAACCATCAGTTTTTCTCTGGTCATTTCATGCATAGAATAGGGGATACCACCTAATCCCTCGCCTGAGGCATCCCTGCCTCCAAATGGCATCCAATCCACCCTGAAAGCGGTGTGGTCATTGACCATGACAGCAGTAGCATTGAGCTTTTGTACAGTATCAAAAGCTTTATCAAGATCTTTGGTGAATACTGCTGCTTGGAAATGGTAATCTAAACTATTGGCCTCCTTTATGGCTTTTTCCCGCTCGGCATAAGGATAGACACAAACAACAGGACCGAATACCTCCTCAGTGGATACTTTGGCTTCGCTTGAAGGATTGTAAATGACTGTCGGTGAATAACAGGTATCCGAAATCTTCTTGCCTCCGCAAAGAATTTTCCCACCACTTTTTTCCGCTTCCAATACCCATTCATGAACCCGTTCAACTTCTTTTTCTGCAATCAGTGGACCCACTTCCGTATTTTTATCTAAAGGATCCCCAACTATCAATTGCTCTGCAGCCTTTGCGATTTCATCGGCTAATGCCTGAGAGATAGATTCATGAGCGAATATTTTCTGGACCGATACACAGACCTGCCCGGCATGATAAAATCCACCTTTGACAAGAGCAGGAACCATGGTTTTGAAATCTGCATCAGGCTCTACAATAACCGGTGCGGCACCGCCATGTTCTAACGCACATCTTGTTCCAGGTGCTAATTTTGATTTGAGATACCACCCTACATTTGCCGATCCAATAAATGACAAGAAATTGATCCGTTTATCTGTTACTAAATCTTCTGCTGATTCATTGTCAATGATCAATACCTGTACCCAATCTTTTGGAAGACCTGCTTTGTATAGTAAATCAACAAAAGCCAAACATGATAATGGTGTTGTTGAAGCCGGTTTGACAATAACTGGACATCCTGCTGCAAAGGCGGTCACAGTTTGATGTACAATCAGATTCAATGGATGGTTGAATGCTGAAATGGAAGCAACCACTCCAATAGGCTCTCTAGTTGTAAATGCAATTCTATTTTCCGAAGCTTGTGTCAGACCCATTGGGATTTGTTTACCGGTAAGTCTACCAATTTCCTCAGCGGCAATCTTGACCCCATTGATGGCACGGTTAACTTCCACTTTCGAATCCTGATAAGGTTTGCCTCCTTCACTTGCGGCAGTATTGGTAAGTTCTTCCAAATCGGCTTTCATCAATTCAGCTACTTTTTCCAAAATAGCAATTCTTTCATGGGGAGGGATCCATTTTGATCGGTTCGAAAATAAATCATGTGCTTTTCTCAATGCTTTTTCCACATCTTTTTTTCCATCCATGGGAATTTCCTGAATCAGCGTATTGTCAAATGGGGAGAAGACTTTTAATGTTTGGGTATTGCTCATAATTTTTCAGTTTTTTCTTTTAACATGACATTTAAAATGGGGTGGTTTAGAGAGTAATCCACAGGTAAGTCAATGATGTGTACAGCCTTTTTTTCAAGACAATGGTTGAGAATATCTTGAAAATCAGCATCATTGTTTGGTCTATGGCCTTTGGTACCATAGCTCTCAGCATACATCACAAAATCAGGATTGTTATAATCCAGACCAAAATCATCAAAACCCAGATCCTGCTGCTTCCATTTAATCATTCCGTATGCTTTGTCATTTAGGATGATGATTGTCAAATGAAGACCCAACCTTACGGCTGTCTCTATTTCCTGAGAGTTCATCATAAATCCCCCATCTCCGACAACTGCCACGACATTTCTTTCAGGGTAAAGCATTTTGACCATCATCGCTGAAGGTAAGCCTGCACCCATTGAAGCCAAAGCATTGTCAAGTAAAAGGGTGTTGGGTTGATGGCAAGTGTAATTCCTTGCAAACCAAAGTTTATAGATTCCATTATCCAGTGTAATGATGTCTTTCGAATCCAGTTTTTTTCTCAGTAAGTTCACCAATCTCTGTGGCAACATGGGAAACCTTTCGTCGAGGAAATATTTTGATAAATGTTCCGAAACCTCTTTTTTTACCTTTTTATAAAAGTCAAAGTTCCAATCATCTTGAATCAAAGTGTGTTCTGTCAATTTTTTAACGGAACTAGTAATGTCTCCGACCACATTTAATTGGGGAAAGTATACCGGGTCGACTTCAGCAGGAGAAAAATTGACATGGATGACTTTTTTACCATTGTTTTTCATAAAAAAGGGTGGTTTTTCAATCACATCATGGCCTACATTGATAATCAGGTCAGCTTCCTGTATTGCGGCATGAATAAAATCTTTACTTGATAATGCAGCAGTCCCTAAATACTGCGAATGCCTTTCATCAATAACGCCTTTTCCCATTTGCGTTGTAAAAAAATAAATACCGGTCTGATCGACAAAGTCACGGAGTGCATCACAGGTTACTTTACGGTTGGCACCCGCACCGATAAGCAGTAGAGGCATTTTGGCAGCATGGATCATTTCCACAGCTTTTTCGATTGCCTTATGATCAGGTTTTGGAATGATATGTCCCACGACTTTGAATACACTTTCCTCACAATCTTCCTGCGCGATGTCTTCCGGAAGTTCCAAATGTACCGCCCCAGGTTTTTCTTCTATGGCCAATCTGAAAGCTTCCCGCACATTTGACGAAATATTGTTGCCGTCTATAACTTGTTTGGTAAACTTGGTGATAGGTCTCATCATATCGACCACATCAATGATCTGAAAACGAGCTTGTTTACTTTTTTTGATTGGTTTTTGACCGGTAATCATTAACATGGGCATACCCCCTAATTGCGCATAGGCAGCGGGGGTGACAAGGTTGGTTGCACCGGGACCCAAGGTGGCCAAACATACACCGGGTTTGCCAGTCAATCTGCCATAGGTAGCAGCCATAAAACCTGCACCCTGTTCATGTCTGTTGACAATCAATTTTATTTTCGAATTCTTAAGGGATTGAAGAAAATCAAGATTTTCCTCTCCCGGTACTCCAAAAATGTACTCTACTCCCTCATTTTCTAGGGCTTTGACAAAAAGGTCTGACGCTTTCATGGTTGGTTTCTGTTTGTATTAAAAACTCACTACTCACATACAACCACAATTTCATCAGATTGATTGCGTAAAAAATGAATATTATTTCTTTTTATTTGAAAATTAAGACATTTTTTTCTTCTCAGTTAAGACTATAATTTGTAATTTTAAAAGAATACATTGTTTTTATTCAATCGTTTCATTTAACCAGAAACCCCAAAAAGCATGTTATCGTTTGTCATCACCGCGCTTGTCATTGCACTTATTGCCGCCATACTCGGATTCACAGGTATAGCCAAGGGTTTAGCTGCAATTGCCAAATTTGTCTTCTACATTTTCATCGTGATCTTCCTGATTACTTTGATTATTGGTTTGGTCAACGGTTTTTAATGGCGTTAAAGAAAAACTCAAAATGCTTGATTAATCGTCTATGGGCAAAATATCTACGATTATCTTTTGTCTATTTTGAGATATCAAAAGGATACTGATAGGGTACTTCTATAGGTTTAATTATTTAGAAATCAAACTCCTGTCAATTCCCTGAATTTCACACTCTGTCTTTGACTCAGGTCTATTTTCTGACCGTTTTGCATTTCTACCAACAAAGTACTGTTAAAGTAAGGCTCTATGTTTTTGACATAATTCAGGTTGATGATGAATTGTCTGTTTGCTCTAAAAAACACTTCTTCAGGTAGTCGGCTCTCCATATAGGTAAGGGACTTGTGTAATAGTGGTTTTTTGTTTTCAAAGTAAACTTTGACATAATTTCCCTCGCTTTCGATAAGGAAAATGTCCTTTACCGGAACAAAGAAACACTTTTCCCCATCTTTTATAAAAATCTTTTTTTCGAGACCAAGTTTGTCCTGTGCACTGCCAGCATTTTCCTTTAACTTTTTCTCCACTTTCGCAATTGCATCTTTGAGCCTTTCAGGATTGATCGGTTTTAAAATATAATCCAGTGCATTGACTTCAAAGGCTTTGATGGCGTATTCATCATAAGCAGTTACAAAAATGACCTCAGGTACCTCATCCAACTTGCTTAATAATTCGAATCCATCCATTCCGGGCATGTTTATATCTAAAAATATCAATTCCGGTTTGAGAATATTGATATCTTCTATAGCTTTTAGAACCCTATCGTTTTTACCTATTAACTCCAGCTTGGGATAGGGGAGCAATAAAGTTTCCAGTTCTCGAATTGCCAAAATCTCATCATCAACGATGTAACATTTCTTTGTCATAGCTAGTGTAAGTTAATGGATATATGATGGTTACGGAAATTTGGTCTGGTAATTTGTTGCTAAGGTTGATTTCTGCATTTTCTCCAAAAAGGCTCTTGAGTCTTTTCCTGATATTGTTCAGACCAATTCCTTTATGTTCACCGATTTTGAGTTTACCTGGATTTGTCACCTCGATTTTAAACATTTTGGAAGAAATTGATGAGGTGATCCCGATGACTCCACCATCTGGCAAATGATTGATGCCATGTTTGATTGCATTTTCGGCAAGGGTGAGGACCATAGCAGGGGGTACTTTTGCATCTAGAGAATCAGCCTCAAGGTCAATATTCACATCCAAACGGTCCCCAAATCTTATTTTTTCCAGTTCAAGGTATTTTACCACTTCATTGATTTCATCTGAAAGATTGATCAACAGCGTTTTTTCATAGTTAAGTGTAAATCGTAAAAGTTCACTGAGTTTAATGATTGCTTCTCTCGCTTTGTCAGCATCGATAAGAACAAGGGCTTTAATACTGTTAAGCGCATTGAACAGGAAATGTGGGTTTAATTGAGACTTCAACAGTTCGAGTTCAGAGGTTTTTACAAGTGTTTCTATCAGAAGTTTTTGTTCTGAGATATCTTTGTTCCTGTTTAAGATATGGTACAAGTAGTAAATAATGATCCAAACAACCACATACCTTGCAACATTCATCATCTGGCCAAAAAATTGAATTAAAAATACCTCAAAAGATGGAAGATCAGTTTCTGTAAAAATCAATGGAAGGAAAAAGATGACCACCATCGTGAGGGTAATGAAAAAAGTGTCCAACAATGCCCTGAACCAAATCCGTGAAAGACTTTTTTCAAACAAGGAAGGCTTGATGAAGAGGTTTTTGTAAATGTGAGAGGCCAACAATCCTGACAAAGACAGCAAACAAAATTGAACTACAAAATGCCAATCAAACCTCTGGATAATGAAGAAAGTATAATTGATGGTTTCAACAAACACAATAGAACTCCATCCTAAGATCTGTAACAACCAGTATTTTTGGGTCTTTGTCAGGTTTAATTTTTGCATAGCACAATCGAATTGGCCATAATCTGAACCGATTCATGACAAATTTCAGAAAATCATTTATTATTTCTGAATTAGAATACAGGGTTGCATGTTTATGGGGATGAATGTAGGACGAAAGATGGATTTTAGCCTATTGCAACCACATTTTTCAAAATACCAATGGCTCCGATTTCAATACTTACAATATCACCTTCTTGGAGAGTAAAGGTATCATCAGGCACCAAGCAGGTTCCGGTCATCAGGTATACTCCATCAGGAAAGCTCATTTCCCTGAAAAGAAATCCAGCCAATTCCTCGTGTCCTCTTTTCATTTGATTGATGGAAATATCTCCTTCAAAAACCACCTTTGCATCCCTTTCTATTTTCATCAGTATCTTGCTGTCCGGATCTATTGGCTTTTCGGGAACCAGGAGACAAGGTCCAATAGCTGCGGCAAAATCATAGCATTTTGCTTGTGGGAGGTATAATGGGTTTTCGCCTTCAATATCTCTTGAGCTCATGTCATTTCCTATCGTGTAACCAACGATTTTTCCAGAAGAATTGATGAACAAAGTCAGTTCCGGTTCAGGTACATTCCATTTTGAATCTTTACGGATATTGACTTTACCCCCAGGATGGGCAACCCTGTAATGCGTAGATTTGAAAAACAATTCGGGTCTTTCAGCTTCATAGACTTTGGAATAAAAGACATCTGCACCACTGTCTTTGGATTCTTCCATCCTTGCCTCCCTGCTCCTGAAATAAGTAACTCCTGCAGCCCAGATTTCCTGAGTTCCAATTGGCGCCTGGAGCATATCAGCTGTCCAATTGATTTCACTAGAAGGCTTAATCTGTTGTTTAAGTTTTTGGAAAAGATCTTCTTGGTTGACCAAAGAATTCCAGTCCTTAGTATCAGCAAGGTAATGTTTGCCTTCTGATTCGATGATGATGTTGTTTGAAGATTTGAAAATTCTCATAGAAATAGGTTTAAAGGTTTATTGGGCGCTTTTCTTATAAATGTATTTTTGACAATTTAATTCGTGAATATTATATTTTTAAAAGAAGGAATCAAGTATTATTTTATTTTCATCACTTCATCAGCAAATAGGAATTCCTGCCCATCACTGAGTTTGATAAAGATGTCAAAGATCAATTCAGTCTCGCCAGTTATGGACTCATTCCATTTAAGGAAAAAAGATTCTCCCAAATAAAACTTTTGTTCTTCTTCAAGAAGAGAAATAATGGCTTGACCATCAATTGAAGGATAATTTGATATTAAAAATTTTTCTGAAATATCCTGTGCTTCAAGGATAAGATTGCTTTCAGATAGGACAGTTTCTTTTTTATTGATTATCTTAAGTTCGGCAATATGCTGAAATGAGATATTAGGGGCAGGAGAACATGCATAAACGCTATTAAAAAAATGAAAGCTGAATTTAAAATCTTGGTTTTCTGTCAAATATTCAAATCCTGAAATTTCAATTACTTTAAAATATTGGTCTTTTGCATAAAATAAATCTGGATTGAAAGCTGAAGTTCCAATCACCAGATCGCCAATAGTTAAATCTTTAATCGAAAATTCTCTCATAGGAATAGGTGAACCACATCCACAGGAGTCACGACAAAATAAGTCACATGACATCGGAATAATTCCGAAAGCGAGCATCATTGTCCAGATTGCAATCAATTTCTTTTTCATATTCAATAATCAAGTTTTTCTATCATCTTGACGATCCTTTCCACTCGAGTGTCCTGTTTTTTCGCATCTAATATTGATTCGATATAAAGTTTTTGTTCCCAATCTGCTAATTCAAAAAACCTCGACATTGCCTTGGGGGCATCTTTAAGACAATCCATGATTTCATCAGGAATGCCCTGAGGTCTTTCATCGTTGAAAAGTTGGATATGAACCAGGTCCCCGGCTTCTTTTTTGATGGCTTTTCTGATTTTTGCATTTACAGGTAAAAATAAAAGTCCATTTCCAAATGGCATCAATTTGAAATTATCCAGTTGAAAATTGTCAATATGTCCCTGCACCTTCATCCAACCAAATGGAAACCGTTTTTCCATTGGGATTTCCGGAATCAGCGCATAGGTCCAGCCTCCTTTACCAGGAAATTTTTCCAAAAGATAGTCTTTATCAGTAAGAGCCAATTTTTTCATTAATCAAAATCTCAATACGATTTGATTCTAAATTTATAAAATATAATTGATGCAAACTAGGTGTTACAAATAACTCATTATCGTTCAATACCTAAGGGTGTGCGATTTTTTGTTATTGGAAATTGATGATAGGAAATCCACGTTTTCTTGGTTGAATTATGCGGAAGGGGAAGCAATAAGGTTGGTTAGTTGAGGATCGGGGCTTGATTTAGAAAGTTTTTTTTGATAAATCCGGTTTCCCAGATTTGAATTTTTCACCATAGCCGCTCTTATTCAGAAACTTTCGGAAATTGTTGGTTTTGAGGATTTCATTCAATGCTTTTTCTTTGTCAGCAGCTTGATTATAATAAGCTTCACATATCCTATAACCTATAAAATAGCCCAAGTCCGCAGGGCGATCTTTGGAGTTGTTTCCGTTATATAACCACTTGCTATAATCATTACCGTACATTTCTTGGGAGAATTCATTCCAGATTTGTTCCTCATTTTCGTATGCGTAAGTGTACATATTGTCATTGATGGAAGTTCCGGTGACCTTCTTGGCAATAAAGTCTGCTGCACCTTCCATGATGGTCATTGTCAACAAACGATGTCTAAAATGACCCCATACCACTCCCGGACCAATTCGTTGTTGAGTATGCACGATTTCATGTGCTGTAAATTCGAGGATCATGGGCTTTTTGGGCAGGGTATGTTTTAGCCATCCGTTCATCCCATCCCGAACAGTAGCGCTGTCTGAGGCAACCATTTCTGTACCGATTAGAAGCCAACCGCCTTTCACAGTACCGCCTGTTGACAAAATTCCAATGGCAAAACATATATCCGGAGCTTTGAAGTTTTTTAAGGATTGCCCATACAAATCCATCTGATTTATGATTTCCGACCGGTAACCGGCCACTGAAAGTGTATTGTTTCTCACGGATTTCCAATATTCAGGATACCGACCGATCTGATAGATGTATTTTTCGGCTGTAAGGTCTCTGACTTTGATCAGCTTTTTGAAACCCTGACTGGCTTTACCTAAATATAGGACTTCTATGATCTGTACGCTGTCTTTCTTTGTTTTGGCATTGTGTAACCTATCGAAAGCATCCCAAAAATTATCAATATCTGAGGTGATAATAGTAGGTGTTTGTCCTTTTGAAAAAGACCAAGAAAGCAGAAGGAGTATATATGCGAGAAGTAAACTTTTCAATGTTTTAAAATTTAAGTTTCTATAAAACTAATCGATTTGATTCTAAAAATTCATACATTCAATGAGCTTCTTTCCTTTCCTTTGCCAAAAGGGAATTTTGTATCTTTTACATTCATTTAGCATCGGTATGTTTAAAGTGTGCCTTCTCTTTTTTTTATTTTTGGGTATATACTTCCCTATATTTTCGCAGGATAATGATTCATTGGTATTATCGAAAGCTTCAAAAGCATTTGATTTGGCATCCGTAAGCTCGGATTCAGCCTATAAATTGGCCAATGAAGCGCTTACTGCAGCACAGAAATCATCCTTCAAAAGGGGGATTGCCAATGCTTACAATGCTTTGGGTTGGATTTATATGCACAAAGGAAATCTCGATTCCTCCTTTTATTTTCTTCAGGAATCCCGGGGCGTTTTTGCCAATGAAAACTCGCCGTATGACGTGGCCAGAGTTAATATCAATTTGACCGAAGTTTTGACCAAGCAGTCCCGCTTTGGTGAGGCATTGGTTTTTGCCCTTGAAGCCGACTCACTTTCTTTTGCCTTGAAAGACGTGGCTTTGCAAACAGATACCAAGAGGCTATTGGGGATTTTGTATAGGGAACAGGGAGATCATTCCAAGTCCATCGAATATTTTAACGAGGCAATCAAGGGCTTTGAATTACAGGGAGATTTGAGAAGATCTGTCAATACTGCCATCAGCTTAAGCATATTATTAAGGAAAATCAATTTGGTGGACAGCAGTCTCACTGTTTTGGAAAAATGTCTGGAAACAATAGATGAATTAGAAAACAATGAATATCAGTTGGCCATGATTCGGGAACATTTAGGAGATACTTTTTTCCTGAAGGAGATGTTTGAAGAGTCATTGAGACAATATATTTTAGCTTATAAACTTTTCGAAAGACTGGGAAACAAAGCCGACATGGCTTATGAGGGATTGGTAATTGGGAAAGCACAAATTGCCTTAAAAAAATACAATGAAGCAGAATTTTTTTTGACACAGGCCTTCAGCATCAGCGACAGCTTAGGTTTTTTGAATTATCAGTTTGACGCAGCTTCCGAGTTGGCCAACTTGTACTATGAAACAGGACAATGGCAAAAGGCTTTTGAATACCTGAATAGGGCAGGTGTGATGAAAGATAGCCTTGACCAACAAAAACAACTTTCCAACATGTCCGAACTCAAAGAAAAATATGAGTCCGAAAAACGGGACCAGGAAATAGCACTGCTTAAATCAAACATGGAACTGGAAAACTCCCGTGCCAGAAGAAGAGTGCAATTTCAGATTTTTGCAATCTTTTTGTTTTTGGCAAGTTTGGGCATCGCTTATCTGATCTTTAATCGGTACAGACTAAAGCAGGAACTCAATGAACAAATACTCAGAAACCAGATTTCGAGTGATCTCCATGATGAGATAGGTTCTACACTTTCAAGTATTGATGTCAACAGTCGCATCGCACTTCTGAAAATGGATGATAAAGAAACCGTTTCCGGGCAATTGCAAAAGATCCAGCAAAACACCCGTTCCATCATGGACAATTTGTCCCAGATTGTTTGGTCGATAAACCCCAATAATGACAGTCTTGAAAAGTTGATTTTCAGGATGAAGGATTTTGCTGCGGAAATTCTGGAGCCTTTGGGAATACAATACGCATTCCATCAGGGAGGCAACCTTTCAGAATTCAATTTAAATCCTGTTTTCCGGAAAAACGTCTACCTGATATTTAAAGAAGCAGTCAATAACTGTGCGAAATACAGTAAGGCAACAGAAGTCTCTATTTCTCTTGAGGTAAATAACAGCCTCCTGTTTATCCAAATTGCTGACAATGGAAAAGGATTCGATTACCAAAGGGAAATGATTAAAAGCAATGGTTTACAAAATATGGAGAACCGCGCCAAACAAATTCGGGGGAAATTTGAATTGAAAACAGAACCTGATAGAGGTACTTCGATAAAACTGGAAGCTCCAGTCACCTGATAGCGGTATTGTTTAAACCGTTTCGTTCGCCTAAATTGTATGTGTCCAACCATGAAATTATGCCGGTAAAGATTTTGATTTTTGAAGATAACAACAACCTGAGGGAGGGACTTTGTCAACTTCTGATGCTCAGGGAGGAGTTTCAGATTGTTGGGAATTTTGGAGAAGCCCGACAAGCTAAGGAAATCGTAATGAATTGCAGGCCGGATGTGGTTTTGATGGATATTGATATGCCGGGCATCAATGGGGTGGAGGCCGTAAGGCAGATCAGGCAGTTTGACCTGACCACCCAAATTATCATGTTGACAGTATTTGATGACAATAACCATGTTTTTGATGCTTTGATGGCTGGTGCGAATGGTTACTTGTTAAAAAGAAATGTATCTGACAGATTGGTTTTGGCTATTCAAGAGGTATTGGAAGGAGGGGCGCCGATGAGTCCTTCTATTGCCAGACTTGTAATCAATCAACTGCATGTAGAAAAACCAACGAATCAATATATGCTCTCTGAAAGAGAAAAAGAAATACTCAGATCTCTTTCAAAAGGGAATAGTTTTAAACTGATAGCTGCCGATCTCGGAATAAGTTTCGAGACAGTTCGCACCCATATCAAGCGTATTTATGACAAACTCCATGTCCATTCCCAAGGAGAGGCTATCAGTAAAGCCCTGCACGAAAAATTGGTTTGACTTTTTGATTCAACCATTTCATATCCCCCTTTTATGGTATTGATAGGCTATTTTGAAATGTTGAAATTTAGGATCAGCAAACGATTCAAAGATTGATTTTAAAGTTGAGGCTTTGCTCAGGTATAATTTTATAGCCAATTAATTTCAACATGATGAAAACTCACATTGCGTATCCACTATTTGGGGACTTTTTCCCAACTTTAAAATTCGAGGAAAAGGCAATTTTTAAATTATTGATTTCAGGGATTTTCCTTATTGGCTTGGTGGGATGTGCGGAAGAACAAAACCCCGGCAATCCAAATACCAATAATCCTACCAATCCCACAAATCCCAATGTTCCTAATCCTACGGTCAGTGTGGAGATTACCCAAACATCTCCTGAATTCACCTTCTGGGGAGATGAGCTCACCTTGACCGGCAAGGGTTTTAGTACCAAACTTGAAGATAATTTTGTGTGGGTAAAAAATGAAACGGTAGCTTTGGGGACCTGTTTTACAGGCAACCCAAATGACAGAAATGATTCGACTGGCTGGAGGAAAGCTACCGTATTAAGTGCCACATCCACATCACTTACCATTAAAGTTCCTTATAAAACTGCTTCTGAAAATTCCAACAACAGGGCTTGCGGAGCCATCAATCCAAATATCAGCGTGACTGTAAATGGGAAAACAGCTGTTTCTGATAAGGTCAAGTTATTGGGAATCCCCTATATCGCAGATGTTTGTTATACCAATTCGGGATGGAAAGGGGCAGGGATGATTCCTAGGAAAGAATTGGAAAATGAAATCAGTATACCAGGGGTTGGCATTTATGGTTCCGATGCCGGGGTTGATGAAAAAATGAAATTGTTTGTAAATGATGTTTTCCTACCTCTGATAAAAGTGGAATCAACTGGTCCCACCAATTGTGCGAGTAAATACAAATTTGTTATACCTTTAGAATTTGCTAATGGAAATTGTGCTACCGCTGATCCTGTACTGACTGGCCGCTTTGCCAACATGATGGATTTTGTGGCAGTAATTGATGGTACAACCAAATCCTCCGAAAAACTGACTTATCCGGTTTCTTCTTTTCCTGACAGGTCTTTCTCTACTTTTAATCAACAGTCTTTCTCCTATAGTGCGGCAGGAAATCCTCAGATAGTATTGACAGGAAAAGGCCTAAATTGGTATCAGGAGGCAAGATTTATCCCACAGGCTAATACAAGTTGTACCATGGCTACTATAGCACCTATCCCATCGGAAGGTGGCACAACCCTTACGATAGGGATTCCATTGGCCCAAATGCAGCCCGGTTGTCTTTATACACTTTCATTGGTTGATGTTTGTGGCCGTGGCAGCAATCAGGTAGGTTCAGTAAGGATTAATGACTAAGCCCATTGGTCATTCTCCATTCTGTAAATGCTTAATTTTATCACTACCAATGACAGAATTTGGGATTTATACCCTTGAACTGAAAAATGCATTCAAGACTATAAAGAACTTTGCCTTGTCACCTCGACGTCAGGAGAGGTCTGCAGCCCGCCTTGATGTCATTTCCTTTCTGTAAATGCCAAATTTTAAAAACTACCAATGACAGATTTTGAAATTGATGGTTTAGGACTTCAAATAGCATTCGAATCTATTACGTTACTTTGCCTTGTCACCTCGACGTCAGGAGAGGTCTGCAGCCCGCCTTGATGTCAT
>NZ_JABFHF010000042.1 GCF_015476655.1 Aquiflexum lacus
TTAAATCAACAGTTTATGTGCTTAGCCTGACGGCTATGGCCTGCCGGCAGGCAGGTCTAATCTCTCGTTTCTCCCAAATAGCTAATCTAAAGTAGGTATATACAGCAACTGCCTATTCTCAAAATCATACAAGGTCAATTCCCGCATTTCATAATAGGCTGTCCAATAATCCCTCAATGCCACAATGTAAGCTCTACGGTTCTGATCCTTTTCCTGTTGGGCTATATTGAGGTCGGTAATGGTCACATTGCCATTTTGGTATCTACGAAGGGATATTTCATACCTTTTGTCAGCAACTTCATCCGATTTTTTAGTGATTTCCAGGCGGTCTTTCAACATCGCAAAATTCCGGACCTTTGTAAAAATTTCTTGCTCAAAATTGATCATTTCCTGCTCTACAGTATACTCTTCCAATTTCTTGAATGCCGCTGCCTGTCCCATCCTTGCCTTATTCCTTCCCCAATCGAGAACAGGTACAAAAAAACCTAAATTCACAAGTGTCTGCCTATTTGGATCTGTATAAATATCACGCCAATTCAGGGCTGCATTGTTCAGACCATAACTGGCATTCAGTGTCATATTAAAACGCTGCCCTCTGGCCTGTGCCATATTTGCGTCTGCTTGCAATAGCCTGACATCAAAACCTAATGCTTCAGATCTATTTTGAAATGCATATTCAAGGGCTTCCTCTACATCGATGATGATATCCTGGATTTCAGCAGGAGGGATCAAGGTCAAATCTGCGGCTTCATTCAAACCAACAAAGGACTTGAGAACCAACGAATTGGTTTCCATATCCAATCTGGCTTGGGCAAGATCCTGTCTCGCCTGAAGCACCTGTAATTCAACTTGAAGTAATTTATCTTCATAAGTGGTGCCTATGTTATATCTTCCTTGCTCAATTTTTAGAATTTCTTGTGTATTCTGTAAATTCTTGGTGGCAATATCCAAATTGACCTGAGCGACCAAATAGTTAAAAAAAAGTTCGGTTACGGTTCTACTGATACTTTCCAATTCCTCCACATATTCCCGTTTACTCACTTCATATCTTAGTGGCTCGATTCTTTTGTCCCATTTCAAGGGATTATATGCAAATATCGGCTGACTCAGCCGTGCATTGACGGGCACACCACTCCATCTTGTTTGAGCTGACCCGGCAGGTGCCAGAAAATTGTCAAATCTGTTTGTAGATGAATTAATAGAAATGGTTCCTCCTGTAGCTGCAATTTCCTGTTGCATCCCCAATTCCAGATCCATTAAGTTCTGTCTTACTTCCCTAAACTCAATGGTCCCATCAGGTTGCACTATGTTGCTAAAAGTCTGCGAAAAACCAGGTATGGTACCGCCTAGACGAAGTTGCGGATTGTAATTTGACCTGAAAAGGCGGTATTGCCAATACCGGTTTTCCTGTCTCGTCTCTGCCCGAAGAGAAGCAGGAGACCTTGATTTGGCACGGAAAACCAGTTCATCTAAAGTATAGGTCAATTTTTCCTGGGCAAAACCAAAAACAGGTGAAAGCATCATCAATCCAAAGATGATACCGCGGTAAAAACATTTATTCATATCTCAAAGAAGTTATAGGATCCTGACTTGCAGCCTTCCTAGCTGGAGCTATACCGAATACCAAACCAACGGTAGCGGCTACTCCAAAGGAAAGAATAATGGATGGTAGCGTCACTATAGTAGGAAAATCTCCTAAATTGGAAACCAAATAGGCGAGAAAAATCCCCAATGCAACACCGATAATTCCTCCTGATACACTGATCATGACTGCTTCAAATAGAAATTGATTGACAATATCGGATTTTTTTGCACCTAACGAAAGTCTTAGGCCTATTTCTTTTATTCTTTCCATCACCGAGGCCAACATGATGTTCATAATTCCTATTCCACCCACTAAAAGTGAGATCCCTGCTATAGCGCCCAATACTAAATTAAAAATATTCTGAGTCCTTTGCTGTTGCTTTAATAACAGCTCAGGAATTGTTATTTCAAAATCCACCACCCTATTGTGCCTCCTTTCCAATAATTTTGCAATAACCTCCGCTGTTGGATTCAGTGATTCACTTTCTTCTACCTGAACAACTATTTTATCTATTTGGTGGTAATTTTGTGAAAGGCTGGTTTCAGAATCTTCATTCATAATACTATAACCGGTCACCAAATCCCTGTTTTTGAACCGGATCAACATGGACTGAATAGGCACATAAACATCCATATTGAAATCCCGTATCCCCAATTTGGAAATGCTTTGTTCAGAAATCAATCGTTCTTCCATCACTCCTATCACCTCTAGCCATTGGCTACCGCTTTTTATCTTTTTCCCGATTGGGCTTTCCTTTGAAAAAAATTTGGTCTGCACAGATCTTCCTATGATACAAACAGGGTCCCCATTGATTAAATTACGTTGACTGAACATCTTTCCCTCCCTAAGATGAAAATCCAGAACCTCAAAATAGGCAGGCGTAATTCCCACGAGTTTGGCTGACCTTCGTATTCCACTTTTGACCAAGTGGGTTTCCAGAACGATTTCAGGACTGATATTTTTTACCCCAGGTATCATTTCTGAAATCGCTTCCACATCACTCAACTTTAAACCAGGTGAAAATTTACCCCTTTCAGCTTCAAGGTCAACTTCTGCATCCACACTTTGCTCAGTCTGTTCAAAAACTGGCTCAATGACAATATTATTGACACCCACCAAACGAATTTGTTCTAAAATTTCCTGCTGTGCACCGTTACCTATAGCCAGCATGGCAATTACCGCAGCTACTCCAAAAATTATCCCAAGTGCTGTTAAAAGTGATCGCAATTTATTGGCAATTACAGCTTCTAATGCAATTTGAAAATTGGCCAAGAGTCTTTCATCAAACATAAACCTCTAGTCGTTATCTTGAGTTGGCCTTCCCCTTCTAGAATTCGTCGCTTGGGGTTCAATAATGTTTTCCGAAACTGAATAACTTAAATCTGGATTCCTTTTCCCGTTCAATTCTTCCAAAAGGTTGATGGCCATATTCTCTGACCAATCAGGTGTGGAAAGGTAAAGATTTTGACCTTCATTCAATCCCAGTTCTATCACCACATCATTGGCATTGGCCAATCCTAATTTGACTTCCTGTTTCTTTTTATTGGCGAGGTAAACGTAATTGATGCTATCATTTTGAACATTAATAGCTTCCAAAGGTACATACAACACATTTTCAAGTTTATCTATTACTATAGCATTGCTTGTGGTCATTGATGGACGCATGGAAGGATCACTCTCATTTACTTTGACAATAACCTCAAAAACTTTTGCATCAGAATTAGGCCGCTGCTGTCCCACATTTGCCACTGTGATTACCTCACCAGTATATTTTTTTTCAGGGAATGCATCCAAACCCAATTCCACCTTTTGACCTACTTTTACTTTTCTGATATCGACTTCATTGACATAGGTCACACTCTGCATTGAGGATAGATCTGGTAATGTTGCCACTACTGGATTCCAACTGCTGATCTGCGAACCTTCTTTAACCTTTCCACCCCTTCCTTGTACATATATCACCATCCCGTTTTGGGGGGCTGTGACAGTAAATTTTTCTAGAACTTCCTGAATTTGCGAAACTTCACTTTGAACTTCTCTTAATCGAGCACCAACTTCCACCATTCTGGCTTTTTCCTGCAAGGTTTTTATCCTATATCTTTCCTTGGCCTGCTCAAAATCCCTTTTGGCTCTTTCGTAGGCATACTCGTTTTGTTTGATGATGGCAGGTGGTTCAAATTCTGATTGTTCCAATACAAGCTTCTTTGCCCCAACTTCATATTCCAGGTTAATCAGATTGTCTCTTTCTTGCCTTAAAACCAAAGAAGTGTCCAATTGGGTCTGCTCATATAAAGCTTTGTCCTGTTCCAGTTCAATACGTTTGTCTTCCAAGCGCCCAAATAATTCCGTCTTATCCAAAGAAGCTATGAACTCCCCTTTCTTGACGACAGTACCTTCATCCACCATCGATTCAATGGTCATATTTCCAACCCTGTACCGCCTAGCTTCAACCGGTCCCAAAATTTCCACTGAATTAAGGGCCTGTAATTCTCCGGAAGTGGTGATTTCAACCCTGAAATCACCTTGCTTTACTTCTGCAGTGATATCAAATCCGTCCTCAACACCACCTCTTGAAAAAAAATAAAAAAGAAATGCTATAGATGCTACTACACCAATTAATATGAATATGGTTTTTTTCTGCATGACACTCATCTTAAGTACAATAGCAAATTTACACTAAATTGAGCTTGTATTCCCCCCAATAAGAAAATTATAAAGCCATTAAAGGAATATACAAATTGTCAGGGTTTCGTAAAAACCCATGGTTTTGGTTTGTCAGGATTTTGATAAATTGCGAAAATTAAAGCGGCTAATAGCTCTTTTAAATCTTCAAAAAGAATCCATGAAATCCATAATCAGTTTTGTAATCAGGTACATTCCAAGGAAATATCTTCAATTGGTTTCACATTTTTTTTTGAGGGTTTTCGCTGTTTTCTATAAAGGATATAATGTTACCTGTAATGTTTGCCAGCATTCCTTTCGCAAATTCCTGCCCTACGGCAGAAAGGCCAGAGAAAATGCACTTTGCCCTAACTGCCTTGCTTTGGAGCGGCATAGGTTGATATGGCTGTTTTTACAAAAGGAAACAGATTTTTTCTCCTCCCAATTAAAGGTACTCCACATCGCTCCTGAATTGTGCTTTATTGACCGGATGGCGGCGTTGCCCAACTTGGATTATATCACTGCCGATCTGGAATCCCCATTGGCCAAAGTAAAAATGGATGTGCATCAAATACCCTTTGAGGCGGAGACCTTTGATGTGGTATTCTGTAATCATGTGCTGGAACATGTGGATGACGATCTCCTCGCCTGTAGTGAAATCAACCGGGTACTGAAAAAAGACGGATGGGGAATCATTCAATCTCCGGTTTATGACCTGGAAAAAACAATTGAGGACAAAACCATTTCCGATCCTGCGGAAAGGGAAAGGCTTTTTGGCCAAAGAGACCATGTCAGAAAATATGGGAAAGATTATGCCTTAAGATTAAATCAATCAGGGCTCAGGGTACATGAGAATCCTTTTGTAAAAACACTTCCTAACGAGGTCATTCTCAAACACGCCCTCCCCGAAAACGAAATTATCTTTTTTTGTAGAAAAGGAAAAAAATAAGTCAGGATTTTCCCTCACTTACCAATTTTTCCATCAGGCCAAATATCAGACCGGCACCATAAAAGCTCAATTGTCCGAATGAGGTGAAAATGGCCATAATCCCCACAAGCAATGACCGGGTCTTGACGGCTGAATCAAGAAATACAAGGATAATCCAAATCAGGTAAAGCTGTAAAATGAAAAACGAAATTGGCGAAAACTTCAAAAACAAAGCAATCCCAAACAACCACCCCAACAGAAAAAAAGTCGGCAATAGATGAACCATCTTGATGGCATCAGGATGATACCTACTTACATTGACTCTGTTCTGCCCAAAAGAAAAACTTTGCTTGAGAAAAGTCCTGAAGGTATTTTTTCTCTTATGGTAGACAAATGCTTCCTCCACCAACTCCAATCGAAATCCTAATTTCTTTAACCTAATACTCAATTCAATATCCTCGGCTTTATTCGGATCCAAAAATCCCTTGGAAACTTCAAAGGCCTCTTTGGAAAGCCCCATATTATAGCCCCTTGCCTGATACATGGCAGGGTCTTTCAGTTTGCCCCTGATTCCTCCTGTGGTCAGGACCGAGGTCATACTGTAATTAATTGCTTTCTGAAAATTTGAAAATCCCGAGCCGGCATCATCAGGCCCTCCATGGGCATCAAGATTTCGGTGTTTAATGGCAGCATTTAGAATCGAAAAATAATCAGGGGGTATAATACAATCTGAATCAAACAGGACAAAATATTCGCCGGTGGCTTTTTCCATCCCGAAATTTCTGGCAAAACCTTGCCCAATATTTTCAATGAAATAATAACTGACTTTGAATTTTTCTTTGAAAAGAGGAATGATATCCGCACAGGGAAAAACCGAACCATCTTCTACAATGATGACCTCAAAATCTTTGTAAGACTGATTGGTCAAGCTTTCCAATAACTCCCGGATTTCAAGAGGTCTGTTGTACACAGGTATGATGACCGAAAAAAACATCAGTCCTTGAAATTCAATTCTTCTTCAATATTGTAATCTGCCTTTCGGCTATTGTTGGAAGTCATCATTTCCGCCAAAAAGCCAGTCAAAAACAACTGAACCCCCACAATCAATGCCACAAGAGCTAGAAAAAACAAAGGCTGTGCAGTGATTTCCCTTACTACCCTTCCTTGATAAAGACCATAGATTTTTTGGAAAATCAACCATGAAGTGATAAAAAAACCGGCCAAAAATGACACAGTGCCCAATGTTCCGAAAAAATGCATCGGCCTTCTTTTGTAGCGATTGACAAAAGAGACAGATATCAGGTCTAGAAAACCGTTGAGAAACCTTTCAATCCCAAATTTGGTCTCTCCGTACTTTCTAGGTCTGTGTTCCACTACTTTCTCGCCTATTTTCGCGAATCCGTTCCACTTAGCAATCAGCGGAATATAACGGTGCATCTCTCCATAGATATGGATATTTTTCACCACTTTACTTTTATAGGCTTTCAGTCCACAATTAAAATCATGAAGCTTTATCCCTGAAATAAGCCTGGTAACCCCATTGAAAAATCTGGAAGGGATGGTTTTGGTAATGGGGTCACGCCTTTTTTTCTTCCAACCTGAAACGACATCATATCCATCCCTGACGATCATTTCATACAACTCGGGGATTTCATCCGGGCTGTCCTGCAAATCAGCATCCATGGTAATTACAACCTCCCCTTCCGCTTTGCTGAAACCCATATCCAATGCAGCCGATTTCCCATAATTTCTGGTAAAGCTGACTCCCTTTACATTTGGATTAAGCCCGGCTAGTTTTTGAATTTCATTCCACGATCCATCATTACTGCCATCATTGACAAAAATAATTTCATAAGAATAGCCGTGCCCGTCCATGACACGGCCTATCCAGTTATGTAATTCAGGCAAAGAATCCTGTTCATTGAATACAGGTATGATGACAGAGATTTGGATCATTTTAGAAATTAATAGTCTTCTGTTTTCTTATTTATAGAAACAGCAATTAAGCCAATGATTAAAGCACCAAAAATGGCGGCTAAAAAAGATGAAATTCCAATAAATTCTGCGGTTTGAAAGAATTTCATGAAACCAGGAACCGCATCTGGATCATATGTGGTTCCCATTTTTTCCTGGGCTTCAATCTGGGCTTCCAATATTTTGTCTAATACAGAATTATCAATAAATTTGATATATAAATAGGTTCCAAAAGCTCTGATAGCACCACCAATCAAACCCACTAAAAATACTATTTTAAAGCCTTGGCCAAAAGACAAGAAGTCGTTATTTGATTCCCTAAACTCTTTTGTTGATAAATAATAAATTGCAAAAGCTATTCCTATATTCAATATTGAGGAAATAATTGTTGCTGTTGTTCCCATACTGCTCATGTCGAATACAATTGACAATATGGCTACAATCAAGGCTATTAGGCCATAAATAAGCCCCCATTTCTTGATAGCTTCTGATGATGAGATTTTTTCTTCCATAATCTTATTTTTTTAAGTTTTAGTTTTTCTTAAAATTATAGAAATTATGATTGTAAAAAACAGTCCCGGAAGAATTTTCCAAATAAAATCATTTAATGCAATATCAATGGGTTTCATCGCCATGATTTTCTGCAAGGTAATTTCAAAAGACTCTTCGCTAAGTTGAGAGATGATCAATTCTTTGTTTGTATTTAGGACTTCTAGCTTTAATATCTTTATTGCTTCAAATAGGCTAATATCAATCAGAAGAATTATCCATATTCCTAGGCCAGAAATAAAAGCAATCATGGTGTAAATCAAAAAACCAATGGACATCCCATTGGCAAAACTCAACTCGCCATTGTTTACATCCTTTTTGAAATACCTGATTCCCAAAAAAACAAAAATCGGGATCAACACATAGCCGAACAACATGCTAAAATTGGTCGGGTCATACCCCAGCCAATTGAACATCAAAAAAGCAAAAACACAGAACAATCCGCCAATCAGGCCAAAGCGATAAGTTGACTCTAGGTACCTGTTCATTTAGATTTTGACAAATTTGTTTTTGTTGATCACAAATTTCACTTTACCCATTAATTCAGTATTGTACCAAGGTGAATTAGAAGAAAGGGATTTATTGGATTTCTTATCAAAAACCCATTTTTCTTCAGGATCAAATAGGGTAAGGCTATCCAACTTATCCGATTGCTGACCCAAAACAACTTCAGGACCGCTTGTGATTTTCGAAATAAGTAAAGGCCAGGTAATTTCATCTGCCAACTTGCACATTGCCGGCAAAAAAGTCTGCAAACCTAACATGCCAAATAAGGATAGATCAAATTCCATATGTTTTGCATCTATGTCTTGTGGCTGATGATTGGATACGATGGCATCAATAGTACCATCTTTTAACCCTTCAATAAGAGCATCCCTATCTTCTTTTCCTCTGAATGGAGGCATTACCTTAAGGTTGGTATCAAAATCCAGCATATCCTCATCTGAAAATATCAATTGATACAACGAGATATCAGCAGTCACATTTAAACCCTCTTTCTTAGCTTTTCTGATTTCCTCAACTGCACCTTTCGTACTAATTGTCTGAAAATGCAATCTCCCACCAGAATACCGTAAAATTTCAAGGTTTTTGTGAATGGCGATATCTTCCGCAAGATTGGGGATTCCTTTCATTCCGATCCGGGTAGAAGTCAGTCCTTCATGCATCTGACCAAACAACGCCAATAAAGGTTCATAAGTCTGATCAAACAAAATACCATCGAACTTCTGCAAGTATTGCAATATTTTCATCAATCTATCAGGATTTGAAATCGGATGTAATCCATCTCCAAAAACAAAAACTCCTTCCTGATTCAAATCCAGGATATCTGTAAAGTCCTCTCCTTTAGTATCTTTAGTCGCAGCTGCCTCAACAATCAGGTCAGAAAACCAATTGGCAGCTTTCGATTTCAAAAACTGAATTTCATTTCTGGTCTGTACTGCAGGATGGGTATTGGGCATCAGCACCGCTTTGACAAACCCACTTGATTGTAACACTTCCCCCAGACTATCCATCGATTCTTTGTATTCTTCCCCAGGTTCACCCGACATGCACCTCAGGTCTACCCATCCCTTCGAGGCAAGGAAGTCTGAACAATCAATGGTCTCTTCGATAGGGAAATCCGAACTGGAATTTTCGTCAACAATCTGATGACCAGTATAAACAAAGTTTTTGGGAGGGTTTATCCTATGCGAGTCAATTAACCTGAGCGCTTGGAGCAATACAGCCATATAAGAAAGGTTTGTGCAAAACTGCAATAATATTCCAAAAAATGAAAGGAAAATTGGGCAGGTTTGAGGATTAACAAATACCTCATGGCACCAAACCCAAGAAATTGTACCCCTCAACCAAATTCTGAAAAACTCTGATTTTACTCCTAAAGCAAAACAGGATTCTGAATTCAGAATCCCGCTTTATTAGGGCTTATAAAATTATCGTTTAATTAGATTAATTTAAACATCGCAATGTCAAAACCTCGTATCACTTTTACAAATTAATGGGTATGTTTTTTCAAAGAAAATTAGAAAGATCAATATGAGTATTGTACAATTTTGCTACTTTAAGTAAAAGGAACCAAAAACATGGGTATTTATTCCCACTCTATCGTTGCCGGTGGTTTAGACGATATGTCATAAACTACCCTGTTCACACCCTTAACTTTATTGATGATTTCATTGGACATTTTTCCAAGAAACTCATAAGGCAAGTGAATCCAATCCGCTGTCATGCCATCTACAGAACCAACGGCCCTGAGTGCCACGACCTTTTCATAAGTCCGCTCGTCGCCCATGACGCCTACTGATTGGATGGGAAGCAAAATTGCCCCTGCCTGCCAAACTTGATCATACAAACCATGTGTCTTTAACCCCTGAATAAAAATATGATCCACCTCCTGAAGAGTTTTGACTTTTTCAGCAGTGATGTCGCCAAGGATTCGGATTCCCAAGCCTGGGCCTGGAAAAGGGTGCCTTCCAATGATTTTCTCGGGGATTTCCAATGCCCTGCCCACTTCTCTCACTTCATCCTTGAAAAGCGTGTTGAGCGGTTCCACTACGGATAATTTCATAAAATCAGGCAATCCACCCACATTGTGGTGCGATTTGATCGTGGCAGAAGGGCCTTTGACAGAAACGGATTCAATCACGTCCGGATAAATGGTTCCTTGACCTAGCCATTTTACACCATCTATCTTATGCGCCTCATCATCAAAAACCTCAATAAATGCACGTCCTATGGCTTTCCGCTTTGCTTCAGGTTCAGAGATACCTGCCAAAGCATCGTAAAACCGCTGCTTGCTGTCCACCCCGATGACATTCAATCCAAGTGTCAAATAAGATTCCAATACTTCTTCGTATTCGTTTTTTCTCAGCAAGCCATTGTCAACGAAAACACAAGTAAGGTTTTCTCCAATGGCCCTATGGATCAAAGTGGCTGCCACGGAGGAATCCACCCCACCTGAAAGCCCCATCACCACTTTATCATTTCCGATTCTTTGCTTTAGTTCAGCAACGGTGGCATCTATAAATACATCAGATGTCCAATCTTGGGAACAGCCACTGATTTGGACCACAAAGTTTCTCAGCAAATTTTTACCTTCTGTCGTGTGGGTCACTTCAGGGTGAAACTGGATTCCATAGGTTTCTTCCCCTTTGATTTTAAAAGCAGCGACTTTCACAGAAGATGTACTGGCAATGACTTCAAAACCCTCCGGCAATGTCTTAATCGTATCTCCATGGGACATCCAAACCTGGGATCCATGGGTCATTTCTTTCAACAGGTCATAATGCAAATCGATATGGTCAAGGTTAGCACGGCCATATTCCCTGATTTCAGAAGGGAGGACTTCCCCTCCATATTTGTGGGCCAAAAGCTGGGAACCGTAGCAGACACCCAAAATCGGTAATTTCCCTCTTAGACTGTCAAGATCAAGATCGGGGGAACCTTCGTCCCGTACCGAACAGGGACTTCCGGAAAGGATAATTCCTTTTATATCTTCTGTGATCTCAGGAACTTTATTAAATGGGTGAATTTCGCAATAAACATTAAGTTCCCTAACTCTTCGGGCGATGAGTTGTGTGTACTGGGAACCAAAATCAAGAATGAGGATTTGTTCTGCCATGCGCAAAGGTACACAGGGCAGCCATAACGGGAAAAGGTTTTCAGAAGATTATTTTGTAGGGGAGAGGAATGGATTGTAAGATTGGAAAATTTTAAAATTGGAAGATTACCAAAATTTGTCCCCTATGCCACAGTAAAGAAAGATGTAAGATTGGAAAATAACTACCTCTCGGCCTAGTTTAAGCTTTCGGCGGCGACTGGGTATGAGTTTGAAACTACACCCTCTTATGATATTCAATTTGCAATTGGTATTCACGAAAATCATATTATTTACTTTTCCTTATCTTCTTCTTACTGATATTTTTCCTTTATTTCTAAAGGTTTTTCTTGTAAACTGGAATTGCTCCCGACTGCTGTACGGGATCCAAGGATAAAAAGGTGTAGATACTCCCGACAGCTGGGCTTCACTGTCCACTTGCTCCTAAACGCTCTTAGGGGGAGTATAAAAAAAAACGAGCCGGAAAAGCATGAACCTTTACAATTCAGCCACATTTTCGGCTCGTTTTTATTTTAGTTAACAGAATTAAGGTGCTTGATAATAGTAAATTCTCTTGCAGATTTACTTTCAGCATCCCATTTCAATTCGCCATTAAAGAGAACTTTTATTACTCTTATCATAAAGGAACTACCGGAATATTTAAAAAATTCAGCATGAATAGTGTCACTGTCGTTTTCGTTCCACTGAACAACTGTTTTTTCAGAGTCTAAAACCAAAAACATCACATATTCATTTCGGAATTCATGAGGAGAGCCAATTCTAAAGTTTCTGGGCATATCAAGATGAGTTTCGATAAACTCTATCATACGTCCATCTCTTTCGTAGAAAACTTTAATTTTACTTGGATCAAGGTATCTTTCATGACCGGGGTCTAGGAGGTCATTGCCTTCTTCGTCCAAAATTTTAAGAATCGCAACTGTGTCAACGGTAAAACCTCCTATGTTTGGTAGCTGTTCTTCATTTGAACAAGCACTGAATAAGAGTACAAGAACCATTGGGAAAATATAGATTGAATTTTTCATAATGAATTAATTTAAGGAATTATATTAAATATCATAAATTTTTCATTATTGAACGATAAGGTGATTCCTTTTCCTAAAGGAGACTTACTTTCTTTAACATTTTTAGATCCAAAAGTTTCAACATCAAAGTCAACCTTGCTGGATTTCAATGGACTTTGTTTTTCATTTTGGGGTAATGGAAATTCAATGGTACTTGCAATCATTCTTGCCTTATCGATATCTACATAATGGATATCATTTTCTTCAAAAGCTGCGCCTAACTCGATTGGCTCAAATTCTTGACAACTGAATGTAATCAAGATTAATAAGCCAAGAATCTGCTTAGGAAAGTACCCAGACAGAAAGTCTAGATGTTTGCTGGCGGGGGGGGGGAGTAATAGTTTTCATTCATGGGAATGTTGTTTAAAAATTTAAAATATCTAATTCATTATCAATTTATTAACATATTTTCTAAAAGTCAAGAGAAATTTAAAAAGTTTTAATTGACAATTACGGTTTCCTTCTACCCCCTCGGTGTAGTTTAGGCTTTCGGTGGTGACTGGATATAGGTGCAACTACACCCTTTTATCAAAACCAATTGTAATTTTTGAAAACTGGAATTGCTCCCGACCAAAGTATGGGATCCAAAAATAAGAAGGTGTAGATACAATCTATACCTAGCCAATCTCCACCCAAACTAAGAATTTGTACCTTGAGTTGGAATGTTTTATTTAATCGAAAAAGCCTTTGCCGGGTTTTCTATCAGCATCAGGTCCAGTTCCTGTTGGGTAAATCCCTTTTCTTTCAACAAAGGAATCAATTCATCAAACAAAGCGGTAAATCCTATAAAATCCCCTCCATTGGCTTCGCCGGGGCTGTACCAGCCTGCATCATGTGAAAGCAGTACCCGATCCAAAATCCGGTTCTCATTACAATAGACAATCCTGTCAAGATGTCCGGGCACATCCCATGCTATTCCGTCCAAACTGATCCAGACTCCCTGTTCGGCAGCCTTCAGGTAATTGGCATAATCCTTCTCGGCCTGGGCATGAACCCAGACGAAATTGCTGACATCGACCCCTGACTCCAATAAAACATCAATTTCAGCTTTGGCAGTATTCCAAGGCCCTGTATGGGACACGATCAGCAAACCAGTTTCCAAATGGGTAATCGCTGCAGCCTGTACCAACTTCCTGTCCATTGGAGAAAGCTGATCTCCTTCATTGACAGAAATCTTTATAAACCCCGGAACAACTCCTGTGTCCTCAATTCCATTTTTAAATTCCCTTATCCATCTCTTAGCCAATTCCTCGGCTGATTCAGAGAAGGCATGTTCGGGCAGGTATTTTTCTCCAACAGCACCGTAATAACCTGTGTTGGTGATAAATCGGATTCCTGTCAGATCAGTCAGTTTTTGTAACAATACAGGATCTTTACCAAGATAACTTGGAGTGCATTCGATGATAGTTTTTACACCCTTAGTTTTGATCTCTTCCAAAAAGGGCAGCACTCGCTGTACCACAGAATCTTTGTCCCATCGGTGATATCCCGTGGAATCCGCCCCAATAAAATCCACCAGAATATGTTCATGGATCAAGGTCAGCCCCATTTCCTCGGGACTGATTTTGCCGGAGACAGTTTGGATATAAGATGAATCTGCTTTTTGCTCAGTGCATGAAAAAAAGATGAAAATGATTAAGAAGGGGATGATGATTCTTTTCATGTTACTTGTTGGGAAGGTGGGAAATAAAACTAAGAAAAATAAACCTATTTTTCCAAATATCAATTAGGACCTAGAAAATCCATTAGATTAAATAAGTTTGTATAAAAAGGTGAAATATTACTTTCAGGAATTGGTTATCTAGTAATCCCGAAGGGATTTAATCCCCATTGGGGTATTTACCCCGGATGAAATCCGGGGGATTGCTCTGAATCCATAATGTTCAGAAAATCCAACCCCGACAGGGGTTGAATTAAGGAGTATAATTTAACCCCTGTCGGGGTTGTGAGACAATATTAAGATTATTGATGCTTTTTCCACCGGATTTCATCCGGGGTAAATAACCTGAAGGTATTCAATCCCTATCGGGATTGAGAATTACTATAATCCAATTTATTGCTATTTCTACTATGGTTTTTTAGATTGACGGGTGGGTATTCTTTTGGAAAGATGACCCGATCCAGTAGTGCCCTACTCCTCTGTCAAACTCCCATTCTCCCCTTCAAAAAGTGTTTCCAATTCCACTGCCATAATTTTTTCTACTTCTTCCAAGTACCTGCCAAAAACTGCGGTACTTCCATGGGTGAGGTAAACTTTCTCTGCTTCGGTCGCTTTGATGGCAGAAATCAAGCCTTCCCAATCAGCATGATCTGAAAGTACGAATCCCGTATCGGCTGCTCGTCTTCTCCTTGCTCCCCGGATATTCATCCAACCTGAACAGATCCCTGTACGATATGGAGAAAATTTCTTCATCCAAGGACTTCCCATGGCAGATGGCGGGGCTATAATCAAAGCTCCTTGAAACCTACTTTTGGGCAATTCCTGCGTCACCCTTGGTATATCGATGACTTTTACACCATTGGCTATCAAAGCCTGATTGGTATTCCAGACTGCTCCATGGGCAAAAACTTCACCAATGGAATAGTCAAGATGATTAATGATGCGCTGGGCCTTTCCCAAAGAATAGGCAAAAACAACCGAATTACGGCCTTGTTCTGCATTCAGTCTCCACCAATTGTTTAGGCTTTCGAAAATCTCCTTTTGTGCCTGCCATTTGTAAATCGGCAAACCAAAGGTACATTCCGATACAAACTCATGACATTTGACCGCTTCAAATGGCATAGAAAGTCCGTCATCCTCCACTTTATAATCACCGCTGACTACGACTATTTTTCCCTTGTATTCCAATCTGATCTGGGAAGATCCTGGAATATGGCCTGCAGGATGAAGAGAGATTTTTACACCATTGATGTGGATCGGCGCATTGTAGTCTAAAGTTTCAAGAGATATGTCCTGACCAAGCCTAAGTCTCATGACTTCAGCAGAATGGTGATGGGCAAGGTAATGTTTCATTCCATACCGGGAATGGTCGGCATGGGCATGGGTGATGACAGCCTTATCTACCGGCCTCCATGGATCGATAAAAATATCTGCCTGTGGGCAGTATAATCCGGATGGGGTCAGTTCTAGGAGGTTCATTGTTTCATTCGTTTATCGGGGTTTTTAACTGTCCGGTTGACCGATGTCGGATGACCGATGACCGATGTGTGCTACTGAATACTGCCTACTGAACCCTGAACACTTCTGGATACCTAAAGCAATTCCTCCAGTTCCTTCCCCGGTTTTGGATAGCTTAATTTAGCTAATCTTTTGCCGATATGGTATTCGTCCAATCCTGAGACGGTCACTGTGCCCAAAGCATTCAAATCAAGAGAACCATCCTCGCGAAGCCCTTTTTCATCTACCCGGATATGTTCGATAGCACCAATGACCATTACTGTGCCGTTTACTTGGAGCGTTTGGGTTTCTGCTAATTGGCAACCTACCTGTACCGGACTTAATGATACAAAGGGAGCATAAAAACCATCGAAATAGAACTCTTCCAACCCTGTGGTATCAAATTCAGATCCTTCATATCGGGCTGCGGTCTGATGCGCTTGTTTGTAAAAATCTGAGGTCACGTGATTGAGTGTGAAAAATCCGGTTTCAAGGATATTTTCCAATGTATGCCTTTCTACCGTATGTGGTCTAAACAGCACACCAACAAAAGGTGGCGATGCACCTATGTGAAAAACCTGCGAAAAAGGAGAGAGATTAGTGATACCTGATTTACTTTTTGTACCGATAAGGTTAAGACTCTTATATCCCGCAAGGGAATTGATCAAATCTCTTCTAAAAAATGATTCAGCCTCCATGACAGAGGCTTTACTAAAATACTTCATCATACCAGAATCGCTTCTTCAATGGAATTACAGTATTTGATGTCCAAGAGGTGTATGATGTTATCAGGATTGTTTTTCATAATTTGTTCTTTGGCAATCATAACCATCTTTTCAAACCACTTTTCCTCGGGAAGAATTTTTCTATGTTTGCTTAAACCAAGTTCCAGCATTTTATTCTTCCAATTTAGGAAATACCATTCCATACTTGGCTGATGAAATGCTCTTAATGATCTTTTGTCGAAAATGAATTTTTCATAATTCCCACTTTCAACAATTTTTGAAATTTCAGCAAAAACTTCCTTGAAATCATCTATAGGAATATAGTCCGTCAAAAGTTCACAGATAATTATTCCTTTCTTCTGATTGGCATATACCCTTGCATAACGGATTTCGAAAATCAGTTCGAAATTGTTGAATTCTATGGCACTGGCTGTAATATTCATGGTGGCGATGGATTTTTTAGTGAAATGAACGGTTCTTCAAGTGTTGGCCATTAGTGACTTCTGCTTTAAAACTACCCAAGTTCTCTTCAAGACGTATTGCATAGTCCAAGGTTGTCTTAATTAGTTCTTGTTGGGATTGAATCTGTTCTTTCAATCTTGCCAACTCCTTGTTCATATCTGCCAATTTGATTTCGTATTCTCTTGTAAGCCGTTCTTTTTCAATTCTGGCTTTTTCCAGTTCTTCCTTGAAAATCAAAAATGATTCCGGTGGAGTCCTCATATTCTCTGTACTTTATACTCAGGGACTATACCCTATTTCAATTACACTTTTTACCCTAAATTGTTTAAAAAAACATTTCTTATCATCTTATCTAATGGTACTCATTCCTCCATCAAGATGTAATACTTGACCTGTCATCCAACTTGCATCTTCTGATAAGAGGTATAAAGCAGCTGAAGAAATATCCTCCGGCTTGCCATACCTTCCCAAGGGGTGACGCTTATTAGAAGCTTCTTTTTTATCATCCGAAGATAGCAATTGATTGGCCAATGGGGTATCTGTCAATGAAGGCGCTATAACATTGACCCTGATTTTATTGACTGACCATTCTGCCGCCAAGGATTTTGCAAGTCCCTCCACGGCTCCTTTTGCACTTGATATGGATGAATGAAAACCCAATCCAACGCCTACTGCTACTGTACTGAATAGCACCACTGATGCACTGTCGGATTTCTTAAGCCCTTTCATACATGCCTGTAATACCCTTACTGCCCCTAAAACGTTTATATTATAATCTTTTTGAAAATCAGCTACAGTGAATCTATGGAAAGGCTTCAAATTGATAGTGCCCGGACAATAAACCAAACCATCGATGATCTCAGGTAAATCATTTATTGAATCAAAATCCTCGGTAACATCCAACTGACTGCTCCCTTCCTGACTTTTTGAATAACTAAACACATTAGCTTCTAAATTTTGTAAACTTTCTACCAAAGCCGCTCCTATTCCGGAGTTCCCACCTATCACTACAATATTTCTATCTTTCATTTTTTTGGTTTTAATTAAATAATCAATGTGACTCAAAATTGTTTTTGGAATTTGGGAGAATCTTTGTTTTTGTAACTTACTCCATCTTTAAAAACCGAAATCATAAGACCATACCTTTTCAATCGATATTTACATGTGATATGCGATAAATTCCGAGTTAAAAAAAAACCGGACAGTGATGCCCGGTTTTACGTGGTTTAGTTTTGTATTCAATATATTTTATAAACTAATGTATTTCATGAACTCTGATCTTGAATTTTCATCATTTTCGAATTTACCGCTGTAGAAGGACGTGACAGTTGAACTGTTGACATCCTGAACACCTCTAGTGGATACGCACATGTGATGCGCATCGATAACTACTGCCACATCATCTGTACCAAGTGCTTCTTTAAGTTCATTGCCAATCTGCATGGTCAACCTTTCCTGAACCTGTGGTCTTTTGGCAAAATATTGAACAATTCTATTAATCTTGGAAAGGCCTATGACGTTTCCATTGGATATATACGCAACATGAGCTTTTCCATAAATCGGAACAAAGTGATGTTCACAATTAGAGAAAAAGGTAATGTCCTTTTCAACAAGCATCTCATTGTATTTGTACTTATTTTCAAAAAGTTTAGCGTCTGGCTTATTTTTGGGATCAAGTCCGCTAAAAATTTCTTTGATGTACATTTTGGCTACTCTTCTTGGAGTTCCTTTCAAACTGTCGTCAGAAAGATCAAGACCAAGGACATGCATAATTTCTTTGAAGTGTTTCTCTATCAACTCAATTTTGAGGTCATCATCCATTTCAAAGGCATCTTCTCTTAGAGGAGTTTCTAAAGATGTTCCAATATGTTCATCACCTATCTCATCTATAGGCTGGGCGATATCAATTCCCATCGTATTCAACAAAATTTCTTTCTGTTTCATATAGTCGAATAATTAATTCGTGTTTTAAATCGATTTTTTTTCTTAAAATATTCCAAATAACCACAGCAATGTTTTCCGCTGTTGGGTTAAGATTTCTGAATTCATCTGTATCTAGGTTTAAATTTCTATGGTCAAATTTATTTAAAATATTTTCTTTGATCAGGTCACTCAATATTTTCATGTCATACACATACCCCGTTTCAGGGTCAATTTCGCCTATCAGTTTTACAATCAACTCGTAATTGTGACCATGAAAATTCGGATTGTTACATTTTCCAAATATCCTTTCATTTTGTTCATCAGACCAATTCGAATTGTGTAATCTATGGGCAGCATTGAAGTGCTCCTTTCTGTATACTGCTACTTTCATGATTTACAAACAGAGGAATATGAATTTTTGTTTAATTTTTTTTCAAATAGTTTAAACAAAAATTGCAAGTTATTGATAATCAACAATAATTAAATCATTTAAATGTAATAACCTGAATTTGGTTTGATTTAAAAGGCTTAACATTCAATTTAATCAAAACAGTTCCATACCTTAATCCTACATTTTGAGCGGAAAAATAAAGTTCTTTGACTTTATTGTTATTCTACCATCGATGACAACTATTTGTGGATTTGGAACTTTTTATGTAAACATTTTATTATCAAACTGTAATGCGAAAATTCACCCTACTCATCACTTTATTATTAGGCAGTACTTTCTCAAGTTATTTCTTGGTCAGTAGCTCCCCCGCTTCAGTCCTAATAGAAAGCTCTGTGGAAGATCATTTCATAGAACTTATTAACTCTAATTGTTTCAATGAAAAATTCAAAGTTCCAAAAAGGGACATTCTCTCTTTAGGAATCAAGGGTTATCTCAAACTGAAAGCAGAAGGGAATATGCCTGAAGGCAAGCCTTTGACAGTAATTGACTTTTCATTGCCATCTTCTGAGAAGAGAATGTGGATCATAAATATGAAAGATGGCGTTATTTTACATTTTGGACATGTCTCCCACGGAAGAAATTCAGGGGATTTGATGGCCCAAAAATTCTCCAATAAAAATTCCTCTTTTATGAGCAGCCTCGGTTTTTATCTAACTGCCGAAACTTATCAGGGAAAACACGGCTATTCATTGAGATTGGATGGGCTTGAGCCAGGGTTTAATGATAATGCCAGAGAAAGGGCCATCGTTATTCATGGTGCTGATTATGCACGTGAAGACTTCATCAAACAGACAGGGAGATTGGGAAGGAGTTTGGGTTGTCCTGCACTTCCACAGGAGATTACAACTGAAATTATAGACCTGATCAAAGACAGGTCTGTAATATTTATTTATGGCAAGGATGACAATTATTTGAATCAATCCCAAATTTTAAACGCCTGACAATTTGGGCCCTCTTTTTCTGATGGCAGTGATTATTTCAGAATTCCGATCATAAATATCCTGTCTGAAATACTGATTACCCACTCCATCGGTCCAATAAGTCAGGTATAAAATGACAACCAGAATTTTCCGGTCGAGCATTACAGTCTGTTCTTTTGATTGCCTCATTGCATTTTGGATTTTTTCATCTGTCCAATTGGGGTCAAAAGACAACAGCAGCTTAGCCAGCTCAAATGATTTTTGTAGCCTTATACAACCATGACTTAGGGCTCTATCTTCTCTCTGAAATAAACTACGGGCAGGTGTATCGTGGATATATACACTATATTTATTGGGAAACATAAATTTAACCAAGCCCAATGAGTTGTGCGTTCCGGGCTCCTGTCTAACGATGTAAGGGAAATTTCGTGGATTAGTTTTGTTCCAATCTATGGTATTCGGATCTACTACTGTACCTGAGGAAGTCAGCAATGTCATGTTTTTCTTGGCAAGGTATTGATTGTCCTTTTTTATAGCAGGGACAATCTCATTTCTAGTAATCGATGAGGGAACTGTCCATGTTGGGCTAAAAACTAAATAGGACATTAGTGTGTTGAATTGTGGTGTAGAATGATAACTTTTCCCTACAATTACCCTGGAAGTGAGTATAGTATCTTTCTTTTGAATGTAATCTAATTGATAGTTGGCAATATTTACCAAAATCACTTCCTGATCTTTGATACTGTCCGGAAGCCACCTCAGCCTTTCCATATTGACAGATGCCGTAATTATCAGGTCCTCAGGAGTCATGTTGGCGGCACGGATTGTACCTTGACCTATGATTCCATCAGACTCCATTCCATGGCGTTTTTGAAGTTTTTTGATTCCTGACTCCATAATACTGTCATAAATCTTTTCATCATCAGTCTCGTAAGGTTGCAAAAATTCCCAGAAATAAAGCCTATTTCTGATTTCAGGAATGATATTGTCCGATTCTCCAGGTTTGACAGTCTTATTTGTTTTTATAGATTTCCAAGTCGCTACTTGTTCACTTTCGAATCTACTCTGATCATCAAAAAGCTGCCTTAAGCCATATCTCATGTTTTTGTAGATAGAAAAGGAAGGATATAGTTCCTCAAAACTTTTTCGGATGCTTTCATTGACCAATGCATATTCCAGCCTCAGATCGATTCTTAATTCAGGAGAATTCCTTTGGATATTCCATGTGGCCTTTAAGCTTTCCGGATCCACTTTGCCCATATTCAAATGGGAAGATAGCATTACATAGGCATCTGTCAATAGTACATCAAGTGCAGCCAAATCTGCAAGAGAAGCTTTTTGTCCCTCTTTGGAAAAAGATTCAATTTTATCAAAATAAAGATTGATATGACCAAGATGATAATCGTCTGGAATCAGGCCGTCATATTTAGATTGGCCGATTTCATATCGCATTTCATATGCTATTTCAAGTAATTTGGCGTTTTTGGTCCAAGCGGGCATGAAGTTTCTCTCCCCATAAAACCGGTGAATAACTACTGAACTGAACAACTCCTCCCCATCTATCTCGGGCCTATCCTCAGGACTTGTACTTTCCAAGAAGCTTCGGATAATTGATGGGATGCCATTGTCTTCAATTACCTCTTGGGAATAGGAAGGGAAAAAAGAAAATAAGCCTAAAATGAATATCAGCAATTTTTTCATGTGTATTTTAATACTCGGGTCAGAAAACTTAGACCTCAAAATTTTGATATTTTTGACCCAAGGCCCAAGATTCCAACAACATGGTCAAAAAAAGGTCCATTTTATCTAAAGGAATCAGATTTGGCCCATCACTGAGTGCTTTGGATGGTTCCGGATGTGTCTCTATAAAAAAGCCATCAATCCCGGTTGCCGCTGCGGCCCTGGCTAAAAACGGGGCAAATTCCCTTTGTCCGCCACTGCTGCCAGCCATTCCTCCCGGTTGCTGCACACTGTGGGTGATGTCAAATACTACAGGAGCAAATTGTCTCATGATAGGTAATCCTCTCATATCTACAACCAAATTGTGATAGCCTAAACTAAAACCTCTTTCTGTCAGACAAACATTGTTGTTACCTGTAGACCTCACTTTGGAAACCGCATATTCCATATCTTCGGGTGCCATAAATTGCCCTCGTTTGATTTTCACTGCCTTTCCAGTTTGGCCGGCTGCCAACAACAAATCTGTTTGTCTGCACAAAAATGCCGGAATCTGAAGCACATCTACAACCTCAGCTACCTCTGCCGCCTGATAGCTTTCATGAATATCCGTCACCAAAGGGATCTGAAGCTCTTTACCAACTCTTTGCAGAACTTCAAGTGACTTGTCCATACCGATACTCCGAAATGATGAGGATGAAGTCCTATTCGCTTTATCAAAAGAGGCTTTAAAAACATAAGAAAAACCCAATCGGTCTGAAATTTCTTTCACCTTGCTGCCGATTTCTATACAAATATCAAAACTTTCGACAGCACAAGGTCCTGCAAACAAAACAGGCTTGCCTTCACCTAATACTGTCTCTTCAGAAATATGCATGGGTATGTTAGATCTTTTCATATTATTGGTTGATATACTTGTCGATGATGGAGGATAGTAATCCCTTGGATTGTAAAATTAAATCTGCAACTTCTCTAAACACTCCTTGCCCCCCTTGGAGAGATGAAATGAAATCAACATGTTCAGAGACATAAGGTAGCGCATCAGCAGGGCAAGCTGAAAATCCTACTTTTTTCAGAATAGGTAAATCAATCAAGTCGTCTCCGATGTATGCGACTTCTTCCAAATTTATTTCAAGAACTTCCAACACTTCAAGAAGTTTTTTGGATTTATCCTTGATGCCATGATAATGAAAATCAAAATGCAGCTCCTCACACCTATTTTCCACCACTTTGGAATTCCTGCCGGTGATGGCACCTACCATGATGCCATTTTTCCTTAATGGGGCAACTATAAAGCCATCTTTGACATTGAATCTTTTGTACTCAACACCACCATTGTCATATATGATTCCTCCATCTGTAAGGACACCATCCACATCAGTGATGAGCAATTTTATTTTTTCGGCCTTTTGAATATTGGCTTCTGATATTCCTTTCAGGTAATTGTTCATCTTATTTCTTTTTCTTCCATTGAATAGAATACAAATCCAATCTTCGTTGATCGAGATTTCGGACACTTCCCGCTTTTCTCTGTTTGGTCAAAAGATCCAAATCCACATCTGCTACAATGGTAGTTTCAGCATTTTCTGCAGCCTGAGCCACAGTGGCATCATGAGGGAAAGAGAAATCAGAAGGTGAATATATAGCAGATTGAGAATATTGAATATCCATATTTTCAACGCGGGGAAGGTTACCCACAGAACCGGTAATGGCGACGTAACACTCATTTTCCACTGCCCGCGCTTTGGCACAGGTGTTCACTCTTAAGAAGGCATTTTTTGTGTCGGTCCAATAGGGCACAAAAAGAATATCCATTTCCTGTTCGGCCAAAATTCTACCCAATTCGGGAAACTCGACGTCATAGCAAATCAGGATTCCGATTTTACCTGCATCCGTATCAAATACTTTAATGCCATTACCGCCCTGAAGCCCCCAATAGGACTGTTCATCCGGGGTGATGTGCAGCTTGTATTGTTTATCTGTGGTACCGTCTCTTCGGCATAGGTAACTGACATTTCGAAGTTTTTTACCATCATATTCAGGCATACTCCCTGCGATGATATTGACATTATAAGAAAGGGCGAGGTCGCTCATTCTACTGACGATTTCATCTGTATAGTCCGCAAGATTTCTAATGGCTTCGGAAGCATCCATATCATTGAATTCAGCCAATAATGGTGCATTGAAGAATTCGGGCAACAGACAGAAGTCAGATTTATATCCCGAGACGGTATCCACAAAGAATTCGACTTGCTGCATCAGATCATCGACACTGTTGAACCGTCTCATTTTCCACTGAACCAATCCCAATCTGACGATGGATTTTTTATTACCTATCAGCTTCTCATCCTTCTCATAATAGATATTGATCCATTCCAGCAATGTGGCGTAAGCACGGGAATCGGTATCTTCAGGAAGGTATTTGGTTATTACTTTCCTAACGTGAAATTCGTTGGCCAATTGAAAAGACAAAACAGGATCAAAAATCTCCTTGCTTTTCACCATGTCAATATATTTCCGGGGAGTCATCTGATCAGCATACTTTGAATATCCCGGAATCCTTCCACCGGCAATAATAGAACGGAGGTTCAGGTTTTCACAAAGTTCTTTTCTGGCATCATATAATCTTCTGCCAATCCGCATGCCTCTGTATTCTTTATCGACAAAAACATCTGTCCCGTATAAAGTATCCCCATCATCATCGTGGGTATCAAATTTCCCGAATCCAGTAATTTGATCATAGGTATGATTATCACCAAATCTAGTATAATCCACGATAAGGCTCAATGCCGCAGCTACTACCTTGCCATTATCTTCAATACAAATCTGTCCTTCTGGAAAAACTTTAAGCTGATTTTTTAATTCCTGTCGGGTCCATGCCCCACCTTGATCTTTATAAATTGCAACCATGATTTCACGGATGTCATCATAATCGGAAAGTTTAATATTTCGGAGCTTAAGCCTATGCTCCAGTTCATCTCTTTGCTTACTCATATCACAAAATTAACCAAAATTCAATCAATTATTTTAAATTCCGCATTTTTGAATTTCAAAACAAAACTATCTACCGTATTTCAAACAAAAGTCTAACCAAAACTATTAATATGGCATAGAAAGTTTAAATTAGCCATAATTATAAAAGTCTTTTGAGTTTTAATCTACAAAACGAAAACAATATATCAGTGAACAGATTCTTCGAATTGCTTAACGACTTAATTAATTACAGGCTATTCACTATGGGTGAATCAAAAGTCACTCTTGGATTGATTTTTACTTTGATTTTTTCAATTGTAGCCTTGCTAGTCATTTCGGAATGGATTAAAAAATTCCTGATAAACAGGGTACTTAAAAATTACAATATTCAACAGGGGACTAGGCAATCAGTTGGTACCATTGTCAAATACCTGCTCATCATTGCCGGTATGTTTTCCATACTTCAGACCACAGGCATTGACCTCAGTGCCTTTGGAATTCTAGTGGGTGCTTTGGGTGTGGGTATTGGTTTTGGTCTGCAGAATATTACCAATAATTTTATCAGTGGGCTGATCATTCTATTTGAGCAACCCATTAAAGTAGGTGATAGAATAGAAGTAGGCGATATCTCAGGAGATGTTCTTAAAATATCTGCCCGGTCTACAACGGTCCTCACAAATGACAATATCAGTGTAATTATCCCAAACTCTAAATTCATTGATGATCAGGTAATCAATTGGTCTCACAACGATAGACGGATTAGGTTCAATTTTCCTGTTGGGGTATCCTACAAGGAAAATCCGGAAAAGGTCAAAAAAATTCTAATTGAAGTGGCATTAAAGCACAGTGGCATATTAAAAGATCCTAAACCGGATGTACTTTTCGATGAATTTGGTGACAGTAGCTTAAATTTTTTTTTGAGAGTCTGGACTTCTGAATTTGTCAATAAACCAAAAGTGCTTAAAAGTGAACTTTACTATGAGATTTTCAGGAGATTTGAAGAAGAAGGGGTAGAAATTCCTTTTCCTCAAAGGGATATACATATTATTACCGGAGGTGAAACATTGAAAAATTGATTTTTTTTCATTTCTTTAGGTCGATTTTCCGAATATCTCGCATCTAATTGCCCAGAATGCTTTAATTTTACTTTATATGAAAAAGATTGTTTTCATATTTTTTGTCATTTTCCTGTCTTTTGAAAGCTATTCACAGAGCTTTTATAGGTATAGATTTGACGCTCCTTGGTCCGTCTCAGCATCGGTAGGACCTACGCAGTATTTTGGTGAACTATACTCCCTATGGAAATACAACGAGGGGATTCAGCCTGATTGGAATGCCAATATTGCAATCCGAAGAACAATGGGCACTTACATAAGGTTACGGGGTGATTTTACTTACTACCAAATATCCGGACAAGATCCTCCTGCAGATCCCAGAAGTTTGAGGCAACCCAGAAACTTACACTTTAGGGCGAGAAACTGGGAAGCAGCAGCTATTGCAGAGTTCCATATCAAACCGGTAAAAGTCTATAATATTACCAGAAGTTTTTTTAACCTCTATGGCTTTGCCGGAGTAGGTGTATCGAGCAATACCCCAAAAGCTGAACTTAACGGAAATTGGGTTGACTTAAGGCCGCTGCAATTAGAAAATAACCCATACGAAAAACATATCATTGTCTTCCCGACAGGAATAGGAATGAAATATAAACTTAATGTCTACACTGATCTCACTGTAGAGATGAATTACAGATGGACATTGACCGATTATATGGATGATATCAGCGCTTTTAACATCAAAGAATTTTACCTTGATTTGGTCAATGACTATGGGGTCAACGGTGATGGCCCACGACCTGACCGGTTAAGATTGGCTGTGAGAAATCCTAACTTTATCAAAGAAAACGGAGAACCTGACGTAGACAGAATCCTTAACAATGGCGGGAGGATCAGAAGAGGATCAGGATTGACAGAGAGATATGATGGCTTTCTGTCATTCAATATTGGTTTGGAGATCTATCTGTCACCTGACATTTGGGATAACTGGATTTTCAGAAACAGGATCTATGAGAAAAGTTTCAGATTCTGGTAATTTTTGAGATGTTAGATTTGAGACGTGAGATGCTAGATTTTTTTTCCTCAATCCAGCAGACATTAGGTTTAACTAGCACTGTTAAAGGTTCAATGTTATAGAAAGCGAATCTTCGGTCTTCCATCTTCCGTCTTCCGTCCTTTTACAAAAGCAAATGTTGGATTGTCAGCCAATTCCCGCTAATTTTTCTATTTTTGCAAGCAATTCATAAAAAGCAACGCAATTATTCAATAATGGCAGATTACAATTTTCAGGAAATAGAAAAAAAATGGCAATCTTACTGGGAGAAAAACCAGATTTTCAATGCCGAAGTAGACCAAACCAAACCTAAGTTTTATTCCTTGGATATGTTTCCATATCCTTCCGGTGCGGGGTTGCACGTAGGCCATCCATTAGGATATATTGCCTCTGACATCATCACCAGGTTCAAAAGATTGGAAGGATACAATGTCCTGCATCCCATGGGCTATGATTCTTTTGGATTGCCTGCTGAGCAATATGCCATTCAGACCGGTCAACACCCTGCCATTACCACCGAACAAAACATCAATCGCTACACTGAGCAACTCAAAAACATTGGGTTTGCTTTTGACTGGAGCAAAGAAGTAAGAACCTCCAATCCTGATTATTACAAATGGACCCAGTGGATTTTCATGCAGCTATTCAATAGCTATTATGACAAGACTGATAATAAAGCAAAAAGCATAGCATCCTTGGGAGCTATTTTTGAGAAAGAAGGAAATACTAACATTCAGGCTGTTTGTGATGAGGACACGCCGGTGTTCTCATCTGATGATTGGAATTCATTTTCGGAGAAAAAACAACAAGAAATTTTATTGCAGTACAGGCTTACTTTTTTGGCAGAAACGACTGTTAACTGGTGCGCTGCGTTGGGTACTGTTCTTTCCAACGACGAGGTCAAAGACGGCTTCTCGGAAAGGGGCGGACATCCTGTGGAAAGAAAAAAAATGATGCAATGGAGCATGCGGATTACTGCCTATGCGGAAAGATTGCTTCAGGGTCTGGAGAAAGTTGACTGGTCTGAACCTATCAAAGAAATGCAGCGCAACTGGATTGGGAAATCCATCGGCGCAGAAATGGTTTTCCAGATCAAAGGAAAAGACAAACAGATCAAAGTCTTCACGACAAGAATCGACACCATTTATGGTGTGACCTATTTGGCTTTGGCACCAGAACATGAATATGTCCAAGAACTGATCACTGATGACCAAAGAGAAACCGCTGAAGCATACGTGGAAGTAGCTAAAAACCGTTCCGAAAGGGACAGGATGTCTGATGTAAAGACCATCTCAGGTGCATTTACAGGATCTTATGCCATCAACCCATTCAATGGGGAGGAAATCCAGATTTGGATTGCTGATTATGTTTTGGCAGGATATGGAACAGGGGCTGTGATGGCCGTTCCAGCCCACGATGAAAGAGACTACAATTTTGCCAGACATTTTGGTCTGGAAGTGAGGCAAGTGATTGAAGGAAGTATGGAGAATGGTTCCTTTCCGGGAAAAGGCGAAACTATCATCAATTCGGGCTTTATTACAGACCTCGAAATGAAAGACGCCATGAACAAGGCCATTGCATTTTTGGAAGAAAAGAAAATTGGAAAAGGTAAAATCCAGTACAGGATGCGGGATGCCATATTTACAAGACAAAGATATTGGGGTGAGCCACTTCCTGTCTTTTTTAAAGATGGGTTACCGTACTTGATGGATGAAAAGGATCTGCCATTGGTCCTGCCTGAGGTAGATAAATATTTGCCCACAGAAGATGGTGAGCCTCCTTTGGGAAGGGCAAAAGATTGGACTTACAAGACAGCAGAAGGAGAGTTTCCTTTGGAGAAAAGTACCATGCCGGGATGGGCCGGATCGAGCTGGTATTTTTTCAGGTACATGGACCCCAAGAACACAGAAAAGTTTGTAGATCCAGAAAAGGAAAAATATTGGGGAGCCGTAAACCTCTATATCGGGGGAGCCGAACATGCTACGGGTCACCTTTTATATTCCAGGTTTTGGACTAAATTCCTTTTTGATATCGGTGCTGTAAGCATTGAAGAACCATTCCAGAAAATGATCAATCAAGGAATGATTCAGGGGAGATCAAACTTTGTTTACAGGGTAAAAGGGTCCAATCAGTTTGTAAGCTATGGTCTTAAAGACAATTATGATACATCTGCCATGCATGTGGATGTCAATATTGTGCATAATGACCAACTGAATTTAGAAAAATTCAAATCTTGGAGACCAGATTTGGCAGATGCCGAATTCCTCTTGGAAGATGGTAAATACATCTGTGGTGCTGAAGTAGAAAAAATGTCCAAGTCAAAATACAATGTGGTCAATCCGGATGATATCATTGAGCGATATGGCGCGGACACCTTAAGATTGTATGAAATGTTTTTGGGACCTTTGGAGCAGTTCAAACCATGGAACACCAACGGTATTGACGGTGTATTCAAATTCCTCAAAAAACTTTGGAAGCTATATCATGACAGCAATGGTCAATTTCAAGTTTCGGAAGAAAAGCCAAACAAAGAAGAACTGAAAACACTTCATAAAACCATCAAAAAGACCAAGGAGGATATGGATAGTTATTCCTTCAATACCTCCGTGGCTTCATTTATGATCTGCGTCAACGAACTGACCTCCCTAAAATGTAACAAGCGTGAGATCTTGGAACCTTTAACTATCCTCGTTTCCTCATATGCCCCACATATTGCAGAAGAACTATGGTCACTACTTGGCCATTCTAATTCAATTATAAACGCAACCTTCCCTGAGTTTAAGGAGGAGTTTCTAATAGAAAACAATCACGAATACCCTGTTTCTATCAATGGTAAAATGAGAGCAAAGTTGACGCTGCCACTTTCATTGAGCAGAGAAGAGGTGGAAAAAGCTGCTTTGGAAGATGCTACTGTTCTGAAATGGACTGAAGGAAATCCTCCTAAAAAGGTGATCGTTGTACCGGGGAAAATTGTGAATATTGTCATCTAGTTTTATTCTTGTCATGACTCTGAGTAATTCATGAGGCTGTATCATAAATCGTCTTTCAAATTTAATTGCCAAATAAAGTATCGGTTTTACAATTAGCCCCTTTGTGACTTAGTTTCTTTGGGACCAAAATTGTTCAAAAAAGCTACGAAGGAACAAAGACGCAAAGTTTAGTCAAATCTAATCCCAAAAATTATTTGGATAAAATTTTGGAAATATCACTTATGAGATAGTCTCATGAATAAAAGTTTTGGAATGAATAGTAATGGCATAAATCAACACAATCTATGAACAAATTCTTTATCTCTTTTGCAGCGTTGCTATCCTCGGGGATATTTGCATATTCCTATTGGAGAGAATGGTTGGGGATAAAATTTTTTCAAGAGGAAATGAACCTACAATTAGGAAATCCTCAAGCCCCTTATTTCCATTCCTCTGAGGATCTCTACATGAGAGTTTTGCTCATATTTGGAATTTTATTCGGGATCATTTTTTTGAGCACGTTTTATTCCACGATTAAAGGGAATAAGGTTTGGGTATTTCTCTGTTTTATACTTGCGATGCTTAGTATTTTGGCCGTAATGGTCAATGGTGCAATAAAATAATCCTACCTTTACATCTTTAACAACACCATATGAAAATCACAAAAAATGCCGTAGTAGGCCTTACATACGAACTTAAAATCAGTAAAGAGGAAGAAGAGATTGAATCCGTTCCGTTCAGTGTAGAGGTTAGGGATCAAGAAGATCCATTCTATTTTCTGTTTGGAAACAGTGGTTTACCCGAAAAGTTTGAAGTCCTTTTAGAAGGAAAGCAACAAGGTGAAAACTTCAACTTCATCATTCTAGCTGAGGAGGCTTATGGTGAAGCTGATGATGAACTGATTATGGCTTTGCCAAAAAACCAATTTGATGCTGAAAACGGATTTGAGCCGGGCATGTTGGAAGAAGGGAATTTCCTTCCATTGGTAGATGAAAATGGATATCCCATGCAGGCAAAAGTGGTGAAGGATTTGGGCGAAGAAATTTTATTGGATTTCAACCATCCTTTGGTGGGATTCGATCTGCATTTTGATGGGGAAGTCTTTGAGGTCAGAGAAGCTACTGAGGAAGAACTCAGTCATGGACATGTTCATGGAGAGCATGGACATCAGCATTGATTGCCATGAAATCATACCAAATTGCAGCACAAATAGAAAAAGACAAAGAGTCAAATTTTATATAGAGGGATAGTTCCAAACCTATCAGGTGCACACACGAATCCAAAACGCTTGATGAAATGCCTTTGAATTCAAAAGAGGTCATTGAACTATGTTTGGATGAAATGACAACCAAAGTAATTGAGGACCTACCAGAATTCAATAAGAATAAGAAAATGTTACTTAAAAATTGATTTCTTTTTCTTCCTCCCACTTCAAAAACAATTTTTCACCGATATCAAAGGCTCTTTTTTTATCTTCAACTTGCCACAATGTACCGTCAGAAAGTTTTACAGTCAATTGGTTGTAATGCACAAGATATTTTTTTTCTGTGATTTTGGCAGAAACACCGCTTGATTTGAATAATTGGATTTCTGAAGGACGGATATAGGTTTTTGATTTGCCTGGAACGGGATTCAGATGGCTGAAAAGCTTGGCGGCGTACATGTTTTTAGGCTTAGTAAAAATCTCTTCAGGATGTCCCTGCTGAATGATTTTACCCTTCTGTAAGATCACCAAATCATCGGTCATCTGTAGGGCATCATCAAGGTCGTGTGTGACAAAGACAACTGTGACGCCCAATTTCTGAAACATGATTTTCAGTTCACCGATGAGTTCTCTTCGCTGAATCTGATCCAAACTTGAGAATGGTTCATCCAATAGCAAAACTTGGGGTTCATTACTCAGTGCCTTTCCGATAGCCACTTTTTGTTGTTGTCCACCGGAAAGCTGTTTGGGTAATTTATCTTTGAAGTCTGTCAGGCCAAGTAATTCGAGTAAAGTGGCTACCCGTTTTTTTCTATAGGTTTTCTCATACAAAAATAGGGGCCTGTCAAGATTTTCCTCGACAGTGGAATTGGGAAAAAGCTTATAATCCTGATATACCAATTGGATTTCATCATAGCCGGGAATCAACTTTTCCTTTGGATTTTGGATGCGTTCAGCTTCCAGAAAGATCTCACCCGAGTCTCTATTTTCCGTACCCGCTACAATTCTCAACAAAGTACTTTTCCCGGAACCACTCTCACCTACCAATGAGATAATTTTACCTTTGGAAATATCCATTGAGAAATTATTCAACACCACTTTTCCGTTTTGATAGCTTTTTTTGATGGAATCAATTTTAAGATAGCTCATACAGTTAAAATGATTCCCTCTTATTCTTAGGTAAACTCTTAAAAATCAAATCATAAGAATGGTCAACCAATTCCAATACAATTTTATCCGGTACCGAACCGTCAAAAGACACCGTGTTCCAATGTTTCTTATTCATATGGTATCCGGGAACAATTCCTGCAAATTCCTCTCTTAGCTCAACAGCCCTTTCCGGATCACATTTTAAATTGACACTTTCAAAAAGTTCTATATCAATGATAGCGAAAATTTTATCTCCCACTTTAAAACAAAGCGTATTTTCATCAAAAGGGGTATCCTCTGATGTTCCCGGCTTTGAAAGACAATATTCTCTGAAAAATGTAATGTTCATTATGTAATTTCAATAATGATGCAATATACAAACCTCAAAACACATCTTAAAATCAAGCGATTACCCGCTTGACTATCCAAAAGATGATCGCACCCAAAAATATCAAAATGGATATCTTATTGATACCATGCATCATTCTTATATTAATATTGGATGGTCTGCTGGGATCAGGTTTACCAAAAACCCTGAAAAAGTAATTCCCAACTTCACCAAGCTTAAAAAACTCTTTTATCTTATTCTCTGACATTTTTTCTGCAATTGATAATTTATATTTTATTTTGAAGGCAATGAGGTATAAGTCTTTTTATTTTTGATTCCGTAATTGCTTAATAAGAGTTCCTCTTGAAACAAATCTTAATCAACAGCTTCAGGTTCTATCCACATACCATCTTTTCTAATAATTTCAATCAACTCATCTACCGCACGATCGGAAGGAACTGATTTTTTTACAACTTCTTTACCTCTGTATAAGGTGATCTTTCCTTTGCCTGATCCCACATATCCAAAGTCCGCATCAGCCATTTCTCCGGGACCATTGACAATACAGCCCATAATTCCTATTTTCACACCTTTCAGGTGATCTGTCCTTTTCCTTATCATGGCAGTCGTTTCCTGTAAGTCAAAAAGGGTTCTCCCACATGAAGGGCAGGAAATATATTCAGTTTTTGACATTCTTGTCCTAGCTGCTTGAAGCACACCAAAGGCAACAGAATTGTGCAATTTGATCTGCTCAAAGGTTGAATTCCTCTCCCGACCACTGTAGCTTTCAAGCCCTAACATGATACCTTCTCCTAATCCATCAACCAATAAACCCCCTACATCAGTCGCCGCATACAGCATGGTTTTATCCTGCTCCTGAATAGGGTAATTTATCCTTACAACAACGGGAATCAGACTATGGTTTATCAAAAGGGTAATAAATGCACGCCTAAGAGCCGCCATTTGATGACTGTTTTCACTACTGAGAATGATAACAATATCTTTTCTGTTTTCTAACCATTCCAGAGACTCTTCTACTTCCAAATCGGAAAGCATCAGAAAATTCAAACCATAATGGAAAGCATCGACCGATTTGAATTCATCCAATGTAAAGGCCGGAAACTTATTGACTTGATCAGTTTCATTCTTCCAAACTGAATAATTTTGAATTTCCTTCATCCCGTTTGGAAGCATGAATGGAATCGGATTGGAACCGGAAAAGACATAATCTGCTCCTTGATCATTCATTTTCCATTTATCAAGCTCCGGTAAATAGAAATGACCAACATGCTTCATTTCTTTAGGAGATATATTGTCTATGACAGAAATATCTGCAATCACCCGAGGAACGTTTCCGCCTCCAAAATTGAAGACTTCTATTGTATCTCTTTTATTATATTCAAATGGAGTAATTGGATAGTGATGTATATCCTCGATACTCTGATGGACGTCTCTTTCCGAATACCTATCAACCAAGCTTTGGGCAACAGGTGATTCAAATTCAGGATCTTCTGTCAAGGATACCCTAACTGTGTCCCCAAGTCCATCTTCCAATAGTGTTCCAATACCAACAGCAGACTTGATTCTACCATCCTCACCATCACCTGCTTCTGTCACCCCTAAATGAAGTGGATAAGGCTTGAACCCACCCTCATCCAATTTTTGAACAAGTAGTCGATAGGCCTGAACCATTACCTGTGTGTTGGAAGACTTCATGGAAATGACGATATCATGGTAATTTTCATCTTCGCAAATACGAAGAAATTCCAATGCAGATTCTACCATCCCAAGCGGAGTGTCTCCATATCGGCTCATGATTCTATCCGAAAGGGAACCATGATTGGTACCAATCCGCATCGCAGTCCCATGTTCTTTACAGATTTTGACCAAGGGAAGAAAACGCTCTCTGATTCTTTCGAGCTCTTCCTGATAACTCTCGTCAGTATATTCTATGATCTCGAATTTCTTTTTGTCTGCGTAGTTTCCGGGATTGATTCTTACTTTTTCGACAATTTTGGCTGCAATTTCAGCAGCATTTGGTGTAAAATGTATATCTGCCACCAATGGGGTATTATATCCCAATTTCCTCAATTCGTTCTTAATCTTTTGGAGGTTTTCTGCCTCCTTCATGCTAGGTGCAGTGATCCGGATCAGTTCGCAACCGCTTTCAATCATTCGGATACACTGCTCCACAGAACCTTTGGTATCCATTGTATCTACCGTGGTCATAGATTGGACCACAATAGGATTGTCTCCACCAATGATCACATCACCCACTTTGACAGGGATGGTCTTTCTTCTTGAATAACGTGTAAGGCTGTTACAGTACCTTATTTTTTCCAATAATCCTTTGGTTTCCATACTGATTATAAATCTCCTAATTGAGGCCTAATAACTATTTCTTCAACAACAGAAAAGGGTGAAAGGTTATATGCACCCCAAACTGCTTCTGCAACATCTTCCGATTTCATAAATCTCTCCACAGGAAGATCCACTCCCTCCCAACTTGCAGTAAATGTTGCTCCAGGTAATATTGACGTTACTTTGATATTGTAATCTTTCAGTTCTTGTCTGAGACACTTTGTAAATCCCAACATGGCCCATTTTGATATGGCATAACTGCCACCATTGGCATAGGCAGTTAGTCCAGCTATGGATCCAATGGAGAAAATATATCCTGATTTTTTCTCTATCAACGCTGAAGTAAATGCCCTCGTCAGGTAATATGCAGAAAACATGTTAGTCTTCATCATCAATTCAAAATTGCCTTCAGGTTCAGAATGAATAGAACCAGGAAAGAAAACCCCTGCATTATTCACAATCACATCCGGGATCGTATTTTTTTTGACTTCATCTGCAAAAGCTTCAATTCCTTCCTTTACAGACATGTCTACTTTTCTGGTGAAAATTTTTTGATCCGGATATTTGAATTCGAAATCTTTTTCCAAATCCTTCAAATCAGTATGATTCCTGGCACAGGTAAAAACATCAAAGCCCTCCAAAGCAAATCTTTCAATAATTGCTCTTCCAATACCTTTTGTCCCCCCGGTTACCAATATACTTTTTGACATATTAATTCGTGTTTTAATAATTAGTATGACAACTATCTACAGCCAACAAAGTTACATTATTTTAAAAACTTTGCGAACATAAACGTTTAATCCAAGGAGCGCTTTTGATTTTTATATTAATTTTAACTTTATGGAAACACAAACTACCGACAGGCTTGAGCTTGCGGCACACTTTGTCAACAGTACCAATAGCCCTATCTTTTTGACTGGAAAAGCAGGGACAGGCAAAACGACTTTTTTGCGGAATCTTACAGAGATCACGCACAAAACCTACGTAATCGTAGCCCCTACCGGTATTGCTGCGCTTCATGCCAAAGGAGTGACCATCCATTCACAATTCCTTCTTCCTATGGGGTCTTTTCTACCCACGAGGGAACCTGAAGGAAATTTTACAAACAGTGGAAACTTCTTTACACAATTCAGTTTGGGGAGGAGGCATACCTTAAATATGGCCAGAAAAAAAGTTCTAAGGTCAATTGAGCTGCTTATCATCGATGAGGTCAGTATGTTGCGTGCTGATATATTGGATGCCATTGACTATAGGATGAAAAGCATCAAGCGCAATTTTGAAGAGCCATTTGGTGGCATTCAGGTTCTGATGATTGGAGATTTGTTTCAATTACCGCCAATAGTCAGGGATCATGAATGGCAAATTCTCAGCAAATTCTATAATAGCATGCATTTTTTTGAAGCTAAAGCACTGAAGCAATCGGGCATGATATATCTTGAGTTGGATAAAATCTTTAGGCAAAAGGATGAGCTTTTTATTCGAATTTTGAATAACCTGAGAGATAACAAGGTCACTCAAGAGGACATCTCCACCCTCAACACTCATTTTAAAACTTCGGAAGAAATAAAAAACCTCAAAGAGACCATCATCATTACTACCCATAACTACAAGGCCGAAGAGCATAATCAGAAAGAATTGGCTGCCTTGAAAAGCAAATCTCATTTTTTTGAGGCTAACATTGAAAATGATTTTCCCGAAAACCTGTACCCCATACCCAAAACCCTTGAAATTAAAGAAGGTGCTCAGATCATGTTTATCAAAAATGATACGAGTGGATATGGGGATTTTTTCAATGGGAAAATGGCCACCGTTAAATCCATTGAAGATGGAAAAATCATGGTAGTCATGTCAGATTCAAAAGTTGAATTCACCTTAACGAAAGAGGTGTGGGAGAATAAAAAATACATTGTAAATGAGGACACCAAAGAATTAGAAGAAGATGTTATTGGAACTTTTGAGCATTTTCCAGTTAAATTGGCTTGGTCGGTGACGGTTCATAAAAGTCAGGGATTAACTTTTGATCAGGCCATCATTGATGTTGGTCAAGCTTTTGCTCCGGGACAGGTTTATGTTGCTTTAAGTAGGCTGAGAGGGTTAGAAGGATTGACATTAAGAACAAGAATTCAGACCCAAACTATTAGCACTGACCACAGTGTCACCCAATTTACACAAAGCACTAATCATCAAGCACCTTTACAAGATTTGTTGAGCCAACATCAAATTAAATATATTCAAAAGCTGCTAGAATCAACTTTCAACTTCAATGAGCTGATCCAAACCATTGAGATTTTTAGAAAAGAAACGGAAAGCAATTTAGAATTTGAAGACCAAGAAATGAAAGAAGCAATTCCTGAGATCTATACAAGCCTAATCAAGGAAAGCTCAAATACATCAAAATTTCAAAGGCAATTGGTCGCTTTGCTATACCATAAAAATGATCTCAAATTGATGGAAAGGTTGGAAAAAGGAAGTAAATATTATGCGGACTTGTTGAAGGAGTGTTTGAAAAATTTATTGATCCATTCGGCAGAAGTAGAAAGGTTTTCTAAAACCAAAAAATATTTAGAGGGCTTATCTGAACTGGAAATCATTTTGCTCAAAAAATTAGGAGATATTCAAAAAGTCACTTTTCTGATACCTGCAATCTTAAATGGTGAGGAAATAGGCAAAATGACAGATCTCAGTCATAATTTAGTGCAATTGAGAATCTTGTTGTACCAAGAAGCTAAAAATGCTGCCAAAGAGAATCCAAAGTTTTCCAGTACAAAAACAGGTAGAAAGAAAAAAGAAGGTGGGGTACCTAAAATAAAATTAGAAAAAGGAGAAACCTACGAAATCACATTTGAGATGAGCCAATCTGGCAAATCAATTATAGAGATCGTACAAGAAAGAGGTTTAGCAGAATCCACGATCAAAGGACACTTAGCAAAAGGAATAGCAGCAGGCAAAGTTTCCATTCATAATCATTTGAGCAACGAGGAAATAACCGAAATAAGCAGCCTGATCGAATCTGAAAACGGCGAACTTGGAACTTTACGTCAAAAATATCCGGATTTATATGATTATGGAACTTTAAGAATGGTAGCGGCACATATTGGCCAAAAACAGGTTTGACTTATTATTTTTTATTTATGTTCTGGAAAAAACCCAATCAAAAAAAGATTTTTTACAGGCCTCTTATGTGCATCCTTAACTCTATAAATCATTAGGCCATACCTCCTAAGATGCAGTTAGAAATTTTTGATATCATAAACCTGCCTGCCGGAAGGTAGGTCTACAATCTAAATTCTTCACTCACCCTTAGAAACGCCAAAAGCCTCTGGATTTCCCCAAAGGCTTTTAAATAATGTGGCGGCGGCCTACTCTCCCGGGTGTAACCCCAGTACCATCGGCGCTGC
>NZ_JABFHF010000043.1 GCF_015476655.1 Aquiflexum lacus
ACCTCACCAACAGGGTTTTACGTCCTTAAACTGACGGCTATGGCCGGCAGGCAGGGAACTTGTATCTAAAGTTTAGGAAACTTCTATTATTAAACTAAAATACAAATAATTGATTTTCAGTATATTATAAATAATTATTGCAGTAAAAACCCTATTCTTTTTTGTTCCCAACTGCAAAGATACTGCGAGGCAATATTTATACTTTTAGAAACTTTGGTTCCCATCAGTTACCATTTACTTCTTTCAATTGAAAGGAAGTAATTAAAAGATGTAAGGACTTGAGTTTTCTAGACTTTCTATGGATCAGATTATTCCTAAAATCAGAATCTGAGAAGAATTCTTTCCCATTTATAGGCATAAAGCTTGATTGTTAGGGGTATTCCTAGCAAATTAGGTGAAAGGAACGAACAAGTGGAATATGGTTACCACACGCTCTTACAAGTAAGAAGGATTTAATTTATTTTAAAAATAAAAATGAGTGTTAGTTAAGAAATTCATAATATCTGAATTTAAAAAGCAGGTATGTTTGGTTTTTTCTCTTAGTCCCTTTACTATTCTCTAAGGAAATCTCTGTTTTCCAATTATCTTGATGATCTTGACTTGATCCTCAATTGAAAAATAAATTGTGTGTGAACTATGTACGCAAAACCTATAGCCAGGTCTAATTTCTTTCGCTGATGGATACATTTCCGGGTTTTTCGCAATTCTCTCAAAAGCATTTTCCAATGAGGCAAAGTACTTTTCAGCCTGTAATTCACCAAAATTGTCTAATCCATATAAATAAATACGAATTAGGTCTTCTTCCGCTTGACGTGTAAGTGAAAAAGTCATTTGGCGTTTCTAAATCGACTTTTAGCCTCTTCCAATATCTCAGGCATGGATTTGTGAGATGTCCCGCTTTCCTCACCTTTAATAAGTTCATTCCTCAGCCAAATGCGCTCTTCTTCTTGTTCTCTTTGATGCCTGATCAGGTCATTGATTAATTCGCTTTTACTGGCATATTCATTTTCCTGAACCTTCTGTTTCATCCAGCGGTCATTTGGTTCATTTACTGTTATAGTTTGTCTAGCCATTGTGAATCATATTTATGGTGTAAAAATACACCATATGAATCTAATTATCAAGGTTAAAGTTCCTCACTAGTTGACCTTTGTAGAAATAATTAAGGTTGGTACTTTTTATGACGTAGGCGAAATACATTTACTTCATCATCTAAAAATCGATTAAAATCTTTGTGCTTAGTTTTTTGGTCTTCCCAAAAATCCCTGCCTTTAGAAAGGCAGGGAACTTGTATTTAAAAGTAGCCTCGACAAGAATCGAACTTGTATCTAAAGTTTAGGAAACTTCTATTCTATCCATTGAACTACGAGGCCATATCTAGACGGTTAGAGGCGAGAAGCGAGAGGTTAGACTACACCTTCTTACATCTTATGTCTATTTTTTTTAAGACAACTAGATTCGAGAAGCGAGATACTATACTTACCAAACCAGTCTTGATTCTTGGTTCTTGATTCTTGTCTCTTTTTTCAAGCTGCAATTTAAAGCATAATCCTTCATTCAAGCAAATATATTCAAAGGCATTTGTGCATTTCGAATTATTAATTCTATCTTTGCAGTCCAAAAATTAAGATGGACGGGATCCATCAATTCACTAAATATCAAATTTATATGGCAGTAAAAATCAGATTATCGCGTAGAGGCAGAAAAAAAATGGCCATCTATGACGTAGTAGTAGCTGATGCTAGAGCTCCACGGGATGGACGCTTTATCGACAAATTAGGGACTTATAATCCCAACACTGACCCCGCATCCATTAACATCAACAATGAGCGCGCTCTTAAATGGTTGTTGAATGGTGCAGAGCCTACAGAAACTGTAAAGGCTATGCTTTCTTACAGAGGTGTATTGTTACAAAAACACCTTCAGATTGGTGTCTTGAAAGGTGCCATCACCCAAGATCAGGCGGACGAAAAATTCGAAGCATGGAAAGCTAGCAAAGAAACCACAATCACAGGTAAAGTTGACAAATTGACTCAGGCCAAAGCTGATGCGCGTCAGAAAGCTATGGATGCTGAGACAGCTAAAAACCAAGCTCGTCTTGATGCTATCAAGAAAAGAGAAGCAGACGCTATTGCAGCGGCAGCTCCTCCGGTAGTTGAAGCTCCTGTAGCAGAAGAAGCTCCGGCAGCACCTGCTGAAGAAGAGGCTCCAAAAGCAGCTGCTGAGAATGTAGCTCCTGTAGCGCCGACTGAAGAAGAAACTCCAAAAGCAACTACCAAAGAAGAAGCTCCTGCACCAACTACTGAAGAAGATGCTCCAAAAGCATCTAAAGAGGAAGAAGCTCCTGCTGCAGCTGCTGAGGAAACAACTCCAGACGCATCCGCTGAAGGAGAAGAGCCTAAAGCATAATTAAAACCCTACCATGAACAAAGACAGTTGTTTTCAATTGGGCTATGTAGCCAAAGTTCATGGACTTCAAGGAGAAGTGAGTATAGTACTGGATGTAGACTATCCAGAGGATTATGAAGACCTCAAGCATGTCTTCATCGAGCAAAAATCCAGATTGGTTCCTTTTTTTATCGAGCACTTTGTGTTGCAACACAATAACAAGGTCTTGGCAAAATTTGAGGATTTCGATTCTGTGGATGATGCAAGCAAGTTAGTGGGGGGAGCTTTATACCTTCCATTGAAAGAATTGCAAGAGTTAGATGAAGACCAGTATTACTATCACGAACTCATTGGGTTTGATGTGCTGGACGAAGCACTTGGAAATATAGGGGAAGTCAAAGTCATTTATGACCTTGAAACCCAAGATTTATTGGGTGTTGACCACAAGGGTAAAGAAGTTCTGATTCCTATCAAGGACGGAATTATCCAGAAAGTTGACAAAGCAGAAAAGAAAGTTTACTGCTTATTGCCCGAAGGATTGCTTGACATATACTTGGAAGACTGATGCGAATCGATATCATCACAGTTGTTCCGGATTTATTGGAAGGACCTTTTTCCCACTCTATTCTTAAAAGAGCTGAAGATAAAGGACTTGCAAAAGTTCGGGTTCACAACTTAAGGGATTATTCCAGCGGCAAACAAAAGCAAGTCGATGACTATGCTTTTGGAGGCGGTGCGGGGATGGTCATGATGATAGAACCTATCGCAAAATGCATCGATGCACTGAAAAGCGAAAGAGATTATGATGAGGTCATTTACATGACCCCCGACGGAGAAACATTCAACCAGTCAATGGCCAATGAACTCTCGCTCAAGGGTAATATCATCATTCTTTGTGGACACTATAAAGGCGTGGATGAGAGGATCAGACAAAAATGGATAACCAGAGAAATCAGCATAGGTGATTATGTCCTATCTGGTGGAGAATTGGCAGCAGCTGTAGTGACTGATGCAATCATTCGGCTTCTTCCCGGTGTCTTAAACGATGAGACCTCAGCATTGACAGACTCCTTTCAGGATGGTTTATTGGCCCCTCCAGTATATACTAGACCTGCAGATTATGAAGGGTTGAAGGTTCCGGATATTTTATTGTCAGGGCATCAATCCAAAATTGACTCTTGGAGGTTTGAAGCATCGGTTCGCCGCACTAAGGAAAGAAGGCCTGATTTATTGGAAGGCAAAGAAATCTAAGGCGATTTAAATAAGAATATATAATTGAATCTATCAAAAATAGCTCTGTGGTGCCAAGCCACAAGCACATAAAATATACAGCTATGAGCGAACTAATTAAATTTGTAGAGGCGGAATACAGCGAGGCTAGAACCAAGTTTCCATCTTTCAAAGCAGGAGATACCATCAATGTCCACGTGAGAATCACCGAAGGAAACAAAGAGCGTATTCAGCAGTTCCAAGGAACTGTCATCCAAAGAAAAAACCCAAATTCGAATGGAGAAACCTTTACGGTAAGAAAAGTATCCAATGGAATTGGTGTTGAAAGAATTTTCCCAATCCTTTCTCCATCTATCGAGAAAATCGAATTGTTGAGAGAAGGTAAAGTAAGAAGAGCAAGATTATTCTACCTAAGAGGCCGTCAAGGAAAAGCAGCCAAAATCAAGGAGAAAATCAGACACAGAAAAGACTCTTAATTGTCTTTGTCTCAAAAAGGGAATCCGATCGGGTTCCCTTTTTTTATAATTAAGGTATCCCATCTTTTCCTATCTTTGCACCCTGAATCCAAAAAGAAAAACATAACATGTGAAGATGTTTCACAAGAAACAAGAATAATCCAATACCATGAACAAAGAAGTACGCGTAAGATTTGCACCTTCTCCTACAGGAGCACTACATATCGGTGGGGTGCGAACTGCTTTATACAATTACCTTTTTGCAAGAAAAACCGGAGGTAAATTTTTACTTAGAATCGAAGACACGGATCAGACCCGCTTTGTGCCCGGTGCCGAAGAATACATCAAAGATGCATTGGATTGGTTGGGAATAGGTCCCGATGAAAGTCCTTGGAATCCCGGTGACTGCGGTCCTTACCGTCAGTCGGAGCGTAAACCTATGTATATGCAATATGCCATGGACCTGATCGAAAAAGGTCATGCTTATTACGCATTCGACACTTCGGAGGAACTTGAGGCCATGAGAGAAAGACTGACCGCCGCCAGGGTGGTTTCTCCTCAGTACAATTCTATCACACGAACCCAGATGAAGAATTCTCTTACCCTTCCTGAAGATGAGGTTAAAGAGAGATTGGCATCTGGAGAACCATACGTCATCAGGGTAAAAATCCCAAGAAAGGAAGAAGTAAGGTTAAATGACATGATCCGTGGTTGGGTAATGGTACATTCCAGTACCTTGGATGATAAAGTATTGATGAAATCAGACGGTATGCCAACGTATCACTTGGCAAATATCGTGGATGACCATTTAATGAAAATCACCCACGTGATCAGAGGAGAGGAGTGGTTGCCTTCTGCACCATTGCATGTGTTGTTGTATAAATATTTTGGATGGGAGGATACCATGCCTCAGTTTGCCCATCTTCCGCTTTTGTTGAAACCTGATGGAAATGGGAAACTCTCTAAGCGAGATGCTGACAAGCATGGTTTTCCGGTTTTCCCTATGGATTGGACTGATCCGAATTCAGGAGAAAAGGCTATGGGTTTCCGTGAACATGGATATTTGCCTGATGCCTTCCTTAATTTTCTGGCGTTCCTAGGCTGGAATCCAGGTGACCACAGAGAACTGTTTTCATTGGAGGAATTGATTGATGCATTTTCCATAGAAAGAATTGGCAAATCAGGTACAAAATTTGATATAAATAAAGCAAAGTGGTACAATGAACAATACCTCAGAGCCAAATCGGATGAAGAACTTGCCGCATACCTTCTAGATGATCTTGAAAAAGAGGGTATAAGCTTGGATTTGGCTAAAGGATCCCAAATTGCTCATATCATGAAGGAAAGGGCAACCTTTCCAGCGGATTTATGGAAGGAGGGGAAGTTTATGATTCATGCTCCAACTGATTTTGATGAAGCCGTGGCTTCCAAAAAATGGAATAATGAAGCCGTAATAGTTTTAAGTGCCTATAAAGAAAAACTGAACCTGTTCTCAGGAGAATTTACGCCCGAATCTGCAAAATCCATGCTGGAGCAGGCAGCAGAGGAAAACGGAATTAAATTGGGTAAAATCATGCAGGCGGTAAGATTGGCAGCCACAGGGGTAGGAGCAGGTCCTGACTTAATGGCGGTATTCAGCATCATCGGAAAAGAAGAATTGGCCAAGCGGATTGGTTATGCATTGGAAACTTTAAAAGTAAACATTTAATCGTCATGGCAAAGAAATCCAAAAAAGAACAAAACCCGAAAGTTCATAAAGACCTGGAAGGTTTCAAGATGAATATCAACTCATTTGGAGAAATCTCCAGTAGTTTTCCCATAGATAAAATCAACGAATTCCTCAATAAGAACGTAGAAGACAAAAAGCTGAAGGATAGGGAAGATATTGAGGATATCAAGGATGGAAATAAAGAGGTGTAAAAATCCAATTATTTTCATTTTGAAAAAAAAGCACAATATCATTTTGAAATTGTGTTTTTTTTTTAACTAAACTTGCCGATTCAAAAGATTATAAGTAATATTCAGACTTAGTTATTAGTAGATTATTGTTATGAAAAAATTGATCGGGGTTTTGATTATATTTTGTCTTCCTATTTTGGGCTTTGGGCAAACCGGATCCATCATAGGAAAGGTAACTGACAATCAAACCGGGGAAGCCTTGCCATTTTGTAATGTCTTCATTAACAATACTACCATTGCCACCACAACGGATTTTGATGGGAATTATGAATTGAAGGATTTGCCGGAAGGAGAATTTGAAATCGGGTTTTCATTTATAGGCTATCAGGCTGTCCAAAAACCTGCTTCAATCAAGCCCGGAGGTCAATTGACTATCAACGTGGCCATGTTGTCCCTTGAGCAGGAACTATCAGATGTTGAAATCAAGGCTTCTAGGGATAGGGCTTGGGAAAGGGATTTGAGAAAATTTAAAAATTACTTTTTGGGTAATGATAACATCGCTGCGCAAAGCGAAATTCTCAATCCTTGGGTAATTGATTTTCCAGATGACAATAGCAATAATAATTTCAAAGCCATTGCATTCCAACCTATCGAAATCAAAAATAATGCTTTAGGTTATTCTTTGATTTTTGATCTTAAAGAGTTTGCCTTTACGCCCCAATACAGTATTATTTCAGGTGCAACAAGGTTTGTTCAATTGGAAACTGATGATTCCAAAACTATAGAGCTTTGGCAAAAAAACAGGTTGGATACCTACCTGAAATCGCCTGCCAATATGTTCAGGGCGATGATCCAAAACAATCATAATCAGGAAGGATTTTATCTATATGGAGATAAGCCGGGAGGCTCCGCAACTCAGAATATGAGGTCGGATGTTTTCTCAAATGAACTTGGAAAATCAATTGTGGAGTATAAACCGGAAAACCTGGTAAGCCTAGGCAGAAAGCCAGGTGAGTACCGCATTCTGATGAAAGGAAGGATTGAAATCCATTATGAAAAAGGCTATACAACAGTCAATACCTACAAGGATGCACCATATCCCATTTCATGGTTGGAAGTAAAGGGCAATTATGTGAATGTGTCTTCCAATGGTATGGTGCTTAATCCCCAGGACTTGACTTTTTCCGGAGATATGGACAAAAGAAAAGTGAGTGCATTGCTTCCCATGGACTATAAGCCAAATCTTGCACAGAGAATCGAGGCCCAAATTGCGAAAGATGCCAATAGCCTTCAGGAAAAGGTTTACCTGCATACTGATAAACCCTATTATTACCAAGGTGACCAATTGCTTTTCAAGGCCTATTTCCAATATGCCAGCCCGGAATTGAAAAGGGAATTGAGTAAAATTCTATATGTGGAACTGATATCCGGGAACAGGGATTTGATTGTTCAGAAAAAATTTAAAATAGAGAACGGACAAGCCGTTGGAGAGATTTTTCTACCGGATTCGCTAAAACAAAAGGAATATTACCTTCGGGCTTATACGTCATGGAACAGAAACTATGGACCTGAATCTTATTTTGTAAAGGCCCTTCCCGTTCTTTCTGCTTATGATAGAATTTTGTCATCTGAGAATCCCCAAGATCCAAACCCTCCGATAAAATCGACTTTTGTTTCAGATAAAGAAAATTATGGCAAAAGAGAAAAGGTGTCTTTGCAGGTTTCACTTAGAGATGAAGATGGAAGGCCGGTTTCTGCCAATCTTTCGGTATCTGTTATAGATACACATTTTGCCTCCACTATTGCAGAACCTGTCAGTATCGAAAGTAGCCTGAAATTGATGGATGTTCCCAAAAACATCAGCACAGAGAAATTCAATTATCCGATTGAAAGGAAATGGGATGTTTATGGCCGATTTTTGAATGAAAAAGCAAAGCCAATGGCGACTCCATTTACGGTATACTTGAATAATTTTGAAGGAATGTTGGAGTTGGAGTCCGATAAAGACGGAATATTTGTGATGGAAGAAATGGATTTTTATGGGCCGGTAGATTTTGCTTTTTTGGCTTTGGACAAAAAAGGAAAGGCTTATGGTACCTTTGAGCTCACTCCCAGACTTAACCCACCATTTTTTGTTCCAGCACACATCGTTTTCCCTAAGATCACTACCACCAATGAATCGATTTTCAAAGAACTAGAGGATGAGGAAGAAACCTTAGTTCTTGAACAGGTAACTATAGAATCCGAAAAAGAGAACACAACTAGACGAGCGATTTATGGTAATGCAGACCATGTGGTGAGTAGTGAAAACCTAAACAAAAACGGTACTGTCAGTGATCTATTGAACAGCCTTAAAACCCAGATACCTGGTATGTCGGTTACCACTACACTTCAAATTCGGCTAAGAGGTGGTGCCACTTCAGCCAACCTTTCCATGGAGCCATTGGTGATGGTAGATGGTGCAGTGATGCCATCAGGACCAGGAACAAGGGCTGCAGACAATATTGCAGCCATCAATCCGAATGATATTGACAGGATAGAAGTGGTCAGTAGAATGAGTTCCATGATGGGCGATTTGGGAAGAAATGGTGTGATTGCAATTTACCTCAAACGCGGAGCGTCCGAAATGCCAGTTTTTACCGGAAATACCCCTGGATTGAATAGTTTGGAAATTGATGGGTTTGGTTACAGTGGGAGTTTTGTCCCATTTGATTATAGCTTAGAAGAAAAACATCCTGAATTAGATCAGAGGGTGACGCTATACTGGAATCCTTATCTTGTTACAGATGCTGATTCAGGGCAAATCAATTTGGAATTTTATACCAATGATACAGATAGCCCAAAAATTGTGGTTGTGGAGGGTCTGACCATTGATGGCAAGCCTATCAGTGCTACCCATATCATTTCCCCCAAAAAATAAATCCTAATGGAATCATTTGGAAAAGATTAACAAACAATCCTTAATTTTGGAAATGCATCTTAAAAGCGTGATTCTTTTGTTTTTGGTTTTACTAGGGTTATCTGAAGTCTCTAAGGCACAAACAAGTTTTGGTATCCGAGGTGGATTTTCTTCCTCAAATATCACGTATAGGTATGAACCTGGTAGACCTCCTATCCGGACTTCCGGGATTACTGCACCGACATTTGCTTTAGTTATGGAGCATTTTACCAATAGAAATGCAGGAATACAAATCGAGCTGCAATATTTGAAATTGGGCTTTACGCAAGAAGACGAACTTAGTACCGCTATCAATCAATCGGAATGGGAATATCTAAAAGTACCATTCTTGTCCAATTTCTATGCAGGAAGAGGTGGGAGGTTCCATATCAAGGTTGGGCCTCACTTTGGATATCTATTGAATGCAACAGATACCCAAAGAGATTTTGAAGGGCCAACGTTATTGCCGACTTATGGAGGCGCTCAAGATGATCCAAGGAAATTTATGTATGGACTTACCGGGGGTGCCGGATTATCCAAACTGTTTGGAAAAAGCACCTTAGAGGGTGATGTTCGGTTTTCTTATGAATTTGGTAGACCGGAAAGGCAGGACAGGATTTTTGATATGAATTCCACCAATATTGAGATTACATTGACTTACCTTTTTCAGGTAGCAAAAACAAAACTGCAAAATTAAACCCGAAAGGAACTTATCCACGGCTTTGGTGGTATATGGTTGTAAGTATCCAAACAATTGACCAAACATGTTACAAGCACAGAAAAGACCCGTACATATTTACCTGGAGGCCAATCCCAATCCCAATTCTTTGAAGTTTGTGGTGAACTTTATGTTGGCTGATGAGGGTGTTAGCTTTGATTACCCGGATCAAGGCAGCACTGATAATTCTCCTTTGGCCCACGAGCTATTCAATTTCGCATCGGTAGACAGGGTATTTATTGCCTCAAATTTTGTTACTGTCACCAAAAAAGGAGATGTGGATTGGATAGAAATCCAGGATTTTATCAGAGACCATATCAAAAAATACCTGGAAGCAGGCAAAGCAGCTGTTCAGTTTAATTTTGATAAGGATCCACTTTTTGATGAAAATGATTCTGAAACCGTCAAAAAAATCAAAGGAATATTGGACGAATATATCCGGCCGGCTGTGGAACAAGATGGTGGTGCCATTGTATTCCATAGCTTTCAGGATGGTATTGTCAAAGTATTGTTGCAAGGAAGCTGTTCAGGTTGTCCCTCGAGCACAGTAACCTTAAAAGCAGGTATCCAAAATCTTTTGACCAGAATGTTACCGGAAGTCAAAGAAGTACAGGCAGAGGGGGTTTGACCTGATGTTTCGAGGGAATTGGACGTGGACGATTTTAGGCCTGATCGGTATTCTGATCAGGCATTTTGCCATTAAATACCCTGAGCGGACAGAAGAATTATATTCCAGGACTTTGTTCCCCGGAATCAGAAATCTGGTGGATTTATCCATCTCACAATTGCCTTTTGCTACAGTTTATATTTTTGTTGCCACAGTCTTTGTTTTCATAGGAATCTATATTTATCACCTTCTCAGGAAAGAAGGCTGGAAAAATAAGATAGGATATTCGATCAGATCCTTAAGCAATTCTTTGGGAGCACTCATTTTTCTTTTTCTGGTCCTGTGGGGGTACAACTATCAAAGGGTGCCTATTTTTGAGCAGATTGGAATTAAACCTTTACCTCTGAATCAGGAACAGCTCATGGGTGAATTACACCTGACCAAAAATATCCTGAATCAATTGCGGTACAATATTGAAGAAGATACTGTGGCCATAGAAAGTATTATGGATTATGCAGATTTGGAAAAACTGGTTAGATCCAATATGCGGGAGAATCTCTATTTACTGGGGTTGAATTTTACAGGTGAGCCAAGGACCAAACAATTTTATCCTGCCGGGTTCATGAGAAGGATGGGGATTTTGGGTATTTATTTTCCCTACACTGCCGAAAGTTATATTGACCCAACTTTGCATCCATTGGAAAAACCCTTTACCATTGCCCATGAAATGGCCCATAGCTATGGGGTGACGGATGAGGGAGAGGCCAACTTTATCGGTTGGGTGATTTGCTCCAATTCCGATGATCCCTTGCTACAATATTCTGGTCAGCTGAGATTACTCCGCTACCAGATGAATGACCTTTATAGAATATCCAAGGAAGAATTCAATGCTTTTTACAAAACCTTATCTCCAGGTATCCGAAATGACCTGATTTCCATTCAGATTGCCCAACAAAAAATCAAACCATTCAATCTGGAAATCAGCCGAAAATCCAATGACCTATTTCTCAAAACCCAAGGAGTAAAAGCAGGTGTTAATAGCTATTTACAATTGCCCATGTTAGCCTTTGCGTGGCGTAATAGTTTGAAGGAGTAAAAAGTTCTATTCCTAAAAATTCCTTTTTTTATTCATACCACTTCGCAGATTCTAAAATATCATGTTCCGCTTCTGGTTTGATAATTAATTCAAACTTCATAGCTGCTTTTTCACTCGGAATTTCACAACTTCCCAACTTTCGCCTGAAGTAGGATTAGCAATGTGTGATTTTATTCGATCATCAAGAATTTTGGTATGTGCAAGAATTTCTTCTCTTGTCTTTTCTGTAAAACCACTTTTTTCAGCCCTGATAAGTTTATCTCTTACCCAATCAATCTCCTTTTCCGGATCATGTTGGTTCAAAGCATTTTCTATTTCATTCTTGTCATCTTTCATCTCACTTCCTTTTCAAATTTTCCCTAAGTCTTGAATCTTGTGTCTCAAATCTTACGTCTCACATCTTAAATCAAATCTCCTCCAACTGCCTCCTATACATCTGAACCGTATTCTCCAATCCAAAATACAAGGCATCACAAATCAGCGCATGCCCAATAGAGACCTCATCCAAGAAAGGAATGCTTTTTATCAGGTATTTGAGGTTATGCAGGTCAAGGTCATGGCCGGCATTGAGTCCTAAGCCCAATTCTCTTGCAAGTAGTGCAACTTCAACATAAGGTTTTACAGCAGCATCTCTGTCTTTTGGGAAAAGACTGGCATAAGGTTCTGTGTAGAGTTCGACCCGGTCAGTTCCCGTGGTTTTGGCAGGTTCAAAATATTTGGTCTCGGGATTGATAAAGATGGATACCCTCGTACCCGATTCATGTAGTTCTGCCACAATGTCCTTGAGCATTTTCTGATGGGTGATGGTATCCCAACCATTATTGGAAGTGAGTACGTGGGGAGGGTCAGGAACCAATGTAGCTTGTGCAGGTTTGACCAAGCGGATGATTTCCATAAATCTCTTGTCAGGATATCCTTCAATATTGAATTCGGTAGTCACGACTTTGGACAAGTCTATGACATCCTGATAGCGGATGTGTCGTTCATCCGGTCTAGGGTGTACGGTGATGCCCTGGGCACCGAACCTTTCACAATCCAAAGCAACTTTGACAACATCCGGATTATTGGCACCCCGTGCATTCCTGATGGTAGCTATCTTGTTAATATTTACACTCAGTTTGGTCATTTTCCTAAATTAAAAGATAATTTTGTGACAAATTTACACCTATAACACAAACAACAAGACAATGAGTTTAAAGCCTAGTGTAGAAAGTGAAATTAAAAAAGCCATGTTGGCCAAGGACAAAGACAGATTGAGAGCGCTTAGGGCCATCAAATCTTTGATTTTGTTGGAAGAGACCAAAGGAGGCAGTAAGGAAGAAATCACTTCTGAAGATGAAATGAAACTGCTCACCAAAGCAGCCAAACAAAGAAAAGATTCCGCTGACATTTACAAGCAGCAAAACAGGGAAGACCTTTATGCCGTGGAAATGGCCGAGCTTGAAATTATCAATGAGTTCCTTCCCAAGCAGCTTACTGATGCTGAATTGGAAGCAGCCCTGAAAAAAATAATCAGTGACGTAGGTGCCGAAAGTCCAAAGGACATGGGCAAAGTAATGGGTGCAGCAACCAAGGAATTGGCAGGGAAGACAGATGGCAAAGCCATTTCCCAAAAAGTCAAAGCATTGTTGGGTTAATTTCTATGGGAATGCTGGATCTGATCATCATTGTTTTTCTGGCTATGGGGGCCTACAGCGGTTTCAAACAGGGATTGTTTATCAGCATCCTATCCATTGTTGCATTTATAATTGCGATCATTCTGGCTTTCCATTTTATGGACTGGGGAACGGCTTTATTGGCAGAAAGGGTGGATGAACTTACTTTTTTTCTGCCTTTTGTGGCTTTTCTGATGATATTTCTGGGGGTCATCTTGATCATTAGGGGATTGGCTTATTTGGTGAAAAAAACCTTGGATTTTACCATTCTGGGTTCAGTTGACAGTGTTGCAGGAGGAATTCTTGGAATATTCAAAACAGCCTTTATCCTGAGTCTTTTATTATGGGTAGCCAATTCTTTTGAATTTTTTGTCTCCCAAGAATGGGTGGAAAATTCTAAATCCTATAGCTTTATTCAGCCCATTGCCCCTTTTGTAATTCTATATTTGGACCAGTTTACGCCGATCATCAATGATACCATTGCAAGTATTCAGGAATTGGTAAAGTTAGCCGCGGATGGTGCTGTTGATCGATAATTTTGATTCCTTTTCCCATATCCTTGCTGATTATTTCAGACAGGTAGGCATGAAACTGGAAATTTTCAGAAATGATGTAGACCTCGAAATTATAAAAGAGAAAGACTGGGATGGGTTGATTTTGTCTCCAGGTCCAGAAGTTCCAATGAGGGCCGGAAACTTATTATCCATTTTGGAATACTATCATGACAAGATTCCCGTCCTAGGGATCTGTTTGGGTCATCAGGCCATTGGCGAATTTTTTGGCGGCAAATTGGTAAAATCCCAAAAACCGGTTCATGGAAAAGTACACTCCGTTTTTCAGCTAAACGAACATGAGATACTGAGTGGAATTCCAAGCTCATTTGAGGTCACCCGATATCATTCTTTAGAAATAGCCAATATTCCTGATTGTCTTCAGGTATTATTGGAAACTAAGGATCAAGAGGTCATGGCCATGGTCCACAGATCACTCCCGGTAGTTGGGATACAATACCATCCTGAAGCTTTTCTCACCCAGTTCGGTGTTGAAATTATTAGAAATTGGGTCAGATATTACCGTGTTGGTATTCCTGCTTATTACCCGATATAAAAGAATTTTTTCGGTAAAAAAGGCTTTATCCAAACTAGCTTGGTCTGGATAACGTTTTATTATTCGAAACCAATTATATATATTTAGACCATGCAGGCTTACGAATTTATCAATAACCTCATTCCGCCTTTGAAATCCAAAGACAAGGCGAAGATGGCTTTGACATGGATGGAGGAAATCAGGACCAATATGCTGCCTGTAGTGGAAAATACTAGGTTCATTGGTTTTGTAACCGATGACCTGATTTATACCCTTAATAATCCTGAGCTTCAAATCAGTAAAATTGCTTTGGAATCGAGTGCATGTTTTGTGTATCAGGAAAAGCATATTTATGATGTGATCAAAGTTGCTTCCGAACATCAATCTCACATGGTGGCGATTGTCGATAAGGAAAACAACTATCTTGGCGTGGTAACTATGGAAGATGCCATCGGTGCTTTCGCAGATTCTCTTTCCATTCAATCCCATGGCGCTGTGTTGGTACTTTCCATGTTCATGACGGATTACAGTCTTTTTGAAATAGCGAGAATTGTTGAATCAGAGAACGCCAAAATCCTCAGTAGTTTCATTTCCAATGATCCATTGGACGACAGTAAGATCAAGGTAACCTTAAAACTGGACAAATCGGAATTGAGACATATCAAAGCCACCCTTGAAAGATTCGGCTTTCGGATCCTTGACCACTATCAGGAAGAAGGTTCAGAGAGTGGAGAACAAGAAAGGATTGATAACCTGTTGAGATTTTTGCAGATTTAACCCAAACCCCAAAATGAACATTGTCATCCATGGGATTGGATTTCAAAAAGAATTTATCCCTTTTATAGATCAATTGTTTCAAATTCTTAAAGACAGGAAGATCGGTTTTTCCCTTACGGAATCTTTTTACAAATCACTTAAAAAAATAGAATTCGATACCACAGGTTTTCATGTGCTTTCCAAAAAACCTTCCTTTTCAGGGGTTGATTTTATTATATCTGTGGGAGGAGATGGGACCCTTTTGGACACTGTTTGTTTGGTAGGTAAATCAGAAATCCCCATCATTGGTATCAATACAGGTAGACTTGGATTTTTGGCTACAGTGGCCAAAGAAGATATTGAAAAAGCTGTCAATGGATTTATGAAAGGTAGTTATGCTGTCGAATCCCGTTCTTTATTAAGTCTGGAATCTGACCATGTGCTTTTCAACGGACTTAACTTTGGTCTAAATGAATTTACAATTCATAAAAGAGATACTTCGTCCATGATAACGGTTCATACTTATATCAATGGGCAATACTTGAACAGTTATTGGGCAGATGGATTGATAGTAGCTACCCCGACAGGTTCCACGGGTTATTCATTGAGTTGTGGAGGTCCGCTGATTAGTCCCGGCGCGAGAAACTTTGTCATCACTCCGGTAAGTCCACACAATCTTAATGTCCGACCTATCGTTGTATCAGATGAAAGCGAAATCAGCTTTGAAATTGAGGGGAGAAGTGAAAAATTCCTGATATCCCTTGATTCAAGGTCTACGGCCATCGATGCCACCATAAAATTGAGGGTAAAAAAAGCTGAATTTTCAGCTAAATTAGTCAAATTCGCAGATTATAATTATTTTGATACTTTAAGGCATAAACTTAATTGGGGCTTTGATATGAGAAATTAGATTGATAATTGACAATCTATCTTTATCATTAGCCTGAAAATAAAATCTGACATATCATAGGTCATTTGCATTAACAAAAATTAACCCTGCAAATACTTAAAGGGGTTTTTATATCGTTTGGTAGTTCATAAATTGCAGCGTCTTGAAAAAGAAAAAATTCTGGGTCTCATCCATTTTATTTGTGTTGGTTCTGTTAGGGGTCATCATTTCACCACAGGCAGTTGCCCAAAAATATGAGCTTGGAGGAGGCTTGGGAATAGCGACCTATTCGGGGGACATCATCAGAAGATTGGATCCTGAACAGATTGGAATTCAAGGAACGTTGTTTGGCAGACGAAATTTTGACAATGTATGGACATTGCGTGGCGGTATCTCCTTTGCGAGACTCAATGCTGCAGATAGTGTGCGCCCTATTGATCCTGTGACGGCATTTAGAAATGCTGGGTTTAGAGGCTCTTTATTTGAGATTTCCGCAGTGATGGAATATCATTTTCTTGATTTTACCCATCCGCAGGCTCAGTTTAGGTTTTCACCTTATGGATTCTTGGGTTTGGGTTTCGCAGGATTTGTCGGAAATGGCAGAAAATATAGAGATGATCCCAATCCTGACGGATATACTGTAGGGACACCTGTAATTCCTTTTGGAATAGGTATCAAATACAAATTATCCAGCAAGTGGCTTTTGGCAGCAGAGTTTGGGGCAAGAGCTACATTCACCGATGCACTTGATAAGCTATATGGGGAGGAGCCCACTATTCCACGCTTTCCTGATCCGGCTTTTCCCAATTCAAGTTCAGGGTATAATCAAGGAAACTACAGTGACAAAGACTGGTATTATTTTTTAGGTGTGACCATCAGCTATTCCTTCAGTTCTGTAAAGTGTTATGCTTATTAAATTGAGCGATAAGATAGAATATTGAAAAAGAAATAGCATTTTTGTACCTCCAAAAGCGAAGGTGCTTTCGTGTCGATACGAAATGAAGGAATTAATAGACAAAACCAAAATCCCCAATCACATAGCAGTAATCATGGATGGCAATGGCCGATGGGCCCAGAAGAAAGGTGCCATGAGGATTTTTGGGCACAAAAATGCCATCACTGCTGTAAGGGAAACCATAGAGGGTGCTGCAGAATTAGGTCTCAAATACCTTACTTTATACGCCTTTTCCACTGAAAACTGGTCAAGGCCACAAGATGAAATCAATGCTTTGATGGAACTCTTGGTGGATACCATTACCAAAGAAGTTCCAAATATGATGGAAAATAACATCAGGTTAGTGACCATAGGACAATTACCCAGCTTGCCCTTAGGATGCCAGAAAAAGCTTGAGGAAACGAAAGAACTGACTGCAAAGAACACGGGCCTTACCGTAGTGTTGGCAATCAGTTACAGTGGTAGGTGGGAAATTCAGGATGCCGTTAAATCAATTGTCAAAAAAGTAGTAGACAAAGAATTAAAAATAGAAGAAATCACGCAGGAAGTAATTGCTGCAAATTTGAATACCAAAAATATACCTGATCCTGAACTCTTGATCAGGACCAGTGGAGAGATTAGAATCAGTAATTTTCTCCTTTGGCAATTGGCTTATACAGAACTGTTTTTTACAGAAGTATTGTGGCCGGATTTTAGAAAAGAGCATTTGCTGGAAGCCATTCTCGACTATCAAAAGAGAGAAAGGCGGTTTGGAAAGACAGGTGCTCAGATTAAAACATGATTTTGATGAAAAAAAGTATCATTATCCTATGCCTATTGATGTTAGCAGGCAGCCTTCAAGCCCAAATTAGATTGGGTCAAAGCCGCTATTCGACCTCAAAGCCTGTGGATATATTAGAATTGAATTATTCCAAGCCACAAAAATACAGAATAGCTGAAATCAAAGCAGTCGGATTGGCGACTTTGGATGAAATAGCTATCGTTTCCTTATCGGGTCTAAGAGTTGACGATGTGATTTCTGTTCCCGGAGATAATATTTCCAATGCACTGAAAAGACTTTGGGGACAGGGCATTATTGGGGATGTCAAAATTCTCGTGACAAAAATTGAAGGAGATGACATTTATTTGCTTTTAGAGTTGACTGAAAGACCAAGATTCAGCAGGGTTGAGTTCAGCGGGATCAATAAAACCCAGGAAAGTGAACTTAAAGAAAAAATCAAAATTAGAGGTAGAGTCGTCAGAGATGATGTTTTGAATACATCTCAAAGAAACATCCGCCAATATTTCATGGACAAAGGATTTCTCAATACAGACGTGAAAGTCGTTCAAGAGAGAGATACGACCTTACCCAATAGTGTCAAAATCAAATTCGAGATTGATCAGAAAACAAAAGTGAAGATCAATGAAATCAAAATATATGGCAACGAAGAAGTGCCTGATAGTAAGATTAAAGGTAAACTAAAAGGCACAAAGGAACATCCAAGGATGCATTTTGTCCGTGATGTAACTTCGAGAGTTACCAACATAACACCCAAATCGGCCAAAGAAGCAGTCGTGTATAGAAATCCTGTAACTGATGAAGAGGTAAAGGAATATATCAATAAGAATTTCAAATTGAATTTCTTCAATGCATCCAAGTTTGTGGCAAAGGATTTTAGGGAGGACAAGGAAAAAGTAGTTGCCTATTACAATTCCAAAGGTTACAGAGATGCAGAGATCACATCGGATTCAGTATATCGTTTTTCAGACAATACGATAAACCTTGACATTTCTTTGGAGGAAGGTCAAAAATATTATTATAGAAACATCACTTTTGTGGGAAATTATCTACATCCTGACAATGTCCTTCTTTCGAGACTTGGCATTACAAAGGGAGATGTTTACAACAAAGAAAAGTTAGATCAAAGACTGAATTATGATCCTCAAAAAGGTGATGATGTCAGTTCACTTTACCAAGATAATGGATATCTGTTCTTTCAGATAGATCCGGTAGAAATCCAGGTTCAAGCAGATTCCATCGATATTGAAATGAGGATTTTTGAAGGACCTCAGGTCACCGTAAATTCTGTTTCCATTCAGGGCAATGAAAGAACCTCTGACCATGTGGTCATGCGCGAAATCAGGATTCTTCCTGGACAGAAGTTCAACAGAAGCTTGTTGGTAAGGACTATCAGGGAATTGTCCCAATTGGGGTATTTTGATCCGGAAAATATCGAGCCGGATATGAAGCCTAATTTTGAGGATGCTACTGTAGATATCACCTTCAAATTGGAGGAAAGGCCAAACGATCAGATAGAATTATCCGGAGGTTGGGGAGGTTTCTTTGGATTTGTAGGAACAGTCGGCCTGGTTTTCAATAACTTCTCGATCAAGAACATTGGTAATTTCCAAAAGTGGAGACCACTTCCTGTAGGAGATGGTCAGCGGCTTTCTCTCAGGGTACAGGCCAATGGTAGATCATTCCAGAATTATAGTGTCTCATTGACAGAACCTTGGTTTGGTGGCAAAAAGCCAAATGCCTTGAGTTTAAGTTTCAACCACTCTGTGCAGCGGCAGCTTGATTTCATGGATAGATCAAACCCTGGAAGAGAAATTGGCTACTTTAAAATCACCGGTGCTACCTTGGGACTTTCCAAAAGGGTAACTTGGCCTGATGATTACTTTATGGTGTCCAACGCTCTCCAATTCCAAATATATGAATTCAATGAGTTTGGGAGAAGTTTTGGATTAAGCTATGCCACAGGTAAGGCAAACAGTTTGGCTTTGAATACTACCATAGCAAGAAATAACGTTGATAATCCGATTTACCCTAGGTTGGGGTCCAACATCTCCTTGGTGACTTCATTTACGCCCCCTTATGCATCACTTAATCCAAATATTAACCGTGAATCTCCTGATGAGGAAAAATTCAGATGGTTGGAATACCATAAGTGGATGTTTGATGCGACGTTTTATACCCCAGTATTCGGTTCTTCCAAATGGGTAATCAGTGCCAGAACCCATATGGGCTTCTTGGGGTCATATGGGGATAGGATAGGCATTATTCCTTTGGAGAGATTCGTGATGGGTGGAGATGGAATGAACATGAACAATTTTGCCCTAGGTCAGGAAATCATTGGTCTTAGGGGATATGAAAACCAAGTCATTACCCCAGGTAGAGACGCAAGGTTTGACCCGAACTCCACAGAAGGGTATGGTGGTATTGTATACAATAAACATGTAATGGAACTTAGGTTCTTGGTGTCTCCAAATCCATCTGCAACGATTTTCCTTTTGGGATTTGCTGAAGCAGGAAATAACTGGGGATCTTATGCGGAGTTTAATCCGTATAATCTTAAGAAATCAGCAGGGGTGGGTGCAAGGATTTTCATGCCTGCATTTGGATTGCTTGGTCTTGATTGGGGTTATGGATTTGATCCTGCTCCGGGTCGGGTTCAGCCAAGCGGAGCCCAATTCCACTTTACCATTGGTCAGCAATTTAGATAATGATGAAAAGATCGATTATATTATTATTTTTGCTCCCTCTGATCAGTATGATACTGCTTACACAGCGTGCAGAGGCACAAAAGTTTGGATATATTGACTCAGAATTTCTATTGAATAAGCACCCTGATTACAAATTGGTGCAGTCCGAATTGGAGGCACTTAGTACCCAATGGAAAAAAGAGGCACAAAATTTGGAAAAGGAAATAAAAGATATGTATGCCAACCTGAAAGCAGAGGAGGTTCTTCTTACAGAGGAGATGTATCAGGAAAAGTTAGAAAGTATCAAAGAAAAGCAAAATGCTGCTGTAGCATTCAATAACAGAGTTTTTGGTATCAATGGACAGTATTATCAAAAACAGGCAGAGCTGCTTCAGCCTTTGCAGTCCAAGATTTACGATGCCATAGACCGAGTATGTAAGAGAAATAATTTGGCAGTGTTGTTTGACAAAGCGTCAGGCCCATTGATGATTTATACAGATCCAAGACATGATTATTCAGAATTTGTTTTGGAAGAATTAGGATTAGAAAACAAGTAAATTAAATAAAAGAAAAATGATGAAAATTAAAGTTATCCTTTCCGCAATAACTTTGTTTTGCGTAGGATTTGTAGCCCAGGCCCAGGAATTGAAAATTGGCTATACCAATGTGGAATTACTGATGGACCTGATGCCGGAAATGGAACAGATCGCTGCGGATATTCAGGATTACCAATCCCAGCTTCAAACAAATATCCAGACAAAAGCACAGGATTTTCAAAGGAAAGTTCAGGCATACCAGCAAGCTGCTCAAACCATGACAGAAGATGCAAGAGCTGCAAAAGAAGCAGAACTTCAAAAGTTGCAGCAGGACCTCCAAAAGTATGAGCAAGATGCCCAAACTTCCTATCAAAGGAAACTTGGCGAATTGTTGGAACCTGTACAACAGCGTGTTTTCAATGCGATCAACGCAGTAGCTGCAGAAAACAATTACACCCATGTTTTCTCAGAATCAGCAGGTAACTCTCCGATCTTGTTGTACACCAAAGATGATGACAAGTTTACTGAATTGGTTTTGACCAAATTGGGAATAGAGATTCCAGCTCAAAATCCTGTTAACTAATATTCCTTAAGTAATTAGGTTCTAAACCCTGCTTCTTAACAAGCGGGGTTTTTTTATTATATTATCAGAACGGAGAGAGGTGATTTTTTAAATATTAGACTCCATGTATCCATAAATATCCATCAGTATCAAATATCAATGATTCGGTTTTATAAGGATATTAGCAAAGCATAATCCAAAGAATAAATATATGGCAAAGAAAAAATTCAAAGATATCGTGCAGCAATCAGATGAAGCAATTTTGGTTGACTTCTATGCAGATTGGTGTGGTCCCTGTCAGACCATGAATCCTGTTTTGGAACAGGTGATCAGCGAATTGGATGGGAAAATCAAATTTTACAAATTGAATGTTGACCGCAATCCACAGGTTAGCCTTCAATTTGGCGTAAGATCTATTCCGCATTATATACTTTTCAAAAAAGGTAAAATTCTCTGGAGAAAAGGAGGCGTGATGACCAAGCGGGACCTGCTGCAAGCCATGAAAGGATTTACGGGTTGATCCTTAAGGTGCTTTTCCCTTGATGAAATTCACTTTGATGGAAATTAAGAAAGCCAATATTGCCAAAGATAGGGTCATGATGTCCACCAAATTGGGATCCAAATCCAGACCCAATAGTCTTTTGATGATAAACGTGATATAGGAATTAGGAAGGTCTTTTTTCCCCAGTTCCCTTAAAATATCCCAATGCCAATCAGTTAGTGGACAATATCCCCATCCATACCAGATTCCCAATACCACCCAAGAAGCCAATGTCAGCGAAATAGTTGCAAAATGCCACTTTCGCAAAGGTTTCCAGAGCCAAGCAAATAGGTTGAATAGGATCAAAAGCGTATGAAAAACGGTGAAGAAAATGTCGGCTAATTGTAACATTGATTTTTTTCAATAGGCATTTTCAACTTTCATTTTTGAGTGCTGAATAATTTTCATGTTGACAGTTTTTTTTCCTTGGGAATAACAAAATCATTTAACTTTTGCTCTTGTTCAAAGTAGGTAGGGAATTTTTGAGTAATGAATAAATCCCTCCCAATGCCCCTGTGATACCTGCAACAAATGTGGATGCTTGATCCAAGAAATTTTTGTCAAAGTAGCTGATCAAAGCTACAGATAACAGAATAAAACTGAAGACAGCTATTTGGATGGAACTTGCATTTCCATGCTTATCTTCGTCTCTTTTGAAAGCTTGTATTTCCTCTTCAGAGATATTGTTCAATATAAAAAGGCGAAAGTGCTTATCGAATAAAATCGGAAATAATTCGGTCGATCCACTTCCGTCCAGAATGCCTCTTGGTACCAAAATGCCCTTTTGAATCAATTCGGTAATCACAGGTTTATTGGTAAAATTGAAAAAACCCTCCCGACTAAAGTAGTAACAGATTTTTTTCTCATCAAAGCTCATTTCTGACCAGATATTATAGAAATAGGCTTTTCTGGAACGGATGAGCATATTTGCTTTTTCATCATTAGGAGTGATGACTTTAAGATTGGGATCCAAGTCTATCGGCACATATTCAAAGTGAAATGAACTGAATAGCTGTGAAAAAATCATATTTTGTTTTGGGTCCTCTAATTGATGTAGCAATTGTTTCCATGAGACCCCTGAAGAGATAACAAAATATATCTTTCCATTAAGCGCTCTGATAAATTGAGGTAATCTTTCCAAAAACAGGGACAAGTCTGGGAGACAATGCACATTTTTGATGATCCAGATATTTTTACCTTCCAGGTCTGGTATGGTAGACTCCTGCCATTTTAATTCAGGATTGGAAGTGCAATCGGTAATTTCATGTTTTCCGAGATCTAAGAGATCTTGGATCCATTTAGGATAATTTTCTGAGTCCAGTCCGCATATAAATACCTTTTGGCTGAGTGTGGAGGTATTTAGATTTTTTTGATGATACAAAAATCCTTCTAAATCCAAAAAATAAATTTTTTTGGAAAGGGTATGAACCATCCAAATGAACAAAGCGAGAATCATGAGGAAAAACAGTGTCACGGATCCGGACCACAACAAGTTTCCCATTAATTTCTTGAAAGGTTTGACCAAACTTTTAGTATCAATTATTTTAATTTGTTCCAATTTTGGCTGCATCAATCGGCGATCAGTAAAAATAAACTCTTTGACCTGTGATGTATTTTGGCTGGTAAGGCCACCAAAAAAGAGTCTTCTACCCTCATCATAGGTGTTCCAAAAATTATCAGGTGTATTTTCATAATCATCTGGATTTTTCTGAGGTTCCCAGTTTTTGGATTCATATTGATGAACTTTTGAATAGATGATATATCCAGGTACAAACCCTATCATAAAAATCCACATGATGAAGAAACTGGTGTAGATATAGGGGAAATAATTAAAGCCGGAATTGTTTGCCCCGTAGCTTGGTGATCCGGAGTGATCTGTCGGGTTTAATAATTGAGGCTTTTCTCCGACGAATTTTTTTCTTTTTTTGAAAGTATAATAAGAAGATCCAACCACCCAAATGAGTAAAAATAAGAAATGAATAACGGGTATCAGGCAGCATAAAAACCAAAATGATATTGCAAGAATCACTCCCATTATCCAAAAAAACCTTCTTATTTCTTGATTTCTGGAATTTCTGATGATCTTCTTATTTTCTTTAGTGGTAACTTGATTATTGATATTTTGCCAACTTGGACCTAACATCATATACATGATAACCTTGAAGTGGAAGGTCGCAATAAGGAGAACAGCGAAAATCCCAAAAAAATGAATCCTAGGAAGATGATAATAATACAGGATGATGAAAATATAAATCACCATAAACCAAATCAAATATTCGAAATTCTTGACTTTGGCTTTTTTGGGGTATAAATAGTTATACGCAAATTTCTCCAGTGTCTTGTTTTTCGATTTGGATTTATTCAGTTTATTGGCAAGTGAAATAAGGGCAAGCATCAAAAGGTAGAAAAGTAAGAGTAGTATGGTTTCGAATGTTACCAAGGAAGAATAGGCATGCTCTAAATGTTCATCTTTTAGATACAACATCCATAACGGCTGATCAAATTTTAAACTATCATTATCGCTGACCATGATCAAATGACCCTGATAGGCGTGACCATCAAGATATAAAGGGATTTTCCATTCGGAATCTGCGCTTTGATTACTGTTGGATTTCATGATTCCTTCAACCTCCTCCCATTTATTGGCTGAAAGCAATTGGGAAAGGCTATCAGCAGCAATTTTAATTCTCCTGCTTTTGTGAATGATCAGCCCATTTTTTTTAAATAACAAATACTCCCTCTTGTCATCATAATCCGTCAACCTGTCCTGCCAAAAGAAAGTAATGGCCTCTACATGGTTGCCAAATGCCGTGTTTATCGAATCTTCTGCGACACTTAGACGACTTATTACTGATTCCAGTTTGGAGTTATCCAAAGAGTAATGAGAACCTATGTACCGATTACCCGCTTTACTTAAATTGAAATTGGGGTTATCACCTTTATTTGTTGGAGTTAAAAAATAGGAGTAATATTCCCTGTGCCTCAAAGATCGATACAATTGAGAAGCCGTATCCATAGAACCCTCCTGATAGATTTGCTCTACCCCACCGATAGTATTGATTCTGATCAGGTCATTGGATTTGTTTATAGAATAATCCCAATTGTCCAATAATTTCACTTTTTCCAAAAGATTTCTCTGTATGGAGTCTTTAATTGCATTTTGGATCATTTTATGGTGATCATCAGGTAAAGGATGGTGGCTTTTGAAAAAAGAAAAACCAAATCCCAAAATAACCAGTATTCCCACAAGCGAAAGCCCGACACTGAAAACACCAAACTTGGTAAGCCTATCACCCTTGGCCAATCCAAAAAAAGAAAATATAGGAAGAGAAAAAAGCATTAACCCCAAAAGGAATACTAAAATGGTAAGATTTGTAAAATCCACCTTCCACCCGATAGACTCAAAATCCTGGAGCTTAATGGCACCTACTAAGTAAAACTTGTAGTTGCCTATCAGCACAGGGGTATAATATATCAGGTGCTTCTCATCATGATATAGGATTTCCTGTTTATTGGTGGGCAAAAGCGGGGCATCGACTTCACCTTCAATTAATTGGAGGGATTTTCCGATCTCTGATCGAGGATAAAGAATCTGACCTGAATCATCAGTTAAAAAAACAGGTTTGAAAAAATCCTGATTATTGATCTTAGCAAAAAGTTGATCAAGACTGATGATCTCCTGCATAGAGGATGAAATATTTAATACCAGAATGGGTACTTCCTGTTGGTTTTCATGGAGCAATTCGACGGAATTAACTTTCACGAAATTAAAATCCTCAAATTTTTTAAATTTTGATTGCGGCCCGAGATTTAGAATCCGCCTTCTTTCTTCTTGTAGTTTTTGATTTGTATAAGATTGAAATGCCACCTGAAAATTACCCTTTATCAACTCCATGTTCCTAATCGCCTGTTCGTCGAGTTCTCTTTTGTTGGTATTTGACTGCTGAAAAAGCATGAATGCCACGATGATGATGGCTATCATGAAGATTCCCCAGATTTTGAAATTCTTGAGTCCCATAAAAATATTGATTTAAAAGTCAAAATAAATATACAAAAACTACTGATTATCAAAAAGATATGATAGTATTTATTCAAGAATGTATATTTTTTTTACAATGTGGTTATATTTGGTCCACTTGGGCGTGATAGAAAAAACAATTGATCCCTGATTGAAAGAACCATATTCTTGGATTAATCCTTATTCAAAAAATACAATTTTTGTATTATTTTTTATTCCTAACTCAATCCTTTTCAATGGTTTCACTCGAAAAGTATATTTTTTTAATACTGATTTTTGTTAATCTCATTTTATACAGGCATATTTATTGCTCTCGCAATAAAAATACCATATAGGTAAAAATCGTTTACGCTTAGGTTTAAAACTACCAATTCCAATGAAAAAAAATCTTACCACCCTGTTTCTTGCATTATTCCTTGCGTTTCAGGTGTCAGCACAGGAAACTACCGAAACGGGTTCACTCAATGAAGGAACAATCACCAGTCAATTTGATTATCTCAATAGGATTTCTAATAACTACCAAGAATACAAAGTCGTCAAAAAGACCAATCTTGAAAAGATACGGGCCAATGTCCTTGACTCCCTCAATGTTTTCAAGAACCAATTGACAACAGTCAATCAGGAATTGGGTATCAGACAATCCAAAATCGGAGAATTGGAAAAACAAGTAACAGAAACAAATAATCAGTTGGAAGTTGCCGAAGCAGCAAGGGACAACTTCGAGTTTTTGGGAATGGCCATTCATAAATCAGCTTATGTGACCATGATGTGGACTATTGTCGGAATATTGACAGCGGCTTTTTTGTTCTTTTTGTTCAAGTACAGCCAAAGCCATAAAGTAATTTCAAGGGCCAAAAAAGACTTGGCTGAAACGATCGAGGAATTCGAGCAGCACCGTAAAAATACGCTTGAAAGAGAGCGGAAACTCAAAAGGGAATTGGTAGATGCCATGAATGGGAAGACCCATTGAAACCCTTAAAAAATTAAATTCAAATCCCCTGCAATTTGATCTTGCAGGGGATTTTTTCTAAGGGATTACAGCTAAGCTGATCTCAAGGTATTGATCCTGCTATTAGGTAAGCAGGATAATTAACAATAAAATGATGATAATGGCCCCAACGGAAATATACACACCACCACCAAGATTTTTTGCCTCTTTTTTCATCTCCCTGAGTTCTTCTTTCACTTCTTTGCGCTCATCATTACTCAGATCAGAAAGGTCCATGGCTTTAATTTCGGCCACTCTGCTTTCAATTTCAGCCACGCGGGCTTCCTCTTCAACAGTCAGTTCCTTTTTATCTTTTTTGGATTCTTTAGCCATAGCCGCCGGCGCTATTGCTGTAAATAAAAACATAAGAGATAGAAATATTGCAAATTTTTTCATAGGGTAACAATTAAGTTTTAGTTAATAATAATTTTTAAGATTGGGTTTCGAAAAACCACTATGGATGACTAAATTACCAATAATCAGACCAATGCTGATTAAGGCAATTCCAATGTAGTCAATTTTTATCAGGATTTGTCAGATTTTCGGTCCACGGGTAGGATTATTATTTGTAATTTAGCCCATTCAGGAAAACGTCCTAAGTTTTCCAAATCTAAATTAATCCAATAAACATAACCGATACCATGTCCCCAAAAGGAGATAAGAAACTCTTCCTCCTGGATGCAATGGCCCTTATTTATAGGGCGCATTTTGCCTTCAGCAAAAATCCCCGTATAAACTCCAAAGGTCTCAATACCGGCATCATGCTCGGATTTACCAATACGCTCTTAGAAGTGTTGGAAAAGGAAAAGCCTACCCATATTGCTGTGGCATTTGATACCAAAGCGCCTACTTTCAGGCATATTCAGTTTGAAGCCTACAAGGCCAACCGTCAAGAACAGCCCGAGGATATTGAGGTAGGCATTCCATGGGTAAAGCAAATCGTCAAGGCCTTCAATATACCCCTATTGGAATTGGATGGTTTTGAAGCGGATGATATCATCGGAACAATTGCCAAAAAAGCCGAAAGAACCAGTTTTGAAGTCTACATGATGACCCCTGATAAGGATTATGGGCAATTGGTAGAAGACCATATCTACTTGTATAAACCTGCCTTTATGGGTAATGGGGTAGATATCATGGGCCCAAAAGAAGTTTGTGCCAAGTGGGACATTGAACATGTCGATCAGGTAAGAGATATCCTTGGGCTGATGGGCGATGCGGTGGATAATATTCCCGGAATTCCCGGAATAGGCCAAAAGACCGCCGTTAAACTTCTCAAAGAATATGGTACAATTGAAGAGCTCCTCAATAATACAGACCAACTTAAAGGGAAGCAGAAGGAAAATGTAGAGACCTTTGCACAACAAGGACTGCTTTCCAAAGAGTTGGCGACCATCAATATTGAAGTACCAGTGAATTTTGATGAATTGGACTTGCGCTATGATGGTCCTCATGAAGAAAATCTCAAAGCACTATTTGCAGAGCTCGAATTCCGATCCTTGACACAAAGGGTATTTGGAGAAAAAATCAAAAAACCGCAGGTCAAAGTGAGTGAACAGTTGGGACTCTTTACCGGTGTAGAAGAATCCAAAGTGGAAGAAGACGAAACGGTGGATGAAATCCCTTTGCCTGCCATTCAGTTACACGACAGTATCCTGACCTCTGCCCATGATTACCATAAAGTAGATGGAGAAAAAGCCATCAAGGAATTGATCGGTTATTTGGAGTTGCAGGATGAGTTTTGTTTTGATACCGAAACCACCGCCCTGAATCCCAATGAAGCCGAATTGGTCGGATTATCTTTTTCCTATGTACCCGGTGAAGCCTTTTACATCCCTTTTCCAGCCAATCAGGAGGAAGCCAAAGAGAAGTTGGAGTTATTCAGGGGAATTTTTGAGAATGAAAACATCACTAAAATAGGACAGAATGTAAAATATGACCTGTTGGTTTTGAAAAACTATGGCATGGATGTCAAGGGTAAACTCTATGATACCATGTTGGCCCATTACCTGATCGAACCCGAAGGAAAACATTCTATGGATTGGTTGGCCCAACAGTACCTCAATTATAGACCTGTATCCATTGAGTCTCTGATCGGTAAAAAAGGAAAGAACCAAGGCAACATGCGTGATGTAGAGGTGGATGAGGTAGTAGCTTACGCTGCTGAAGATGCAGACATCACCTTAAAACTCAAACAGGAATTTGATCCCATTATCAAGAGCAATGGATTGGAGAAACTGCTTCATGAAGTGGAAAATCCATTGATCCGGGTATTGACAGATATGGAATTTGAGGGGGTGCGGATTGATACCGATAGCCTGGCAGAGATGTCTGTCCTGTTGGAGGAAGAAAGCAAAGAAATAGAAAAAAGAGTCTATGAGCTTGCAGGTGAAGAATTCAATCTTTCCTCACCCAAGCAATTGGGAGAAATCTTGTTTGTCAAACTCCAATTAGACCCTAAGGCCAAGAAAACCAAAACCGGTCAATTTGCCACAGGTGAGGAAGTGCTGAGCAAGATGGCCGGAGAACATGAAATAGCCGAGGCCATTCTCGAATTCCGTCAGATGGTGAAGTTGAAATCCACCTACGTGGATGCCCTGCCCACCATGATCAATCCTAAAACAGGTAGGGTGCATACCACCTACAATCAGTTTGTGGCAGCCACAGGCAGACTTTCCTCCATCAACCCCAACCTTCAGAATATCCCTATCAGGACCGCGAGAGGCAGGGAGATCAGAAAAGCATTTGTTCCGAGGGATGAAGATCATGTTTTGTTGGCAGCGGATTACTCTCAGATAGAATTGCGCATCATGGCGGCATTCTCACAGGATGAATCCATGATTGAGGCATTCAAAAACGGCAGGGATATTCATGCTACCACAGCAGCTAAGATTTTCCAGGTTCCTTTGGAGGAAGTAACCTCAGACATGAGAAGAAAAGCCAAGACGGCCAACTTTGGGATTATCTATGGCATCTCTGCTTTCGGACTAGGGCAACGTCTTAGTATTTCAAGAACAGAGGCCAAGGAAATCATTGATGCTTATTTCAAAGAATTCCCTGCTGTCAAGGAATATATGGACAATGCTATCGAAAAAGCAAGGAAAAACGAATATGTAGAGACCATCTTGGGTCGACGTCGCTACCTCCGTGACATCAATAGCCGCAATCAGACCATGCGGGGCTTTGCAGAGCGCAATGCCATCAATGCCCCTATACAAGGTTCTGCGGCAGATATGATCAAAGTGGCCATGATCCATGTCCATGATTGGATGAAAAAAGAAAAACTTAAATCAAAAATGATCCTTCAGGTTCATGATGAATTGGTTTTTGATGCCCACAAAGATGAGGTTGAACTCCTCCAAAAAGAAATCCCCAAACTCATGGCCAACGCCGTCACCATTGAAGTACCACTTGAGGTTGAAGTTGGGATCGGTAGTGATTGGCTGCAAGCGCATTAGGGGATGAAGGAGAAAGGATGAAGAAAATAGAGCCAAGAAACAAGAGCCAAGAAACAAGAGGAGAGGTGAAAGAAAGCGTTTCCTTGTCACTTCGACGTCAGGAGAAGTCTGTTTCCCTACTATGGTTTACAGATCTCGAACTCAATAGACATCGGGACTGAGTTGACAAAAAGAAGTTTATGGATGAGCTTCGAAGCATTAATTACATCAATTGTTATATATAAAGTCTTTTAAGGTTGGATCGTAGAAAGAAGTCTGTTTCCCTAATTTAGGGTATTAGACCTCTCCTGCCGTCGAGGTGACAAGGCAAAGTTTTAAACACTTTGAAGCTGAAATTATATCAATAGTACCACTATACTCAAAGTGAAAGTCTTGGTTCTCGTATCTCGGTTCTCGCTTCCCACATCTCACGTCTCAAATCTAACGTCTCACGTCTTTATTCATGGCTAAAACAAAAACCACCTTCTTCTGTCAAAACTGCGGGGCGCAAAGCCCGAAATGGATTGGTAAATGCCCCTCTTGCGGGGAATGGAATACCTATGTAGAAGAGGTCATCCAAAAAGAGGAAGCAGGGAAAGGCAATTGGAAACAATCCACAGGTGGATCCAAATCCAAAAGAGCTGCTACGCCAAGGCGGCTGACAGATATCAATTTTGAAGAGCAGCCAAGAACAGTCACCCATGACGCGGAATTGGACAGGGTTCTGGGAGGGGGAATCGTTCCGGGGTCTTTGGTTTTGATAGGTGGAGAACCGGGAATCGGCAAGTCTACCTTGATGTTGCAGATTGCATTGTCATTGCCTCAGCTTAAGGTGCTGTATGTTTCAGGAGAGGAAAGTGAAGCCCAGATCAAAATGCGGGCGGAGCGGATGGCCTTTCATTCCGATAATTGCTATGTGCTTTCAGAAACCAATACCCAACAGATTTTTCAGCAGATAGAAATTCTCGACCCTGACTTATTGGTCATCGATTCCATTCAGACTTTACACAGTCAATATATAGAATCAGCAGCCGGTTCGGTTTCCCAGGTAAGGGAATGTACAGCGGAGTTGATGAAGTTTGCCAAGGAAACGGGAACACCTGTCTTCCTGATTGGACATATTACCAAAGAAGGTTCCATTGCGGGACCAAAGGTTTTGGAGCACATGGTGGATACGGTATTACAGTTTGAAGGTGATAGACACCTTTCTTATAGAATCCTACGGACTTCCAAAAACCGATTTGGTTCCACCAATGAATTGGGGATTTATGAAATGCGGGCTGAAGGCTTACGACAGGTAGCCAATCCTTCAGAAATACTTTTAACCCAAAGAGAAGAAGTTCTGAACGGTGTGGCTATCGGCGCCATGATGGAAGGTAACAGGCCCTTATTGATAGAAATCCAATCCCTCGTCAGTCCGGCCACTTATGGTACTCCCCAGCGCAGCAGTACCGGGCATGATGCCAAGAGGCTCAATATGCTTTTGGCTGTATTGGAGAAAAGAGGGGGTATGAGACTTGGGCAGCAGGATGTGTTCCTCAATGTAGCCGGCGGCCTGAAAGTAGATGACCCTGCATTGGACCTTGCCGTATGTGCCTCCTTGGTATCCTCTTATGAGGACAGCCCTGTTCCGACTGATCTTTGTTTTGCAGGGGAGGTAGGATTGGGGGGAGAAATACGAGCAGTCCACCGAATAGAAAACCGGATTGCAGAGGCAGAGAAATTGGGATTCAAAAGGATCATGGTGTCCAAATATGCCATCAAAGGCCTGGACCTGAACAAATATAAAATCAAGGTGATTCCGGTGAGTAGACTTGAGGAGATGTATCAGGGGTTGTTTGAAGTCGGGTGAGAAATTAGACATGAGATGTGAGGTGTAAGACTTCCCCGTCATTGCGCCTGCCTTCCTTTGGTAGGAGGAGCACTTCAAATAACCATATTACTAAGGATAAATCTCAGTGCTACGTGGCGATCTCTAGGTGGATTTTAATGATGACTTATGAGTGTTATTGAAAGAGTAGGGAGACAGATGTTTGCTTAATCAGACTAATTCTTATAATATAATCAAAACACGCCAAATGCTAAGTACGTTGCCACCATGATGTTAGTAGTGACAATCACAATGGCACTGAGGATTGATTTAGAGGATTAGAGGCAGCTTTGTATATTTGGTTGAAAATTTTATAAATTAGAATTATGGAAATATCTGTAAGGAAAATTAATATTATGAAAAAATTTCTTGAATCAAATGATGAGAATTTGATTTTTGAATTTGAAATTTTACTAGGATTAAAAAGTGACTATCCTGATATACTCTCTAAAAAAGAGATGAATTTTTTATCTGATAGAGCGGAAGATGAATATGCAAAAGGGAAAACATACTCTTCGGAAGAAATGCTTGATCAAATTAAAAAATGGAAGAAAAAGTAAGGTGGACAATCCAAGCTAGCGAAAACTTGGAGGAAATTTTTGACTTTTTGGAAAGAACCAATTCCAGTGACTATGCTTCAAAAGTAATTGAAAATATATATAAGAAAACTGAGATTCTTAATCAATATCCAAAAATAGGACAGATAGAACTCAGATTAATCAACCGAAAATTTGACTACAGGTATTTAATTTTTAGCCATTATAAAATAATCTATTTTCTAGATGGGGATATTGCGATAATTGCAATGGTTTTTGATTGTAGAAAGAAACCATCAAAATTAAAAATCGAGTAAATCGCACCACACCCCCCTTTTATTTTATTGACAATCAACAATATAAATTTTTTTTTGTAAATTAGTTCTGTTTTTATTTCCATTCACTTTTAGACTCGATAACCATGACAACTCAATCAGAAGACCAGAATGACAGACCGGAATTTACAGGAAAACGCTTGGTGATGCTTGACCCAGGCGCAAAGTTTAAAGATATTGAAGAAGGTGCAGAAGGCGCTTCTCTCAGGCTAGCCCCATCAAGTGATTACAAATCCCACGAGGAAGATTACTTGGAAGCCTTTGATCAGGCAGATGGGATTGTTTTTGAGAATTTTGGGGTAGCCGTTATAAACGATAACCATCAAGAGGAAATCAATGTGCTGACCAGTTCGGCAAGAACAAAGAGCATGTTTTTGTATGATGAACCGGAGCGTTATCTATATGCGCTCACTGCTGCAAATGCCTCAGGTGGCGGTGGATTTTGGCAGTGGCTTTGCAGGTTATTAGGAATTGGAAGACCTCCCACAACTCCCACACCTCCCAATCCTGGAAATCCAAATCCTAACCCCACACTTCCGGATTCTTTTTCGGACAATGCCCAAGCCTATTGGGGTGTCCATGCAGTCAGGGCATTGACCAGCCCATATACTGGTAAAAACATACCAATTGCCATTTTGGATACAGGATTTTTATTGGCCCATCCTGATTTTCAGTCCCGGGAGATAATCAGCAAATCATTTATTTCCGGAGAGGATGTCAACGATATCAATGGACACGGAACGCATTGTACAGGAAATGCCTCAGGAGGTATCCGTGGCACCAATGGCGTCAGATACGGTGTGTCCCATGAATCAAATATCTTTATTGGCAAAGTTTTGTCAAACGCGGGTTCAGGTTCTGATAGTGGTATCTTAGCAGGAATGGATTGGGCCATGACCAATGGCTGCAAGATCATTTCCATGTCCTTGGGTGCCCCTACCCGTCCGGGACAATCCCATTCAAGGATTTATGAAGACATTGCAAGCAATGCACTGAATAGAGGGACTTTGATCATTGCTGCTGCAGGTAATGAAAGCAGGAGATCAAGTGGCACTATCAATCCCGTGGGACATCCGGCAAATTGCCCCTCTATCATGGCTGTGGCTGCGGTGGATAGGTTTTTGAAAGTAGCGGACTTTTCCTGTGGAGGTATCAATCCTAATGGTGGTGAAGTGGATATTGCAGGTCCAGGGGTAGCGGTCATGAGTGCTTACAAAGCTCCTCAGATATACGCCTCTCTTAATGGTACGAGTATGGCTACTCCCTTTGTCTCCGGTGTTGCCGCCCAATTGTGGGAAAAAAATCCAACGGCTACACCTACACAAATTTGGCAGGAACTGATCAATACTGCGCGTCCTCTAAACTTACCTGCAAGTGATGTGGGTGCAGGATTGGTCCAAAGTCCACAGTAGCGTTTATTTAGTAATATTATCTGCTTTTTTCAGGATTTGATATTGATGGATCATATGTTTATGGATGTCTTGTCCTGATTTTTTCGGGATTGGATATTGATTGATACTTGATATTAATAGATATTGATGACATAGCGAATATTTAAACTCCGGAAATAATGTGATTTTGTATTCTATTGGCAGAACTCTTTATTCATTTAGCTAGATAAAAAAAATGGCAAACGATCCTATAAAATTCATTGCCTCGGTGGAGGATGGAGAAATCAAGAACATTCAGGAAATCGCTGAAAAGCTGCGAGAAAAAGGCTGTAAGATAAATCATGTCCTATCCTTTACAGGCGTGATTACCGGAGAGACCTCCGGAAAAGAAGATAGTCTACAGGAAATGAAAGTCAAAGGCATCAAGCATATTGAAGAGGATGGGGAGGTGAGGGCTTGTTAGATTTGAGAAGCGAGAAGCGAGAAATGAGATGCGAGAGACGAGAGACAAGAACCAAGAGCCAAGACCAAAAAGCAAAGCCTGCACTGAGTATCGGGGAAGCAAGATCGGGTATGCTAAAGTGGGAGCTCCGGTTTAAGAAATTGGTCGAAAGCCTATTCGGGGCAAGCCATCATAGTAACCCCCGCCTTCCCCTTAAAACCCAATACAGACTTCTTCCACCACGACGGACAGATTCTGAACGACTTCAAAAAGGTTTGACTAGAGATAAAAAAGCACATTTTGACCCCCAAGCCAACATCGGTCACCTGACATCGGTCATCTAACATTGTGCATCCCTGATTAGTGTTGACCGTTTTGTGATTGAATTATATTATTAAATAT
>NZ_JABFHF010000044.1 GCF_015476655.1 Aquiflexum lacus
TGACATCAAGGCGGGCTGCAGACCTCTCCTGACGTCGAGGTGACAAGGCAAAGTTCTGTAATAGATTTGAATGCTATTTGTAGTTCTGTACCATCAATTTCAAAATCTGTCATTGGTAGTGGAGAAAATTTGGCATTTACAGAAAGGAAATGACATCAAAGCGGGATGCAGACCTCTCCTGACGTCGAGGTGACAAGGCAAAGTTTTATTATAGATTTAATGCTATCTGTAGTTCTAAACACTCGATTTCAAAATCTGTCATTGGTAGTGTAGCTTCATTTTCTTTGCGGTTTTGCGGGAAATAAATTTTATCCACGTCCCTATTTCGCAATTTGCAAAAAAAAGTCCCCTTCTTCCAAAAGGCAGATGGGGACTTGATAGATAAGTATTTTAAGAGTCAAATCTCAAGCAATATGCTTAAGATTATTTATGCCCGAAGAGGTAAAATACCCCCAATTGAAATCCGCGGTTGGTTGCATTGAAAGCACTTGCGTCATAAATATTGCTCAATCCATGGTTGTATCGGGCATCAAGCCCAAATCCTGTGTCGGTAAAGACATAACTTCCGCCAATGCTGAGTGCAAGGTCGATAGCGTTATAACCGTCCTTCACATCGACAGTAGTATTACCTGATTTGGATTTGGCATTGACCAAGAATCCTACCTGTGGTCCGGCATGTAACCTAAATCCGTTATCAAACATGTATTGAAACAATAAAGGTATATTGATATAATCAAGGTTGAGGCTATTATCCGAACCCCCTAATTTTGTACCTTGTGCAGAGTACATGATCTCAGGTTGGAAAGCAAATTGATTTGTCAAATGGATATGGCTTAAAAGGCCGAGGTGCAGACCTGATTTCAAGTCGGATTCTCCGTTTCCGTTGATGTTATAAAGATTCAATCCTCCTTTGACTCCTATATTGGCATGATGGTCTTGAGCCATGGCTGTAGTACCAATCATCAAACAGGTGATAAATGCAATCAGATAATATTTCATAGTTTTTTATTTTGAGTATTGCTTTCAACCAATTTTATGGTTGTGGTGAATAAGCCCGCAAAGATTACCTTAATAAACTAAAAGATGTTACATAAAAAAATATTGATTGTTACATAATTCTTCGATTTATGATTTTCCAAAAGAACTTAAATTTAAGGGACTATCCACGAGGCTACCATCTGATTACAGATTTGATTGAAAGTGAATTTCCCGAAATCAGGCAAATCAAAACCGGGATGCTTCAGGTGTTTATCCAACATACCTCCGCGGCACTGACCATCAATGAAAATGCGGATCCCACTGTGAGAAAAGACTTTGAAACCTTTGTAAATGAGTTGGTTCCTGAAAGTTATCCACGGTTTATCCACACTTATGAAGGGACAGACGACATGCCTGCCCATTTGAAAAGCAGTTTAATGGGTTGCAGTGTGCAGGTGCCTATTGGTGGTGGAAAACTTTTGTTGGGAATATGGCAGGGTATTTATCTCTGTGAATTCAGAAACCATGGGGGCTCGAGAAAGCTGGTTTTGACAGCATTTGGGGAAGGGTTTTAAGGGATGAAGGATGAAATGAGAGACAATAAGCAGGAGATAAAAGTCAATATGGAGGGGAGGCGTTACAAACGCCTTTACTTAGAAGTCACGAATCCAGAGGCTTGGGACAACTTGATGGCTTTTCAGCTTATTCAAAAAAGTTTTTTTAACTTGTTACATCTACCATCCAAAATCTCAGAAGATGAAGTATTTATCGTTATTGTTAAGTATTGCTTTAGTTTTTATCGGAGTTTTAGGGAATCACGCTCAGGCCAAAACTGATTTAGACTCTTTGGATGTGCAGGCATTTATGGATGGTTTGATCCATAACCTGATAGATGAGAGAAAGGTAGCCGGAGCCACGGTTACCATTGTCAAAGATGGACAACTGCTCTTGGCCAAAGGATACGGATTTGCGGATGTCCAAAACCGGATTCCCGTAGACCCCGAACAAACATTGTTTAGGATAGGCTCTATTACGAAGCTCTTTGTTTGGACAGCTGTGATGCAGCTGGCAAGTCAGGGCAAACTTGACCTCGATGCAGATGTCAATATTTACCTGAAGGATATTGAAGTACCGGACAAATTTGGTCAGCCGATTACCTTGAAAAACCTGTTGTCCCACACCCCGGGATTTGAGGACTATGTCATGGAATTGTTTGTCAATGAAGAAGCCAAACTTTTGCCCCTTGGGGAAATTTTGAAAAAGGAGATGCCTGAACGGGTTCGCCCTCCCTACACACAAGGATCCTATTCAAATCATGGAACCGGGATCGCTGCTTATATCGTCGAACAAGTGTCAGGCATGAGTTTTCATGATTACACCAAACAGTTTATTTTGGACCCCTTGGGCATGAGAAATACCACTATGCAGCAACCTCTGCCTGCACAATGGGCGGGACAGATGTCCAAAGGCTATATTTTCGATAATACCTTTGAAGAAAAAGATTTCGAACTTGTGCCTTTATATCCTGTGGGGGCAGCTTCCTCCACAGCAACGGATATGGCTCGAATGATGCAGGTTTTTCTTCAAAAAGGCACTTTGGATGGTTTCACCTTGTTGGATACTATCACTTTTGAATCCATGCTTCAACCGCTTCACCAACACCATCCGGACGTGAATCCCCTACTGTATGGGTTTATGGATTTAAGTCAAAAAGGAAACAGGGTTATTGGACATGGAGGGGATACCTTTTGGTTTCATTCTCTTTTTGCGATGTTGCCTGAGCATGACTTTGGGGTTTTTATCAGCTTTAATACCGGAAATGTCATGAATGGATATATGAAAGTCCTTGAAGCTTTGTTGGATCGTTATTTTCCGGACAACAGGCCTTTGGACAGTCCCATCGAAGTTGACGAGGAATGGTTCCAACAGTTTGCAGGAGAATACAAAGTCAACCGCTATCAGCATTCCAATTTCACTAAAATTGTATCCTTAATCAGCCGCTTTCAAGTATATACCGCAGAAGGAAAATTGGTTGTGACTCAACCCAATGAAACCAAATATTATGTGCCTATAGGCGAGAATACATTTCGGGAGGAGTTTAATAACAATAAGATTGCTTTTGGCAATAATGAAAAAGGGGAAATACATTATCTATTTGATGGTATGCTGTCCATTTATGCCATGGAAAAAGTATCCGGCTTTGAACTGTCCCAAATCCAAATCAGCATCTTGGTCCTGTCTTTGTTGACTGCGCTTCTGGTGCTGATGTATTGGCCCTTTGCAGCCCGTATCCGAAGCAATTACTTTCATAAAGACCCAAATCGAAAATTACTTCCCTTGACGGGGAAATGGATCGCTTGGTTAAATTATACAGGCTACCTGATTTTTTTGGTAGGCTTGGCCATCATCATGTCCAATCCTTTTGAGATTGTGTATGGAGTTCCCACAAGTCTGAAAGTACTTTTGGTACTGCCTGTATTGATGGTTGGATTTACGCTCTTGATGTTGTTTCTCAGTATCCGTTATCTAAGAAATCCCTACTACTCAGGTTTGGCTAAGGCATTTTATGTTGTGATCACCCTGATCAGTTTTTTAGCTATTTGGCAACTCTATTTTTGGAACTTCTTGGGTTGGCAATATGCCTGAGTAATTTAAAAAGTAATGTATATTGATGTTGTACGGAGTCACTCACATTGGCTTGAACAGGAGTGTGGCATTTAACCTGCGTCTGATGTGCTATACGCAAAAGCAACTCTCATTTCACACCTTATAACTCACGCCTCAAACTTAATATTACCATTGGTATAAATGACATGAAGCGTTAAAAAGGTTATTCCCTACATTGAGCACAAATAGTTATAGCAGTGAGAATTTCGTTTACCCTTTTACTTTTGTGTTTGATTTCAAGTGTCTTTGCCCAAGAGACAGCGTTTGAATTGCCCGGAATAATCGCGGAAAAAATCGACTATGAGATCATAGTCGATGGGGTATTGGATGAGGCTATTTGGAACGATAAGGACTGGGCAACTGATTTTCAGCAATTTTTTCCTTCAGATACTTCCTTGGCAGTTGCCCAATCCAAAGTAAAAATCGCTTATGATGATAAGTTTCTTTACATCGCTGCAGTGATGTATAACCTTGGGCCTAGAGAAAAATATGTCAGCACCTCCCTGAGAAGGGATTATCGGGGTGAGCAAAATGATGGGATCAGTTTTATTTTTGATACTTTCAATGACAATACCAACGGCTTCCAGTTTGGTGTAAATCCCTATGGTGTACAGCGGGAATCGCTAATAGCCAATGGAGGAATTAGGTCTTCTGACCTGAATCTGGCTTGGGACAATAAATGGTATTCAACAGCTAAGATCCATGAAGATTATTGGGTGGTAGAGGCAGCGATTCCATTTTCAACCTTGCGCTACAATGATGGTGCTATGAACTGGAACGTGAACTTTTACAGAATAGACAGTAAATACAATGAGCGTAGTACTTGGACTCCTATCGCACGGAATTTCAATATCATTGGACTTGCATTTACGAGGAAGTTACTCTTTTCAGAGCCACTCAAAAAGGAAAGTTCGAACATATCATTTATACCTTATGCAGCCATGGTGACGGATAGGAATTCCCTAGAGGGCACTTCCAATCCTCCCAGGCCAACTTTCGGCGCAGATGCCAAAATAGGTATCGGTCCTGCTTTGAATTTGGATTTGACGGTAAACCCTGATTTCTCTCAAGTAGAGGTGGATGAACAGGTTACCAATTTGGACAGGTTTGAAATCTTTTTTCCGGAAAGGAGGCAGTTTTTTTTAGAGAACGCTGATCTCTTTGCCGATTTCGGAACACAGAATATCCGACCCTTTTTCTCCAGGAGAATAGGTGTAGACAGAGATGAAAATACCGGGCAAAATGTACAAAATCCCATTTTGTATGGGGCAAGACTCAGTGGTAAACTGAATGAAGACTGGAGGATTGGCGCCATGAACATGCAAACGGCCAATGATGAAGAGCTAGGGATAGTGGGAAAAAACTTTTCTGTAGCAGCATTACAAAAGAAAGTTTTCAACAGATCCAATGTCGGAGTTATCCTCATCAACAGAGAAAGTCTGAACGGTGAAGGTCAAGGGTCTCTTTTTGACAATACCCAATCCAATAGGTTGGCGGGGATAGATTATAATCTGGCTTCATCAGATAACAGATGGACAGGCAAGTTTTTTTATCATAAGACTTTTGAATATGAGGAAAAGGAAAAAAGTGGCGCTGCCCATGCACAACTCAACTATAACGACCTCTATTGGGAGGCAAGTCTGGCGCTGTCCACTGTTGGAGAAGGGTTCAATCCGGCAGTTGGTTTTACACCTAGAAATGATTTCAACAGAACTGCCATCAGGTTTTCCCGTCAATTTTATCCCAAATCCAAATTGATCAACAGACATGGACCCGGAGTGGAATCGGAAGTGCTCTGGAATGAAAACCTGGGAGTCACAGACGAACAACATACCTTGTTTTATACCACCCGGTTTCAATCGCTATCTTCCTTGACAGTCACAGCCAGTAACCGTTTTACTTATCTTTTTTTCCCTTTTGACCCGACAAGAACAGGTGGGGAACCTTTGGAGTCGGGTACTGATTACAGAAACAGCACGGTAGGCTTCAGGTATATTGGCAATCCCAGAAATACATTCTTTTTATCCGCCAGAGGTGAGATCGGAGAATATTTCACGGGAGGTATCAAAAGCCTTTCAGGTACGATGAATTGGAGAATGGGCTATTTGGCGAATATTTCCATGAACTTCAGCTATAACAATATCCGCCTTCCCGAACCACAAAATGATGCTGATCTTTTTCTGGTAGGTCCTAGAATTGACCTGACCTTTACCAAGAGTCTTTTCTGGACTACTTTTATCCAGTACAACAATCAGATTGAAAATGTCAATATCAATACCCGGGTTCAGTGGCGTTTTGCTCCAGTTTCAGATCTTTTTATCGTGTACACCGAAAATTACTTTCCCAACACTTTTGTATCCAAACAGCGGGCTTTTGTGATGAAGCTTAATTATTGGCTGAATATTTAAGGGAAGTTAGGAAGTGGGATGTTTTAATAATTGGAAAGTTTGTTGTCCACTGCACTGGGAAAGTGCATACTGCCTACTGCGACTGCCCACTGTTTACTGAAAACTGCTTATTCCAGTTGGTTTTTGGAAAATTCTATAAAGAAAAAAACGACAGGTCCGAAAAGCAGGACCGGAAAAACCAGAATCAACAAAGGAGTAATTCCTGTCCCTGCATTGGAACCTGTGTGGAAAGAGAAATACTCAATGATGATAAAAATCACGAGTAAGTTGAATTTCAACCATCTCCAAAGCCTTTTATTGATTTCGCTCAGATCAGCTATTTTTTCAGAGGAGATTTGGACAGGATAATTCCCATATTGTGGTCTAAGGTTATAAACAGTTAATCCTATATATAAAACTGTCGCAATGATGGGTACTGAATAGGTCATTTTACTTGCCCAATATTCATTGGGTGTTTGAAAAAAATCAAAATCCTCAGGCACCAATTCTGCACCAATATGTTGGAATTTATAGGTCATTACCCAGAGAACTATCAGTGCACCGATACTTAATAATTCTAAAATTTTGTCCCAAAAGGATATCTTAACTTTTTTAAATGTTGATAATAAGTTTTTCATAAATCTGAGTCCTTCTTCCTGCAAAAATATATGGAATTAGTCATTTCCTTTAAATATAGGCCATTCATTTGATAAATCGTGTAAAGAGACCTTTCCTGTCCAGAATATGGAAGTGCCAAAATCTTTTATTTGAGGATATCGATGCTCATGAAATGAATATCACTTAAGGGTTATTATATTTTTCTTTCCTGTAAAGCTCAGATTGTTAAACTTTTGAGAAACTCCTGGCTCCGATTCAGTATCATTCAACATTACCTTGCTATACTTATCCACAGGCCAGTTGAACAATATTTCCCAGTCACCATTTTCCTGTGTGATTTCCGCCTCTATACTTTTGTCTTCAAGCATATTCCAGGTTATCGAAATTTCATTGTCACCAATGATTACATTTTCTATTTTGGCTTCTTTCCAAGTGGAAGGCATTTGTGGTGTGATTTGAATCAGTTTTTTGGAGGCATCAGGCTTGATGCCGAAAAACTGCGTAACAATAGGTACCCCAAAGCTGTAAAGATTCCATGCCTGTGCCATCATGCCATAATCAGGGGATACTTCATAAATGGATCCCGGCAAAGCAAACCCAAAAGAGCGGGTCATCATTTGCAGGTATTCCAAAGCTTGGTCAGGTCTGCCATAATTGTTTTCCGAAATGGCTTGCACACCGGTAGGCAAAGTCATCACTGCTCCTGTATATGAAAAAACCTTACTGCCTGAAAAGGAACCATCCTCCATCTCTGAGGATTCATCCCGATCTATGCCTGTGACAAAGACCCCAAATGGATTCACAAACTTCCGGCCTTTGTCCAAAGCCCTGATGGCCTTTTCCTCATCTGCAATGCCCATTTCCATGGGAGTATTGACCACCCAATTGTGGAAAATCACAAAGCCTTGCTTCTTGTTGGCAGGGTATGTGGATAACTTTTTTCTGGTTGCCCGAAGTTCTTCCACAGCCCAGGGCTTGTTCAGCGTATCTGCCCTTACAATGGCCGCATCGATCAGTTGGATTGCTTCTCGGGTGGTGCCTATAAAGTCTGCATAAGAATTGAATTCTTCAACCCAAAACTCATTATTGATTTTTTCTTTGAGAATATCTGCTGTGTGTTGATAACTCTGCGCACCGATGGTATCACCAAGTTCATCTGCTATCTTGGCAGCATCAGCAAAGGCTACCTGGGTGTAAGTGGCGACATCAATCATTTCGGATTCAAGTCCATGAATTTCCATCATGCCGTAGCCATCAGGGAAGAGGTTGCCGTCTTCATCGTTTTCTTCCATCAGCCACGTCAAACCCTTTTGGATGGTAGGATAATATTTGGACAAGAATTCCTTATCACCTGTCCATTGATACACCCACCATATCAATGAGGTAAACTGTGGGGTTTCATTGATATTGCCAGGATTGAAAACCACCCCATTGGTACTTACTTCATGCACAATTTGTCCGTTGCCATTGGATTCTGATAGCTTGTGGATAAGTTCAATGGTCCGGTAAACCAAGTCTTTCCTGCCGGTTGCAATGGCACCTTTGAGGGTATATTCGTTATCCACACCAAACCACCAAGGATAATCGGGCATTCCTGCACCAAGCCCCCTGCCGATTTCAGGTACGTCTCTGACCAACCATTCTGTATTGTACTTCACCCACTCAAAGGCTTTTTCCAGTTCTTTGTCCGGGATAGTGACTTTTGATTTTGAAGCAATTATTTCATATTTTCCAAGCTTATCTTTCAGATAGGTTTCCGGATGGGTGTGTAAAATGTCATAGGTTTTTTCGGCATCTAATTGTGATGTAAAGGAACCTGAAATCACAAAACGGAGCGTTTTTACTTCGTCAGGACGAAGGTTGATTTGATATTCCAGGCGTGCGGCCTGACCCTTGCCTTTGGGGTCATATTCACAATAGTCTGATGGACCTTGATTGCTTTTGGCTTTTTCACTGGACCCAAAAAGGACATACCAGTCATTGCCTTCATCCTTTCCTCTCCAAGCCTGCCTCGCCTGGTCAAAAGTCAAGTTATCCACATGATCCACCATGTTTGTTCTTTCTCCAAGCCAAACAGGCATAAGGTCTGTATATCCGGCAAACTCAAATCCAAAAGATACACCCGAATTGCTTAAATTCTTAAAGGCAAATTCAATGACCACACCTTCCTTGCCATCAGGCACAAATTGAAACCTTTCTATTTCTATTCCTGGAATAGGTGATTGAAACAGGTGTTTGTTAGCAAATGGATAGTTGATAAATTGATGTGCTGCATCTAAACAATATGAGTTGCTACCGTCCAGGATTGCGGCAGTGAATCCGTCCATGAGTTTGATGGGATGGTTCCATATTCCCCCCATCTCTCCTGCTACATGCCAGCCCAAATCGGGAAATGTACCATCCTGATGCCCGACCATGTAAACACGGTCTCCGGCTGTCACATAGGGAGAGGAGAGGTACTCGGCCTTACCCTCTAAGGCTTCGACATCGATCAATAAATCCGAAAGTGGCTTCACTTCAGGCTGCTGCTGACAGGATGAAATGAGCAATAAAAAAAGCAGGAAAGAAAAATATGTCTTCATAGCGTTTAACTTTGGGCTTCAATAACCCTAAAGATAAAGCCCTTTTTCAATTAACCCTAAGAATGATATTTTCTATGGTGGAAGAAAATTCCCTGCCATCCTGAAGCGTCACGTTGCAAGTAAATTTCATAGCCTCACTTTGTTCCGATTCTTGATTGAACCGCACCGCAAAATTAGTGAAGTTGTAAACATTCCTTTGTGAATCTTTGCGAGACTCCAAAGGAACAAAAACTTCTCCGCCCACTCTGGCAATTAAAAGTATCTCAGAAAGGTCTGTACCTGCCGGAAAGCTGGAATTAAAGTCCTTATCAGCAAATAGGTCAATTTTCTCAATGCCTGCTTCCAGGTTAACTCCCGGATCACAGGCATACAATACAGGCAATCCGATATGGGCTCTTCTGATAAAGTCATTTTTATCCAGATTTTCCTCCCCAAAAATAAACCAGAATAGTAATTTTTCGGTCGTCAAATTGATAGTATTTGACCAAGGTCTTGATTGCCATCCGGGACTTGTCGGTACAAATTCTTTTGCCTCCCCATTGAATTCACTTAAGCGATAATACCTAGCCTGTCCCGAACAATCATCTATACAAGAAGAAAATATCAAAGGTGATAGTTGGAACAGGACCACTATGGAAAATAAACTAAAAATTGACTTAAGCTTCATTCTTCTACTTTTTGAACTAAGTCAAATGTAATTAAAATTGATCAAGGTTTTAACAAGACCTCCACAAATTCCGACTCTTTGGAAGTTCCGTCCTCGAATTCCACAACAACTCTCAATGAATGTGTGGCTTCAACAGTTGGTTTAAAATTGAATAAAATGAAATAACTTGGGAAGTTGGATTCATTCAGATACGACTGCAAAAAATCTGCTTTGTTTATAAAGTTTAGACCATCACCTGTAAACACGCAAACTTCTAATAAGTCTTCTCCGGCAGGTATGGCATTAAAAGCCTGATTGCTGAACATCTCAATACTTGTGGCTTTGTTGTTGTTTCTATATTTTGGGATGCAATCTGAATCCAAACTTCCCGGGTTAAGTACCGTCTTTGGCATATCTAACCGCAATGCAAGGTTTGTAGACGTGAATCCGGCTTCATTGTTCCAAGGTCCATCTTGACCTGTACTGAGGTTAATCGTCCTGGGAGTCAGCCCTATCGAATTGATTTCATACAAAGTATTCTCACAATCTTTGCTGCAGGATATCAGTAACATGAACCCCAGCGTAACCGGAAGGATAAATTTCAAATAGTTGGCTTTAAATCTGAACATGATGGTATTTTTTGGCTTCGAAGATAAGGATTGGATACTGATTTTTCCAATTAATTTTCATACGGAGCCTTAGATCGATGGTTATCCACAATTCCAATTTAATTGCTGAAATTATTCTATAGGTTTCAGCAATATGTTTATCCAGGCAGATTCAATTGATTTCTCATCTGAGGTTTGGGCATCAAGTCTGAGTTTATGGACTGCGTTTTCCAAAGGTGCTTCATTAAATGTCAGGTATGCAGTCGTAATCTCTGATTGGTTGACATAGTTTCCGAGAAATTGGCTTTTGGAGATTGAGTTGATTTGATCCACAGAAAAGGATGCGATTTCCAATAAATCCGAACCTGCGGGATATTCCTCATTGTAATCCCTGTCGCTGACCAATTTCAGATCAGTTATTCGATTTTCATTTTTCCATACTGCCGGACAATCAGCATTAAGTGTAAAGAATACTGAAACAGGTTTTGGCATTTGCATAATGAACATCAGTCTATTGTAGGGTAGCTCATCACTGATTCTCCACGGTGTGAGTGAAGTCGAACTTTCAGATTTGGTCCTAGGGGACATGGAAAGCTCTTTGATTTGGAACATGGTATCTTCGCATTTGTCTTCACAGGAGCTGAATATTCCGAGAGCACAAAAAATTGCGGAGAAAACCATTACTTGTTGTAAAGTTTTCATTTTAGGGGTGTTTAGCGAGATAGTATGATATGGGCAATCATTTATCCACAGTCAGTTATCGTCTGAAGAAATCAGAGTAGACAAGTTTTCTGAGGAAGCTGAAATTTATTGAAAAAAATCAAAAAATGATAAGATCAGGGAAATATTGTTCCAATCTGTTTCCGCGGTATCAGTTTGATATCGCTGTCATCGATCAGTTTACGGGCTTTCACTTATAAAAAAATCAAAATCTGCCATCCTCCAAGGGACATTAAAATGTGGAAAACTCAATCATTATTTAATCCTTTGATCACAACATCACCTGTCCCATCTGCAAGGCAAGGATATTGGAGTTCCCTTTCTGCCACCTTTGGGTTGTTGATGATCTTATAAAAATCATCCAAGTATTTGATTGTAGATTTGATAAAATTGCTTTCCAAGTGGGGGCTTGAATTATAGAGCGCATAGATGAGGTCTTTTTTTTCATTGAACAGGGCAAAGGATTTGCTGAAATGTTCCATGTTCTTGATACAATATCCTCTGTACCTTCTTTCCCTCACTGAGGTCATTTTCAATTCTTCCGCAGGCTTTGCGTAGGTTGTCAATACGATGCCGGAGAAGTCAAAATCATATGGAACTGCAAATAATTCTTCTGTATGGGGGTTCTGAATGATTTTGATGTTCTGTCTGAATTGAATTGACCAATCGGTATTGGCAATCAGGTACTGGAAAAGTGACATTTGTATGAATTGCTGTACTTCGATTTGTTTGGGCCGAATTAAATCCTGCCCCACAGTTTCCATCCCATTCCTTTCAGCCATTTGGTCTTCATCTTCAATGAGGAATGCGAAAAAGGGTTCCTTCTCTTTAATTTTATTATTGCTGTCATCCAAGAAGATTTTAACAAGCCTCACCTTAAAGCTTTTCGGCGTAAGGATATTACTTAATTTATAGGCATAATATTCTCTGACTACATATTTGTCTCCTTTGCAGGGCATGACCAATTTAAGTTTATCCTGTCCTTCAAAAATCGAGTTATCCACATTTTTTTTACTGAAATTCAGCAAAATGGGGGGGTAGGTACAAATATTTTGTTGCCGTCTGAAATTTCCTCTCGTTCTTATTTTCAAAGGGATTGAAACTTCTTGCTGATTTTGATCCATGTAGGAGATCGTCATGTCATCATACTCAGGTTTACCTTTCCTGTCCTTGATAAGTCTGTTGATGTCACCGGAGATTGTCAATTCGAGTATTTCTTCTGAATCAAAAAAGGTAGGGGTCTGTCCATTGGTCTGAATACGAAATGCAAGATTGTAATTCAACAATCCAAAAATCAGAAGGGAACGGAGTAGCAGGATCATCTTATGAATTTAATGAGGTTTTGGGAAAAAACAGCATTAAATTTAAGATTTTATACTTTAGACCGAAGATGCTCTTTTTTATTACCCTGATTTTAATTGATTAATCTAAACGGTTTTCTTCCAATACTTTTGACCTCCTATTCCAACTATAAAATAACTTTTCCTCCTTCTTTCTATTTTTTATACTTTTGGCACCTTTAAAAATTTATTGAATGCTATGAGTAACATTAAATCCAACTTGCTTTTGTTCATTCTTTTGCTTGGGAGCTTATCGACTATCGCCCAGCAAAAAAAGAAAGTCAGCCTTGAAGATGTGTTTAAATCCAATACCTTTTCCCAAAAATCAGTTTATGGGATCAATTGGATGAAGGATGGACAGTATTACAGTTCATTACAAAGAGGATTGACAGGTCCGAAAGTGGTGAAAATAAATGTTGCTACAGGGGAAGAAGCGGAAGTGCTGATAGATGGAGGAACTTTAAGGATCAATTTTTCAAGCTATGCATTCAACCCTGATGAGACAAAAGCTTTGGTTGCTTCTGATGTGGAAAGTATTTATAGAAGATCCAGTAAAGGGGTTTTTCACGTGATAGACCTTCAGTCCGGTACTTCTCAAAAGCTCATGGATGGTGAAAAAATCATGTATGCAACCCTCTCACCTGGAAATGATAAAGTTGCATTTGTCAAAGACAATAACCTATATGTAGCTGAACTGGCCAATGGTCAAGTAACCCAAATTACGACAGATGGAAAGTGGAACCATGTGCTGAATGGTGCGGCTGATTGGGTGTATGAAGAAGAGTTTTCCATGTCCAAAGCATTTGAATGGTCACCTGATGGAAGCAAAATCGCCTTTATCCGATTTGATGAATCAGAAGTCCCGGAATTCAACATGCAGACTTGGGGGAAATTATACCCTGAAGATTATAGGTTCAAGTATCCCAAAGCAGGAGAAAAAAATGCCGAAGTCAGCATCCATATTTATGACCTAAACGGTAAAAATACCGTTACCGTGAACTCAGGATCTGAAAAGGATATTTACTTACCCAGAATTTATTGGACAGGTGATAACAATACTTTGGCATTTTTGAGATTAAATAGACTCCAAAATCAATTGGACCTGTTGTATGCCAATGCCCGGACCGGTGAAACAAACCTGATTTTACAAGAAAATTCAGAAACATATGTAGACCTTAACTACAACGATGACCTGAGATTTTTGGATGGAGAAAAGGGGTTTATCCGAACTTCTGAACAGGACGGATTCAAGCACATCTATCACCACGATAATCAGGGCAAATTGATCAAACAGGTCACCAATGGGAATTGGGAGGTAAGCAGGTTGGTAGGATTGGATGAAAAAGCCAAAAAAATCTATTACATCTCTACCGAAGCTTCTCCTTTGGAAAGGAATCTGTATGTGATCAATATGGATGGGAAAGGCAAAAAACTCCTTACGCCTGAAAAAGGAACCTATACCATCAACATGAGCAAGGACTTCAAATATTATATTGCCAATTTCTCCGAATCAAACAGTCCCTTGAAAGTGACACTTAATGAATCTTCCGGTAAATTGGTTAAGGTATTGGAAGACAATCAGGAATTAAAGGCCAAAATCGGAAATTTCGCAATCTCTCCTAAGGAGTTTTTCAACTTCAATACAGTGGATGGCACTTCGCTGAATGCCTATATGATTAAGCCTGCTGACTTTGATCAAAGCAAAAAATATCCTGTTCTCATGTATGTGTATGGAGGACCGGGTTCCCAAAATGTAACCAATTCCTGGGGAGGAACAAGGGATTTCTGGCACCAACACTTAGCATCCGAGGGATATATTGTGGTTTGTGTTGACAACAGGGGAACCGGTGCAAGAGGGCGTGACTTCAAACATGTGACTTATGCTAACCTGGGCAAATTCGAAACAGAAGATCAGATTGCAGGGGCAAAATATTTAGGTACACTTCCATTTGTTGAAAAATCACGAATTGGCATTTGGGGTTGGTCCTACGGAGGATATATGTCCTCATTGGCATTGATGGTAGGCAATGATGTTTTTAAAGCTGCCATCGCAGTGGCTCCGGTGACTACTTGGCGATATTATGATACCATTTATACGGAAAGATATTTACAGACACCCCAATTAAATGCCGCCGGTTATGATGACAACAGCCCCATCACTCATGTCAACAAACTGAAAGGTAACCTATTGTTGATTCATGGTACAGGGGATGACAATGTCCATTTTCAAAATGCAGTGGATTTGGTTGATGCCCTTGTCAAGGCAGATAAACAGTTTGAGACCATGTATTATCCCAACCGAAACCATGGCATTTCAGGGGGAAATACTTCCTGGCATTTGTATTCCTTGATGACGGATTTTATTAAGAGGAAGCTTTGAGGGAAGGATGAGGGAGAAAGAATAAAGGATGAAAGTACTAATTACCATGTACAAAGAATGTAGGAATTAGATGTATTTCACATCTGATAGATCCCGGTTCTCGCATCTCGGTTCTCTCTTACCTTAGGGAAAACCTTCGAGGTCAAAAAAAGACCTCAAAGGTTACACGGATCTCGGTTCTTAGCTCCTCGATATTCGGGGCAGGCTATCTTTCTAACTTCTAGCTTCACGGCTCTAACTTCTTGTCTCTTGTCTCTTGTTTCTTGTCTCTTGTCTCTAAATTCTACCTTCTCTCCTCTCGCTTCTCCGACCACTGATAGACCTCAAACACCACCTATATCTATTTCATTTCAAAGCAGAACGAAAGCGCGTAGCTTTCGGTTGAATAACTATCTGTACCTATCCTTGGTTATAAGCGAGAACAAATGAAAAAAGGCATGTTGTTTTATAAAACATACAAGCACTCCTCAAGCAGGGAATGGGTGGTATTTATTCATGGAGCTGGCGGTTCGTCCTCCGTATGGCATAAACAGATCCGGGATTTTAGGCAAAATTTCAATTTATTGTTGATTGATTTAAGAGGCCATGGGAAATCAGCCAATTCCATCAAAAACATGTGGAAGGAAGAATATACTTTCCCGGCTGTTACCAAAGACATCATAGAGGTATTGGATCATCTGGAGATCCCTCCGGCACATTTTATGGGTGTTTCTTTGGGGACTATCCTTGCCAGGCAATTGGCTGAAATGGAGCCCCATCGCGTGAGTTCTTTGGTAATGGCAGGAGCGATTACCCGACTCAATTTTACTTCAAGGGTTTTGGTATACTTGGGCAATGCATTTAAAAGTGTTGTCCCTTACATGTGGTTATACAGTCTATTTGCTTGGATCATTATGCCGCGCAGGCACCATGCAGAGTCTAGAAATCTCTTCATCAGAGAAGCTAAACGACTCTGTCAGAAGGAATTTATTCGTTGGTTCAAAATGACCAAAGATATCAATCCAATACTGAAATATTTCAAAGAAAAAGATCTGGCAATTCCGACCTTATATATCATGGGCGAAGAAGATATCATGTTTTTGGAACCTGTCAAAAAGATTGTCAAAGAGCATAAACTTTCCTTTCTGAAAATTGTAAAAGCCTGTGGACACGTTGTCAATGTGGAGCAGCCGGATAAATTCAACCAACTTTCACTGGATTTTCTAAAAAATCTAAATCAACCCCAACAAAATTCATTTGTGCACTAAGAATGAAAAACCCTACAAAAATAATTTTGACCCTTGTGATCTTGGCAGTGATTGCAATTATTTTTATTTATCCTAGAAAGGATGAAATATTTGGTTCTAACAATAAATCTGCCTCAGCAAGTAACCCCTCACAATCAGCCCAAGTGTTACCTGTGGATGTTGTAGAAATTCATCCTCAAAAATTGGAAAACAACCTGAATATAACAGGGACTGTCCTCCCCAATGAGATGGTCTCCCTGAGATCTGAAATTTCAGGCCTAGTCCAAAGAATAGCATTTAAAGAGGGCGAATTTGTAAAAAAAGGAACCCCCTTGGTATATTTGAATGATGACGAACTCAGTGCCCAGTACCAAAAACTTGAGTTTACCAAGAAGCTTTTTGAAAGTCAGGAAAATCGTCAAAAACAATTGTTGGCAAAGGAAGCGATCAGTCAGGAAGAATATGATATCGTTCTCAACCAATTCAATACCAACCTATCTGATTTGAAATTGGTAGAAGCACAGTTAAGCAAAACAGTGATTCGTGCTCCATTTGATGGGGTTCTAGGGTTGAGACAGATTTCCGAAGGAAGTGTCATAGGAACCAATGATGTAATCGTCACTATCATTAACATAGATCCCATCAAAATTGAATTTTCTATACCGGAAAGGTATGCAAATCAGGTCGAAATAAATTCTAAGATATTCTTTTCCAGTGACGTAGGAGGAGAAGAAGCGGAAGGCGTGGTATATGCTTACGAACCGAATATTGATGCCAATACCAGGACCTTAAAACTGAGGGCACAAAGCCCCAACAAAAAGAAATTGTTTCTTCCGGGTATGTTTGTCAGGATAAAATATATTTTGGGTATTGAAGAAAATGCCCTTTTGGTACCTGCAGAAGCGGTTATTCCCGAGCTAAGCGGTTATAAAGTATTTGTAGTCACTGCTGAAAGTAAAGTGGAAGAAAGACAGATTTCAATAGGAACAAGAACCGACACAAGTGTTCAGGTAGTCAATGGATTAAAAGAAGGTGACTTGGTATTGACTACAGGCGTATTACAAGTAAGATCAGGAATGGCTGTCAATTACACTAAAATCAACTGATTATGGCAAGTTTATCAACCATCAGTATCAGAAGGCCTGTATTGGCTATCGTACTGTCTCTGACCATTTTACTTTTTGGGATAATCGGAATCAGTTTTCTTGGTATCAGAGAGTTCCCGAGCGTTGATCCCCCGATCATTAATGTGAGGACAAACTATGTGGGTGCTAATGCTGATGTCATAGAGGCTCAGATCACAGAGCCCCTGGAGGAGGCCATTAATGGTATTTCCGGCATCAAGTCCCTTACTTCCACCAGTAATGATGGGGCAAGTAATATCACCGTTGAATTCGATGTAGGTGCCGATTTGGAAGCGGCTGCCAATGATGTAAGAGACAAAGTATCAGGAGCACAGCGAAACCTTCCACCCGATACAGACCCACCTGTTGTATCCAAAGCCGATGCAGATTCCCAACCTATAGTATTTTTGAATGTTCAGAGTGATAGAAGGACGCTTTTGGAACTTTCGGATATTGCCAATAACATTTTCAAAGAAAGGTTACAGACAATTCCGGGTGTCAGTAGGGTTCAGATATGGGGTGAAAAACAATATGCTATCAGGCTGAGGATGGATCCGCTCAGAATGGCGTCATACGGTGTCACTCCTTTGGATGTACTCAATAAAGTGCAAAGTGAAAATGTTGAGCTTCCTTCAGGAAGGATTGAGGGCTCCGCCATTGAACTTTCAGTAAGGACTAAAAGTAGGTTAAGTTCCCCTCAGGAATTCAATAACCTGATTATCAAAGAGGACCAGAACAATATTGTTAAATTTCAGGATGTGGGTAAAGCGGAATTGGCCGCCCTCAATGAAAGAACAGTACTTAAGAGGGATGGTATCCCAATGGTAGGTGTGGTATTGGTTCCTCTACCCGGTTCCAACAATATCGAAATATTAGATGAGTTTTACAGAAGGTTAGAGTTTATCAAAAAAGATCTTCCCGATGATGTTCTTTTGGATATTGGTTTTGATTCTACCAAGTATATCAGAAATTCCATCAATGAAGTGCAACAAACGATTTTTGTAGCATTTATTCTCGTGGTGACCATCATATTTTTATTCCTAAGAGATTGGCGAACGACCTTTATTCCGGTGCTTACCATCCCCATATCTTTGATTGGGGTCTTCTTTATCATGTACCTGATGGACTTTTCCATCAATGTCCTGACGCTACTTGGAATTGTACTTTCGATAGGTCTGGTGGTAGATGATGCCATTGTGGTTTTGGAAAATATCTATACCAGAATTGAAAAGGGAGAAAATCCGGATAGTGCTGCTGAAAAAGGTGCCGAAGAAATTTTCTTTGCTGTAATCGCAACCACTGTTGCCCTTGCCGCAGTTTTTTTACCGGTCATTTTCCTAACGGGTACCACAGGCAGGTTATTCCGTGAATTTGGTATCGTGGTCGCGGGGGCGGTCATTATATCTTCTTTCGTCGCATTGACCATGACTCCGATGTTAAGTTCAAAGCTGTTGAAGAAAAGAGAAAAACAAAATTGGCTCTATACCAAAACGGAACCATTCTTTGTATGGCTTAACCTTAAATTCAATAACGCCTTAAATGCTTTTATGAAAGTCAGATGGATTTCTTTTGTTCTCATTATCTTGATGGGATTTGGAATCTATCAGATGGTTAAAGTAATTCCGACGGAACTGGCACCCACAGAGGATAGGGGAGAAATGAGGGTAAATCTTTCAGGACCCGAAGGTGCCACCTTTGATTATATGGACAAGGTGATAGATGAAATGACGGTGGAATTTATGGATAAGATTCCGGAGGAGGAAAGAGAGGGAATCATCACCGTTACTTCTCCTGGATTTGGCACAGCCAGTACCAACTCAGGTTTTCTTAGGGTTATTTTAAAAGATGCTTCTGAGCGTGAAAGATCCCAACAGGAGATTTATGAACAGGTAACTGGAATTCTTTCCAAATTTACAGCAGTGAGGGCTTTTGCTACCCAGCCCCAATCTATAGGGGACCGAAGAGGAGGTTTGCCGGTACAGTATGTCATTCAGGCACCGACCTTGGAAAAACTAAAAGATGTTATCCCTGAGTTTATGGAAAAAGTAGGTCAAAGCCAGGTTTTCAGCTTTTCAGATATTAACCTCAAATTTACCAAGCCAGAAATTGAAGTAGAAATTGATAGGGCAAAGGCCCAAAATATCGGAGTTTCTGTTCAGGAAATAGCGCGTACCCTCCAATTATCATATTCTGGGCAAAGATTTGCCTATTTTATTATGAATGGCAAGCAGTACCAAGTAGTAGGTGAAATGCAGATTCAGGATAGAAATGAGCCTGTTAACCTAAGGATGCTTTATGTTAGGGCTAATAATGGCGAATTGGTTCAGTTGGATAATTTGGTCACCATCAGGGAGAAAAGCACTCCTCCACAACTTTATAGGTTCAATAGATTTGTGAGTGCTACAGTTTCAGCAGGATTGGTTCCAGGATATACAATTGGTGCAGGATTGGAAGAAATGGATAGAATTGCTGATGAAGTTTTGGATGAAACATACAGTACCGATGTAGCAGGTCTATCAAAAGAATTCCGGGAAAGTTCCAATAGCTTGGTCTTTGCTTTCATCTTTGCACTGATCCTGATTTACTTGGTGCTTTCAGCACAATTCGAAAGTTTCCTAGACCCACTAACAATCATGTTTACAGTTCCATTGGCACTATTTGGAGCTTTATTTTCTTTGTGGATTTTCGATTTTACATTGAGTATATTCAGTCAGATTGGAATTATCATGCTCATAGGATTGGTGACAAAAAACGGCATCTTGATCGTCGAATTTGCCAATCAAAGAAAAGCACAGGGAATGTCTATCGATGATGCCATCATTGGCGCAGCCGGTGCCCGATTCAGGCCTATTTTGATGACCAGTTTATCCACGATACTGGGTATTCTTCCGATAGCCCTCGCCCTAGGTGCGGGTGCGGAAAGCCGTGTACCAATGGGCGTTGCAGTAATCGGAGGTCTTGCATTTGCCACTGTATTGACGCTATTTATCATCCCTGCAGTTTACACATACTTAACCTCTAAAAAAGGAAGATTAGCCAGAGTCTAATGAGAAAACTACTTTTAACTTTCGTCCTGATAGGACTAACCTTTGCCACCCTTCATGCCCAAGGGAATGAAGAACTTGACCTTGAAAAAGCCGTCTTGATTGGCCTTGAAAGAAACTATGGGGTGAAAATAGCGGCTAACAATGTTGCGATTGCAGAGAGGGATATCAAAATCGGGACAGGTTCCTTTTTTATGCCAACCATTACCGGGAATTTTGCAAACAGCTTCAATAGAGAAGATGTAAAACAACAATTTGCAAATTCCCCAGAGCCCAATGAAGTTCCCGGTGCAAAAACAGAAAATGAAAACTACTCCATCGTAGGTTTTTATGGCTTTCGTCCCGAAACAATTTATTCCATAAAAATACTTGGGAAATTAGCCGAAATCAGTGATCTCGATGCTAAAGTATTGGTAGAGAATACTGTAGCGGCTATTTCATCCTCCTACTTCAGATTGGTATTGGAATTACAGAGATACAACGTTTTGAAAACTACCTTGGACCTTTCCCAATCAAGATTGGATATTGCAAAAGCAAGGTACGAACTAGGAGGTGCCGGAAGAAGGGATTTTCTGACCGCACAAGTAGATTACAATGCCGATCTTTCCTTGTTGGTAAACCAGGAACTTATTATCAAAAACGCGAGGATCAACCTCAATGAGTTATTAGCACTGACACCTGACAGAGAATTTGTAGTAAAAGATACTATTTCGGTTGATAAAAATCTCCTTTTGGAAGACCTTCTCGAAAATGCCTACCTAAACAATAAACAGTTTTTGCTTACCCAAAGGCAGGAGAATGTTGCTTTTCTGGCTTTGAAGGAAACACAGGCGCAAAGACTACCACAAGTCAACCTTAATGCTGCATATAACAGGAATACCTTCACTTCAGAAGCTGGTTTCCTTTTGCTCAATCAGAGAACGGGGATCAATTATGGCTTGACCGCTTCTTTAAATGTTTTCAGTGGATTTACATTGAATAGACGCATTCAGAATGCCCGAGTTCAGAAATTGAATGCAGAATATGCCGTTCAGGATCTTGAAATTCAAATGGTATCTGATATTCAGCGGGCCTATAATACCTACAATACCAATATACAGTTATTGGATATTGAATATTCCAATTACAAAACAGCCATAGAGAATGCCGATATTGCTTTGGAAAGGTTTAGGTTGGGGATATCTGATTATCTACAGTTCAGGGATGCACAAGTCAACCTATTGACAGCAGAGAACAGGTTACTGACCGCCTTGTTTAATATCAAAGAAATGGAAATTGAATTGATGCGGCTTTCGGGTAGAATATACTTTCAGGACAGTTATCAGAAGTTTCAGCTGGGATTACAATAAATATATTTTTATTACAAATGCCTTCAAGCGCCCTTTAAAAGGCACTTTGAGCCTTTCTTATACATAAAAACGCATTTCATATCTAAAAAAGTTTGGTATATAATTTGCTTTGTTCGATATTTGCAAAGAACAAAGTTACTTCGGTGGCATTTATGGGATGAAAAAAACAGTTATCAGCTTATTGCTTTTATTGATATTTTCAACTTTTGGGTTTCAATGTTCATTTTTGGAAAGAACAGAAAATGAGGAAGTGGATTTCTGGGAAAACCCCGCTCAACTCGATCTGGATGAAATCAAAAAAAGAGGTTTTATCCGTGCCATAGTTGATAATTCCTCCACGAGTTACTACATCTATCGTGGTCGGAGAATGGGCTATGAATTTGAAATGCTAAGAAATCTGGCCTCTTTCTTAGATGTAAGGCTGCACTTGATCATCAAATCAGATATTGGAGAAGCTTTTCAATTATTGAATCAAGGGAAAGCAGATATCATAGCGATGAATTTTGCCATCAGCGAAGAAAGAAAAAAATATGCCAATTTCACCGCCCCGCTAGGGAGTATGGGTACCGTACTGGTTCAGCAAAAGAGATCAGATGCTTTAACCGAACCAATCGAACTGGAAGATAAAACTGTATTTATACAGCAGGATGCTATTTTTAAATCACAACTGTGCTCCCTTCAAAGAAACCTTGGGATTTCCTTCAGTATCATTGAGGAAAAAGGAGACAGTGATTATTTCATCAACCGTGTGGTGAAAGATGAAATCCAATACACGGTGGTGGATAAAGTGGTTGCATTGGTCAATTCAACCTATTACTCGGATTTGGATATCCAAATGGAAATCAGTCCCAAAGAAGATGTAGCCTGGGCTTTAAGAAAAAATTCACCTTTATTGGAAGAAGAAATCAATAAGTGGATCAAAAGCAAAGACAAGACCGGATACATCCGGACCCTTTACGCAAAGTACTTCCAAAATACTAAAAACAGTTATTTCAGGACCACAAGTCCTTTTTCCTCTCTGGCCGGTAACAGCATTTCACCTTTTGATGATATGATCAAAAAAGGGGCTGACAATTTGGGATGGGATTGGAGAATGTTGGCTTCCTTGATCTATAAAGAATCCAGATTTGACACCACTGCGACTTCTTATGCAGGTGCTACGGGATTGCTTCAACTTATGCCTGTCACATTGGAAAGGTTCGGTGTTGAAAATCCCAATGACCCAATGGAAAGTCTGATGGGCGGAGTAAGCTACCTCAAATACCTGGATAAATTCTGGAGAGAACGGGTGCCTGAAAACAATGAAAGACTTAAATTCATTTTAGCTTCCTATAATGTTGGGCATGGACACGTCCTTGATGCTTGGAAACTGACCAGAAAATACAGTAAGAATCCTCAGATTTGGCAAAATGTAGCCCACTTTTTAAAGCTCAAAACAAATCCCGATTACTATAAAGATCCTGTAGTAAAAAGCGGATATGCCAAAGGTCACCTGGCCGTAAATTATGTGGATGACATCTTGATACTTTATGACTCCTACAGGGTGTTGATTGAGCCATAAGACTTTTAAAATTTCTGGTAACTACAATTGAATGGTTTGGAAATTGATGGTTTAGAACTACAAATAGCATTCAAATCAAGTAAAAACTTTGCCTTGTCACCTCGACGTTAGGAGAGGTCTCATGAGGATCCGCAAATGATTAAATTAAACATAAATAGGACCTCTGGAGATTCTTCGTACCTCAGAATGACGGCTGCCTAGCGGGTAACTTGATGTCATTCCATTTCTGAATGTTTTAATAATGTTGGAAACTTGTAATGACGGACAAACATCGTCTATCGTCAACTTCCTACTCCCAACTTCCCAATTCCTCTCATTTCGGCACATACAAAATAAACACCACCGGAATTTTATGCAGGTCAAGTTTGGTTTTCCGCCAGTCCTGAATGGTCTTGGTTTGGATAAATTCATCAGAACCGGTGAGGTTTTTGGCAATACACAATTTGGTCTGGGGGGAGAGTGTTGATTTTAAATCCTCAAAAAGATGGTTGTTCCGAAAGGGGGTCTCCATAAAAATCTGGGTTTTGTTGTGCCTTGCCGATTCTCCCTCCAATTGCTTGATGGCATTGATCCTGTCCTTTTTATCGATAGGAAGGTATCCATGGAATGCAAATGATTGTCCGTTGAAGCCTGAACCCATTAAGGCCAAAAACATGGAGCTTGGACCCGTTAATGGCACTACTTGAATCTTCTTTTCATGTGCATACGCCACCGCAGCTGAACCGGGATCTGCGATACCGGGACAGCCTGCCTCGGACATGACGCCCACATCCACTCCAGAGAATATTGGTTGCATGATTCTCTCGAGTTCAGCGGGTTTTGTCTTTTTGTCCAATATCTCAAATTGCAAGTCCTCAATAGTAAGTCCAAGTCGAAGGCTACTGATAAACCTCCGGGCAGTACGCACATTTTCCACCAAATAATACTGGGTGTTTTTGACGATCTCTCTTGTTTCGGGACTGATAATTTTTTCAGCTGTATTTTCCGATAAAACTGTTGGTATAAGGTATAATTTTCCTAATTTCATTTGAATAAACGATTACAATAAGAAATGAAGTTCAACAAAAACCTGGTATTCAGGTTAGGAATGAAAACATCCTTGAAAAGGAAGAAATCAACATCCTGACTTTATCATCAAACAAATTTCCTAAAGATATGAAATATGTAACCTTAGTATGCCTTATGATTGGACTCTTTTGTTCTACCATCACAGCCCAAACAGACAAAAACATGATTGATGTGGAATTAGATTTTTTTGGATCCAGGCCCCAATACAGTGTTTCAGGAAAGAAATTACTCTACAAGGATATCAAATTGATCATGGAAAATTATCCTGAACCCAAAACCCATCTTGAAAAAGCCACAAAAAGAAGGAGTGTGGCTATTCCATTACTTGCTGTAGGTGGTTCGGGTATGATCAGCAGTTTTTTTCTTAGGACTACAGATTCCTTTGAACCTGTCTTTTGGTCTTCTTTTGGTGTTTTTATAGTTGGGGCTAATTTTTACCAAGGCTATCTTGTGAACCTTCAACGTTCTGTCAATACCTACAACCAAAACCTCTATAATTCTACCCGAGTCAGAAGCAGTCTGGATTTAAAAATCTCGCCTGTACAGACTGGGTTTATTTATAGTTTTTGATGATTGGATAACCGCTCTATTTTCCTACATAGTATATTTAGGATTCCCATTGCAATAATTGAACTCCCACCCTTTCTATCCATCTGATGCGAAAAGAAATCTCCAAAACCATCCTGCTCCTTTTATTCATTTTCTCTTTACCATATACACTTCAGGCCCAAAATATAAAAGCTTTGGTCGGCGGAACTTTAATCGATGGGTTTGGAGGCCCGCCCTTGAGAAACTCGGTGATCATTATTGAAGATGAAAGGATAAAGGAAATCGGGCAGGTCAATAATTTGAAAATTCCCGAAGATGCAGAAATCATTTCAACAGAGGGGATGTCTGTGATGCCGGGTCTTTGGGACATGCATGTGCATTTGATGATCAATGGACACAGTAATTATACCCATTGGGACAGTACTTATATCGGGATTTTTGAATCTGTGATCATGCCCTCTTCCGCACATCAGCTATTATTAGCCGGAGTCACAAGCGCCCGGGATTTAGGTGCGCCTTTGGAGGCGAGTATCCATGTACGCGACAAAATCAATAAAGGTGAGATTCCCGGCCCTACCATTTATGTTTCCGGTCCCTTTATCCAAAAGGCACCCTATCCGGGGACTGAGGAATTCAGATGGGGAATCAATGGGCCTCAGGATGCGCGTACCAAGGTCAAAAAGCTGGTAGACGCTGGCGTGGATGTCATCAAGTTGATCGATCATGATGAAATGACTTTTGAGGAAGCCAAGGCCGTGGTGGACGAGGCCCATAAATATGGTAAGCCTGTTATCGCCCATTCCCATAGACCTGATGAAATCAGGATCGGGATGAAAATAGGCGTGGATTGCTTTGAACATACCGGACTTTCCTCAGCCCCGGAATACCCGGAGGATATCATAGACCTCATCAAAGAACGTACAGCAAAGATGAACATGGGGCCACTATTCTGGACACCAACAGTAGAGGGACTGTACAATTACGAATATATGCGCAACAACCCTGAAAAATTGGATGATCCATCCTGGCATTTGGGATTGCCTGATTCAGTCATCAGGGATATCAGGGCTTCACTAAGATATCCCGGAAGGATGCCCTATTTCCAACTGACTCCTGTAAGGAAACCCACTTTGGAAAGAAAAATCAATCAGCTTAAAGATGCAGGGGTTGTATTGATGATAGGAACTGACAGTGGCATCCCTATGAAATTCCACAGCCAAAGTACCTGGAATGAATTGGATGTCTGGGTCAACGAATTTGGTTTTGATCCTATGCTGACCATCAAGGCAGCGACCTATTGGCCCGCAGTCTCCATGCGTGTAGAAAACGATTATGGCACAATCAGCGAAGGCAAATATGCGGATATCATTGCCGTCAGAGGCGATGTACTCCGCTACATCAGCTTACTGCAAAATGTAGACATGGTGATTAAGCACGGGAAGAGGGTGAAGTGATTTAGACCTTTGAGGTTTTTAAATCCCTGAATTACTGACAAAAGCTACCGATTGACTATCGGGTGACCAAGAAGGTACATTAATGGTGCCTTGACCTCCGTATAGGTAAGCTATTACTCTTGGAGCACCTCCCGAAGTGGGCATCATTTTAAGGGTTACTCTTTTGTAGGATGGGTGATCATTTACAGGAATATCAGCCGGAAAGGATATATAAACCATCCATTTGCCATCGGGAGAAATATGGGGAAACCAATCATTGGTTTCGTCAAAAGTCAATTGTTCGGGATTGGACCCATCCGGTTTCATTCTCCAAATCTGCATGGTTCCGGATTTGCTGCCATTGTAATAAATGTATTTCCCATCAGGAGAATATTCACAGCCATCTACATGCTCTCCCGGCTTGGTATTGGTTAAGGCAACTTCATCTCCTCCCTTGATATTTTTTTTGTAAATGTCATAGGTTTTTCTTTCTCCTCGGGAAGCCACATATAAGACTTCTTTGCCATTTGGCGACCATCCATGCCAATAGGAAGGGGTCTCTTCTGTGACTAATGTGGGTTCACCGCCTTCCAAGGGAAGTACATAGACCGTCGATCCCCAACCGGGATAACCTTCTCTTTGATGGCTGATGGCCAGCATTTTTCCATCAAATGAAATCCCATGGTCATTGTTGTTTCGGTCCGCGAATCCGGTATTGAGTTTTTCCAAACTCCCGCCTTCTACAGGGATTTTATAAAGTGACCCGTCCATATTGATCAATAACTTTTGACCATCGGGCATCCAATTTGGTGCTTCAAAGCGGCCATCTTTTTCAAAGATCACTTTTCTGACTCCTTTAAAAACATTCATGGTTTCCAACCTACATCCCAAATATCCTTCTTGTCCGGGATTGTAATTGGCCAATGCAGGCTTGTCCAACCTTACATTCCAAGCTTTGGCTTCTTCCAAAACATCTTCATTGTGCGAACCGATAAAAATGCCCGCCAAAACAGCGTTTTTCATCACAGACATTTTGTGGGAACCAATTACCTGAAGTGGTTCACCGGGATGGGCGGCCCGCATGATAAATTCGTCTCCGGTCCGCTCTAATTGCAGGATGGAATAATGGGTTTTTGGCGCAAAAATCTCATCCTCAGGATCCCGCATAAAGGCACCTTTCAGTTCCCGCCACTGTAAGACGGTAAGTCCGTCTCCGTGAAGTGTAGCAGTAATATGTGCTGCGTTTTCATCCTCAGACTCCCTAATCATCAATCCGACTTTTCGGTGTAGGTCAACGCCTTCACCTACAAACTCAAAATTGGCAGTCAGAATAAAATCCCCATCTACCTTGTCAAAGGCATAATGAAACTCATCCCTTTCAAACCAGATATTATATCCGGCTCCTTGAAGATGGTAGGTTTGGGTTTCTTTGTCATAGACTGTTTTTCCTTTCAGTTTGGGATTTCCAATGTCTTTGTTGTGACTGAATATGCCCACTTTTCCATCTTGGGCGATGGCAAACTGGAACAAAAAAAGGCTAAATAATGCGATCAGGTATTTCATAGGTCTTTGGGTTATTATCAGTAATTTAAAACAAAAAATCAGTGATTGTCTATCATTATGTGATGATTGGGGAATTTTTGAGAATAAAACTCATTACCAATGACAGATTTTGAAATTGATGGTTTAGGACTTCAAATAGCATTCGAATCTATTACATTACTTTGCCTTGTCACCTCGACGTCAGGAGAGGTCTGCAGCCCGCCTTGATGTCACAACCTTTTCTGTAAATGCTAATTTTCATAACTACCAATGACAGAATTTGGGATTTATACCCTTGAACTGAAAAATGCATTCAAGACTATAAAGAACTTTGCCTTGTCACCTCGACGTCAGGAGAGGTCTGCAGCCCGCCTTGATGTCATTTCCTTTCTGTAAATGCCAAATTTTAAAAACTACCAATGACAGATTTTTGGAGCGTCACTCTGAACGTAGAGAAGAGTCTCCTGAGGTATAGGGGATTCTTCACTTCGCTGTAATATTTTCAGATTGCTATAAGTATTTCAGAAAGCTCGTTCAGAATGACGCAGAACCCAATGTCATTCCCTTTCTGTAAATGCCAATTTTTTCCACTCAGAATGACGGCACCCCAAACTTGATTCCTGAATCTTGACTCCCCGATTTTCATCAGGACAGGGTTTGGTTCTAAACTCTCGCTTCTTCCGTCTCCTGTCTCCCGTCTTCCGTCCATTCACCCTACACTTCAGTCACCATTTTCCACACTTCAGTCAACTTTAATTTTTTCACCGCCGCTTTTGACCCAATTTTGGATCAAATATTATTGCCATGAAAATTATTTTAGCCATCTGTTTCATCTTCTTAGTCAATTGTTCTTTGGCACAAACCACCATTCAAGGTGTTGTCAAGGATCAAAAAGGTGAGACAATTCCTGGTGTCAATATTTTTCTGAAGGGAACATTCGAGGGCACCTCTTCTGAAATTGATGGAACTTATATTTTGGAAACGAAAGAGGAAGGTGATTTCACTTTGGTATTTCAATCTATGGGATTCAAATCGCAGGAGTTTGAGGTGGTATTGAATGGAAGCTTGCATACCTTAAATCCTGTTTTAAAAGAAGCTATCAATGAAATGACCGCTGTGACCATATCAGCAGGGGCAATGGAGGCTTCTGATGAAAAAAGAGCTGTGGTATTACGGCCTATCGATATTGTAACGGTACCCTCCGCGATGGGAGACATTATTGGGGCCTTTCAGACTTTGCCGGGAACTGCCAATGTGGGAAATGATGGTCGGTTATTTGTCCGTGGCGGGGATGCCACTGAAACAGCCATTTTCATAGATGGTCTCAAAGTTGGAAATGCTTTTGGCACCACTGCTTCTAATGTACCGACCCGAACCCGATTCAATCCCAATTTATTCAAAGGTTCATTTTTCAGTACAGGAGGCTATTCTGCGGAATATGGACAGGCGCTTTCTTCCGCTTTGGCTTTGAACACAGTGGATTTTCCGGTGAGAAATCAGGGTGATATCAGCATCATGTCAGTCGGTGGAGGTTATACACAAACTTTGGCCGGGGAAAAAAATAGTCTGACAGCTTCTGCCAACTACTTTGACTTATCTCCCTACCAAGCTTTGGTAAAGCAAAATTTTGACTGGGAAAGGGCTCCTTATGGATGGGATGCCGAGGTCTCCGGCAGAAAAAAATGGGGTAAAAAAGGGGTAGTTAAAGCTTTTGTTCACACAGAAGCCAATGGCATGAAAATCTGGCAACCGCTACCTGATTCAGATGAACGCGGCCAATTGGTTGGCGTACAAAATCAGTACACTTTTGCCCAAACATCATTCAGGCAATTAGGGGAAAACGATTGGAGTTATTATGGCGGAATTTCTTATTCCAATAATGTGGACAAATTTGACATCGCTCAGATGGAATTGAGAAATCAAAACCAATTGGTCCATTCCAAATTGGCTGCCATCAAAGGGTTTTCGGAGAAGTTTTCAGTCAAGACCGGTTTTGAATCCTATCTGTTCAACTATGAAGAGGCCTTGATTTCAGAAGATTTGAAAAGGGATTTCAGGGATCATCATACCATCCTGTTTTCAGAAGCAGATTATTATTTCAACAACAGGTTGGTATTCCGCGGAGGAATCAGGGCAGGACACAGTTCCTTGGCTGGTCAAAGTTGGTTGGATCCAAGGATTTCTTTGGCTTACAAATTTGACAATAATGGGCAGCTTTCCTTAGCTGCAGGACAGTTCAGCCAAATGCCTGTTGAGCAATTAAGGGTCCTTGAGCAAAGCACACAGAATACCCGTGCAGATCATGTGATCCTGAATTACTTTCTGGTCAAAAACGGCAGAACCATCCGTGCAGAAGCATTTTACAAAGACTATAAAAATCTCATCACTTATGAAGTGGCCCAATTATTTCCAATGCCTTTGGGATTCGACAACATTCAGCAAAATGGGGAAGGCTATGCGCGTGGGATGGATGTTTTTTACAGGGATCAAAAGAGCTTCAAGAACACTGACTTTTGGGTGACCTACAGCTTTGTGGACAGCAGGAGGAAGTTTGCACATTTCACCGAAATGGTACAGCCCGGCTTCGCTCCCCGTCACAATGGGTCTATAGTCATCAAGCATTTTATTTCCTCTCTTAAATCTCAATTAGGGGTTTCAGTGAGTGCCAATGATGGCTATACTTATGAAAACCCAAACCTTCCGGGGCAGATGAATTCAAAAACCAAAAACTTTCAGGATTTGAGTTTAAGTTGGAGTTACCTGGCAAAACCTAATCTGATCATTCATTTGGCCTGCTCCAATGTTTTGGGCAGGGACAATATTTTCGGCTACCAGTATGCCAATGAACCCAATGAAAAGGGGGTTTACGAGGGGAACCCCATTAGGCTTCAGGCACCAAGGTTTCTCTTTTTGGGAATCTTTCTAACCCTTTCCAAGGACAAAAACGCAAATAATTTAAACAACCTATAAACTACAAAAACTATGAAAAAGTACAGTTTAGCTATTATCGTTATGATGCTATTTTCTTTGATTACAAAAGCATCCAATGAAGCTTATGAAAAAGCCATGCTCAAAGAGCTCCAAAACATGAAATCCGCTGCAAGTCCGGAAGACCTGCAAAAGGTTGCCAATGGCTTTGCCAGAATTGCCCAGATGATGCCGGAGGAATGGTTGCCGGATTATTATGCAGCACTTGCCTTGGCCAATGCTGGTTTTAGAAGCGAGGGTGGGGCCCACGTCAAGGACCCGTTTTTTGACCAAGCCAAAAAACATGTGGATAAAGCAGCAAAAATTTCTCCCAACAACTCTGAGGTAGTGGCACTGCAAGGTTTTATTACAATGGGCGAATTGGCAGTAGATCCCGCTTCACGTGGGCAACATTTGTCCGGCTTGGCCATGCAGACTTTTGGTAAAGCGGTAGATCTCAACAGGCAGAATCCCAGGGCAATCATGATGCTTGGACAAATGGAATTGGGCATGGCGCAGTTTTTCGGACAGGGACCGGAAAAGGCATGTGGCCTAGTGGATGCCAGTTTGGCACTTTTTGCCAAAGAAGGCGCTGAAGCCAAAGAAGGCAATTTGAATCCAACTTGGGGAAAAGCCATGGCAGAAGAAATGAAGAAAAATACCTGTAAATGAAAAATTGACCTTCCTGATTTTTTTCAGGAGGGTCTTTATTCTGATTATTCAACATATTGAAATACACAATTCCTATGAAAACCACACTAATTCTCCTTTTGATGGGACTGTTTTTTGGCTCATCGTTATCTGTTCCGCTTTGGGCCCAACAGCAATTGAAACCTCATTCCGGTCTAGGTTTGGGATTTCAAGTAAATCAATTTCAGAATGATTTTGGGTTTGGGCTGAATCTAACCAGCCCGGAAATCCTGAATGGAAATGCAGCTTTCCGTCTAAAAGCCAATCAGGTTTACTTTGAGCACCTCTTGGATGGTGAGTATGTTTGGTCCGGCTATCAAAATGTCTCCTTGGGTTTCGTCGGTTTTGGCGGAATGGTTGGCCAAAGTATCCGCCTATATGGTGAAGGAGGTTTGGCAGGGATTATCCCTTCAGACAGATTTTCTTCGGAATCCTTCAGGTTAAGCACATACGGAACTTTTGGTTTTGAGTTTTTCCCAACTCCGGCTTTTAATTACTTCTTGGAATTAGGTGTCATGACCTCCCAAGCAAGAGCTGATAAAATCGCAGGAAGTCCATTTTATTCAAATGGATTTGTTGCCAGCGTCGGGTTTAGAATGAATCTGAAAAAATAAAATCATAGAACTTTATTAAAATACCCTTTAGCCATGTACAATCTCATTAACAATCAAATCGGTTTGATTCACTTTATAGCTTCTGTTTTGGCTTTGGTTTTTGGTTCAGCAGTTTTGGTGATGACAAAAGGAAGCAAAATCCATAGCAGAGCAGGCTATTTATATGTAGTAAGCATGGTAGTTATGCTGGCAACGGCCTTTATGCTTTATAACTTATTTGGCAAATGGGGGATTTTTCATTACTTCGCAGTGGTCAGTTCCTGCACGCTGATTTTAGGGATGATTCCGATTTTAGTGCGCAATCAAATCAAAAATTGGGCTTATCTTCATTTCTCTTTCATGTATTGGTCTGTGATAGGACTTTATGCGGCTTTTGTCAGTGAGATGTTGACCCGAATTCCTGAAGTGCCATTTTACAATATGGTGGGTTTGGCCACCGCAGGGGTGATGCTTGTTGGCGGAATATTGTTTGGAATCAATAAGGCAAAATGGAGTAGAATGATGATAGAAATATCCAAAAATAAATAAATCAGTTGTTTCAAATCTAAACCAATTGACCATGAAAAAAAGCCCTGAAAATCTAAAATCCAATAAAATTCTATTGGGCATTTTCCTGCTGACCTTGATGACTTCCTGTGCGGCAAATGAGCCAGTTGATGAATGCCTTACAGGTCAGACCTATGGATTCCTTTGGGGAATATGGCATGGAATAATCGCTCCAATCAGTCTTACCATCAGTTTATTTGATGAGGAAGTAGTGATGTTTGCGGTGAACAATACCGGGTTTTTCTATGCCTTGGGTTTTCTGATTGGTTCCGGAGGTTGGGGAATATTAGCTTCAAAGGCCAAAAAAGACTAATATTTAAAAGCAAAAAAACAGATATTCCCATTATAAACATCCTATCAGGAAAATTTTATGAGCAAAGATTTTTTCCGATCAGCCACTATCTTCAACTCCGCCAAGCGGTTTTTCCTACTGAATTTTGGGATTTCTACCATCTTGATGTTGTTGTTCTGCCCAACTTGTTTTTTGTCTTTGGAGGGGATTTTGTCCATAGCTCCGGATTGGATTTTTTCTTTTTTAATGTCCTCTGCATTAAGTTTGGGAGGGTTCAAGGTAGAGGAGTATTATAACAAAAGGATATCCTGGATAGAAAAACCAGTAAAGAGGCTCATTTTGACAGCGGCTTCTTATATGATTTATTCTTTTATAGTCAGCTATATTTTAGTTTCTTTCTATGTTTTGATAACGGTTGATGGAGTTTACCTGAGAAATATCAATTGGATACGGATGTTGGAAAATACCCTGATGCCAACATTTGTAGCCTTGATCATCATTACCATTTTCATTGCAAGGTCTTGGCTGTACGAGTGGAGGTCTGCTGCCATTGAAGCAGAACAGCTTAAATCAGAAAACATCTCCAGTCAATACCAATCACTAAAAGACCAATTGAATCCCCATTTTCTATTCAATTCACTCAATGTGCTGAGTAATCTCGTCTATGAAAGTGCCGATAAATCCGCAGAATTTATACAGCAATTGTCCAAAATCTACCGCTATGTTTTGGAGGTACAGCAAGAGGAGTTGGTAGGTTTGGACAGAGAAATTGGCTTTGCAGAGAACTACCTGAACCTTCAAAAAATCAGGTTTGAAGGAAGTCTCGAATATTTTATTGATGTTCATCAGTTAAAGGGGTATCACCTCCCGCCTCTTTCTCTACAATTGCTATTGGAAAATGCCATCAAACATAATATTGCAAGTTTGGAGAAACCACTCAAAATCATGATCGAACAAACGGATAGCAATTTAATTGTGCGCAATATTCTTCAGCCCAAATTGACCAAGGAGGAGTCAAAAACGGGTATAGGATTGTCCAATATCATAAAGCGTTATGCCCTCTTAAGTAACCAAAGTCCAAAATTCACTGAAACAGAAAAGGAGTTTATCGTAGAACTTCCACTGCTAAAACTTAACGGCGCATGAACATACTTTTGATAGAAGATGAAAGACCTGCTGCCAATAGGTTGAAACAGCTCATTTTGGAATTACTTCCCGGGGCAAATATCTATGGACATTTGGACAGCATTACATCGGCAATCGAATGGCTGCAAACCAACCCTGCGCCCGACCTGATATTCTGTGATATTCAATTGGCAGATGGTTTGAGTTTTGAAATTTTTGAAAGGGTAAAGGTCAGTTCCCCGATCATTTTCACTACCGCCTTTGACCAATACGCCATTAAGGCTTTCAAACTCAACTCGGTGGATTACCTGCTTAAGCCTATCGACCCCAAGGAATTGGCAGGGGCAATAAACAAATTCAAGAGCCAAAAAGTCAAAACCACAATTGATCTCAATCAAATCAAGGAACTCCTCCAACCGCAACAAAAAGAATTCAAATCCAGGTTTATGGTCAAAATCGGAGAAAAAATCCAATCGGTGTTGGCCTCAGAAGCTTCGTTTTTTATGAGTGAGGAGCGAGTGACTTTTTTGCAGACTTTTGAAGGGAAACGGTTTGTTTTGGACTACACCCTGGATCAATTGGAAGAAATGTTAGATCCCAAGAAGTTTTTTCGGCTCAACCGAAAATACATTTCTTCCTTTGAAGCCATAGCAGAGATCCATACCTATTCCAACAGCCGTCTGAAAATCAAATTGGCCAATTGCAGCGACAATGATATTCTCGTCAGTAGGGAGAAGGTGGGAGGGTTGAAGGAGTGGTTGGATGGGTAAATTAAATAGGCCTGAAGGGCCGTTCTGTGACATCCTGGAATGCAACATTTGAAAGGATTATTTGGATGGTAAGGAAAGGTATTTGTCCGACCTGTTATTTAGGTGTTGGTGAAGGATGAATGAAATTTTTCAAACATGGTTAATTCAGTTTAGCAATAAAAATAAATTGGCCTGAAGGGCAATTCTGTGACAGCCTAGGGTGCAACCCTAGGTCATAGGAACCGATAAGAAACCCCTTGGTCTGAAAGACCGATCGAGAAAATAACCGGATATATACGGATAATTAGATTATTTTT
>NZ_JABFHF010000045.1 GCF_015476655.1 Aquiflexum lacus
CTTTGCCTTGTCACCTCGACGTCAGGAGAGGTCTGCAGCCCGCCTTGATGTCATTCCCTTTCTGTAAATGCCAAATTTTCTCCACTACCAATGACAGAATTCGGAGCAGCCGTCATGACGCAGGAAAGCCTGTCTCTATCCTTTCGGGGCATCTCCCGAGGTTCAGGAAATGATAAATTTGAACATAAATAGGACCTCTGGAGATCCTTCGTGCCTCAGGATGACGGGAAACCTAATGTCAATCCTTTTCTGAACATGATTAAAATGTTAGGGACTCAAAATGACGGCTCCCTCATTTATTCTACCTTCCAAAATCTACCTTCTACCTTCCAATTCAGTTCCTGTTCACCTTACCAAGTCCAGAGATTTTTTCGCTGATGACAGTGGGATTTCCGGTATAACTTACCAATCCAATCCCATCAACCCTGAGGCTAAGTTCATCCTCACAATGAACGGAAACAGCACCTATACCCGAACTTACCAAATTCACCTTTTGGGCTATGAATTTGGATGCATCAATATTGCCTATGCCCTCATTGACCAATTTAAATTCATTGGTCTCTCCTTTCAATTCCATGTTACCGACAAAATTTAACCTGGATTCTACAGATACAGCTTCTATTTCCAATTGAATATTTCCTACCCCATTTCCGGAAATCCGAAAATTATCCAAAGTCAGTGTCTCGCTGGTTCTAATATTTCCGGCCCCCTCAAACTTAAGCTCTGTTAGATCGGCTATAGAAATATCTACCTGAACACTGTTATTCTTTAAAAAACCTCCCTGATCTTTTTCACTCAAAGTCAATTCCAACAAATCCCCGGTCTGTTTGACCTTGAGTTTTTTCACCAACTTCTCGTCACCTATAATCTCCAAAGACTCTTGGTCATATTGGGAAATATTGACATTGAAGACCCCACTGAGCTTTAGCCTTTTGACACCCTCAATTTCTACGGTTTCACTATAATTGTTGAGGCCGACATTACAGGAAACAACAGTTCCCATTAAGAGCAATAGCGATAAAAAGGTTTTGATTTTCATAAGAGATGTGGTTTTGTGAATTTTTCTTTTTAAAAGTATAAAATTCCATTGAATTAACACCCATTCTTTCCATGGAATGGTATTTGCACTTTTATAAACACAACTAAATTGATTTTTAACTTTAAACCATCTAATACTATGAAACGTAACGAATTGATTATCAAACTTCAGGAATGTGCCAATGCTTGTTTTCATTGTGCAGATGCATGCCTGCATGAAAAGGATGTGAGCCACATGAAAGATTGCATCCAAACAGATCAGGTCTGCGGTTCTGTATGCCTGACTACCAGTAAGATACTTTCCGGTAGTTTCAAAGAAGTCAATGACCTGATAAAATACTGTGCTAAAATCTGCGGAATCTGTGCTGAAGAATGTAGCAAACACAGCCACGACCATTGTCAGGCTTGTGCCAAAGCATGTGAAAGCTGCAAGGAAGCCTGTTTAGCTTATCTGAATAATTAAACCATAAATTAAAGCCTGATACTTAAAATGATCAGGCTTTTTTTTTAAATCTCACAAAACTTAAGCCATCCGTTTCCTCCCCTGACCGAAAAAAAAGTCCAAAATCTATTTTTTCCCCCTCCTTTCCACCTGAAAAAGAGTTTTCCTTTTACGTAAGCAGCAAGATCAAGCAATAAAAAAACTCACCTTAGAATTGAGCATCAATCTGTGGGTAAGGTACACATGCAAGCGCACAAACAATTATTAACTTATCCTTTTTGTTAAATTTGAAAACAAAACATCAAATTATGTCCGATAAAGCCCTCAATAGAAGAAATTTTCTTTCCCAAACCATGGCCCTGACAGGTGCCGGTATTCTTGCCCCGTCATTTACATTTGGAAGTACTCCTGACCCCATAAAACCAAAAGGAGAAAGTTCCATGACAGTTTTCAAAAATGTCAGAATGGAAACAGGTTTTGTCAGGGACGAGATTGAGGTCATAGCGACGACAACAGCACTATTTTCCATGGTAGTCGAAAATGGCAAAATCACCGAAATTCTACCAAACAGTTCAGACCCTTCAGCCATCGATGCCAAAGGTTTTCTGATGCTGCCTGCCATGAAGGACATGCATATCCACTTGGACAAAACCTACTACGGCGGACCATGGAAAGCCCGGGAAAGCAAGTTCAGAACGGTCAAGGAGCTCATTGAACATGAAAAAGTGGTCATTCCAACGCTCTTACCCCATTCCACAGAAAGGGCTGAAAAGCTGATCCAACTCCTCCAATCCAAAGGGACGGATTATGCCCGTAGCCATGTTAATATAGAACCCACTTCCCAACTCGATTCCCTTAAAAACCTTCAAAAAGCCCTGGAAAACAAAAAGGATTCCTTCGGTGCAGAACTTGTGGCCTTTCCCCAACATGGTATTTACTATTCGGGTTCTCAGGACCTGATGCGGGAAGCTGCGCAGATGGACATTGACTATATAGGAGGTGTGGATCCATTTTCTTTGGATGGTCAGATCGAAAAAACCATGGATTTCACCGTGCAACTGGCTTTGGATTACAACAAAGGCTTGGACATCCACTTACACGAATCAGGTGAATCGGGTCTTAAAACAGTGCAATACCTGATCGCCAAAGTAAACGAAAACCCTGTCCTCAAAGGCAAAACCTACCTGAGTCACTGCTTTGTGATGGGGGCTTTGGATGAAAAAACACTAAGGACCACCTGTGAAGCCTTGGCACAAGCGGATATTGGAATCACCACGACTGTGCCAATTGGTTACAATGTGATGCCTATTCCGACCATGTTGGACCATGGCATCCGGGTCATGTCGGGTACAGATTGCGTGACCGACCATTGGCAACCCTTTGGCACCGGCAGCATGCTGGATAAAGCCAAGAATATGGCCGAGCTTTACCGATACAACCACGAATATGGACTTTCCAGATGCCTGGGCATCGGCACCAAAGGAATTACTCCCTTAGACAAGAAAGGCAATCAGGTCTGGCCAAAAGTAGGCGATGAAGCAAGTTTCAACTTGTTAGATGCCTCCTGTTCTGCGGAAGCCGTGGCAAGGTTATCACCTGTCATGCAATTGTATCACTATGGAAAATTGGTATTTGAAAATGAGCATTGTTAAAGTCCATGCCCAAAAAGTCTAAATCTTCCACCATCAAACCCTATCCCGAACCGAAAATCTCTGTGCCCAGGTTTTCGGAGGAAGCAGGTTTTTACACCACCCCGCAGCGGTCTTTCAACATGTCCCGAATTAAGGGCAAAAATACCAAACCATAAAAGTTGTTCAACTTAAGTTTAAATTTATTAACATATTGGTATCTATAGTACTCTTATTATATTTTTTTTAAACCTTATTTTTGATTGAGTTTAAATAAATTCATATATTGGTACTATGGATAACGATAACCGATCTAAAATAAACAAGCTGCTTAGCTCTAATCCTTCTGGGATAGTTTTTACAAGCAGTTGGCTGACTGATCAAGGATATAGTCTAGACCTTCAAAAGAGATACAGAAAAAGCCATTGGTTTGAGTCCATTGGATCAGGGGCAATGATTAGAGCAGAGGATAATGTAGGCTTTGAGGGTGCGATTTTCGCTATGCAAAACCAATTGAACACCACCTTTCACCCAGGCGGACTTACAGCATTATCTATGTTGGGCAAAACACATTATTTAGAACTGGGGTCATCAAAAGTTTTTCTTTTTGCCTTAGCCAAAGAGCATTTACCTACTTGGTTTCATCAATATGATTGGGGATTAGATTTTTCGGTCTCATTGACGGATTTCCTTCCTCCCAATATTGGTCTTGTAGAATTTGAGGTCAAAAATTTCAAAATAAAAATATCAGGTCAAGCCCGTGCAATGTTTGAATGTTTGTATCTCAGCCCCAAAGAAAATTCATTGTTAGCGTGTTTTGAACTTATGGAGGGATTGAACAACCTTAGGCCTAAAACTGTGCAGGAACTTTTGGAGTGCTGTAAATCTGTCAAAGTGAAAAGACTCTTTTTATACCTTGCGGAAAAAGCCGGGCATTCTTGGTTAAGCTATATTAAATTTGATGAAATTGATCTTGGAAAGGGTAAAAGAAGTTTGGTAAAAAACGGCAAGTATATCCCCAAATACCAAATAACTGTTCCCAAAGAATTAGAAGAAGATGATCAGGGAGAAATTTAGAAATCAAGTAAATCTCCTTCTGGCTATAATTCCGGAGGTAGGAAAAGAGAAATGCTTTGCACTGCATGGAGGAACAGCTATAAATTTGTTTTTGAGAAATATGCCACGACTTTCGGTCGATATAGACCTCACTTATGTGCCCATTGAGGATAGAGAGGTGTCAGTCAGAAAAATCAACGAAGCTCTTTTAAGAATAAAATCAAATATCGAGTCCGTAGTGCCGAAAGTTTCAGTGACCCATTTACCTTTAGCATTAAAGCTTTTGATATCGACAAAAAATGCCATCGTAAAATTGGAAGTGAACCAGATAAAAAGAGGCATTTATGGATCAACATTCAAAGGAATTTTATGCGAAACAGCACAAAATGAATTTGATATTTTTTGTACAATACCTATAGTGCCGATTGGTCAGGTTTATGGGGGAAAGATTTGTGCTGCATTAGCAAGACAACATCCCCGAGATCTATTCGACATCAAATTTCTGTTAAATACCGAAGGCTTTTCTGAAGAAATCAAAAAGGGCTTTCTATTTGGACTTCTTGGAGGGAACAAACCATTTCATGAAATTATTTCTCCCAATCTCATGAACCAGCGTTCAGCATTGGAAAAACAATTTATGGGTATGACTACGGAACAATTTACATATAAGGATTTTGAGGAAACTCGTAGCCTCTTAATTGCTACTATTCATGAAAAATTAACGGAATATGATAAACAATTTCTTCTAAGTATACAACGATTAGAGCCAGACTGGTCCATTTATTCTTTTCAAGATTTCCCGGCAGTTAAATGGAGGTTAATGAATCTCAATACGTTAATGGAAAATGATGAGAAAAAATATAAAGATCATTATGATACACTTTCGCAGCTACTATTTCAGAAATGATAACTTACTTAAGTAAGAGTAAGAAAACTAAAGAATCTCGTGGACATTTAGTGGGGATATGTCCATTTTTATTTAGAAAACTGGACATATTAGATTCACCTTCTTCAAAGCCATGCCCAAAAAGTCAAAACCTGCCACCATCAAACCCTATCCCGAACCAAAAATCTCTGTGCCCAGGTTTTCGGAGGAAGCAGGTTTTTACACCACCCCGCAGCGGTCTTTCAACATGTCCCGAATCAAGGGCAAAAACACCAAACCGGAAAAACTGCTCAAAAAAGCCCTTTGGCATGCAGGCATCCGGTACAAAAGCAACAAACGAAAACTCCCCGGAAAACCTGACATCAGCTTTATCAAATACAGGTTGGTGATCTTTATAGATGGGTCATTCTGGCATGGGCATGATTGGGAAAACCGCCAATCAACCATCAAATCCAACCGGGACTTCTGGATTCCGAAGATTGAGAGGAATATGCAAAGAGACCGGGAGGTCAACCATTACTATCAATCCAAAGGTTGGACCGTGCTGCGCTTTTGGGATTTTGAGGTGAAGCAGGAGTTGGGGAGCTGTGTGAAGCGGGTGGTGGATGAATTAAGTAAATGAATAATAGGATCGACCTTATCCCTCTAGAATTTTAACCAAGTCGCTATTGATATAATAGACCTCCCTACCATCCTTGATTTGAACCAATATTCCAGCTTCTACCAGTTCACTAAAGTATTTGTTCAGTGTTGTTCTAGATGATATTTGCAGAAGGTCGCCAACCAGTTTTGGTTTGATATAGGGCTGGCTGAACAACAATTCATTAACTTCCTTATTATACCACTTGATGGTTTTTTTTCCATATTCAAGAGTAGATTCCATTTGATCCAATATACTTATTATTAGCCGATTGGTAAGTTGAGCTGTTTGTTCCACCGCATCTAACATGTAAAGGATCCATGGTTTCCATTTACCGGCCTGGGTTACCCCGGCAAGGTGGTGGTAATAATCGTCTTTATGGACAATGATGTATTTGGAAAGATATAGAATCGGTTGATTCAGTAGTCCTTTTTTGACAAGGTACAATAAGTTCAGAATTCGCCCTGCACGCCCATTCCCGTCAGGAAATGGATGGATAGCCTCAAACTGGTAATGGGATATACACATTTTTAGGAGTGGATCCGTATCTGCATCTACAGTATCATTTAAATAATCCAGAAGGTTATCCATCAAATTTTCTACAATACCAAGACCTCTTGGTGGGGTATAGATTATTTCTCCGGCCCTAAATTCACTTTGGCCCCTTCTGATTACTGTCAATGAATGTGGGGGACGTATTCCACCTGAGGTGTTTTTGATCTGCCTAAAAATTGCAACGATTCCATCCAAATCAATGGCTGCTTTTTCTTGGATACGTCGATATCCTTCCCACAGTGATTCCCGGTACCGCAACACCTCCTTAGTGGAGGGACTGGCATGTCCTTCCTGTATAGTATCCGATACAGCTTTATATAGTTCATCCTCGGTAGTAAAGATATTCTCAATCTCGGAGGATGCCTTTGCCTCTTGGAGGGATATTGTATTAACAAGCATATATGGGTTTGGTAGTCTTTGGACATTGCCATCAACAGAAGCCAATGCCCTAGAGGAACTGACAAGTTTTTTTAGAATATCCACATCTTCTGCTATACCTATTGGGGGTAGAAGCGGGAGTCTGTTAAAGGGTTGTGTTCTGTCGTAAACCATAGCTTAAATATGTCCAGAAAAGACGCTTTTATTGAACACGTCTGCAATATAGCCATACTTGGTGGACATATATTGGCTATATGTCCATTTTTTTTGATAAAATGGACATATCGGGTTTTTGTGTCCATTTTAATGAAAGCCTGATATATCAAATACAAGATGGTGATCTTTATAGATGGAGCATTCTGGATTCCGAAGATCGAGCGGAATAGGCAAAGAGACCGGGAAATCAACCACTATTACCAATCCAAAGGCTGGACAGTGCTGCGTTTTTGGGATTTTGAGGTGACGGGGGAGTTGGGGAGCTGTGTGAAGCGGGTGGTGGATAACTTACCTTAAAAAAATGGCCCCAAGATCATTTCTTGAGGCCAATATATTATCAATCAACTATACCAATATTTTCCAGGTCGGATATATTGATGGATTGTACTTCCGGTCACCTTTTCTTCATCCCAATCCTTCTTAGGGAAATTTACCTGCATTTCCCTGTCCCACCAAATGGTTAGTGGCCAACCTGCATTTGGGCCAAGTAGGCTCATGATTTTTTTGTCTTTCAGCAATAGTGTGATGGTTATTTCTTCCATGGTTTTAAGATTTAGTGTGAAACATTTATTAATAGTGTATTAGATTGGAGAATTCAGGGTTCGGGGTCACAAAAAGAAAACCGGTATGTTCTTGACCGTCAAAATCTTTTATAGTGATCAGCGCATTTGTCATGACACCTTTACCTTTTATAACAGAAAGTTCGGGAATGATCTTTTCCTGATGGAGTTTCACAACCCTACCTACCGCTTCCGTATTGTCTTCTTTGATGACGGTTATTTTGTACCGCATCAGATCTTTAAGATCAAACTCAACAACTTCCAATTCCTCAAGCCTTACCCTGTTGATGGGCACAAAAGATAAGTCGGAGAAAATCACCTGAATATCTGCTGATGGTGTAGGGAAATGATTTCTCTCATCAAAATCCAGCAAATGATAAATCATATTAGGGTCTTCGTCCGGGTAAGGGGTATGGAACCTTACCACCTGTCCAACTTTGTTTGGTCTCATAATCGGTATTGCAAATTTTAGAGCGTTGCCCCCGTTTTTATATTTGATGATATATTGATTCGTTTAAAATATTTCCCTGATAGTCTAATTTTCCAAGCTTTTGGCTGTTCTCATTGCACAAATGACCTCCGATAAAATCCGATTCTGCGATTTTAAAATGAGTAACATATTCTCTAATAATCTTTCCAGCGTGAGCAAAAAAGTCATCTTCACCAGGCATATAAATGACTTTTTTAAATACCAAATCCTTTCCTGAGACAGAGGAGACCTTGAGTTCTCCTCCAAAATATCTTTGGATTTGTTCCAGCTGAGATGCAGGGCCAAGACCGATGTACATTTCATGGGAAATGGGTAAAAACTTCGGATAATGTAGCTTGACCATATGCATAAGCGCTAAAGCAGCCATGCTTGCAGCCTCAGGATCAGGATACCAGCAATCGATTTCAAATGAGGTATAATCAAACCTGAGAAAAGCCCCCTTCATCTGCTGAAAATTCAGGAAATAGGGTTTTGACTTATTTTCATCCGGTTCATAGCTGATAGCAATCAGATATTCACCATCATATCCCAAAAGTTCTATATACTTGTTATCGGGATCATCATCTGAGATGCTCCAGTTTGGAGAAAGGGTTGGGGGAAAGAATGCTTTATACATAGACATTTTGTTTATTTGATTGACATAACTGACTATCTTAATATAATGAAAAAATCTAAATGTTTACAATAGTAAACAATTTTATTTTATGGATATCAAAGAAAAATTCGGAATAAGGCTCAAAACCCTCAGAAAAGAAAAAGGCCTGTCCCAAGAGGAACTGGCCGAAAGGTCCGGTCTCAACAGACCCTATATCTCAGGAATAGAACAAGGGAAGAGGAATGTGTCGTTGGAGGTGATGGATAAGTTGGCGGAGGCGTTGAAGGTCGGGATTGGGGAATTGGTGGATTTTTAAGCGGCCTCTAATTCTAAAATTCTTTCTTTTAATGGAAAAGTAATAGTTCTTTTCCCTAGGGTAATGGCATCTTTGAAGGTGGTTTCTTTCTTCAGCTATTCTATTTTCATCACTAGAAGGAGTTTTCCAAAGCACTCATCAGCTAAACTAAATTTGTTTACAAGACCTATCTCCTTGAGGTTATTTAACTTTATTCCTCATCAATTCTGTTAAGGTCGCAGTAAAAGGAAAGGCTGAGGCATTGTATGATAAATAATTCTTTAACTTCTTAAAATCCCATCTCAAATTTTTAAATTCTAAATCCTCAACCTCCTCAATCTTTACAACCAAATAATACTCTTGAGATGGCTCTTTGTAGCAAGTTTTTATCATTTTAATTTTTGAGTAGACTTCTGGCCCATCTCCTGTTATTCTCCATAATTCCCCGGAGTCTTTGTCATCATGTGTATGAAAAAGAAGATAATTTGAGCTTTTCTATAAATCTGGATTTCAAGCGTCCCAACATATATATTCGGAGCTATTCTGCCTATGTGACTTACCCTTTTATGTGCCTGAATAACGTTGTCATAAGGATCTGCTAAATAGAATGCAGGATTACTTAATTCGAAGTCATAAAAACAGCCTTCTATCAATTGATAGGGAGCTTCACCATGTTCAGCAGCGTCTTCTACTACAAACAAAGTATTACTTGCTCTTTCATTTATTTTAGTGAAAGATCACTTTCTATATAACCTAAATCCAGCGTTATTTCTTTCACTGTCTGTTCATTATTCTATTATCTTCTTTAATTCGGCTTTGCTGGGCAACACCAATTTGTATTTGCTGGCAAAAATCTGTTTGTTGTTTTCAGGAAGGGTTATTTCTACCATAGTATCTTTTTTGTCTTTACACAGAATGATACCTACAGTTTTGTTTTCGTCATCCAGTTTCACAAAGCGGTCATAGTAGTTAACATACATCTGCATCTGACCCAAGTCCTGATGTTTGAGTTTACCTATTTTCAAATCAATCAACACAAAACACTTCAGTATCCTGTTGTAAAACACCAGGTCAACTCTAAAGTGCTCTTCATCAAAAGTAAACCGAACCTGTCTGCCTACAAAAGTGAAACCATTGCCAAGTTCCAACAGAAAATGTTCTAGTTTGCTGATTATTTGATCTTCTAACTCAGTTTCTGAATAAGATGAAAATTCCGGCAAACCAAGGAATTCTAAAATATAAGGGTCTTTTTTTCATCCCCGGGATGCTCGATTATCAATCCTTTTTCAGAAAGCTCTTTGACTTTTTTATTGTTACGGCTCAAAACCAAGCGGGCGTACAATTCGGAGTCAAATTGTCGCTGCAATTCTCTTACACTCCAGTGGTTTTTAGATGCCTCTATCTCGTAAAATTGCCGTTCCTCGTCTTGATCAATTCGCATGAGTATCAAATAATGAGACCAGCTTAACTGAAATGCTGAGAAAGATTTAAGAGGTAATGATGATTTCAATTTCCGGGACGCTGTTTCGGAATTTGACTCCGATGAAATCCGAGACAGTGTTTCGGATTTTTTGTAAGTCAGATAAAACCTCCTCATATTTTCAAGATTATCAACTGAATACCCCCTGCCAAATTCTTTAGTAAGCGTAGCCGATAACCCCTTCAAAAGTTCTCTTCCATAATCGGCTCTTTCCTTGCCATTTTGCTCTTCTTCAACAATCATCCTACCGATTTCATAGTAGGTGACAACCATGGTTTGATTTACTACCTGAACTACATTTTGTCTGGCCGCTTTTAGCAAATCAATGATTTGGGAATAAAACCTGATATCTAAGTTGGATTTAGCCATAAACAATCTTCTTATGCTTCAGCAAAACGGGTAAACCCATTATCAATTGCACCTTTATAAATTTCCATAAATGGCGCATGGAATTCATTTACAAAATCTGTTTCAAATCCTGCTGTTGTATCAAAACCAAGATCCAAAAACCCTGCACCTGAAAAAAATGAAAATATCCCGACTTTATCCTTCATATTTAATTAAACTATAATTCATAAATTTAGCATTTTTAAAGTTGGCTTGGAAATGGAAAAAATTTTTGTTTTCAATCAATATATATTGAAGACGGCAAAGGAATAAACTTGTCCAATCCCGTCTTTACCAAAAAAATCTCCATACTCAAATTGTAAAATATCAATCCCTTCCTTATCACAGATATCAAAGCACTTTTCCAATAAACCATTCAACCGCATAGCCTCTTCATCGTATAGGTCGGAAGCTTTGAATCCAGATTGATATAGTTCTGAAAATCCTCATCAGGATGAAAATTCAGGCTTTCCTCTTCAATTAAACTTATGAAGAAACTTTTTACTTCTTCTAAATTAGTGATGGTATTGATCATGGCATTGTTGATTTATTTGACAAATTGATAATCAATAATTTAAATCAAAATCACCATTTTAGCAAGGGTAAAACCAAATTGGATTATACCCCCACTTTTTAGCCTTATCAATATTCTTTTGAGCGAAAAATTTGTTGCGATCAGTAAGCTCTTTTTCACCCTTTAGAATCTCGTTCATTAATTTGAATTCATAGATTTGTAGCCTTTTATTTTTCTTATCCCGATCAACCAAGGCCTTAATAACTTCTACAATTTCCTCCTTTTGAGAGCTTTCTTCTTAGCAAAAAACTTCCATATCATAAAATAATTCTGGCGCTTCCTTAGTGACCAAATCAATTAATTCAATTCCATTTTGTCTTTCACTCTCTGAAAACTCTCTGTCGTTTTTGACCTTTCCGGCCAGTCCAAAAGCAATATTTCCTAAATGAAGAGAAATCTTTCCTGATCCTCTTCCCCATGCTTCTATCTTTTTCCATGTATTGGAATGAACCGATCTTAATATTTCATCAATTGCTGCAACTTCTGCTTGATGAATTTCTTCTTTATTTAATTTTTTTCTTTTTGAATTTTGATTCCCAAATCATTCATAATATCAGAAATATCTATTTCGAAGTTTTGTTCTTTAACCATGTTCCAACAATCTTCTTTTTTTGCCCACTCACCAAATAAAGCTCCGAGTGCATTCTTTTTTATAAATTCTTCTACTTGAATCATCAGATTATAAATAGTAGTCTGCAATACTTCTGAGATGCCTTGTTTCTTCCAAATTTCAGACAGATTTATTTCCGAATTCTTCTTAAAGGACAGTAATGCAAGAGTATAGGGAACTGTAATATACCTCATATCCCCGATTGAATTAGGTTTTATCCCATACAATTTTTCACTTGTACGAAATAGTATAGCCTTTGCAATTGAATCTTCGAAATATTTACTATCCGGATTTTCAGGAATATTATGTGCGATAAACTGTGCGTAATTTTTCTGGCTTCCTCTTACAACTATATTAGGTCCTATAATAAGCTTATCTTCGACATAGACTTCACTCCAGGTATTTATAAATTTTGCCAGCTCTTCTTTCGTGAAAAACTGCTTTTTAGGATTTTTCAGGTCAAATGCTTTAAGTTTTGCTTTTGTAGTTCCTTCCCGCGATCTTGCATTTCTGTATTGACCTCTGGCTCTTTCATAAAACCATCTTGTCTGATGGGATTGACCACTAACAGGTGGAGCCCATATATTTCTGGATAATTTCTCAAGTTCAATGTGAAATGGAGTGTTAGAACTCAGGTCAGAAATAGAAACTTTATTCTGAGTATTGGCATATTCAGAAATACGGCTCACGATTTCGGCAAAATTATACTTGTCTTTTATTATACTCAGTTTGACCTGAACTACAATATCTTTTATATCCGCCTTATCCTTCTTCCAGGTATGATATATAGATGCTGTTGTCTGACCTCCATTTACAATCTGAAGGTCTTTTACGGATTCAATCAAATATCCTTTTTCTGTCTTTTTTAGTTTTAAATCGTCGGCAGTGGCTGCAATACCATTATTAAAAGCAAGAAACATATGTGGCTCTTTCAGTATCGTATTTCGTATTCCCTTGTTTATTTTCCCGGTAAATTGTAAAAAAGATCTCACGTTCTGTTCTAATAGCCGGGCTCCATATTGCTCATAAACGGAGACAAGTGCCTGTGCGGGGATTAAGGCCAGGTAAGACTGATAATCAGGATTATCTATATCCGCTTTAATACAAGGGACTTCGTAACCTTGCTGCTCAAAATCAATTTCAATAGGAACATATTCTTTCTCAGAAATATTGAAAAGATAATTCAAATCAATCACTCTGAAAAAAACAGGAATCTCATTTAATTCTTTTTGTAGAGGAATCTCCCCGTTATAGATGCCATCGGTTAAAATAAATATATTTATTCTTACAAGGTTTCCACTTAGTTCTGCTGAGGCATTTAATGTGTGTGCAAAGTCAAATATCTCAGATGATTCTTCGAGGCTATTCGCATATTCTCTATTATCAGCTTTTTTCAAAAACGAAACTAACAGTTTTGCCGCATTATCAATGTCTGATTTCTGAATACGGGCTGGGACCTCCGTACACTTTAATACTGTTACAAAAAGATCAAGCGTTTCATAATTATCAGCAATCGCATAAGCATTTATTTTATGACGGTATCTTGGTACGATACTTTCATGGAAAGAAATCCTGACATCTGCCGTTTCTCCTCCTTCAGAGAGGAGATCAATAGCCTGCTTAGTAAATAACTGCTCCAGAGAACCACCTTCTTCATTTGAAAGCTGCTCTGAACGAATATCCTGTAATAATTCTGTATAAAACCGGTTCAGTTCCTGTTGTATCATTTACAAAAGATCTTTTAATCTTTGACCAGCCTCAGTATAAACCTGATTTATTAAATCGTCAGGATTAAAAACAACATTTCTTTTATCTTCCTTAGGTGGCATTGAAAAAATACAAATACCCTTGCATAAATCAGACAGAGATCTTTGATTTTTCCCTTCTCTCGGTTCTTCTGAATTGTCAGACTTTAAAAAACGGGCTATTGGTTTACATTCTGCATTCAACATTCTTTCTTCCCCATTGTATTCCAGCTGTATTAGATTCTCTAAAAGTTGGAATTTATATTTGTAATCATTACCTGTGTTAGCATCTCCCTTATCAAAAAACAGATATACTGGACTTTCGTCCGGAACTTTCACAATTACTTGTGTCTTTATTTTGTTCAATTCTTTGAGAATATCAAATCCTGTTTCCAACTCTGTTTTAAATATTGGAGATCTTAAATCGTGATGTGAAAGAGGATTTAATAATCTGTTCTTAATTCTGTTTAGATCATCAATATGTGGAAAATCTATCCGATAGTTTTTCATCAGGGTTTCAAACGTATCTATCAGTTTTTGTAATCCCGTAGGGCGAGACGGGGAATTATTCTTCCCTTTTGAGTTCTTAGGCTGGAAAAACCACGCTTCATCATTTTGATCTATTGACAAATGTTCTTTAGAAATAATAATGTAGCTGGCATCTTTATCTGATTCTGAAAAGCCAGAATGTTTCATATTATCAGGAAGAATGCTGCGTAACTTTTGCTCAAAAGCTTTTCGCAAGTAATTTGCACAGGCTGGATAATCTCCCTGTGTTAAATAAAACCAAGCTCTTTCCTCATAACTGCCCGATTTTCTGATTAATGGTCTGTCAACAGAACCACTATGATTATCTACATAAAATTCTGTTTTTTGCCAGCTTGGAAGATATGATTTAGCGATGTTAAACCATTCCCTGTCATACGTAGTGAGGATAATCTGAGCATCTTTAAATGAACTACCGTCTCCTAAATTATCCGCAGTGAGTATTTTCAATAAAGGAATTCTATTGGTCATGTCCAGCCCGATAAAGAGATCGTCAAGGAAAAGAATTCTTAATTCGGCAGGGGGAATACAGAGTTGATGTGCAAGAAATATGGAGATTGCTATAGCCGTAAGACGGGCTTCGTTCAGCATATCATCGTGTTCTGGAAAATCTTTACCAAAAAGTTTCACTTTAAATGAAATTGTTGGACTATTTAGCGCTCCACCATTTATTGCTCCATCTGTATATTCTATTTTCAGGCTGCATTCTTTGTAAAAAAAAGCAAGCAGCATATTTGCTTTTGTTTCTAGCTCTCCGAAAAGAGCAGCAACATTAGTATTGTAATCTGTCAGAGCTTCCTTGTCTAACCCTACACATTTAAGCCAGAGGTTTTTATAAGTTATTTTATTTTCTGATTGTGCCGGAGCAGGAACAACCATATCTGAAAACAATCCATCTTCTTCTAAAAACAAAGAAACCAAGTCGGGAGCCTGATTCTTTTGTCTGAAATGTAGCTTAAGCAGGTTTCTGTAACTGATAAATCCATTGGTAATGTTTGCCTGGGCAATATAGTTTGTATCAGCTCCCGATTCATTACTAACTAATATGTATTGGTTACCATCAGAGGAAAATCTGTGATGGCTATTGTCATCAATCTCAATATCGATAAAAGGTTCTTCCGAAGTTTTTCCTGCTTCATAAAATAGGTTTTCCTGAAATGGCTGTCCTGTGTTTGACGCAGCGTTAAAAAAATCTTTTAAAGCCCGGAAGAGGGATGATTTTCCACTGCCATTTTCGCCATATATTAATAAATTTTCTCCGTCAGGAAGATCAATTACGTAACGTTTTGTTTCTTCATCTTCATCACCTTTTACCAGAAACGCCCTGTAATTGCAGATGTGTATACGTTTAATTTTCATTCGTCAGCGTTTGGTAAATAAGTTTGAACTCAGGAATCGTATTAATGGAGTACACTGCCTTTTTTATAGTACTCTGAGGGGCATTTAATATCTGATAATAGCTTTTTATTTGTTTTATATCATTATTAAATAGATCGAGGCCTCTTAATTCCGAAAGGACACCTAAACGGCTATTTTTAAATATTTCCGGGAAATAAATCTCAAAGACGGCTACATCCAGAACATTCATGAAGTATGAGCTCATTACCCTGCTTTCTCTTGATGCCTGATCCTGCTGAAGATATAATATACTTTCCACTAAAGCATTTATTGCTGGTGTATATTGAGTATCAGAGGTAACAGGAAATTCTCTGATTAGTATTTCCGTTTTTTCTCCTTTTCGGTCTATATTGTAAAAAGCAAAAAGTGCTGAATTGAACAATGCCAGTAAATACTCCAATGTGAGCTCTGGACTTTGAATAGTCAAGCAACTACCATCGGCAACAAAACTGACTTCAGAAAGTGTAAACTTTTGATCAGTATATATAACAGGTGCTATGATACTTTTCTTTTTTGTCAGTATATCTCCTGCATTTACGACCTGAAAATCAGGATAAGGTTTTGTATAGTATCTATTAATATCTTCTGCTCTGATTAAGGGAACACTGCCTTCTATTTGTTCAGGTACTGCAACAGTTTTAGTTTCGCCTTCATTATAATGTTTACTGTAACTTATGTTAATTCCTTTCTGAAAATCAAGAGAAAGTTCTTTATTGAAGTTTTCTTTATCCTTCATCTTTCTAAGGATAAATGATTTCATTTCGGTGTTTTTTTCCTCTGTTTCGGCTATAAAAGGATCATCAATTTCATCTTCATCCAGCTCATCAGGATAATCCAAAACTTCTTTTAAAAACTGCTCATTTACTGCATACTCGATTTTTATATCTTTTTCAATCCATGGAAAACTTACAGCAAGTCCAACAAACGGAATATCAGATAATGCAGGTTTCTTTACATCAGGTTGAGGATTTAATATATAAATTAGTAACAAGCCCTGTTTTTCTGGGCGAACCTCTTTGATTCTTACCGGGCTTGGTTTATTTACTCGTGATGAGTCCTTCCCTTTTTCTAATGCATCCTGTTTTGATTTTTCAAGAGCACTACTTATTTGCTCGTCTGTCAGATCAATATATTCATGCTTCGGATCTATGATATGGGATTTCGCAATAGTATAATGATTTACCTGAGTTTCAGAATCACTTCGTTTAGTCAATCCTACAGTTATATTCTCATTAATTTTTATGCCTATTTTATCATCTGTATTATTAATCAGCACAAGAGTCCAATCTGTAATCACTCCATGTCTTTGCTGGGCCTGAATATAATCTGACATCAAAGAAACATTAAATGATAGTTGTTTAGTTTTATATGCAGATAAGAAGCTAATAACTTTATCTGCATTGCTTTTTCCTCTCCATACAAAATGATTACGGAATGCATTTTCGGCATTTGAAATTCCATCAGGTAATCCCAGGCTGTTAATCAATGAAAAAGCAAGATTGTAGTTAACAAGATTTGCCGGATCGTTTTTACGGAAAGAATAAGTTTCTTCAAGCTCCCCGGAATAACTAAGCTCCATGATTTTCTTATACCTAAATTTGTTTGCCGCAGTTACTACTAGTGAACCCGGATGCGTCCTTATTTTCAAGCCATATTCAGCAGGTGTTTTATCCAAATCTCCCATACGGTCGAATTCAGCACGCATTTCTTCGGTAGCCACTGTGATATGCTGATACCACTGGATAAGTTCATTACTCGTAAATAATCTGCATAAATCCAGATATCCTGGACGATAGCCAAACCATCTGCCCATCTGCATCAATGTGTCATACATTTTCGATGCACGAAGGAAATAGGTAATTGTCAAGCCTTCGAGGGTTAGCCCTCGGGAAAGTTTATTACCTCCAACTGCAATTACTGAAAGTCCATTTTTATTATCATAATAATCCAGCGGACGAATATTTTTATGTTCAAGTCCTTCAACTTTTGTGTCGCCGTGTACAGATCTGACTTCTATTTTAGCAACTGCGGGATATAGGTTCGCTTCTATATCTATCCACGACATTTCTTTTATGGATGGGTCTTTGACTGTAGGATTATCTATAATTTTTCTTGTAACTGGTACAAATCCGTCGTTCCATAATTGCTTAAGTTCTCTCAGAAATTTAGCATCATTAAATTCCACCAAACGAGCATAAGTTTTTACCTGTTCTTCTACCAAACGACCGATCCTGGCCTGCCATTTTATAAACCTTGTCACGTGTATCAACATTGAGTTATGTTCATTTTCTTGACCACGGGCTCTTCTGGCTGCGCAGGATAGAAAGAAGCATTTTATTGCTTTATTCAGGCTTGGTGGAAGTTCATCTGGTTTTTCATCATCCATTTTATGACCATCCATTATAAAATTTAAATAGTCATCTACAGGTTCTATTAAATAATTCAATGGATAAACCGGATTATCATAATCTTCGATTGATTCAATAGTCTCAATACCAAAAATTTTTTCTGGTCCGATATAGTTAGAAGGAGCCGGTATATTGACAATAAAGTTTTTAGGGAAAATGTCGTTTCCTAAAGCTAACGGTATATTATGAACATTATAGTCAAGTCCTTTAACATCTTCATCCGTATATTGCTTTACAAAAATATTTGCATAAGGAGTAGCCGTATAACCAATATAAGCACTTTGTTCGAACAATTTCAGCATAGAACGGATACAGGCATTGATTCCTGAAACATAGTTTTTACTGATGTTTATAGATGCATTATCTGCCTCGTCATCAATAACCAGCAAAGGCAGATTTCTGATCTGCTTTTTCCCATCCTCCATTGTTTCTGCTCTGGTTGCCAACCAGCCCAGCAGATTTTTCATAACTGAAGCATTTTTCTTGATGACCAGTACTATTGGATCATTACTACGAATATTTATACCTGAAGTCTCGGAAGCTCTTCGGTTAAAATCACCATTAATTTCATTGGTAGTCAGAGAATGTGCTACCAGATTAGGATCAATCTTACCAACACCGATTCTGTTTGTGGTTTGGGTTATACTTCGGGCTTGCTGGGTGTCAAATCCCAAAAACCCTTCATCAATACGAAACTGGGTCTGTGAACGTAAACTATTGTGAATCCCTGCTAATACAATAATCAACTTATATCCTGCGTCTGCTGCCTTACATATCAATCCGATATAGTTCCCGGTTTTCCCTGATTGTACATGACCGACAATTAAACCTCGTTTATCAAAAGGAATATTGCTTCCTGGTCGTATCAACCTGTCAAGAATATCATCCGTCAGGTTGTCCATTTTATTCAGTGTGTCCGGAGCATAGTTCTTTTGTTCAAGTAACATTCTATAACGATTCCAGAATTTCCATTCTATTTCTGCTTTGGAATTTTTTATCCAGGGAATTCTCTTTTTATCTTCCTTTGCATCTAATATGCGATACTGATCAGAAAATACCGCATATCTTACCTCCAGTTCTTCACGAAGAGTTATCAGTTCAGATTCAGAAAGAGAGAAAAGCTTGTTGACATTCTCTACAGTGGTTTTTATTAAATCGGCATTCATACTTTCGGTTGCCCCAGAAAGCATTGTTACACACACATTTTTTGCCTGTTCGTACTTTGTCATAGACATTCAATTAATTCCGGATATTCATTAAATGGCTCAATAAGCAACAACCTATTTTTTGCCTGTTCCGGTGTGTTAGTATTCAATAATGAATTATATACGGTTTTCAGCAATTCTTTCAGTTCACTGGAAGCTGCTACTTTTTCAAACGGTCTGAAAAATGAATCCGGGTTTTCAGACTCATTAATAACAATCAATGGAACCGGTAATGTTTCTTCCAACAATCTGATAAGCGGTTTTATAGCTTTAAGATCCATTGATGAAATGAAAGGATGTTCCTGGTTTATCTCGTAATAACGTTTACCATCCCTTTGTTTCTCTATCCATACTGGTTGGAAATGTTGAGTTGTGGTATTTCTTTGAACAACTTTGCCTCTATGTCTGTAGACTTCAACTGCCTGCGCTCTTACTTGGGAAGCATATGCTTTTAGATTGTCTTTTAGTCCAAAAGGAGCTCTTGCAACTGATTTCTTAATATCAATCTGCCATTCTCCATCCAGACTATTCGGTAAGTCAATCATTATTCTTGCCAGTTTGAAGTGTTCTTCTTTTCTGAATAACCCAAGCCATTCTCCGCTAACCAGCATTCTTTCATTTCGATATACATAAAATCCTTGTTGTGCATTCCAACCTCTAACACCTTCAGCATATCTGAATTCTTCGGGTGTGAGTTTGGATTTATGAGGCAGGACAAATCCCCGGACTTTTATTTTTCCATAATGTAATGGTTCTTCAGGAAAACTCTGGGTTGCTGTATGCTGTATTAAGAAAGGATTCCATGCTTCAACTTCTCTGCCACTGAAAAATATTTTTATTTTATTGCTTTCTATATAACGATGAAAAACAGTTGCAATATGTTTTTTTACGCGCTCCATCGTTTGCAAAAATTTATCGTAAGCTCTTTTATCGTCTTTACGAATACCCTTTAACAAATGATCTATATCCTGCCAGATAACAATAGTTCCTGAAGATAAATCCTTAATTTGCTCTTGCCAACTCCCACTGGGTAAGGATGCTATTAATTTCCATTCTTTTGCATGATGATATATATAATCCAAATCCCATGTCCAGAAAACAGCCTCTACCGATTGTTTTTTAGAAATGACCGTGTACTTTCTGCATTGTGAGAATGAAGCGGTTTTCAATCCCAAACCAAAGCGACCAAGATCATTTATATCACGTTCTTCATTCGGATCTCTGGATCCCGGACGCATTGCGTTGATCAATTCATCATTTGTCATACCACAACCATCATCTTTTATTGAAAATGTAGTGTCCGCTCCTTTCCAGTCAAAATCAATCCATATGTTTTTTGCTCCTGCCGAGATTGAATTATCTAAGATATCTGCAACCGCAGCTTCCATACTGTATCCTACCGCCCTGAAGGATTCTAGCATGTTCACTGCAATTGGAGGAGCATCAGCAGTCTTATATTTTGAATAGTCTATCATTATATAATTTTCTATTTTTTATTGTCTTCAGCTACATTCCACAGATCTTTATAATAAAATTCCTTATCAGAGACTTTAAATGTAACAGGTTTAGGAATTGCTTCCACCACTGCGTTTTCTTGATCCTTTAATGCATTAAAAAGATTATCAAAAACACTTTTAGATGGCCCAATTTCAGTTCTGTTTCTTTTAAATTGAGCCCAAGTACCGACAGCAATTCTTTTTTCTTTCAACTCGAAACCATACCCTTTCATACGAGCTGCATTTTTAGAAAGGCCAAATAAATAAATCTTAGATTCAGACACCTTTTTATTTTTTGGGAATCTAAGATTATAAGCCAACTGATCTACTCCCTGACTGGAAATCCAATAATAAACTTTTTTTGTCCATACTTCTAACTCCTTTGTTAGGTTACTTGCTTTACTTCTAAGTTTTTTTACATCATTTAAATGATAATCCTGCCATTTAATCTGAAACAATGCAAGCTCCCCTGTTACATTATCATAAATAACAGCATCAATATCTGTAATAAATTTTTTGTCGATACGTAAAGCTATATTTCCATCAACTCTATGATATCTTGTCCCCATAAACATAGCATATAAGTAGTTTCTAAGCCATGATTCCCGATCTTTATTAAATTCTGCTGTCAGTTTGGGGTTTCTTAGTATCAATAGATCTTTCAATGTATTGAGAGGATTTCTTACAATACCTGAAACAGGACGAAGGACAAAATTATTCTCCAAGTCTATGATCAAAGGCATAAATTTGGATGTATGATTTCTTATAAGAGCTGCATCATTGGCTTTAAAAGAGATTATCTTAAATACTTGTTCTATAATTCTCTTTTCAATTCTCGTAAAATCAGATATATCATTTATCAGATCTGTAAGAGAACACCATATGGTCAAACTTTGGAATATCAATATTTCTTTTTCCATCTCTGCTGCTATGGATGAGAATTTAATATGTTTCAGATCAAAACTTACAAGACACATTATTACAGCTATAATATGAGAAACCTCAACTCCTTCTATTTTTAGATTGGGATGTATCCCTGCTTCATCTCTCCATTCTGCTAAAGCATTTGTCGATATTGCCATAAAATGCCAATCAAGTTCTTCTGTTGAATCGTATCCCATCATAATGCCTTTACCAGAATCCCATAATTTTAATAAAGGAGTCATTTTAGATTCGAGATCTTCTAATTTCAATGAAGAAAACCGATCACCAGGTCTTTTTGATAAAAAGCTACCAGAATTTTGAAAAATCGTATTAACATTATCATAATTAACCAGTTCCCATCCATTATAAAAATTCTTCTCATTTTGTTCCAATATATCCTCTAGGTTTTCTAAGTATGAATTTTCCATTTCATCCAGAAACTGAGCTTTCCCGTCGAGGCTCATTGAAAATTTAAAAATATTTCCCTCACTAGAGTCTGAAACTAAAATACCAGATTTCACCATTTCTGCTGTACGTCTTAATAGTGTTATACATCCAAATTGGTATAGCAAACTAATAGCAGAGATTCTTAATTTATGAGTACTCTCCATTATAGGAATACCTGAAAACTGCTTGATCGGTTTAAATAGAATTGAGGCAGCCAAGTTCCAGCCTGATTTTAAAACATCAATTTCCTGAAATGATAACCCAAATTTTTCAATTTCATCTTTTGGCCCAAAATGTAGATAATCATACATTCTCGTAATTTCCATTAATATTACAAAACAACCAGCCGGGTTTTCTTGAGGTATACTTTTAATTACACGATCTTGCTCGCTATCTGCTATAATGAGTAGCTTTGCATATATATTCTGGTTTTTATCAGATGGCTCTAACTGCTTCATTACCTTGATTATTTTGTATTGAAATTTGAGTAAATATCTCAGCTACAACCTTTGCTATCTGATATGCCAGGTAAGGAGGGACAGCATTTCCCACCTGATGAAACTGTTGAGTTCTTCCACCACAGAAATAATAGTTGTCAGGGAATGTCTGTACACGGGCTGCTTCTCTCACCGTAAAACTTCTACTCTGATTCGGATCATAGTGAATAAAGTAATGCCCGTCTTTGGATATGTGGCTTGTTACTGTAGTCGCCGGGATATCTGGTAACTGCACCCGAAAACGATCTGTAAATTTTCCTGATTCAGCATTCTCATGATCAGGCATAAGGTCTTCTCCTGCTAGTCGGTAATCTTCCAATCTTGGAAACTTACCATGCTGTTCAACATAGCGGCTTGCGAACAGGTACCTTTTAATATCCTGAAGCAAATGTTTACGTGAGATATGATGAAGTAATCCCCTTAGATTATCATCTGAATACCAACTTAAAAGAGGGTGATGTTCTGGCAAATCAGGCCCCTCAATCGGGAGAAATTCTGCACCCAATATTTCTGGAAAATCTACTGGTTGTTCTTGCTCAATACCGAGGATATTATTGATCTGATTATTAAATCCCTCCATGTATGCAGACCATTTTTCAAAAGAGTCATTTATTTTTCTATAATGTCTCTTTTTTTTAAGTTTACCATCTACATCTGTTCCAATAGTAAAATGAGTAAACTCCCGGGTTATACCACTTCTTACTTCAGGAAGTTTGCCAATAACAGATGAAAGAGAAACTTCCTCTTGTCTTCGCAAGACGTTCTCAGGAACTGGAACACCTTCCCGAATACCTAACAAAATAACCCGATGCCTTTTCTGTGGTATTCCATATTCTTCAGATTTTATTATAAAATCACTTGGTTTAAATACCGGGTTACTATTTATATCGTAATTATCAGGTAGCTTGGTAAGTGAATATATTTTATATTGAACATGAGGCTGGTTATTATCCGTTATTTCTCCCTCAAAAATGCAAGCACCTACAGGATCAGAAAGATCATCGAGAATTTTGTTGAAAATCTGGTTTTCTTCTGTTTTAGCAGATAATATTCCTTTTACATTTTCCATCACAAAAACTGCAGGTTTATGAACTGCAATTATTCGTAAATATTCTTTATAAAGACCAACCCTTTTATCTTTAGCCTCATCAAGTATTTTTTCCTGTCTTCTTGATCTGCCTACTAATGAATATGCCTGGCATGGAGGCCCTCCAATCAAGACCCAATTGGCACTACCATCCAAAGCAACCTGAATTCTATTATCTACTTCTTCATTTGTCAGTGCATAGGTATCTCCTTCATCCGGTTCTCCTAATGTCCCGCAACATGCCTCTGCATTAGCGGCAGCCGCCTGCTCAGGATATCTTTCATATAATTCGTTAAAGGTAATTTCACCCCTTATAAAAGCGTAATAATCATCCGGTACCTGACCAATATTAAATTCTCTGAAAAAACTTCTGAGTTTTAAAGTCTGGTGTGCATGTGGATCTTTTTCTACAGATAACCTGATTTTGAATATTCTTTCACCATTGTCATTCAATAGAGAAGAAAATCCTTCACCAAGTCCCCCCGGACCCGCAAATATGTCAATAACAGGAATGGAATTATTTTCAATCACAGTTTTTTAAAGAAATAATCATTTCACAAATAGCTTAATAAAATTAAGATTAAAAATACCCTGTTCAGGGTATTTTTAATCAATTCTCCACATAATCCCAAAAAAATCCCCCAAACTCTCCGACTCCGGATCAAACTTGATCACAATCCTTGAAGTAAGCAGATCAATAAACTTATAAATTGCTTCCTCCTGCAAAATCCTGATTTTTTCTCCCACCTCCAAGGCTGCAAGATGTGCAGCTTAAAAGTATCATACAAACTATTGACGTGGACTGTCGGGATTTGATGGGTTTTGCCTATTGCACCTCATTTTGTGAAAAACGATTGACCTCAAAAAAACCTTCCTCAAATACCTGCTTTTTGATTTTTAACCGCTGTCATCACAGAAATGTATGCTTCAGTCTATCCTTTGGGTGCTACCACTTTTACCAGTTTATCCAACAACTCGGTTTTTTGGATGTACTTCAGATGATCCAAGATATTCCCTTCATCTTCTATTTCCACCAAAGCAAAGTATTTCAAAAAACGGTCAAATGTCCTGAGGGAATAGCACTTGGCACCATATTCCTCCAAAGTGTCCCGGGTTGGTTGCAAGTCTTGCAGTAAAAGCGGAAAGGCTTCAAAGTACTTCTTTGCATAAAAGGTATCCCGTCTTTTCTCTTCCCCATATTTGGACAAGAGTATCAGGGTAAATCCAAATCCCAATGGGCCTATAGGCACTTGTTCATACCCATCAAAATAGCCCCAATTGAATTTATTCCTAAAAGTATCGATCAATAGTTTCAGCAATTCAAAGTCGTCCTGAACTACTTTCTTCCCTGCTTTGGTAAGACTGAGTTTCCCAAGACGCTTTTTGGCTATGCCCGAGAGTTCAACTAAGATTTTTGCCAAATGAACAGATTCGGAGTCTGTCTCTTTATAGAGTTTGTAGAGGCCTGATTCTATAAACTCTTCGGTAATAAAGCCTTGTCCATACAGGTCTTTTACCATTTTGGTAGGCAAAAACCCTTTTGCGGTGAGTTTTACCTGCCCGGCTTTTTCAATCTCATGACACAGGTATTTTACCAGGTTGAGCATGGGAATCTTCTGGTAATCAGAAGCTGACAGCTTTTGGAGCTCAAGAGGACTATTTGCGCCAAAGGTATCATACAGGATTGCATTCATATCCTCCGGGGAATAACCCTCAAAACCCTGTACAGCTTTGCGATTCTGTTCTTCAATAATTTTGGAAATATGTCTGTTCAATTCATCTAAATCCATGTGCATTCCAAGTTTTTGGCAAGTTACCATTTTTACTCCTTCACCCAATCCCCAAAGTCTGGGTATTTGCCGGAACCGTTGTCCGAAGCTTGTAGCTTCGTGACCTCTGAGTGGGGAGTTTCCAAACTCCGGTATCACATCCTTTTGGTCTAAGGTAACTATATGGTAAAAAATCCCCTCCCTAATCAACAAACTTTCCGTCCATTTCGGGACCAAGGTTTCTGTTCCAATTGAATCTTACCCGTCCCGAAATTGCCTATTCGTCGCTATCAATTCCCCGGGCGGCGGTGCATGAAATTTAGTAGATACCGAAAGAATATCCAAGCACCTTGCCCGGGGCTATTATATCTTAAGCCCCCATGGGGCTACTGATGAGAAACCTTCGGATGTCTGAAGTTGTCCGAAGCTTTTAGCTTCGTGATCCCTGAGTGCGGAGTTTCCAAAATCCGGTATCACATCCTTTTGGTCTTTGTTAACTATATGGTAAAAAATCCCCCTCCCTAATCAACAAACTTTCCGACCATTTCGGGATCAAGGTTCCTGTTCCAATTGAAACTCCCCCGTCCCGAAATTGCCTATTCGTCACTATCAATTCCCCGGGCGGCGGTGCATGAAGTTTAGTAGATACCGAAAGCATATCCAAGCACCTTGCCCGGGGCTATTAATATTCAGCCTCCCGATTCTCGAAACAGGTTCTTTAGGGCTGCAAAAAAAAACTTGATTTGAACTCCCACCTTAATTCTGTAGGATAGTGGGAAGGAAGACAATAGCCTGTCCCGCAGAATTGCGGGAGACCGGGCCGGCATTGGCCTTGCGCGTGGATAGGTTTCCATTGTCTTGACTTTTTTGTTACTTTTTTGGTCAAGCAAAAAAGTAAGAGAGGACATGATAAAAAACTAAATTGGAGGTCACTCACTAAAAAGTCCGAATAAATCTGTGTTCCAAAATTGAGTTTCCCGTTGTCCTAAGCTTGTAGCTTCATAACCCCTGAGTGCGGAGTTTCCAAAATCCGGTATCACATCCTTTTGGTCTTTGTTAACTATATGGTAAAAAATCCCCCTCCCTAATCAACAAACTTTCCGACCATTTCGGGATCAAGGTTCCTGTTCCAATTGAAACTCCCCCGTCCCGAAATTGCCTATTCGTCACTATCAATTCCCCGGGCGGCGGTGCATGAAGTTTAGTAGATACCGAAAGCATATCCAAGCACCTTGCCCGGGGCTATTATATCTTAAGCCCCCATGGGGCTACTGATGAGAAACCTTCGGATGTCTGAAGTTGTCCGAAGACTCAGGCTTCGTGACCTCTGAGTGCGGAGTTTCCAAACTCCGGTATCATCCTTTTATTCTATTTGAGCTAGATATCTTATGTGTTAAAAAAATCCAATTTCCCTTATTGCAACTACCAAATGAACCGACTTATCCGATTCCATTCCCAAATCTAAAATCTACCCTCTAAATTCTTAAATCTCCTCACTCCCACACCATCACCACTTTCCCTTTGGTCCGCATGGATTCTATATAACCAATGGCTTTGGGAATATCCAGATAAGGATAGGTCTTAAAAATATGGGGTTGGACTTTTCCTGCTTGGATCAAGGAGGTCAAGGTATTCAAATCTTGGGTATTGGCCTCGGCGGTAAACTGTGCCAAAGGATATTTACTCAAAGCCCTTTTAAGCAGTACCGAAATCATAAGACCCATGGTCGTAAAACCCACCATCACGCCTCTTTTTCCCAATCGCTTGTAATCCTTGAAGGTGAGGTTACCATGGGTATCGATGACGAGGTCGTATTTTTGGGTGTGTTGATGGATATTTTCCCTGTCGTAAGCCAGAATCTTATCGACACCTAGGGATTCCACAAAATCAATGTTGCGGTTGGAGCATACTGCAGTAACCTCAGCACCCAAGGCCTTGGCGATCTGAACCGCAAAATGACCTACGCCACCTGAGGAACCATTGATCAAAACCGATTCTCCTTTTTGGAGTTTTCCATGGGTCACGATGGCTTGCCAGGCGGTAACACCCGCTATGGGCACAGCCGCCATCACATCAAAGCCAGTTTCCGCAGGCATATGTCCACAGCCCGTAGCAGGGGCCAATACATATTCCGCAAAGGCACCGCTTTGCAGCGCCTCCCCAAATACCCTATCTCCAACTTTGAAATTCTTTACATTATTTCCAACCGCCTCCACAACACCTGCAAAATCCGCCCCAAGGATTTTATCAGTCGGTTTGAATAGTCCAAAGGAAAAGCGTGCAAAAAATGGTTTCCCCCGCAGGATATGCCAATCTGCAGGATTGGCAGAATTGGCATATACCTTTACCAATAGATGGTCCTCTTTCAGAGTCGGCTTTTCCACCTCTTCCAACCGAAGCACTTCCGGTCCGCCGTATGTTGTTTTAGTAAATGCTTTCATGGTTGTATTTTTTTGGAGGGTTTAGTGGTCATTACTTTGGTCATTGTCAATGTGAGTGTCTTTCCCCGTCGCCGATGTGAGTGTCTTAAGGTTTTTACTTCCCTTGGAAGTCACAGGCTTCTTTCGCCACGGCAGACAGGCTTCTGCGTTCCTGCCACGGCAGGCAGGCGAAGTGACAAGGATTAGTTTTTTTCACTCTTCAACATTTTTCAAATCGAACCCTTCTGATAATCCTTCGAGATTCTTCATTTCGCTGAAGGGTTAATCTAAATATCAGACATACGAGAAGCTCCATTCAGAATGACGGACCACTTCATCCCTTAATACCCTTCTTCCTTCATCCTTTCCTCAATCCTACCTTATCTCCATACGCCCTAAATCTACAATCTAAAATCTACCCTCTACCTTCTTAATCCATCCTTCACCCCCTTTTCCCCACCAAAGTAAACGGCAGCATCACCAGATTCCTGATAAAGGAAAAGCTAAGGTCTACGGCAAAGCCCAAGAGACGGAAAGGCAGTAAAATCAGCCATACAAATGGATAGAGGATGATGGCAAGTAGGGCCAAAGGCCAGCACAATACCAAGAGGATACACCAAATAAGGAAGCTCATCATTGTCGTTTGGTTATTTGTAGGAAGTATAGGACAAGAGCCATTCCAAAAATATAAGTATTTGGTTTATAATGGTTTAAAAACACATATAAGCGGGACTGTCCCGAAAGTGAACAGTTTAAAAAATATTTTCGGACAGAAGGAAGAGGGACAGAAGACGGAAGACGGAAGACGGAAGATGCTTAGTTTGATACTTTAGCAGGCTTTTAGATAAGTTATACTTCTTTAAAGAGAATAATGTAGAAAGGCCGAAAATTAAATTATTTCCTAATCATTTATTGAACAAACAACAAGCCAATCCCAGCGTCTTTCAACAGGTTGTTGTAGGCAGGTATGGACTTGTTGAGGATTCTTTCGCCTTCGGTTTTTAGGACCTGCCATTGTTCGGTCAGCTCTTCATGACGTTCTCTTGAACCTTGGTTTACCTTTGGAATGTCACTTTCAGTCTGATTGATCAGAAACAGGTAATTGGCGGTAAACTTATTGGGGAAATTTTCCACATCATCATAAGCAAGGGACTTTCGCTGCACCATGTCCTCATCCCATGCCTGCATTTCTTTGAGCAGTTGCTGACCTGCCTCGGCAAGTGCTTTGCGGTCTGAATCTTCTTTGATCCTTTCCAGGAAACCTTTCAACTGCTGCTGATAATCCATGGCTTTGTTGACCATATTGTGCATGACAGTAAGTTCTTTTTCCATGCCCAACATGAAATTGTGGTACTCCAGATAAGTCTGCTGATCTGTTTCAAAAAGCGGATTGACGAGCACCTTGGCTTTGATTTGGGCGTCACCAAGCTCGGATTTGAGGTGAACGGTATATTCTCCTGGAACTGCCTTATGGCCTCTAAAACTAGATTCAATATAGGCCGTTGGAATACCCGGCATTGTCGGATATCGCATGTCCCAAACAAAACGGTTGATTCCTTTTTTCACAGGCAATACAGGTTCAGGGGATGGTCCACCGGCATAAACCTGAAACTTTGGATCTGCTTTGCTGGTAATCGTACGCACCAATTCCCCGCTGCTGTCTCTGATTTCCAATTGGATAGCCGTTGAATCTGTGATATTTTCCGGTAGGTGATAATACAGCACCACGCCATTGGCAGGATTGACACCGGTTAAGAGGTCTGTGCCAGAAGCTGAATTGCTGTTCATAGACGAATACCACTGTCCGATAATCGCATCATCAGGCGTATACAACAAAGGTTTATCGACTGAAGTTTTCATTTCCCTGACCACATTCAGGTCATCCAAAATCCAATACGAGCGGCCGGATGTTGCGACCACCAAGTCCCCGTGGGCAAGCTTCAGATCGGTAATCGGGGTCACGGGAAGGTTCAGCTGCAATGATTCCCAACTGCTACCGTCATTTCTGGAAATATAAATCCCGGTTTCAGTGCCAGCATAAAGCAGACCTTTGACCTTGTCATCTTCCCTGACCACTCGGGTAAAGGCTCCATAGGGAATTCCTTTGCTGATATTGGTCCAGGTCTTTCCATAATCAGTGGTACGATAAAGCGCCGGGGTATAATCATTGAACTTGTATCTTGTCGTGGCGATATAGGCCGTAGCGGGATTGTGAGGAGAAATCTCGATGGCATTGACCAAGGATTCAGGCATTCCTTTGGGAGTGACATTGGTCCAGTTCTTTCCGCCGTCACGGGTCAGATGGACGAGACCATCATCACTTCCTGTCCAGAAGACTCCCTGCTCATGAGGGGATTCAATGATATAGGCAATGGTGCCATAATTTTCCGCTCCCACGGCTTCATTGGTGTAGGGTCCACCACCTTTACCTTGTTTTTCCTTTTCATTTCTGGTCAGGTCAGGTGAAATTACTTCCCATGAATTGCCCATGTCCTGGGTTTTGAGTACATGTTGGGCGGTGTGGTAAAAAGTGTTGGGCTCATGTTGGGACCAGATGATCGGTGCATTCCAGTTGAAGCGGTATTTCATATCCGAAGCATCCCTGCCCAAGTATTGGATGGGTGCAATCATGATATTGGTAGAGGCATTTGATTTCATATCGAGTACTTCGATAGTACCCAAATAACTGCCGCCCAATACATACCTTGGGTTATCAGGATCAAAGGCCAAAAAGGCCGACTCACCCCCGGCGGAATAATTCCAATGCTCTTGGGTGATGCTGCCCCTGCCAAGGGCAAGGCTATTGATGACCAAAGATGTATTGTCCTGTTGTCCGCCATAGATGCGGTAAGGGAATTGGTTGTCGGTATTGATGCGGTACATTTGGGCAGTAGGCATATTGTCCTGTCTTGCCCATGTTTGCGCATGGTCAAAAGAAATGGCTGCACCGCCATCGTCAGCAATGACCATATTTTTTGGGTTGTTGGGATTGATCCAAAGGTCATGGTAGTCCCCATGAGCCCTGGGAAGTACTTCCCAGGTTTTGCCGCCATCTATAGATCGAAGGGCAGGAGCACTCAACACATAAAGGGTGTGTTCGGACTGAGGGTCCGGAAATAATTCTATATAGTACCAGGCACGCTGCACCAAGCGGTTATCGCTGCTCACTTTTGACCATGAATCGCCTCCATTCTCGGAGACGAACAGGCCTCCCTGTCTTTTATCGGAATCACTTTCAATCAGGGCATATACTTTATTGGAGTTGGCTCTAGATACGGCAATGGACATTTTACCCATTTCTTTGGGCAATCCTGATTCCAGTTTGTTCCAGGTTTTTCCTGCATCCACAGATTTGTACAGTCCACTTCCGGGGCCACCGCTGATGACTTTCCAAGGTAACCTTTGATGCTCCCACATGGCAGCGTACAGCACGTCCGGGAAATTCATGTCCATCGATAGTTCCACAGCACCTGACTTGTCATCGACGAACAAGACCTTTTCCCAAGTTTCTCCCCCATCCATGGATTTGTAAACACCTCGGTCCGGGTTCGGCGCATGCAAAGCACCCTGTGCGGCAACATAAACGATATCGGGATTTTCGGGATGAATGATGATACGGGAAATATGCTGGGTTTTTTCCAAGCCTAACTTCTTCCAAGTGGCACCTGCATCGGTGGATTTGTATACTCCATCTCCGTAGGAGGTCATCACGCCGCGAGGGGCATGTTCTCCCATTCCCACAAAAACAATCCTGGGATGGCTTTCCGAAACGGCTATTGCTCCTACAGAACCTGTTGTAAAATAACCATCGGATATATTGTGCCAATACTGTCCCGCATCGGTGGTTTTCCAAACCCCTCCTCCCGTCGTACCCATGTAATAGGTCAATGGATCACCCACTACCCCTGAGGCAGTTACAGATCGACCTCCCCGGAATGGGCCAATATTACGGTATTTGAGGGGGATGTTACTTTGTTGAAGCTCTTGGGCAGATAATGATACTGCAGCTAGAAAGAGGAAAAAGAATAAGATTTTTTTCATTATTGGTCAATAGTTGAACAAGCGTTCAAGATAGAAAAAAAAATATGGGTTTTGATTTCGCTTGTGTAAAAGATGGGGATTGTACGAAGTACAAAGTACTAAGTACAAAGAAAGTGTAGAAACCTGTCGGACTGGTTGAACGGGAGGGGTATGAAGGATGAAGGAGAAGGGATGAAGGATGAAGGATGAAGGATGAAGATGTGTATGTCCCTGATATAGGTTGACCGTTTTTACTCAACTCTATATCATGAAAGCA
>NZ_JABFHF010000046.1 GCF_015476655.1 Aquiflexum lacus
GAAAAAAGTGGTCAGCATCACCGGAACAGGTGGTCAAGATGGATCGGAATATACAGGAATCCGCAGGAGGAAGTGTTTGCCAGATGGATTATTAGGCTAGATAATGGTCTATAATGTTTTTTTCACTGTTGCATAAACTGTGATTTTTGGTAGTATTTTCCGTTTTTGAAATAAGATCCCCACCGAGTAAATGGGTTTTTTGAACTTTTGGATGTTCTGGACCAAACCACCGTCTTCATTGGTCCCTTTGGTTCTCATGATAGGGCAAGATTGTTCTGATAGGTTTTGGTTTCCTGTTTGCCTTGTCTCTGGTATCGAAGATAACCGAGGTTACCGTTTTCCATCCTGACTTGCATTTAAAAAGGAACCATGACTTTTCCTGTTTCCGTTTCGAGTTTGAGGGAGAACTTCATCTGGGCAACCACCTTTTTCTAGATGGATTTGAATTGATGGCAAAGCGGTACAAATCAAATCAAATAAAAGGAGCTTCCAGAGTTTCCCAATCCGGGTAAATAGTTTAAAAGTAGGAATTAATTAATGACTTGTACACTTACCTCATTTGATTCAAAACCAATACTGCCAACTTTTATAATATAATTACCCGGCACGGCATTTTCGGGAATTTTGATTTTCAGCTCCGTCCGGCTTCCCCATACAAAACCCTCTTCGGGTGTATCTTCAAACCTATTAAAAAATTGTGTTTCTCCGAATAAAACCTGAGCATCAAAATCAAAAAATTCTAATTCATTAAAATACCTACCAGTAATTGTCAGAATTTCTCCCGGTGAAATCACTGCTGGATTTATTTTCTCAATAAATAAAGGAAATATAAGCTCCACTTGAGTTCCTGATTCAAGGGGGGTCAATATAACTCTGGAAACACCTTTACCAGAGAAATCCGGATCCCGCCTACCCTCATACGGAACACCATTTATTCTGATATAAATAAAACTACCATCTTTTTTATAAAAACCAATAGATTCGCCCCCACTCAAAAGACCGTAATACTCATCTTTAATCATATAATCTGTAACAAGAATACCCAATCTATCATCATCTATAATATTCCCTGTCCATTGATTGTTCATACTGAAAAATGAAGGACTTTGTGGAGAGTAAGGAAATATAACGTTGTTGAATCCTAGCGGAAGCTGTAGTTGCTCTCCACTAAGCACATTATAATCAAACTTTGATGAATTTCCGCTTAAAGGTCCACTGAGGATAAGTCCTGTATTGCCTGGTGTTGCATTTGGAACACGACCATATAAAATTTCAACACCGTCATAATCCTGAAAATAACTAAAGTTTGGTTTTAAAAGTAATGTGCTTCCAAATTCTATTTTATCAACATGTTCCAAATTTTTACCAAAAATAATTATGGGTCCCCCTCTTTTATTACTTACCGGTAAAACACGCTCTATCATCGGTGGACCGGTAACCAGAAAATTACGACCATCTTCACCTTCAACATTTCTGATTATAAGGGGACCTGATTTGGAATTGGAGGGAAGCGTTAATGATATTCTATTATTAGAATCTATTGTATAATCTGTATTTTGAGTGAGTGTATAATTTGACAATGTTATAATAATCGGACTGACCTGGAAATTATTACCCTCAATAATAATTACGTCCCCAATTTTACCTGAGGCAGGTTCAATCTTGGAAATACTGGGTGCACCCGAAACAGGTTCCGAAATAGAATAATATACGCTATCCGAATATATGCCATTGTCCCCTGTCAGATAAACTAGGCCCGAGGTTGCGCCATTGGGAATAACCGAAGTAATCACCTTGTCATTTTTGAATTCAATTTCTGATGGAGTCGCCCCTGTAAAATGTATTTTAAGGTCATTTGAAAAATATTTTCCTACCAGCGTAATTTTATCTCCAATTTTCGCACTTTCAGGTTCAATCAATTCAATATCAGGTTTCACAGGTAAGACTTTAAAATTTAAACCATTGGAGCTGTTCCCATTATTTTCAAATGCCACAAGAACATCCCCAGGAGTTTGTACAGGGACCTCTACTATAATTGTATTTGGTTGAGTAGGATCTAAACTATATTCATTGTTTGCTAGAATAATAGTGCCAAACAATATTCCCGAAACATTATTAAGATATTTCCCTTTAATAATTACTGGTGTTCCCGGACTACCAGAAGTAGGTTCAATGGATGTAATGATAGGTTCGGGATATTCAGGTGGTTCGCAAGAATTAAACAAGAATAGTAATATCACAGCTCTTACAAATAGAGATGAAATTATCGTCGTAAATTTTCTATTTTCCATCTTAAACTAGTATTAAATGTTTTGGTTGATATTGACTCATTGATATAGCCAGTATTTAAGATAGGGTGTAAATATGAAAGACTCCAGGAAAAATTTGAAGTCCCTATTTGAATACCCGGGCCAAATCCTATTGTGTTGGAAAGCGAAAAATATTTTCTGCGGTCGTCAGCCCATTCAACAGAACCCAAACCGGTGACATAATTTGTCAAAACGAAAAACATCAATTGGGTATTAGGCATCCAGCTCATATACATAAATGATGATGACCTGAGTGGCCTCAAGAGATCCTCATTTACTTGAGGTAATATGATTAAGTCGGATTGAAACATAAAAACGAACCTCTGACCAACTCCGTGCATAAACAGAAATTGGTTGGAAAATGTTGGTTGCTTTATTTGTTGGTCACCTTCTATGTAATAATTGTTTCCTCCCTCATCAAGTGAGTTCTGCCATGGAAATAAAACTGAATGTTGAAATGAAATGGAGAATCTTTTTTGCTTATCATATTGAAATGGTGACCATCTGATCCGAGGCCCAATTGTTGTCGACCAAAAATTTATTTTGAATTCCTCGCCAGCTTCAAGAATGGCCTTACCAGCCCTCAAATAATTATAGTCTACCCCTATATTAATAAAAGACTTAACCCCGTAAGTAACCTGAGTTGAGTTACCGAAAATTTGGTATTTAGATTGGTAACTGTATAATGATTTTTCTACTTCGAAAAGCCAAAAATTAAAACCGTTTCCAATTTCAAGTTGTCCCTGAGTAAGAATTAAAGGTGACAGGGATGGACGAAATTCTTCATTTACACTAGATTGTGCCATTGCGTTAAAAGCCCCTATAAAGATGAATAAAAACAGAAGTGTTTTCATGACTAACAATATGGATTGACTGTAAGTAATCTAAGATACTTTTATAAGCTGCTATTGTAGTCCAATAATTGCTGGACTACCGCTGCTTTATCCCTTTCTAAAATGTCAATATTTTGACTTAAGATTTCAACATATTCATCGATGTCATGCTGTATTTCAGCACGACGCCTTTTACCTTTTGTTTTTTGATTGTAATTGTCAATGTCATTTAATAAGATATTGTATTTCAAAACCTGACCTTTATGAAAATTATCAAGTGCAGCGGACATTAAGTTTGTCATTTTTATCTTTATATAGGGATCCGCCCAATACATTTCAAGGTTTGCAACAAATGCAGATCTGCTTTTATTTAATTCCTCGTATGCCTCAGAGTAGGAAGCTATACGTTTGTTTAGCTCAGTAATATTTAAACCGAGGTCGTTAAATACTTTTGAACCTCTTCTCCTGAAATCGTCTCTTAAATCCCTTGTTCTACTTAAGTAATGATCGAATGCTCCCGTCAGTAATGGCAACAAATTAGCTTTGGCATATTTTAGCTCCAACCGTTTTCGCTCATTGGCAACGATCAGGTCAATTTCATCCTTACTGAATTTGTCCTTATGCAATTCATCAAATTTTGTCAATATCATATCTAATTTTTGGTCAATAACTTCTGAATTCTGTGAGAACTCAATTATTTCATTGACATATTGACTTAAATCTTTGCTTGCCTCTGATTTTTTTAAACTCCGTGAAAATAGGATTGTATATAAGTGGTCTACATTACCGATTAAAAGAATTCCATCGGCTGGTGAAATTAAACTAAGCCCCTCTGGAACTTCGATATATAGGAGGTCAATAGGTTTCGGTAATGCACGTGAAAAATAGCCGTTTTCATTTGTAGTGGCTGTCGCAACATTTAAAAATGAAATCGTGCTATTGGGCATAGGGAGGCCATCAATCTTAACAACCCCTTTTAATATTAGGTCTTGGCCGTTTAATTGCATAAAATGCAATAGCAAGGGCAAAATTATTATGATACTAATTCTTTTGAACATAGTTTTCTATTTTCAAAGTGAAAAATTGTTCGGTTATGCTCTCTGCCCTATTATAAATTAGTTCAGTACCAATGAAAACTTGTAAATTGTAAATACCACTACCAAATGGAATTGAAAAAGTATATCTACCTTCTTCATCTGTATTTCCATTTACTCCATTTATTACTAATCTTGCAGATTTTATTGGAAGAAAATTCCTATCCCTTATTTCACCCTTGACTGTGGTAGATTCTTGTTTTTTTTTTAACAATATCTGAAGAATAGATCCGGGCTCAGGGATAAGTATCGGATGCTTCGCTAGCAAGTACTTTCCAGACTCGATGATTACCTGGATACTATCACCTATAGAATTTTGCGGGATACTGTATAAAGTTAGTCTCCCATCTATAATCGTAGCATCCAAGTCACGACCAGCATATAAAAAATTAGCTTTTACATCTTCTTGGAGTTTATTTTCATAATCATCTACATGAAAAACAACAGGCAAATTGAAGTTGCAATTACCTCCTCCTTGTACAAACGCCGGATTTAAGGAATATACAAATGCAAAAACTCCGATAGCTCCACTTGCGGACACTATCCCTTTGTAACGAAATTTGAAAAAGCCAGGAATCACCGCAGCAACACCAGCTACAGCAATAGCCAATATAGTTCTATAGGTGGAAACCTGAATGTTTGTTGCACATGGGTTTATCTCTACTAAAAATATAACTGCAATTAAGAACAGTAATCCAAATGATAGACTGACCACTTGTACAAGGCTTATTGAACCACTAATTCTACTTGTCATTAAAAGAAAAATTAATAATTATCCAGAATGCTAAGGTGTTTATTCAAATTTTGAATTTAAGAAATTTAAATCCCTCCATTAAAACACTTTCTTTTGCAAAAAAGGAATTCAAACCTTTTGAGAGGTTAGTATTTTACAGGTGGAAAAGAAATAAATTAACGCCGACAAAGGTTCAAAGGATCTATCAGATCCTTTGAACCTATTGAATCTGCAAAACAATAGGTAACTGTTTGTTTCATAGAAATTTAAGAATTTTCTGATTTGTTTTTAAAAAATATAGCAGATTATTTTTAATTAATTTTATCGAAAGTCTAAAAGCAACAAAAAGTTGAATGATACCTTCAGATTATTTGGCAAGACCATTAATTAATCATCTGAGCTAGTGTTACTTTCTACTGCCTTATCGATATTCTTTTCGGGGCGGAAGCCATAGCTGTGTTCTTCAAATTTAAGTCCATACTTGGTCATCAACACTTAACTTACTGACTGATGGAGCTATCTACCTACCCTTTGGGAACTCCAAGCAATCTTGTCTTTACATTGCTATAGGGTATGCTCCCCACACCCCGGCCCGGAGCTCTCGCTTCGTCCTCCCTTTACGAAACAACAACGAACTCGGCTGACTTCTCTTAGGTGACATTAATTTTCCACATCCTGTTGGAAGTAGAGTCAAAGAATTAAGAAAACATTTCTAAGCTGATTGTCTGTCATTTAATCCAATCCCAAAAAGAAATAGAGGCATGTTTGATTGAAACATCTCTTTTTTAGTTATCATTACTTATAGCTTTGAATACACCCATATCCAAATCTAAATTCCCAATTACTTTCCTTGTTGATAGGTGAACAGCTAGATGCGGTAATAATCACTTTTCAATTCAATTATTGTCAAAATCCCAGTTGAACAGATTGTGCCCCTGATTTCATTGCTTTCGCTGTGGGGGAAATGGAAATGAATTTAGGACCATAAAAAAACATGATGAATTATATCAAAACCATTGAATTAGAAAATTACAGGCTATTTAAAGATCGGACTGCTTTTGATTTAGCCCCTATCACCTTATTGACCGGGATTAACAGTTCTGGTAAAAGTAGTTTGATAAAAGCTTTTGTTTTGTTTAAAACCAGCTTAGAAAAAACCAAATCACTTGAAGAATTGGATTTTTCAGGAAGTGGTCATAACCTCAATGACTTCAAAAATACGCTTAACTATGATTCTACATCTGATATTATCTATTTTAAATTTGACTTTCAAATCAACTACATCGGAGATGCAAAACTGGAACTAGGATATAAGATGAATGAATTAAATCCCAATAAGGGGGATTTGGTATCCTTCGTATTTTTTAACTCAGATGATGAACGGATTTTTTATGGCTTAAAAAGCCGTGATGATGATAATGGGCTTCATATTAAATATAGGGTCGATGTCAATTATTTTTTGAATAATCTCGATTTTAAAAGAATCAAAGTCAAAAAAAATTTTGGAAGGCAGGGGCTAAAATATGCTTTTCCGACTGAAAATAAGCTGTTATATGAAAATGTAGACAGCAATGAAAAAATCTATGAAAAATACTTAGAGGGGATGGATGTTTGTTTTAAGGGTGGAATCATCATTCCTTTTGAACATCCATTTGCTGACTTACCGCAAAATGATGAGACAATCCTTAGCGGTATCAATATGATTGGAAGTTCAATAGTGAATAGTGCTGAATACTATCTAGACAAATTTGGATTGGAATTTAAGAAGACAGATTATGCAAAATTTTTTTTAGAGGATTTTTCATCATTGATTTTCAATCATAGTTTAAAAACCTTTACAGAAAAGTTTAATTCAATATTTCACTTTTCTTCTGTCAGGTCCATTGCGAAAAAAATTTATACAGAAAGGGAAAAAGAACTTCTCCAGTTTTTCTTGAAATATAAAAATGAAAGTGAGGGATTTAATCCTTCGGTAAAACAATTTGTTTCTGAACAACTGACAAGGTTTTCTATTGGGGAAAGAATTGAAATTGAGTCCCACAAAGACCGATTAATAGAAATTTTTATCATAAAGGATGGCAAAAGGATTTTATTGTCAGATTTAGGATTTGGGTTTACGCAGTTGCTTCCAATAATCATGAGCTTGGCTTTAAAAGCAAATGCCAATTTCCGAAATATAGCAGGGGAAAGATTTTATTTAGGATCACTTTTTCTTATTGAAGAACCGGAAGGCAATCTCCATCCGGCTTTTCAATCCAAGTTGGCAAATATGTTTATGGAAGCATCCACCAAGTTCAATGTCCAATTTATTATTGAAACTCACAGTGAATATTTGATCAGGAATTTCCAGTTTCTCACGGCCACAAAGGAATTAAGAACAGATGACACAAAGATTTTTTACTTCTTCCAGCCCGGGACTGATGAATATGTACATTCAAACTTCAGCATTATTCAGATCGAAAATGATGGACGATTCAATAATGAGTTTGGCGCAGGATTCTTTGATGAACTGCCCAGGTTATTGACCTCCTTGGATAATATTGGGGTTAATTAAGGCTTATCCTACCAAAAGACTATTCTTACAATTAAGGCTTGAAATAATTTAATCTTCACTTATGTAATTGAAAATGAGAAAACAACCAAATATTTATAAGATTTTCGAGAATATAGATTTAAGCTTTGAATTATATTTTGAGGTCATTGCAGCTATGGAAGACCTATTGGATGAAAGGATAGCCAAGTTAAATGCTATTAGTGAAGAGAAAACCAAAGGAATCGCTGAAAGCAATGATTCTGAATGGACTGAATTTGAGATGCTAGGATTTGGTAAACTTTCAACAATAAATTATGAGCTTCCTGAAGATGATCAAATATCATTTCTTGAATCAACAATGAGAGACTTTTTCTACAAAAGTCTAGTTATAAGTGTCTATTCCTATTGGGAAAGATATTTTAATCAGATTCTTGATCGCCACATTCAATTGTTCCCTGATTCCAAACCAGCGGAAGATATAAGCCGGTGGGGAAATAAGAGAAAGTTAGAAAAAATACTGAATGTAACGGAATATTTTTATAAGACAGCTCAATGGAAAAATTTTGAAGTATTTAGAACAATTAGAAATACAATAGTTCATAAGTCATCAAAAATTGACTCAAAAAACACTTCAATAAGATTAAAAAATCAAATCAAATATAGCAATGGGCTAAAATTGGAGGGGGATTTCTTCTATTTTTCTGATAAAGAATATGTATTACAATCAATTAGCAGTTGTAAAGAATTTTTTGATTTGCTCAGAAAGGATTTTCAATTCTTTCAGAAGATTCAAGATAACTGATATTATTTAATTGCTCTAAAAGTCAACCCAGTCCCCAAAAAGAAGACAAAGCTAACTTTAAGCGAAATGATTAGGAAAGGCAGAATACCATCGCTTGTGCAAAATTAAATGAGATGTTACCTACCATTTAACGCCAATGGTTTACAGCATATTTGCATTTACCCAAACTTTTATAGAATTTAAACGGTCTATGAACCAAATTCAATTTCAGGCAGGATATTTACTTGATGGGATCAATGAAACCCTCAAAACCCTTAACAAATCGAAAGAAATTAAAGGACTTCTTAAACACTTATCTTGTTTTGACCTTGAAACAGACTGTAATATATCTTCAAATTCAAATGAAAGTTTTGCTTCTGTAATTCACAATATAATCGTTCGTGGAATTCCTACACGGCCTAGTATTTTTATAGAAAACAAATTTTTAGAACTCTTTCAAAAATTTCAATGTGATGATTCCGATACCTCACAGCAACTAGGAAACATTAAGTATATATCCCTATTAAATAATGATGAAAGCAACGATGTCTTTTCTGCACTTCATATCATTGACCCAAGGGTAATACTGAATGCAAACAATTGCGACTTTGACCTTGAGAGTAACTTTGAAAGAGATTTCATTTTCAAATATTTACCTACAAATGAGTTAAGTTTTATACAACAACTGTTAGAATCCCAAAGAAAATTAAACACAATTGTAACTCCGGAGATTGGACATAATTTCCATTCTCAAAGAGTAGATTTTTCTTATGAGTTCCCATATGAATTAAATATTACATTTGAAGATTTTGGAGAAAAGAAAATTAGAAATTATAATCAGGGAATTCTAATTGAGATTGACGGAACACATCACAATCTTCCAGAACAAGTTTTATTAGATAAATTCAGAGATAATTCGGTAAAAGAAACAAATTGGAAAACTTTTAGAATTAAAAACATTTCTGATAAATCATTTGCAACCTGGGCTAAACGTTCTAGTTCATTCAAGATTATTAATGCCAACTACAATAGAAATCTTGATAACAATTGGCTAGACATTCTTCAACTGGCATTATCCCCTTTTGCAATTGCCAGAATTCAAAAAACGATTATTGAGCTTATCCTTTCAAAAAAGGTTGATTTAAAAGCTAAAGAATGGAATGTTTTAGCAATAGAAAGAGATGTTCCTTGTGTTGCATTAGCAATCGAAGACTTAAAACAACATTTCCAACATCTTTTCGCTCTTGCTGGGAAAGATCAATTTTTTCCAATTATTAATTTACAGGTATTAAGCACAAATGAATTTGTAAATTCAAAACTACACGACACCAAACCCGAACTCATAAGCAAATTCCAAAGTGAGAAAGAATTTGATTTAATTATTGACATTTCTGTGCTACAAAGACGAGGAGTTGTAAAAAGCGACATACCGTTTAATAGTAAAATCAAAGCAATTATACGTTCCTCTCATTATGTAAATTCTGAAAGGAAAATCTATACTACTGATCTGATTGATTATAAACCAATCACGACAAAGTTAGAAAATGAATCTTACGAGGATATTCAAGAAGCCAGAGAAAGTCTAACTTATTTTCTGCAAAACATATTCAGAAAAGAAAGTTTTAGAGAAGGACAATTGCCTATTTTAAATCGAGCATTACAGGGAAAAAGTGTAATCGGTCTACTACCAACAGGTGGTGGAAAATCAATGACTTATCAAATAGCTTCTTTATTGCAACCAGGTGTTACAATGGTTATCGACCCGATAAAGTCGCTAATGCAGGACCAATTTGATAACCTTTTAAAAAACGGAATCGACAGTTGTAATTTCATCAACTCAAAATTAACCCGTGAGGAAAAAACAATTGCCACCAATCAAGTTACAGAAAGTAAAGTTTTACTCACTTTCGTTTCGCCTGAACGTTTGCAAATCGAAGAGTTTAGGCTTTCCTTACAGGAAATGTACAATAACAAAGTGTTTTTCAGTTACTGTGTTATTGACGAGGTCCATTGTGTATCTGAATGGGGACATGATTTTAGGACTTCCTATTTGTGTTTAGGTAGAAATGTTATTGATTACTGTAAAACCAAAAACAAGCAAACTATTCCGATTTTTGGACTTACCGCAACAGCTTCATTCGATGTGCTTTCTGATGTAGAAAGGGAATTGTCAGGGAATGGACTTGCTAATATTGACACAGATGCGATTGTAAGATTTGAAAATACGAACAGAACAGAATTACAATATCAAATATTCAATACAATTGTAAATTTTGAAAGAGACAATAATTTCAAGTTTATACTTTCTGATAAAACAGAAATACTACTACCATTTCAACCGATAAAAGGAGATATAAGGAAACAAACAGCCCTAGAAAAACAATCTGCATTGACAAAAATTGTCGAATTTGTTCCCAACAGAATTTCCGAATTAAATGAACAAACGAAAACGATTTTAGAATGGACAAAGGAAAAATTTTCAGTTGAGGGGAATCTGCCAAATATCAAAATTGAAAATTTTGATATTTCATCTTTTTATAACTCTAGTGAGCAAAACAACAAATTAATTTTTAATAATGGTGGTATTGTGTTTTGTCCGCATAGAAAAAGTTTATTTGGTGTTACAGATAAGTTTGAGTCTGACAAATATGAAGAGGATATCCGAGATAAAGATGGAAATATAATTCATAAACGGGGGGATTTCGTTATAGATGAAAATGGTAAAAAAGTAAAATTGCCACTTCCAAAACGTAAGGCAATAGCTGATGTTTTAACCAAACAAGGTAAATACGAAATCGGAATTTTTATGGGAAGTTCCGATGAGGATGAAAAAGTTGGTAAAGAGATTGAGACAGAATCATTTGGTAACCAAAAAAAGTTTATTGACAACGAACAAAACATAATGGTTGCTACCAAAGCATTTGGAATGGGAATTGACAAACCAAATGTTCGATTTACCGTGCACGTCAATATTCCCGCCTCAATTGAAAGTTTTGTACAAGAAGCAGGAAGAGCAGGTCGTGATAGAAAAATGGCACTTTCTACGATCCTTTTTAATGAACAAAAAGTAGCAATTTTCAATCAAAGGTTTTATGAAATATTAGAATCCGACATAAGTGAGGAAGCATTAAAGCTATTAAAGAGATTTAAAAATCAAAAATTCTATTTAGAAGAAGTCCCCGAAATTTTGAAAGCTATTGAAAATGAAGAACTGAAACACAGCGAAAAAAAAATACTTGAAAGCTTAGGTGAAATTTTTATAGATAAAGACAACTTATTGTTCTTTCACAACAACTCATTCAAAGGTCAAGAAAAAGAATTCGTGGTTATCAAAGAACTTTTAGAAGAAATCCTATTTCCAAATAATAATAAATTACGGGAGATATCTGAGGCATTAATTGACGAAACAGGGGAAGAAGGATTACGACTTAGTGTTTTTATGAATTATTTAAATATTTTTAATGAAAACAATGGTAAAATTGGCGGAATAAATTTAGTTAATCTAAATCGTAGCTTTCATAATATAGTCTGTAGTCAAGAATATTCCAATCAGATTGTAAATGTCGTTATACATAAAATTCAAGATAAATTTTTTGAATTGAATGATGTTGATTTACTAAAAAAATGGTTAGAAGTAAAAACAAATGAATCTTCCGAAATTGGCATAGAACAAAGACTTATTGAAGTTGATTTTCATCAAGAAGTAAATCCTGAAATCGTTATTCCGTTTGCGAACAAATTTGCTGACAAAAATATTTTTTACGAAGAAATCAAGGCACTTTTCAAAACAATAATTACAGATGTAGCAAGTGATAGCGTGATTATAGAATCAATTGAGGGTAATTTTGAAAATTTTCTGAAAAATGTAAAAGAAAAACTCAATATTGAAATTGAAGCAAACGGAAACAATCTTGAAAAATTAAAACAACTTTACTATAGCCCAAGAAACAAGGCTGATACAGATAAAGCAATTTTCCGCCTTTCGTCTATTGGAATAATTGACGATTATACAGTCGATTACAACCAAAAAAGTTATAAAATAAGTGTCGTCAAGAAAACTGACGATGAATACATTGAACATCTCAAAATATTTATGCGGAAGTATTATTCTGCAAATCGTGTTGAAAGAGAAATTGAAAATGTTTTTAACGCAAAAGGGGAAACAATACTTCAAAAGTGTTTGTCATTCTTGACAAATTTTGTTTATGAAGAGATTGAAAAAAAGAGAATGCGTTCTATTGACGATATGATTTTGGCTTGTCAAACTGGGATGTCAAAAAATGGAAATGAAGAATTGAAAGACTTTATCCATTTATATTTCAACTCTAAATATGCCAAATTAAATCACACAATAGATGTAGAAAACTACTCACTGACACTAGATACAGATAATGCAAAAGATTTTTCTTTTGAAATATTATGGAAGTATATAAAAGCAACCACAATTGATCCAAGTGGAGCACAGAAAGACAATACTAAACATCTTCGTGGAGCAGCCTTAAGACTTCTAAGGACAGAACCCAAAAATGGAGTTTTACTTTTACTGAAAGCATATTCCCTATTTGTCTTAGGCATAGGCTCAAACAAAAACATTGAAAATGAAGCAAAGACAAGCTTAACCTTAGGCTTCAAGCTCTTTAAAGAAAAATATACGGATCTTCCATTTGAAGAATTATCACAAATTATAGAGAGATATAAAACTGAAATCATTAAAAATGCCCATGATAGTCAAGAAGTTGCCAATATACTTGATGTAATCATTGAAGAATTATACCTAGAGTTTCACAACGATTGGCTAAAAGACTTTAATCAAAAATATTTATTAGAATATGATCGATAAAAATACAAATTCGGTTCTTTTTGAACTTCAAAAAAACCTTGAGGACTTATCTTCCGCCAAAGAGCAAGTTGATTTTTTCCGAGGAAAATCTCTAGAAATTACCGACGGGATTTCAGAAGTAAAACGTAAATATGTTGAGCATCTTCAAAGCATAAAATCAGACTATGAAAGTCGAGTAAAGGACTTAAAAACTGAATTGACTTCATTTCTCACAAAAAACCAAGATGAGAACTCAAAGACAATTCAAAAAATTATCTCTAAGTCGGAAGAAACAATAGAAAAAGGGGTCGACAAATTTGATTTAGTTTCCAAGAAAGTTGAGACATCTAATAACGAAAAAATTGAGGGTATAAATAATCTTCTTGAGCATTACAAAGGTGTTGTACAAGCAAGTAACTCATTAATTGAGACTTTGTCAGCAATTGACTTCCCTACAAAACTTGATGCACTTTCATCAAAATCACACCTGATTATTGAGTCAATCACCAGTGCTAAGCAAGCTTTAGAAATCAAATTGAATGAAACACAAAATTCAATTATTGACAAAACGACTTCTTCCAAGGAGCAGGTAATTCAGAATAATGATAGTAAAATTACTTCCCTTGCCGAAAAGTTATCGGAAGCCAATAGTAGCTTGAAATCAACTTTTACTTACGCCCTTGAAGAGCAATCAAAACAAACAAAATCTGAATTAGGGGGTTTGAGTACAGCGTTTGAGAAGCGTTTCATACAGACAAATGAACACTTAGCCAAACAAGACGAGGAAATAAAAATATTGAAAATATCATTGTTTGTGGCAATAGGAATAATAATCATTGGAATAGCATTAAATATCTTTCTAAAATAGCCTCCAAAACCAGCATTCTTTTTTATGAATAAGTGATGATCACAAACGAGAAATTGTCACTAGCTTCTTCTAAAAGTCTTGATTCCAACTCAGCTTTCAAGTCTGAAGGAGATTCAACCTTACGTAGAATATTTTCTATTTGAAGACAATCCAATGTATCGTGGACACCATCAGAACAAACTATTAATAAGTCTGATTGATCACAAAAATCATTGGTTAAAATTTCCGCATGAGATTTTTTGGTTTCCCCTTGAACAGATCGAGTAACAACATGCCTATATTTTGAAAGTTGTGAAGGTTCGGAAACGTTACCACTAGCAATCAAATCACTAATTAAGTTATGAGGTGAGGATTCAAAGAAAAGAACTTTGTTTCTGAAATGAAGTATTTTGACATCTCCTACCCAAAAATAAATTACTGAAGAACCTCTAATTATTACCCCTCCAATGGTTGCCCCCATGTTCTTTATCAAATATGACTTTTGCTGCCGAATAGCCAAATTCGATTTATTGATAGCCTTTTGAATATGAAAGGCATCAATTGTCCCGACTGTAGACAAATAGGCCTCAATATTTTCCCTGATTATTCTAGCTGCAATCTCACCATAGTCATAACCACCCATTCCGTCAATCACAGCCAAAAGGTATGAGCCATCAATAGCTTTGAAATCAAGGATCAAATCTTGATTGATATCCCTTTTTCCTTTATGTGAAACTGTTATTGCTTTCATTTTGCACCAGTTGCTTGAATTGTTGCTCCACCATGTTTGGTTACTCTTGGTCGGGTAGAAATTTTTAATGGTTTTGATGAAATTCCCTTGTCTGTAGCTTTAGTGGCCCAAAGAAAGCCCTCACCTGGTGAAAGTGAACTCATATCAGCAGGAGAAAGTGATGACAATTGAGTAACGGACTTCTGAATATGCTTTAGCCATTGTGGACTGTTGAATTTATGAAGAAGCACAATTGAACTAAGCTCAATAATTTCATTTGGTAAGCTTGGAGGATCTTGACTGGCAATCATAATACTAACTCCTTTGTGTCGCATCTCTCTAATGGAAGTTACAATATTCCCTGTCAAATCTTTATTGTCCATGTATTTGTGAGCCTCATCAAATACTATGAACTTATTGAAGTGAGCTCCGTCAACGTTTTTCACTGCCGAGAAGATGTTGAGCATAATTACAAACAATCCCAATGCTTCATCCTTTACAATGAACTCATCACGAAGATCGACAATGATTAGCCTACCTGGTTTCAAGGAATCTCGCAAAATGAACCTGTCATCAATATACTCACGAGCAAAACTCAATTTTTGTCTTACTAAAGCTTTCTGTGTGTTGGATAGGAGTTCTGATTCTTCCACGCTTTGAGAAATCCCATCTAGTGATAAATCTCTACGTAATTCCTTCATTATAGCTTTTAGCTGCTTTATGTAAGTTGAATCATTTCCGATAGCTCCGAGTAAGAACATCCAATCCTGAACACTTAATTCTTTAGAGTTGAATGCTATTGGTTTCACCTCAATGGAAGGATATTCAGCACGTCTTTCATCGATTTTATCTTTAGGCGTAAGAATGATTACATCTTCAATTTTGTCAGGGTTTGCACCATATCTTTCTTTGAGCTTTCTAAGTTCATCTTCTTTGTCGTTTGGTTGCTTCATGGTTGTGAACTCAGGTTCATAATCCATGCTCTCACTATAATGAAAAATCACTCCTGCTAATGGAGAGGGTAGTATGTTAATCTCATTGAACTGCTTCAATACCATTTCAGATATTGTGCCTATCGTGTAACTTTTACCTCCCCCTTGAACACCAAAAAGACTAATCGTATTTGTTTCGCTTAAATCCATGGCAATTTTTTTCCCATGAAGACTTTCGCCCAAAATCCCGTATTGCTCACTTGCTGAATTTCTACCAATCAGAATGTCATAATTCGGAGGAGTAATGTTGGTTTGATCTTCCTTTGAACCAGAATGTGATACCTCTGAATCATAAGGACTATCAATTGCAGTGACAGGGCTTTCAGGAGTATGGTCAGAAGCTTTATCTTTACGCTCTTTAATTCCTCCATCTTCTTCCTCTAGTATATCATCTTTTTGCTTAACTACTGGCCTATCCTTTTGTTCTTTTGGTTCCTTGGATTTAAGTTTATGTATGAAAGGCCGTAGTTTGGAGGTAATTCCCACAGCTTCACCTAATTCGATATCCAGTGTGTGATCTTCAAGACGTCTAGTGTTTAAGTCTGAATCAGGATCAAGAATTTGCTCAATCAGGTTACCTCCAAAAGTGAAAAAGGTCAAATCTTGGTCAATTGATTCCTTCTGATGTTTCTTTTCAGCAGAGAAATTAAAGATTAGTCCAAGTTGTTTGAATGACAAATTGAAGCCAGAATTAAGGGTCTGTAAAAATGCATTATAACTTGCATAGGCATTTTCATTTAGATATTCATATCGGTAAGCTCTTTCGATGTAGAAGCTCAATAAGGATTTCAGCTCTTTATTCTTGATCTCACGATCTAATCGATCAAATGACAAATGATATTCTGAATCAAAATGCAGGCGGAGTGCCAGAATAGTGTTTTCAATTTGCTCACGCATTTTTGTTTTCAAATCATCTGTCTCTGCAACTCCAATGCTCTTTCTGCATTTTATTTCAATTACCGTGATTTGAATATCTCTATTCACCGGGTCGATGGAAACCAGTAGATTATCTGCCCGGCTCTTGCTTTCAGTAGGTAAATTTTCAAAAAGATTATGATGCAGGTCAATAGGAATGAGGAAAGATTCTTCAAGCAAGCCTTTTTTCTCCAACACTCGTTTGGTAAATGCAGAGCCAATCACCTCAAATGCTTTGTTTTTAGAAGAATTTAGCTGTAGTACTAAAGAGCTGGAAACAGCTCTCAAATCTTCCAGAAGAATTTTGACTTTTTTTTCATCCTTTGGATTGTGAATATCAATATTGAATTCTTCAAAGTGTGGACCCAAAAGACCAAGAATTTCGGATGTTGGTCTGGTAGTCAAATAAGATGAAATCCCTGTGACCTCTTCACCTGGCACGTAATCCAAAAGGAAAGGAATTTTACCATCCTTGGATGGTTGGTCAAATATTTGAGGTCCAAGGTTCTTGTCGAAGGTGATAACCCAGTCTGAATAATCATGTAAATGGGTTAGTAGAACCTTGTCCTTATCATTTAAACGAAGTTGAGTGGAAGGTATTGACTCTGTGAATTTAGATGCCAATGCACCTGCAATGAAGGTTTGAATGTGATCAAATAAGTTTACGCCAATTGAACCAGACCCAGAGTAATTCGGTATTATTTCATTTCCTTGTATATACCTGTTCCATTTAATTTCATGACCAGAGTCATTAACAGCAATTGTTGGTGAAACGATTAATCCATTTAAGTAAAAGTTCCTGTCTTGCTTGTATGGTTTGACCAATTGAACCGTAATTGGGAATGGACTAATTAGAAAACTTAGATGAGCTGAGTACTGAGCCGGTGATTTGAGGTAATTTGAAATACTATTAATTGAAAACCTTAATTTTGGGAACAACCTGTTTGCAGAGGGTTGTGAGAATGATTCAGCTTCCTCTGAAATGTTAGATTCTGGATTTATTAAGGTTCTAAGTGCTTCCCCATGTTCAATGATTTTATCATCTCCTTTGAAAATTCTAACTTCATACTTGATGTTTTGAAAACTTGTCTCTTTCTCTAACTCAACCAAAGAATCGGCAAATACTCCCGCGTCACCTGCATTGAAAAGATTAATAATCAATTTATCCGTATAGGGATGTTGAACCAGATAGTTCCTTATATGCCTGACAATAAGATTTTGGCTTACCTCGGTTTCAACATAGTTTTCCTTAGTAATATTGAATAGCTGACGGAAATAGTGCTTCATCTGCCGTGAAACAGAGGTCATTCCGTTATTTGATTCCTCGGAAAGAACGTTTAGATAAAGCCCCCAACCATAAGCAAGTTCACCTGAATAATGAAATGCTTTAAACGTACCTGGCTCAACCAATACCAAAGGATTGTTTTCCGGTGTTAACTGTCCTTCGAAAAGATTTGATAGTCCTTTAAACCATGCATCTTTATAGCCTTGATAATCATGTGTCTTTTTTTCCCAATCAGTAAACACATCAATTAATTGAACCCACCAAGCTAATCGCAGTGGATGCAAGGGTGATAATAAAAATGCTTCAGCTGATTTCCCATCGGGAAGCTTTGTTTTTACTTTTACCAAGTCAAGCATCTGAACCTCAACAAGCAAATCCTGTATACTGGACTTTTCATCATCCTTAATATCTTCTTCCAGAATTTGCTTTTTAAGGGATGCAGTCCAATTGCTGATTATTTCTATATAAGTCCGAAATGAATCCACGAAATTGAAAATATCTGCTGTTTCAAGTACACCATTTTGAGAGGCGTTGGAATTTTGTATCTTTTTGAAAATTTCAGTACGGAGGCTTAGAATCTCTTTAGGTACTATTGATGATACTTCGCTTTTGAAAAACTCTATTTTTTCAAATCCTAAGGCTGAAGAGTTGTTTCGAAGTGTAGTTTTAACATACCCCAAATGATCTGAATTTTTTAAAAGAATATCTTCTATTGCCCGCAGTTTAGAGGATATGTTAACCTGATAATTATGCCTTTCAGAATAATTAATGTGATAGGTTGAAGTATGCTTGGTTAACTCGGAAATCCAAATATTGGATGTCTCAGAGGGTTCTGGGTACTCAATCTGCATTCCTGATTTCAATTTCTCAATACGGAATTTGAAGAAAGCCTGCAATACGTTATTTAGTTTATCCTTCCGTTGACTCTCTTCACGTTCAGGATTTTCTTCAACTACATAATCAAAATCATCTGTATCACAGGTTAATTTGAAGTCAAAGGAGCTTTTTAAAATGCTATTGTCATTGGATTTTACATCTTCCCATTTAGATTGAATTTTTGTTTCCTTAAAATCATCATTGTTGTTGAGAATGTTACCGTGTTCGTCTTCCGCCAAAACCTTGAAGAAGTAAGAACCCTCTTCCATAATATTTGGATTAAGGTCAACAGTAACATCCCGATATGGTCGGTTGGAAGTAGAGTTTTTCACTTTCCGAAGTATTTGAATTTCTTCTCCTGAACCAACATTTACGGCCATCAAAATTATCTTGAAATGGGCAAGCCCAGGAATATCTTTAGGATTTTGACTCATCGTAAACCTCACCCTAACTTTTGAAGTGCTATTTTCTTTAGCTTTTAAAACCTGCTTACCCTCTTCAACTGAGAAGTCAGGAGATTTAATGTCTTCAGCATATAATTTGATATGAGAAAAATCGAGATTAGGAATCTGCCAATTCGCAAAATTAAGATTAGGGTAATTCCTATGTATGAGATTGCAAATCTCAGAGAGATTTCTTGCGTTATTTTCGGTCTTAACAAAGGTTACTAATTCCTTTTGAAGTGTGTTTGGCTCTAAAGGAAGTTCTGCAATACGGTCATATAACGGCTTATTGAACGAACTTAGAAGTTCAATGCTTTTTGAATTGAAATTAAGTCTTGACCTAATCTTGTCCTTATTACTAAGTAAAGCTGAATCTGGTATCAATTCTAGAAGGTAGAGTTGGTTACCAATCGCCTCCATCGAATAACCTTTCTCCTCAAGCGAGAGAAGATAATCTATCACATTTACAGTTTCGATTTGATTGAGATTCAGATTTCCAAAAATTTCATTCTTTAGTATTGTCACATATTCAGAAGGTATATTCCTTATCAGCTGCTCTTTTAATCTTTGCTCAATGCCTTCCAAAGAAATTTCTTTAAATGTGGCATTTCCATAAGAGTCTTCTGCTGATGTTCTACTATTTGAAGGAATAAGGACTAGTAGCGGAGCGTCTTGTTTGTTTCTAAACTCTATAAGCTTTGTAGCAGTAATAAATTTTTCATCTGTCGCTGAGTCATCACTTACTATGTATGTATTGATGTTATTGTACTTCTCTTGAATCAGCTCCCAAAGAAATTCCAATTCGGTGAGACCTAATCCGGTGATCTTCATGCAATGACCAGGTATGGCTTTGCTCAAATCATCATGATACAGTTCCAATATTAGGTCAATGATTCGTTGATAATATGTATTTATTTTAGTCGTCATTTGCATTCTACTGAGCGTTTAATTCATAGCGTGGTCTTATTCTTTGAAGGATATAAGCGTCACTTAGGTCATTGTAAAACCCTATTTGCCTGAGCTTTAATTTAAACGCCTCTACATTTTCCTTAAAAGCAAGATGGGTATTGATGTCTGCATCATTAAAGCGTTCCTCTGATAGTCCATTGATAATCAATCCGTAGCGATCTTTTATTTTCTGAATAAGTTCTTCGATGGATAGTGTTCTTGTTTGGAAATTTGAACCGTTTGATTCAAGAACCAGAATCTGAACAAGTGTTTCCAACAACCTTGTACCCAAAACATATCTTCGTGGGTGCTTTCTTCCCCGTCCTTGGGCTAAAAAACCTCTTTCATTATTCTTCTGAGATAGATTGTCAAAAAGCTGCAGGTGATAGCGAAATTGATAATTGCCTCTGGCTTTTAGAATCAATTCTATGTACCGATCAAAATAGGTATTCTCATATTTGACCAAATCACCAATTAGGTCTTTGTCCTCAATATCTAGTGTGCTATATAGATTATCCCATTGAGTTTCAAAGTAAATTTCGAAATCTTGAGGTCTTTCTTTTAATAGTTCAAGAGCCTTTCTGAGGTTTTCTGAATTAGTTTTATCAAGCTTTAACCTTCTCAGGGCAGCATTGATCTGAAAAGTAGCTTTTATGTAATCGTAAACGTTATTGTTCAATGTTTCTACATCTTCTGCTGATATTCGTGCTATTTTACTTTCAAAGTTATCAGTGGCATCAACTACAATATTCCAATCAATTCTAACTTCATTATTACCTTGCTCTACCATGCGTGGCAGGGTATGAATTAACTTCTGGATATAAATGGACAAATGAAATGAAGTAATGGTTTTAAGGTAATCTATCAAGACATTTCTTGGTATCAGTCTTTTGTAGACCAAAATTCTGCGCACATCATCACAATATAGCTCTGCTTGCTCAAGCAGAAGTGGCTGTATTTGGTTTAGGCTTGAACTGCTTTCCAGAAATCCGGGCTTTACGTTTTTGATAATGTGTAACAAACCAAGACTATCTACATCAAGATGGTTTCCAGAGTCAATTTTACTCGTTGTCTGGTCCCAACCTTCCATCAAGAAGCTTTTCAAATCCTCTCGTACTGTAGGGTTAGCACTAAGCATTAGGTAAACTTGATCTGCAGTATTATAATCTCTTGTATTGGCAGCATTCCGCACTCTGTAACTTTCTAAATGAATGGGTCTTAAAGAGGATATTTTTTCTTTGTCAAGGTTTCCTCTATAAACCATGTTGACCAAATTACTGCGCATCCACAATTCCGCAGCTTCAGGATTTTCGTTGAATCCTTTTATTGAACCTTCTTCCTCTAATTTGGCAAACACTCTCTTGAGAGTGTCTAGATCAATAAACGAATTGATGCCAGCTCTTGCACGTTGTTTTGGCCTTATCCCGTTATGCTTTAACAGCATAAACAAGTTTACCATTGTATTATCGATATTTACAGCTTTGGCATCTGCGGTGAATATCAATTCATTGCGAAAAAGGCTCTCGTCTTTATTTAGTTTAATGGCCATAGTTATACTTCCATAGGTTCTATGTAAAGACGGCTTTGGTCGTCTTTACTTATTTTAAAAAACTCCAAATTATCCCTGGTTACCACAACTTCAGTGTAGGTAAGGTTTTCCAGAAGATTTTTGAAAATGATCAGTTCAACGAACCTACCTCGCAAGTCATTGAGAGATGGACTAAATCCTTGTTGTATAAAATACAGCATTTCATACAGATCTAGCGAAATCGTAAGTTTGACGTGTTTCTTGGTTTTATGTCTGAAAGTCAAACTGTCTGGTTCATATTCAAGATATTTTACCAAATGATCCGTCCTGTTTACAAACAGCTCAAAATCGTTAAGATCAAACAACCGGAATGACTTACTGAATGGGTCTCTAATATCTGTTGAAGCTAGTACAAGGTAGTCCTTATCTATAACCTGATTATCACATCCCTCATTTAATGATATTGCCCTTGAAATGCTGGTCTTAGTGGTGGAACCATTGTCTCCCATTGAAAGAACTTTTACAAATTTGAAAACTGAGTGATAAGGCAATCTAAGAAGATAGGAGGGGAATTTAGCCTCCTCAGTTTCTATAGTCAATGGGACGTATCCGTTTTCTATAGATAGTAATTCTGATTTACCCTCGAAGTATTGATGTCTTATGAATATTTTCTGGATCACTCGTATTCTTTTGATCAGTGAGCCGTCCTGTTCATGTGCCGGCACCCAGATCTTATTGTTATTAAACTCTTCAATAAGAGTAATTTCACGATTAGAAAACTCTAAATACTCATTGGAATCATGCTGCCCGAAGAAAAGATCTCTGTCTTTATCAGGTATAGCTACTTCACCTATGTCAGTTTCCCTAAGCAGTTTGATTAGGCGATCCTGATTGCCTGAATCATCTACAACAGGATTGGTGATATTGAAATAATAATTTTGCCAATAAGTTTCGGGTTGATTATAACTATCTGCAAACAACTGTACTACATCTGAGCATTCATAGTCTCTAGTGAGTGTGAATGCTATGAAAGAACGTAAATCACGCATTGTAATATGCAGCTCCCGCTTCAGGCTAGCGGTTCTCAACAACCATTCCATACGAGTGATTATTTCTTCCCCTGAAGTCGAGTCATTAAAGGAATCTACATTGTACTTAATAAAGCACTTCTTTTCCAGCTCACATCCTTCACACTTATTCCAAAGCTCCTTCTTAGTGAGTGCTTTTATTTGTTTTCTGAACAAACTTGGCTCTTTCTCATCTTGGGCTGTAACAGACCTTAAGTTTAAATTAATGATCATCAAACCTCCCGGGAGGTTTTGATGCCCTTCGTTGTAGAAGTAGTTTTCAATAGTATCATGTAGAGGTTTATGCTTAGTGGAAGTTTTTAAAAACTCCACTAACCTTCCTTCATTAATTGCGATTATTCTTCCCTCTTTAGCGTCATTGTAGTTAGCCAAGTTTTCAAAGGGTTCAAAAAAGGATTCTAGGACATCATTATTTGCTCGTTCTTCTTCGTCTTGTGAGCCATCATAGTTACTCTCGAAAGAAATACCATTGATCTTAAATTTCGCACCATTTTTATGTTCATGGTGATTTAGATTTTTAACAGCGTTATCGTACTCAATACGTTTGATAAAAGCGGTTTTACCATCACCAGCGTTTCCAGTAATGATTAACAACTTATACTTACCGTCAAGTATATCGGGAAGAAGTTTTTTATCGAGCTTTGAAGGGGTATAAGTTAGCTTATCAAGCTCGTTCACGTTTTCACTTGCTCTAGTACCAAAGTTCCCATTTCTGGATTGGCTATATAAGGAATTGATGTACTGAACAAAATCAATCCCTTCCACTTCAATTTTGTATGCATTTAACTCTTGCATGTGTTCCTCAAAAACCTGAATTAAACTATCATACAATCTCTCAATATTGCCATCCGTGAAATTTCGAGCTCCACCTTTCCAAAAGGGTTTATAAATAATGGTTTCACTATCTATTTTAAGAGTTAGAGCAATTATGTCGCCAAGAGATAAGCTGTTTTTATAGGTTGAAAGTTTGCTTTTAAAGCGATCAAGACTATTAAGTACAGTTTTTTCAACCTCTACAAAAGTTGCCATTTTATCAAACAACTTAATACTTAAACCTGGTTGCGAAATCATCAACTCTACATGGTAGAGTTGATTGTCATTTGTAATTGATTTTTCTACCTCAACATTTGTTTCCAAAATACCTTCTTCACCTATCTCATAAAGTGCATCCAGCATTTCTTTGGCGTTCCGGAAACGATTTTCGACCCTTGGATTAATTGCTTTATGGACAAAGCTGGCGAATGAATCAGAAATTCTAGGTTCAAATTCTTTAGGATTAATTGGATCAATGCTGAGAACTGGCATTTTCTTGGGAGTCCAGGGATATTGCTTGGTTATGAGTTCGTAAAGTGTAATTCCCAATGCAAAGGTATCGGCTGAAGTATCCCAATCGACTTTATAGCCATCAGCTATGAGGTCAGGAGCTAGGTAAGGATTTGTGCCAACAAAATCTTTATTGTCATCAACGAAAGAAGCAACATTAAAATCAATTAGCACAAACCTCTTTTGGTCATCCCAAATAATATTTTGAGGCTTAATATCTCTGTGAAGAATTGGTTTTTCAAGGCTTTGCATGGTTACCAAAGCCTTTAGAATATCCACTCCTGCTTGATAGACTCTATAGATTGGAAGCTTAGCATCTGTGCGGGAGTAGGCACTCAGATTCTCGCCTTCCAAATATTCCATTAGGGTATAAAACTGACCATTTGGGGTTTCACCATTCCAGACGAACTTTACAATATTGTTATGGTCGAGTCCAACAAGTGCGCTGTACTCGTCAATTACTGATTTAGCATTTACACTTTCATGGAAAAGCTTTAGTGTATAGTATTTTCCTTGTAATTGATGCTTAACCTTAAATACGCGTGAGTAACCTCCTTTACCGAGTATTTGGTGAATGATGTAATCTCCAATTCTATCACCTTCTTTCAGGTCATAAGAATCAATGGATGTAGTTTTAGGAGAAACTGTAGTAGGTTCTGATTCATCTGTACTGTCAACCTCGTTGATAGATTCTTCAATGAACTTTTCAAGTTGTTCAATGCTATCTATCCTTTTCAAATCATCAATAAGAATGGTTTTGTGACAGAACTCATCCAACCATTTTGGCAAAGCTTTATTAAGCGTGGTGGGTAGTTTATCAGTTGGTAGTTTACCTCCCATTTTATCAAGATCAAAGGGTGTTTTGAAAGGTTCTTCCCCTGTAAAAAGCCAGTAAATGAGTACTCCAAGTGAATAAATATCTGAGGCACGGGAGGCGTCTCCAATCGTGAGTTCTAAGGGATGATATGGCGTGGCATTGGACTCATTAATAGTGGCCATTACAGTATAGCCTTGCTGGTTGTGGTCAGTGAAATAGGACTTCCCGAAATTACCCAGATAAGCATAACCGCTGCTCATGTAAATGTTATCCGGATTAATGTCCCGGTGAAATATGTTTTCTTTGTGCGCTTCTTTTAGGGCGGCCATCACATTCCGAATAATGCCCAGCTTCTCTTGAAAAGTAAAGGTCTTCGATCGGGCTTCAGCTCTAAGAGAGTTTTCGTCTAAAAAGTCTGAGATTTCATAAAATTGGTGGTTTTCCTCATCAATTTTAAACTCAACGTTCAGTATGAAAGGTTTTGCTTTAATCTTATGGAGAGCTTTGTATTGATTTTTAATTGTCTCCTCACGTTTCTGTAGTTCAGGTTGGGAAAGTCCAGCAACCTGAAGTGAATATTCTTTTACCCTTTTCCGAATAGAAGAGGTAACTCCTTTGGGTTTTACTAAATACTCTGTAAAGTTAGGCTCCTGCTGGAGTATTTCTATAATTTCATAGCCTACGACTTCACGTTTTTCATCCGGTGCTTTTTTACTTTGACTACCATCAAGAAACTTTACAATATCCTTATAAATGTCTACTATGTCATTTTCTGATTTACCTAGCTGTTTTGGGTCTTTCAGGTAAATGATCAAAGGCTCATTAAGTTGAAATGTGAGCTTTCCAGCTTCTTGCCACAGAGAGGGTGCGTATGTATTAGGGTAAGATAGCGTAACCATGTTTTGAACCCATGCCTTACCCCATTTAGGTTCCTGTTCTTTAAGCTTGGAAGCTAAAATGGCTGTTTTTTGCCTACCTGTTTTTAATGGGTTTTGTCGTTGATTATCGTTTACGTACCAATAATTATCATCACCTTCAATACGTCCTTTCCAGTCTTTGTTCTCAATGTTGTAAATAGCATGTGGGGCAACAATCAACAAATCATATTCCCAATATTGCGTACGGTTGTTTCTAGGGTTAGTGGAAGCTATCTCTACATTGGGTACCAGATAAAAGCTATCCGGCAAATTTACCTGCAAGTAATCCAGCAAACGCTTTTCTCCTACATTTACAACTGAATCGAAATAGGGTGGTACTATGATTTTTGCCATGATTCAATTTCGTTTTCTACTAATTGGATTGCCTTATTTTCCTTTTGAAAAGCTTGCTCCAATTTTAAAGTAGCTATGTTGTAATTATTTCCAATTTTATCTCCCTTATCATCAGGCATAGGAATAATTAGAGATGCAATATTATTTTCCTTTATCCACTCAATTACACTACCTGTTTTATGCTTCAATAATTGCAGTGCTCCCAGTTTACTTCTCAAAAAACAAGCGATATAACCTGGATGAATTTTAGAGGAATTTATTTTGATTTTTGAAAGTTGTTCACTAGCAAATACTCCTTGATACATGTTCCTATACACATACTCAATTTTACCAATTGTGCCTTGGACTGAAACTAAAATATCTCCCTCATCTGTGGTATTCCTATCAATATTTCTTGTAAACTTCCTTGAAAGCATCTTAAGCCCTTGTAATCGAGCCATATTTAAATTTTGACCTGTAATTAGCGGGACACCATTTTCAACAAATGATCTTTCTCTTAACCCTGATCTATTAATTTCATTGGCGATATCTCCTAAATAGGTCCAATTGCGCTTTTGAATTTGTTTTATAATGTTTTGCGTTGATGGTTGGTAATAGTCTGACTCAAGTCTCGCCTCTTGAGTGTATTTATCACCTTTTAGTATGTGTTGGATATTAATTTTGAATTTCTTCTTCGGGCTTTCAAATGTAAATTCTGATTCGATTTCCTTAATTGATACTCTTAACAACTTGTTTGCATCTACCCTTAAATTTGAAGCCTCAAATATTAATTTGTGGATTTCCTCTTGTTTTAGTTCAGTGAGAATTGGGATAGGCATGTCTTTTATCATATCCTCAGAAATATATGGCTGGACACCTCCTGCGGCTAGTTTCCACAACAAAGTATTACCATATTTGGAGACCAAAAAAGAATAAATATAACCAGACATTCTAAAATCATGGGGGACAATTCTAATAATATTATCTGAACCCATTGCTCGGAATTCTTCAAACTCGGAATTGATATAAGCAGTTTGCCCAATGGCTCCAACACGCCCTGTCACAATCATCCCTTCCTTTAAAAATGAATGTTCGTCATATCCAAACTTCTTTGAGTTGTATTTGCAATCATCAATTGGATTCTGTTTTACAACTTCAGAATTACTCAGGTAGGGAAAACCGTATCTCTCTCCTGTATAAAACCTTTTGCTTCTTCCAGCTGTAAAAATGCTAGAGGTGATATCATCAAGTTTTTTATGAGGCATCGATCTTAGTATCTTAAGGTATTTAGTGCCTTCCGACAGATGATAACTACTATCAAATCGTGAAGAAATACCGACATCTTTGAAACTTACTTTTAAAACTTTCATTACAATCCACCATTTAAGAACTTTTGATAAGCCTCTGTGATCTTTGGAAGGTCATCATTCAATTGTTTAAGCATTTCTCTTCTGGTTTTTTCTTCCAATGATCCATCCTTTTTATGTACTAGATACTTGGTTTCTGTATAAAAGAGTATCTCTGCTCCATCATTGTCACGCTCAAAAATCGGGTTCCCTCTTCGATCTTTACCCAAATTTTCAGCAATGGCCATAAAAACATCATAGTCTTCAGCGCTATCCTGAGCAAGCTGCCTTTCAATTTCAGACTTCCGCTGAAGGAAGAGCAATGAAGCCTGAACGCCTACCTGAGGCAAAAAAGCCTCCACTGCTAAGTCAACCGAAGCCAGTATTTTGAATTTATCTAGGATCCATTCCCGTACGGGAAGGGTATTTGGGTTTCCCAATATACCATCAGGCAATACAATGGCTACTTTTCCGCCAGGCTTTAAAAAGTTGTAGCATGATTCAATGAACAACACCTCAGGAGCATCACTGTATTTGGACAAGAAATAATGGCTAGCAATTTCAGTTTCTACCTTTACTTTCGCTCCAAATGGAGGATTGGTGAAAATGATATCGAATTTTCCACGGGCATCATGACCATATCGGTTTTCAATGTCATCCATTTCTTCAAGGCTTTTAGTAACAGCAGCCTGAATTTTCTCAATTTCAGCAGGATGTTCCCAATTAGGGTAGGCAAGGGAATTGACATGGAAAATATTAGCGTGACCATCACCAGCCATCACCATGTTCATTCGAGCTGCTTTTTTCAAGTCCGGGTCAAAATCAAAACCAAAAATACTCCTCTCCGCATACTGCTTTACGCGCTCATTTACCTCAAAAGAATTAAATTTCTCTGCCAGCAGTGGCCCATCTAAATCTGGGTACAACTCAGCGGCAATCTGCTTTCTAACATGGTCCAGTACCATCACCAAAAAGCCTCCCGATCCACATGCAGGATCAAGTACACGGTCATTTTCAGTGGGATTCATCATTTCCACCATTGCTTTGATGATATTCCTCGGTGTGAAGAATTGTCCAGCTTCCTGTTTTAGCGTATTACTGACAATAGTTTCATAAGCCATTCCTTTCACATCCACTGAAGCATCAAGGAAGGAGTATTTTGCAAGTTCACCTGCTATGAAAGCCAACCCTTTGTCCGTAAGCCCGATCGCTTCATTGCCATCAAAAACCTCAGAGAATATTTCATCTCTTTTTAGCTCTTCAAAAAGTCCCTTAATACGTTTGGCTACTTCTTTACGCCCTTCTTCTGTATTTTGCTCTTTTACTCCAACCCAAAACTTTCTGCGATAGCTATTTTCAGAAGGGATGAATCTGCGTTTCTCGTCATAAAGTTTGCAGAAGATTAGGTTAAGTAATTGCCAGAAGGCATCCTTCTTTCGACCTTCGTTTCCATAAATGTAATCGTGAGATCGCTTAAACACTTTTATAAGTGAGTCATTCGCTGGCTTCTTACTTGAAGAACGGTCAGCTCTATCAAGGTCTGCTAATGTCTCACCTTCACCGGGGAAATCAGAAAGATCTACAAACTCATAATCAAAGCCCATTGCATCATCTTCCTTCTGTAAATAATGATAGCTTGAACCATTTGCCCAAAGTCCAAATTCGCAGTTTTCTACTGCACCCATTGCGTTCTCCAGTGTGGGTTTCACCCCTTTTTTCTTGTCAGCATCTTTTACTTTATCATCCTGAACTACACAGATTCGAAGTATGAAATCCTGCTCATGTGGTTTTCCTTTTTCAAAGACTACTAACTCAACCTTCTGTTTTTTTGGTTTCCCTGTATCAGGATCGGTGTATTGAATGGTAAACTCACGCTCCATATCATCCAAGTCGAAACCATATTCCTCATTAAGCATCAGAATTACTGATTGAAGATTGCTTTCCTGTGGTTTTACCTTTTTGATTTCACCTGTCAGAATACAAACCAGCTGGTTGTCTTCTAAGACTATGTCATCCTGTTCAATTACTTCTGTAGCCATTATTCGATGGTATTTAATAGTTCGTAGATTTCTTTTCTTTTATCCCTTCTCGCTGCATAGCGTAGGAGCTTGCTTTTATTCACCTTGTATTTGGCAAATGCCTGTTCATACAGTTTGCGAATATTTAAGCCAATAGGCTGTAAATATTGTTCATGCTCAAACCAGGCATTTACAAGAATGCCTTCTAGGCTAGGGGAGAGGTAATCCCCTTTTCGCTCAATTGGGGTTTCTGATACTAATGCAGTCAGAATTATAGCCTCATCTTGTGGCATAAGGTATCTTGTAGTAGTTTCTTTGTCTGGATGTAAAAAAACCTTTTTGCTAAACGAAAGCATCTCGTCAAATAAGTGGTCTAAATCATCTTTGTCGAGAGCGATGAATACCCAATACTTAGAAATTTGATCCCCACTAATTTCATTGAATATAGAAGTGTCCCACATTACAAATTTCCCGCTATAAACCCCTTTAACCTTGTTGTACAGGCGTTTTGATTTTAGACTTAGCTCAGAAGAAAATTCAGGTTTGAATTCGAAAGTGTATAGACCTCGGCCAATTTGATAAAGGAGATTGTCTTTTTTGAGTTGGTTTAGCCTCCATGCTATAGTACTTCCAGATAAATCAGGTAACTGCTCATGTAAAGCATCTGTGATTTCTTTAGTTGTAAACTCATGTTTACCTGCAAAATGTAATTTAAGAGTATGGGCTATATCTGTGTTTTTCATGGAGATCAAACAAATATAATTTTAAAATTTTAAATTCAAAACTTTGGCAAGTAAAAATTAAAATTGCCGAAAAAATAAAATTTATTATTAAGTATTGTTAGAAGGATAGTTGAAAATCTCATGAAAGTGTGAAATATGAAATTCATTCTATCAAGTGCGTTAAATTTTTAAAAGTAGACTATTAACAGGAGTAATTCACATATTTTTTTAGTTAAGAAATTAAGTAATCAGATGGTTATTAATAATTTCACAAGCATTTTTTTCTCCTTCAATAACTCGAAGCATGTAATCAGATATTTCCTCTGCTAGTGTATCAAGGTTGGTTGAGGAATTAACTTTGCTTGATAATTGCGAATATAATCCTGCATTATAGGTCATCCAACTATTTGTTCTTTTGTTAAACTTAATTTTTTCAGAAAGCTCAGACTTAATTAAATTTTTATCAAACTTTTCGGTACTTAGGAGTATTCCATGTCCAAAACCATTGATGAATTTGGGAGTGCCCTCAAAACTAACAGATAAACCCTCAACCCAGTTTTGCCTAAAAGAAATCTGATTCCAATTAAAATTCAGTACATTCAAATCAAAAACCATTTCCCAGTCTTTAGGTAACTTTTGCGTAACTTTAGATTTAACGATAGTGTATAATTTAATGGTACGAGTGTTTTGAACCTTTCCGATATTGGCTGCGACCAATTGGGCTTCATCATAATATTCAGATAATAATTTTTCTAGTTCTTCTTCCATTTTATGTGATGTTAATTGATTTGTTAAATATTGGATGGTGATGACATATTGTTTGATAGTCTCTCTTAATATAGGGGAGTCAGATACTATTGAGTGACATTCCTCAAGCCATTTTATGATAAACCGTTTATATGAAACAGGATAATAATCCTCGTTCAGTTTAAGGCTTTTAGACTCTGAATGTCTTCCTTCTAAGGTTAGATAAATTAAATAAGAATTGATATGATTGGTTTGGAAGCTGTTCAAAAATTTTCGATACCTTTCCAATTGTAGAAATCCAACATCAGAAAAAATCTTGTTTTCTATTCCAATCACAAATTTATCTGTTTGAATGAAAATGTCCAATAAGCCTCCTTCTTCAAAAATATAATTTACAGGTGAAATGTATTTTTCCTTTTTTACACCATCTCCGACTTGATGGAATTCATCAGTTATATCTAGATTAAGGTCCTCATTTAGTCGATTGATAAATGCCTTTAAGAAAAGGTCATTGTACCCATGGGTACCTTTTGGATTTAGCAGCTCAGTTATCAGGGTTGTATGAAGAGTTGACTCAGATCCTTCAAGTTTCAATATTTTGAAAATATTAAAGATTTCACCCCTGAGTCTTGCTAACTCCTCCGATTTTAATTTAATGTCCCTTATTTTGGAAAGTAAAGTTTTGACTCGTTGATGTGGCATAATTTGAAGATTATAAAGGTGGCCTTCTTGGAAAATTCCTTCGGAATTGAGAAGTAGGGTTAAAACTAAACTCTACTTTCTTTTTCTCTTTGGTTTCCGGATGATTTTGAAGTCAATTTTGGTACGGG
>NZ_JABFHF010000047.1 GCF_015476655.1 Aquiflexum lacus
AAAAAAGTGGTCAGCATCACCGGAACAGGTGGTCAAGATGGATCGGAATATACAGCCTATTCTAGAAAATGCAATTCTTCATGGTTTTAAAGGGCTAAATCATCCGCTTTCTATCTCAATTCGTATTGAAAAAAATGAAATAGAAATTTCCAATAATGGTGCGCCTTTGGATGGAGAAAGTTTTGGCACTGGGATGAGAATTGTAGAACAACGACTTAAACATCACTTTGAGAATGAAGTTGAACTCAACTTATATCAAAATAAAGAAAATGTGGTTGGTGAGATAAAAGGACTGAATCTATGAGAACGTTGATTATTGAAGATGAAGGTGCAGCTCGAAGAAGGTTGGAGGGAATTGTCAAAAACCACTCTAGACTTAATTTGATGGGAAGTGCATCCTCGGGTGCGCAAGCGATTGAACTAATCAAAAATACTGAGACTGATTTGCTTCTCATGGATATTCAACTCAAGGATATGACGGCATTTGAGGTATTGAATAAAATTGAGAAAGAATATTCGGGAAATATTATTTTTATTACAGCCTATAATAACTTTGCAGTTAAAGCCTTTGAAGTATTTGCAATAGATTACGTCCTTAAACCTTATTCTGAGGAAAGGTTATTACATGCTATTGATCGCTGTCTGAAAACTAGAAAGTCATCCAATAAGGAAATGTATGCTATTTTGGAATCACTTCATTTTCCAAATAAGATTTGTATTCCTGAAGGAAAGACCTCTCACTTATTTGAAAAAAATCAAATTGAATGGATTAAAGCAGATGGTTATCATTGTGAAATCCATACAATTCAAGGTAAATCACATTTGGTACGCATCCTATTAAAAGATGTTCATCAACTACTGCCCGATAATTATATAAGAATCTCAAGGTCTGTTATTCTCAATATGAATTATGTAACTTTATATCGAGAAAACTCCAGTGAAACAGTGTTTGTCTTGAAGAATGGCATGGAATATTTTGGGAAAACAGGATATAACAAATAGAGATCGAAGGCACAATATTATATAATAACAATTGCGGGTGAAGTGGTAAAAACAAGGTCTGTGCATTTAATTAACCTTTGTCGTGGCGGTTATGTAATCGCCTTGAAGTCCGCTACTGTGCTTATACTTGACCGTTGCAAATGTTTAAACCTTACCCTTCTGTAAATTTCAATGCTCATATACAAACCCCGCTTTATACCTTCCCTTATTTTTAAATAATACCAATTTTCTGTTTTGAAAGTCTTAAAAAAATAAGCTGATCAGGACACGAAAGTCCCAAAACAACTTATGGCAAAAGGCAAGATTATATTCCGATCACCACAAAAGGCTTTGATCAGATCAAATTCCTGTGGATCAGGTAAGTAATTAAAAAATATCTTTAGATTTATACTAAATCTTTCTACTAAAAAAAGGAAAAGCATGCCGATTAAGAATGCCATCCGCAATCTCGGAAAACAAAACTTTGAACTAAAAATCCGCTTCTTCAATCCAATATAGATGAACAGATTAAGTTTTGTTTCAACTATAAGGGAGTTGGAAATAATTAAAAAAATATGAAAAACATAAATTTAATCTTTCTCACAATAATTTTGTTCGGTTGCGCTCAAAAGGAAGAAAAAACGGAAAGGATTCTAACTTCAAACTTACAGGAACAACATCGAGTAACTGCTGAGGATAGCTTGGCCATTAAAAATATTATTAATATTCAATCAAGAAGTGGAAATCTTGAAGAAAGAGGAAAAATATGGGCGGAAGATGGTCGCTGGTTACAAGCGTTTGGCCGAGTATTTTATGGCAAGGATACCATAACGAGTTTTGAAAAATATTTACATGCAAACACCGGTTACGCCGCATCATTTGTAAGTGTTAGGCGTGATCCTGAAATAAAATTTTTAAGACCTGATGTAGTTGTTGTTCATCAATATCACGAAAGGGAAGGACAAGTTATCAATGAAGTGGTAACCCCAACAAGAAGAATAAATACAACCTATATCATAACAAAAGAAAACGGAACTTGGCTACTTAGAGATAAAGTAACCATGGATGAACGTGAGCGAACTGCAAACTAAGGGATGAATTAAAGCTATTGCCAACAGAGTTTATGTGGCAATAGTGGGTTAAGTGGTAAATTTATAGTCTATGCTTCTTAGAACTTTGTCTTTAAAGGAAAGGAAATACTTTTAATCCGATACTGCAAATAGACGAAAAACGATTATAACAATTTTGAAACCTAACCAATCTTTGGATTTCAATAGTCATATACAAACCCCATTTTTTTCCTTCCATTATTTTTAAAAAAATGCTAAATTCCTGTTTTGATGGTCTTGAAAAAATAAGCCAATTAGAAACTAAAATCCTTTAAACAACTCAAACTTGATGGCCTAGAGGCAGGTTTTATTCTCCTATCACAAAAAACGGATTTGATCAAATCAAATTCCTGTGGATCAGGTAAATAATTGAAAAATATTTTTAGTTTTATAGTACATCTTTTTACTATATAGCGGAAAGCATGTCGATGAAGAATGCTACTCGCAATTTCACAAAGCAAAAGGTTGTGTGTAAATCCACCCGACAAAGTAACGTTTCATTTCTCACAGTCGGGCACATTTTCATTGCCGCACATCCGGTACTCGAAACCAAAGCAATGCAAAAGAGCTTTCCTATTCCACTCACCACACCGACAACAAATATATGATTGACTAAAAAGGTTGGAATTAACTGAACAGACCTGTTATGAATCTGACAACGGTCTATATCAAGGGGATTAAAATTGCTGTTTTTTCATAATTGTAATCCTTTACTTTTTGTTTACTCGCGGTTTAATACAAACCCTAAAAGAAATAAAGGGACCATTTTCCAAGCTTAAATCAATATCATCACTTCCAATCAGCTCAAAATCATAGGTTCGTCTTGCTGCAATTCCCGCAAACAATTCCAATACTAAAGGCCCAATGATTCGATACTGGAATTCAGGTCCCAATCTTACCCGTGAGAATCGAAGCAAGTCCACTTCAGATCCATTGAATGTTTCGTTGTTCAGATTATACTGGCTTCCATTTACGTCAAACTTTAATCCATAAGAGAATCGATTTGTATAATTCCACCTCGTTTTCACAAAGAAAGGTAAGTTAATGTCCAATTTCATTTTATCGCCCACTCTAGTCATACCTAAGGAAGGTAAAATCAAAGGTCTACCAAACCTTGACGTACTGATTACACCTAAGCTATAGGAAAACTGCTCACTCATTTGGTTTTTAAATATGAATCCACCTTGCATCAAAAAGTTATTTCCGGAGAAGCTTCCTGGTTCGTCAGTTGTGGAAATAGCCGGAAAAGCGCTAACAATCAATTGTTTATTCCCGGATAAATTCAAAACACCTGCAAGGCGTAACCCCAGAAAAAACAGGTCATCACTTGATTGCCGATCTGCGCTTTCCGGAACTACTAATCTATAGGTGGCTCCGGCAAGGAAAGACCATTTTTCCTTTTGCCTAACTGGTAGCAGAAACGAAACTTGATATTCTGAGATAATGGCTTCAATACTATCTATATTATTAAGTGCTGCATTAGGATATCTTGCGTATTCCACTTCTAGCAATTCAAATTCCTGACCTAAGCAATTAACAACAATAGCCAACAGTAAGATCGTCCCAAATATTTTATTCATTGAAATGATATTTTTTTGTTTGGTAGTAAAGTCCACCTACCCCAATTTCACCTATTGTTGATGCTATCAATTCAACAGCCGGCCATCACCCAATTCTAGAATCCTGTCACTTTTCTGTGCAAACTCATCGTCATGTGTAACTGCAATAATGGTTTGTCCCCTTTCGGCTGCTAGCTGGCGAAAAATATCAAACACGATATCTGTATTCTTCGAATCAAGATTGCCGGTAGGTTCATCACCCATTATGACGGCAGGCTGGTTGATCAATGCCCTTGCTATAGCTACCCGTTGTTGCTGTCCGCCGGATAGTTTATTGCTTTGCTTCATTGCTTGGGCTTCAAGACCAAGCATTTTTAGATTTGAATATGCATCTTCTCTGATTTCCTCTTGGGATTTTTTACCTAGTTTGAGTGCCGGAAGCATCACGTTATCCAATGCTGTAAACTCAGGAAGCAGGTAGTGAAACTGGAAAACGAATCCGATGTGCGCATTTCGAAAGGCTGCTAACTGATTTTGGGTCCGTCCTGTAAGGCATTCCCCATTGATGGTAATCTCACCTGTATAATCTGTATCCATGGTAGATAATAGATAGAGCAAGGTTGATTTTCCTGAGCCCGACTTACCGATCATGGATAAGAACTCACCCTTTTTGACATCAAAAGAAATATCCTTCAACACCTGAAAGGTCTCCGGCTCGTGAAAGTATTTACTAATTGCTCTGGCGGATAGTGCTATTTCTTCTTTCATGTGTGTATAATTTGATTTTTAAAGGCCACATGGAATCTCGTATGATGAATAATTATTCCTCTGTGTGACTCTTGAGTCATGCTCGGTTTCATCCTCTTATTATTTCTACAGGGTCCACATTTGCCGCTTTTTTGGCAGGGAGATATCCTGCTACAAATGTTGTGATCAATCCAAAAATGAATGCAAGGATATAATCCTGGGGATCGTAAACCATCGGAAGTGTATCCAATGTTGCCACACGAAAGGGTATATAGCTTACCACAAAAGAGACTAAATAGCCGAAAATGATCCCAACTATTCCACCGATCACCCCTATGATGACAGACTGAACCAGGAATATTTGAATGATGTCTGTTCCGTCAAACCCCATAGCCTTAAGGATGGCGATCTCTTTTATTTTTTCATTCACAGTCATGTTCATAATGTTGAAGATTCCAAAACCGGCTACCAGAAGGATGGTGAGTGAAACAGCTACAGCAATGATATTCCTTAAGTCATTTCCGGCTTGAAGCTGACCGTTAGACTCATTCCAGGTCTCCACTTTATAGTCAACTTTTGGGGTTAGTTGATCGGCTACTTTGGCGGCCTCATTGAAATTTTTGATGTTGACCTGAATATCAGTGACATAACCCTGATTTTTGGAAATCAACTGTCTTGCCGAGCTGATGCGGACGTAGCCTTTAGTATTATCTACTCCACCAATAGTTGTTTTGATGATACCGATTACCTTAAAATTGCGACTGACGCCATCAGCAGTAATCACCGTCACATTATCATCTAAGGTCAAACTTAATTTCTCAGCCAAGCCTGCTCCCAATACCACTCCATCGCCTCGGTCTTCCAAACTTTTCCAGCTGCCATGTGTAATATAATCCTCAGTGCCAAATAGTGCACTTTCCTGTTTCACATCAATGCCTGATAAGACACCGTTGAGTTTGGTGGCTCCATTTCTAAAAAACACATTGACATTGACCTGAGGAGTAATGCCGGTAATGGCAGGATGGTCTTCAATGGCAGCGATAATTTTTGCAGAATTCTTAATTCCTTCTGTATACTGGATCACCTTTGCATTCCTAAGATTTACCAGTTTATCCTCTCCGTATTTCTTTTGTAAAAGATTGGTATTGTCTTCAGGAAGATCATTATAGATATGAATATGCGCCAGTGTACTGAATGCGAGTTCTGTTTGGGTATCATTGACACCAGTCATGAACCCATTCATAAAAATGTACATGGATATCCCGAAGGTTACGCTCAGGATTGCCACCATTGTTTGCTTTACCCTTGAGGTAAGGTGGGCACGGGATATCTTCAGATTGGTCACCCGGCTCATGGCTTTTTCATCCGTTTAATTAGCCTGGATTCATCAAGGCCGGATATGATCTCCAACCAATCACTGGTGCGGATGCCTATTTCTACGGCTGCTTTTTCCCCGTTTTTATAGCAAATACTATCCCCAAAAATGAGATAGGCACTAGGGATGACTAGGGCATTTTCTTTTTGAGCTATGATGATATTTGCCTGCAGCTGTGTATTCACATAGAGCTCGGGGGCTTCTACAAATGCTGCTTCACAAATAAAAGATTGCTGCAGCTCATCAAAAGCGGGATAGATCTTTGAAATGCGGGTATCAAGTAAGTCGTCTTTTTGGGTATTCAGCGAGATGGTGGTCAGCTGCCCTATTTTAATCTTGTCAATATCCTCTTCTCCAACAAACAATTTTATCAACGGTTTTCCTCCTCCAATTCTGGCGATAGTCTCTCCTCTTCTTACCAGATCTCCCTGATTTTTATATACTTCCAGTACCCTGCCGTCAATAAAAGAGGAGAGGTAATAATCGCTGGTGTTTTCCTTTTGGATATTGAGTTGAGTTTCTGCATTGATGAGATTAAGCCTCAATTTTTCTACCAGATCAGTCAATGATTTTTGTAGGATATCCACTTGGCGGCTGGAGTTTTCATATTGCACCTTGGCACGCTCAAGCTCCTGTTGCGATACCGCTCCGGTTTTAGATAGATTATGATATCGTTTGTAATTGGCTCCGTCTATCTCCAGTTGCGCTTTGGCCTGTTCGATTTGAAGGCGAAGCTGACTCTGCTGAGGAGAATTTTCATTTAGATTCTGGAGGGCGTCCCGGTAGGTCGCTTGTGCACCGGACAACTGCTCGTTTTGCACCTCGCTGGAGAGCTGAAATAACGGCATCCCGGCATTTACAGAATCACCCTCTTGGATAGTGGCAGCCACAAGATAGCCTTCACTGTTTGCCGTGACCAGGTATTCATTTTCCATGATGATATGACCACTGGCAAATACCGCATCTACAATGTCTATCCGCTGGGCATGGGTAGTTTCTGAAGTATTGCAGGAGCTAAGCATGGCCAAAATGCCACAACAAAGCGATAAGTTTCGGATAGTTTTCATTGGATTCTTGGAATGATTTGGCTGTAATAGGAATAAGTGTTTAACAGAGAATTTAAAAATGCATTTTCAGCTTTGAGGTAATCCTCAAAGGCGTAGAGATAGCGATCCAGGCTTATCAAGCCCTCAGAATACTTTTGCAGCGTAAGTCTTTCGTTTTTTTCATAGAGTTGGAATGCCTCTTTGGTAAGATTCGCATTGATAAGACTCGTATGATAATCCTCTATCAGCCTCGCATCTTGGATCTCGCTTTCTAGATTTACTTTTTTTAGCTCGTTTTCAGCCCATTCTAAATCCACCTTACTTGCTTGAAGCTTATTTTTGCTAGAGAATCCGGTGAATATGGGAATAGAGAGGTTAAGTCCGAGGTAACTGTAATTTGACCAGGCGTTATTTCCAAATTCAAGCCCAAAATCTTCCCTGAATTGTTGTTTCCCATAATACCCATACAAGGAAAGCTTAGGGACAAACAGGGATTTTTGGATGTTGACCTGATTCTGTGCCTGCTGCGCACTGATTCTGGCTAGTCTTATTTCCTCATCAGGAACAAGCTCACTTGTGTTATATTTTAGAGGCAATTCATAATTTATATTGGCCTCAACATGCAATGAATCCATAGCTTGCATTCCCAACAGAAGCTTAAGGTCATTGCTACTTTTCTGATATAGTTGTCTGCTGTTAGTTAGATTTTGCTTAGTGACATTGGAATTGATTCTGGCCTGGTTTGTAGCTACTGCATCCAATGCGCCTTCTCTGAATTTTTGCTCACTCAACGAAGCAATGCTGTCAGCTATTTCCAAATCCTTCTCAGCTAGGGCTATGGCTTGCTTGGAAATCACCAGGGAGTAATAATTGAGATGTACTTGCTGGTCGAGTAGTTGTAGGTAAGCAGCTTGTTGTGCCTCAGCGGCTTCATAAGTCAGCTTCGCCATTTTCACCTTCAGCACAGATTGCCAGTCGATCAGACTCATCGTTAAATTGAGGCCAGCATTGTAGGCGTATTCCTGGCCAAATTGTGCATTTACCGTGCTGCCTGGCTGACCAAAGAAATCGCCCGGAACAGGAGTGATAGGCAGCTCAAAATTCTTTTGCCCACTGAAGTTGCCGGTAACAGAGGGCAAAAAGGATGCCTTTGAAACCTTTACTTCATAACTGCTCTTTTCCACATTGAGCAAATAGCTCTTCAGATCAGGGTTTTGCGTTCTTGTCAGCCTGATAAGCTCTTCCACAGAAGCAATCTCCACCAAAACAGTATCAGTCTGTGCACCAGCTTCAAAGCAAATGATCATCAAGATCAAAAGCATGAAGCGCTTACTAAAAGTCATACTTGGTTTTTTTTTCATCTGTTTATTTTTTGTTTTTCAATGGTCAGATGGAATCTCGCTCAAACAATAATCATCCCTCTGTGTGACGTTTTAAGTCATGCTCGATTTCATGTGTATAAAATTGTTTTTCAACGGCCACTAATAGCCTGTACCGTTTTGGAATGGAGATGGTATCTTTCGACAGGTTTATTCATTGGGTTTGGTATCCTTTTAGCTATTTCATCTCACTCGATTTCCTTTGCCAATAATGAACTGTAATGCAAGCGTAGAAGTAATTCCTCCGGGAGAAATAATACCTCCTATATTCTTTGATCTTGAAGCATGTAGATAGCCCATGTTAATATCAATCATCAGTCTTGGCGAAAGTCTATGGGCAAGACCAAATAAAATATTGCCATAGTTGTAGTTCCTACTTTGACGGATGGTTTGTTGATACTGACCCTGTGCAAGAGTAAATCCACCGCTTCCACCTACAGCCACAGCTTTTATGATCCCTAGCTTTAATCCAGAATAGATCCTGGTAAAAGCTCCGACATTGAAAAAATACTTGCCTCCAATTCCAACATTAACCATTGCCCCTCCACTGCCACTTCCCTCTGCTTGTATCCCATTAGGTCCGCCAATTGTCAGGGAAGTGATTGTTTGGTTTTTAGGTAAAGACATCAAATCCATTGCAAGAAAAACTTGGATGTCTTTCGAAACGAAATACCCACCTTCCAATCCGATAAACGATCTCTTGCTGGTAAAATCCGCTAGGGTGATCGTATCAAGTAGGATTGACCGACCGGAATTGGACACGAACCGCTGACCATATTTCAATCCGATAGTCCATGTATTTTTGTAAACTCCTCTAAGAGAATCTATAAGAAATGGTCTTTTCTCCAGTTCTTCAATCGATTTGAAGGCTTCAGAGAATGGTATGTACCCTGTGTTCTGGGCCATTAAGCTACCTAAGGTCATTTGCAAGGCCAGCAATACCAGTATCCTTCTCATTTTACTTGAATCTGCAAGCTTAGAGTGTCGATCGAGTCCAGGTCTGCTTGCGGGAAAACCCTCGATGAGATACATTCAACTCCAGTTTATCCTTTGCAAAGCCAACCAATACCACATCCATTTCCAATCCGCGCTTTGGAGCATAGATTTTACCGTACCACTTTCCGCTTTGGTATTGAAGATCCTTCAGCATATCAATACCCAAAACCTGACGATTTCTTTGATCCTTGTTTGGGTTGTTTAGGTCTGTCACCGGATTCCCATTTTTGTCAGTAGATTGCTCCAACCAAACTATTTTTCCATTGTAGTTGTCATCCTTTTGGTAGATTTCAATCTTACTGTTCCCTTCCTCTGTCAGCCAGATCCCTTCGATGGATTCCTGTGCATGTACCTGAAAAGCATTGATAATCAAAATGATGGTTACAAATACTTTATTCAGTTTTTCCATAGCTTTTTAATTTTTTTTTTAATCAAATTAACATGGGATACTTCTTATAAAGTAGGCTAAGGTTGCTGAAGCAGGAAAATCAGGGGCTGAACCGTTCTTTATCGGACTAAATCAGAAAACCCCGATTTGCACTTCAGTTTAAGCCAAGGAACATGGCACGATATAAGATTTTGTAAGGAATGAACTCCTAAGTGAATCAAATGCTGGTGTTATTGATACGTCGTCGTCCATCTCAGGTAGTTCAGGAGGAGTAGTTCAGGTCACGGAAGAACAGTTCCCTTGTTATACATGCTTTTTTCCCCAAAAAAAAACGCCTTCTGGGAATCGGGATAAAGTCCAGCTAGAAATGAGAAGTAGCTAAGGAGAATTGATGATGCCGGTTAGTTCTCTTGCTACCTGAGGGATGGGTTGTTCTGGCCTCGGTAGTCAGGATGGTGAAATGGTGACTGCGGGAGCAAGTCAAAGTCATCGAAGACCAGGGCTCAAAAAAAGTCAAGGGTTGACATTTTTGGACAAATCAGAAATCTGCCCATCGTTTAAACCCCGAAGCTTTCTCCTTACTGATAATGATCGGTGAAGGTGGTTCTGGCAGAACTTTGAGTAATAAACGTCCGGTGAAATAGGGTTCTATTTCCTCAATAGCTGATCGGGCAACCAAGTATTGGCGATTAGCCCTATAGAACATTGCCGGGTCCAATTGCTTTTCCAGTTCATCCAGAAAAAATTCTATGACATACTCCTTTTGGTCTTTCTTTCGAAGGAATAATCCCCTTTCCTTTACATAAATAAAGGCTACGTCGGATACATCTACCAGGTGCATTTTTTGCTTAAAATCGACAAGGAAGCTGGAGCGGTATGTTTGTGGCTTAAATTCCCTTGCCAGGGTCATCAATTGATGCATGTAATTTTGGCGGTTATAATCTTTATAGGACGCCAGATAATGGTTGATGGCTTTCTCAAGTTCTGCCGGATCTATCGGTTTAAGGAGGTAATCCAGCCCATTCACTTTAAAGGCTTGCAAGGCATATTCATCGTAAGCAGTAGTAAAGATCACCGGCATAGAAACCTCTACGTGCTTGAAAATCTCAAAACTAAGCCCATCTGAAAGATGGATATCCATAAAAATCAAGTCCGCTTCCTGTCCTGATCGCACCCACTCCAGTACAACTTGCACACTATTTATTACACCAATTACTTCAAATCGTACCGAAAGCTTTTCCAGCTCTTTCAAAAGGCGCTTTACAGCGATATCTTCATCTTCCACGATGAGAATCTTAATCCTGAAGCTCATGGCTATTTCTTTTTAATGGTAAAATCACTCTAAACAAATCCTCATTTTCTCCATACTCAATAGGGGCAACCAGTAAGGAAAACCGCTTCTGTAAATTTACAAGACCTAGTCCCTCACTATATGATACAAATGGTTTGGGATTAATATTGTTTTGAATGACTAAAGTATTCTTGGTCTCAAATATTTCGATCCGGAGCGGATTTTCGTTAGTAGCTTGGTTGTGCTTCACTGCATTTTCGATCAAGAGTTGTAAAGAAAGTGGAGGAATCAGCACCTTACTCATTTCGTCAGGGATATTCACTTCGAGATGAACCGCCCCATTAAACCGGATTTTCAATAGCTCCCAATAGTCATTCAAAAAGGTCAGCTCATCCTCCAGAAAAACAAAATCCCGCCTGCTGCTTTGTAATACGACCCGGTACAGATTCGAGAAAACCCGCACAAAACCAACAGCTTTTTTTTGATCATCCTCAATCAAATCAATTAATGTGTTAAGGCTGTTGAATAAAAAATGAGGGTTGATCTGCTGCTTCATGGTTTCCAACTCCGACTTAAGCTTCTCAGTCTGGAGCAAGAGGTTTTGTGTATAAAGAGATTCCTGCTGTTTGGTCATTCTCAGTGCTTGTTGGAATACTGCAAAAACCAAAGAAGCCATGGTCAGCCTAGCGGCCACAACCCATATGGGTACAGTTGAAGAGAGGCTCAACCATGATGGCAAAAGAAAATAATCTAAAACTAAAAAAAAGGTAATGTAGACGACGTTGATCAACACCATTAAGGCCTTAACCATTTTGGTTTCCCCAACTCTAAAAATGAACCAGGATGGGTGCTTGAATGGGTAGTCGTTTAACCGCCAAATAGAATACAAAAATAAGACACTTACCAGGTATTTTGGAAATGCTTGTATCAGATTAAGGTCACCTCTGTTGCTTATAATACTGAGTCCCGGTAGCAGCAAGGATAAGATGATGGGTAATAATCTTTCAATTCTGGTCATATCTCCACAAGCATATAAATTAATCAGTTAAATTTATATTAATCTTCGTACAAAACCGTCAATTTGAACTTTCAGGCATCCGATTTTGGTGTTGAAACTTTCAAATAAATTTTTCACTTATGAAAGACTGATTGCTTTAATTTCCTTTATGCGGAGGTCGATGGAACTGACTGGTCTATGAATAATTCAGGTAAAGGAAGCTTGATTTCTGAAGAGGCCTATCAAAAGGAGTTTGCATTACATCTTATGCTTGTAATAGAGGCTTTGTAGTTTATGTTGCAAATCCAGTTCAGCCATTTGAGATGGGTTGCAGCAGCTAGGATTTGATCAAATCAAATTCCTATGGATCAGGTAAATAATTGAAAAATATTTTTAGTTTTATAGTATATATATCAACAATATTAGTGGTAGCAACCTCTTATGGCATGCTATCAATAATTATTGATGATAGCAAATCGTTGGACACAATATAAAATAGACCAGAATTGACTGATTAATGAAATTTCTAAGCATACTGAATAAACCACATCCTTTTATCTTCAATCGGTACAGCGTTCTGCTGCCTTCGCTCATTACTTTTTTAATTTTAGTGTTACTCAGGCCTTTCGAGTTTGATACTTTTTCTATCGACCAGCTGCTTATTTGGAGCTTTATTTTTGCTGCCATTATAGGGCTTACGGTATTGGGTAGCGTTAGTGCGATAATAAAACTACTTGGTAAGCCTATTAGGGAAAATTGGAACCTTAAAAATGAAATTTTGATGTTTCTCTTTGTTCTGGCAATGATTTCTCTCGTGATATTCGCACTTTTTTTAATGCTTAACCCTAAAGTCAATAAGATCGATTTATTCAGTTTGGTAGTTGTACGAACCTTCGTTATTAGTTTATTTCCTGTTCTTATTTTGGTACTTTACGAGCAAAATCATCATCAAAAAATTAAAAGACGACAAGCTGAGAGATTAAATCAAGAACTACTGAAAAGGAAGAACCCATTACATAAAAAAAAATCGAACTCAACGTTACCTGAAAAAATAATGTTGGTTGCAGAAAATGAAAAAATTGCTTTGCAAGTCACTCCTGCAAGTTTATATTTTGTAAAGTCTGAAGGAAATTATGTTGAGGTGTTTTATTATCAAAACCAGAAAATACAAAAAGAACTCATCAGAAATAGCCTGAAATCAATTGAAGATCAACTTTCAGGCTTTGATTTTTTTAGATGCCATAACCGTTTCCTAATCAACTTGCAACACATTCAAAAAGTAGAAGGGAATGCACGGAATTTCGAACTTAAGTTGACCAATGTTGAAGAAAAAATTCCCGTTTCCCGCAATAAGTCTGAAAAGCTTCTTCAACTTTTTCAGCAAAAAAACTAACCTCCATTTTTTATACGTACCCATTCTTCCCAAATAAAGACCAACACTCCCCAAACAGCTTACTTCTGTATTTATTAGGTTGCAAACTGCATAATTTTACCCTTTCAAATTTTACATATCAGTATAATGGAAGGGACGATTCAATACACTCTTTATATCCACATTTTGGTTGGGAGCATTGCCTTGCTAACTGGAGCTATAGCAATCTTTAGTAAGAAAGGGATGCAGTTACATCTTACAACAGGTAAAATTTATTTCTGGGCAATGACCTTGGTTTTTATAACTGGAATCATTGTGGCAGGCTATCGTTTTAATCGCTTTTTATTCTTAATTGCTTTCTTAAGCTACTACAGCGTTTTTTCTGGTGTTCGATTTCTTAAACTGAAAAACTTACACAAAAATCAAAATCCAAAATGGTACGATTGGGTAGCTGGTATTATTAATGGTATTGCCAATCTTGTTTTTATAGGATTAGGATTGTATTACCTTTTTAAAGAAAACAACAACCTCGCTGGTGCATTACTTTCCATCGGTTTTGGAATAGGTGGTTTGCTTATTACCTACACCAATTTAAAACCTTTCGTAGTACGTCCTAGTAAAGCTTACCATTGGTATTTAGCACATACAGGTAATATGATGGGAGGATATATCGCCACGCTCACTGCCTTTCTATCAACAATGGTTACCCGTTTTGAGTTAATGAATCCATTTTTAGCTTTTGCCTTGCCTTCACTCATTGGCATTCCCTTGCTTCTTTTTTGGCAACATAAAATTGAAAACTCCTTTACAAAACCTCAAAATACATGAAAGCAATCAAACTAACTTTGCTATTAGTCTGCTGCATACTTTCTTCGTGCTCCTACCTGAAAAACATCAAGCTGTTAACAGGTGGAGAAATTAAACGCGAAAATTACGTGCAAAGCATTCCTTTTGAGTGGAGAAAGGAAATTATTGTAGTCAAAGCCCTGCTCAACTCAGACACCACGGAACGAGAATTCATTTTCGATACAGGGGCATTTAACAGCAAAGTGGAAAGTGATCTGGCTACTTCGCTGGGTTTAGAAGTGGTCACCGAAAAGACCAACAGCACCGCCCAAGGCATCAGCCAAAAAATAGAAGTGGTGAGAGTTGATTCTTTGCGGCTAGGTGAAACGACAGTTTACAACATCGGAGCGGGCAAACTGACCTATGCGCCCACATCAGCAAGTCCTTGTATTGCGGCAAGTGGCATTATTGGGGCAAACCTCATCAAGTTGGCACATTGGAAAATAGACTATGAAAAACAGCTTTTGTACTTCTCCGACACCCCTTTTGAGGTGGAAGAAGGGAGCTATGTATTGCCTTTTGACCGGCCGCTACTTTCAGGAACACCTGAAATCAACCTGGAAATTGAAGGTAAAGCAGTAGAAAATATTCTGTTTGATGTTGGCTACAATGGTGGTTTGATTTTACCCCTGTCAGTTGCCAACCATTTTGAAAGTAACCAATCGAAAATCATTCTTGACCAATCTACTTCGGGAATTTATGGCACCAATACCGATTCATTATTAGTCAAAAACTTGGTGGTAAGTGTGGGTGGTGCTGAGGCCCAAATGCCGGTAGAGTTTTCTACGCTCAACAAAGCGCTGTTGGGCAATGAGTTTCTAAAGCACTTTGAAGTAATCATCAACTACGAAAAAAAGGAAATCTACCTGCAAAAACAACAAGAAGTTCAAATTGCTCCTCCAAGCAGTTTTTCAGTGGCTATTCACAACGATTCGCTTTGGGTAGTCAGCCGTACTACACCCGAATTATCGCTTCAATTAGGAGAAACCTTGCTTGCAGTCAATGGAAAAAAGCCCAATGACCTATTCACTTCATATTGCAATTATGTAATGAACATTGGGAAGCTGTTTGAGCAAGATAGTCTGAAGGTTCAGAAAATGGATGGCACCGTTTTAAATATCTCGATTAAATAAAATGTATTCAATTATGAAAAAAACAATTTTAGCTTTTATAATCTCCCTCTTATTCTACATCAATCTTTTTGCGCAGACAGATACTAACCAAATGCTCAATTCCTTCATCCAAAATACTTTGGAAACATCGGAAATTGTACCTTCTATAAGCATAGCCATTGTGAGTGATAAGGACGTTTTATACCAAGAAACCTTTGGCTATTCCGATTGGGAAAAGCAACAACCCGCAACAAATCAAAGTGTTTATTACATTGCTTCCTGCACCAAAGCCTTCAACGGGCTTTTAGCCCATATTTTGGCAGAAGAGGGAAGTATCGATCTCAATGCTCCTATCCTTGACTATAAGCCATTTAAGGATTTTAAAAGAAAAGAAGTTTTTCAGAATATTACTATTATGGACTTGCTTTCGCATCAGAGCGGTATTGACAACCCTTATCTTTCGTTCCGTTTGGCATATACTGGTGATTATACAAATGCTGAGATTCTAAAACTTATCGAAGAAGAAACGCAAAAGAACGAAGCAAAGAAAGCCTATGAATATACCAATTTTGGTTTCTATTTATTCGACTACTTGGTACAAGCAGAGCTTGGAAAAAGTTGGAAAGATCTATTAGACGAAAAACTTTTTCAGCCCCTGGGGATGGAAAACAGTACAGCGTATGTCTCTAAGGTGCCCACTGAAAAATTAGCGTATCCACATAGTGGCGTGTTCCGCGGAAAAGTAAGCGTTTCTTCTTTGCAAAAAAGTGATGCATTGATGCACGCAGCAGGTGGTCTGATGACTAATATTGAAGATGCTGCTCTGTTTTTACAGTTTTATTTAGGAAAAGGTAAAGGTGTTTATCCAGAAAACTTGGTAGTTGATTCTTACCAACAACAAGTTGATGCAAAGCACGAATATGTTCGAGTATTTGATGGAAATGGTTACGCAAGTGGTTGGCGGATTGGTGAATTTGAAAAGGAAAAAATCGTGTATCATTTTGGTGGTTATACCGGGTATTTTGCACACTACTCATTCATTCCCGAAAAGAATATTGGAATGGCTATTTTTAGCAACACCGATGTGGGTATGACTGCTGCCAACTTGATTTCAAAATATGCTTACAATTTGTATTTGGGAAACAAAAAAGAGCTCAAAAAAGCAGAGAAAATTCTTAACAAAAAAGTACCAAAAGCACTTGCTCAAGAACGCAAAACACAACTTGCCCATGAGCAAAAAATGGCGGAACGAACATGGAATTTAACATTACCCAAAGCGCAATACGCTGGGGTATTCAGCAGTGAAAAATACGGTTCGGTAGAAATACGCTATGAGGAAGGACAATTTGTAGTGATGGCAGGAAATCTAAAAACTATAGCAACTCCATTCCCTACTGAAAATACAATGCGGGTAGAGTTAGTGCCCGGTTCTGGAACTATCATCGGTTTTGACCTAAAAGAAGGAAAGGTGGTTAGCTTATTTCATCAAAGGGAAACCTTTGTGAAAATGAAGTAACTAATTTCAGAATTTTAAAAAGATACTCGATGTTCAATCTCATAAAACGAAATATATATAGATTGCAAGGAGGAAAACAAAGTCTCTACTTCTCCTACATTTTCTTCATTCTGATTCATTTTTATTCGATATACGCTTTTTCACAAAGTGGGACAACTGAAAAAAAAGTAAGTCGACCTGCATATCTGAATATTGCTGTAGGATTGAATAGTTCAAATTTCAGAGACTTTGCCACATCGCCTCTCATCTATTCGGGCAAACCCATATACACTGCATTGTCTCATATTGATATTAACGAAAAAAGAGAGTCCCATTTTACGCTTTCCTACTCTTTTGGAAAATACAAATCCAATTTTAATCAGCACGCTTCAGAGAGTAAAGTCAATACATTTTCTTTCAATTATTTGGAGTTGTTTCAATTAAAAAAACTCAGTAGCTCTAAGCTTAACATTAAAATTGGCGGACAACTCAACGCAACGGTTAATCACAGAGAAAATACGGAGCTATTCAATAACAGTGAGGGAGTAGATATTATTGCCACACTGTTTGGCTCTGCTAAAGCGACCTTAGACCTAAGTCGGACAGAGGAAAAAAACAAGAAGTTCCTTTTCATTAAATATAAAGCCAGTAAGAGAAAACGGACTTTGTCTTATACATTGAATGTTGGGATTTTGAACAGTTCCTTTAGAAATGGCTTTGCATATACCAGTCCATCAGCCCCTTTAAATGAGGATGATTTTTTCGCAGGATATGAGTTTCAGGTATTTAAAGGATTTCGTTTGAATAGTGCCTTGGACTACACTATTTTTTTATACAATAAAAACGCTATTCAATTCAGTTATATCTGGGATGCCTATAGAACAGGTGGACATCACGATAATTTTGAAATGGCTGCTCACATTTTCAAACTTTCACTATTATTCAGTTTAAAATGATTAGAATCAAACTTATACTATCAGTAATTACACTGTTTTTTTTGTCTTCATGTGAAAAGGTTTTATTTGAGGAGGATTTGGCAAGTACAAATCCGCATGAAAACTTTGAATACCTATGGAATGAATGCAATGAGAAGTATGCCTATTTCGATTTGAAAGGAGTAGATTGGGATGCAATCAAAACAGCGTATTCTAGTAAAATATATCAAGGAATGTCAGAAGACTCACTTTTCAATGTGCTAGGAGGTATGTTGAAAGAATTGAAAGACGATCATGCCAATTTGATTTCAAATTTCAACACTTCTTTTTATGGAGTTGAATATCAAGCACAGGACAATTTTGACTGGAGAATAATAGTTGATAATTACATTACCGAAGATTATTATTTATCAGGTCCATTTGCCCATAACTTTATTGCAAATAATGAGATAGGCTATATCAGACTATCTACATTTACAAATCCCATCAATTCAGAGAGTCTGGATTTTATTTTAGACAGATACAAAAACACAAAGGGATTAATACTCGATCTTAGAGAGAATGGCGGTGGTGCAATTCCAAATGTGTTTCAGCTACTCAGTCGATTTGTTGAAACAGAAACTCTGGTCTATTATTCCAGAATAAAAGCGGGTTCAGGACAAAACGATTTTACAGATGCTTCAGGCGCATACGTCCAACCCTATAATGGAATTAGATTCACAAAGAATGTCATGGTGCTCACTGATAGAGGGACTTATAGTTCGGGTTCATTATTGGCATTAGCAACGAAAGCATTACCTAAGGTGTCGTTGGTTGGAGACACCACAGGCGGAGGGCTTGGCATACCAAATGGTGGTCAGCTACCAAATGGTTGGACTTATCGATTTTCTGCAACACAAACCTTAACTTTGGATAAACAGCCGGGTTATGAAAATGGCGTTCCTCCTGATGTAATGATTCAGTTTGATTGGAGTGACTTAAACAAAGATGAAATATTGGAAATGGCTATTAATGAGTTGCTTTAATAGTAAGGAGATACTGTGTCCAACACGCGGTATAGTTAATTGCCGGTTTAGTGGGTATTCGCGAGGCACAGCTCTTATAAAAAAATGTTGTAACTTGAAAGATAAGTGTTTTGAAATCGGCAACTAACCATACCGCCACCGTCAGCCCTATTCAAAATAGGATAAAATACCAACCAGATCTAAAAGAAAAACATCATGAAACAGGCAAATAATTTACTCGGGGAATTTTTGGTATTGGCAATTTGTGCTGCTATACTCTCCTGTTCTGCACAAGGTTCCAATAATCAAAACCCTGAGATGTACCACGCCAAGGCAGACACAGTTAAAAACTATGTCATCATAAAGTCTTGGGAGCATCAGCGTGAGGTTCTCGTAGCAGAGGGGATTTCAGAGAACGAGGCAGATGCTAAAATTGAGAAATGGCTTACAAGCATGTCATCTATGGACAGGAATGCCGGTGATGACCGCATCGGTGTTCAAGCGCCACCATTCCAGTTTGATGGATGGATCAATTCCGAGCCCCTTACGCTGGAAGATCTTAAAGGCAAAGTCGTTCTGGTTCGTTGGTTTACAGACACCTGTCCTTTCTGTGCAAGCAGTGCCCCCGCGCTTCGTCAGCTCTACGAGGAATATGCCGACCAAGGCTTCGCATTAGTTGGGGTTTACCATCCCAAGGCCGGGAGAGATGACCCTTTGGATGTAGCGCGCGTACAGCGTGTGGTTGAAGCCAGAGATTTTAAGTTTCCGGTAGCTATAGACTGGGATTGGCGCAATGGCACGCTAAAAGAATGGTGGCTTACAGGTCCTAAGCGACCGGCTACTTCGGTAACCTTCATCCTGGACAAGTCCGGGGTCATACAATTTATCCATCCCGGTATGGAGTACCACGATGACAACGGTTCCGGGCAGCACGCCATGTGTGCAGATGACATGGGGCGCATCCGAGCGGCAATTGAAAGTCTTATCGCCGAATAAATCCACAGCGGCGACTGTATAGACCTTATTTGTTCTTAATGGCAGAACTACTTTGTATTTTGACAGAGCAAACAAGCGCCTTCTCCTTCTTGATTTAATTGTGGGGTATGGTATTGCAAATCCAGTGTGCATGAAAATTTCCTCTGCGTGGATTTTTTGGAAGAAGGTGAGGGATTTTATAAATAGAAGTGATTTTAGAGAGCTAAAGACGAATGGGAATTTCCTTTCATCCCAAAGAGCTGAAAACAGGAACTTTACTTACTATCCTGGAGCAAGGAGGACTTTCAAAAGATAATATTTGATCCATATGTTATTTCTAATAAGATCATTTTAGTCTTAATATTTTTTACTTCTTCGATTATCATTCTGTAGGCAAATTGAATTTAGTTTTCTTTAGACTTTCTTTCCCAAAATTATTAAAGCAAATATTTTTTAAATTAAACGATTAATTAAACGTTTATCTTCTTTATCTGACCTAGAAAATTCTTTTTTATAATTTATATTTAGCTAAGCTTTAAGTTGAACCTAAATAATATTTTTATGGAAAAAAAGGTTTTCCCATCGTCAATTTTAAATGCAACGGTGGAAGTTTATGATTCCCGTATCAGTGTCAGATCACAGGCAATTTATTTGATTTTACTGGTTATTCTACTTTCGGCAGTTGCTGCTTTGCCATTAATATATGTTGATGTTGCGGTACAATCCCGGGGCACTTTTCAATCGGCACTTCAGCGAAATTCCTTGATGAGTTCGGTGGGTGGGCGATTGGAAAACTGGGCCTTGACAGAAAATAAAAAGGTAAAAAGAGGGGATGTGTTGGCTGTAGTTCGGGCAGAGGTAGTACAGTTGGAAATGCAGGGACTGGGAGAAAGGTTGGTGCTTTTGGATGATTTTATTTTTGATTTGGGGAAATTACTGAGGATGAATATGGAAGGGTATGCTGTTTCGCTGGTCCCGTTAAAATCCAAATACTATCAGGCTTCACTTTTGGAATTTCAGACCAAAATCAACAATCAAGCTTCTTTGCTTCAGAAGTTGGAAAGGGACTTTGATCGTGCCCAATTGCTTTACAATAGTAAATCCATCGCCTTTGCTGACTATGATAACATTGAGGTACAGTACAAACAGTCATTGACGCAAATAGATTTACTCAAAAAGCAACAGATCAATCAATGGGAACAGGAACTGATCAATCATCAGAATGAAAAATTACGCCTAAAAAACCAATTGGATGTTTTTTCAGAGCAAATTGATCAGTACAAGATTATTGCTGGCACAAACGGCACCCTGATCAATGTACTTAACCTGAATGAAGGTGATTTTATCCATCCTCAGCAAAAACTTGCTGAAATATCACCGGATACTACTTTGATAGGAGTGACCTACATTTCTCCAAGCGACATTGCATTTATAGAAAAGGGGCAAGAAGTAACCTTTCAGGTTGATGCTTACAATTATAATCAATGGGGTTTGGCATACGGTAAAGTGATTGATATTGCGGATGACCTCACTTTGATCAATAAAAGGGAAGCAGGTTTTTTGGTAACCTGTATGTTGGATACAGCTTTTTTGACCTTACCAAGTGGCCAGGATGGGCATATCAAAAAAGGGATGACTTTTAATGCCCGTTTCATTGTGGCGAGAAGGTCTTTATTTCAGTTGCTTTATGATAAGGTGGATAACTGGCTCAATCCTCAGGTTCAAAATAAAATCTAATTTTTTATCATATGGGTATCAAAGTCAAACAAAGGGATATTACCGATTGTGGGGCAGCCTGTCTTGCATCTGTGGCCTCACACTACAATCTGGAAATGCCGGTAGCAAAAATCAGACAGATGGCTTCTACCGATCAAAAGGGGACCAATATCTTGGGTCTGATTGAAGCGGCGACTAAAATGGGTTTTTCGGCCAAAGGAGTAAGGGGCGAATTCGATGCACTCAAAGAAGTTCCCATGCCGGTAATAGCCCATGTCATCGTCAAAAAAGTGCTGCATCATTTTGTGGTGCTATACAAAGTAAATGATAAGATCGTGGAGTATATGGATCCCGGAGATGGTCAAGTGCATAAGGTAACTCCAGAAGTGTTTAAAGAAATGTGGACCGGAGTTTTGGTCTTGTTGATGCCCAACGATGAGTTCAAAGCCATCAATCAAAAGGTGGGTACCTGGAGCAGATTTTGGTTTTTGGTGCGCCCTCATCGAAGCGTCATGTTTCAGTCTTTAATCGGAGCAGTCATTTACACCATTTTAGGTTTGTCTACGTCCATCTATGTTCAGAAAATCATTGACCATGTATTTATAGGTAGAAATGTCAATCTGCTTAACCTTCTTTCAGTGGCCATGGTCATTTTGCTGATCCTTCAGATATTGATTGGAGTTTTCAAAACCTTGTTTATTATCAAAGTGGGCCAACGCATAGATGCCCGTTTGATTTTAGGGTATTACAAACACCTTTTAACCCTGCCTCAGCGATTTTTTGATACCATGCGGGTTGGAGAGATCATTTCCAGGATCAATGACGCCGTTAAAATCCGGGCCTTTATCAATGATGTATCGATTGGGTTTTTGGTGAATATTTTTATTGTCATATTCTCATTTGCCTTGATGTTTACCTTTTATTGGAAACTTGCCTTGGTCATGCTATTGGTGGTGCCTTTGTATGCCATTATTTATTGGATTACCAATCGGCTCAATAAAAAGATTGAAAGAAGGCTTATGGAAGAATCTGCTGAACTGGAATCCCAATTGGTGGAATCCATCACAGCAGCAGGAACTATCAAGCGCTTTGGGGCAGAAGACCACGCCAATATCAAAACCGAAATCAGATTTGTTTCCCTTTTGAAGACTGTTTACCAATCTGGGCTGAACAATATTTTTTCAGGAACATCTTCTGAAACAGTTTCGCGCCTATTTACCATTATTCTCTTGTGGGTTGGAGCAGGCTATGTTTTGAAAAATGAGATCACTCCAGGAGAGTTGATGTCTTTTTATGCTTTGACCGGCTATCTGACAGGGCCTGTTTCAAGCCTGATCGGAATGAACAAGACTATTCAAAATGCATTGATTGCAGCAGACAGGTTGTTTGAGATTATGGATTTGGAAGTGGAAAGTTCGGAAGAAACATTCCCTCTCAAAAAGGAGGATGTAGGGGATATTTATTTTAAGCAAGTAAGCTTCAGGTATGGCTCAAGGGCGAATGTCTTTGAAGGTTTGAGTTTGGTCTTTCCCAAGGGTAAAATCTCAGGTGTGGTGGGGGAGAGTGGTTCAGGGAAAAGTACCTTGGTATCTCTGCTCCAAAACCTGTACCCCTTACAGTCGGGAAATGTATACATTGGAGATCATGATATCAAATTTATCAATAATTCCAGTTTGAGACAGATAGTCTCTGTTGTGCCTCAGCGCATTGATCTTTTTGCAGGAAATGTATTGGAAAATATTGCCTTGGGTGATTACCAACCGGATATGCAAAAAGTGGTGCATATCTGCAATAAGCTGGGTATGATGAGTTTTATAGAAAGCCTCCCCAATGGTTTCGGGACCTATTTGGGAGAAAATGGGGCAGCCTTATCAGGTGGTCAAAAGCAACGTATTGCCATCGCAAGGGCATTGTATCGGGATCCGGAAATATTGATTTTGGACGAAGCTACTGCTTCTCTGGATCCTGATTCTGAGCAATTTGTACAGCAGTCCATTAGGATGTTGTCCACATCCGGGAAGACCATCATCTTCATTACCCATAGGCTGGCAGCGGTACAGGAATTTGATTGTCTGTTTGTTTTGGACAAAGGGAAACTGATCGAAGAGGGGAACCATGCGACATTATTGGCCAAGGAAGGCAAATATTTTGAAATGATCAGGAAGCAGTTGGTGGTGTTGGCTTAAAATGTACGAAGTACGAAGTACCAAGAATTACATATCGAATTTTAAATGTAATAATCTAAATAACTAAACTATGGAATTTATCAAGCAAATCGAAAGATTACAGCTTTTGACAAAGCTGGTCAGGGAACAGCGGACGGGAAGTCCCGAGGAATTGGCAGAGAGACTGGGGGTGAGTAGGAGGCAGATGTATGTGTATTTGGAATATTTAAATGACATGGGTGTAGATATTCAGTACGCCCGGCGATTAAACAGCTTTGTGTTTGTCAGTCAAAAACAGATCCGGATTTATTGGAGGTTTGAAGTTTTAGAGCCCACTGATGTCAGTAAGGTACTTGGTGGTGCACTATCTTTAGGCAGATCATTTACCCCAAATATTTCCCAATGGAAACCATAGAGTTTTTCCCTTGATTGATGAATTTAATGTATGTATGCAATGATGCTAGTAAAATGGCAATTCAATAAAATTCTCGCTAGAAAACTAAAATATTCGGTAAATCGGACTTCCGACATGTTTGTAGTGGAGAATTGGGTTACTGGCAAAGAAAAGGATAACCATTATGAGTATTAACTATTTCACTAATTTCTAAATTTTATAAATATGAAAACATTCGAAAATCTTTTGACCTTTTTGAAAGCACCTTATGGTGCAGAGAATTATAGTGATATTAAAATCAGTGATTTCATTCTCCTACTGCTGATCACCATGTTTACAGTGGTACCGTATGGTTATTTCTTAGAATGGGTAGGAATAGATCAGTTTGAACATATCATGAAGGAATTCATGGAAAAAAATAAATGGGTGTTGGCGATTTTTGCCATATTTTTGGCGCCATTGATAGAAGAACCTATTTTTAGGCTTCACCTGGACCTTAAGAAGTCTTCCATTTGGTGGGGTTTGGTATTATCTATATTTATGATTGATGAACTCTGGTATCCTGTTATTTTATTGTGGGGGTATTTGATTTTTCTATATGTAAAGATATCTAAAGGGGAAAAGCCAAATCTTAAAATTGTTGTATATAGTTCTTCGGCATTATTTGCCTTGGTCCATATGGGCAATTTTATCGATTTTGATTATGGGAGGTATTTTTATTGGGTTCCCTTTTTAGTTGCTATTCAGTTTGTAGTTGGATTGGTTTTAAGTCATATCAGATTAAACCATGGCATGAAATGGGCCATTATTTTTCATGGGGTTTATAATGCAGTTTTGATTATTCCTGCTGTTTTTTTTTATGAACCTTAAAAAAATAAAAATCTTTTATTTTGTGCTGTTTTTATGCATGGAGCAAAAGTAATTTAGAATCATGATCAGAAGCCGGAAACGATGCTAGCTAAAAATCAGGCAGACTGAGATTGGGAAAACCCAACGCCCGGAAAAGGTTGGGAGAAAAAGGAAAATTGTTTAAATTATGGAAAAGTTTAAAGAATTAACTATGAATGAATCTTTAGAAATCTCAGGCGGAATTAGTATAAAAAAAATTTGGGAAGCTATAAAATATTTATACACAGCTCTAGAGATTCAAGATTCTGTAAATGAATTTGTGGACGGCTGGAATTCTGTTGACTGTGAATGTAAAAAATAAACAGGAAAAAAAGGGTGTAGTTTCACCCTTTCCACTCAATCTATATTTTGAGAAAAGAACCTTTGTTTTTTTCTCCCTTCTCTTTTTTAATCTTGTTTTAGTAAACATAGTAGATTTTTTTGATTTGAGTAATAATTTTTCAAATCCAGGTGATGGGATCGATTTCAAGGAGGATTTTTTGTTTATTATTGTTTTTTTTGGTTTTGTTTTACCGATTTTTGAAGAATTTGTTTTTCGTTTTTGGGTTCGTGAAAAAATTTCAAAGGTTATTCTTCCTTTAATTTTACTAATACTTTATATTATTTATTTAAATTATCATTGGGTTTTCAACATCACCTTTATAATTGTTTTTATTGTTCATGTTATTTTTATTTCTAAAAAAAGAGATAAAACTCTAGTTATTTCTATTTTAAATGGTGGTGTTTTTGCAATTTTCCATATCGTGAATTACCCTGTTAATGAACTGGTGTCAGGGTTCATATACTTACCTATCCTTTTTTTGCCGCAATTTGTATTAGGTGTTATTGTCTGCTTCATTAGAAAATTCGGATTTAGATATTCTGTATTTTATCATATTTTACATAACTCATTGTTAATTTTAATTGAATATGTCCGTGTTTCAATTTAATGTTCTGCTAAGGAATGATTCTATCTTAAAAAAACATGGAATCAAGAATATTGATTTCGGTTATTTTATATTATTTGGAATCAATTTAGGTGTGATAATTTTATTCGGTGTATTTAATTCTTACTTAGAATCTGGTGTAATAGACTCAGGTCGTTTTGATATTTCTGACTTTAAAAATGGGTTTGTTATTTTTTTTATAATGGCTGTCATGGTTTTTCCCTTTTTTGAAGAGTTCATTCATCGGTCTTTTGTTTCAAAAAGAGAAAATATTTCTTGGAGTATCATCGCAGTTATGATTTACTTTTTTCTTCTAACAGATTTTTCATTTCATAGAATTTTAGTTTTTTTATCTTATATATTTTTTCTTCTTTCAATATTTTTTTCATCAAAATTGTATCAAAATAAAATTTTTCTATTGCTATTCTCTTCCTTGTTTTTTGCAATTTTCCATATTTTTAAATTCGAAGATCTTCATAGTTTTCACTTATCCAATTTACTATTAAGTTTATTTCCCCAATTTTTTACAGGATTCATTTTGTTTTTTGTTCATTCTAGGTATGGTTTTTTCGCTGGAGTTTTACATCATGGGTTAATAAATGGAGTTTTATTGATTATCATTTATACAACTATATTACTATTTGAACAAGAGATGTCAGCCTCTTTAATTGCTGATTAATTTAAATTGTAAATAAAATGAAAGTAACTGAAAAATTCTTTATGGGTCTATCAGATCAAGAGATGAGGGGAATTAGTGGTGGAGGAGATTCCATCTTTTACAAGTTGGGTCAAGCTGGCCATAAGGTTTGGTGTGACATTAAAGATGCTTGGCAAGATTTCAAAGCTTCACCTTCTCCTGGATATGGTGGGGTTACAGGAGTTGGCACTCATGGGGCTACTAAATAGTTCGACATTTTAATCAAAAAATCTAGATCGAAAAAAACGATCTAGATTTTTTCATTTTTTATTTGCCGCAATTTCAAGATGGTAAGTATAATCAACACCTTTTCGACTGATCATAAATGAATCTTTTGTATTAATTAATCATAAAATCCTTCTTTCCTTTGAGGAGGTGCAGGAGATTAAAGGGGGATGGATGAAGGAAGTAATACACGAATTGCTTATGGTGCATATTTTATAGGATATCAGTGACAGATTTATCGAGCGTCTTAAATAAGGTTGAAAATGAACGGATGGACTTAAATATCAAAAAGTAGGAGTGCATCAAGAGCTCCCTTTAAACGCTATGTTTTATGAGGAAATCATTCTGGATATTTATTTTTGGAATTGCATTACTTTGTGTGATAATTTATTATACGATTTATTGGGAGAGATTTATCGAAGGATTTAAAATAGGGTAGAGTTGATATCCTCCTGCAAATCAAAAATGATAATTGTTTAATTCATTGTGATTTTAGGAATTGCGAGTTTCCTAGCATACCATGATGGACATATACTTGGGAAATACAAGTCACATATTTAGAATAATATGGATACAAAATAAATATGATTGAAGATATTGGTTTCCCTATTATTTTTGGTGGGCTTATACTATGTATTTATGGCCTTGTTTTAATCATTCAAAACCGAAATCATTTTTTAACCTGCTTTGGTATTTCAATTTCAAAGAATAACCTCCTAATTAGCTTTCTTTTTTTCTCAATGATTTTGTTTCTTTTTGCTGCGGTTGTCTGGTTGAATATAAATCGGGATTTGATTTCGGTTGGCTCACCAAGAGATATTCAACTTTTGCTAAAAAGCATTCCAATTGATTTTGCAACAGCTGTTTTTGAAGAATTTATTTTTAGGGTATTGATTTTTTCAAGTGTTTATTATTTGGTAAAGAACAAGATTGGGACAGTACTATTGACCGCTATCATATTCTCATTTGCCCATCTTCCCGAAAACCTTTTGTATTTCTTAAGCTACTTCCTAGGTGGGATTATGTACGGATTTGCTTTTGTGAAATTTCAAAGTATTTGGGTTCCAACTGCCATACATTTTTCATGGAACTTTATCCAAGGGGCTGTTTTTGGATTTCCTGTTTCAGGTATGCCTTCAGAAGGGATCTTGTCTCTTGAGATAACTCCTGATATATTTTTCAACGGTGGCGATCAAGGTCCTGAAGGAAGTGTTTTGGGGATTATGATGAGGTTTATAATCATATTGATGATTGTATTTTTAAAGTCAGGTCCACCCAATCAGCAATTTTTACGATTCAAATGGAATTGGTCGAAAATGAAATGATAAACTAATTTTAATGCAATATGTAACCACTTCAAACCCTCCAATTTTTTGATTATACTGATGCGATTATGGAAAAAAATTATTCTTCTAGAAGATGTTATCCGATTAAATAAACGTTTATTTAATTTATCAAGGCGAAAAAAGCATTCTTTCTTTTTCTCTTTTTTTGTAAATTTTCAAAAATTAAAACTAGATGCTTGGCAATGCAGAACGATAAATTGACTCTTCCAGATCAATCAAAACCAATCTTTTTTACCAATAAAAGGCTTATTGCATTCCTTCATGTATTGGTTTCAATAGTCGGGTTAATTTTTTATGCTGAATTAGAGCAAATTATTGGAGAGGAGCATTTGATTTTAAGGCTTGCCTTGGTTTATGGTTTGTTGTATGTTTTCAAACCTAACAAAGTCTTCGAAAAATGGTCTTTTTTGCCTTATCTCTATCCTGTGATCTTCTTTTTTGTCATTAATTTACTGGGATTTGCAAACGCTGAGGGAGTAACTATCTATACTAAAATCCTAGGGTTTTCATTAGGGTTTTTATGGATCATTCTTTTGGAATGGACAACAAAGAAGCTTCGACCGTCTATTTTTTGATTTTAAACTGATTTAGTCAACATGGTTCAATTTCCATCCAAAACAATTAAATCAAAAACCCCAAAACCCCCTCATCCACCATCTCCGGAACCGTCACCTTTAATCCCGTTTTCCTTTCCTTTCCATTTCTCGCTTTATCGCAAACAAGGCCTCCTTATTTCTGGCCCAAGCCCTTCTTGAAATCCCGTTGTTCACATCATAAAAGAGCATGGATTGCAGCCTTCGATGAGCTTCTACTATACCATTCAGCAGCATGCCGAAACCTCCATTGATGACCTCGCCCCAGTCTACACCGCCGCCGTTGTGGATGGATACCCAAGTTGCGCAGCGGAAAATGTCACCCCCCAGATATGGGGGAAAAAGGAAAATTGTTAAAATTATCAGGAAGTTTTAGGAATTGATTTTTGAGGAGTTGCATGAATGGGAATCACTGTGTCGTAGTTACTGGCTTTTCATAGAATGGTGATTGCGATGGCCTTGACGGTTATCGATACGATGTGATAGGGCCCAACCAAAATAGAACTTAGGTCTTTTCAATTAGGTAGTTTAAAAATATAAATCTTGATTCTTCATTTAAACTCTTTTAAAATATCAAAAATTTTGCGTCTATACTATTTATAATATCATTTACTGTTTGGGGGATGAATTGCATTTATATAATTTTTTTCATGAGCAATGATGATGATTTTTATTTATTTGGAGCTATTCAAACAAATAAAATTGTATCTGCATTAGTTTATGCAATACTTTCCATTCTTTCATTAATGTTTGTAATTAAAAATAGAACCAGGAAAGAAGGCAAAAATTGAAAAATATTTTTTTTAAAAATCATCTCCTAAAATCCTAAAACCCCCTCATCCACCATCTCCGGCACCGTCACCTTCAATCCCGGTGTCCTTTCCATTTCCCTTTTTATTGCAAATAAAGCCTCATCATTCCTGGCCCAAGCCCTTCGTGAAATCCCGTTGTTGACATCGTAGAAGAGCATGGATTGTAGCCTTCGGTCAGCTTCTGCCGTACCATCGAGGAGCATTCCGAATCCCCCATTGATGACCTCGCCCCAGCCTACACCGCCGCCATTGTGAATGGAGACCCAGGTCGCGCCACGGAAACTGTCACCGATCACATTGTGGATGGCCATATCGGCGGTAAATCTGCTGCCATCGTAGATATTGCTGGTTTCCCGGAATGGGGAATCCGTGCCACTGACATCATGGTGATCTCTGCCCAGGACTACGGGAGCGGAGATTTCTCCGGATTGTACAGCCTTGTTGAAAGCTTGGGCGATCTTGGTCCTACCTTCTGCATCGGCGTAGAGGATACGGGCTTGAGAACCCACCACCAGTTTGTTATTACCTGCTTCTTTGATCCATTTGATATTGTCCTGCATTTGTTGTTGGATTTCGGTAGGGGCGGAGGCCATGATTTCTTGGAGTACTTTGGCTGCTATTTGGTCGGTTTTCTCCAGGTCTTCAGGCTTGCCCGAAGTGCAAACCCATCGAAATGGGCCAAAACCATAATCAAAACACATGGGACCCAAAATATCCTGCACATAGGAGGGATACCTAAAATCAATGCCATTCTCCGCCATCACATCTGCCCCAGCCCGGGATGCTTCCAAAAGGAAAGCATTGCCATAATCGAAAAAGTAGGTTCCTTTTGCCGCATGTCTATTGATCGCAGCAGCCTGTCTGCGCAGGGATTCCTGTACTTTGCATTTGAATTGCTCCGGGTCATTGGCCATCATGGCATTGGCTTCCTCGAAACCCAGACCTGCAGGATAGTATCCACCGGCCCAAGGGTTGTGGAGAGAAGTCTGATCCGATCCGAGTTCTATCATGATGTCCTCTTCATCAAATTTCTCCCATACATCCACCACATTGCCCAAAAAAGCGATAGAAACTACTTCCTGATTTTCTTGGGCACTTCTCACCCGATCAACTAATTTATCCAATTCTTCCATCAATTCATCCACCCAACCTTGTTCATGTCTTTTGTGGGCTGCCTTTGGATTGACCTCGGCACAGACGGTGATGCAGCCTGCGATGTTCCCGGCCTTTGGTTGGGCGCCGGACATGCCACCCAATCCAGCGGTAAGGAAGACCTTACCCTTTTGATTGACGGCTGCACCAAGTTTTTTTCTAAAGGCATTCATCACCGTGATGGTGGTGCCGTGGACTATCCCTTGCGGGCCAATATACATATAGGAACCTGCGGTCATCTGTCCGTATTGGGTTACTCCAAGAGCATTGTATTTTTCCCAGTCATCAGGCTTGGAATAATTGGGGATCATCATGCCATTGGTGACCACTACCCTTGGGGCATCTTTGGAAGAAGGAAAAAGTCCCATGGGATGGCCGGAGTACATGTGGAGGGTTTGTTCCTCCGTCATCTCGGCAAGGTACTGCATGGTCAGCAGGTATTGCGCCCAGTTTTGGAAAACTGCCCCATTGCCACCGTAAGTAATCAGCTCCTGTGGATGTTGCGCCACTGCCAGATCAAGGTTATTTTGGATCATGAGCATGATGGCTGCTGCCTGTTGGGTTTGAGCAGGATATTCAGAAATGGGTCGGGCATATATCTCATAATCCGGCATAAAACGGTACATATAGATCCTTCCATATTCCTGCAATTCTTCAAAAAATTCCCGCGCCAGTTCCGCATGCCATTTTTTTGGGAAATAACGTAGTGCATTTTTCACCGCCAGTTTCTTCTCTTCCATGCTTAAGATATCCTTTCGTTTAGGGGCATGGGAGAAATCAGGATTTGGCTGCTTTTTGGGAGGTAAGGTAGGAGGGATGCCTTGGAGAATTTGCTCTTGGAAGGTCATAATTTGATTCTTTTGATTAGTTCAAAAATCTTGAATTAAGAATTAATGCTTGCTACTTAATTAGGCTTACCCTTGTCATACTAAGTTTGGCCTATAAAAAATGTTGTTTAATTATCAGAATATTA
>NZ_JABFHF010000048.1 GCF_015476655.1 Aquiflexum lacus
GAAACACTGACTATATTTGAAAAACAAAAGTGTCAACCATTTTCAGGACGAGACAAGGGGTACTTCCCAAGTGGGGGGGGGGTACTTCGGAAGTACCCCCCCCCACTTCAAAGGTGAACTCACTCACCTTTTTACCTACCCAGTTCACCTTTTTGGTGAACTGACTCACCTTTTTGGTCCACAAGTTCGTCTCCGGGGAGAACTCTCTCGCCTTTTTACCGAACTCACTGACCTTTTTGGTGAATTGTCAGTGTTCGGCAGTGGGTCGATGGGTAATTTTGATCAGACTTGGCAGGTTTTGGAAATCTGTCAGGTCTCCTAGGTAATCCCCAAAGAATGCGCTGAAGGTAATTTTTCCTTTGATATTTAAGTAATTGAAATATTTCTGCAATCTTTGAGTCCGAATACCTCATGGGTGGGTAATACCAGTATTTCCTGATATAAAAATAAAGGATGCTTGTATTTTAACATCTAATAAATTGTAAATGGGGGATTTCATAAGATATGACACTATTACTCATTTACCTTTTCATTGCTCTTTTTACTTCCTTTTTATGTTCGATAATGGAAGCTGTGCTATTATCTGTTCCTCTTTCATTTTTAAAATCAAAATCCGAAAACGGAGACAAAAGTGCAGATGCCATGATTGCGCTTAAGGAAGATATTGATAAACCCTTATCTGCGATTTTGTCATTAAATACTGTAGCGCATACAGTGGGGGCAGCAGGTGTTGGCGCTCAGGCTACGATTGTTTTTGGGGAAGCTTCTTTTGGGATTGTATCAGCAGTTCTGACCATTTTGATTTTGGTCCTAACCGAAATAATACCAAAAACGCTTGGGGCAAATTACAGTAAGGAGTTAGTAGCAATCAGCTCAAAAATTATCAAAGGAATGGTTTTCTTTACCTATCCATTGGTTTGGATGTCTTCCATTTTGACAAAAATGCTGTCAAGGGAAAAATCAGAACTTACTACAAGTCGGGAAGAGATTTCCGCATTGGCCAGTATTGGTACGCAAGAAGGGATTTTTGCAGATAAAGAAAATAAAATCATCCAAAATCTGATTAAACTCAAGAGTCTAAAAATAAAAGAAGTAATGACCCCAAGAATTGTCGTGGTCACCGCCAATGAAGATATGACCTTACAGGAATTTTTGAAGAATAAAGAGTTCTTGCACTTTTCCAGGATTCCAATCTTCCAGGATAACAAAGACAATATCACGGGTTATATTTTTAGGGAATTGGTTTTTGAGAAATTAGCGGAAGATCAGTTTGATTTAAGGTTAAAAGACATCAAACGGGACATCATAACATTTACAGAGGACATTACCTTATTTGACGCTTGGGAAGAATTGCTTCAAAAAAAGGAACATATATCATTGATAATGGACGAATATGGTGGGATGGACGGTATTACAACCTTGGAAGATATCATTGAAACGTTGCTTGGTTTTGAGATTGTTGATGAGAAAGATAAAGTAGAAGATATGCAGCAATTTGCCATGAAAAGATGGCAGGAGAAACAAAAGAAATATGAATTTTTAAAAAATGCGAAATAGCGATAGTGGTTATCCGCTTCTTTGCCAGTAACATGTAGCTATTTCGTTGAATTCTCGCCAACAAGCATTTTTTTCAGAAGGATGTCCGATGACAGATGTTATCCCATTTCTGTCATTTAAGCTTCATTAGTTTTGATTTGGACATTTACTTTTAAGCCTCCCAGGCTGAGCGTTCTATCCGGTTTATTAGTCGGTAACTGCTCAATTATAAATCCTTTACTATTCCGTGATTTTTTTGTGATAACTCATGGTCAATTTTGATCAAATCAAAATCAAACTTATTATGAGAAAAGTAATTCTATTTCTAGCTGTGGTCATCTTTGCGGCATGTTCCGAAGACACAGATCCAATTATCATCGATTCTGCACTACCAAACGGTACCCTTACAGCACAGCGCTCGGGAACTTTCACAGACCAAAACGGCGCAGGAAGTGCGGGAACGGCTTCGATCGGGTCAGACAGTCAAGGAACTGTGTTTTTGGCATTCAATAGTGCTTTCAGGACGGCTTTGGGAACAGGAACTGTAACAGTGTACCTGTCTACTTCCGATACATTTACCCCTGATCCGGCAAATGGCAATCCCAATTTATTGTTGGTCGGTCCTGTTAGAAATGCAGGGGAAAACTTCTTTAGGATACCGCCTGGAACAGATTTAGGAAAGTATTCCCATGTGATCCTATGGTGTGGATCGGTTGGGATTCCTTTTGGAAATGCAAGGTTGCAATAATTAACCAAAGGCCCGGCGTAACAGGGATACTTAACTCTCCAATCATGAAAAACATAAAATTCTTCCAGATTTTGGCATTGGTGTTTGTTGTCCAAGAAGTCAGTGGTCAGAGCGGCTGGACCAAATCAAAAGGAGAAGGTTTTTTCCAGACCTCATTTTCTACTTTCAATTCCAAAGATTACTTTACCCTTGATGGAGAAAAGTTGGTTACCAACAGGTTTCACCAGCAAAGCATTGTCTTTTATGGGGAATATGGGGTAACAGACAAATTCACCATCATTACCAATTTGCCTTTGCAGAACTTCAATGGTTTTGAAACTACCGAGACTGTTTCTGGCCTTGGAGACCTGAGAGTAGAATTCAAACATGCTTTGTTGAAAAAATATTTTCCATTAGCCATCAGCGTCGCTCCCGAAATCCCAACAGGTAAGGCCAATAATTTTGCAAACAGCACGGTTAATGATTTTGAAAGAATCAATCTTCCAAGTGGCGATGGCGAATTCAACGTCTGGACTACTTTGGCAACTTCGTTTGCATTGGGGGATTTCCCATTTTACGGATCCCTATATGGGTCTTACAATTACAGGACACAATATGATGGGATTTCATTCAGTGATCAGATTGCTGTTGGGGTGGAATTAGGCTATAAGATTGCTGATATGGTTTGGTTCAATGTGCGGATGAATGGCCTGACCGCTGTTGATGAAATTACCGAAGTGACAGATTTTGTAAGGGGTGACGGCACAGAATACACCAGCTACAGTTTAGGTCTCAGTGCTCCTGTCTATAAGGATTTCCACTTAAGTCTTACCTACCGCAATTTCAATGACCTCCTGTTCCAAAGAAAAAACATCTACTCTGCAGGAGTCTTTGGAATTGGTGTCTTTTATAACCTTAAACCTCCTACAAAATGAATGACATCAATAAAATATTAGACTATACCTCAGAAAAAAGCACCTATCCCAATGGTTTGATGTTTCTGCCATTCAAAAAACTGGGGAAATTCCAAACCCTTTACCATCAGGGGGAATTGGCAAACAAGCTTTTCCTGGTCAAAAGCGGTTCTGTGAAACTTTGTGAATTAGTTGTGTCCGGTAATCAGGTTATCCATGACATCAAGACTGAAGGACAAATATTCGGAGAATGGGATGCCTTATTCCATCCTGATGTGCATTATAATAAGTCTGCCATTGCACTTTCTGATGCTACCGAAATCCATTATATCAAGCTCTCGGAATTCAATTTTGACAATGTTCCCAACTTGGTTACGGGTATTTCAAACCTTGTTTTGGAAGATTTCAAAAATATAAAACTCCGGCACCAAAGGCTATTAAACAACAATGCCGCTTATCGTATCAAAGAAACGCTCCTAAACCTTGCCCAAAAAGCAGGTCAGAAATTTGGAGATGAAACTTTGCTGAAAATATGGCTGTCTCACGATGACATTGCAAAACTTGCGGATACCAGCCGGCAAACAGTGACAGTAGTCATGAATGAACTTAAAAACAAAAAGAAAATCATTTATTCAAGGGACCGGATTCTGTTCAGAAGCCTGTCAAATTTCCACAATTAAACCAATTCAAGATGAAAAATTCAAATATAATTTTAGTTTTTATAATAGGATTTCTGTTGTCCTGCGATAACATGTCGGAAGAAATTCCTATGGATGATCCTGTCTTGGTCACCGGTCCACTAGAAGTGCTCAAGAGCGGCGCCTTATCAAATCAGAGTGGAGCAGGGACCAGGGGAACCGTTCAACTTGTAAAAGATCAGGCGGGAAAATTTTATATTTCCCTGAGTGAAAATTTCACGACAAAGTTTTCCACAGGTACGGTCACTGTCTACCTATCTACCTCTTCTTCATTGAGATTAAATGAAAGTGGAAGTTTTCAGTTGTTGGGATTGGCAAATAGACCCGGTGCACATTTCTATGAACTTCAAGGCAATAAAGACGAAAAGTTTACTCACACGATCATCTGGTGTGGAGCAGCTGCCATTCCTTTTGGAAATGCCCTACTGGAATAACGTTTTGTTTGGTTTGTTTATTTGTCAAAATGGGGGATGAGGATTCATCTCCCTTTTTTGTTTATTTCAATCGGGGGTTTAATTAATTGGCCTGCATCGGATCAAGTTCAAAGACAAATTCGGTAAAAGTGGAAGAATCTGAAAAGACCTGGATGTTTGAATTGTGGACTTCCAATATCTTTTTGACAATTGCCAAACCCAAACCGGAGCCTTCAATTCCTTTTTTGTCCCTATCGACCATATAATACCGCTCAAAGAGTAAATCCAAATCTTTCTGGGGTATTCCCGAACCTGTATTTTTGATACTCACACAGACTTTGTAGGTGGTTTCGCAATAAAAAGCTTTGAGGGTTATCTTTCCGTTTTCGGGAGCATATTTGACAGCGTTGTCAATGAGGTTTTGGATTACCCTATCCAATAAATACAGGTCTGCTTCCACCACAGGAAGTGAAGGAGAAATGTCTGCGATAAGGTCTATTTTTTTGGCTTTGGCCAAAAGTTCAAACTTAAGGCAAGCGTCAAAAAGCAATTCCTGAATCCGGAAAGGCTCTAATTTCAACTGCATCTGACCCGATTCAAGTTTGGACAACTCAAATAAATCCGCTACGAGTTTGGTGAGGCGGTCTGAGGAATCAGAGATGATTTTCAGGTATTGCTCCCTTTCAGATTCAGTGATCTGATCACCCTTGATCATCATGGTCTCGACATATCCGTTGATCACGGCCAATGGATTACGGAGATCATGGGATACATTGGCGATCAATTCCCGCCTTAGACTATCCACTTTTTTGAGTTCGTCCATATTATGAAGAATATTGTCCGCCATGTTGTTGAATGTAGAGGCAAGTAATGAAAGTTCAGAGTTGGTCTTCATTTCGGGAATCCTTACTTGAAGGTCTCCATCTTTAAACTTACTTACCGTTTTGACTATTTCTCGGAGGTTTTTGGTAAGAAGTGCAGTCAGGATAAATCCTATCAATAAGGCAACAACCATGGTTACCAGAAAGGATTCCAAAGTCAATTTAAGCCAATAACTCCCCAATAGACCTGCTGCCACCTCCTCAAATTTTTCACTTGCCAAGGTGATATACACATATCCTAGAAGTTTTCCATCTTCGATAACTGAAGTGGCCGAGAAAATAGTCTGATAGCCATTTGCCCTGGGGTCATCTCCTAAAATAAACTTAGCTCCTCGTGTTTCTATAAATTCTTTTACAGGATTGATATCGACCCTTTTAAGTTTGACCTTGGAGTCTAATACCACAAAAGACAGTATCTCCCCATCAGGATCTAGGAGAAACACTTCAATACTTGGATTGACGGCCATCATGGAATGCATGATTACACCCAAGGCTTCCTCATTTACCTCTCCGTTTTTGAACGGGGGAGCTTCTTTGACCAGGTATTCAGCGACTGAGGCATTCAGTTTTTGGGTAGTTTCCAGAAAATAGTTTTTAGAAGCAATGGTTGTGATCAGGATGTAGGTAAAGCCCACTACCATCATCACGAGGGTAAAAACCAAAGAAATTCTCCAATATAGACTTTTCATACAATCAAATTTTTATTGTCAAAAGGGTTTTACCATTCGTCATTAAAGCGATAGCCGATGCCCCAGGTGGTCAGGATAAAATTTGGATTATTGGCATCAATCTCGATTTTTGACCTCAGGCGGTTGATATGGGCATTGACGGTATGTTCATAGCCACTGAAGTCATATCCCCAGATCAGTTCCAAAAGCTCCGACCTGCTGTAACTCCTGCCCGGACTTCTGGCCAATAGCATCAGCAGGTCAAATTCTTTGGGAGTCAGGTCAATTCTCTTTTGGTTTAATAGAACTTTTCTCCTTTTTTCATCTATCTCCAGGTTTTCAAACTTTACGGCATCCTCATTTTTATTCCTCAAAAGAATAAATTGGTCCTGTCTTCTCATTATGGCTTTTACCCTCGCAATAAATTCCCTGATTTTGAAAGGCTTGGTGATGTAATCATCAGCACCGGATTCCAATCCCATCACTTTATCAATTTCTTCGGATTTGGCTGTGATCATCAGGATAGGGGTGAAATTATCCAATGCCCTGAGCTTTTGACAAATGCTTATGCCATCCATCTCTGGAAGCATGATGTCTAGGATTATCAGGTCAAACAAACCCGAGGAAGCTAGTTCATACCCAAGCCGGCCATTATTCGAAATCTGGATCTGGTATCCCAAGTCCTTGAGGTGAATCTGAATCAATTGGCTGATATTTGGGTCATCTTCGACTACCAGTACCTTTTTCATAATTGGCTTGTTGTAAATACCAATAAAAGTAAATCGAAATATTCACGAAAGTATCACGAAAGGAAACGAAGGTGTTTTTCTTCCCATTAATTATCAAAGACAAAAAAGAATCTGTCGGTTTTAAACAAAAGAAGTCCATAAACAAGGAGCTAGTTTGCTACATATATTTGGCCTGCAGGTAGGCCCATCCGGTTTATAATTTCCTCTATTGATTTCCTTTTCCCATGGATTCACTTAAGGCTCCGCCCCGATGGACAGGTATTGAAAAGTTCGATCTTTCCATGGTCAAAATTTCCTGACCATTTATTTGAGAAGTAAATTTTATTTTTTGTAATTTTGTTTCGAATTATAGAACTATTCTAAAGTTGATTAATTATCCATGCGCATAATTACCTTTAAAAGGATCAAAGAATTTTCCGAAAAACATGCAGATGCTGAAATGCCTTTGCGCTTTTGGTATTCAGTATCAAGTAAAAAAGAATGGGAATCATTCAATGATATTAAAAAAGATTTTAACGCTGTAGATTATGTTGGCAATCACAGATTTGTATTTAATATCAAGGGGAATACTTATCGACTGATCACCATCATTTCATTCAATGCTAAGAAAATTTATATCAGGTTTATTGGCACCCATGCAGAATATGACAAAATAAAAGACATCCAAAATATCTAAGCCATGATCAAAACTGAAAAAGAATATAATGCGATTATCGAAAGGATTGAAGAACTGCTTTCCAATCCCGAAAATATAGAAAATCAGGATGCAAAAGGGTACATGGAATTAAACCTGCTATCCGCTATGGTTGCGGATTATGAGGAAACTTTTCATCCTATTCTACCACCGACTCTTTCTGATATTATCAAGATTAGAATGAATGAAAGAGGTCTCAACCAAAAAAATCTCTCAGAATTACTTGGAGTAAGCACCTCAAGAATCAGTGAATACTTAAATGGAAAAAGTGAACCCACTTTAAAAATAGCAAGGGAGATAAGCCGCAAATTGGATATTGATGCCTCTATTGTCTTGGGTGTTTGATTTGGAAAAAAATTTAAATGCCTGTTAAATAGTTCCCAACCGAAGACTACTAATGAAAGTGAAATTTATCCTAAATTATCAATTGCCTCCTGCTTTAGCTGGAGAAAAAAAGCATCCCAATCTCCCCGGGCTTTAGCCAAACCAATACCCTCTCTATAATTCCTGCCTCTCTTTTTTGGCTAAAGCCAATATGTATTTATAAATTTATTTGTGAATGGGCTAAAGCCGCATTCCTATTGATCGTCATAATTCGATTCTGATCAGGATGACTCCTGCCTGACGTAGGTTTGGTTAGTTGGAAGTAATTCCTCTTTCTGTAAATGCAAATTTCTACTACTCAAAGAGACATTGAGAACTTCGTTCCAACTATACACATTTTATCAGGTCAATAGGTCCCATAGCTTTATTTCATGGGTTCGATGAATTCATAAAAAAAACCTCAGCCCGACAAGGCCTGAGGTTTCTTCTGGAGGGATAATCAATATTATTTGACTTCCTCAAGGGTATTGGAAATCAATAATTTCAAATGATCCTTATGGGCTTTGGAGGATAGATTCCCACCGGCATTGTTTGCTTTGCCCTTGATATAATTCAGGTTATACAAGGCTGCTGATTTAGCCAGGTGGTTGTACCTGTTGCTTGTATTTCCTGAAACCATGCCTTTGAGGGTATTCACATACTCCATCTGCAGGTTCTGTCTGAAGGAATTGACATTGCCATTGATATCCGCATCGAAGATGGCTTTGGTCAGGTCGTTCATGTATGTTGCCAGGTTGTATTCATTGCCATACAATTCCGAATCCACCATTCTCTGTAGTGTGTTTGGATGGGTCAAATGAGCCAGTACATTTTTCTGTGATCTCAATACCTGCTGATGGATTTTAGGATCCTCCGGTCCTGAGAAAAAGTCAAAACCTCTCCTCTGCCTTGCCAGGTAATTGATCAGGTCATTGGGGATATCATAGGCGTTGGGTGCAAACATATATTTGCTCAATGCAGTCATTGCCCTTTTTTGATCCGCAAGGCTTACAGGAGTGTAAGGTTGTGTTGCGCCTTCCTGACCTGCCATCGCCCGATCTACATATACACCACCAATAAACCTGGACATGACGCCCCCTGCTGTGCTATACTGATTCATCAATACACCGTAAGCCTGTACAAGTTCCTGATAAGATTCGCCGTCTTTGGTGTATTTCTCTTTGATTTCTTTCATGAGGTTTTTGGAGGTCTCCATCATGTGGATTGAATAACCAATCTGATCATTGGAAAGGTCACCGATCATTACTCTTGGATCAATGGCTTTGCCCGGTGATCTCATATCATCGGCATCATTGCCGAAGGTAAGTTCCGGTTGGGTGGATTTGGCCAAAATTGCATTCAATTCATTTTCATTCTCTACAGGCATATATCCAAATTCAATAGCCCAAACATCATAAGGACCTATTGTGGTGGTAAAGTAATGACTCTGGGTTTCTTTGTCAGGAGAAAGGTTTATCGCCAGATAATCCATAACCGAACCTGTTAAAGCTTTTCCCTCAATAAAGTTTTTGTCTGCCAATTGTGCTGGTGAATACAATTGAGAAGCTTTCATATTATGGTTCAGTCCCAAAGTATGGCCAACCTCATGCATCAGGAGTTCTGTCATGGCTTCCATTTTCATGCCTTCCATTTCAAGATCGGAAGCACCGCTTGCACGTAAAAATGCCTGACCAAACATCATGTTATTCTGTAAATGCGATCCTACAGTACAAAAATGTCCATTATGCCAGGTGCCATTTTCGATTTCCGAAGTAGTTTCCTCACCGAATAGCCTGTCATAAACCACTCTATTGGTATGGTAGACAAACTCCAACATGATATCAGAACCTAAAATCTGTCCGGTTCTAGGATTGACGAAACTCGGTCCATACCCACCAAATGGAGGATTGGGTGAACTTGTCCATCTCAACACATTGTAGCGGATATCGCCTGCATCCCAATCTGCATCATCCGGTTGGATCATCACTTGAACAGCATTTTTAAACCCTGCTTTTTCAAAAGCCTTATTCCATTCCAATACCGCGTTCATGATCGTCGGTCTCCATTCAAGCGGTGTTGAATTCTCAATCCACCATACTATCGGTTCGATTGGTTCGGATATAGCTGCATTTGGATCTTTTTTCCTCAAATCCCAACGATGAATCAAATCCCTGTAGGGTGTCGGACTGCTTGAAGTCATATCAGTGACTTTAGTGGTAAAATAACCAACCCTTGGATCGTCAAATCGTGGTTCGTATCCGCTGTCCGGTAATTCTATTAAGGAGTGATATACTTTAATGGATACGTTCCTACCATCAGTTACAGCGGAAGAACCTCCATTAAGAACAGAAGGATTGGAATACACATATTCTACTGCCAAATCAGTATTTTTTTCATAATTCCTGACCGCAAGCACTTTTGTTTTTTCACTGTCCAGATTTCCTAATTTAAATGAGGTAGGAGACTCTCCCGGAAAAGGAGGTCTTTTTATTCTTGAAAAAGTTTCTCTTAAAAATAAATTGTCTGCTTTGATCAGAATAAGACCCTTTTCTGGATCATCAAATTCAATTTTGGCACTTGCCATAATTCCGGGGCTGATATTGGCATCGGCAGAACGGCTAAGCGGATTTTCTGGATCAAAGTAGTAGGAGGTATTTTGACTGACGAATTCTACGCGGTTGAAATACCTTTCAATTTTGAAAATTTTATTTTCCCCATAGGAGCCGCGAAAGTTCCCCGCTTCAGTCACTCCATCTCCTACTTGTGAAAAGTACAGGTATTCATTGCCCAATTGTTCTTTGCTGATGAGCATTTTCAATTCGCCGCTCGTGGTGTCCTGATAGAAAGTAAAAAGACCTTCAAACTTTTTATGGCCTTTGACCACATCTTCCATTTTTTTCTTTTCGGGCTTTTTCTCAGGTGCAGGGGCAGCTGCCGCTGTGGTTTCTGCTTTTTTCTTTTTCCTTTGTGCCTGTACTTCATGCACAGATCCAAATCCTATAGCCAGCATCAATGTGGCTGAAAGGATATATAGCTTCGTTGGTTTAATCATTGTTCTCTATTATTGAAATTTCTTTGAAATATACAAATACTTTTTAGAGGAGTGTAATTGAATTTTGTTAAAATCCCTTAATGTCTATTTCAAGTTGGATGTTAATTTTAAAGGACGGGAGACCGAAGACCGAAGTTTCGGACTTATATCTTTGGCAGAATTTGATTGACAAAATAGCAATAGGCTCTTGAGGATTATTAGTATCATTTGGGATACTTATAATACCCATATATGATAAGAATGTTTGGTCGAAATCAGCCAAATAATTCTTTCTGATTCAAATTTGATACCCCTTTGCACTTCACGAAGAATAAAAAAAACATGCCACTCCAATTTTTAATTTGGGATGGCATGTCTTATTAATCTAAGTTGTTAAAAATAAAGGACTAAAAACCCAATTCTTCCGTCTTCGGTCTTCCGTCTCGTAACCTCACTTCTTCTCCAACTCAGCTTTCATCTCCTCAATATTCAAAATGTTTGAAATCTGGGACTTCTCAATTTCTCTGAATTTTGTAAGCTGAATATCGATTTGTCTGGTTATTTCTACCCTTACTTCCTCTGCCCCATCCGTTGGCCTGAATTCTCCGGTTCCGACAATGGAATTCAGGTGCGCCAGCTTATTGTTCAACCTGATCGGATAATTCAATGGATCCTGACCACTCCTGTTTTGGGTTTGATAAAGCTCTTTTTCAATGTCTGAAATGGCATTCACAATAGGTTCTATCCTTCTTTTTTGTCTTGGATTTTTTTGAACTATGGTATCGAGTTCAGCCTTGTATTTTCTGATCAGCGTAATTGTTTCATGGGTCTCAGTCAGCTTATCCCTGACTTTGAGCAGAAAATCATACTGTGCCTGCAGGTCCTCCTGAGTAGCATCATATCTCAAATCCGGCAATACTTTAAAACTCTGATCCTGTGATTGCCCATCTACAATCAACCTAACCATGTAATTTCCTGGGACTACTTTTGGCCCTCTCAATGGTCCTGACCACATGATCATTCCTTCAAATCCTTTGGCATCAGGTATCCTTAAATTCCAATTAAATTCGTTTGAACCTGTTTTGTGTTTCAAAGTATCATTTTCAATTCCCTTCGAGGAAAATTCCTTGATGAGGTTTTTTTGATTATCATAAAATTCTAACCTGACCTCTTCCTTGGGCTCCTCTTTCAGGTGATAATAAACCAAAACTCCTCCCGGCCTATTGGTCCCGGCTGTCTTGGATTCTCTTCTTACGCCGTCCAATCGATAGGAATCCTGTGGCCTGAATAAGTGAAAGGGTTTATTCCCGATATTTTCTGACAATTGATGGATGACAGTTAGGTCATCAATGATCCAGAAACTTCTTCCCTGGGTTGCCGCGATCAGGTTGTTTTCCTTAATGGTCAGGTCAGTGATCGGAACAATTGGCAGGTTCAACTGAAATGGCTGCCAAGATCCGCCATCATTGAAAGAAATGTACATGCCCGTTTCGGTACCGGCATACAGAATTCCTTTTTTTGCCGGATCTGCACGGACTACTCTGGTAAAATGCTGGGCATCAATTCCATCAACAATCTTCGCCCATGACTTTCCATAATCAGTAGTTTTGTACAAATAAGGAGCAAAGTCGCCGTTCTTATAAGAAGTTGCAGCTAAATATAATCCTCCTTCTTCAAAAGGATGTCCTTCCATGCTGTTGATCTGAATCCACTCAGGAAGATCATTTGGGGTAACGTTTTCCCAGGTTTTTCCATTGTCTACAGAAACATGGACAAGCCCATCATCCGATCCGGCCCAAAGCACACCTTTTTTCAAAGGAGATTCTGTGGCAGCGAAAATGGTACTATAATATTCTACTGATGTATTGTCTTTGGTAATCGGACCACCTGAAGGCCCCAATTTTTCCTTGGCATTTCTGGTCAGATCAGGGCTGAAGGTCTCCCAAGTCTGTCCCCCGTTTGTTGACCTGTGAAATTGGTTGGAAGTGGTGTACAGTACCTTCGGATCATGTGGGGAAAAGAAGATCGGGAAATTCCACTGAAAACGGTATTTCATTCCCTCTGCACCATGGCCCATTGGGTTGTCAGGATAGACATTCACATTTCTTCTCGCACCTGTCCTATGGTTGAGCATCTGAAGCAATCCACCATAGTTACCACCGTAAACTACGTCATTATCTGTAGGATCTACAGCCAACCAACCACTTTCACTGCCAGCACTTACTTGCCAATCATTTTCTGTAATTCCGGCACCCTCATTTCTATGGTTGATACGCATGGTGGAATTGTCCTGCTGTGCGCCATAGATTCTGTAAGGAAAATGATTATCAGTAGTCACCCTGTAAAATTGTGAGGTGGGTTGGTTCATGTAAGTTGACCAAGACTCACCACCATCAAAGGATACTTGCGCACCACCATCATCAGCGATGATCATTCTTTGGTTGTCATTCGGGTCAATCCAGAGATCATGATGATCACCATGAGGTGCATTGGATCCTTTGAAGGTCTTTCCACCATCGGTTGATTTATGATAGCTTACATTCATGACATATACTGTACTGTCACTTTGGGTGTCGGCATATATTCTGGTATAATACCATGCCCTTTGTCTAAGATTTCTGTCTTCGTTGGTTTTTTCCCAAGTATCTCCACCATCATCTGACCTGAAAACACCCCCGTTCAGGTTTTCGATGATTGCCCAAAGTCTGTTGGAATTTAATGGAGAAACAGTGATACCCATGATGCCTAAAGTTCCTTCCGGTAAGCCTTCATTTCGGGAGATTTCTTTCCAATTTTCACCACCATCCGTACTCTTGAACATCTTGGAATTTTCTCCGCCGCTTTCAAGGCTGTAAGGAGTCCTCTTGATATCCCAAGTCGTTGCGTACAGGATATCCGGATTTTTTGGGTCAAGAATCAGATCAACGGCTCCGGCCACTTGACTTGCAAAAAGCTTCCTGTCCCATGTCTTTCCACCATCTATTGATTTGTACACACCGCGCATTTCAGTAGGTTTGAATATATCCCCTAAAATGGCAGCGTAAACAATGTTAGGATTTGTCGGGTGAATCCTAATTCTGGAAATAAAACGGGATTCCTCCATTCCTAGGTGTTCCCAGGTTTTTCCGGCATCGGTACTTTTCCATATTCCATACCCATAGGAAACATTTCCTCTGACGGTTTTTTCCCCTCCTCCTACAAAAATGATATTGGGATCAGAATCGGCCACTGCTACGGCCCCTATGGATCCTCCAAAGAACCCATCTGAAATATTGCCCCAGGTTTTGCCGCCATCGGTGGTTTTCCATACACCTCCGCCGGTGGCACCAAAATAAAATGTATTTCTTTCGGATGCTACTCCAGCTACTGCCGCGGCTCTTCCCCCTCTATGAGGACCTACCATTCGCCATTGTACTGCATCATAAATTTTTTCATTGTAGGTCTGGGACCAGCCTTCCTTTTGAAAACCAAAGGAAAAGAACAGTCCAAAAACCAAGATCAAGCGTATTGTATTTTTCATAGCATGAAGTTTAGATTTGCGTAATGAAATTTAAGGCTAATACAGCTGAATTAATTGAAAAAAGTGACCATTGGAGTTTATTTGGTCTAAAGCAAAAAAGGCCTTCCGAATTCGGAAGGCCTTTTTATAATTGTAATGATGTATTATGCTTGGGCAGACACTATACTTACATAGGACTTGCCGTCATATTTCTTTTTGAATTCAACCTTACCATCAGACAATGCAAATAATGTATGGTCTTTACCAACACCTACATTTTCGCCAGGGTGATGCTTGGTTCCTCTTTGTCTAACAATGATATTTCCGGCAATTACTGCCTCGCCACCGAATTTTTTAACACCCAGTCTTTTACTATGAGATTCTCTTCCGTTTCTGGAACTACCGACACCTTTCTTGTGAGCCATAATTTTATACGTTTAGGATTTCGAAGAAATCTTATATAGAAATATTTTCGATTAATACTTTTGTAAAGTCCTGTCTGTGACCATTTTTCTTTTTGTAACCTTTTCTTCTTTTCTTTTTGAAGACGATTACTTTGTCACCCTTTACATGATCAAGAATTTTTCCTGATACCTTGGCACCTGATAATGTAGGTGCCCCTATTGATATTGTACCGTTGTCATCTGCCAACAATACCTCATCAAACTCCACGGAAGCGCCAGATTCGCCCTGCAACTTAGGTGCATAAACAAACTGATCTTTAGTTACTTTGAACTGCTTTCCTGCGATGTTAACAATTGCGTACATATATGTTTTAATGCTTTAGGAAATTGAGGTGCAAATATAAATATTGTTTTTGGAAGAAAAAAATATACCTGGAAATCAAACTATAAAACAATCCTAATCAATGATCTAGCCTAATTCAAGGACTCTTTTTTAGCTACACTTATGGCTAAAAATAATTTGACCAGTGGTCAAAAAACAACTCATGAATCATTCAAAAATATTTTTTCTGTCTTATGAAAAAAAGTTTTAATGGCCCTTAGTGAACACATTAATTAAATCTATACTTTAATTAAAATATCATAACTATCTATTTTATAATTATTTAAATTATATTTGACCAAAGGTCAAAAAACGAACATTTTAGACGTTTAGAGGGTTTTATTTTTCAGAATAGTTCATCATATTTGTTGAAGGCTGTTCTGAATCGACGGCCTTTTCTATCCAGTATCATAAGTAAAGACTTGAAGCCTTCAACAATCACACGAAGATTCACGCAAAAAACCAACATTATAATGCAAAATCAAGAACCAATCCTTCAAGAAAACAAAAACAGATTCGTTTTATTCCCCATTCAGCACGACGACATATGGCAGTATTATAAAAAGGCCGAGGCTAGTTTTTGGACTGCAGAAGAAATTGATTTAAGTCAGGATTTAAAAGACTGGAAAAACCTGAATGATGGAGAAAGACATTTTATTTCCCACGTTTTGGCATTTTTCGCAGCAAGTGATGGCATAGTTAATGAAAATCTGGCCGAACACTTTGTAGCTGAAGTACAATATACAGAAGCCAAATTCTTTTATGGCTTTCAGATTGCCATGGAAAATATTCATTCCGAAACATATAGCCTTCTTATCGACACTTACATCAAGGACAATATGGAGAGGGACAAGCTTTTGAATGCTATCGAACACATTGACTGTGTAAAAAAGAAAGCTGAATGGGCACTTAGATGGATTGACAACGGAAATTTTCAGGAAAGATTGGTTGCTTTCGCTGCTGTGGAAGGAATCTTCTTCTCAGGGTCTTTCTGTTCTATTTTTTGGTTAAAGAAAAGAGGTCTGATGCCCGGATTGACTTTTTCAAACGAATTAATATCAAGAGACGAAGGGCTACATTGTGATTTTGCATGTCATCTCTATACAGAACATGTAGTGCAGCCTTTACCAAAAGAAACGGTGACTGCCATTATCAAGGATGCTGTTGATATAGAAAAAGAATTTGTCACTGATGCTTTGCCCGTAAAACTGATAGGCATGAATTCAGATCTCATGTGCCAATATATTGAATTTGTTGCCGACAGGCTTTTGGTTGAATTGGGTTGTGCTAAAGTTTGGAACAGCACCAATCCGTTTGACTTTATGGATATGATCTCCCTTCAGGGCAAAACCAACTTCTTTGAAAAAAGAGTGGGTGACTACCAGAAAGCAGGAGTCATGAAATCCAAAGAATTGGTTGAGTCACCTAAATTCTCCATAGGTGAAGATTTCTAAGTACAATTTATTCCCCACCAACCCAAAATCCATTTGAAAATATGCTTGTAATAAAAAGAGACGGTCGACGCGAATCAGTGAGATTCGATAAGATCACCACAAGAATTGAAAATCTCTGCTATAACCTTGATGGCAGGTACATCCATCCAATCGAGGTTGCCAAGAAAGTCATTGACGGTCTTTATGATGGTGTCACTACCACAGAACTGGACAACCTAGCAGCGGAAGTATGTGCTTCTTTAACCGTACAGCATCCTGATTATGCTGTATTGGCGGCAAGGATTGCCACATCAAACCTGCACAAAACTACTTCCCAGTCCTTTTCCAATACCATGAAAAGGCTGTATACTTACATCAATCCCAATACAGGTGCCAATGCAGCTTTAATAGCATCTGATGTCTATGGAGTAGTGAAAAAACATGCTGCTAAACTTGATGAAGCAATAGACTATAATAGAGATTTTGATTATGATTACTTCGGATTCAAAACCCTGGAAAGAAGTTACCTGATCAGATTGGATGGGAAAGTTGTCGAACGACCTCAGCACATGTTGATGAGGGTAGCTGTAGGTATTCATAAAGAGGATATTGATGCGGCCATTGAGACCTACCACCTATTGTCTCAGAAATGGTTTACCCATGCCACTCCTACCCTTTTCAATGCCGGAACCCCAAAACCGCAGCTTTCTTCCTGTTTCCTATTAACAATGAAAGATGATAGCATTGATGGGATTTATGATACGCTGAAGCAGTGTGCCAAAATTTCACAATCCGCTGGAGGAATCGGCTTGTCCATACATCATATAAGGGCAAAAGGAAGCTACATCAAAGGCACAAACGGAGTTTCGAATGGAATAGTGCCCATGTTGAGAAACTTTGACATGACAGCCCGCTATGTAGATCAGGGCGGTGGTAAAAGAAAAGGAAGCTTTGCCATCTACCTGGAACCGTGGCATGCAGATGTCAAAGATTTTCTGGAGTTGAAGAGAAACCATGGTAAGGAAGAAATGCGGGCAAGGGATTTGTTCTATGCCATGTGGATTCCGGATTTGTTCATGAAACGTGTTGAGCAAAATGACGAGTGGTCTCTTTTCTGCCCTAACGAAGCACCAGGATTGTCCGACTGTCATGGTGAGGAATTTGAGAGATTGTATGAAAAATACGAGAGGGAAGGAAAAGCAAGGGAAACCATCAAAGCACAGGATCTTTGGTTTGAAATCCTTGAATCTCAAATCGAGACAGGTACGCCTTACATGTTGTACAAGGATTCTGCCAATAAGAAGTCCAATCAACAAAACCTAGGTACGATCAAGTCTTCGAATCTTTGCACGGAGATCATAGAATACACCGCTCCTGACGAAGTAGCAGTATGTAACCTAGCTTCGATCGCCCTACCTAAGTACGTGGTGACTGGAAGTGATGGAAAAAAATACTTTGACCATCAGAAATTATACGAAATCACCAAAGTAGCTACCCGCAACCTGAACAAGGTAATTGATGTCAATTTTTATCCTGTTGAGGAAGCAAGAAAATCCAACTTCCGCCACAGGCCAATCGGATTGGGTGTACAAGGTTTAGCAGATACCTTTATCATGCTCAGGATGCCTTTTGATTCAGAAGAAGCCAAAGGACTCAATGAAGATATTTTTGAGACCATCTACTACGCTTCCATGGAGACTTCAATGGAATTGGCCAAAGTAGAGGGTACTTATGAAACTTATGAGGGTTCACCTGCATCCAAAGGGATCTTCCAATTTGATATGTGGGGTGTCACTCCGAAATCCGGAAGATGGGCTTGGGATGAATTGAAAGAGAAAGTAAAGAAATTCGGCATTAGAAACTCGCTATTGGTAGCACCCATGCCTACTGCCTCTACTTCCCAGATTTTGGGTAACAATGAATGTTTTGAGCCTTACACTTCTAACATTTATACCAGAAGAACTCTATCCGGTGAATTTATAGTGGTCAACAAGCACCTGATGAAAGATTTGATTCATTTGGGATTGTGGAATGATGCCATGAAAAACAGGCTGATCGCTGCCAACGGATCTGTGAAAAATATCCCTGGTATTCCTCAGAACATCAAAGACATCTATAAAACAGTTTGGGAAATATCTCAGAAAATTGTCATAGACATGTCTGCTGATAGAGGTGCATATATCTGTCAATCACAGAGTATGAATGTCTTTATGCAGGATCCGAATTTTGGAAAACTTACTTCTATGCATTTCTATGCTTGGAAAAAAGGTCTCAAAACGGGTATGTACTATCTCAGGTCACAAGCTGCAACCGCAGCGATTCAGTTTACAGTGGACAAATCCGCTAGGGATGCAGAGAAAGCAGTCCAAGCAGCCCCTGCACTGGAAAAATCAAAAAATCAAGATGCCATCGCATGTTCATTGGATAATCCTGATGATTGCGAAATGTGCGGAAGTTAAAAATTATTTTAGAGTTCGTTTGATGGAAAAAAGCGCTTGACAATGTCAGGCGCTTTTTTATTATATTTCTATTGAATTTAAAAACCTCAATCTCATGGTACTTACAGCATCTCAAATTCAGGATTCCTTGAAAATGCTCAAAGATGACACAAAACCCCTATTTGGTAAAATGACTGCACAACATATGGTAGAGCATTTGACCATAACGCTCAAGTTATCTATTGGCAAAATAAAATACCCAACCTTTACTCCAAGTGAAAGGGCACTTATTGCCAAAAAAAATCTCTTGTTTACGGAGCTGGAAATGGGAATGGGCATTACGCCACCTAATGATACAGGCGAACTTTATCCCTTAAAACATCCTGATCTGGAAAAAGCCAAAGAAGCACTTCTACAGGCTTGGGAAGAATATATTACCTATTATGAACAACATGATGGTGCATCCGAAGTCCATCCCAGGTTCGGACACCTCAATAAGGAGGAATGGGACAGATTTCACTACAAACACAGCATGCACCATTTCAAGCAATTCGGAGTTTGGTTGAGTAACAATAAAAGTTGATCTAGCCAGAAAAAATAAGGGTTCAGGACTATTTGTTTTTTGTCTTACGTCTTGTGTCTTACGTCTTGATTCTTGATTCTTGATTCTTGCGTCTTATGTGTTGCATCTTACGTCTTAAGATTAACAATCCTACCAAACATTCCTTCTTTCTGAATTCTCCAGGAACTTTTCAAACTTCTCCTTGAATTCTTCATGCTTGTATTTTCCATCTACGGCTTCACCCTGACCCATCTCTGCCGTGTTGACCAATTCAAAATAGGCTTGGGGAAATTCGTCTGAATACATTTTGGGAAGCACTTCCACTTTGGATAGCCCCATGTACACTGTAAATAATAGAAAAAGGGATATTAGGACGATGGACCTGTCCTTATTCCCAACGATAACTGCAATAGAGGTGGCTTTCTCAGACCCATAATTCATTTGCTTTTTCTTAAAAGAAACTACGGCGAAAAGTATCAGTAAAACAAAGGCAAGAATCCCGAAAACTTCAGAAAAAACAGGCAAGAATGGAATTATTGTCATGGATAAGATATACAAAATCAAACTTGTGTAAAAACAAAAAACCAGCAAAGCCAATACCTTATTTTTCTTACTGATTTCTTTGAATAGCTGAACTGCTTTTACACCATAAACAGCCATTAATAGGCCACCTGCTAATCCAAATAATAATTCGACCAATTCAAAATGAATATAATACACCCTTAAACCCAGGATAATTGAAATGGTAATCAATCCTATCAGTTCGCAAATAACCAGGTAATCAATTTTTGATTTATTCCTAAAAACATAAACCAACTGGGTAACAAACAACAAACCGAAAATAAAGGCAACCAACCCCATAATTTTGAACCCGTAGCTGTTCTGTGCCATGGAAGCAAATGCACCCATCACCAAAAGGACAAATAGCAGGTAATAATATGTAATGTATTTCTTCATCAGTTTATCAAGAAATTATAATATGTTTCAGTCCATTCCAGAAAATTGTCCAATTCTTTCCAGCGACTATCAGCGGATTCCAGTTCCTTTCTTTTGGAAGCTTCCAACAAAATCAAGCCTCTGCATTGCAAATCCTGAGACTCTGTAAGGTTGTTTGGGATTGCCATCAATGCCCTGTAATAATTACCTTCTCTTGCCAATCCAGAGACCAATTGATATACTGCTTCAAATTTCCTTTGCTCAGGAATATCCCTCAAAATTTCGCGGGCAAGGCTATTGATCCTTTGACTGCCAATGGTGGATAGTACATTGATGAAGTAGGGTCTGCTATCCAATGAGGGAAATAGAATATTAAAATCCAAGTTTGCTGTTTTGGCAGAAACAGAATCCAAAAAAACAAAAGCCCGGGGATCGGAATTACTCTTATAGGCTCTTTTGGCCATCGCTATATAAGGGAAAGCTTTTTCAGCCTCACCTGGAAATCTTTCCGCCAATTCAACAGATTCCTTAATCTTCCCATACTGCACCAAATTGGCCGAAAGCTGGGTCATCATGTTGAGAAAGAAGTTTTTTTCCACATATTCATATTTATTGGAAGATCTTGAAATTGCCTGTTGATCGAATTTTCGATAATATTCAAATCCTTTCGTCGTATCTGCCCTATCAAATGCCCTGTTTGCTAAAATCAGATAAAACAGATTTTTATCGACCTCTTCTCCTTTTGGATGTTCTTCCATAAATCTCACCACATGACTTATCGTTTCATCTGACAGTGGATAATCGTTGTTATCTGTACCTGGAGGAGGAAATGCCTTAATTTCAAATGCTTTGGCAATCCAGAAGTGGATACTCTGTAAATCATCCCCCGTTGTGAACATTTTTGACAGCAGCCCTTTTCTATCCATGTACTGATAGAACATATCTGAATGGTAGTTCCAACTGAACCAACCATCCCGGTAATCGGGATAAATAAACAATTCCTTTCTGGAAGGCTGTGTGGTTCTAACCCCATCATTATAATATGGGATAGTTGAAGCTATTTTTTCTTCTAAAAAGTTGGCGTCTAACTTCGAATAGTATTCAAACGCAGTGTCCAACCAAGAATCTAACAAATCCTGTTTGATTTCCAATTGACGGTCAAACCAATATTTATGGGTAAAAACAGCCTTTCTTTTGGTATTGATGGCCAATTGATAATTGCGTTCTGAGGGGTCTTTGATCTGATTGATATATAATTCATAATCCTCACTCATCTGGTCATAAACATATCGGTCTGAAAAGAATAGATTAGGGTAAATATAACCACGGTAAGACCTTAAGGCCTGAGGTTCAAGATTAGCACCAACATATAAATGTGAAATATACCCTGAACGGATTACAGTGTTTCTGTAAACCGTTATTTCAGGGTTGTCAAAGGTATTGGTGGCAATCCATTTCACTAACCTTGGCGCTAAATCCCTAAACTTATATTGGTATAAATACCCCAAAATATTTTGGTGGTTATTGAATACCCTTCCCAATTCAAAGTACTCTCTTTGGCCATTATTAAGTAATTGTTGAAAAGCCCACTCCACCCCTTCGATATCTCCTTTACCAGCATAAAGTGATGCCAAAGTGTGATACCCATTGTTAAAATCAGTTGGCTGTCTTCCATTGGGTTCAAAACTTCCCTTTGGATAATATCGAGAGAAAGCATTTCTCCCCTTCTCACTTTCAGCAGGCGAAATGGTCTGAAGAACTTCATTAATCTCATCCAAAGAAACTTTGCCATTGGTAAGCCAAAGCTGAATGGCCAAATTAAGTTCAAAGGGGATAGACGGACTAAACTGCCCTGTTCCTTTATAGAAATCAACTACTCGATTCTTATTGCTTTCTGTTAAATCTGATATGATTTTTTCATTCTCTATGGAGGGGCTGTAATAGTTATCCCTCATCAGAATAAGTAAAAACCTATTTGTCTGTGCCAAAATATAATCTGATTCAATTGCTGCATCAGGTGATTGAAGATCCTTATAGATGAAATCCACAAGCAAACCCTTGATAGGATCTTCAATATGCTTATCGACGTAAATCAAAAATTTATAAGTATCAATGGCCTGAGAAATTCTGTCTTTCTGATTCATAGAAGTCAAGAAGGAAGTCAAGTAACCAGATCCAAACCGTTCCTCTGCAAGCAGATAAATCGCTTTATTTTGATTATTTACCTCCGGACTGTTCAGAAATATCAGGGACTCCTTTCTGGTACGTTCAATGACCCGTTCGTTAGCTTTCTGTTCTGCATCATACCAATAAAACCCACTTAATACGACCATCACCAAGATAGCAAAAAAAGTACCTATCCTTTGGGGACCATACTTCATAAAAGTCCTCGTAAAAAATACATTTCTACTGCTTCGTTTCAGAAACTCCTGGATTTCAGTCAGAAGATTTTGAGCTTCCTTCGTCCTTATTTCATCATTTTCTTTGATCTCAGAATACCTTTTGATCCAACCCACATTCGGTTTACATTCCTCATACCAGTTTTCAAAAAAGGACAAGGGCCCGATCGGAAGTAAAAAATCCCTACTTTTTCCATTGTCCTTCCAACGATCCAATTGCTTTTTAAAATCCAGATAGGTGCTGTAAAACTCAAATTCCTGATTGGCCCAAGCATTGAGTTTATTCCAATTTCTGATCAAACTTTCATGGGTAATATCCAAAACTGTTTCATCTTGTAAGATGTGGGTTTCAGGATCTTCTGTCTTGAACGGTCTGATAAATGAATTACCTTCCTCCCTGAAAATATTCAGAACTCCACCCACAACCTTGGAATTAAGATTAGGGGTATTGATGATTTCAGTTAACTCCCTCAGACTAATCCGATTTCTCACTGCCCTACTATTGTCAATTTTTGTAAGTCCGCTAAAAGTCAATGCAATCATACGCTTGGCTTCTTGCTGGGAAATGGGATTTTCAGGATTTGTCTTATTGTAATATTCCCATTCATTTTCATATAAAATACTGGCATGGATTTCAATAACCTTACTTAAACCGGTCTGATGATAATATACCCGCTGATGTTCCGGTAAAGTTTTGAACCATTGCAGAAATATTTTTTGATCATTTTCCGGTAATTCATTAGCAGCCATCCCCCCGACTTTTGCATAATGAATGAGGTCCATTTCCTCAGACCCACTATCTGCAGCCAGCCATATCTGAGTCAAGGCATGCTGCAAAATAGGGAGTTGATCCAAGCCTTCTGACAGATCATAAACCAACCTTTCAATCAACCTTTGGGAAATCCTGTTTCCACTCAATATCGCAGGTTCCTCTACGACCTGTTTTAGATCTTTTCGTTTTAATCGAGGCACGAAAAACTGTGAAAAACCAATATATTCCGGAAGTCCTCTGAATGCAGAGCACTGACCAATATAATCTGAACGCATGGTACAGACCACATACACGGGTATGTTCTTTTTGAGGGCAATCCTTGCAGTTTCCAAAATCAGATTCACTACAATTTGCGAGTCCTGAGAAGGGGCTTCCTTGTAGAAGTTTTCCGGATTGGTGAAAAATTCCTCAAACTGATCCACAATGATCATCAGATTGGCAGATTTTCTCTTCCGTTTTCTTTGTTCTGTTTCCTCTAATTGCTGCCACTTTTCATCCGACTCATCGATATAAAAATTCGAATTGGTGTAGAGATCAATCAGGGAAGAAAATCCTCTTCTCAATTCAGTTTCAACTGTGGGATCAAGAATATTGAATTTATCTGCAATGGCTGAGGCCATATTTTTTACTGGACTGCGCTCAGGACGGAAGTCAGCAACCACCCAATTGGTATATTTCGCTTTAAAGAAGCCCGCACGGGCATTGGGAATCAACCCGGCATAAATCAAAGATGATTTCCCTTCACCTGATGCACCGGTCACCATCAGGAACTTATTCTGTTCCAACAAAGCAGTAAGCTGATCTATCTGATGATCTCTGCCTTTGAAATAAATGCTTTCATCCTCAGTAAATGACCTTAAACCGGTATATGGACAAATATTATTCATATCAACTGCTTTCATCTATGTAAAAAATCCATCGGGTAATATTCCAAAGATAATTTTCCTGAAATTTGGACCACTTATCATTTAACTCACCCTTACCTTCAGCATATCCATATAAAATTTCACTCAGCAAAATAGCTTGGTCTCCATCAGAAATATTTTCAGGAAAACGGCTTTTAGCCTCGTATAAATAAGCATGAAAACCCAAAGAGCGGACAATAAATTGGTTGGCAAGTATTTTCTGCTGTAAGTTTTTGATAATCCTAAAAGACTCATCTACATTTCCTTTAGGATCATAAAAGGTATTGGCATAGGCAAGTTGTATTCTATGAGGTTGTCCTGAAGTAACAATTCCTGTTCTGTTAAACTCCATCATGGCAGAGTCTAATAATCTTTTGGCTATTTGAGGATCTGTTTTTTTATAAAGTATGTCTTTTGCAGCATAGGCATATAAGGAAGATCTATTGATGGATTTATTGAATGGCCTCATCAAACCTTTAATACCCTCAAAATCACCGGTATTTGCCAATGCCTCAATGGCAGAGGCAATCAACCTTAAAGAATGATTGTTGATCTGATTCCCATATTCCTTGGACCGGAGAATATTTAATAGGTTATCCGGATTTATTTTCTGATAATAAGACAAGGCAGCTTCCACTTCATTGTCCTTGTAAGCCATTTCTCCCAAATACAGATATAACCAATTCAGGTCGACCTGATCAATATTTTCCCTACCTGATAATTCAGTTTCGAGTCTTTTAAATATTTCATATCTGGCCGGTTTGACAATAAATCCATTGGGAACCCAGATTTTAGAATTATAGGCCAACAACCAAGCTGTGAAAAAATCAAGCTCAGCCTTTGTTGGATATAATTCATCTATCAATTGGTTTTCCAGAACATATTCCAAAAAGGCATCCGAAAAATAAAAGAAAAAGAAAGACCTTGGTTCCAAAGGAGGAAATCCAATCCTTAAGTCAGGATAAATAAACAAGAATTTTCGGGGAACAATTATATCGTCTGTGGCTCCAACCCCAATGACTGAGGTAGTTTGTTCCAAATAGGAAGTGGGCACCAGTTTATAATATTCGAAGGCTTTATCAAATAATTGGTTTACTGAGAGGTCCTCATTTTTTCGTTCCTCTAAATTGATCGCTTTTAAAATACCCTCATTTTTAAAAGAAAGGGCCAGCAAATAATTTCTCTCATTTGGATCCTTAATGTCAGAAAGTACAGTTTTCCTGTATTTTGCATAGAAATAGCTGATTTGCTCCCGATCGCTGAACTGAAGGTTAAGGTTTTGCCTGTCATCCATAAATCCAATCAAATGCAAATTAAAAGTTGTATTAGCAGATTTGAGCATTCTTCCCAAAAGGCTAGCATAAAACTCCTCTGAAGTAATGTTTTTTCTTGAAATGTATCCTCGTACAAACTCATCCAATGCAGTATCTTGTCTGTACTTGTAATACACAGCGGCTATATTGGCGGCATTATCAGCCCCTGCGGCATAATCTCCCTGGTAATTGTTTTGGGAATTGGCCAATAAAATATCCATGCAATCCAATACCCTTTCACTGTTGCCTTGTGAAGCATATAAATAGGCCAATTGCTGATAAAGTCCGTTGAATTTGAAACCATAGTCAGCAGCACCTCTCAAAAGAAGGTTATCCGCATCAAAATTTAATTTCAACCAATCTGATTGGCTTTCCTGCTCGAAAGGGGATAGAATTTGAATAATCCTCACAATTTCCTCCTGCGTAAAGGCCCGAAAATTTATGGCATGCTCAAGTGCAAGCGTCAGGTTCCTCATATCCGTAAAATCTGCCGGTTGGGTCTCCAGGATATGTAATACCATAATACCTATCCTCTTGGCATTCGCTTTCCGCCAAGTATCTATTTGAAGGGCTGGATTATGATAATATGCCAGTTCCAAGGTCACTCTCAGGTCATTCAACTCTTTTAAAATGGCCGAAAATGAGGAATTGACATTGCTGGGCACTGCATATTCAACCGAAATACTATCTGCAATGGTCAAACTTCTCAAAATTTCCCCTTTGGGTTCGTTAGATCCCTGAAAAACCAGCATCGTAGCTATTCCATTTGCGATATTGATTTTTTCAATTGGGTCAGGAACGGAATTTATAACCTCATCTATACTGGTAAGATCAAGTTTCAACTGCTCCACTATGAGGTATATTTTATCTTCAAATGCCACTTTTGGACTGTTGACCAATTTTATTGACTCTGCTTGAATGGAGTTTAGAACAGCTGAATTTTGCTGCTTAAGGTATTGCCTTATCGCAAAAGAACTAAATATCAAAAATGCAATCAAGGCAACCGCTATCCCTATTCTTTTTGCTCCATATCGCATGACGGTTCTGGTTATTACATGCTTACTGGCACTCTTGGAAAGGAATTCCTGAGAATTTTTTAGGATGTTTTTTGCTTTTGATAACTTATTTTCTTGATCGAGCTCTTCCGGAAGATATCTGGCAACCCAATGGATATTTGGGTTAAGGTTGTTGATCCAATTTTCAAAATAGGTCAAAGGTCCGATCGACATCAAAAAAGCATTTGATTTTCCGCTTTCCACCCAGCGGTTGAGCTGTTGTTCATAATCCAGATAAACGGTGTAATTGTCATATTCTTCCTCAGCCCAGTTTTTGAGATAATCCCAATTACGGATCAGGCTTTCGTGGGTAATGTCAAGCACGTCATTTTCACCTAGATCACGGCTTTCCGGATCATCGGAAATAAAGGGTCTGATAAAAGTATTACCAGGTTCCCGGAAAATATTCAATACCGCCCCGACTTCAATCGTACCGAATTCCTTCCTTCCCAAAATATTGGTAATTTCCAGTAGGGTCATCCGGTTTCTTACAGCACGACTTTGGTCAATTTTGGTCAGGCAGGAAAAAGCATTTTTGATAATTGCTTTTGTGTCTTCATTGGAAATATCCTTACCTGTATTTTCAATGTAGTAGGCCATTGCCTGCTCAAATAGCTTATTGGTATGGGTGTCAAGGACATTCTGCAAACTCGGTGCGTGATAACAGGCTTTTATATTTTCAGGCAAATCATCAAACCATTGTTTAAAGCTCAATACCTGATCTTCCGGTAGTTCTTTTATCGACATTCCCCCGACCATGGCATAATGAATCAGATCCATTTCTTCTGTCCCATTACTGGCCGCATGCCAAATCTGATTGAGCGCATGCTGAAGAATTGGAAGCTGATCTACTCCCTCGGTCAGATCATGGATTAATCTTTCAGTCAGTCTCCTTGTAATTTGATTTCCACTGAGGACAGCCGGTTCTTCAATGACCAATTGTAGTTGGGCCCTGTTGAGCCGGGGAACAAAAAACTGGGAAAATCCTATGTACTCAGGCAACCCACGAAAAGCCGCGCATTGCCCGATAAAGTCCGACCTCATGGTAAAAATAACATAGATGGGCAGTCCTTCCTCCAATGCTATCTTGGAGGTTTCCAATAATAAATTTAAAACCAGATTGGCTTCTTTTGAGGGAACTCCTTTGTCATAGTTTTCTGGATTGGTAAAAAATTCCTCAAACTGATCCACAAGGATGATCAAATTGGCTGCTTTTCTCTTAATACTTGCCCTCTTTCGTTCGTCTGCTGCTTGCCACTCCAGCGTATCTTCATCAAGAAACCTATCAGAATTCCTATATAAATCAACAATGGCAGAAAAACCATGCTTCAATTCCGATTCAACAGTTACCTCATTTGGGATATCAAGTTGATTGGCTATGGCTTTGCACAGATTTTTGAAGGGGGACCTTTCAGGTCTAAAATCAGCGACACACCATTGGGTATATTTCGATTTAAGGAAACCTGCCCTGGCATTGGGAATGATCCCTGCATAAACAAGTGATGACTTTCCGTCACCGGAAGCACCTGTCAGCATCAGAAACTTATTCCGCTGCAATTGGGCTGTAGCAGCATCAATATCATCTTCCCTACCTTTAAAGTATAAAGATTCCTCTTCTGTAAAAGAGCGCAGTCCCGTATAGGGGCATATTTGATAGTCTTCAAACATACCCGTTATTTGAGATTGACAACTGTGGTATAAACTTTTTTGACTTCTGCCGGCACTTCCTCTTTGGGAACAATGGTAGAAACCACTTTCGGAGCTTTGAAAATCCGCGCAAAATTACTTCTTGGATCATCTTCCCCAATAAAAAATAATGGTGTGGGTGAAGATGCCCCACCTACTTCTTTCCAGATTTGTTTAATGAAGGGCAAGGCCCAATCTGCAGCATATTTAAAATAAACCACAGCCAGTTTACTTTTTGGAATCTGCTGTGAAGAAACTTCCCTATATTGATCTTCCCCATCGGGCATGATATTCATGATTTCTATCGGGTATTCCAAACTCAACCTGTCCGTAATTTCTTTTGCTTCCAGTTCATCCTGCTGATTGAAAATAAAAAAGATATCGGTATCCTTTGAATCGAAGATTTCTACTTCCTCCTTCAGCATGACTACCCTAATGTCATCCACCAATTGCATGGGACCCGCACTATTTGAAAACATCATATTTTTGGTGATGTTGTTCCGAATATATTTGATGAATTCCTGTTGGGCAGGTTTAATAGTTCCTGTAGCCTCAGGATGTACCCATACAAATGAATTGAATTCTGAATCTGCAGCATCAATTATTTTTTTCGCTTCCAGAAACTGGAATTGCGGAAATGAAACATCGTCCTCCAATTCGAAACGCCTGCCAAACTCTCCACTCAAAATATGTAGTGAGCAAACACATTGTTTGATGGTTTCAATGGTTTTAGCCCTAAAAACCTCATCATCTGCCGGACAATCTATAGCAGGAAGCACATTAAATCCGGCTTTTTGGAGGATAATCGCCATCTCCTCTCTTTTTTCCTTTAAGTCATTGGATGTCCATGCCAAGAAAACATTTGGCCTGGAGCGGTCTATCATCTGGACTTTCAAGGAAGAGGACAAAGAAGTAGATACTACATTGGGTACTATTTGGGTAGATGTTGGGGAAAAAGCGGTATATCCAAAAGAGTTTTCTTTTTGAAAAAGCTTGGCTCCTGAAATAATATCCTTAATCGCATTGGCCAATTTATTGATCTGATTTCGGTACATGGGCCTATTTGGATTTCCAAGCTTTTCGTCATCTATAGGCAGCAGGGGACGGTTGACCCCATCTTCTCTGAAAATAAAATCAATGGAACGTAAACCATCTGAAAGTTCTGATTCAAGGAGTTTGATATCCTCCATATCTATATCATGAATTTTTACAGGAATCACTCTTGAAGCGACATTGTCATTCAATAGCTTAATGGTTTTGCCCATTTTCTCGCCAAGCACCCCGTCTTGAAATCCTTTGAATTCATTTTTCCAAACAAGAGAATTGACATCACAATAGGTTTGTGAAATAATTGGAATGAAAATTAAGGATTTAATTTTTGAGGAAACAGAACCGTCTTCTTGTAGAAATTTCTTCTTTTCATCTTCCGGATTAATGTCAAAATAAATTGAAAGTTTATCCTTACAGGTAGCACTTAGTTCCTGTTTGAGCTTTGTGACAAGTTCGGAAACCCAACCATCATATTTGTTATCATTAAACCTAAAACTGATATGGATATCATAATCATATTCAGAAATAATGGATGACTTTTCTATGGCTGATGTTTGATTGCTGTTTGATATGGATGATGCTGATAGTATTCTATAGACCTTGACCGGATCTTTTACATTTTTAAGGTTTTCAATTTTAAAAAATTCTGATCGGATATCATTTTTATTGGTAAGGTCTCTTTGTACCGATTCGGATACGAATATACTCGCTGGTGCTGCCAATGCTTGTATTCTTGCTGCAATATTGACTACATCTCCAAAAATGTCCTCATCCTCAAAAATGACTTCTCCCTGATGAATTCCTATTCTAAGTTTGTAAACATTTGCTTCGTTGCACAACTCTTGGATTCTTATGGCGGCGTAAACGGCATTACTCACTGAAGGAAAACTTGCCATCACTCCATCGCCAAGCTCTTTGATAAATTTACCCCCAAATTCATCTATCACAGGTTTATGGATTTCCCTGTTTTTCCTTAATAATTCAAAGGCTTTTTGTTCATCATTTCCCATCAATGCCGTATATCCGACAATATCAGTGAACATGATCGCTGCAAGTTGGCGTATTTGTGACATTTAATTATTCTGAGAAAATATGAGCAAAAATTTCATTTAAAAACATTACAATAGTAATATGGGAAATTTTAGCCAAAAAAAGACATTTCTAAACAATTAAGTTATTAATCCCAAATAATATAATGGCTTTCCTTATCAATATAGAACTTAAAAATAATTCTATTATGCAAATCAAATTACATTTTCATGTTATTAAGAATTGCTTTTCTACTAAGAGATGCAAAGTTTTTTTTAAAAAAAAATATTGATAATTTTTAAATTTAAATAGGTGGATCTGAGTTAAAAACATTTAATCAAATTTGTAATTGAGTCTTTTTGCTCATTTTCAAAAAGTATACTTCTGAAAAAATCTTTACACCCTATTCTTATGGTTGGCCAATATGAAAACATAATGATGCTTGCAAAACCAATTGGCCTTTCCTCCCGCCTATAAAACGCCAAAAGCCTCTGGATTTCCCCAAAGGCTTTTATGATAATGTGGCGGCGGCCTACTCTCCCGGGTGTAACCCCAG
>NZ_JABFHF010000049.1 GCF_015476655.1 Aquiflexum lacus
TATTGCAAAATAATATTTGGATCAATACTTGACTTTAAACACAATTCATTTCGACGGCTGGAGAAATCTTCTCCCTAAAAGGTGACCAAAGACCTCTCCTGACGTCGAGGTGACAAGGACAAGTCTTTCTAAATAGTTGTACTTGTCTTGATGTATCTATACTTGCATTTACCTTACAACTCCTCCGTCAAAATCGCCAAAGCCGTCTTAATCCCCTCTTTGTAATTTCCCAATCTGATATTTTCATTGGGGCCATGTTGGTTGTTGTCTGCATTGACAGTCACCACTGTTACAGCAGGGACATTCAAAGCATCGACAAAAGGAGCTATGGGTAAAGATCCGCCACTGATTCTTTTCCTGATGGGATCCTTTCCAAATGCACGGTTCATGGCTTTATTCAACCAAATTCCAGGCTCTGAATCAAACGGGGTTCTAAAAGCTTTGTAGGAAATACTTCCTTCCCATTTGACCAATTTTGGATATTTTGCTCTTTCTTCATCAGTAGGGTCATTTTCGAGAATGTGGTATCCTTGACCTTCAATATGCTTTCGGATCAAAGAAAAAAGCCTTTCAGGATCACTTTCTGGAACCAAACGTACATCTATCTCAGCAGTTGCATCAGCAGGAACAATGGTCCTCACCTCATCACCGACCCAACCTGAGGATAAGCCCCTGATATTTAAGGATGGATATTGCAAGGATTCCTGATAAGTATTTCCGACTTTATCGGTACTGCCAATTCCCAGCTTACTTTTGATTTCATTTTCATCATCCGGCACCTGGTCCAAAATCTTTTTCTCCTCATCTGTGAGTATGATTCCATCATAAAAACCGGGAATGGTCACCCTTCCTCCATCATCTTTCATGGATGCCAACAATTGAGTCATCCTGAAAGCCGGGTTTGGTGCATAATTCCCATAATGCCCTGAATGCTGTGCTGCTCTTGGACCGAAGACTTTCAAAGTAAACTGAGAAATTCCCCTTGCTCCGAAACTCAACGTCGGTTCATTGCTCAAATGTCTTGGCCCATCCATGATCAATACCATATTCGCAGCAAGTTTCTCCTTATGTTTATTAATTGCTGCAGGTAGATGGGGAGAACCTATTTCTTCCTCAAAATCCAAAATCACTTTTACATTGTAATTTGGCATTTTGTTGTTCTCGACCATAGCATCCCAAGCGGTCAGAAACATAGCCAAAGGTCCCTTGTCATCAGATGATGACCTTGCAAATATCCGCCACTCAGGATCATATGTATTATGAAGGGTTTCCATAGGAATGATTTCCCACTTTCCTGAAGAATTTTGCTTTTTCAAAACAGGCTTATATGGATCTTCCTGTTCCCAACGCTTTCTATCTACAGGCTGACCGTCTATATGAAAATAAAAAAGCACGGTCTTTTTAGCTTTAGGGATATTCCTTTCTGCCAAAAGCATGGGGAAGCCGGCAGTTTCCAATCTTTCCGTTTTCCATTGCCTTTTCTCGAAATTGTCCTCACACCATTCAATATTGGCGACCAACTGCTCCGGATCATTTGAATCATTGGGCATGGATAAGATACTGTTGAGGATTTCAATTCCGTTTAGAAAATGCTTATCCGTCACCTCATCAAGATTGATGGCTTTTTTACTTTGGGCAAAAAGAAGGAATGGTGAAAATAAAAGCAATCCGAAAAGGTATAATGTATTTTTCATGACTTGGAATTGTAAGTAATGGATGAAGTTGAAAAGATAAGTCAAAGTGGGTATTAAAAAAAACTGATTTATTTGAAGTGGATGATATTAAATTTCATACCGAAATAGACCCCTTTCTAAAATCGGTCTTGCCAATCACAGCATTGATCAAAAATGACTTTTCTTGTCGGTTACTTTCTTTGGCTTTTTGGACTGATTTTACAAATTCATCCATAGACTCCACTCTTTCCCCTTCCGCTCCAAATGCATAAGGAATCTTATCATAATCAGATGTTTCCAACATCACAGCACAATCCGAACCCAAAAATTCAATCTGATCTCTTGCTATTTGCGTCCAGCAGGCATCATTTCCGATCAAGGCGGTAATGCCCAGTCCATGTCTCTGGAAAGTATCGAATTCCATCAGAGAATAGCCGGCGCTGCCATCCCCATACAAAATCCAAACCGGCCTGTCAGGATAAACCAAAGCTGCGGCAATCGCAAATCCCGCACCAACACCCAAGGTGCCGTAAGCACCGGGATCCAACCATGAAAGCGGTTGTCTTGCCTTTAGGACATAAGAGGCCGTCGCAACGAAATCACCCCCATCAGCCACCAAAACAGTATTATCATCCAATAGCGTTTCCAATTCAGACAACAATTGAATTGGATTCAAGCCCTCGGTATTTTCTTTGGATTGCATCTTGATTTCTACATCCCTTTTTTCATCCCTTTTCCTCAGTTGTTCCAACCAATCCTGAGGATTGACATGTGTTTTGGAAGCAAGCTCAATTATAAAATCACATGGATCAGCATGGATTGGAAGACTGGGTTTCTTATTGAGAAACAGGTCTGTTTTGCTTCGATTGATGGAGATGAATTTCCTGCCACCGATGTGGTTTCCAAAATCCAACCTAAAGTCATTGGGGACTCCTGCAAGAATGATAAGGTCAGCTTCCTTGATGGCCTCTTTTCTCTTGTGGCGGATATGTAACCTTCCGTTTCTTCCCAATAGTCCCCTGCCCGTTCCACTTAGGTACAGTGGAATTCCCAAATTATCTAAAGAAGCTAACAGTCTATTGGATTTTATGGGCTGAAGCATCGCACCACTTCCCAAAATCATCAAAGGTCTTTTGGCCTTTTTGATCAAGTTCATAGCTTTATCCAAATCGGCAGTTTTGTTTTTGGGATATGTGGGTTGGGGAGGATTCAAATTAAAAACTGTTTTATCCGAGTCTTTAAATAGCTTCTTGGCATGTCTTTGAATATACCATTGAATGACTTTATCTTTTATGGATTTGGAGCTTTTACTGCTTTTGGCCCCATACCACTCCTTCACCATCTTCTCAGGATAAAGAGTATCAATCGGGCATTCGATAAAAACCGGACCTGGAACTCCTGCCTGCGCCACCTGAAAAGCTTTTTCCATCTTGGGGCCAATTTCTTTGACTTTTTTGATAGACACAGCCCATTTGACGATAGGCTTCATGATACTCAATTGGTCAATATCCTGTAATGCCCCCCTACCCTTCAACATGGTTGCTGCTGCACCTCCCAATAATATCAATGGGGATTGGGCCATTTGGGCATTTTTGATGGCTGTGACAGTATTGGTCAATCCGGGACCGGCTGTCACTGCCACCACCCCCGGAATTCCGGTAAGTCTTCCGATTCCATCGGCTGCGAATACAGCTGTGGCTTCATTTCGGGTATCGATGACCTTTATTCCCAAATTCTCGGCTCCTACAAAAATGGGGGAAATGTGTCCTCCACATAGTGTGAACAGGTACTTGACTCCTTGATTCTTGAGTACCCTGGCAATTATTTCTCCTCCGTTCATAGAAGGAAAGATAATAAATATCAGGTGGAAAGGATAGAAATTAAAAATGAAAAAAATTTAACAATTTAGAGTTGACGCTTTAGCTTTGAACTCCACTTAAAACCCATTCTTGGATTCCCATCAATGTAACCTTAACAAAAGTTTCCTCTCTATCAAATGGCACCTTTAGATTTGGGATTTTGTATTCCAAATTTATCCAACCATCATATTGATTTGCTTTGGCTCTTGATGGCTCAGGTATAAAAAAAATCTGAGGGCCTACGTTTAATGCCAAGTTTCCCAGAAAATAACTTGTCCCTATGTTTTGTGCATTATAAATAAAAACTTTAAGCACCCCTGTTCGGGAATTATACAAAGCAAAATAGGGCATGGGAACAATTCTTGATGAATTTCCAAAATCCCTGAATGCAAATTGCCATCCATCTTCAGGTTTCATATCAGGATTATTAATATTCATCGGATTTCCCTGCGTATACCAAGGGAAGGTAATTTTAGATGAATCTCCAATAGACTGAACATAACTGAAAACATCAAGATAAAACCCTTCCGTCCAAGACCAAGAAGTATCCAAATTCGGATCAGTAGTTTCAGAAAAAGCAGGCCACACCAGTGCCTCTCTATATACCGTTTCTTTCAAGATCACTGTATCATCCTCCTCTATCACAGGATCCTGAAAGTCATCTTTGGGCAAACAACCATAAATTCCAATAAATAAAAGGATTGCAAAAAATGCTGGTTTCAAAGTTTTCATACCGGGTAATTTTTAAAATTTACTAAAAAGATCCATGGTTAAATATAATACCTTGTTTTTATTTGATTTTCATTTTTAATGTTAATTTTTCAAGAATAAAATCCTTGTAAAATCCACGGGACAGAAAAAAAATCAGAATAAAATTCCTACCTATCAAAGAAACTCCTCCTCCTCGACACCTTCAAATCCTGCAAAATCGATGATTTTACACGGATATCAAGGTTATAGGAAGTGAATCTTCCAAATGGAATCCAACTCACATTCATCTGCCAACAGTGAAGGTCCCGCGCAATGCCAATCATACTTTGGGTCAATTGTGCAGTAATAAAATCATAACCCCCACTGAAATTAATTTTCCACTTGTCAGAAATGCTTAGGTCACCATTGATATTGATGGCTGTTGTTATATTGGAAGGCCTTCCAGGCTGATTGTTGTAGGCAATGTTATAACCAAATCCTAAATTCCATGGAATATTCCAATCTATATATTGGGTGGGGTCATTGATAACTCTACTGATTTCATCCTCAACAAATTCATTCAATTGTCCTCCTTGCTGCAAGAAGTCATTGGTCATATCTTCTCTCATTTCCCCTGCTGATTTGCTTGCACCGCGGGGATTTAGACTACCGTTGACGTTCATTTGAATACTTCTGATTGTGCCAAGTCCCTGACCTGATTGCCACGCATAACGATTAAGTCTCCTACCTGTCACAGCACCTGTTTCAGGATTGGTCCTGATCAATTCTGCATAAGGATCAAGATTTCCGGAAAGGTTAATGGATAACTTATCTTCAAAAAATGAAGTCCTTGTATTAAAATTAACCTGCGACAGCTTGAAAGAATCAGCTGCAAAATTGTAGTTGGTTGATATGTTCAATGATTGTAATAAAGGTATTTTCTTGGTGGTTGGTTCTTCAGAATCACTTTCCGTTTTTAGTTTTGCTTCAACTACGTTTCTGATACTCAAGCTAAGTGCTCTGGATTCTCCCAATGGAGCACCTTGGAATATAAAACCTTGATGTCTGGAAAAAAACTGCGTCCTGCCACTTGAATCAACTTGTACTTGTTGGTAATACCCGAATATTGGATTGGAAAAATCAGGGTTAAAGTTAAAACCAAAAGAGGGCTGCATGTGGTGTCTTATCGCTTCTATTTTTTTACTTCGTTTGAAATTGTAAAAGCCATAAACGTTAGTATTCATGTTGAACGAGGTATTGTAAAAACTGACTCTGTTGAATCCGTTTTCCAAAATCCTATCGACCCTTTGTTCTACCGGATTATAAAAGAAATTGATTTTTTCAGTGTACCACAACTCAGTATAGTTCATCGAAGCGGTGCCTGTGAAATACTTAAACAATGTGAAATTAGAAGTCAATGGTATGGTATTTCTGGCGCCATTGTCTGCCTCCCTTAGCAATTGAGGGAGGTTGGCCAAGTTAAACGGAATAATATTCTGATCCGAACTGATTCCTTGACCTTGTTGTAACACCTCATTTTGAACACCAAATGGAGGGGTTATCCTATTATTGATCGAATTTTGCAAATTAAAATTCCAAGCAATATTCAATGTCTTCAAAGGCTCAAACTTGGCATTTTGAAATGGATTCTGTCGGTTCATGTTGACCGCAATATCCGGTAAAATCAAATTAACCTCATCGGTCTGCACATTTTGAGAATGTCTCAGGTTCGCAGACATACTAAAGGGGGTACCGGTGAATGTCTTGCTGTAGGATACATTGGAAGAGAACTCAGAATTGACATTTTGCACAAAACTATTGGGGTTGACCACCACATTGTTGTAATTGGTGGTACCGGCGTTGACAGCAGCAGAAAACCGGGAATTACCTCTTGACTCAGGACTATGCTGCCAATTGACCCAAATCGTATTATAATCCACTGGATTCAGTTCGGTTTCCGGACTTTTGAATCTTTGGTAATCAATATTAAAGCCACCGTTATACCTATATCTCTTTTTATAAATTGTCGAAGCCTTCGCACCATAGCCCCCGTTCGAAAAAACATCTCCTGTCAACCTTGTGTGTACATAGTCATTGAAAGCAAAGTAATAACCAAAGTTCCTTAGGAAGAACCCTCTTACCTGTTCTTGTCCATAGGAGGGGAAGACTATACCTGATGCCTTTTCATCAGGCGTATCGGGGATAATTCCAAAGGGTAATCCTACAGGTAACGGGATATCATTGAAGTACAAATTGAATGGGCCTGTGACTACCTGTTTTCCTCGGATTGATTTGATTTTATTGGCATTGATATGCCAATGAGGTTCGGCAAGATTACAAGTGGTATAGAAGCCATGGTCAAGATAAATGCTACCGTCTTGATCCTTTTTGATCGTCTGCCCTCTTAAAAGTCCATCTTGCTGTTCTGTGACCACATCCTTGATAATGGCTTTTTGTGTTTTAAAATTATACCGCATCTCCTTGCGGATTTCATAGGTAGATGCACCTTCTTTAAAAATCGGATTACCGGCGACATTACCCAAACTGTCAGTAACCCCTGATGCAAACAACTCGCTTTTTTCCCAATCAATGATTATCAAGTCTGCATCCAATCGGATATTACCATATTCAAACCAGGCCTCTTTGTGGAGATATACTTTATTGGCCACAAAATCAGTTATAATACTGTCTTCTCCGTAATAATTGATGGTAGTTTGAATATCACTCTGGGGTACTGTCTGGGTTGTGTCATTCCTCGGAATGGTATCTCTAGATAAAATGGCAAGAGAATCCAAAGGAGGCATCAATAATTCTGGACGGTTCAGCACAGTATCAGGAGCAATTATTCTTTGCTCCACATTTGTTTGGCTTCTTATTTGTGAAAAGCTAAATTGGGGGAAAACCCAAAGTAGCGTGAAGACAATCAAATGGAACCAGTTATTCCGCACTTAATAATATTGATTTGTTTAAAAATTTGTGAAATTTGCTCGGGCAAAGTTAATAGGATTCAATACGCATGAAACGATTCAAAGTTAAAAATATTCTCTTATTTTCCTTATTGACCATCTCCATGCTATTTGCTGGATTTGTTCCAACAGGTTCAAGAGCTCCTGAATTCAAACTAAAACGCATTGTAATTGATGCCGGACATGGTGGCAAAGATCCTGGAACAGTAGGAAATATTTCCAAAGAAAAAGATGTGGCTCTTTCTGTAGCACTTCAAGTAGGGAAATATGTGGAAGAGTTGCTTCCTGGGGTTGAAGTCATTTATACCCGAAAGACCGACGTCTTTATTGATCTGAAAGAAAGACCAAACATAGCCAACAGAAACAAAGCCGATCTTTTTATTTCCATACACTGCAATGCTGCCCCAAATAAAGCCGCTTATGGAACAGAGACTTTTGTTATGGGAACAAAAAACTTTGAGGCTAATTTTGACATTGTTAAAAGAGAAAATTCTGTAATTCTTTTAGAGGATAATTATGAGGAAAATTATGAAGGCTTTGACCCCAAATCACCGGAATCTTATATGATGTTCAACCTGATGCAAAAAGCTTTTTTATCCAATAGTATATCTCTCGCTTCTAAAGTAGAAAATGATTTTGTGACAAGGGTAAACCGTTCAAGCCGTGGAGTGAAACAAGCTCCTTTTTATGTATTGTGGACCACAAGCATGCCTTCAGTATTGATTGAACTTGGGTTTTTATCACATCCTGCTGAGGAGCGGTTTCTCAATAGCAAAAACGGGCAAACTTATTTGGCTTCAGCCATCTACCGATCTATCAAAGCTTATAAAGAGGAAATTGAGGCGTTGTAGGAATTCATGCCATGATTTTGAGTCATGACATCAATAGACATGAATACTCAGAGTCAAAGCATGTATATTTCCAAACCCAATTTGATTCTTCTGGGTTAATTAGGTTATTTTAGCATTCTAAGAAAACTAAACCCAAAAGATTTTATGGATATCGAATTCAACAAAAATGAAGACCAAATCAAACAGCAACTTTTTCAACTTCAGAAAAAACTGGAGCAGGTGAAGCTTGGGGGCGGTACGTCAAGGATTGAAAAAGAACATGCAAAAGGGAAGCTTACAGCGAGGGAAAGAATCGACTATTTAACCGATCCTGAGACTGAATTTTTGGAAATCGGGGCTTTTGCGGCCGATGGCATGTACAAAGAAGAGGGGGGTTGTCCATCTGCCGGTGTAGTCACTGGAATTGGCTACGTATCCGGTAGGATGTGCATGATAGTTGCAAACGATGCGACTGTTAAGGCCGGGGCATGGTTTCCGATGACCGCCAAAAAGAACCTAAGAGCACAAGAAATCGCCATGGAAAACAGATTGCCCATTATCTATCTGGTGGATAGTGCAGGTGTATTTCTTCCCATGCAAAATAAGATTTTCCCAGACAAAGAACATTTTGGAAGACAGTTCCGAAACAATGCAAAGATGTCTGCCATGGGAATTGTTCAGGTTGCGGCTATCATGGGCAGCTGTGTGGCAGGCGGGGCTTATCTGCCTATCATGTCCGATGAGGCTATGATTGTGGACAAAACAGGATCTATCTTTTTAGCCGGATCTTTTCTTGTCAAAGCAGCTATCGGTGAATCTATAGATAACGAAACCCTCGGTGGCGCTACCACCCATTGCGAGATTTCTGGTGTTACGGACAATAAATATGATAACGATCAGGAATGCTTAGATGCCATCAGAAAGATTTTTGATAAGATTGGTGCCTTTGATAAAGCAGGATTTGACAGAATAGATCCAAAAAAACCTGAAAAAAACGAGGCAGAACTGTATGGCATTTTCCCATCAGATAGAGTAAAGCCTTATGATATGATTGAGGTCATCAAGGGATTGGTGGATAATTCAGAGATTGATGAATACAAACAAGATTATGGTAAAACCTTGATCTGTGCCACTGCCAGGATTGACGGCTGGGCTGTTGGTATCGTTGCTAATCAGCGTAAAATCGTCAAAACAAAGAAAGGTGAAATGCAGATGGGCGGGGTTATCTACTCAGATTCAGCTGATAAAGCTGCCCGGTTTATCATGAACTGCAATCAGAGAAAAATACCTTTGGTGTTTCTTCAGGACGTGTCAGGTTTTATGGTCGGCAGTAAGGCAGAACACGGAGGTATCATCAAAGACGGTGCGAAAATGGTCAATGCCATGGCTAATTCCGTAGTACCGAAATTCACCATTATTCTCGGAAACTCTTATGGCGCAGGAAACTATGCCATGTGCGGTAAAGCTTATGACCCAAGGTTGATCTATAGCTGGCCTACTGCCCAAATGGCCGTCATGAGCGGTTCTTCTGCTGCCAAGACGCTTTTGCAGATCAAAGTTGCCTCACTTAAGAAATCAGGTAAAGAAAAAATCACCCCTGAAGAGGAAGAACAATTACTCAAAGAAATCACTGATAAATACAATGAAGAGCTCAGTCCTTATTATGCGGCTGCAAGACTCTGGGTTGATGGAGTCATCGATCCAATGGAAACCAGAAAAGTGATCAGTATGGGAATTGAAGCTGCCAATCATGCACCGATTACGGAGAGGTTTAATGTGGGGGTGATTCAGACCTGAGATTTTAGATATAAGATTTTAGATTTGGGAGAAAGGGATGTAGCTAAGAACGAATGAATCAAAATCGGCTTTTAAATTCGAATTGAACTTCTCTTTGTCACTTCGACGGCAGGAGAAGTCTATTCCCTCCTTGGATTTAGATTTCTCTCTACGTTCGAAATGACAAAGAGAAGCTTTTAAGATTAAGAATGATGGAATTGAAGGATGAAGGATGAAAGCTGTCAACCGGTCTTCCGGCTTCGGTCTTCCGGATTTTTCTAAAAAAGTAGTTTGCCACCAAGGTATCAACTAATCATAAATTTTAATAAATTGTAGTAATTATTCAAACTATGGACCAACTCAGCGAAAATGAACTTCATGCTTTGGTTTCCCTTTTGGATGATACTGATAGGGAAGTCAAAGGCCATGTGAGAGATAGAATTATTTCTTTGGGACATGAGGTGATTCCATTTTTAGAAAAAAAATGGGAGGACAGCTTCAATCCTGAAATCCAAAAAGAAATTGAAGAACTTGTTCATGATTTACAGTTTTCGCAGCTGAAAGAGAGGTTAATTGATTGGAGAAACTCCCCTGAACAGGATCTGTTGACAGGATTATGGATTATCAATACTTACCAATACCCTGACCTTGAATTTGAGAAAATCAATGCTGAAATGCATCAGATTTACTTCGAGGTTTGGACAGCCTTCAAAAACGATCTTTTACCTTACGAGCAGGTCCGCATCATCAATGGCGTATTGTTTAGTAATTTAAGATTTTCTGCAAATACCAAAAATTTCCATTCCCCCGGAAACAGCATGTTGAGCAACGTGTTGGATACAAAAAAAGGAAACCCTATCAGTCTTTGTGCCATCTATCTTTTGGTAGCCCAAAAACTGGGGCTCCCTATATATGGGGTCAACCTTCCAAATCTTTTTGTCCTGACTTATAAATCTGCAGACGCCACTTTTTACATCAATGCCTTCAATAAGGGACTGATTTTTTCTAAAAAAGACATTCGAAATTACCTTGAACACTTAAAAATCGAACCTTTGGATGTTTTTTTTGAACCATGCTCCAATAAAGACATTATCATCCGGACATTAAGAAACCTTACAGTTGCATTTGAGAAATTAGGTGAGACCGAAAAAGTAACTGAAATCCGGGAGTTACTGGCAATTGTTGAAAATTTGAATTTGCCTAATTGATCATTTTTACATTACAGCCTACCGCCCTACTGGAAGATGGGCTTGGATTTCTCCTGTTTTGGATTGCACCTAATGCACTTTCAAGATATTTCATGTTGGCATTGGCTGCTATCTGAGGGTTATTGTCAATCGCACCTCTATAAGAAATTGCATAACCCGTAGGACTTGGAGTAATTACCACCACCTCAGGCAATTTGGTGATACCAAATTGTTTTGTCACTGATTGGGAATTATCTTCCAAAAAAGGGAATTTGATGCTTTTCTCTTCCATCCTTTTTTTGATCGAAGCTGTGTTCTCTTCTTCTTCAATTCCTGAATGGGGATTGATCATGGCAAAAACAAAACCCTCCGAGCCGAATGAGCTTTGAAGATTAATTATCCTATCCTCATAGAGCTTTGAAAAGGGACAATTCAAACTGGTAAATACCAAGACTATTGCTTTCGCATTACTATGCATATCCAATTCAAATACCTGACCGGTTACTGCATCTTTCAATTGAAAGTTTTCAACTCTCTGCGAAAAGCAAAGGGAGACAGTAACTGCTAAAAGGAGGTTAGTAAGTATGATTCGCTTCATATTGGGGTTATTTTGCTTGGTGAAATAAATATAAGCACAAAGTCCTTACCAAATAGTGTAAGTCAGCACGATATCATTTTCTATTTCTACTTTTACTTTATAAAAATGATCTGAATAATCAGAATGTTGAATCCTAGCTTCAATCACCATATCCGTCAAAGAAAACGGCGACAGCCTGATATTGTGTTTAAGACTTATTCCCTTTTTACCCTGACATTTAAAAATGGATTCTTTTGCAGACCATGCAATCGTATGGATTAATGGATCATTTCCCAAAAACTCCATTTCTGATTCATCAAGAAACTTTGGCCCCAGACGCACAACCTTTTCCCTTACATAATCCATATCAATACCTACTGGCATTTCTTTGTGAAAAATTGCAGCAGCCAAGCCTTTGGTGTGAGTGAGGGACACATAGCCAAACCCATCCATTGGATACGACTTTCCGTGCTCATCTTTGAAAAATCCCGGATATGGTAATGAAATACATTCCATGGCAGATTTGATGGCGATCCGGGCACTTTTCCATTCCATTTTTTTTTTCGGATGCGAAATATTGGCGTATGCCAACTTTTCTCTAAAGCTTAAAAAATCAACACCATTTTGCGAAACTTCCTGAATATTCTTGATGGCCAAGGCTGATAAAGGACTTATTTTTTCTATTTTTGTTTGCATAGATCCTTTTAGGGAATAATTGATAATCGCTGCAAAATATGATAAAAATCCAAGTAAATAAACTCCATACTTTAACAGGCCACAATGATTGCGTTTATGCCTTGGTGGAAGCCCCGGATCCGCAATATTTTTTTACAGGCTCAGGTGATGGGATGGTGGTCTTATGGGATTTGGAAAATCCGGAAAATGGAAAGCTGATGGCAAAAGTCAACCATTCCGTTTATGCCCTTGAGGTAGATAAGGTGAGGAATCTTCTGATAGTGGGACATAATTTCGAAGGGATTCATGTTATAGATCTGGAAAGCAGAAATGAACTTTGGTCTATCAATTTGACCAACCAATCCATCTTCGATATCAAAATAGCAGGAAATGATATGTTTGTGGGAACAGGAGATGGTTTAATCATTGTGGTGGATATTGAAAAAAGAGCGATTAAAAAACATCTGAAAATTTCAGACAAAAGTGTTAGGGTATTGGCGATCAATCCCGACAACCGTACCCTTGCAGCCGGGTTGAGTGACCATAGCGTCAAAATATTTGATCTGATCACTTATGAACCTATCCATAACCTTGAATCTCATACCAATTCAGTTTTCGCACTTGCCTTTGATCCAAATTCTAAAGTTTTGATTTCAGGTGGCAGAGATGCCCAATTAAAAATCTGGGACACCAATACCTATACCTTGCAAGAATCCATAGTTGCACATATGTACGCAATTAATTACTTGGCTTTCCGGGAGGATGGCCAATTTTTTGTAACTTGTAGTATGGACAAATCCATTAAAGTTTGGGATTCCAAATCTCACAAACTGCTAAAAGTAATTGACAAAGCAAGGTATGCTGGACATGGCACTTCCATCAACAAAGTGATTTGGAGCAGTTTCAATCAAAATATCATTTCAATCAGTGATGACCGAAAAATTTCCATTTGGAATATAGAAATTTAAAAATATGAAAATTACTTCTAAAGAAATCAGCGAAAAAACTTTTGAGAAAAACTTCAGGGGATACGACAAGGATGAGGTTACCGCATTTTTGAATGTACTTGCAGGGGAGTGGGAAAAAATTATGGCTGAAAAAGCAGACTTGGAAAAAAGACTGGAAAGCACTGAAAAAGAAGCAAACAAATTAAAACAGGTTGAAGAGTCTTTGTTCCGAACACTGAAAACTGCAGAAGACACAGGGGCTTCGATTATTGAAGAAGCCAATATTGCTGCTGAGGATATTATGAACGAGGCCCATCAAAACGCAGGCAGTATGCTGAATGAAGCCCAAAATCAGTCCAAAAACCTGGTAGAGTCTGCAGAAGCAAAGGGAAGAGAAATCATGGATAGCCTTAAAAGTGAAGTAAAGTCCTTAGTCTCTGGTTTTGAAACGCTTTTGAAACAAAGGGATCTTCTTATCAAGAATCTTAAATCCCTCTCTGAAGGAATCGACGATACCATCTCTGTTTCGGAAGAATCAATCAAAAAAGTAAATATACAGGCACATACCAATTTGGTTGAAGAACTTTCCAAGGCAAATGCTTTTAGTATGGTTAATATTCTAGAATACCAAAAACAAGAAGAAATGGTCAGCAAAACCATTGAGGTTGAAAATCAGGAAGTTGAAAACCACATAGATTCCGAAATTAGTTCAGAAAAAGACATCGAAGAAAATGAGGTTGATTTGGATGAAACAGAAATTGAGGCTTCAAGAGAGGACGATGAAGAAAGAAGTGAAGGAAAAGTTGAAATTGAGAATGACTCCGAAGAGCCAATGGAAGAACCAAAAGGCAAATCAAGTAAAGGCGGTTCATTTTTTGACCAGTTAGATTAATGGGGAAAGTATCTCTGGAAGGAATTGAATTCCACGCATATCACGGGGTTTTCAAAGAAGAAAATAAACTTGGAAATAGGTTTACAGTAGATATCCATGTGGAAACAGATTTTAGAAAAGCCATGCTGGAGGATGATCTCAAATCCACTGTGGATTATGGCAAAATTTACAGAATTGCCAAATCCCATATGCAGGAACCTGTCAAACTACTAGAACATTTGGCCCACCTGATGATCAAGGATATTTTGAAGGTCTATCCAGAATCCATACAAATCACCATAATTATCAAAAAACATAACCCTGCATTGGGCGGAGTGGTCAACTATTCAGTCGTGACAGTAAAATACCCCGAAGACTATGATTAAAAGGCTACTTATATACCTACTAGTATCATTTGGCGCAACAAATCTTGTTGCACAAACCGAAGCTTTCAAAATATTTAATTCAGATGGAAATGAGGCTAAGTTTGAATCCATAGTGCAGATTGCCGGGCAACATGAGGTCATTTTCTTTGGTGAACTACATAACAACAGCATCGCTCATTGGCTTCAATTACAGATGCTCAAACAATTACATGAAAATGCCAAAGACGTGATTTTGGCAGGTGAGTTTTTTGAAAGGGATGACCAACTCAATATTGAGGAATGGTTTGCAGGGAAAATGACTGACAAAACCTTTGAAACGGAATCTAAGCTTTGGAACAATTACATGACCGACTACAAGCCTTTGATGTTGTACGCTAAAAAGAACAGTATCCCTTTTATCGGATCAAATATTCCAAGGAAATATGCCTCATTGGTCAGCAGACAGGGAATTGCAGCTTTGGACAGTCTAACTGAGGAAGCAAAAAAGTATATTGCCCCCCTACCCATCGAAGTGGACAAATCACTGCCGGGGTATGTCGCCATGAAAGACATGATGCATGGTTCGGGGATGAATACAGATTTTATGGTGGAAGCCCAAGCGGTCAAAGATGCGACAATGGCTTTTTCATTGTTTGACCATTTAGGCCAAGGTAAAAACATCCTTCACATCAACGGTTCCTACCATTCCAATAATTATGAAGGCATTCTTTGGTATCTCAAAAAGCACAATCCAAAGACCCGGATTATGACGATCAACACAGTTGAACAGGAAAATATCCACACCTTGGAAGAAAAGACAAAAGGAACTGCTGACTTCATTATTGTATTGCCATCAGATAGTCCTAAAAGCTACTGATGTATTCCCGTGCTGAAACTACAAAAATCCGAAAAGAATTTTGGACTACCTTTGGCCAATATATGAAGCCTGTTCCTTCAGCAAGCGGGTATAGGGTCAGTTGGCAGAATTACAAAACCGGTGTTCGGGACATTTATTTCAGGATGAAGGCCGAAAGGGACTTTGCTTCAATAGGAATAGAAATCGCCCATCATGATGAAGAATTGCAGCAACTCTATTTTGAACAATTTTTGGAATTCAAAAAATTGCTCGAAAATGAATTGAAAGAATCCTGGGAATGGAAAATGCACGACCCTGACGAATTCGGCAACAAAATCTCCCGAATCCAAAAAGTCAGACCCAATCTGAATGTCATGGACAAAAACGACTGGCCGGATATCATTTCATTTTTAAAACCAAGAATCATTGCCTTGGATGCCTTTTGGGCGAATATCAAGCCGGGGTTTGAAGATCTGTGAACCTTTCAGGTCTTTTTCGGACCTCGAAGGTTTTAATTTCCAGTAAATCTGGTCAAAAACAATAAATGACCTCTTACCTATAAGACCTTCGAGGTTTTGAAAAAAAACCTCAAAGGTCGGACTCGCAACCTTTGAGGTCTTTTTTTGACCTCGAAGGTTTTAATTTCCAGTAAATCCGGTCAAAAAATGAAGTAAAATCTTACACTCAAGACCTTCGAGGTTTGAAAAAAACCTCAAAGGTCAAGACTTACACAATCACCTTGGTCGTTCCCCCACCCTTCAATGTAAAAGGTCATCTGGTTAAAGACTTGGTCTTGGACCATAACCCTAGCAGTCTTCAGACTGTTAAACAATAACTTTCGTAGTTCCCCCACCCTTCAATGTAATCTCAACAGGTTTGTTGTTTTTCCAGCTCCCACCTGTAAAGTCCGGAACATCTATGGAATTGGACCTATGGGCAACGGACCACTCACTCAAGGGTGAAACTGCTGACCAAAGTGCTGCATCGTAGACATCCTGATCCAAAGGAAGTCCATTGCGCAAACAATCGATCAATCTCCAATCCATCATGAAATCCATTCCTCCATGTCCACCGATCTGTTTGGCAAGTTCACCTACCTTCGTTACGATTTCGGGTGTATATTTTTCTTCCAAAGCTTTCATTTCTTCCTCTTTCATCCAACTGTGACCTTTGGCCACTTTTGGATTAGGGTATTTCTGTGCATATCCCTCCGTACCACTGACTGTGTGTAATCTTGAATAAGGTCTAGGTGAAGTCACATCATGCTGGATCATAATGGATCTGCCTTTTTTGGTTTTGACGATGGTCGTATTCATATTCCCCCCGAATTGTTTTTCCGCAAATGGAGCAAAATAATTGTCCTTTTCAGCCAATTCTCTGGCTTTATCTGCCATGTGGAAATCTGCACTGGAAAGTGATGTCAGGTAATCCATTTGGTCACCTCTATTGATATCCATAATCTGACAGACAGGTCCAAGTCCATGTGTGGCATAAAGGTTTCCATCCCTATAGTTTTCTTTCAGTCTCCACATCCCTTGATAGCCACCTTCACTTTCTTTCATAAAGTTCAACCACAACAAATCATGGATATAAGCTCCTTCGGTATGGATAATCTCCCCAAAGAACCCATCCCGCTTCATACTCAATGTCATCAGTTCAAAAAAGTCGTAGCAACAATTCTCCAACATCATACAATGCTTCTTGGTCCGCTCGGAGGTTTCAACCAATTGCCAGCATTCTTCCAAAGTCTTGGCAGCAGGCACTTCCACGGCAGCATGTTTTCCTGCCTCCATGGCATAAACTGCCATTGGGGTATGCCAATCCCAAGGTGTTGTGATGTAAATCAGGTCCAGGTCATTTCTGTCCAGCAATTTTTTCCAGGCATAAACTGAGCCTGAGTAACCTTCGGGCTGATGATTGGTACCCTGAAGTTTAACTTTCATCTTGTCCACTCTATCCGGAATCAAGTCACAAAGGGCTTTGATTTCTACTCCTTCGATTTTACTCAAGCGGTCCACTGCACCCGGACCTCTTTGACCCAAACCTATTATGCCCACCCGGACTGTACTCAGTTTAGGCGCGGCATAGCCACTCATGTTAAATAGCTGACTATGGCTTTTTTGACTGAGTTGAAATAATTGTTCTGGGGATTCAGCTTTGGAGAATTGAGGCACTGTTACGCCTACAAGGCCAAGTCCGGCAAGTTTGAGAAAATCTCTACGGTTATTGCTCATGGGGTTAAATTGTAGATTTAAGATTTAAGATTTTAGATTGAAAAAAGATTCAATCTAGGGATTTGGTTAAATGAAGCTTGAATTTACCCTTAATTCTTTTTTGGTCAATGCCTTTTAGATAAAAAACAAAAAGCTCATCAATGAAATGGTTCATCGATGAGCTTTGACTTGGGTTTACTTTAATCCCTAGGCTTTTTTTGCAGGACAGGTGTTTAAGCCAACAAGGCTATATAAGGGGCAAAAACTAACCAAAGAGGTCAACAGAAATACAGCAGCTACAACAACTAGTACTATTCCAAGTGTACCAGGAACTATACCAGAAAAGTATAAATAAGCTGCTAAAACAGCAATAAGGGTACGGATAATTCTGTCCGCATTTCCCATGTTCTTTTTCATATTACGAGTGTGTTTATGGTTGAAATAGAAATACCAAACCAACAATGATAGTTAGACAGATCAGACAGACGGTCAGTAATTTCAAAGCGGCTTTCATTTCAAGAAAGTTAATCAACTTGAGGGAGAATCAATGTGACAAAAGTTCCATTTCACTTCCTAAACAAACTCAAAGAATAAAACCCCATTCTATCCGTAAAATGTCTGTCCCAGGAAAATCCGGTTTTGATTGCCAATTGATCCAAGTCCTTTAAGCTATACTTCTGGGAGACTTCGGTGTGGATGGTTTCATATTGGTCGAAGTGGAAAGTATGATCGGCAATATGCACATCCTGCTCTTCCATACTGACCAAAAAACTCAGGGCAGCTCCATCCAAAGGATTGTATACCCCATAGTGCTCAAAAGCCTTAAGGTTGAAATCACCTTGCAATTCTCTGTTGATCCTTTCCAATAAGTTGAGATTGAATTTCTTCGTGATGCCTTTTTTGTCATTGTAAGCAGCCCTAATCACATGAGGATTTTTCTTCAAGTCCACGCCCATCAGAAAATAATCTCCCGGATTCAAATAGTCATTGACAAAACGTATAAATTCAATTGCTTTTTCACCCGGAAAATTGCCAATATTGCTACCCATAAACATCACCAATCTTGGTTTTGGTCTGGACTCAATTGCTCTAATAGTACTGAAATAATCTCCTGGCAATACCTCTACAGACAAGTCAGGAAGTCTTTCCAAAATATGCTGTCTGTTGACCTTCAAAATTTCTTCGGAAATGTCCATAGGAATATATGTGATTTTTTTTCCAATATTCATCACAGCTTCTAAGAATATTAAGGTCTTGGTCCCATCTCCGGCCCCCAATTCAATGATATCAAATTCGTCATGGTTGATTTCCATTGCTATCTTTTGGGATTGCTTATTTAGGATTTCCATTTCACATTTTGGAAGATAATACTCCTCCATTTGCATGATTTCCTGGAAAATCCTTGATCCTTTTTCGTCATAGAAATATTTGGATGGTAAATGTTTCTGTGGATCACTCAATCCCCAAATCACATCATTGATAAAACTGTCACTTCCCATTGTTTCTTATTTAGCTAATCTGATTCCTGAAAAAAGCCATCTCGAGGCGGCATGGAAAAAATTCCGGTAAGTAATTCTGCTATGGTCTTGAGGAGTAGCCACAGAGGCTCCACGAAGAACATTTTGATTGATCATAAATTTTCCGTTGTATTCACCCAATGCCCCCGGTGCTTTTGCAAAACCCGGATACGGCTGATAGGCACTGTAAGTCCATTCCCATAATTGCCCCCATTCAAAATCATCCGCAGCCGCCTCCCATTCAAACTCGGTCGGCAGTCTCATACCCTTCCACTCTGCAAACGCCAAAGCCTCATAAAAACTCACATGCTGAACAGGTGCATTCACATCTAATTTCTGGAGACCTTTGAAGGTATAGTTCCACCATTCTCCATTGATCTGATGCCAATAAAGCGGAGCTTTTATATCTTCCTTATTGATAAAATCCCAACCCTCAGCAAGCCATAAATTAAAATCACTGTAAGCCCCTGACTGGATAAATTCCAGGTATTCCCCATTGGTAACAAGGGATTTCGAAATCTCATAATCTCTCAAATAGACCTGATGTTGCGAGAGTTCATTGTCATAACAAAAACTTTTACTATCTGCTCCGATACTGTACAATCCCTCAGTTCTTTTTACAAATCCATTTAATCCGTTCTCCTTTTTAAGATCAAACCCTTCACCATAAACCGGAAAAGTAGGTTGATTTCCCAAAATATATTTGACATCATAGACTAACAATTCCTGATGTTGCTGCTCGTGATTGATGCCGAGTTCGATGATATCCAAAGTTTTTTCTTCCTGATTCTTGGACAAAAATTCCACCATGGAATCAGTCACATATTTCCTGTAATCCATCACTTTTCTGACGGGTGGGCGGCTCATTAGCCCTCGGTTTGGCCTGAGAACCCTTTCTCCTGCATTATTGTAGTAGCTGTTAAATAGATAAGCAAAATCCTCGTGAAAGATTTTATAACCTTCAAAAAACTGTTGCAAGACAAATGCTTCAAAAAACCACGTTGTATGTCCCAAATGCCACTTGGGAGGAGAAACATCCACGATAGGTTGAGGAATATAATCCTCCACTTCCAAAGGTGCGCAGATCGCCTCCGTGAGATTTCTACATTTTAAGAAAAGCGCTGTAAGTTTATGATTTCTGTTCATACGTTTTTTTAAAATTTAACTGATAAATAAAGTACAAGATCATTCCTGTAAACAAAAAACTGAAAGGAAGCGCGAATAAAATCATCAACTGACTGACTGATTCTAATAAACTATCTTTACCAATCCAAATGACTGCCATAGCGAACAATGCTATGGCCACTCCCCAAAACAACCTGAATCGCTTATTCGGTTCCGTTTTTCCATTGTCAGAAAACATACTGAGTACAAAGATGGCTGAATCTACAGAGGTGATCAAAAAGGTAAATACCAATATAGATGCCACTGTATTGCTCAAGGTAGAAAAAGGGAAAGTTTCCAAGAAATTAAATAAACTGCTGTAGATAGATCCAAAATCTTCCAATGCGGCCTTACCTGATTCCAAAAGCCAAAATGCATTCCCCCCAAAAACAGAAAACCATAGAAATGTCCCAAACGAAGGAACAAAAATCACACCAATGATAAATTGGCGGATGGTCCTGCCCTTTGAAATTCTTGCTATAAACACCCCGGTAAATGGTGCCCAGGCCAACCAAAAAGCCCAATAAAAATATGTCCAGTCTATCAAAAAATCATTGGAAACCTGATGGCTTTTTAAATTCAGACTCATAGGGACGAATTCCCAAAGGTATGCTCCCAAGAACTTGAAAAGATTTTCGATTACAGACCATTCACTTCCTATAAGCCAGGTAAACAAAAGCAGGATTGAAGCCATTCCTATGTTGAGATTAGAAAGCACCCGGATCCCCCTATTCACGCCAATGAAGGCTGAAAAAGTAGCTAAAAAACATACCAACAAGACAATGAAGATTGCATTTCCCGAAGCCAATTGATCCCATTCTGTCCAATAAATCAAGGCACTTAAAAGCTGCCTGCTTCCCAAACCAACACTTGCCACAACTCCTAAAAGCGTACAGATAATGATCAAAAGGTCAACTGTGGAAACCCAGATCGTATTTTCAAATTTTTTCCCCAAAAAAGCTGAACCCAGAATACTTTTCTTGCTTATATAGAGATTGTAGCTGATGATCAGTCCAAAAAGCCCATAAAAGGCCCAAGGAGTCAGCCCCCAATGAAAAAATGTGTATTGAAGTGCAAACTCGCTATCACTAAAAACCGATATTCTCGGGGGATTGGAAAAATAATAAACCGGTTCCTGCACTGCCCTCAACAGCAATCCTCCGCCCATTCCGGTACTATACAACATGGCAATCCAAGAAAACCAGCCATATTCCTGTTTTTCATTACCAAGCCTTTTATTTCCTATAGGCGAAAACGCTAAAATCAACAACAGCACAACTGCCAAAAAACCTAACCATAAGTAAAACCCGCCAAAAACCCCCATGCTGGACGCTGTCCATTCGCTTAATTTTATTTTAAATAGTTCAGGAAAAGTGACGACAGTTATTAAGAATAAAAGGCAAAAAACCAATGATAGGATGAAGGTTAATTTTTGTGTATCGATTGCCTTATTAAAAAACATTATCTACAGAATGGTTATTCGCTTCTTGGCCAGTACCCCAATATTCTGCTACAAACAGGTTGACTGCCTGTCCGGTAGGCAGGGAAGTCCGAAGTCCGATGTCGGATATACGGGACATTTCAGTTCCTTCCCAAGAATTATATTGATTTACCATTTTACATGAATTACTACGTACATAAATGAACTACAATATTAAAGAATCATACTTATTAACAAAGAAATTTTGCTTTAAAGAGCTTATCGCTCCACTTTGACCCCTTTCCAGAAAGCAACATGGTCTTTGATTTCCCTGGCCGCGGGTTTGGTTTCCGGGTAGTACCAAGCCGCATCCTTATTGGTTTCCCCATTGACCTCAATCGAATAATAAGATGCCACGCCTTTCCATGGACAGGTGGTATGGGTATCAGAGGGTTTGAAAAATTCTCTTTTAATAGTATCTGCAGGAAAATAATGATTTCCTTCTACCTGAATGGTTTTTTCACTTTCTGCGATGACGGTATTATTCCAGATTGCTTTCATTTTTTGATTTGGTTTGCTTATGTATAATTTGTTTAATTAATTATTTGTGACAGAGAAAGTGAATCTTCACCTTGTACCGTTGACAGATTTTGAAGTTGATGGTTAAGAACTACAAATAGCATTGAAGACTAGAAAGAACCTTGCCTTGTCACCTCGACGTCAGGAGAGGTCTGCAGCCCGCTTCAATGTCATTTCCTTTCTGTAAATGCTAATTTTGATCACTCTGAATGAGGGGTCATCTTTCACCCTTGCTTTTCCAAGCCTTCCAATAATGTCGGAATCAGTTCCGAGACGGTCGGATGTACCTGTACCGAATCCCGAATGACCGTATAGGGTACATCAGCATACATGACATTCAAAATCCCGCTGATGATTTCATCCCCGCCCACACCTAGAACAGTCGCACCAAGGATTTTGTTGGAATCCGCATCCACTATCACCCTCATAAAGCCATTGGTCTCTCCTTTTTCTTTTGCCCTGGAGACTTCTTTCATTTCTTTATACCCTACCAAGACATTCAGTCCTTTCTCTTTGGCCTCCTGCAGATTGATGCCTGCCCTTCCCAATGGTGGGTCAACAAACAGACCATAGGTCAGGATACGGTCAGAAACTTTTCTCTTTCCATTTTCAAAAAGGTTGGCTGAGACTATCTCAAAATCATTGTAGGCTGTATGGGTAAATGCACCTTTACCATTACAGTCTCCTAAGGCATAAATCCCTGGAATATTTGTTTCCAATTCATCATTAACTCTAATATACCCTTTTTTATCCACCTCAACCCCTGTAGCCTCAAGATTTAATAAGTCAGTGTTGGGTATCCTACCAGCTGCCAAGAGCACATGGCTTGCGGTAAATTCCGGTTCTCCATTTTTACAATCCACCTTGACATTATAGGAACCATCTTCATTCTTTTGTGCCCCAATGCATTCGGCTCCTAATCGAAATTCCACCCCTTCTCTTTCCATTACTTTTTGGATTTCAGCTGAGACATCTTCATCCTCTCTCGAAATAATCCTGTCTGCCTTTTCCACGATGGTCACCTGACTGCCAAATCTCCGGAACATCTGTCCGAATTCAAGTCCTATATAACTCCCACCGATTATAGCCAAATGTTCGGGCAGGATATCCAGTTCCAAAATGCTCTGATTGGTCAGATAATCCAACCCTTGGAAAGGTTCAGGAATAAGTGGTCTTGCCCCAACGTTGATGAAAATCTGATCTGATTCCAGTTGATCGCCATTAACAGTGATGGACTTTGTGCCTGTAAACTTGGCCTCACCTTTGAAAAAAGAAATCTTTTCTTCGCTATCTACCCCCTTGGCTATGCCGTCTACTGATTTTTGGATAAGCTTATCTTTTCGTTCTTTGACTTTTAGAAGGTTTACTTTAACCCCATTTGGAATAAAAACACCCAAGACCTCTCCGTTGAGGGCATCATACATCCTTCTGGCGCTGGCTACATAAGCTTTGGTAGGTGTGCAACCATCATTCAGGCAAGTGCCACCAAGGTGTTCTTTTTCAATAAAGGCCACTTTCATCCCTTCACTTGCAAGCTTAAAAACCAATGGCGTTCCTGCCTGCCCCGAACCTATTACAATCGCATCAAATTTCATGGTCATATCCTTTAGTAAAAAAATGCTCAATAGTAAATCTTAAATTACAAATTTTCCCTTGAACAGTCTAAAACTATCAGGGATTAAATGATTAGCACTCCATTAAAAGTTAAAACTAGCTCAAAACATTTAAACCAAATGTCGGAAGACTGACAAAGATTTGGATATGTATAAAGAAGTCAAAAATGACTATAAGCTATTATTTTGATGAAATTCAAATTATAGCTCTTAATGAAAAATTGAGTCATTCAACAATGATAAGATAAATTCGATTACAAACTTTATTAACTTGTAGGTTCATAAACCTGATCCTAATAAATGAAAATCACAATATTGTTCCTTCTGATTTTATTTCATTCCGTTCCTCTGAAAGCCCAAAACTTCTTTACTTCCCAATATCCTCAAGTTTGGGAAAGAGCATCTGATTATACACTAGCTGTTGCCAAAGCAATGCCTGAAGAAAATTATGGATTCAAACCGGAAGGAGATGCCATGACTTTTGGAGGACAGTTACTCCATATCGTGGATAATATCAGTTTTCTCACCAGTTTGATTTCCGGCGAATCCAAAACTTTCTATGACAGGAGTCAAGCAGAAATCCTGAACAAGGATCAGATCATGGAAATCCTAGGAAATGCAAACGATTATGTAGGGAAGCTGATTGCGGAAATTTCTAAAAATGATCTGAATGTGTCCATCGAGTTCCGCAGGCTGGAGATGAGCAAAGAGAATATTTTTTACCTGCTACGTGACCATCAGGTTCACCACCGGGGCCAATGTATAGTTTACCTTAGGATGGCAGGTGTCAAATCTCCTCCCTATGTAGGATGGTAATCCGCATTAAAACATATAAATGGAGTTGTACTAAAAATAGGATAGACCAAAAATAAAAATATTAAAACTTATGAAGATCAATAAACCCCAACTTTTAATTTTTGATGTCAATGAAACGCTTTTGGACTTAAGTCCACTTAAAACAACTATCAACAATGCTTTTCAAAACGACCATGTTTTTGATTCTTGGTTTTTACAAATGCTTCAATATTCCCTGATTGAAACCACCACAGAACATTTTCTGGATTTTGGTACAATTGGAAAGGCCGCTCTTCAAATGTTGGCTGAAAAACATCATATCCCCATAACACATGATGAAATTACGGATATCCTCAGTTGGATAAGAAAATTACCGCCTCATACTGATGTCATCGAGGGCCTTCAAATGTTACAAGAGTCGGGATTTAGACTGGTCGCCCTGACCAATGGAACTATGGAGGTGGCAAAGGAACAATTGAAGTTTTCGGGCTTGGAGTCTTATTTTGAACAGGTCTTCAGTGTGGAAAGTGTCAGGCATTATAAACCTCACGGTCTAACATACCTGAAAGTCCTCCGGCAGATGGATATACCAGCTTCCGATGCCATGATGATTGCTTGCCATGCCTGGGATGTCACCGGAGCTCAAAGGGTTGGATTGCAAGGTTGTTTTATTGCCAGACCGGGAATGATTTGGTATCCATTGGAAAGGAAACCTTTGATTATAGCAGATACGGTCATAGAAGCAGCAGAAAAAATTAATGGTTTATTTTAATATCTGATGGGTAACAATCCTTTTTTCAATCAATGCACAAAAGAAAGTTTGGGCAATTTAATAGAAGTGCTCCAAAAAGAATTCAAAATATCCGACAACAATCAGGAAGAAATGCTGAGGATTTTATTGAAACGCTTTATTATCAGGGCCACCAGATTGGCACGGAAACAATTACTGAAAGAAAATTCCAAAACTGAAGAGTTGGATATAGTCAGGCTATTCAACAGTCTGGTAGAAGAACATTTCAAGAGCAGGAAAACCGTAGGCGATTATGCAGACCTCATGCATAAATCACCAAAAACCATTGCAAATATCTTCACCAAAGTCAGTAAGCAATCACCACTACAAGTTATCCATGAGAGAATTACTGTTTAAGCCAAAAGATTACTTATCTACACTGAAAACCCCATCAAATCCATCGGATATGATTTGGGCTATGAGGACTATGCGCAGTTCAGTAAATTTTTCAAGAAAATGACAGGAATATACCCACAGGAATTCAGGGCAAAAAATCCATCACTCGGCCAAACAGTGTAAAATCAGCAACAGGAATTTGATTGTTGTACAGGAGGACATTTTACTGAACCGTAGCTGCAAAACACACAGCAGTCTTTATTTTGAGGCTTAAGAACAGTATGGCAATTTTCGCATTCATAGAAAAATTGGCAGGCATCAACCGGCATCTCTTCTTTTTTTTGAAAGCTGCAATTTGGGCAGGTGATGATTGAGTTCAGTATAATTTCCATGGTTGACTTTGTACTATTGGTAAGATTTTGAAATCTGTTTAAACATTTTCCTTTTAAGAACCTGCTTCCGGTTGGTATTGGCTATCTTTCTTGATTATTTTTTTCACCTTTCGTCTTGATATCTTACAGGGAAATTCAAGATTTGGATTGCCCTGAATACGGGATGCTACCGCTTTGGTATCCTTACCTGCTGGCCCTAGATAAACTTCTGCCCTATCATCCGTATTTCTACTGAAATACCAAAGTAATTCCTCTTCCACTCCGTTACAATGGATTAGGTTCCCCTCAAGTTTTCGTGAAGCAGCATCATAATTCCCTTCAAATTGGGCCAGTATTTTTCTCTTGGAATTGATCATATTACCAGCTACATAGAAACCTGTAGGGGCTTGAACCAAACGGAGTTCATTACCATTTGATAAACTAAAAACACCTGTGCCAGGTGAAGTTGAAGCCTGGGCAATTGTAAATTGATAAGACAAGCCCAAGAGAATTGCCGAAATCAGAAATGTTTTTAAAATAAAATTCATAAGGTTGATTTTAAAATGCTTTAAGGCTGATGCCCAATAAGCCAGCCCTACTTTGGAGGAAAAGTTTTCGAGGAACCAGATTTTGGTTTTATCTATATCGGTTAAATTTAAACTTAAATATCAGTCTATTTTTTTTCTTTTCCATTAAATTACAGGATTTGAGGTCATACAATAAGAGAATCCCTTACTCCCAATTCAATTTTGAAAATAAAAAATAGTGATATTGTAACATTTAATTAATCATTGTATCAAGAACAAAGGCAGATTTTATTTTATAAAAAAATGAACGAAGTATCTAAACCTGATAGCTGGCTTCTTTCTTTTTCTCGAAGAGCAAGACAAAATCCCTGGTTGCACAGGGGGACACTTGGCCTGAGGTTTCTATTATCCATAGGGTTTATTCCTACGGGTTTAGTGAAGCTTTTCGGTTTGCCTTTTTCAAATTTGGGAAGTTCAAATCCTGTGGGTGTCTTTTTTGACATGCTGCTTGCTACAGGAGTGTATTGGCAGTTTCTTGGGGCAATGCAGGTCTTTGCAGGCATTCTGGTGATGTTCAACAGGACATTGGCTCTTGGGAGTATCCTTTTCACCGGGATTATGTTGAATATTCTGTTCATTACTATTGGGGTAGGGTTTGGCAATACGGCCTATTTGGCTTTCATGATGGTATTGGGCTGTTTTTGGCTTTGCTTTTGGGAATGGGAAAAATTAAGGGTGTTGTTTTTTGATCCTGTCCCGGTTCTTTCTCAAAAAGAAGATTCCGGATCAAAATCAGTGGAATTAAGTGTTACTGAAAAAATAGTATATGGTGCTGGATATAGTTGTGGACTCCTGTTTTTTGGAATGACAAGAGGACTAAAATTACCCTTGGGAACAGAAATGTTTTTGGTAGGTTTTGGATTGGTTTGTTTGATTGTTGCTTTTATATTGGGTTTTAGGGCAAGCACCAAATTGGCTGAAACGAAGTTGTAGCGTACGGAGTCTTTAAAATCTAGGAGAAAGAAAAGAAGATGATGTCTATTGATCCGTTATTCCGAGTAATGAAAATTGGGGTTACAGAAAGGGAAATGACATCAAGGCGGGATGCAGACCTCTCCTGACGTCGAGGTGACAAGGCAAAGTCCTGTAATAGAATTGAA
>NZ_JABFHF010000004.1 GCF_015476655.1 Aquiflexum lacus
TTTGGTTTACAGAATTGAATGTCATTAGGTCACTTACGGATTTTAGGAGCTATCGGAATACCGTCAAGCTTGAAATACGTTAAAGGCTTACTGGCAAAGAAGCGAATAACCACTTAAAAGTATCACCCTTTTCTAAAAAAGCTCGGGGCTTCCCCAAATTCCTTGGTAAACTCTTGCGTAAAATGGCTGGGATTGCCATAACCTACAGCGTAGCCAATTTCTGAAATATTCAAGGCCGAATTGAGCAAAAGCTTCTTTGCTTCCTGCATCCGAATCGTTCGGATGACTTGGGAAGTGGACTTATTGGTCAGGGCTTTGAGTTTACGGTGAAGCTGGGTTCGGCTTACAGCCAGTTCTTTGCATAGCTCCCCAATGCCAAACTCCTCACTTTCCAAATGAGCAACCACGATGGAGCGAAGCTTTTTCAGAAAACCATCCTCTTGTATTTCGGCAGGGGTTTCGGGTGTTCCTGCAGGGTTGAGAGTGACATAGCGAGCTGAAAGTTTTTGTCGTACCTCAATCAATTTCCGCAGTCGGACTTCCAGTTCTTTCTTCTCAAAGGGCTTGGAAAGGTAGGCATCCGCTCCTCTTTCGAGACCTTCCAATCGGGATTCCAGATCTGCTTTGGCAGTAAGTAGGATGATAGGAATATGGCTGGTGCGTTCATCTTTTTTTAGTCCTTCGACGAGTTCGTAGCCGTCCTTTTCTGGCATCATCACGTCACTGACGATGATGTCTGGAATCATTTCAATGGCCAATTGGATGCCTTGGATGCCATTTCTGGCTTTTTGGATTTTGTATTTGTCTTGGAGGCAGAGCTCCAGGTAGCTGAGTACATCTTCATTGTCTTCCACCAGTAAGGCCAGCGGGAGGCTTTCATCGTAATCTTCCTCAGCACCAAAAGAAGATGCATCCACCAAATCCTTGACAGTTGACCATGTTTCATGGGCCAATTCGCCTGCATTACCCTTTGGAGCAACTTTTTTTATGGGAAGTCTAACTGTAAATTCCGTACCCTTTCCCATCTGACTGCTGACTTCTATGGTTCCGGACATAAGCAACATCAGCTCTTTGGTGAGCGCCAGGCCAATTCCTGTTCCCTCATCTGACCTCGTAGCCGAATCATCTACCTGATAAAAACGATCAAAAATATAGGGTAAATGTTGGGAAGGAATTCCTTTGCCGGTATCCTTCACTTTGATTTCCAAAAAATCCTCCAATTCCCTGGAGCTGATCTTTTCTATTTTAATGTAAATATTACCTCCAGGGGGCGTGAATTTTACAGCATTTCCTACCAGATTGGAAAAAATGGCCTGAATTTTCTCCGGATCAAAATCCATGTACAACTCCTCAAAACGGGGGAGTAGATGCAGTCGAATATCCTTGGAATCGGCCAGGGAATGAAAGGACTCGGTCAGGTATTTTAAATAAGTCAGGATATTGTCATGGATCATTTTTGCGGTCAATCTACCTGACTGAAGTTTGGATAGATCCAGCATCTGGTTGATCAGTCTGAGCAGTTGGGCACTATTCCTTTTAATCATTGGAAGTCCCTCTTTCATAGTCTCAATCGAAGGTTGTGATAATATATGATCTGCAATACCTGAAATCACTGTCAAGGGCGTCCTGAATTCATGCGTCAAATTGGTGTAGATTCTGGTTTTAACGAGATCCAGGTCTTGCAGACGTATAACTTCCGCTTGGGCCAGTTTTCTGCGAAGCAAAAAGCTATAAATCAAATAAAGCAGTAAAAACAGCAGCATGGCATACGCCAGCCAAGCCCACCATTGGGTAAACCAAGGCGGCATCACTGTAATGGATAGCGATCTCTGCCCCAAATTCCCGTATCGGTTAGTAGCCAGGACATGAAAAATATACTCTCCTGGAGGTAAGGAATAATAAGAAGCAGTGTGAGCTTTTCCATCCCTCCAGTTTTGATCAAAGTTTTCCAACTTATAGCGGATGTTTTTTTCTGATTCCAAGGTTACGAAATCAATACTTCCAAATTCAAACGTAAAGGTATTCTGATGGTGAGACAACATTATCTCATTGGTTTCATTGAGACGCTTCGGCAGGATTTTTTTATCCGTTTGGGATGAAATATGACGGTCACCCAGAAAGAAAGCAGAGAAATACGGAATAGGCTCATCGGGATATTGCTTTTCCAACTCTTCCGGATAGAAAGAAAAATACCCTGAGGCATTTCCGACAAAAATTTCATTGTTCTTGGAAATAAATGCGTTTTTAGAGTAAAAGCCAGTCTGGTTGGGTTTTTTCCAACTGTACCCAAAAAGGGCTGCGTTTTTAGTTTCGGGATCCAATCGGATGAACCCAATATCTGTGTACAACCAAAGCAATTTTGAATCATCCTCCACTAATCCTGTGATGAGAAGCAAATCTGTGATTAGACCGGTATTGTCGTAATACCGATCGAAAATTCCTGTTTCCGGATCTAATAAAAAAAACCCTGACCTGTAGGAACTGGCCCAAATTCGCTTTTTGCTATCTTCATAAATTTCGATAATACGCACACCTGCGCTATCCAAAAATCTTTCAAAATCAGCTGATTCTTTCCGATAAAGGTTAAGACCATTACCGGTGCCTGCCCAAAGTCTTCCATTGGAATCTTGAAGGAGACTTTCCACAGCGAATCCGCTTAAACTGTTGGGATTGTTTGGGTTAGGGGTAAAATGCGTGAATTTTCCGCTTTTTGAATTGAACAGGTCAAGCCCCCCATTCGTGCCTATCCAGATAGTATCCTCATCGATAGGCAAAATGACATATTGAAACGAAGAGGAAAGACCGTTTTTACCCTTCTCCTCCGGTCCATATAGCATATAGGTCATTGTCTGTCGATCGAAAAAGTACGCTCCGCCCCATCGGTTGCCGACCCATAAATTGTATGCTTGGTCAAATTTAAGATCCGTGATTGTTACTGATCTCAATGTATTTTGGACAAAGGTGAAAAAACTATCCCTCGATTGGTTCACGTCATGGCCAAACACGCCTTGCCCGGTGCCAATCCAAACGCCAGGTTCCTGGTCTTGGGCAAAGACCATTGCCCGTGTTCCGATAGGGGTGTGTTCAAAATAATTTTTAAAGGTAGAGATTTGAAACAACACTTGATTCTCTGTCTCGGGCTCCCATCCCGAAACCCACATAAGATTATCCTTGGTTTTCAGCAAGGACCGAAAATCATTTTTCTCCATGTAATTCGGTCCAATTCCCGAAATTCCAAAAAACTCAATGGTCTTCGATTTCGGATTGTATCGGTTGATCCCTCCTGCATAAGTTCCGATCCAAATACACCCTTGAGAATCCTCATTGATAAAGGTAATGTGATCCACTGCAAAGAGAGCGTTTGGGTTGACAGGTGGACGGGAGAATGCATGTGGATTATTTGGGACGTTGGACAATCGTTGAAATGTGCCTTGTTCCCGGTTCATGATATGGAGTCCATCCCCATCTGAACCGACATAAAAATTACCTTTGCTGTCCTCAAATATAGCCCTGACCCTATTACTAATTAGGGAGGCCGAATCTTTTGGATCATGTCTAAAGTGAGTGATCCGACCAGACTCTTTTTCAAACTTATATAATCCAGAAGAAGGGTGTTCCTCAAAATCGAACGCATTGCCTGCGCCAATCCAAATCCGTCCGGCATGATCCTCATAGATACTTCTTACTGCTGCCTCTGCAATGGAGCGACCGGCAGGAGTGTCGTCTTGGATATGAACAAAATGCCCGGTCTTCCTGTCCAAGGTATCGAGTCCTTTTGCTGTTCCAATCCATAAAGTACCCGAGCGATCTTCCAGAAGAGCAGAGACCCGATTATCGCGAAGACTGGTGGTATCGCTTGAATCATTTTGGTAATGTGTAAAAGTTTCCTTAGAGGTATCAAGTCTATCCAAGCCCTCATGAACGCTCCCAATCCAGATAATCCCACCTTTTCCTGCATATAGGCATTCCAGCCGGTTTGTATGAAGCGAGCTGCTGTCATTTGGATTGGACTTAAAATACTTTTTATTCGTCCCATCGTATCTTACCAAACCATTGAAGTTATCCGCAAGCCAGATGAAGCCCTTATCGTCCTGGCACATTCCCATAATATTGGTATGATTTGGATCGAATATGTGAGGAATAGTTGTGATTTTAACGTCCTGGCTTTTACATAGAAAAGAGATGGTAATAAAAATGAAAAACAGAAAAAAAGTACGAGTCATTGGTTTTTAAGTGGTTTCTTATCAACAACTTAAATAAAATTTATTTAAATTCCTAAGTCAAATTTTAACAATTTTAAAATGTTGAAGAAGGAATATTTCCTGCTTCGAACTTCTAAGGTTAGACAATTCCCGTTCGGAAAGTAATCCTATTTATTGGGGAAGAAATTCAAGCGTTTCGTCCTAGGTCAGGGTTCAAGAACATTGATATTTTTATCTCATACCCAAATGCATTTACCAAACCCTTCATTTGAATTGGGAATCAAAATGACTTTAATTATGCGGGACAGGCCCATAAGGGAAACGTTAAGTTCCTATTTTTTCAGTTCAGTTTTTATGCGCTTCATGCCATTTTATTCTACATTATTTTCATTTGAAAATCCATAGGCAAATATTCCCAAAACCAGGGCTTTTGAGACCCGGACATTTTCACTTATATTACTGATCATAATATGCTGAAAATGAAAAAAACTATCTTCCTTTCCTTTTTCCTTGCCTTTTCCCCCTCGCTCAGGGTCAGGAGTTTTATAATTCTTTGAAGCGAAAGGACGTGGACACAGAAATGATCATGTATCCCCGAACGCCGCATGGACCCACTGAACCCAAATTCCTGATGGATGTTTCCCCGCGCATTTTGACCTGGTTTGAGAAATATATGAAGTGATAAATATAGGTGTGAGAATTAGGTGTTGATTTTTGATTGATTCATCCCTATACTTCCAGCCAAAAATTCTTAATAAACTTAAAGGTTCGATCAATTTGCTTATATATGATTCTATAAAACCTATTTAATTAGGATAAATAGAAATGAATATTTTAGAATTCTCAAAAATTTTTTTAGGAATTCCAGGCAGTTAGTTGATCGAATCCTGGACCTCTATGCCCGTACATATATTGAAGAAATACTAGCCGACGTGAGCCCTTTTTTATTTTATCCGGCCGATGAAAAGAAAATCAGGTTGTTTTTACCAATTGTTGAACAGGCAGATTTGGGTTAACAATATGGGGTAATTTATGATTAGCAGTCCCTAGGTTTTCCAAACTCTAAAGGCCTGTCTGCCATCAGGTAGAAGTTGAATTTCACTATCCCATTTGACCGAAATTAAATCAACCAAAACAAATACTTCGGATCAAATTGAATTCCCCTTCTCCCCCAAAAATTTTTCTTCGGACAATAAATCCCCTGATTGGGGAAGAAAATCCTGCGCTTCGTCCTAACTCGACGTTCTCGAACCATTGATTTTTTTATCTTAATCCCAAATGCATTCATCACCTAAGATCCTTTTCAAGGATTACAAGAACAAATTGCATTGGTATTTAACTTAAACATGATCAAAAATTCCATTCATCCCCATTTTTCAAACCTCCTATGCAAACCACCCAAGAAGGATTAAAAAGAGAAGTTGGCGTGTGGGGGCTCTCGGCCAATATTGTCAATATCATGGTAGGTGCCGGCATCTTTGTTTTGCCGGCCATCATCGCGGAAACCATGGGGGCTTCCGGGGTCTTGGCTTACCTGTTTTGTGGATTGCTGATCGGTTTGGTCATGCTTTGTTTTGCAGAGGTGGGGAGCAAGGTGACCCATTCCGGTGGAGGATACGCTTATGTGGAGACTGCCTTTGGGGCTTATCCGGGATTTTTGGTTTCAATATTCTCTTTGATGGGAAGTATTTTTGCAGATGCGGCAGTTTCCAATGCCTTAGTTGAGATTTTGGCTTTACTGTTTCCGATTTTCAAGAATTCAACTCTCAGAATATTTTCCCTTTTTCTTTTATTTTCAGGTTTGACCATCCTCAATGTGATCGGAGTCAAACAAGGGATAGGATTGGTCAAAATCACTACCGTCGCCAAATTGATTCCACTATTGCTCCTTATAAGCTTTGGCTGGAAAGATGTGCAATGGGTCAATTTATCTTGGGAATCTGAACCGACCATCCAAAAATTGGGAGAGGCTTCCCTGATCTTGTTTTTTGCTTTTATGGGTGGGGACGCGGGCTTGTCGATTGGTGGGGAAATCAAAAACCCACAAAAGACGGTACCCCGTGCGATTTTTATAGGAATTTCGGGAGTGCTATTGCTCTACATACTTATCCAATTGGTTTCTCAGGGAGTTTTGGGCAACGACCTTCCAAATCAAAAAGAAGCACCTTTGGCAGAAGCTGCTGAAATTGTTTTTGGACCCGTAGGATATACCCTTCTTTTTGTTGGAACAGGGATATCGATGTTTGGAATGGTCAGTGGGCAGATCCTGAATAATCCAAGAGTGATTTTTAGACTTTCCCGGGATGGGGTGATTCCTTTCAGTAGGTTGGCTTCTATCCACCACAAATTCAAAACTCCTTATTTGGCGATTTTGCTGTACAGTGGGCTGGGTTTTTCCCTTGCCACCATAGGAGGCTTTAGGCAATTGGCCGTAATCGCCGCTTCAAGTGTGTTGCTGCTTTATTTTGGCGTTTCGCTCTCGGTGATCGGTCTTCGAAGAAAGAAGGATTTGGATAATGGGGGGTTCAAAATCCCTTTTGGTTACACCGTTCCAATTCTTTCGGCGGGTATCATTCTTTTTTTCCTATCCAATTTGACAGGACTTGAGATAAAGGGAATACTGATCTTGATTGTGGTATTGACAGGGATTTATTTCCTGGGTAAGGTGTATCGGATGTGGAAGAAGAATAAAGGTTAGATGGATAATGAAATCAATCAAAAAACACTTATCTTATTTATTATTAAGCAGATGCTAAGCTATTGACCATTAATTATTATAAGCTTTCTGAAAAACAGATTTACAAATGAATTATCAAATTAAACCAATTATCCTTACCACTTTTTTAGGAATACTCTTATTTTCCTGCCAAAAAGAAATACCGCCCCCTAAGCCTCCCAATATCCTTTTAATCATGGCCGATGACTTGGGCTATGCAGATATGGGTTCCTTTGGAGGAGACATTGCCACGCCTAATCTTGATCAATTGGCCAAAGAGGGCATCCGGTTTAGCCGATTTCATACCGCCCCATTTTGTGCGGTAAGCCGGGCCATGTTGCTGTCGGGAAATTTTAACCATGTGGCGGGTATGGGTTCACAGGATTTGGTCACGGGAATTCCCGGATACGAAGGAAAACTCAGTGGCCGGATTATTCCTGTTCCTGAACTGCTTCGCTCAGCAGGCTACCATACTTATATGGCCGGAAAATGGCATTTGGGAGGATCTGCTGATGCCAATCCTGCCAATAAAGGTTTTGAAAAATCCTTTGTGACCCTGGAAGGTGGGGCCAACCACTACAGCGAAAGAGGTATTTTCCCGGATACACCCACTTCAATTTATACCGAAAATGGAGAAGAAGCCAATTGGCCTGAAGACGCGTATTCCGCGGATTTTTATACAGACAAACTGATATCCTACATCAAAGGGGATAGCGAGGATGGACAGCCCTTCTTCGTTTTTGCCGCTTATACTTCCCCACATTGGCCTCTACAGGTAGATTCAAGCTACTGGAAAAAATATGAGGGCCGCTATGATGCCGGTTACGAAGTCCTTCGCGACAAAAGACTGGAATCACTCAAAAAAGCAGGGATGATCCATCCAACCGCAGAAACACCTCCGCTTCATCCAAGGGTCAAACCATGGGATTCGCTTTCTCCGGAGAAACAGAAAAAAGAATCCCGAAAGATGGAACTCTATGCCGGCATGGTGGAGAACCTGGACTACAACATCGGGCGTTTGATTTCCCACCTAAAGGAAACAGGCCAATACGAAAACACGATGATTGTTTTTCTGTCAGATAATGGCGCTGCCGCTGAGGACTTCTTCTACCATGACTATTTTGGGCCATTTCTACAGGAAAATTATTCAGATGCATTTGAAGATATGGGAAAGGAAAACTCCTTTATTTCCTATGGTCCGCAATGGGCAGAGGCAGGTGCTTCTCCTTTCAAATACTTCAAAGGATACACCACCGAAGGGGGAATGAATGCCCCCATGATAATCTCCGGTCCGGGAGTCAGCCCAAAAAACCAAATCAACGATCAATTTCTCAGCATCATGGATCTGGCTCCGACTTTCTACGAACTCGCCGGAATAACCTACCCGAAAACCTGGAGAGGGAAAGAAATTGCAGGATTAGCGGGAAGCTCTCTTTTACCTGCTTTGACCGGAGATCCAGATCCAATTCATGATTCCACTTATGTTTTTGGCTTGGAACATCGGGGCGATGCGATGCTCAGAAAAGGAAAATGGAAGCTTTTGAATACTGAAAAACCTTTTGAATTGAAAAACTTCGAGCTATATCATCTGGAAAATGACCTCTCCGAGCAGCAGGATATGAAAGAGGTGAATCCTGAAAAATACCAAGAACTACTGCTGGAATGGGAGAAATTTTCCCAACAGGTTGGTATCCGAACTCCAACACCCAAATCTGGCGAAAATCTAATGACTAATGATGGCAGACCTCGAAACCAATAAATTGAAACGCGAAGTCGGCATATTAGGTGTGGTGACCAATGTACTCAGCATTTCGATAGGAAGTGGGATATTCCTGCTACCAGCACTGGTCTTTGTGATTTTAGGAAACGGAAGTATTTTGGCCTATATTTTTTGTGGATTTATCTTTTTAGCGCTTGGTCTTTGTTTTGCTGAGGTCAGCAGCCGAGTTACCGATACGGGCGGGATGTATGTCTATATCGAGCGTGCATTCGGTCCTTTGGCAGGTTTTCTTTCCAATTCGCTGTATTTGTTTGGAGTGGGTGTTTTGGCCTGTGCAGCACTGCTTAATGCCATGGCAGATATTGCGGCTACCTCTTTTCCTGTTCTTGGGGAGCTTTGGGCCAGGATTGGTTTATTTTCGGTGATTCTGGGAATCATTTCTTTGCTCAGCGTCCGGGGAATAAAAGACAGCATGATCTTCGTGAAAATCCTGACCTTCACCAAGGTTTTGGCGATGTTGGTTCTGGTGACCTTTGGCCTTTCTGCCATAAGTTTGGATAACATTATCTGGAAAGGGTTTTCTGAATTTTCCAAAATCGGAGAAGCTTCCCTACTCTTGATATTCGCATTTCTTGGTGGTGAATTGGCCCTGAGTGTCGGGGGTGAAATGAAAAATCCAAAACGAACAGCCCCTTTGGGATTCGTGATTGGAATTTTCGGCGTTGTCTTGATTTTTTGTTTGATCCATTTGGCCGTTCAGGGAGTTCTTGGTCAGACTTTGATCGAAAATCAAGAGGCTCCATTGGCCGAATTAGCCAAAAACCTGGCAGGAAATACCGGGTTTCTTCTGATCCTTTTCGTCTCCTTTATCGCAGTATGGAGCACATTCAGTTCCATTTTTTTACTGAAAAACCGCATTCTATACGCCGGAGCAGTGGATGGAATCCTGCCAAAAGTATTTGCCAAACTTCATCCCAAATATGGCACTCCTGCCATCGCGATTGTTTTCCTGGCCATTCTGGAATTACTTATTGCCGGTACGGGAAGCTTTAGATACCTGTTGATATTAGTCACAGGGAACTCCATTCTCATTTATTTAGGAGTAATCCTTGCCTTTTTCAAATTTAGAATAACAGAAAAAAATCCAGGTCCTGATTTATTTAAAATCAAAGGAGGATACTTCCTTGGTACTTTTGCCCTGATTGCTTTGATATGGGTTTTTTTTCAATTGAGCCAAACCGAACTCCTGGGCATTGGTCTTTTCGTACTCATTCTGTCCATAATCTATCAGCTGATCGCTTTCTATAAAAGAAAGAAACCTTCCATAAACCAACAAATAACACCCCTATGAAAAAAGCCACTCATCTTCCTTTTCATCCCGAGTCTTATTTTCCCTTGTGCTTTCAAAAAGTTAATTTTGAAAACAAGGGCACTTCCTCCCCAATTCAAATCATTAAACTCTTAAATCGTTAATCGCATGAAATACCGCATCCCCTTATTACTTGGTTTACTTGTCTTTTACATCAACAGTATTCAGGCCCAGGAAAAAACCAATCTCGAACTGACCGACCTCTTCAATATGGAGTATGTCACCGATCCGCAGATTTCCCCGGACGGCACCCAAATTGTCTTTGTCCGAAATTTCAAGGACATCATGACCGACCGGGATTATTCCAATCTCTGGATCAGTAATCCCGATGGTTCCCGGATCCGACAACTCACCCAGGGCAACCAACGAGACTATGCCCCAAGATGGTCGAATGACGGTAAGAAGCTGGCCTTTCTTTCCAACAAACAAGATGATAAGGTCAAACTTTTCCTGATGCATCTCGATACCAGGGAAACCGCAGCACTGACCAATACTTCCATACCTCCCGGTGCAGTAGCTTGGAGTCCGGATGACAGGCAATTGGCGTTTACGCAATTTGTGCCCGAAGCCAAAAAATCCATGCTGAACATCCCCGGAAAACCTGAAGGTGCGGATTGGAATGCACCACCGATCTTCATCGATGAGTTAAATTATCGGGGTGACGGTACAGGATATTTAAAACCCGGCAAAACCCAGATTTTCACCTTGGGAATCGATGGGGGAACGCCGAGACAACGCACATTTTCAGCCAATAACCATGGAAGCCCTATTTGGGCTAAAGATGGGAAAAGCCTTTTCTTTTCGGCCAACCTGCATGAAAATTCAGAATTAGAACCAAGAAATTCAGAAATCTATCAGCTGGATTTGTCCACAGGTGAGGTGAAAGCCTTGACCTCAAGGTTTGGACCAGATAGCAGTCCCACACTTTCTCCTGACGGCAAAATGATTGCGTTCACAGGTCATGATGACACCTTCCAGGGTTATATGGTGACCAATTTATATATCATGAATGCGGATGGAACCGGAGTAAAAAATCTGACATCGGATCTGGACCGTGACGCAAATAATCCGCAATGGGAAGGAAATGGACAAGGTATTTACTTCCAGTATAATGATCAAGGTGATGTCAAAGTGGGGCATGTGGCTCTTACAGGAAAAATCCGAACGATAGTTGAAGGACTTGGCGGACTGGATTTGGGCAGGCCATACAATGCTGGATCTTTCACCGTTTCAACCAACAACCGCTTTGCTTTTACCCAAGGTGGACCGGAACATCCAGCTGATTTGGCCATCTGGAATAACGGAGAAACCAAAAGACTGACGGCAGTCAATGATGATTTGTTTTCCTTTCGGAAAATCGGAAAAACTGAAGAAATCTGGTGGGAATCCAGTTTCGATGGGAGAAGAATTCAGGGATGGATTGTCACCCCTCCTGACTTTGATCCTTCCAAAAAATACCCAATGATCCTTGAAATCCACGGCGGTCCTTTTGCCATGTACGGGCCTTCCTTTGCTTACGAAATCCAAAACTATGCTGCGGCAGGTTATGTGGTCCTCTATACCAATCCCAGAGGGAGTACCGGTTACGGTCAGGAATTCGGAAATTTAATACACCATGACTACCCCAACCATGACTACGAGGACCTGATGTCCGGAGTGGATGCGGTGATTGCTAAAGGCTATGTCGACACGAATAACCTATTTGTAACAGGAGGTTCAGGTGGCGGTGTTTTGACAGCTTGGATCATTGGAAAAACCGATCGTTTCAAAGCGGCCGTGGTAGCCAAACCCGTGATCAATTGGACAAGTTTTGTCCTACATGCGGACAACCCGGCTTTCTTTGCCAAGTATTGGTTCGGAAAAATGCCATGGGAAGATCAGGAGAATTACTGGAGAAGATCGCCTTTATCACTTGTTGGCAATGTTAAAACCCCAACCATGCTGCTGACGGGCGAGCAGGATTTTCGTACGCCCATTTCTGAATCCGAACAGTATTATGCAGCACTCAAACTCCAAGGAGTGGAAGCTGCTTTGGTCCGAATACCGAATGCGTCCCATGGACTGGTCAATCGACCCAGCATGCTGATGAGTAAGTCAGCGGCTATTTTGAGTTGGTTCAACCATTATAGGGATAACCAATGAGTTGTATAAGAAAATCAATTCTTTCCCTGATAGGGCTTTTGGTAATCACCTTCTCCTATGCGCAGGAGGCTGAGGTGTCTCAGATTCTTGCGCAACGTGAAGCATCGAATCAGGCCCTTCGTGCTTTTGATGATGAGTTGAATGCGAACTTTTCCATCGAAGATGCCTTGATCACCACAGGTGCAGGCACTTTGATTTCCGGAAAAAAGGAATTGATCAAGTATATCCAAGAATCGACAGGCCCGAGAATGTATTGGATCCGGACTCCGGACGAAGTACTGGTCAATCCCAAAACCCTATTGGCATGGGAAACGGGAACCTGGAAAGGATATGTAGAAGGTTCGGATGAGGCAGTGGTGGGAGGGAAGTACTCCGCCCAATGGACCAAAAAATCCGGGACTTGGCTGATTCAATCGCAGTTGTTTGTCACTTTGGAAAATTAAGGGGATGGAAGAAAATCAAGTATCCGAAAACGAGAAAGACCTTTCCAACAAAGAGGTAATCAGTTCCCTGAAAAAGAAGAACTGGAAATCCTATTTCAAGGAGTTCTTTATGCTCTTTCTGGCAGTCTTCTGTGGATTCCTTGCGGAGAATTACAGAGAGTCTTTGAGTGCAAAAAAGATTGAAAAAGAATACATCCTCTCTTTGATAGAAGACTTAAAAACGGATACAACCAACCTTAGCGCATATATCTCTTTCCGAAAAGAAAAAAGCGTACTCATGGATTCTTTGGCAGGAATGATCCTATCAGAAGAGCGGAGTTTGTTGGGAAATCAGATTTATTTTTTGGCGAGGCAGGTGTTCAATGAACAGGCATTTTTCTATTCGGATGGCACCATACAGCAGCTCAAAAATGCAGGAAATCTTCGGCTGCTTCGAAAAAGAAACGTCGTCAATGAATTGCTTACATATGAGAAAAAAGTAAAGGTGTTGGAGGAATGGGACGAGAATGACAACAGAACCAAATCCACCTTTCGCGAAATGGGAGGGAAGGTCTTCCATTCCGCAGAATTGAACGCCACCATGGATTCAGAAATGAGATTCGTCATGCCGACCTCCAATCCCCAATTGATCACAGCTGATTTTGGGGTCATCAATGAGATTGCTTTTCAGATCCACTACCTATCCAAAATGACCAAAGGCAATAGCCTCCGAGCCGAATCTTTAAAGTCAGACGCATGCGGCTTATTGGAACTGATTCAGTCAGAATATAAACTCAACTGACCATGGAAAATCAGCCTTTAGATCAAGATCAGACTATTGAAGAATCCAATGCAAAAGAGTCAAAGGTCTTCAAAAAGAGAAACTGGACATCCTATTTTAAGGAATTTCTGATGCTCTTTCTGGCAATCGTCCTTGGTTTTTTTGTAGAAAACCAGAGGGAAGCCTACGTCGAAAACAAAAGTGCCAAAGTCCTCGCGCAATCCATGTTGGAAGATCTGGAACAGGACAGAAAAGCCTTGCAGGGAGGGATCCGGTTTATGGAGGAGAAAGACCAAAAAATGGATGAATTCCTTCGCATGCTTCATGCTCCCGGTGCGGATTGGGATACGGTGGTATTTTACAAAAGTATGACGATGGTTTTCTCCACTTTTCCTTTTTCACCCACAGACGGCACTTATTCCCAAATGAAATCCTCGGGTACCCTGCGGTATTTTGATCAAAGGCTGGTCAATAAAATGAATGCCTATGACAACCAATTGAAGAAAACAGTATTCCGGGATGAGCTTGTAGAAAAGGGAGAATGGGAATTGGTACCACTAGCAGCAACACTGATCAATTTTGAGGTAACTGGTGAGTTACGGTTCGACAAGCCCATTACCAAAGAGACCTACATCAAGATCCGGGACCAAGACAGCTTGGACTTATTTATCAATAAAGTCGCCGTCGTCCGGACGATGACGGGGCGCTCGCTTCAGGAGTATAAGGCGCAGCTGCTATTGGGTGAAGACCTGATCAAAGAGATCAAAGACAAATACCAATTGAATTAGGCTTTATAATCATGAAAAACACTTATATATATTGCCTTTTGCTACTGATCCTTCTGGGATGGAGTAAGTCAGGAGACCTCCTAGCGCAGGATGTTTCTATCCAAATCGGAGTACATAAAACTATCCAATCTGAGATACTTCTTGAAAACAGACCCCTGTTGATTCACTTGCCGGATAGCTATCAGACTTCTACTGCATCCTATCCGGTTTTATACCTGCTCGATGGTTCGGAATATGGACTATTCAACGCCCTCTCTGATCTCCGAAGATTACAGAGTCGAAACCTTGCGCCCGAAATGATCATCGTGGCCATTGAGAATACAAACCGCAACAGGGATATGATGCCTGTGGTGGCCAAAGGCTATCCTGGACCACCTAGGGCAGAAGATTTTCTATCCTTTATCGAAAAGGAACTGATTCCATCCATAGAAAAAACCTACCGGACCAACGAACAAAGAATCCTCAAAGGACAGTCTCTAAGTGGTCTTTTTACATTGTATACCTTGCTTACCAAACCCACCTTATTTGAAGCCTATATCGGACACAGTGCCGGTTGGTTTGAAGAAAGCAATGCTTATTTTCTGGACTTGAGCGAAAAGGCTTTTCAAAAGCCAGGCGATTTTGAGGGTAGAAAAATCTTTATGGCCAATTCCCTGAACGATGCCTATGACGCCGATCGGGTTATCCACAAGCAATTGGCAGACTTTTCGGAACTGATCAAAACCCGATTGGGAGAGAGGATTTCTTACAAGTATGTCACTTATGCCAATTACGGCCATGTGCCCTATCCGGGCTTTTATGATGGGATCAGATTCATTTTTGAATTTGAGGAAACAAGACCTGCAGCCGAATCCGATGAATCCGCTGTCAAGAAATTGGTGGAAAGCTTTTTAATTGCAGTTGGAAACGGCGATTTGGAGGCTGTTGAGCCTATGTTTTTGCCAAAAGCGACCATTGGCGGGGCAAGTTTTAGGGAAGGAAAGTGGAAAACGTTTACCACCACTATTGAAGATTATTTGGCCAGTAAAAACGAAAACGCGACCCGATTCACCGAACCGGTATCCAATTACACCATCCATATCAGTGAAGGGCAATTGGCCTTTGTAAAAGCAGATGCCATCCTGTACCGGGAGGGTAAAGCCCAATCCCATAATATGGATTATTTCACTTTAATCAAGGAAGGGGGAACCTGGAAATTTCTAAGTGCCGCCTATACTGCTAAGCCGGTAATCATTAAATAAGGAATAATATGCTAAAAATTTTCTTCACAATTTTCCTTCCAATAATTTTTATTATCACTATTTCCTTTGAGGCTACGGCACAAAGAGGGCTTGTCCCTGTTATCAATCAGCAGGAACAACACCTGTTCCACTCCACAACCAACGGCAAAAGTTATCATTTGACCGTATCGTTGCCACCACATTATTCTCCTGCTGACAGTTTAAAATATCCGGTACTATACCTCTTGGATGGAAGTTTTTCATTTCCAATTGCCCATGCTGCCCGGACACTTTTGGACATGTTTGGAGAGATTGAAGGGGTGATTATCGTTGGCATAGGTGATGAATGGGAGCAATCCTATTCTCCCTGGATGAGCAGTCGGTGGACGGATTATACCCCATCCGCTGATCCGGCAAGTGACTCCAATCCTGCTTTTTTAAAAACTTTTGACCTTGAGGAAGGAGCACTATTATCAGGAGGAGGCCCGGTTTTTTTGGATATGATCCAAAATGAAATTATCCCATTTATCGATGGACAATACAAAACCACTCAGGACAGAGGGATAGCAGGACATTCCTTTGGAGGGTTATTTGCAGGCTATTGTCTGCTCAAAGCATCAAATACCTTCAGCAGATTTGGCATCAACAGTCCCTCATTTTGGTGGAATAAGGATGAAATTTTTGCTTTGGAACAGCTTTATTCACAGCAATACCAGGATTTTAATGCCAAGGTGTTTATTTCGGTAGGAAGCAAGGAAGGGACAAGCATGGTCCCAAAGATGAATGCTTTTTCGGATTCTCTCCACTTCCGAAATTATCAAGGACTACGATTAACTTCCCATATTTTCGAAGATGAAACCCATAATTCAGTGGTAGCCGCTTCCATCAGCAGAACGCTCAGGGTTTTATATGGCAAGTAAATATAAGTATCAGAAAACATCTTTAAATAAATGAATTGCCAATGCTAAAAATCTTTCGCAAAATCCGCCAAAAACTCCTTCAGCAAAATCGGGTGACTAGGTATCTGGCCTATGCCGTAGGAGAGATAATTCTAGTAGTGATAGGTATCCTTATCGCCCTTCAATTAAATATTCAAAAGGAAGAGAATAAAGAAAAGATAGTGATAGAGCAGCTTTTAATCGGCATTCAGGCTGATTTGAAATTGGAAGTTGAACGCATTGATTTTCTGCAGGCTTACTATGGTGATATTACAAATGGCATTCAACAAATTCTTTTAAATTACCAAGGTAAGGAAAGCAATACCAACCAAGACCTAGGGCAATATTTTCTGAACACTTTTGAATTTCGAAAATTTTCAAAATTTAACACCAATTACCAGACACTTTATGGAAGTGGACTGTTGCAGGAAATTGAAGACAAAACACTTTCAGAAGAAATCATCACCTACTATTCCAAACAATTCTTAGAGTGGTCTTTAGAAATTTACCAACAAAAGGCCAGCACCTTTGACTTTAACGATACCCCTCAATTTCACCCATTAGATAAACTTCAGCGCGGTGCCAATTATCAATTCATTCCTGATTTTCGCTTGGGGGTTGGAGATCAGTATGCCACGGATTTTAAAGAATTTATCAAAGATCCTCAAGTATTGAATTTCCTGGTAGATCTGCTCCATCAGAGTGAATTGGTTTTTAATAATCTTAAAACCTATAAAGAAACAAACCTGACTTTATCAAGCCGAATACAAAAATACCTTGATCAATGATAAAATTCTTCCGCCATATCCGCCAAAAACTCCTTCGGCAAAACAAGATAGGCAGTTACCTCAAATACGCCATTGGTGAAATCTTTCTTGTAGTCTTAGGGATATTAATCGCCCTGAGTATCAATAATTGGAATGAAGCCAATAAAAATGCAAAACGCGAGCATGCCTTTCTTACCAACCTTCAACAGGACCTAAGATCTGATTCCCTTCGCCTCACGAAAATTAAAGAACAATTGAAGACAGCCGTCAGCTACAAAAGAGTTTTTGAAAGTCAGATGAAAGGAAATGCAACAGACCCGGATTCGCTGAATGCGCATTTTTTAATGCAGTATAATCTTTTGATCGATTTTGTACCGAATTCAACCACGGTGGACGAACTCTCAAACAATGGACTCAATCTTATTTCAAACCCTTCGGTGCGAAGACAAATCGTCACACTCTACAATACTTATGATGACTTGATTCTAAAACTCAAAATCGGACAGGAGAAAGGTCAATCGGTTGTTAACTATGCCAGCCAAAAATTAGAGAACATCAACAGCCCTACAGCGGATGAAATCCGGGATTTGTTGGAAGACAAATTTTATGTAAACCAAACCTACATGAACTTTCTGGCAACCCAATATACTGCGGTGGGTCAAGCCTTGCAACAGTGCGAAGAAACCCTTTCTATGATTCAAAAAGATATAGCCCATGATTAGTTTATTTAGAAAAATCCGCCAAAAACTCCTCGCCGAAAACCGTGTGACACGCTATCTGGTCTACGCCATCGGCGAAATTTTCCTTGTTGTCATCGGAATTTTAATCGCTTTGCAAATCAATAACTGGAATGAGGAGAGAAAACAGAATCATTCGATTCGTTTGACTATCCAATCTTTAATTGAGGATTTCAAACAGGATACAATTCAATTAAAGTTGGATATTAAAACAATTGAAGAAGATCTTGAAAGGCTTGGGGGATTCAAGGATAGACTATCCCAACCGACTAGTACAATAGACACCTTAAGACATATTGCCCGCTATGAATATATACCCTTCTTTGATCCAAGCAATGAAATGAACAGGAATACGATAGTTTCAATATTGAACACCGGAATTATAGAGTACTTTGAGCACGGGCTAAAGGCAAAAATCCTTAAGTTTAATTCTGACCAACTCAAATCCATAAAAATAATGGATGAAAACGTTTCTATCTTTTTGAATACTCAATATTCATTTGGGCTTGGAATAGCTTCACAAAGCGGTAATCCCCATTCTATGCTGAGCTCAGTTACAATAGATGGACCCTTATCTGAACAATACTGGTCAACTGTTGACGATAAGCAACTTCTGCAAACCATGCTCAACACTTTATCAGGGAAAATGGCAATGAACAAAATCCTTTTGTTTACCAAAAAAGATCTTTTTAACAATACAACGGAAATCCTCAATTACCTTCAAAAAATCAACGGTTAAACATGGTAAAATTCTTCCGCAAAATTCGTCAAAAGCTGCTCGCTCAAAATCGGGTAACAAGATATCTTGCCTATGCCTTAGGCGAAATCTTATTGGTCGTGATCGGGATACTGATTGCCTTGCAGGTGAATAATTGGAATGAACAACGCAAGGACAAAATCAAATCATACAGCTATTTGCTGCGACTGAATGAGGACATTGACCTGATACTTGTAGATGTGGATAATTCATTGAAAGGAGCAGAGAGAAAGTTGAAAAATTCAATTATCGTTCAGGAAGCTTTGGAAGCCAAACAGCTGCCCATATCAAAACAAGAGAATTTTGATTTATACCTAAGTGAGTACCACCAGTTTTACATCATGATACAGGATGCAAAGACCTACACTGAGATGATGAGTGTGGGAGAAATTAATTTAATTGAAAATCAATGGATTAGAGATGCGTTCTCCAGTCTTGCAAATCACAGGGAATTCATAATGGAGGTAAATAGGATGAATACAGATGTTCAAATGCAAAACAGTCAATTTTTCGAAACGTATGTTCGGTTTCGATTCGAAAATGCACCAACCGATTCAGCCGTTTCCCTTCCTTCTTATGATTTCCAAGCCATGGCGGCAGATGAAAAGTTTATCAATAAAATTTCCAAACAGTCTAGATCCTGGAATGCAATTTTGGAAATGTTCAAAGATTACAATTCGCAAGTGCTACAAATCCGGGATTCCGTTCAATCAGAACTCAAAAAATTCCATTTAAAAGGTTTTCAATAATATGCTATTTCTCCTCCGAAAAATCCGCCAAAAACTCCTGAAAGAGAATCGGATCACAAGGTACCTGGCCTACGCCATCGGCGAAATCTTCCTAGTCGTCATCGGGATTCTGATTGCCTTGCAGGTGAATAACTACCGGGAAGCACAGCAAACCAAAGCACGAGAGACGGCTTTTCTCCATGGTTTGCGCTCAGACCTCTTACTCAACCTTGATGAACTGCACCGTAGCATCGACCGCTATAGCAGGGCCGGAAGATCAGCAGAGGTGATGATCAGGTACTTTGAAGGTGCGCCTATTACCAATACGGATTCTTTGAATTTCCACACCATGGAAGTGTTGTATTGGGATCCATTTATCCGAAATAACAGTACCCTCAGGGAAATGATCAGTTCGGGGAGCCTCGGCATCCTATCGGATGACAGTTTGAAAAATGAACTGCTGCGCATGGAACTCAGCTATGACAAAATCGACGGTGATCAGGAGCATTTGCGCTATGATTACCAAGAATACCTCTATGGTCCATTCTTCCGAACCGGGGATATGGGGCAAGCCTACAAAGATTATATGGCCATATTGGGCGGATTTGAGCAAGCAACGAAAAATACCAAAAACGCGGATGTCATTAAAGTATTGCTAAACGATCCAGCTTATAAAAATGGTTTTTCTCTTTGCATTCTCAATGCCAAAAATTTGATCAGCAACTTGGAAGAGATGGTGATTTCCACACAGCGCTCCCTGGCAAGAATCGATACACAGCTAAACAAAACGGATACCCTATGATCAAATTCTTTAGAAAAATCCGCCAAAAACTCCTTGAGCAAAACCGAATCACTCAATACCTAGCCTATGCCATTGGTGAAATCATATTGGTCGTGATCGGGATCCTGATTGCACTTCAGATCAACAATGCAAATGAGGCCCGAAAGGCAAAACAATCTGAACGGGTAGTTTTAAATAATCTTGTTCAGGATTTACAAGCAGATTCCATCTCATACCGTGAAAACCTGGCAAGCCTAGCCAAAATCAATAACCTACACCAAGCACTCTATCAAATCGGAGTCAAAGGGATGGACTCGGAAATTGAAAACCCCAATTTGATCAGGTTCATGATTTATTATAATCCTATCGCAATCAATAATGATCCTTCTATTGCCTCCAAAATATCTGGAGAAGCGATTAGGAAAGAGATAACCACGTATGCCAGGTACTTAAAGGATCTGGATGATGCTTATTTGCAATTCTCAGACTTGGTAGAAAAAAGAATTCGGGTTTATTTAGCTGACAAAAAAGTCCACCAATTATCCAGTTGGTTTGAAACCAAAACCTATACCAAACAAGAAGTTTCCTTTGAATTTGTCGATAAAGCAGGATTAATCCTCCTCTCCAAATCACCGGAATTTCAACAATTGCTTTTGGAAGCTTCCATAAAAACCAAAACTGCAGAATCCAATATACAAACTGTTCTGTCCCAAAACCAGAAACTAAAAGAACTGATCCAAAAAGAACTCAAACTCAAATGATGAAACGAATCTTATCCACCCTCAAAGAAAAATGGCCGGAATACTTTTTTGAGATTCTTGTGCTGATCATCGGTATCTGGGGCGCCTTTGAGCTATCAAACTATGGGGAAAATAAAAGCCGCAAGAGGGCAGAACTTGAAATCCTGAAGGGATGCAAAACGGAATTAGTGACCGACTTGGCGGAAATCAATTTCAATATGAATGAACTCAGGAAAAGCCAGAACGCTTTAAACCTGATCCTCGAAGTTTTGGAAAATGACGGTTCCTACCACGATTCCCTGGCTTCTCACTTCATTTATACGCTACTCCCCATGCATTTCGTCCACTCCACCAGTTCGTTCGAAACCGCTAAATCCAGAGGATTGGACATCATTTCCAACACCGATATCCGAAATAAGCTAATTGCTGTTTATGATTCCCAATATGATTTTTTTCTAAAAGCGGAGGATGAGGAATTGGCTGAAGTGCAATACCACATGAGGCATATACTGCCGGGTCGGTTTGAATCAGGATATAATTTTGAGGGTAAGGAAAATACTTTTGAAGGAAGCATGATACCAATGGACTTTGAATCCCTCAAAACTGATCAGGAGTACCTATATTTCATCAAAACCCAGCAAAATCGCACACGATCCTATATCGGCTACTTTTACGAAAACCTGAGAAAATCTGTAAATTCCACGATCCAAGATTTGGAGGTCGAGATAAAAAGGTTGGATAGATGAAAAATTTCTTAACCAATCAAAAAGAAAAAATGAAATAATAGGACAAGCATCTTCCGCAAAACTCGCAAAAACTCCTTCAGGAAAATAAGGGCGGTAGTCCCTTTAGGGACTTGATATGGGTAGAACAAAAAATTAACCAAACCCCACCGTGCCTTTAGGCCAGCCCGATCTTCAGGCGGGTACGGGATATATTTGCAATGAAAGAATATCAATTTCCTCAGAGGGCATTTGTTCCTAAAAAAGGTGCTATGATCCACTGCGGTAGTTCAATCAAATGCACTTGAAGACCGATGATTTCTAATAAAATTCCGATATTGACAAATAATTTTAACGCTGAATTATGACTAGTTTGACTATTAATGGAAAGGAATATAAAGTTGATGCCACAGCTGACATACCCCTGCTTTGGGTAATCCGCGAACAGTGTGGATTGACCGGGACCAAATTTGGATGCGGTATCGCTCAATGTGGTGCCTGTACAGTTCATCTTGATGGCCAACCTGTTCGCTCCTGCGTCACACCGGCGATCTCGGCAGAAGGGAAGAACATCACCACCATTGAAGGAATAGCTACTGATAAAAACACACTTCATATCGTGCAGCAAGCTTGGATTGAGGAACAGACGCCCCAATGCGGCTATTGCCAATCCGGCCAGATCATGTCAGCGGTAACCCTTCTGAATGAAAATCCCTCTCCAAGCGATGAGGAAATTGATGCAGCCATGTCTGGAAACATTTGCCGCTGCGGCATGTATGGACGCATAAAGTCTGCCATTAAGCGCGCTTCAGCAACTCTTCAATCTTCCAATCCGCTTTAAATCTATACGACAATGAAAAAATGGACTAGACGCGCATTTATAGGAGCTGGAGTTTTGGCAGGAGGAACCTTGGTGATTGGGATAGCTATCCGACCGGGAAACCGCTCCTCCAAAGTAGCCGGATTGATAGCTTCAGAAGGAGAAACGGTCATGAATATTTGGCTCAAAATCGCTCCGGATAACACGGTCACGGCCATCATTCCACATGCCGAAATGGGACAGGGCGTGCATACCGCCTTGGCGATGATGCTCGCTGACGAAATGGATGCTGATTGGTCTAACATGAAGTTTCAGGAAGCTCCCGCTGATAAAGAATATGCCAATTACACCTTATTGAAAGGTTTTATCGCAGGCAATGCAACTTTCCCAAAGTTTATAGAAGAAACGATCGATGGGGTTTTCCTTACTGCCGTCAAATCCCTGAATTTCCAGATTACAGGAGGAAGTGCTTCGGTGAGATTTACCGGTCAGCAGGCCATGCGGATCGCAGGGGCAGCGGCCAAATCCATGCTGATGCAGGCCGCAGCAGATACTTGGAAGGTGCCTGTAGATGAGCTTACTGCCCAAAACAGCATCATAAGTCATCCAAGCAGTAAGCGTAGTGCTACTTTTGCGGAGCTTGCACCTGCAGCAGCCAAGGTCAATATACCCACCCAGCCAAAGCTAAAATCACCCGGAGAGTTTACCCTCATGGGTACTTCCCAGCCAAGATTTGACATACCGGCCAAGGTGACCGGAGAAGCTCAGTTTGGAATGGATGTGCAGGTACCCGGAATGAAATATGCCACGATTAAAGCAGCCCCGGTTTTTGGAAGTAAGGTAAAATCTGTGGACACTACTGTCTCTTCGAGCCAACAAGGAGTGAAAAAGATTGTAAACTTAGGGGATGCAGTGGCTGTCATTGCTGATGGTTATTGGCAGGCAAAAACTACGCTGGATGCACTTCCGATAGAATTTGAAGCCACAGAAAACAGTGGCCTGAATCAGGAAGAAATCATGGACCGCTATCGAAAGGCCATGGATACCGATTTGGCGGATGGAAATCTGGATACACACTTCAAAGACGGTGACGCTGCAAAAGCATTCGAAAAGTCTACTATCCTTGTCGAGGCAGAATACCAACTTCCGTTTTTAGCCCACGCCACCATGGAACCTATGAACTGCACTGCATGGGTGCACGATGGAAAATGTGAGCTATGGTGTGGAAGTCAGAACCCCCTTGGAGTCCGAGCTGCCGCCGCAGAACTCCTTGAAATAGACATCGATCAGGTGACAGTCCACAATCAGCTCCTGGGTGGAGGATTTGGAAGACGCTCCGAGACAGATGTGATGAAGCAGGCGATATTGATCGCCAAGGAAGTTGAATACCCGGTCAAATTAATCTGGTCCAGGGAAGAAGATACGCAGCACGATGTCTATCGGGAGGCAACCATCAGTCGGATGAAGGCAGGCTTGGATGAATCGGGACTTCCCATTGCCTACGCCCATCAGTTTATATTCAAGCACCATCCCCCGGAAGCGGCGGATATTCCATACACAATTCCCAATCAGTTGATTCAATATTCCAGTCCTGCCTCCCATGTACCTTGGGGCAACTGGCGAAGCGTCGACCATTCCACGCATGGGTTTTTGACTGAGTCCTTCATTGATGAAATGGCCCATGCTGCAAAGCAGGATCCTTTTGGCTATCGAAAGAGCCTGACTAAGGATAATTCAAGATTTCAACGTGTGTTGGACATGGTTTACGAAAAATCAAATTGGGGAAATCCACTTCCTGCCAATTGGGGCAGAGGCATCGCCATTGCCCAATCTTTTGGATCTATTGTGGCTGAGGTAGCAGAAGTGGAAGTGAGCATAGATGGAAAGGTGAAAGTGCATCGGGTAGTATGTGCAGTGGATCCCGGCTTTGCCATTCACCCAAATGGGTTCATTGCCCAGATGGAAAGTGGAATAATCTACGGATTGGCCGCTGCCATGACCGGGGAGATTACCATTGAAAACGGAGCAGTGGCACAAAGTAATTTCCATAATTATCCCGTCACCCGAATGAATGAAGCGCCAAAAATTGAAACCCATATTATCAATTCCGGAAACCCGCCCGGAGGAGGGGGAGAACCAAGTACTCCGGTCATCGCTCCTGCTGTGACCAATGCCATTTTTGATGCTACCGGAATCCGGATACGACAACTTCCTATTTCCAAAAACGATTTGAGAGCATCGATCCGGCAAACGACCTAATCCATTTCTATGGCTTATCCAAAAACTTAGATTATTTAAAACACCTAAACCATAAAACCACATGGGACTATTTTGGAATCTAATCCAACAAAGCCAAATCTCTGACCAAAAAGGTAGGGCCGAAACTTTAGAAGCAAGGGTCGCTTACTTAGAATATGAACTTCAGAGGACAAAATCTCTTTTGGTCAACACCTTAAAAATCCTTGAAAAGCAAAGTGGAAAAGACATTGATGGAGATGGAAAGATAGGATGAGGGTGGTTTTATTTTAAAATAAAAAAACAGGCTATGATCTCACTTTTCCGCAAAATCCGCCAAAAACTTCTCTCCCAGAATCGGTTCACCCGATATCTCGTTTATGCCATCGGCGAAATTTTCCTCGTTGTAATCGGTATCCTCATTGCCCTCCAAATCAACACCTGGAATGAAAATCGGAAGTACCGGAATCAGGAGGCTGATTTTTACTCAGACGTCTTAAGTGACCTGGACAAAGACCTTGAAAAGTTGGATTTTCTTACTGAATTTCACCGGAATCGGATTGAGATCTTATCCACCTTATTGACTCACCTGAGAAATTCGGCTGATAAAATGGGAGCAGAAAAGTTCGGCATGCTCGTTGAACCCCTGTATTATTCAGAAGCTGCGACGAGCTATTCTACCACTTTTGAATCTGCAAAATCCTCAGGGGCATTTAGCAACTTTAGACAAAAGGAAACGCTCAAGGCACTCGACAAATACTATGCTGATTTTGAAAATGTCAGAATAAGTATGAATTCCATTACCGATTTCATCAATGACAGATTTGAACCTGTCATGGCTACTATTCCTTCCCTTCATATGTCCAATAATTCAGGTAAGATGGTGATGGCAGAAAAAGGGAATTCAAAATTCTATGAGCTGCTTGATTCCATCAAGGACAACCGAATAATCAAAAGTGACCATGAAAAGGTGCTATATGATCCCCGTTTCGAAGCATATGTTATTGGGGATTTGGGAAGGTGCTTCAACCTACTTGCCAAAATTGAAACAAGGAAGGAAAACATCCTTTCCTTGAAAGCGCAAATAAACGGGCATTTTTGATGACATTTATAAACTGAGTTTTGGAGATAAAGAATTGATCAAACAAGACCTTAAGAAATACCAATGACACAACTCCAAACAAATTTTCACAAAAAATCCATCCTATGGGTAATTATCCTAAATACATTCTTAGGATGCAGCGCCCCAAATACGGAATCTATTGACCTTTCGGAACTCACTGTTTCCGAAATTCATGAAGCATACCAAAGTGGTAAATTCAATAGCCAACAATTGGTACAGGCATATTTGGATAGGATAGAAGAGATGGACAAGGACATCAATTCGATCAGCATGGTAAATCCCAATGCTATGGAAATGGCAAAAGCCTTGGATAAGGAGTTTCAACAAACAAAAACCCTGCGCCCCCTTCATGGCATTCCCCTGATTGTAAAAGATAATATCAATACCAAAGGATTACCTACCACAGCCGGATCTCTGGCTTTGCAGGACTTTTACCCGGAGGAAGATGCCTTTATCATCAAAAAACTGGTAGCCGCTGGAGCGATTGTTATCGCCAAATCCAACATGGCTGAATGGGCATTCAGCCCGATGCATTCTGAAAGCTCAACTGCAGGCATTACCAGAAATCCTTATAATCTCGACCATGTTCCGGCAGGTTCAAGTGGAGGGACAGGTGCCTCCATGGCTTCAAATTTCGGGACAATTGGCTTGGGTACGGATACTGGTAATTCTATCAGGGGACCATCTTCCCACAATGCATTGGTTGGTTTCCGGACGACCCTGGGACTGGTTAGCAGAGAGGGAATAGTGCCCCTTTATCTTAGAAATGATGTGGTAGGTCCCATGTGCAGGACGGTCGAAGATGCAGTGAAAGTGCTGGAAGTCATTGCGGGATATGATCCCCAGGATTCCTTAACACTGTATTCCGAAGGAAAAATCCCTTCCAATTACACCCAGTATCTGGAGAGGGAAGGACTAAAGGGTGCAAGAATAGGCGTATTGAGAAACCTGGTGGACAATAATCCTGATGATGAAGTTTATGCGCTTTTCGAAAAAGCGCTGTTTGATATGGAGGAACAGGGGGCTGAGATCATCGAAAATGTGGAAATAGCCGATTTCGATAAGCTCAGTCAGGATCAATGGTGTCCCACATTTCGTTTGGATTTGGAGGATTTTCTTAAGACTTATGTCAAAAGGGATACGGTCCAAACCTTGGAAGATATCATGCGAATAGGTTCCAAGTCAGCCTATACCAGAGACAGAATGGAGCGCTTGTCATCCAATACCCTGCGTCGGGAAAACCCTGAAATTCCTTGTGGAGATGCCTATACAGATATCAGAAGGGTGGCCTTTAGGGAGGCCATCGAAAATAAAATGGATGAATTGCAATTGGATGCTTTGGTATACCCCTCCTGGAATAACAAACCTGCCCGGATCACATTTTTTGAAGAGGAATATAAAGGGGATAACAGTCAGATTATCTCACCCCATACCGGGCAACCCGCCTTTACCGTTCCCATGGGATATACTTCCGAAAACCTTCCGGCAGGCATACAGTTTTTGGGTAGGATGTTTGATGAACCGGTTTTGATCAAACTGACCTATGCCTATGAACAGGCAACCATGAACCGCAAAAGTCCGAATTAAGTCTACTTCAAATCCCTAAACATTTCCTTATAACATAGGTAAAAAAATCTGTGAAAATCTGCCAAATCAGCGTTATCCAAATGATCGGGACAGGTCCAGCGTTCCATTTAATACCTAAATTGTATTGAAGATCAATTCAATTTCAATTTACCACCCCCTCAAAGCCTCCACAGCCCCCTTGATCAATTGGTCTTTGGACTCATGGGCATTGTTGTTCAACAGGATCAAGGTTTTGTTTTGGTCAATAAAGCGCATGATCAGGGTTTTGTATCCCGGATTGTCTCCGGTGTGGGATACGATTTTATGAAAATCCGGATCTTCACTCAAATCCCAGCCAAAGCCATAGTTACTTAAACTCCCATCATTCAAAGTTTGAGGTGAAAAAGCCAATTCCAAAGTTTCCTTACTTACCAAAGTACCCGCATATAAAGCCTGATCCCAGATCAATAGATCCTTTGCCGTACTGCTGACCCTTCCGGGCCCTTTTCTGTTTCCCAACCAAACCGTATAATCAGAAGAATGGAATTTATTGGCATTGATATAATTCCCGTTTTCATCTTTCAGATGACCTGCAGCAAAATTGGGTACCTTGGCTTTTTCCTCCAAAGTCCGGATATCGGTATTGCCCATGCCCAAGGGTTTGAATATCCATTCCCGGGACAGTTCGATAAAATCCCTGCCGGTGACTTTTTCCACGATACTGGCCAGAAACACATAGGCAGTATTGCTGTATTCATATTTTTCTCCGGGTTGGGCCAACATGGGCGGTTGGTATTTGCGCAGGTATTCCAAAATAGCTGCATTGTCGGCTACCTTGCTTTTGTCCCAATGCTTGTCCATGACAGCCTGATAATCCGGCAGACCATTGGTATGGGTCAGTAATTGCCTGATGGTGATGCCAGGATAAGGAATGTCCAGATAATCAGTGAGTTCGTCATCATAAGTCAAAAGCCCTTGTTCTGCACATTTCATCACCATCATGGCCGTAAACTGTTTGGAAACAGAGGCCATTTCAAAAACATCGGTGGTTTGAAGTGGGATTTTCTGCTCAAAAGAGCGGTAGCCTGTGGCTTTTTCAAAAACCACCTCCCCATCCAAAGCCAAAAGCAATACGCCCGAAAAACCTTTTGATTCAGCTTCTGCAAAGGCTTTTTCGGCTACAGAGATTTGAGCTGAAACTATGGGACTAAACAACAGGAGGATTAAAAATGTAAATATCGAAATGTTGGTATTGTTTGAGTTCATGATTAGGTATTCTAGTTTGAAATGTAATTTCTAAATCTGCCAATTAAATTGGGGAAATTCAACAACTTTAGTATTGAAAAGGGAAAGAGATTTATTCATTATTTATGACTATTTCCTAGATAGAACGGTTTTCAATAGCACGCAGGACCTGTTCCGATTATCGGGATGACGCTGATTTAGTAGATATTCACTGATTTTTATAATCTGTGTTCATCCGCAAAATCAACATCATCAGCGTTCCATATTTTAATCAATGTAAAGGTTTGAAATAAATAAACGATATTCAATTAATCAAAAAATCCATGAATCCCGATTTCAAGCAAATTAACATCCTCACAGAATTAGCCAAATCAGCCGCTCTCATTGCAGGCAAGAAAATCCTTGAAGTTTACCATTCCGATGAAATCGGTCTCACTTTAAAAGAAGACCAATCCCCCTTAACCTTGGCGGACCAAGCGGCTCACAAAGTAATCGTATCTGTTCTGGAGGACACCAATTTGCCGATTCTATCTGAAGAAGGTGCCGATATCCCCTATTCGATCCGAAAAGATTGGGAATATTATTGGTTGGTCGATCCTTTGGACGGTACCAAGGAATTTGTTAAAAGAAACGGGGAGTTTACCGTCAATATCGCGCTGATACATCTCGGAAAACCCATAATGGGTGTGGTCTATGCGCCAGTTTTGGATTGGTTGTATTGGGGCAGTAAAGAATCCGGTGCCTGGAAACAAGGAGGTAATCAGGAACCTGTAAGGCTGAGCAAGGTTACTGATAATGAAATCAAAACAATCGTAGCCAGCAGGTCCCATATGAATCAAGAGACAAAGGATTTCATTGCCAAATATCCTAAAGTCAAGGTAACCAACATGGGTTCCTCTTTGAAAATTACGCTTGTGGCCGAAAACAAAGCTCAGCTATATCCCCGCTTTGGGCCAACAATGGAGTGGGACACGGCTGCGGCACATGCCATTGTATTGGCAATGGGAGGAGATGTAATAAACTTACCGGAGCTTACTCCTTTAATTTACAACAAAGAAAACCTGCTGAACCCATCCTTTTTGGTGGTGGCATCTACTATGCTTAGCCCAGGTTGATTTTTCGACTTTTAATTTTCTTCGGGAAAGTTTTTAATGGCTTTGGGACAGTAAAAGGGGTCATTCGTCCCTGATTGATTTGAATACCAATTAATTATCAAGTCATTAGATTGAGAATCAATGTTGATTCGGAAATTTATTTTGTTCTAACCTAACTCAATCTTTTATGAAAATTTTAAAAATTACAATGGCCTTAGCTTTGCTAATGATACTGACGCCGATGATTTCGAACGCTCAGGATCAAGTGGTGACGCTTGAATTTCAGAATGCTGCTACAGCTTTGGAAGTGGTACAGAAATATACCAAAGCACTTCAGGCCGGGGATGTAGCTACGATGAATGCGCAATTCGCACCAAATGCGATGATCTATGGCTTGGGAGGAGGCTTAGACTCACTAACAGTAGCCCAACACAAGGAATATTACACCAATAGTACCAACCAATTCAAACATACCCTTTCGGGAGAGCTTTATCTGCCTGTCAAAGTGACCAATAATTGGAACGAGGGGGAATGGATTTTATCTTGGGGCACCAATACCCTTCAGCACAAAGCAACAGGTAAAATCATAACAGTTCCCTATCATACAGCTGGGACGGTAGTGAATGGTAAGATTACATTTTTACGCTACTGGTACGATATGCTCAATATTATGGAAGCGCAAGGATTCGAAATCAAACCACCATCCAATTAAATTTTTTAAAAAATCTAGAACCACCAATTTTTATAGGGCTTTTGAATATGACTTTTTCAAAAGCCCATTTTTTTTGAATAACCAAAGCAATCAAGTATTCCTAGTACATGGAATATTTCAGATCAACGATAACTCTTCTCTTCATCATGGCTCTTCTTAGAAATCATTTTTTTGTTAAATGAATTTAAAAAAAAAAACCAACCTTAGTTTTCTTCGGAAAGTTTTTAATGGCTTTGGGACAATAAAACCATACGTTCGTCCTTCTTCGGTTTCAATAAATCCAGTATTTTTTAATTTGAACAAAAACGTAAAAAATAATTCTAAAACTCTCTTATGCAGCCAAAGCTACATGAGATTAAATCCAAAAAATTAGCTATAAATCATTATATTAAAGTTTGATTCCTCTTTAAAGCTAGCTTTAAAATTTACCCTTCTAATACAAAGAATATTCTTTATAAGTCTAATACAATAAATGATGATTTGCATAAGGTTTAAGCTAAAAATTCAATTAAAATAAATATAAAAATAAACACATAGAACATGAAATTTTTAGTGGTAGATGATGAAAAAGATGTCGAGATGTTGTTTCGGCAGAAACTCAGAAAAGAAATCCGAAGTGGGGCCATAGAATTGGTCTTCGCCTTTTCTGGTCAGGAAGCATTGGAAATTCTGGAAAGTACGCAACCACCTGAAGTGATGTACATTTTTTCGGATATCAATATGCCGGGGATGTCGGGCCTTCAGCTATTGGAAAAAGTCAAAACTTTGTTCCCACAGATCCAAGTAAGCATGATCTCAGCCTACGGTGACAGTGACAACCACAACAAAGCCATGAGTTCAGGCGCAAAGGAGTTCTTTACCAAACCCATAGATTTTGATTCGCTCAAAAGTGAAGTGGAACAAATTCTCAAAGAGCAGGCCTAAGCACTTTAATTGGACATAAAGATTACCCGATGCAAAAAGCAAAAAGTATGGCGGAAGCTTTACGGATGATTTAAGAAGTCTTGTGAAAAAGCTATCCAAAAGGTGAATTAGAAACCCTTTGGACGCTCGATTTGCTTGTCTAAGATATTTTATGCCATAACCAAAAAATAATTCCCCAAAACAGTTTTGTTCATGAACCAACCTATCCTTAAATCCCCTCGGTTAATCATTTTTCTCTTTAGTTTGCTTTGGGCATATACTTCAGAAGTAAATTCCCAAGAAATCAATCTAGAGACCATTTCCATCTCCAATGGCTTGGCTTCACCTATGGTCATGAATGTCATGCAGGATAGCCATGGTTTGCTTTGGTTCAGTACAGGAAATGGAGTCCAGCGCTACGATGGCTATAATTGGAAAACTTACCGAAACATCATCGGAAACCCGAACAGCCCTCAGCACAACTCTACTTTTGACATAGCAGAAGATGCCGATGGAAACCTATGGATCGCCAATGAGCTGGGCCTCACCTATTTCGACCGGGCAAAAAATACCTTCAAAAATTACAATGTAGATTCCATATTCCAAACTTCGGGAGCAGCTCGAACCATCCAGGTTCTCCCGGATTCTCAAGGAAGAGTTTGGGCCACAACTATTGGATTTGAAATTATCCAGTTTGATCCGGATTCTGATAGCTGGATACTTGCTCCCTACATGAATATCAATGGAAAGCCCGCTGTCCATTCTTCCCTCTCCATGTGTCTTTACGAAGATTCGCAAGGAGGAATTTGGGGAGGTTCCTCTCTTCATGGATTGATGTATTTGCCCAAAGGAGCAAATGAGTTCAGTCCTATCAAATTTGACATAGATAATACCCTGAACAGCTTCGAAAATACCATTACCCATATCTATCAGGACAAAGATAGAATTCTATGGATTACAAGCAGAAAGGGAATCTACAAGTATGATGTGGAAAAGAACAAGCTTCGTGAAATCGTCAGCTATGAAACAGGCAATGAGGATATCGCAACTTTTAAAAATTCAATTGTAGAGGATTTTGACGGAAATATTTGGGTATTAAATAACTACCGTGGCGTACTCAAATTTGATGGCAATAGCGATCAGTACTCCGAGGTGTTTATCCCAGGAAATCGGAAAATGAACACTGGTTATTGGACCAATCGATTTACTGAATTGACCATTGACAGAAGTGGGATTTTTTGGTTTGGTTCGCGTGGCGAGGGTCTTTTCAAATACGATCCTGTCAATCAGCCCTTCAAGTATTTCAGTCACGACCCCCAAAATCCAGCTTCCTTAAGTTCCGGGGGCACCTACGGTTTATTTGCTTCGAAAATCACTCCGGGAAAAATCTTTGTGGGTACCCGAGGAAATGGAATTAATGTTTTTAGCGAATCAAACGAAAATATCCAGAAAGTAAACTTTTCATCGTCCAATGACATGTTTGGAGGGTCTGCCAGAGCCATCCATGAGCAAGCAGATGGTACCCTTTGGATTGGTACTTGGGGAGATGGCCTGATCAAAATGGACCAAAACTATCAAGAGCTCAAACGATTCAAACGCACTGCGGGGAACAATGCAAGTAGCTTACCCAATGACCAGGTCAGGGTAATCCGAGAGGATAAAAAGGGAAACCTTTGGGTGGGAACCAATGGTGGACTGGCCATCTTTAATCCTGCTACAGAAACCTTTGAAGAAATCGTTAGTCAATATAGCCAAACTTATTCTCAAGAAATCCTGGACCAAATCAGAACCTGGTTGGAAACAGACCGGGAGATTGCCAGTATTGAGCGTGTGGGTCAAAGTGAGGAACTCACACAGGGATTTGAAATAAGGGAGCGAGGTACCTATTATGTAGTAACTGTTGGAGAAGGAGACCCTGCAAGTATGGCGGACTACGGTTGGCTTCAAAATGCCTCCGGTGAAACCATTATCGGGATGGAAACCATGGAAGACTCATTTTGGGCAGGAGGAGGCCTTAAAAACCGACTTCAGATTGCTCAAATAGAATTAAATCCGGGGTCTTACTCCCTTCGCTACTCCTCCGATGATAGTCACCATTACGATAGCTGGAATGTTCCGGAACCAGAGTTTTTACCGCTTTATGGAATAGCCATTTTCAAACAGGAAGATCAGATAGAAAGTCAATCGCTTGTTGTAGATGTAAATGAGCAAAAAGCAGAAATTATCATTCAGGATGCCAATATCTCAGATATAGAAATAGGAGAAAAATACATCTGGATCTCCAGTATCAACGCCGGTGTGACTCGGATAGATCCTGAAACCAATGCGGTGAAGTTTTACACCAGTGATCCCATGGATCCTTCCGCACTTAGCGACAGACAGGTTTTTGATGTGCTGGAGAAAGACGGGCTTCTTTGGATGGCCACGTACGGGGGTATCAATATTTTGGACATAGCCACCGATGAAGTCTCCTACTACACCGAGCAGGATGGTTTGCCTACCAATTTTATTGAAACCGTATTGCCTGGTGAAAATGGGGAAATGTGGTTTTCAAGCCAAAATGGATTGATTCAAATGATGCAAAATGAAGCCTTGGACAAGGTCACATTTATCAACTATAACGAAAAAGACGGTATAGGGGGAGAGTCCTTTCTTTCTCTCGCTGCTGTAAAAACTCCTGCTGGCAATTTCTTTTTCGGAGGAGATCACGGGCTCACCACTTTTTCCTCGGTGGCATCCAATAAAATCGCTCCCTCAATTATCATTTCCAATCTTTTGCTTTCCAATCGCTCCGTGTATGATATGGGGGAAGAATCGCCTTTGGAGGTGGACTTGCTTTCAACAGATGAAATCACCCTTCGCCACGATCAAAATGATCTCAGTTTTGAATTTGCAGCACTTCACTATGCCAATCCTTCCAAAAACCAATATGCCCACATGCTTGAAGGATTGGATCAGGATTGGATTTATGACAACAGAAACTTTGCTTCCTACACCAATCTCGCATCGGGAACCTACACCTTTAAAGTCATCGCATCCAATGCCTATGGCGTTTGGAACGACGTTGGAAAATCATTGACCATCACCCTTCTTCCTCCTTGGTGGAAAACTTGGTGGGCATATACCCTTTATGGCCTCTCTTTAATTTTCGTAGGAATAGTTGCCTACTCCGGACTGAAGCGAAGAATCCGGATGAAGGAACGAGCACAAAACCTAGAGCGGGAGGTAGCCCAATCCAAGGAGATTGAAAAGGCCTACACCAAATTAAAAGAAACCCAATCACAATTGATCCAATCCGAGAAAATGGCTTCGCTGGGTGAACTCACCGCCGGCATCGCTCACGAAATCCAAAACCCATTGAACTTTGTAAATAACTTCTCTGAAGTCAGCGAAGAGCTAGTTGATGAAATGAACGAGGAGCTAGAAAATGGTGACATAGAAGAAGCCAAAGCCATTGGAAAAGATTTGAAAGAGAATTTAAATAAAATAAAACACCACGGAAAACGAGCGGAAGGAATCGTCAAGGGCATGCTGGAGCATAGTAGAAATACTGCAAGTGATAAAATTCCTACCAACATCAATGCACTCGCTGATGAATTTTTGCGCTTAAGCTATCATGGGTTACGGGCCAAAGATAAAAGTTTCTCTGCTGACTTTGAAACCGATTTAGATCCAAATCTACCCCTCTTAAACGTCGTAGCCCAAGATATTGGGCGCGTTATTTTGAATTTGATCAACAATGCATTCTATGCAGTCGGGCAAAGAGCAAAATCATTTGTAGAATCAGGTAATTCAGAGAGCACTTATTATCCAAAAGTAAAGGTTCAAACCCGGATGGTCGACCTGGCAGGCAATGCAGGTGGAGTAGAGATCTGCATCAAAGACAATGGTGGAGGTATCCCAAAAGCCATCAGGGACAAAATTTTCCAACCATTCTTCACTACTAAACCTACCGGAAGCGGGACAGGTCTCGGTCTGAGTCTGAGTTACGACATCGTCAAGGCACATGGTGGAGACCTCCGTGTCAAAAGCCTGTCTGCCGGAGAGGCAGGCACCGAAGGAGAAGGAACGGAGATGATCATCTTTTTACCCAACGAAAATCTGTAAAAATGAAAATTACTGCCAAAAAATTGACTTATGAAAAACCATAAAACCATGAAAAAACACCTCTCGAAATATGTCAAAGTCCTGAGCATCTTTTTGTTGAGCTTGTACAGCTCATTTTCATATGGTCAAGTCAATGCTTCCAATGGTGTACCTAGTTATACCAATTATGTGGTGGGAGAATTGAGTATAGCCGGACAGCAAGTTTGGAATGTGAATCAAAATCAGGATGGATTCCTTTTTGTGGGTACAAGCTCTGGCTTACAGAAATTTGACGGTAAAAACTGGGAGCTACTTGCCTCTCCAAGTACGGGGTTCAATACCAATGTCCGTTCTACCTTAGATGCCTCAGACGGCACTTTTTACTATGGCTCATTAGGAGATTTTGGGGTCGTAACCACAGATTCCACAGGCAAAACTTTGGAAATATCCCTCTTGGAAGGTTTCCCTTCGGATTTTATTTTCAATGATATTTGGTCTATCCGCGAAAGCCAAGGGAAAATTTACTTCCAAGCTCGGGAGGCCATTTTTGTTTATACACCCGGCGGGGAAAATCAATCGAGCAACTTGAAAATATGGAAACCGGATACGGAATTTATGTATGGTTTTACTTTAAATGAGACCTACTATACACATCAGATGAATCTCGGATTATTCAAAGAGAAGGGGGGAAATCTTGAATTTATTTCCGGTAGCGAATTTCTTGGTACGGATAGGGTTCAGGTACTCTTACCATACAAAACTGCCGGAGAATTTCTAGTGGGTGCATTTGCGGGTGGCCTTTTTCATTATGATGGCGAAAATTTCAATCCCTTCCAGACTGAAATCGATGATTTGCTACAAGACAGAAGTTTGTACAAAGCTTTGGCTCTGCCGGACAGTACTTATGCTCTGAGTGTTCTTGGAAACGGATTTTTTATCATCGATCGGGAAGGAAAGGTCAAATCACATTTCAATACCAAAAACTCTATTCCAGACCAAAGTGTCTATGCCTTTCATTTGGACAATACGGAAAATTTATGGGTAGGAACAAATAGTGGCCTCTCTAAAATCGAAATCTTTTCTCCCCTTACCCGATTCGATTCTGATACCTATGAAATCGGTAATGCCCTTTCGCTATCCGCTTTTGAAAATACCCTATATATCGGTACTTCCACCAGTGTATTGTACCTCGATAAGACGGACGGTATCATCAAAAAAGTAGCAGGTATCCCCAATACCCAGGTCTTTGACTTAGAAAAAGATACCAATGGTGTTTTGAGTACTGGTGTAGGCTTAAGCGAAATCAAGGGCTCCAAAGCGACAATCATCCCAGGAACCGAAAATTTACAAACCTTAAGGGTTTTGGTGTCAGAAAGGCATGAGGGATATGTTTTCATCAGCGGAAATTATGGTATTCAAGTATTCAAAAGAGAACTCGGTAGTGATGGGGAATACCAATACGAGGATATCGGTCCCATTTCTGGGGTAGCACGGTCTGTTTATTCGATGGCTGAAAATCAAGAAGGTGAACTTTGGGCTGGTACGCAGGCTGGGTTTTTATTTCGCATTATTTTTTCAAAAACAGCCTCGGGCAATCTGGATATACCCAATGCAAGAATACTGGAGTATGGAGAAAAAGATGGAATCAGAGGAATCTCAGGAGTTGCAGTAGGCCCTATCGATGGAAAAGTTTACACCTCAGGGATCGACGGTTTTTACTTTTTCAATACCAGTGTCAATGAATTTGAGCGAGACCCGGTGTTCAGTTTTTCTGATGAAGTAGCAGACATCAATTTGGACACCTATGGCATAGGCATAGGCGAGACGGGAAACGTATACTTGGACTTCAAAGGTGAAAAAAGATATGGCATCAAACAGACTGACGGCAATTATTTAGTTGAAAACTATCCTGTCAACCTGATTACTGCCAGTGGCGTAGCTTCCGGCTACACCGAACCGAACGGGGTAATATGGATAGGAACCGATGAGGGATTGATGAGACTTGACCCCAATAAAAAATATAAAGTGGACCATCCTGTCCCATTGTATTTCAGATCAGTTTCGGCAGGAGAAAATCGATTTGCACTACCTAAATTTCTTGCCGGGAATACTCCTGAAATCCCATTCAAGGGAAACCGTATTTCTTTTGACTATGTTGCCCCATTTTTCGTGAGAGAAAACAAGATTCAGTATCAAACCTTTTTGCAGGGCTATGAAGAAGACTGGAGTGAATGGGGTGACAAAGTTTCTCGTGATTTCACCAATCTACCTTATGGCAGCTACACTTTCAGGGTCAGAGCCAAAAATACCTTCAATACACTCTCAGACGAGATTGTCTATAACTTCGTCATCCTTCCACCTTGGTATGCTACTTGGTGGGCATTTATTTTATATTTCCTCGCGTTCGGTTTATTGGTCTATGGACTTGTGAGATTTCAAACGGGCAGGGTGTTGGCTAGAGAAAAGGAAAAGAATAGGGATAAAGAGCTCGCCCATGCACGAGAAATTGAAAAAGCATACAAAGACCTGAAGAACACACAATCCCAACTGATCCATTCTGAGAAAATGGCTTCCCTTGGCGAACTCACCGCAGGAATTGCCCACGAGATTCAGAACCCCTTGAATTTTGTCAATAACTTCTCAGAAGTCAGTGAGGAACTCATTGATGAAATGAAAGACGAGATGGAAAAAGGGAATATGGAATTGGTTCTGGAAATTTCCAATGACCTAAAGAAAAACCTCTCCAAGATCAAACACCACGGAAAACGGGCGGATTCGATCGTAAAAGGTATGCTGGAGCATAGTAGAAATAATGCCAGTGATAAAAACCCTACAAACATCAATGCACTCGCAGATGAATTTTTGCGCTTAAGCTATCATGGACTGCGCGCCAAAGACAAAAGCTTTTCTGCTGACTTCGAAACCGATTTGGATCCAAATCTACCCCCCGTAAACGTGGTAGCACAAGATATAGGGCGCGTCATTTTGAATTTGATCAACAATGCTTTTTACGCCTGTGCTGAGCGGAGCCGAAAGTCCTCCGAGAATGGGGCATCACGCTACAAACCCAAAGTCACTGTCCAAACCCGTTTGGTTGAACTTGCAGGCAGTCTTGGTGGAGTGGAGATTTGTGTAAAAGACAATGGTGGGGGCATCCCAAAGTCCATTAAGGATAAAATTTTTCAGCCTTTCTTTACCACCAAGCCTACTGGAAGCGGTACCGGGCTAGGTCTTAGTCTAAGCTATGACATTGTCAAGTCACATGGCGGCGATTTTCGGGTCAAAAGCCTGTCTGCCGGAGAGGCAGGTACAGAAGGTGAAGGGACAGAAATGATTATCTTTTTACCTATCGAAAACTAGTTTCAATGGCAACTATAAACCCGAGAATAACTGAAGCAAAAAAAATTTACGAAATCTTTTGGGATAGCTATACCAAGGGAGACTTGGAAACTTTTGCCTCTACTCTGGATGACACTTTTGAAATGATCGGCACCTCCGAAACGGAAGTTTGCCACTCCAAAGCGGATGGCATCGCTTTTTTCAAAGCCCAAATGGAAGAGGTTGTCGGAAAAGTGGAAATGAGAAACCGGCAGATCAATGTCCTGCCTGTGGAAAACCTGATGCTGGTCAATGAGCAATGCGATATCTATGTTTTGACTGAAACTGACTTGTCTGCCCATAGCCAAGTCCTGTCAAATGACAAGCCGGTTTGGACATTTTATTCGAAAATCAGGATCTCCACTTTTCTTAGAGAAGCCGAAGCCGGCTGGAAGGTCATTCAGCAGCACGGTTCCCTACCTGACATGCGGGTGCAGGAAGGTGAAACCATGGCTATAGAGAAAATCACCAAAGAAAACCTTGAACTCAAGGATGCGGTCAAGCGACGCACTTCCGAACTGGAAAACAAAAACCGGGAGCTTGCTATCGAAGCGGCTCTCGAGAAAGTGCGAGCTGTGGCCACGGGCATGAAAACACCGGAAGATATGCTCGATGTCTGCCGGGTCATTTCGGACCAGTTACAGCAATTTGGAGTAGAAAAAATCCGAAATGTTCAGCTCGCGATTATAGACGAAAACATAGGTCAATACCTCTGCTACCAGTATTTCGCTCCTTATGGCAAAACGACCATTGAAAAAACAGAATATCTCAAAAGTCCGGTAGAGCATGGAATGGTCAGGCAGATGCTGGCCTCACGGGACGGGTATTTCATCGGTAGACTCAGCAGCAAGGAACTGGAAGATTTTAGGATTCACCGAAAAGAAGAAAACCATTTTCCCGATCCATTTTTGGATAAAGCCATCGAGTTGGATTATTGCTTTTTGTCTATTGGGGAAGGGGGACTTGGACTGACTTTGTACCAGCCAATAGCTGAGGATGTTTTGACTTTGTTTAAGCGTTTTCATCAGGTTTTTTCCTTGGCTTACCAGCGGTTTCGGGATATCCAAAAAGCAGAAGCGCAGGCAAGGGAAGCGCAGATTGAGGCAGCATTGGAGCGCGTGCGCAGCAGGAGCATGGCCATGCACAAAAGTGAAGAGTTGTTAGATGTAATCACAGTGGTTTCCGAGCAATTGCATCAGCTTGGTTTGAGATTTAACCACGTTAGTTTTGCGAACAACGAAATTGACCAGGATTATAAATTTTGGTCTTCGCTAAAAGGGATGAATCCTTTGCGGTTCAATGTTCCCTTTGCCAATTTATCCGTCTTTACGGGTTTAAAAAAAGCGCAGCAGGATGGAGTTCATTTTTATACCGACATCCTCAGCCGGAAGGATAACAGGAAATGGCACGCGCATTTGCTCAAATATGGTGGGTCTCAAATCTTTTCGGAAGAGATAAATGAATATATTATGCGTAGGGGAATGGCCAGATCAATCTCCATAAACCCCAATATTATCCTTATTCTGGCAAACTACGCATCTGTGCCGTACACCGAAGAAGAAAACAAAATCATTACGCGTTTTGGCAATGTATTCGAACAATCCTACACCCGCTTCCTTGATCTCCAAAAAGCTGAGGCTCAAGTCAGAGAAGCTCAGATTGAAGCTGCGCTGGAAAGGGTCAGAGCTCAGACCATGGCCATGCACAGCAGCGAGGACGTGGGGAAATGTGTTGTCAAGATGTTCAGTGAACTTACAGCCTTAGGGGTGGATGAGGGAACCCGCTTTGGTATCGGTATCCTGAATCATGAGAATGAAAACAATCAGCTTTGGACGGCACGCAAAACCGGAGAGGAAGTCAACATGCATATCGGAAACATCGATATGGCTTGGCACCCCATGCTAATGAGAGCCCGTCAGGCTTGGCTAGAGCAGGTTCCATTTCACAAGTATGTATTGGAAGGGGAAGATTTACTGAATTACTACCAAATGCTCAATAATGCCCCTGACTATAAAATTCAGATTCCGATAGAAAAATTACCCAAAAAAGAAATACAACACTGTTTCATATTCGAGCATGGATTTTTTTATGCATTCAGTCCCCGTGAATTCCAACCCGAATTAATTCATATTACCAAGCGTTTCAGTGCGCTTTTTGAACAAACCTACCGAAGGTATCTGGATTTGGTTAGAGCAGAAACCCAAGCCCGGGAAGCAGAAATCGAGTTGGCGCTCGAGCGGGTAAGGGCAAGGACCATGGCCATGCAGCACTCAGACGAGCTGACCGAAGCTTCAGAAGTTTTGGACCGGCAAGTCCGCGAATTGGGTATCGAAACCTGGGGCTGTGCTTTTCATATTTATGCAGATGATCCTGCCGGTGACTATGAATGGTTTAGCAGCCGTGAAGGCTCTTTGCCATTTTACAAAACTCCCAGAGAAAATTTCTTCTTAAAATTTTACGAAAAGGGCAAAGCCGGAGAAACTTTCCATGTGGAAGAATTCTTAGGCGAAGATTGCAAAGTCCATTATGATTACCTCATGACTATTCCGGTCATGGGTGATGCACTTCGTGAAATTGTGTCGTCCGGTGCCTCTTTGCCCGAGTCGCAGTATGACCATATTGCTTTTTTCAAGCATGGATTCTTATTGTTCATTACCTATCAGCCGGTTCCCGAATCACATTCCATTTTCCAACGCTTCGCCAAAGTTTTTGAGCAGACCTACACCCGCTTCCTAGATCTGCAAAAGGCTGAAGCCCAGGCAAGGGAAGCGCAGATTGAGGCAGCATTAGAAAGGGTAAGAAGCAGGGCAATGGCCATGCACAACTCACAGGAATTAAAAGAAGTGGCTTTGGAGTTGAGAAAACAAATGGGATTGCTTGGTCAAAAAGACCTGGAAGTTTGTGCAATCCATTTGTATGGCCATGATGAAGATTCCTTTGAATCGTGGAGTGCTATGAAAGCAGCGGATTCTGAAACAGAAATAGTTCAGACGCAGGCCAACTTTCCAAAAAAGGGAATTCGCATTGTTGATGAATTGATGCAACAATATAAAAATGGAAGCAGGGATTATGTTTTGGTAAATGAAGGAGAAAAAATTGAGGAGTGGTTTATGGTGATGGAAAATAATGCACCGGAACTGCACGCATCCATTATGCACGCAATAGGTTATGCTTCAGTAAATAAGCTCAAAGCCAACTGGTCGGTTGCTGATTTTTCTGGTGGGGCGTTAGTTATGGTAACCTATGGCGAACCGGATGCATCATCACGAAATTTATTGCGTCGCTCGGCCAATGTGTTTGAACAAGCCTATATTCGTTTTCTCGATCTACAAAAAGCGGAAGCACAGGCAAGGGAAGCGCAGATAGAGGCGGCACTGGAAAGAGTACGTTCCCGGTCCTTAGCCATGCATAAAAGCGATGAGCTGAATGAGGTAGTCTCCGTTCTTTTTGAAAAATTAAAAGACCTGCAGATTCCATTCACAGCCGTTGGCATTGCAATCAGGATTGAGGGTTCAAAAGACCTGAATGGTTTTGTATGCGGTCAGAATGATTCCGGGCTGGTCATCACCAACTATCGCATCCCTTATTTTGATAATCCAATACCGAAAGATTTATACAGCATTCTTGAAAAGCAATTGGATTTTTATGTGAGTCATTATTCAAAAGAAGAAAAAGATGCCTTCTATAATTATGTGATAGAAAATACTGCTGAATTCAGGCATTTGCCCGAAGATATCAAGCGCATGATATTCGACAGCACCAATTATACCATTTCCATGGTCGCAGTTAAAAATGCGGTGTTTAATGTCAATGATTTTGAAGGGAAGGTTTTAGCTGAAGAGGAAGTTGAAATCATCCAGCGTTTTGCGCGGGTTTTCGATCAGGCCTACACCCGCTTCCTCGATCTACAAAAGGCAGAAGCACAGGCAAGGGAAGCACGGATAGAAGCCGCCTTGGAGCGGGTAAGAGCCAAAGCTATGGCAATGCACAATACAAGTGACCTTGCAAACGCAAACAGCGTAGTATTCGATGAGTTAAATGCATTAGGAATTTCACCTTTAAGATCAGGAATCGGATTGGTTGATGCAGAAACCCGGATTGGTCTCATGTATGCCACAGTGTCCTCTGATCATGGAAATAATCTATTGCTTATTGGAGAAATATCATTGACCAATTATCATATATTAGAATCGATATATGACAATGTGATTAGCAAGCAGTTTTATCATATAGAACTCAATGGACAGGAATTAAAGGAATATTACGATATCCTTCTCGAAAGCTACGGTAATTTACCTAAACCTAAGTTTTCAATAAAAGAAACACAGCATGGATACTTCCTTCCTTTTGAGCATGGCACATTTTATGCCTGGACTCAAGACCCGTTCGATAAGGAATCATTGAGAACTATCGAACGATTTGTCAGCGTAATCAACCTAACTTACAATCGATATTTTGATCTAAAAAAAGCAGAAGATCAGGCTAAAGAAGCACAAATAGAACTCTCCCTCGAGCGGATCCGATCCCAGGTGACTGCCATGCAGGAATCCTCCGATTTACTCGATATTGTAGTGACCATGCGGACCGAATTTGTTAAGCTTGGTCATGAAGCGCATTACTTCTGGCATATGCGCTGGCTGCCGGAGCGGTATGATAAAGCGATGACTTCCGGTGATGGTACCAAAATCGGTATGGTGATGACACTTCCCCGGCACATCCACGGAGATATACCATTGGTAGCCGATTGGGAAAAGACGAAGGAACCCACCGTAGTACTTGCGATGGAAGTAGAAACGGCTGTGGATTATGTTCACAAAATGATCACCCTTGGTGATTTTGAGCAGGTGGACCCGCAAGCGCCTACGCTGGATGATATCCGGCATATTGGCGGCCTCACTTTTGTAATGGCACGAACCACACACGGGGAAATCGGTTACAGCCTGCCGGGAGTAGTGACAAATCCACCTAAAAATGCAGTAGATACCTTGATACGTTTTGCCGGAGTCTTCGATTTGGCCTATAAGCGTTTTGAAGATTTGAAATCCGCAGAGCGGCAGCACCGTGAAGCACAAATTGAACTGGGCCTCGAGCGCGTCCGGGCCCGCACCATGGCAATGCAAAAGTCCGAAGAACTTGCAGATGCAGCCTTTGTTCTTTTCGAACAGCTTAGGGCTTTGGGTGGCAATCTCTGGGGCACCGGATTTGGTTTGTGCCAAGAGCATGTTGAAAAGGATGAATTTTGGTTCGCCAATGAAAATGGGGTATTCCCGCCCGTTGCTATTCCGAACACCACTGATCCTGCACATAAGCAAATGTATCAGGGATGGCTGAAAAAAACTGATTTTCTATCCATTGAAAAGTCAGGAGCAGCGCTCAAGAGCCATTACGATTACATGTTGTCCCTTCCGGAGGTCAGGCTTTTTTTCCAAAAAATCATTGACGAAGGACTTTCTTTTCCTGAAAAGCAGCAGTGGAATGCCGCCTATTTTTCGAAGGGCTATTTACTGATCATCACGCTGGAACCCTATCCCGAACCTGAAATCTTTAAGCGCTTTGCCAAAGTTTTCGAACAGACCTACACCCGCTTTTTAGATCTCCAAAGAGCCGAAACCCAGGCACGGGAGGCTAAAATAGAAGCAGCCCTTGAAAAAGTCCGATCACGAACGATGGGCATGCAGTCGAGCGATGAGCTGCCTGAAGTAGCCAATCTGCTGTTTACAGAAGTGAGGTCGCTTGGTATCCCTGCCTGGAGCTGCGGCTACAATATTCTCGCTGAAGATAAAAAAACAGCTACTGCCTGGATGAGTAGCGAAGGAATCATGCAAACGCCTTTTCAGCTTCGCTTGTTTGGTGAAGCATCTTTTGATGAAATGGGTGAATTCATCCTGAGTGATCATACAATGTTTGTTCAGGAACTCGGTGGTAAAGCATTGGAAGATCACTATGCCTACATGAAAACCTTCCCCGACTTAAAATCCACTTTTGAAAATATCGAGGCAAAAGGGATTTCCCTACCCACCTATCAGATCAACCACCTCTGCAAATTCACGAGCGGATTTCTCATGTTCATCACCTATGAGCCGGTTCCGGATGCTCATGGTATTTTTAAACGCTTTACCTCGGTATTTGACCAAACCTACACTCGGTTTTTAGATCTGAAAAAAGCTGAAGCGCAGACCAGAGAAGCTCAAATAGAAAATGCCTTGGAGAAAGTCCGGTCCAGGTCATTGGCCATGCAAAGTCCTGATGAACTGATTGAGGTAGCGCAACTGCTTAGGGAAGAAATGGGTGCATTGGGCGTAGAGGAATTGGAGACCAGCTCCATCTACATCCAGGATGAAAGCAGCGAATTGACCCAATGTTGGTTTACCATTAAGAATCCGGAAAACCCTGACAAAGCCATAACAGACCAGATGACTATTGACCTTCAGGATACCTGGGTGGGCCGAAAGATGGATGAATTTTACCGGTCCAAAGCAAAACAAACTTCCATCCTGATGCAGGGAGAGGGAAGGATAGAATGGATCAGATATTGTGAAGAAAAATCCGACCTGTTTGGGACCAGCAATTTTTATGGAGAAACTATTCCCGATCGTACCTATCATTTGTACAAATTTTCCAACGGCTTTATCGGTGCGGCAGCTCCCGGGGAGATTTCCTCAGAAAGTTGGGAACTTTTAAAAAGAGCCACGGCAGTATTTTCCTTTGCCTATACCCGTTTCAGGGATTTGCAAATGGCCCAAGCCAGCGCTAGGACTGCCATGCGACAGGCTTCTTTGGACCGTGTTCGCGCTGACATTTCATCCATGCGCAATGCTGATGACCTTGACAGGATCACACCGCTGATTTTTAAAGAGCTGACCGTACTGGGTGTTCCATTTATCCGCTGTGGGGTTTTTATCATCCAGGAAAAACAAAAAATCGTTGAAGCCTACCTTTCTTCACCTGAAGGCAATTCACTTGGGGTTTTGCGGCTTCCCTACAAGGCCAGCGAACTCACCTATCAAACCGTGGAGGCCTGGCGAAAGGGAGAGGTGTATAAGCAGCATTGGAATAAGGAGGACTTTATCCAATGGATCAAACAATTGATGAAAGAGGATCAGATTCAGGATGGCAGTACTTATCAGGGTACCGCAGCACCTCCCGAATCTCTTGATTTGCATTTTGTCCCTTTTGCGCAGGGAATGCTTTATGTTGGCGCAGTCAGTCCCTTGGATGAAAAGGAATTGGAATTGGTACAGACATTGGCCAAGGCCTTTTCTATTGCCTATGCCCGATTTGAGGATTTTGTCAAGCTTGAGCAGGCCAAGGCCGAAGTAGAATCGGCCATGAGCGAACTCAAAGCCACCCAATCCCAACTCGTCCAACAGGAGAAACTCGCCTCCCTCGGCCAACTCACCGCCGGCATCGCCCATGAGATCAAGAATCCGCTGAATTTTGTCAATAATTTTTCGGAGGTGTCTATTGAGATGATTGAGGAAATTAAAGAGGAAAGAGCCAAGAGCCAAGAAACAAGAGACGAGACTTTGGTGGACGATATACTGGAAGATATCCAGTCCAACTTGGGAAAAATATATGAACATGGTTCGCGGGCAAACGGTATTGTGACTTCGATGCTGCAACACTCACGAGGAGGGTCGGGGAAAATGGAACCTACGGACCTCAATGCGCTAATAAAGGAATATGTCAACCTGAGTTTTCACGGAATGCGGGCCGGAAAGAATCCGATCGATGTGGATATCCAATTGGATTTGGATCCTGATTTGGGTATGGTGTCCCTGATCAAGGAGGACTTTACAAGGGTGGTGATTAATCTGTGCAATAATGCATTTGATGCGATGAGGGGTAAAAAGTACGAAGTACAAAGTACAAAGTACCAAGAGGGGGAGCACAGTGTTGTAAACTACCTGCCGAAATTGAAGGTGTCTACAATGCTTGAGAATGGACGGGTTCGGTTATTACTTGAGGACAATGGGCCGGGGATTCCGGATGAGATCAAGGACAAAATTCTGCAGCCTTTTTTTACAACCAAAAAAGGGACAGAGGGAACAGGGCTTGGGCTGAGTATCACGCATGATATTGTGAAGGCGCATGGTGGGGAGTTGAGCTTAGAGAGCAAATCAGATAATGAAAATAATAAGGGTACAACTTTCTACATCACACTCCCAATATTGAAAAATTAAAAGCATATGAACCTTCTTTCTAAACAGTTAAGATCATCTCTATTTTTATTAGGATTCATTGCCTTGTCCACTACTTCTTGTGAAGAAAAAAATGTATCCGCGGATGTCACAATTGATAGTGTTGAATTTGAAGAGCCAAGGGTAATTCCATTAGAATTAAGCGAGCCTAAACAAATCAATTGGGAAGTGACAGACATCAATGATTTTGATAGAATGTCTGAGCGAAAGGTTAACATACAATCCTTTCCGCAGAAACCCTTTTATCCCGATCGGTTCTTTCCACTAAAGACACCCATGACAGAAAATGAGGTGCTATTTGACTCTTTCGTCGACTCCTCTTTTAATTTTTCAGAGCTTCCTTCTAGCAAGATCGAATTCAAAACCTCCTTACTGGCAAGTCCAAAAAAAATAAAAGCTGGGTTACCCAAAATAGATAAAAATTCAACCCTAGGCATTTTAGAATTTAGTGAGGACCAAGGCCTTCCCAGCTATTTGGTTACAGCCTTAATGGAAGATAGTAATGGTATGATGTGGATTGCCACGGATAAAGGTTTAACTAGATTTGATGGCGCATATTTGGAAATTTTCGATTTCATTGAATCATTTTTCACGGGAAGTCAGGCAATTGTAAACAAAATATTAGAAGATAAGCGTGGTAGAATTTGGGTCTACACCTCTCAAAAAGGCATCTATGTAATTGACCTGAAAGTTGGCTTGGTGAGTAGCTTTAATTTTGTAGGCCAAAATTTCAACTTTAATGATAATTGCTCCATGATAATGGACAACGATGGCCAGATTTGGGTCGGTACCCTTCGGGATGGAATATACATCTTTAATTCATCCAACGATACCTATAAGCACATTCCTCAATGGGGCCCAAATAATGACAGAAATGCCTCAAAACTTACACTTGATCAAAATGGATCCCTTTGGGTAGGGTCAGCTTTGGGACTTTCAAAAATTGATATCCAGGGCGGAAAAACTCAAACCTTAGAAAAAGCATTCAATACCTCGATCGCCCCGATAACTGGCCTTTTCACGGATAATGAGAACCAGATCTGGATAGGCACTTCTGAGCAGGGAGTAGCAATTTTAAATTCTGATCGGAATAAAATCAGTTTCTTAGGTACAGAGCAAGGAGTCGGGACAAGTATAGTCCACTTTTCCGAAGGATCTGATCAAACGATTTGGATGTCTTCTAATGAGGGAGTATTCATTTATAATAAAGAAAACCAGAGACTGAAAAATCTAAATTCTTCTGATGGAATAATTGATGATTTTATCAATACCACCACTTTTGATAGTAAGGGACAACTTTGGATTGCAACCCAAGATGGAATCAACCTTTATGATCTTCAAGGTCTTGCTCCTATTTACCTCAATAGCTCTGATGGATTAACAGGACCGGACGCTTGGTCATTTTTTGAAGATTCCGAAGAAAGACTCTGGATTGGGACTAGACAAGGTTTGGATCTGTATGATCCCGGAAAAAATTCGATATCGAGATTAGACATAAATCTTGGCCTCCCTAAGGCAAACAATATTTCCCATAAAATGCAAAGGCTTTCAACAAGCCAGATTTTAATTACTTCGCCTGGTTTTGGTTTTGGTATTTATGACGAGGTAAACGAGACAATCAAATACCTCAGAGGTAATCAAGGTCTTGTTACGCTTTTTCCATCTTCGTCTATTGTAGATAGTAAAGGAAGACTTTGGACCGGCTCCTTTAGAAATGGTACTGTGGAATTTATTGATCTAGAAACCAATGAAATAAAAATGCTTACCAATCTGAATGGAATAATGGGAGATATAGTCTGGGGGTTTGCAGAAGATCGGTATGGTCAGATTTGGGCGGGGACAGATTTAGGAATAAATGTGATCAACCCTGAAAACAATACGATTTCCTATTTGATGGAAGATGGTGAGCTTAGTCAACGGAATACGGGTGCATTTTTTACAGATAAAGACGAAACACTTTGGATAGGAAGTCGATCTGGGCTCTTGATTGTCGACCAAAAGGCAAATTCATTAACTGAAATAAATACTGAAAATGGTCTGTCAAACCCTGCTGTTTACACTTCATATGGATCAAATGGAAAATACTATTTCGGAACAGGAAATGGGTTTAACCTCATAACTCCTAATACAGAAAAAAAGGAACAGGGTAAATTTGGCTATGACTTGAAATCATTTGAAAAAGGTCAAGGGTTAATTTACACTGATTTCAATGCTGACGCTGTAATTGAATTTAATAATAAGCTGTGGTGGGGAATTGAAACGGAGGCACTTACGATTACAAATATCCCCAGAGAGGACTCATCAGAAATCAAGACCTTTATCTCTGGCATCACCATTTCAGATCAAGCTCAAAATTTCTTTGACCGAGAGGATATTCTAAGAAAATACCCCGATTTGGACACGCTACTTAGTGCCGAACTAGATACATTTTACCTTTCTAATGCTATTCCCAAACAAAGCGATTGGCTCCAAAAAAATAATGTGAATTGGGACAGCATTTCGGGTTATTTTAATCTTCCGGTCAATCTAGAAATTCCTTTTGAACATAATTTTTTGAGTTTCCAGTTTACTAGTGCCCAACTTTCAAACCAAGACAAAGCTAAGTACAGCTATTTCTTAGAAGGTTTTGATAAGGAATGGAGCAAGGTAACCACAAACCCATTCAGTGAAAATTATAGAAACTTGCCTGCCGGCAAATATACCTTTCTAGTAAGTAGCTTATCCCCGGAAGGCCTATGGAGTGAACCCGCAAAAATTAGTTTTACCATCCTCCCTCACTGGACGAATACTTGGTGGGCTTGGTCATTGTACTTTTTAGTATTTTCTGCAATAGTTGGAGCAATAGTTCAATACCGGGCAAAGGCCCTCAAGAAGGAAAACTTGATCCTGGAAGAAAAGGTCAAGCATCGTACCTCACAATTAAACCAATCCCTCGAAAACCTCAAATCCACCCAAGCCCAACTGATCCAATCTGAGAAAATGGCAAGCTTAGGAGAGTTGACTGCCGGTATCGCCCATGAGATTCAGAATCCGTTGAATTTTGTGAATAACTTTTCGGAGCTTAATAAGGAGCTGGTTCAAGAAGCCAAAGAAGAATTGGCTAAGGGAGACCTGGAGGAAACCAAGGCAATTCTGAATGATCTTGAGGGTAACTCTGAAAAAATCAACCACCATGGCAAACGCGCCGATGCCATTGTAAAAGGCATGCTCGCACACAGCCGAAGCAGCTCCGGTGAGAAGATACCCACTGACATCAATGCCCTGGCAGATGAATATTTGAGGTTATCCTATCACGGATTGCGTGCCAGAGATAAATCTTTCAATGCTGACTTTAAAACAAACTTCGATCCGAATTTACCCAAAGTGAATGTGGTGCCACAGGATATCGGAAGGGTATTATTGAACCTGATCAACAATGCCTTTCAGGCTTGTGCTGGCCAACCCTCCAAGGGTTCCAAACACTTGGAGGGTTTTAACCCATTAGTAACCCTCTCTACCAAAAACCTCGGCGATAAAATCCAAATCTCCGTCAAGGACAATGGTCCTGGCATCCCCGACGCCATCAAAGACAAAATCTTCCAGCCTTTTTTCACCACCAAACCGACCGGACAGGGAACGGGATTGGGATTATCATTATCTTATGATATTGTGAAAGCACATGGGGGGGAACTGAAGGTGGAAACCTTAGAGAATGTAGGCACAACTTTTATCATTGAATTAGAAAAAAAGGCATAGTATGGATGCTAAGAAGAAAAAAAACCTGGAAGAGACTTACAAACGGATCCTCAATGTAGGCTTCTGTATAGTTCCCTATGAAGATATATCGGATATCATAGGTCCCGACCCCATGGTATATGGCACTGCCAAAGATGAAAGGATCCTATCTTTTGAAGGTGTGGAGGCTTTGTTCAAATCCCAATATGAACAAATGGGAAATATGAAGCCTGCTTATGAGCGCAAAAGAATTGCCCTGCGGATATCAAACAGTGGGAACAATGCTTGCATCATAGAAGAACTTACGTTTACACTTTCTTCTGATAAAGAAATTCATACCATTTTTATGAGGGCCACCTGTGTGATGGAATACCTGGACAACCAATGGAAACTCACCCACTGGCACACTTCAACACCGGTAGATACCGAAAATGATCCATGGCACATGGAGGAGTGGAAAAGGGAAAAAGAGAAGCTCCAGCAGCTAGTCGATGAGCAGACAGCGGCATTAAAGCAAAATAACCGGGAATTACAGATCGAAGCGGCTTTGGAAAAAATCCGTTCCAGCTCTTTGGCCATGCAAAAACCCGATGACCTGAGAGAGGTAGTGAAGGTCTTATTTGAACAAATGCAAGGGCTAAGCGTGGATATGGGTTTTGCATCGGTAAGCATTTTTATTTTTGAAGATGGATCAAGGAATATCAGACAATGGCTGCCCTTGCCGGATGGTGTTTCTTCAATGAGTGTACCCTATTTTGACCATCCGATTTCTTCCGACCTTTTTGATGCGAAAGAAAATGGGGAAGATTTTTTCACAAAGGTTTATACGCTCGAAGAAAAGAATACCTGGCTAGCACATGGTTTTGAGCATACGGATTACAAAGATCTTCCAGTAGATTTTAAATCCTCTCTACTTCAGGCTCCAGGCTATGCCATTGCCATCACACTTGCTAAGAATTCGGGAATATGCATTCCCAGTTTTGAAGGGAAACTTCCTACGCCTGAAGATATTCAAATCATGAAACGGGTGGGCAAAGTCTTCGAGCAAGCCTATATCCGCTTTCTCGATCTCCAAAAAGCAGAAGCGCAGGCAAAGGAAGCGCAAATAGAAGTGTCATTAGAGCGGGTACGATCAGCCTCAATGGCAATGCACAAAACCGATGAACTGGGAAAAGTGGTAGAAATGCTTTTTTTACAGTTCTCTGAATTGGACCTTGATTTTTATCAAGTATGGATCAACATTTTCCGCTTGGAAGAAGGAGTCTCCGATTGTTGGTTTTCTCCCGTAAAGGGAGTAATTAATGAAGCATACACCGCTCTAGTACCCCTTGAACCCTTTGAGAATCTATCAATAAAAACCTGGAAAGCTGGTGAAGAGTTTTCCTATTTATCATGGAATGGCCTGGGGGAAGTGGATAAAGTGATGAAGGAGTTGTCTGCGCTGACGAATCATCCAAGTTTTCATCAAATCCAGAAAAAGAAACGTATGAAACGCGTGGAAATTGTCGATTGTAACCATAAATATGGGGTGATAGCAATGGCAAAGAATGAGGATATTACAGATAATGACCGATCCATTCTTAAGCGTTTCGCAAATGTTTTTGAGCAATCCTACACCCGCTTCCTTGATCTACAAAAAGCCGAATCGCAGGCAAGGGAAGCCAAAATAGAATCGGCATTAGAAAGGGTAAGGTCCCGCAGTTTGGCCATGCATCATTCATCAGAATTATCGGCTGTAGTTGATACATTGCTTAAGGAGTTCACCAATCTTGAATTCACCCTTACCTTCTGTATCATCAATTTGATTGATGAACAAGACATGAGCAATACAGTTTGGGCTGCCAACCCAGAAGAGGGAAAAGACCCGGAATCCTATTACATGAAATTTGAAGATTATCCCTTCCATCACGCCATGTGGGATGCCTGGAAAGCTCAGAAAAAGCGATTTGTTTATACCATAGAAGGAGAAGAGAAAAAAATCTATGATCAATATCTTTATAATGATACTGAATTTCGACGTTTCCCAAAAAACGTCCAAGAAGCAAATAAATCCCTAGAACGCTATGTCGCCGGCTTTACATTCTTCAAGTATAGCGGACTACAAACAGTGAGTGTTAATCCTATATCTGAAGACGAATTAGAAATTCTCGAACGCTTTGGTAGGGTCTTTGAGCAGGCCTATACCCGCTTTCTCGATCTGCAAAAAGCAGAGGCACAAGCCAGGGAAGCTGAAATCCAATTGGCGTTGGAAAGAGTGAGAGCTAAGACCATGGCCATGAAAACCCAGTCTGATCTCCTCGGTATCATAGAATTATTTGGCGAACAACTGAATGCTGTAGGTATAAGGTTTGATAACGTCACGTTTATCGAAGGACCCATCACAAAAAAAAGAGACTGGGATCTATGGAGCTATGCGCCGGAGGCAGAAAATACAACCGATAAAATTCTCATTCCTTATATAGAGACTCCGTATTTCACAAAAACAGCAAAAGCTGTAAAAGAGTACCAAAAGACCGGCCAGCCCATCCAAGTAAAAACATTCACAAAGAAAGAGAAGAATGAATTTCTCGACCACTATTGGAAGCATGTACCAGCTGTGTCAGATGAATTTGTCAATTATGTTAATGCCACTCCAGGTTCAATAATAGTAGATGCTTTTTTGGAAGAGATAACTGTTTCTATGGTAAAATGGAATACAGAACCATATACATATGAGGAACTTGAGATTTACGAACGCTTTGCAAAAGAGTTCAGGCAAACCTATATCCGCTTTCTTGATATCAAAAAAGCTGAAGCTCAAGCTAAAGAGGCAAAAATCGAGGTAGCCCTCGAAAAAGTGCGCTCCCGAACCATGGCCATGCAAAAAGCAGAGGAATTGGGAGATGTAGCGACAGTATTATTCAGCGAGCTCAATACATTAGTTGATAATTTATGGACTTGTGGCTTTGTTCTATGTGAAAAAAATCGCCAAGAAGATGAGTGGTGGCTGAGCTTAGATAATGGTTTGATCCAACCGTTCTTCCTCCCCAATATTGGGGACTATGCGCATGAAAGCCTCTATGAAGGATGGAAAAAGGGCGAAAGCTACCGGACGGTAACACTGCAAGATGAAGTGCTTCAGGAACATTACGATTGGTTGATGAATATTCCAATCTCCAGGAAGATATTTGAGGAAATGGAAGGTTCAGGCATTCCGCGTCCAAACTGGCAGCGACTACACGCGGCCTACTTTAAGACCGGTTACCTGGTGATCATTACCGAAGTCCCCTGTGAAGCGGAAGAAATTTTCAAGCGCTTTGCACAGGTTTTTGACCTGACTTATACCCGATTCCTGGATCTTCAAAAAGCTGAAAATCAAGCCAAGGAATCACAAATCGAGGCATCTCTGGAGCGGGTTCGGGCTAAAGCCCTGGCCATGCACAATTCGGAAGATCTACGGCAGACTATCACCGCCATTTTTGAGGAACTGAAAGGATTAAATATTAAAACAATCCGCTTAGGACTGGGATTGGTCAATCCGGATAGTCCAGAAGGTGAAATCGTCACATCCCGAATTGACGAGAAAGACCATATTCTTGAGGTGAGCGGAAAGTTCAGGTTAGAAGGTGACCCGGTTCTTGATAGTGTTTACAATCACTTTAAGCAGCAAAAGGATTATTTCCCCATTCTGGAAGGGGAGGAAATAAATAGTTACTATTCGGCGCTACAGGGGTATGTGAATGTGCAGGGACAGGGAACTGATACAAAACACTTTGGCTGCTTCCTCTATTTCAAAGAAGGATGTCTTTACGCCTGGTCAGCAGAACCGCACTCGGAAGGACAGATCGGCATTTTAAAGAAATTTTCACGTGTCGTGGAGATTACCTACCGCCGGTATAAAGACCTTTTAGAATCCGAATACCGGGAAAAAGAAGCTGTCAAGCAAGCTTCCCTTGACCGGGTCCGGGCAGAGATCGCCTCCATGCGTAACACCAATGACCTGGAACGCATTACCCCACTCATCTGGAAAGAACTCACCACATTGGGTATTCCCTTTCTCCGGTGCGGGGTGTTCATCATGGATGAACAGGAAGAACTCATCCACACATTTCTATCTACGCCCGATGGCAAGGCCATTGCAGCATTTCATCTGCCTTATACTTCCAATCCTTTTTTTAATGCCATTGAAGAATGGCGGGCAAAAAAAATTCATATTTCCCACTGGGACACAGAAGAATTTTCAGCACTCGCAGATTCATTGGTCAAGGAAGGGCAGCTAACCAACCGTGAACAATATTTGAATAGTGTCCCAAAAGGCGGCCTTTATCTTCATTATGTACCGTTTTTGCAAGGGATAGTATATGTCGGAAACACTGCTGAACTGACTAATGAAAATCTGCAATTGGTTCAGTCGGTGGCTGATGCTTTCTCCACTGCCTATGCACGATACGAAGATTTTGTCAAGCTAGAACAGGCCAAAGCTGAAGTAGATTCCGCCATGAGCGAACTCAAAGCCACCCAATCCCAACTCGTCCAACAGGAAAAACTCGCCTCCCTCGGACAACTCACCGCAGGAATCGCCCATGAGATCAAGAATCCGCTGAATTTTGTCAATAATTTTTCGGAGGTGTCTATTGAGATGATTGAGGAGATAATAGATTCAAGACACAAAGTCCTGTCCCGAGAATCGGGAAGACAAGATACAAGACTCAAGACGGAGGCTGATGAAATTGAGGATGAGATTTTGGAGGATATAAAAGGAAACTTGAAGAAAATACATGAACATGGCTCGCGGGCAAATGGTATTGTGACATCGATGCTACAGCATTCCAGGGGCGGATCAGGGAAAATGGAACCCACTGAGCTGAATGCGCTAATCAAAGAATACGTCAATCTTAGCTTTCATGGCATGCGGGCAGGGAAGAACCCGATCGATGTTGATTTGGTATTTGATGTAGATCCAGAGTTAGGGGAAGTGTCCCTGATCAAAGAGGATTTTACCAGGGTGGTGATCAACTTGTGTAATAATGCTTTTGATGCAATGCGGAGTAAAAAGTACCAAGTAAAAAGTACAAAGAACCAAGATGGGGCAGGAAAGGATGAAAATTATGCACCAAAATTTAGGGTGACAACAAGGTCGGAGAATGGGCAGGTAAGGATAGCTTTTGAAGACAACGGACCTGGAATCCCAGAAGACATCAAAGATAAAATCCTGCAGCCTTTTTTTACTACCAAAAAAGGAACTGAGGGAACGGGATTGGGACTGAGTATTACCCAGGATATCGTGAAGGCGCATGGGGGAGAATTGGAAATAGAAACAACCATTAGCAAAGGGACAAATTTTATTATCAAACTAAACAGATGAAAGCAAGATCTATTTACGGCAAATCTCCTGAGGAAATCAAAGCCGCTTTAAAAGCAGCAATAAGCGATGATTTTATGCCCACTCTGGCCATTGTCTTTATCTCCATAAAGCAGGATCGAAAAGCAGTAAGCGAAATCCTTGCAGCACTGGACATCGACGTGTTCGGGGCGACATCCTGCGGGGAGTTTGTTGATGGTCACCAAAGCAAGGGCGAAATAGCCATCCTCTTGATGGACTTATCACGGGATTCATATGCTATTGTGTTTGAAAATATGGGAGCGCGGAGTATTCAGGCAGCAGCTAAACAAGTCGCTAGTTCTGCCATCGCAGAGCGGGAAAACAGCCATGAAATATTAATCAAGTCACCCATGAACATTGATCGCGAAGAAAATGCGCTGGTCATGGACATGGAGATGAAGGAGGGCGAGACTTTCTGGTTTTCGGTTCCTCCTGATTTTGATATTGTGGAGGAAATCATCGATGAAGCAAAAGAGGTCAAAAAGGCTGCAGGTGGAGATGCAGATGCCTTGCTGGTATTTTCCTGTGCAGGAAGAGAACCGGCGCTTGGCCCATTGGTAAGCATGGAAAATGAAGGATTGGCCGAAGTATGGAAAAGCCCCATGGCAGGGTTTTTTACTTATGGGGAATTTGGAAGGGCAAAAAACGGACAGCAGCATGTCCACTCGACGGCATGTTGCTGGGTGGCATTGAAAGAGAAATCAAATTAAATAACTATGACAGTATCACGTCAACTTTCCGCCATTATGTTTACCGATATTGTCGGCTACACAGCAATGATGGGTAACAATGAAGAAAAAGCATTTAGCCTAATCAAGATGAACAGGGATATCCATCTAAATGCTATTGAGCCGCATAATGGCAGACTTATAAAGGAGTTGGGGGATGGTATGCTATTAAGTTTTCCATCGGTTTCAGAGGCTATGCTTGCTGCAATGAATATTCAGCAAGCCTGTGAAAAAATAAGCGAAATCAATTTGCGTATCGGCATTCATTATGGTGAAATAATTTTTGAGAATAATGATGTATTTGGAGATGCGGTCAATATTGCTTCACGCATTCAAACGCTTGGGGTACCGGGATCCATTCTTTTTTCAAAGAGTATCGCTAATGAAATAAAGAATAAATCAGGGTTTGAACTTACTTCACTTGGGTCTTTCGATTTTAAACATGTAGATGAACCCATGGAAATATTCGCGCTTTCCAATCCTGGGTTTGCTGTACCAAAGAAGGCTGATATGGATGGAAAACTAAAAAGCGCTTCTGAGAAATCAACCTGGAAAAAGAATGTGTGGATCCCGATAGGGCTTTTGCTATTCCTGGTTGCGGCATTCATTCTATTTAAAGATCAGTTGTTTGGTACAAAAGGTGTAACCTTAGAAATGAGATCGATGGCCATTCTGCCTTTTGAAAATTTACAAAGGGACAGTACTTTATATTTCCTTACGGATGGCATTCCTGAAAATCTCATCAACAGCTTATCTGCATTAGAAACTCACCTTAAAGTATTTTCGCGTTCCGCCACTTTTGGATTGCCCGATTCCGCAAAAACAAACGAGCATTTGCATAAGCTCTTAAATACCGACCTGGTAATGAGGGGCTCGTTGCAAAAATCAGCGAACGAGAGTTTTCTGAGGTGTGAGTTGGTGGATGCAGTAAGTCAGAATCAGCTTTGGGGTAATAAGTACTTGTTGGACATGAATGATATTTCGGGTCTTGAAAATTCTATTCTTGCAGATCTGATGAGGGCACTGAAAATTCAATCCAAAAATGAAGTAAATGAAAACAGGGAAGTAGATCCGGCTGCCTATGCCGAATACCTGATGGGCCGGCATTTAAGTTATGGATCAACCCCACAAGAATCGGAAAAAGCCCTTGAGCATTTCAGGGAAGCCATCAGAATAGACCCCAAATATGCATTGGCTTACGCCGCTCTTGCCAATGAGAAAGTTGTGCAGGGGCAGTTCGGAACAGCCTCCACAAAAGAAATTATATACGAAGCACGAACGGCATTGGAAGCAGCTAAGGCACTGGATCCTTCGATTCCAATGATATATACTGTGACAGGCGCACTGAATTTTTATTATGAATGGGAATGGCAGGATGCTTTAGAAGCATATAGAAAGGCATTGGATCTTAGCCCTGCCGATGTACAGGTTTATATCCGGTATGCAACAACCCTGGCCATTTTAGGAAGACATACAGAATCAATACCATTGGCAAACAAGGCTATCGAATTGGACCCGGTTTCTATTTCAAGCCTGCACAACCTGGGATGGTGTAACCTATTAGCAAGTAATTTCAAAGAAAGTCATGAAGCATTTGGTAAAGCACTTGAATTACATCCAAATTGGATTTGGGGTTATATAAAGAAAGCTTATGGGCATGCACTTTTGGGCGAATATAATGAAGCCATCATGCTGGCTGATAAGGCGCAAACATTATTGGCAGATGGTTGGGGTTCGGAACTCATCCAGGATGCACTTGCATATATTTATACAAAATCTAATGAAAAAGAAAAAGCCGACGCAGTAATAGAGCGGTTTTTAACATATGCTTCTCAAAACACCGTGAAAGACCCGTCCACCCTTTCATCCATTTATTACCTTAATGGGAATTATGAAAAAGCGATCGAATGGGAGTGGAAAGCGGTAGAGCAAAATTCCTCTAACGCCTATACCTTTTATATTCCTCTTAAATATGATAAAGTCTTTTTTAATAGCGAGGAACATCAGCAGATCATAAAGGCAATGGGTTTTAAAAAATGACAATTAGTATAAAAAATTAAAAAAAGAGGTTATGATAGCAAAATCAATCAAAGGGAAATCAGCAGAAGAAATACAAAAAGCATTGGAGGAAACCATAAGTGATGCCAGCCAGCCCAATGACCAGAATTTCAAACCGACCCTTGCTATCATTATGATAAGCAATATGGACGATGCGGAACCTCTTCGCTCTATTTGTGAGAATCAGGGCATTGCAATCTTCGGGGTCACTGCACCACAAAACTTTACAGATCAGGGAATTACAGACAGTGATATCGTTGTGATGCTTCTGGATATTAAACCGGAGAACTTCAAAATAGTGTTGAACGATTACGAAGGATCGTCTGCTTATGAAGCCGGGTATAATACAGGTATAACTGGGAAGAGCGCTTTTAAGAATCCGGGCTTCATCATTTCACCATTGGATTTCAGAATTTCTTACGATGGGCTCATCCAAGGATTGACGGATGCCGCAGGCCAGGATATTATGATCGCGGGCGGCGGTAGTGGTGATCCGGCTGACTTTACAGGAATCCTTTTCACCAATGATGTATCAAGTAAGGGGGGATTACTTGCACTCATTCTGGATCAGGACAAGGTTGCGATGAGCGGTCTGGCTGTTTCAGGATGGAAGCCGGTAGGGACAAGCAAAAAAATCACGAAATGTGAAGGCACTTGGGCGCTCACCATTGACCATGAACCGGCGATGCATGTCATTCAAAGATTCTTAGGGAATGATATAGTAAGGGATAATCCAGAAGGAAGTGGATTTATTCCAACAGACCTTGGCTATCCATTACAGTTTGAGAGGGCATCAGGAAATGCCATTATGAAGCCTGCGCTGTTTTTCAATCCTGCTGATCAATCCGTCATGATTGCAGGTGGTGTAAATGAAGGAGATCAATTCCGTTTTTCCCTGCCACCGGATTTTGATGTGATTGACAAAGTGGTAGAAACCACCAGAATCAGTAAAGAAAAGGAGATGCCGGATGCCGATGTGTTGTTGGTTTTTTCATGTGTAGGAAGATTAGGGACTTTTGGTCCACTGATCTCCACAGAAATAGAAGGTCTGGCATCCACCTGGGGCAAGCCCATGATAGGCTATTTCTCCTTGGGTGAATTTGGAAAACTGGATGAAGGACGCTGTGAATTTCAGGGAACAACGGTAAGCTGGTTGGCATTGAAAGAGAAGTAAATGAACACACACCTCCAACATATCTTAGACACCATTCAACAGATCGAGAACCTTTCTGAGGAACAGAAATCAGGCATCACAAAATCGCTGAAGGCTGCTGACAAAGATATGACTATTGTGGAATTCATGCTCGATCGCACGGAGAAGGTAAAGCGGACAACTGCGACTTTACTCGAGGAAACTATAGAAGAGTTGGAACAAAAAAGGGTAGCGGTGGAAGAGAGTAATCTGGCTCTACAAAAAACACTCGAGGATTTAAAAGCCGCCCAGGATCAACTCATCCAACAGGAAAAACTCGCCTCCCTCGGCCAACTCACCGCTGGAATTGCCCATGAGATCAAGAATCCGCTGAATTTTGTGAATAACTTTTCGGAAGTGAGTTTGGAGCTTTTAGATGAAATAAAAGAGACAAGAAACAAGAGACAAGAAACAAGACCAAAAACAGAGGAGGACGAAATTGAAGAGGAGATTTTGGAGGATATTAAAGCAAACTTGAAGAAAATACATGAACACGGCACCCGGGCAAATGGTATTGTGACTTCGATGTTGCAGCATTCCAGGGGGGGATCAGGGAAAAAAGAACCTACTGATTTGAATGCCCTGATCAAAGAATATGTCAATCTCAGCTTTCACGGGATGCGGGCCGGGAAAAACCCGATCAATGTGGATTTGGTATTTGATTTAGATCCAGAGCTAGGGGAAGTGTCCCTGATCAAGGAGGACTTTACCAGGGTGGTGATCAATCTTTGTAATAATGCTTTTGATGCCTGTGCTGAGCGGAGTCGAAGTACGATGAGGGAGAAGGAGTTGAAGACGGAAGACGGAAGACAGAAGACGGAAGATGGGGCAGGAGTGGATGAAAGCTACCTGCCAAAATTGAGGGTATCCACAATGCTTGAAAATGGTCGGGTTCGGATAGCTTTTGAAGACAATGGACCGGGGATTCCTGATGAGATCAGGGACAAGATCCTACAGCCTTTCTTTACCACCAAAAAAGGGACTGAGGGGACGGGTCTTGGGCTGAGTATTACCCATGATATTGTGAAGGCGCATGGAGGGGAGTTGACCTTGGATAACAAACCTGACGAAGGGGTTTGCTTCAATATAAATTTGCCCTTGTAGTCAAAAGAAATGAAACATATAAAATCCTGATAAACATAAGTATAAAATAATTCGGAAAGCAGAAGAATAGTTGTAAATTATAGGTATTAAGTACTTAAATTATTGATAAATGCAGGAAATCGAATTTCTAACCCTTGAATTCTTAAACACATTTGTAAATTTTTAAACATTAAACAAATAACCTAAAGGACTAACAATATGGAGACCAAAACACTTTCGAAAGTTGAACCTGCTAACGTTTTTAAAAGTCAGAAGCGTAAAGCCCTACAGTTAAAAAAATCCACTGCCCAGGAAAGGATAGTCAAGTTGTCTAAATTAAAAGAAGCGATTAATGCCAATGCTGAAAAAATCTTGGAGGCCTTGTACCTCGACTTTAAGAAACCACAGCAAGAAGCTGGAATTGAAATCAGTGGAATTACGAATGAAATTGATTTTATCAATGCATTTTTAGAATCTTGGATGACACCTCAGGTGGTACCTACGCCGGAAGACTTTGGAGGTGAAGCATCGGATTCAAAAATAATTCTGGAACCCAAAGGCGTTGTGTTATTTCTTACTCCGTGGAATTACCCCTTCTTGCTTACCATACGCCCCTTGGTTGCCTGCATTGCTGCCGGTAATACCGTCATGGTCAAACCTTCAGAACTCACCCCCCACTCTGCCAAGCTGATGAAGAAGATTTTAGAGTCGGTATTTCCGCAAGACGAGATATGTGTGTTTGAAGGAGGTGCCGAGGTAGCTACTGAGCTATTGAAGTTGCCTTATGAGCATATTTTTTATACGGGAGGTCCCCAAGTGGCAAAAATTGTCATGAAAGCAGCAGCCGAAAATTTAAGTTCCGTGACCTTGGAATTGGGAGGCAAATCTCCTTCAATAATTGATGATTCTGCAGATTTAGCAGAAGTCGCCGGAAAATTGGCCTTTGGAAAATACCTCAATTGCGGACAAACCTGCATGACCACAGATTATGTCCTGGTTTCCGAAAAGCGAAAGGATGAATTTTTGGCTACTATGAAAGCGACCATTGAAGCCATGTATGGCCCTGAAGGTCCGGGCATCAGCAGCACCGCCTATTCTCGAATGGTAAATAGAAAACACTTCAACAGGGTAAAAAATCTTCTTCAGGATGCCTTGGACAATGGCGCTACTCTGGTAGCAGGCGGACAGACCGATGAAGAGGAAAACTACATCTCGCCAACACTCCTCGCAGATGTAAGCCCGGACCATATCATTATGAAAGAGGAAATTTTTGGCCCGGTGCTCCCGGTAATGACCTATGAAACTTTAGATGATGCCATCGATTTTGTAAATCAACGTGATCATCCCTTGGGATTATATGTGTTTGGGAAGAATAGAGCAAATATTGAAAAAGTGATCAATCAAACTACCGCAGGCGGAACTGTCGTGAACCATACCATACTGCACAATTTATCTCCATTTTTACCATTTGGAGGAGTAGGTCACAGCGGATTCGGAAAAGGAAATGGTTATTATTCTTTTTTGGATTTTTCCAATCAACGACCGGTTATGGAGATAAAAGCTGGAATGTGGGCTTGATTTAAACATATCATGCAAAGTTTTTAGCATTTGGATTGTTTGTCCACTCCTTTAAACCTTGCATTTTTTATAATCCACTCGAAATAGGTTTAACCCATTCCCAAATGAAAAATGCAAGCTGACATCTACTCTTTGATATCATTCCTAAGAATATTAACATGAATAAAGAAAATCTACTAGAGGAGAAGATTAGAGAACTGGAAAAAGAGCTGGAAATAAAAATCCGGGAACTTGAAATTGAAGCTGCTTTGGAACGGGTTCGTTCGCGCTCAATGGCCATGCAAAATAGTGAAGAACTTGCCGAAGTAATCGCACAGATAAATGCTGAAATCACCAATCTGGGTATTCGTTCAGATAATACGGCATTAGTAACAGATATAAAACTGAAGGAGAAATCTGGTACCTATTCCATGTGGTTTTCAATACCGGGGAAAACATACAGCAATAAATTTCTCCTTCCAAAAATGAGACATCGGCTATATGAAAGAATGGAAGAAGCTTATCAGAATAAAATAGAATTTTTTACCATAAGCTTTTCAAAAGAAGAAAAGGATCAATATTTCAATATCGTCTTCGCAGAATCTGATTTAAAATTCATTCCCGAAGCAAGGAAGGAATTTCTATTAAATGCGCCAGGATGGTCCCAAACTGTAGTTCTACAAAAAAATTCCGGCCTGGTGCTACAAAGATTTAGCAATGAAGCATTTTCAGAAGAAGAGAATGCAGTTGCCATCCGATTTGGCCGGGTATTCGAACAAACCTTCACCCGCTTCCTTGATCTGCAAAAAGCGGAGGCCCAAGCAAGAGAAGCGCAGATAGAAACCGCTTTGGAAAAAGTCCGCTCTCAATCTTTGGCTATGCACAACAGTACTGACCTTAAAATGGTTGTAGAGGTGGTTTTTGAAAAATTACGTGAATTGCATGTTGGTATGGATGTGGCCAATATTGTTATCTGGAAGGAAAACACCCTTGACCATGACATGTGGGTTGCCAATAAGGAATTTACTTTCCCACAGCCATTCTTTTTCAAGGTCTTTGAAGATCAGATAAATAAGGATGTCAATGAGGCCAGAAGCAATGGTGAAGAATTATTCTCAAAAGTATATCCAAAAGAACTGAAGGACTCATTTTTTGAGTACCTGTTTGAACACACGCTGTTCAGTAGGATACCCGAAGATAGAAAGGAGAGAATCATCCAAGCTGATGGTTTGGCAATCAGTTGGGTTTTTGCTAAGCATTCGGGGATTTCTCTATTTAATTATTCCACTCAAGCCCATTCGGAAGATGAATTGAAAGTTCTAAAACGCTTTTCAAAAGTATTTGAGCAAGCTTACACCAGATTCATAGACCTCCAAAAAGCAGAAACCCAGGCTTTGGAAGCCATCAAACGGGCATCGGTTGACCGGGTACGTGCAGAGATTGCCTCCATGCGTACCACGGACGATCTGGAAAGGATTCAACCACTAATTTGGAATGAATTAAAAACACTGGGTGTGCCCTTCATCCGATGTGGAGTATTTATTATGGATGAAGCAACGCAGGATGTGCAGGCCTTTCTTTCTACACCTGACGGGAAGTCCATGGCCGCATTCCGGCTGCCTTATTATGCTACTGAACAATCAAAGCAAATAGTTACCCATTGGCAGCACAAGCAACTATTTAAAGACCATATGGATGAAGCTGCCTTTGCCGCATATACCAAAAATCTGGTGCAGCAGGGTGCCTTAGCCGGCAATGAAAAATATGTGACAGAAAACCGACCCACAGATCTTTACCTGCATTTTCTTCCCTTCCTTCAGGGCATGTTGTATGTGGGCAATGATGCGCCATTAAAAGAGGATGAACTCAAACTGGTGCAAAACCTTGCAGAAACATTCTCCACAGCTTATGCTCGGTATGAAGATTTTCATAAACTGGAATTAGCAAAATCAGCAGTAGAATTCGCCATGAGTGAACTCAAAGCTACCCAGACCCAAATGATACAGCAAGAAAAACTCGCCTCCCTAGGTCAGCTTACCGCAGGCATCGCCCATGAGATCAAGAACCCGCTGAATTTTGTCAATAATTTTTCGGAGGTATCGATAGAGATGATTGAGGAGATACTAGATTCAAGACACAAGACACAAGACCTGCCTACCGGTCAGGCAGGCTCAAGACACAAGACGGAGGCTGATGAAATTGAGGATGAGATTTTAGAGGATATAAAAGCAAACTTGCAGAAAATCCACGAGCATGGAAGCCGTGCCAATGGTATTGTGACCTCCATGCTACATCATTCCCGTGGAGGATCAGGGAAAAAGGAACCCGCTGACCTCAATGCCCTGATCAAGGAATATGTCAATCTGAGTTTTCATGGCATGCGGGCAGGAAAAAGTCCGATCAATGTTGATTTGGTATTTGATTTAGATCCAGAGCTAGGGGAAGTTTCCCTGATCAAAGAGGACTTTACCAGGGTGGTGATCAATCTTTGTAACAATGCTTTTGATGCGATGAGGGAGAAGGTTTTAAAGACCGAAGACAGGAGACGGAAGACAGAAGATGTGAATTCCGAAAACATTAAATATGATCCTAAATTGAAGGTGATTACAAGTTTGAAAAATGGTCGGGTTCGGATAGCTTTTGAAGACAATGGACCTGGGATTCCTGATAAGATCAAGGATAAAATTCTACAGCCTTTCTTTACCACCAAAAAAGGAACTGAGGGAACCGGGTTGGGGCTGAGTATTACTCACGATATCATAAAAGCGCATGGGGGGGAGTTGACAATACAAACATCCATTGGCATAGGAACTACTTTCATAATCCAAGTAAATAAATAATATGATTACCCGCCTTTCTACAATTAGCCTTCTCTTTCCCAGAAAAATGGTTAGAAGACCGAAGTCCGAAGTAACAGGCAATTCAAGGTGCTTCCGGAAATTATTTAAAATTTTGTCACATACTTGTTTAATAGCGCAAATAAAAAATAAATAGTCAAAAAAGGACAGGATGGGTATAAATAAATTAGATAATCTAAAATATAACTTTCAGGGTACTACTACTTCTCCTGAAAAGAGATGTTTATGTATATTTATGAAAATGGTTCCGACAAAAGACAGCCTCCAAAATGAACCAATCTCTAAATATTTTGAAATGAAATAAGAAAATAAACGATCAAGAAATAATTTTTACTTAACTAAAAACCAATAAATTATGCACGTCAAAAAAATCTTAATTTTTGCCTTATTAACTCCCCTACTCTTCCTTTCAAATCAAAATTATCAATCCTTCATAGAAGAAGATCGATTGGAATTCGATCAGGGCAGAGTGGAATACAGAGTGGTGGTGAAAATCATCGGAGATGAATGGAGAGTAGTCTTGGAAGATGATGAATCCAAAAGTGATGTCACCTTAAGACGAGGCGATCGGATTAGATGGATCGTCGAAGGTTCTGATGCCTCTTTTGCATTTCCGGATATTCGGATTTTTGGTCAAGAAACCAGAGATGTAAAGGATGGAAATCCTTTGGTGATGGCAGTTTCCGCAAATAGCCCGAAAGGTACTTTTGCCTACACTGTCTTTATCCATGAATCCATGACTTATGCCCGAGGTCAATCTCCACCAAGAATTATCGTTAGGAATTGATCAAAATGAATTGATTCGGTTAGATGATAATGACCGAATCAATTTCTTTAAAAAAAAATCTGTTTGAATTTATCACCCAGATTCACGAATGCCAGCTATAAAAATGTCAGTAAATATTTAAGTTTGATTCAATCTGAAAGATATGGTTGCTGAACGTAAAGCAATGAATTTTCCGGCCAAAGTTGATATAAGAAGATGTATACACGCAACTTTTGGCTTCTGCTGTTATCTGATTTTTTTTGGGGCTTGTCAGCAATTTGATAAAAAAGGTACTGATCAAAATCAAGATTTTAAAGATCCCGTAAATCCCGCTTTACCAACAATCATTTACCTGGACAGCCTTGAAGATTATCTTCGACCCCAAAAGAATTGGATCAGAGACAATTCCCCTCCGAAAACAATAACGGTTCCCCAAAGTCCGCGTGAGGAATATTCCCTCCAAGATGAGCAAAGCCAAACGCGTACCATTTCTTCCCCTCAAATCATTCAAAGACCTTACCTAAAAAACGAAAAGGGGGAAGCTATTCTTGACCCTAAAGGGAATCATTTCTATTTAGGTGATGGTGGTATTTCCCATTTCGCAACATTCACATCCGATGATGGTTTGAGCTTGGACAATATCACCTCTTCTTTGTTGGACAAGTCAGGAAATCTATGGTTTGGTACTTGGGGAGGAGGAATTTCAAAATTTGACGGTATTTCCTTTATCAACTTTACAACTGCACATGGACTTTCCAACAACTTGGTACACTGCCTTGCTGAAGACAAAGACGGGAACATTTGGATTGGTACTGAAGGCGGGGGGATTTCCATCTACGATGGATATTCTTTTTCCATCAAAGCCAAATCTGATGGGCTGGCAAATGATATTATCTATGGAATCACCCCGGACCAAAGTGGAAATATGTGGATTGCTGCCGGAGTAGGTGGAGCTTCAAAATTTGATGGTGAACGCTTTACCAACTTTAATCAGGAAAACGGTCTTCCGGAAAATACTGTTATAAAAATTGCTGAAGATCGCAATGGTTTTATCTGGTTTGGAACAGGGAGTAATGGGGCCTCAAGATTTGATGGCAAATCCTTCCTGCATTTTACCATCGAAGATGGTTTGGTGGATAACGCGATCAATTGTATTGCCAAGGATAGGTCAGGCAACCTATGGTTTGGAACCAAGGGCGGTGGGGTTTCCAAGTATCAGGAAAGTGCTGATTTAAAGAAAAAAGGAACCTTTACAAACTTCACCACTTTGAATGGACTGGGACATGATGATGTCTGGGATATTGAAGAAGATCTGGATGGGAACTTGTGGTTTGCCACCGAGGGCGGCGGGGTTTCAAAATTTGATGGCAAATCATTTACAACTTATACCACTGCCCAAGGATTGCCCAAAAATGTTGTTTACAGCATCTCCACTGATGGATCAGGAAATATCTGGTTTGGAACTGCAGGAGGAGGTGTTTCACTTTACAAAGGTCCTGCAGTTAACAACTTCACGGCAGACCTTGGTCTTGTCAAGAACAGTGTTTATGGTATCCTGGAGGACAATAATGGCAACCTGTGGTTTGGTACAGATGGAGGGGGAGTTTCAAAATACGATGGCAAATCATTCACAAATTTCACTACAGAACAAGGACTGCCAAATCCACTGATCATCAGCGCTCTTAAAGACAAAAATGGCCAACTTTGGTTTGGAACAGGCGGCGGAGGCATTGCGCTTTTCAAGGACGAATCTGATAAAAGCAAAAATACCAGAATTACCACTTTTAACACTGCCAATGGTCTGCCCAATGATATCATATACACCATCAAAGAAGATCGCTTAGGTAATATTTGGATAGGTACCGGTGGAGGAGGTTTGGTAAAGTTTGATTGGAATATCAAGCCTGTGGATCAGGCAAGTTTTACTGTATTCACCACAGAACATGCCTTGGGCAGCAATTATATTTACAGCATTTTGGAAGACAGTAAAGGAAATCTTTGGGTCGGAACTGCCGGCGGGGGTGTTTCCAGATTTGATGGTAATGCCTTTACCAATTTCAGTACTCCCCAAGGTCTGTCCAATGATATCGTATGGAGTATTTTGGAAGACAAAGCAGGTTACCTGTGGTTTGCAACCCAAGGCGGAGGGGTTTCCCGGTTTGATGGCCAATCTTTCAGCAGCTTCACCAAAAGAGAGGGATTAGGTGATGACACTGTTTATGATCTTTTGGAAGATAAGGAGGGAAATATTTTTATAGGAACGAATCAAGGTTTTACCGTAATACCTGCACCTGTTGCAACCCTACCGTTTCAGGAAATACACGGAAGTTTAGAATACTACAATACTCCTAATGGCTATCCCGTCAAAGATGTAAATAAGGGTATCTACCTGGACAGGCAGGGTAATATATGGGCAGGCAATGGGAGTGACAAAACAGGTTTGGTGAAATTCAATTACCAAGCTTTGAGAAAAAAGAAAACAAAGCCTGGCATAAAAATCAAAAATATCAGAATAAATGAACAGCCTATTAGTTGGACTTCCCTGCAAAAAAGCAATCTTGAAGATGCGCTTTCCGATAGTTCAAAATCCATGGCTTATATCACCGATGAAGTCAGGGTGTTTGGTAGGCAACTCAGCACTGAAGAAAGAAAATCCCAGCAAAAAGAATTCTCAAAAATACAATTCTCAGATATCAGGAGATTTGAAAACTTTCCTGAAAACCTGATACTTCCTTTCTTTCAAAACCAAATCACCATAGATTTTGGGACAGATGAACTGGTAAGACCCAATTTAATGGAATACAGGTATATCCTTGAAGGGTACAATAAAAGCTGGAGTCCTGTCATAAAAAACAGCCTTGCTACTTTCGGCAATATCAGTGAAGGAGATTATGTATTTAAAGTAATAGCAAGATATATCGGTCCTGCCGAAGCTGAAGGAAAAGAATGGTCAGAAGAGGCTGTCTATAGATTTTCCGTCCTTCCTCCATGGCACAGAACCTGGTGGGCCTATCTGATTTACCTGATCTTTTTTTTGGCGGGTATCAATAGGATAAATAAATTCCAAAAAAACAGAACCATCCGCAAGGAAAGAGATCGGATTCAGCAAAAAGAACTTGAGCAGGCCAAGGAAATAGAAAAGGCCTACCTGGACTTAAAAGTTACCCAAGCCCAACTCGTGCAACAGGAAAAACTTGCTTCACTCGGTCAACTCACAGCCGGAATCGCCCACGAGATCAAGAATCCGTTGAATTTTGTCAATAACTTCTCGGAGGTGTCGATTGATATGATTGAGGAAATTAAAGAAGAAAGAGCCAAAGGCCTGTCCCGAGAATCGGGAGGCCAAGAATCAAGGGATGAGACACTGGTAGATGAAATCCTCGAAGATATCAAGTCCAATCTGGTGAGAATCCATCAACACGGTACACGGGCCAATAGTATTGTGACTTCTATGCTACAGCACTCCCGCGAAGGTACAGGTATCATTGAACCCACTGATCTCAATGCCCTGATCAAGGAGTATGTCAATCTTTGTTTCCATGGGATGCGGGCCGGTAAAAAATCCATCAACGTTGAAATATCCTTGGATCTTGATCCTGAGATAAAGGAAGTACCACTGATCAAAGAGGATTTTACGAGGGTGGTGATCAACCTTTGTAACAATGCTTTTGATGCGATGCGGGAGAAGGTGAGGATATACAATGTACAAAGTACCATGTACCAAGATGAGGCGCATAATGATGTAAACTACCTGCCGAAATTGAAGGTGACCACGATCCTTGAAAATGGTCAGGTTCGGATATTGTTTGATGACAATGGACCGGGGATTCCCGATGAGATCAAGGACAAAATCCTGCAGCCTTTCTTTACGACCAAAAAAGGTACTGAGGGAACGGGATTGGGGCTGAGTATTACAAATGATATTATCAAAGCCCATGGGGGAGAATTAAGCGTATTGAGTAAAGCTGAAACTGGAACGAAATTTATCATTCAATTACCAATACAACCTAAGTGATGAAGCAAAGAATTTTAATGGTACTGTTTTTCTTTTTGATCCAGGATTATTGCCTTGGTCAAAACCTAAGGCAATGGGATAGGAGGATTGATAGTCTGCAAATTCAATATGAAAATGCCTCATTGGATTCTGTCAGAGTTCAGACGGCCATAAAATTAATGGATGTGTTGGGCAACAAAGCTTGGATTGCAACCAATACAGGTCAATTTGCTGTGGCTTATGAAGCCTTTAGGAAGGCTTTTGATTTTTGGGAAAATCCAGAAACCATCAAAATTTTTGAGAAAGTCAAGCATGATAATGAATATGAAAAAAGCTACTGGAGCGTGCTGGCCAATTTAACTTTTAATTATGGCCACCTGATGGGGGCAACAGGAAATATCGAAGAGAGGCTTTACTACTATCAAAAAGCTTATCAGATAGCCAAAGAACAGGAAGATGTGATGAATACTGTTTTTTCCTTAACTGGATTGGCCTTCGTATATCTCACGAATAATGAATTGGATTCAGCTCAGATGAAAATTGAAGAAGCAAGGTCCTATCCACCGGAATTATACAATTTCGAAGGATATCCTGAAATTAAATACATTGATGGTGCAATCAAGCTTAGATTGAAGCTGTATGAACCTGCATTAAACGCTTTTTGGGATGGTCTTGAGGATGCCATTGAAAAGGACTATCCTGTGGGCAAAGCCACAAATAATCTTGGATTATCAGAGACCTACAGATATCTCAATAATATGGATTCCAGTTACTTTTTTGCAAGACAATCCATAAATGAATTAAGGAGAATCCGAGAGATCCAGATGTTTGAAATAGATATTGCCTCGGCTTATCAAAACCTTTACGGGCATTTTCGACATTTTAACCAGCCTGACAGTGCATTCAGATATTTGGAACAGGCTCAGGTAGAAAGATCTGTTTTGACCAAAAGAAAGTTTGCCAATATGGCTGCTTTTCAACAAGTTCTCTTGATCAGAGAACGAGAACTCGCAAACCTTGAAAAAGAAAATCTTGCTATTCAGAGTAGATACCGAACTTATTTATTTGTATTTGTACTGACCGTATTTTTATTCATAGGGGGCATCCTTATTCGTGCCAATCGCCAAAAACAAAAAGCTAACCTGCTGCTTGCCAGGCAAAAAGAGGAAATTCAATCCGCTTTGCATCAGCTCAAATCCACCCAAGCCCAACTTATCCAATCCGAGAAGATGGCCTCTCTCGGGGAACTGACAGCCGGCATTGCCCATGAGATTCAGAATCCGCTGAATTTTGTGAATAATTTTTCGGAGGTAAGTGCGGAGTTGGTTGATGAGATACGAGATTCAAGACACAAGACACAAGACACAAGACCCAAGACAGAGGAGGACGAAATCGAGGATGAGATATTGGAGGATATTAAGCAGAACTTGGAAAAGATCAACCACCATGGAAAGCGGGCTGATGCGATAGTGAAGGGGATGTTGGAGCATAGCCGGACAGGTTCGGGGCAGAAGGAACTGACCGATATCAGTAATTTGACAAAGGAATATCTGAACCTTGCTTACCAAAGCTTCAAATCTAAGAACAAAGAAATTGAAATCGAACTGATCACAGACCTTGATCCATCGATCCCCAAAATAGAACTTATCCGTGCGGATATCGGAAAGGTATTGTTGAATATCCTGAACAATGCATTTTATGCTGTAGGGAAAGGGCATGTAGGGACAGAGGATGCTCTGTCCCTACCGCCTACGATCACCGTCTCCACCAAAAACCTCGGAAACGCAATTGAGATATCAATAAAAGACAACGGCCAAGGCATCCCCGATGCCATCAAAGACAAAATCTTTCAGCCATTCTTTACGACCAAGCCGACAGGACAAGGAACAGGATTGGGATTATCCTTATCTTATGATATCGTAAAGGCCCATGGGGGAGAGATCAGAGTAAAAAGCCTGCCTACCGACAAGGCAGGTGAAGAAGGAAAAGGGACAACATTTATCATTACTTTATTAAAATAAATCCAAAAGCACATGATACCACCCAAAAAATCCTATGTGACTGCTATTCGTTTGAATCTTTTCATTTGGGTAAGCCTTGGTTGTATTTTGCTTTTTTCATCCCCCTCCTTAGCGCAGTTAAACTCCAATAACCTGACCTTATATTCAGAAAAGGATGGTCTGCCCGGGACCCAGATCAATAACATAATTGTAGATCAATTCGGCTACATCTGGGTAGGTACCATCAACGGACTTGCAAAGTTCGATGGCTATTCTTTCAAACGCTTTTATGAAGACCCCAATAACCCCGGTTCAATCAAAGGACTCAATGTCTGGTCCTTGTTTGAGGATAGTAAAGGCAAAATTTGGGTAGGTGCCTCACCTGGTAAACTGAATGTCTATGATCCTTCAACTCAAATATTTCGAGAATATCCCTTTGGAGATTTGTTTGAATTTGATATTAATGTAGAAAAGGGAATATGGAAGATTGCTGAAGATAATAATGGCAGGATATATTTTGGAGTTCATACTTATCATGGGGAAGAGATTTCGAATACCTTGTTGTATCTGGATGAGAAAGAGGATAAAATCAAAAGCTTTGAAACACTTGGAGATTTGACGATCAAAAATATTGTCAGCATGACTTCAGACCAGGACGGAACTATCTGGGCCATTGGCTACTCCGGAATTTTAAAAATAACCCAAGGAAATAAACTTGAAGAAGTCACCCCAAAGAATATTTCAAGCCAACCTGAATTGAAAGACGAATATCCAACAGGTATGGTCAGCGACGGAGAAGGTTACTTTTGGATGATAACCAATTTCGGACGTTTGTTTAAGCTAAATGTGGAGAATGGTGAATATGAGATTTTTTCACCTGTAGGAATTTTAGAAGAAAATTTCTTTAACAGTCTGACCATAGATGCTGATGGGAATTTGTGGATGGCTACCAACTATGGTCCTTTTTTGTATTACCCAACGCAAGATTCAGTGGTGTATTTCAAAGAGGATTTATCCGATAGATTTGGCTTCAGAGGAGATGCAGTCAATACCCTTGCGGTGGATCAATTCGGAGGGGTTTGGGCAGGAACCCGGGTGATGGGTTTATTAAGGTATGAAGAACGCTCTATCTTCAAATCCTACACTTTCAAAAATGAGGATCCCAATTCCATACTTTCTGGCTGGGCGGATAATATCTTGGAACTACCCGATGGAAAATTACTGGTTACAACTTCTGGCTTAAATATAATCGATCTGCAAAGCAATGTGATCGAAAGTTTACCTTACAACAAATATTTTCCATCTTCACCAAAAGTTTTTTCAATCTCAGAAGTGTCAGCGGGAGAATACTACCTGAATTCCACTTTTGGAGTATATCAATTTACCTATCCTGAAAAAACAATAAAGAAGATAAGCATACCCGGCATACCTGAATCCAACTGGGTAAATAGTTTTTTTAATGACAGTCAGGGAAATCAATGGGCATTTACCAATGGGGGAATTTACACCAGGAAAAGCAGTGCCGCACCCTATTCAAGGCTCAAATTGGAATTAAGCGCTGATGATGAAAAACGCCTTCATTCAGTAGTCCGGGTATATGAAAGTGAAAAGTATGGTTTATGGTTACCCACTGATGACAGGTTGTTTTTATACGATTACACCACCGGACAAATCAGGTCCATAGGTCATGATAAAGCCCAAGGTGATATTTTAGGCACTCAGGACATCAATTCTTTTTATGAAGATACAAATGGAATAGCTTGGGTAGGTGCCTGGCAGGGAGGATTGAATCGCTTTGATGTGGCAACAGGGAAAATAAAAACCTATACGGTCAATGATGGACTGCCCTCCATGAGCATTCAGTCCATTATAGCTGATGAAGAAAATGAAAATCTATGGCTGAGCACCTTTGAGGGAATCAGTCGGTTTCATATCCCCACAGAGCAATTTTACAATTACTCCATTGATGATGGGATACAAGGACAGCTGTATGCAGACGGATCCTATTTGAAAACCTCTAAGGGCCAGTTTATTTTCGGAGGGTCAAACGGCATCACTATTTTTGACCCGAATACAGTTAATACAACTTCCATCCCTCCAAGGGTATTTCTAACAGAGTTTAAATTATTTAATGAAAGGGTATTGCCCGGTGAAAACTCAATTCTGAAAGATCCTATTTATGATACAGAGGAAATTGTTTTGGCACACAATCAGAACAACATCACGCTGGAATTCATCGCCCTTCATTATTCCAATCCTTTAAAAAATAAGTTTGCTTACAAACTGGATAATTATGATAATGACTGGCGGGAATCCACCAATTTTCAGGATGCCTACTACCCCAATCTCTCCCCTGGGGAATATCTCTTTCATGTCAAAGCAGCCAATAACAATGGGGTATGGAACGAAGAAGGGGCAAAATTGAAGATTATTATAAATAAGCCTTGGTGGCTGACAATATGGGCATATCTATTTTATGGGCTTGTTTTTATAAGTGCATTATTCGGTGCAGACAGGATTTTTCGCCATCGGGTTGTACTGAGAGAAAGAGAAAAAGCCCGCGAAAAAGAATTGGAACAGGCGAAGGAGATTGAAAAAGCCTATACCGAATTAAAGGCTACTCAGGCCCAGTTGATCCAATCCGAAAAAATGGCCTCCCTCGGAGAACTTACTGCAGGCATTGCCCATGAGATTCAGAATCCATTAAACTTCGTCAATAATTTTTCGGAGGTGAGTGCGGAGCTGGTTGAGGAGATGCAAGAAGCAAGAAGCAAGAGCCAAGATGAGAAGCGAGAAGCGAGAGGCGAGAGGCGAGATGAAAGGGAGGAGTTGGAGGATGAGATTCTGGAGGATATCAAGCAGAACTTGGAAAAGATCAACCATCATGGAAAGCGGGCGGATGCGATCGTAAAGGGGATGTTGGAGCATAGTAGGACTGGTTCAGGGGAGAAAGAACTGACCGACATCAATTCTTTGGCAGGGGAATATTTGAATCTGGCCTACCAAAGCTTCAAATCTAAGAACAAAGAAATTGAAATCGAACTGATTGCAGACCTTGATCCAACAATCCCCAAAATAGAACTTATCCGTGCGGATATCGGAAAGGTATTGCTGAATATCCTGAACAATGCGTTCTATGCTGTAGGGACAGGGCATGTATGGACAGAGCGGTCCCTACCGCCTACGGTCACCGTCTCCACGAGGCTGCGGGAGGGCTCCCCTTCAAGCCTGTACCGAGACCTCGGGAGGGCTGGGGGTAGCGATGGGAAGTGGGTAGAAATTTCAATATCCGACAACGGCCCCGGCATCCCCGACACCATCAAAGACAAAATCTTCCAGCCATTCTTTACGACCAAGCCGACAGGACAAGGAACAGGATTGGGGTTATCCTTATCTTATGATATTGTAAAGGCGCATGGGGGGGAAATAAAGGTGGAAACGAAGGAGGGAGAGGGAAGTGAATTTATAATTATTATTGGTTTCTAAAAATCCCGGAATATGAAGATCCTTTTGATTTTTCTAATACTGATTATTTCTTGTGGTTCTGCATTCTCTCAGGAAGAAACATTCAAGGATGCGGAAAGATTGCTTCAGGAACTTTCTCAGGCAAGAACTGATACAGGCAGGGTAGTACTAAAAAGTCGGTTAAGTGAGGCTTACAGAGGCAATAATCCGGATACCTCCCTGATTCTTGCCAATCAGGCATTATACAAAGCAAGGGAAATAGGTTTTAAGAAGGGCGAAATAATGGCACTGAATGTTCTGAGTGTGCTGTACCGGGAAAAAGGCGACTTACCTTATGCCTTACAAATGGGACTTCAGGGATTGAAAATTGCCGAAAAAGAACAGCTTACTTACGTATGGGTTTATAGCTTGATCCGGGTGGGCAATGTTTATCTAAGTGTCGGGGATGTTTCAAAGGCCTTGCCATATTTCCAAAAGGCGGATAAGCTTTTAGAAAGAAACTATGATGAATTTCAATGGCGGGTTACACAATATTTTATAGCTCAAATTAACCTACAATTAAACCAATTGGATGCTGTTGAAAACCGATTGGGCTTACTTGAAAAAAAGTATGTTTCTGTTCCATTATGGATTATTATAAATAATGGTTTACGAGGAGAATTAGAAAAGAAAAGAGGGGAACCAAGACAAGCCCTGATGTACTTGAAAAAAGGCTTGACGGCGGCGATGGCTGAAAATGTGATAAGAGAAGCATCTACAGCCAGTAACGAAATTGCCCTGATTTTCAAAGAGCTAAATCAGCCTGATTCAGCCATTTTTTATGCAAAAATGGGATTGGAATTCGGAAAAGAACTTTCTTACACCAACAGGATACTCACAGCAAGCAGTTTATTGGCGGAGCTATATGCTGAAGAAAATCCCAAAGAGGCGGTTAAGTATTATCAGATGGCTTCGGCAGCAAAAGACAGTTTGTACGGCATACAAAAATTTCAGCAGCTTCAGTCTGCCACGATGGAAGAACAGGAAAGACAAACCGAAATTGAAGCAGCTGCAATTGCCTACCGAAACAACTTAAGGCAACGGGGTTTGATTGGCGGAGTCGCTTTATTCCTAGTTGTAGCTGTAGTTCTTTACAGAAACAACCGCCAAAAACAAAAGACAAACAAAGTATTGGAAACCACCCTTTCCAATCTCAAATCCACCCAAGCCCAACTCATCCAATCCGAAAAAATGGCGAGTCTCGGTGAGCTGACGGCAGGTATCGCCCATGAGATTCAGAATCCATTGAATTTTGTGAATAACTTTTCGGAGGTGAGTGCGGAGCTTGTTGAAGAGATGCAAGAGGCAAGAGCCAAGAAACAAGATGAGAAGCGAGAAGCGAGAGGCGAGAGGCCAGATGAAAGTGAGGAGTTGGAGGATGAGATTTTGGAGGATATTAAGCAGAACTTAGAGAAGATCAATCACCACGGCAAGCGGGCGGATGCGATAGTGAAGGGGATGTTGGAGCATAGCCGAACAGGTTCGGGGGAGAAGGAACTGACTGACATCAATAGTCTGGCAAACGAATATTTGAACCTGGCTTACCAAAGCTTTAAATCCAAGAACAAAGAGGTTGAAATCTCTTTGATCACAGACCTTGATCCATCACTTCCCAAGATCGACATCATCCGTTCGGATATTGGCAAGGTATTGTTGAATATTCTGAATAATGCATTTTATGCTGTAGGGAAAGGGCATGTAGGGACAGAGCATGCTCTGTCCCTACCGCCTACGATCACCGTCTCCACCAAAAACCTCGGCGACAAAATCGAGATTTCAGTAAAAGACAACGGCCCCGGCATCCCCGACGCCATCAAAAACAAAATCTTCCAGCCTTTTTTCACCACCAAGCCCACGGGGCAGGGGACGGGATTGGGATTATCCTTATCTTATGATATCGTGAAGGCGCATGGGGGGGAATTAAGAGTGGAATCTCAAGAATATGAAGGCAGCGAGTTTATTATTCAATTACCTCTAACAAAACCTAATTGATAAAATGAAACATCTATTCAAATACACTTTAGGTATTTTCTTGTTCCTGATAGTTTTAACTTTTCAGGCATTTGGCCAGCAAATTGAATTTAACAGCGTAACCCCTCCTGATGGTGGCAATTTCACCTTTGTGACAGGTATAACCCAGGATGTAAATGGATTTATGTGGTATGCCACCAAAAAGGGATTGTACAGTTTCGATGGCAAAAATGTTACATCTTACCAAAACAATCCATTAAATCCGAATTCGATAATGGGCAATTTTTTGGAATCGGTTTATGCTGATCATGATGGCACCCTTTGGGTAGGTAGTTTGGGAATAGGCCTGGATCATTTTGACCCGGAATCCGGAATCTTTACCCATTTTACGCACGATCCTAACGATTCCGAAAGTTTAAGCAGCGATACTGTAACTGTGATATTAAGAGATAAGCAGGGTACACTTTGGATTGGCACTCACGGTGGGTTGGATCAATATGACCCAAAAACAAACAAATTTAATCATTATCGATATTCGCCTGATGATACAACATCTATCAGCAATAATCAGGTACGCTGTATGTATGAGGACAGCGAAGGAAGACTTTGGATTGGTACCGGCAGTCCTTACCTTGATAACGGTGGAGGGCCCGATGCGGGAGGTTTAAATTTGTTCGACAGAGAAACCGGTAAATTTACCCGGTATATGCACGATCCTAATAACAGCAAAAGCCTGCTAACCAATAAAATAAGTGCAATATTTGAGGATAAACAAGGAAACCTCTGGATCGGTACTTCCAAATTGGGATTGCACAAAATGAACCGCAAGGACGGAATTTTTGAACTTTTGGTTTACGATCCGTCAAATCCAGAAAAGTTAAGCAGCCCGCCCATTACGACTGCAGGCCCGGATTATGAACATATTACTTTTATCAATCAAGATGCAGCCGGAAGTCTCTGGTATGGAACTGTGGATGCGGGACTTTTTTACTTCAGTGCTGACGTTGGAAAAATAGTAAACTATAAAAGAACCGCTGGTTCAACAGAAGGATTTAATGACCTCGGTGCCTGGACCTCCTTTAACTCCCGCGATGGTATTCTGTGGATTGGCTCTACACAGGGAAATATCCACCACATCGATCCTTTGCACAAGGAAATCCCACACACCCTAATTTCAACAGCGAATGTCAACAGCTTTTATGAAGAGCCCGACGGTACATTTTGGATGGGCACCAACCAGGGTGTCATTCGTATTAAAAATGGCATAGAAGAACGATATTTAATTGATTCGAACCCTGCTAATGCAGATGCAAATATTGTATATTCCATAAGAGCCGACAAACAGGGCAATATCTGGTTTGGCAGTACAGGTGGATTAAATTTATGGGATAGAAAAAATGAAAAATTTATCAGGTATATCAACGATCCCAACAACAGCAACAGCCTTTCAAACAATAATGTAACCTGGGTATATGAAGACAAAGAAGGAAATTTCTGGGTTTCAACATTTCGGGGATTGAACCTGATGGACCGTAAAACGGGCAGGTTTACCCAATACTTTAAAAATCCGGCTAATACCGAACCCTTTGGAGAAAATTTAATTACTGATTTATTAGAAACGAAAGATGGCAGGTTGTGGGTAGGTGCATGGAATACAGGTGGGATAAGTTCATTTGACCGTGAAAATAAAACATTTAAAAATTATCTTATGGGTACCGGTATTGTGAGCATTTACCAAGATACCGATGGCGTTTTGTGGATAGGTGGCTATGATGGATTTTACCGATACAACGCCGACATCGATAATTTTATTCGTTATACCGACTCAGGTTCTCCATCGGGTATAGCAGAAATAACAAGCATTGTTGAAGATGACCAGAAAATTTTATGGCTGGGTACCTCATCGGGAATCGTAAAAATTAATGCCCAACGAAACGAAAACACCTTATTTGGTAAAAATTTCGGTATTACTAACTCTTTGACCCTTAATTCGGGTTTCAAAAGGAGCAATGGAAAAATTTATTTTGGTGATGCTACTGGTTATTTTTCATTTTCACCGGTTGAGTTGATCCAGAAATTAAGGGTTCCTGAAATTGCTATTACAAGTTTTCGCCTTTCCGATCAGAAGGTAACGCCCGGCGAAGGGAGCCTGCTGAAAGAAAGCCTTTCCCTCGTAAAGGAAATTCAGTTAAAATATAACCAGAATGTTTTTTCCTTTGACATCGGTGTAATTGATTATGCAAAACCTGAACAAAACCAGATGATCTATTACCTCGAAAACTATGACATAAACTGGCTTCAGGCTACAGGTCGTACGGTTTACTACTTTAATGTGCCACCGGGAAAATATACATTTCGTGTAAAAGGTGCAAACAGCTATGGCGTTTGGGCTGAGAAGAAAATAGATATCATCATTCTGCCCCCTTGGTGGGGTACTTGGTGGGCTTATAGTATTTATGTATTGTTGTTTGGCGCTGCAATTTTCGGTTTTGATCGCTTTCAGAGGGAGCGGTTGCTTAAGGCCGAAAGGGAGAAAAACCGTGAGAAGGAATTAATTCATGCCAAAGAAATTGAAAAAGCATATACCGAACTAAAAACTACACAAACCCAACTCATACAGGCTGAAAAAATGGCCTCCCTGGGAGAACTCACCGCCGGCATTGCCCATGAGATCCAGAATCCCTTGAACTTTGTCAATAACTTCAGCGAAGTAAGCCATGAGTTGATGGATGAGATGAATGAAGAATTGGATAAAGGCGCCATAGAAGAAGCGAAAGCCATCTCCGCAGACATCAAACAAAACCTGGAGAAAATCACCCACCACGGCAAGCGGGCAGATGCCATTGTAAAAGGCATGCTGGCACACAGCCGAAGTAGCTCCGGTGAGAAAATACCCACAGACATCAACGCTTTGGCAGATGAATACCTACGATTGTCTTATCATGGTTTGCGTGCCAAAGACAAAAGCTTCAATGCTGATTTCAATACAGATTTTGACCCTAATCTACCCAAGGTAGATTTGGTAGCTCAAGATATGGGCAGGGTTTTGTTAAATCTGATCAACAATGCGTTTTTTGCGGTCAATGCACGAAAGAAAATGGGAGAAGATGGGTATAAACCAACCGTGAAGATTTCAACTGCCTATTCCCCACCTCAGGATAAACAGGGGGCTATGGTAAAAATCTCCGTAAAAGACAACGGAACGGGCATCCCCTACTCCATTAAAGACAAAATCTTTCAGCCTTTTTTCACGACTAAGCCGACAGGGCAGGGAACAGGATTGGGATTATCATTATCTTATGATATCGTGAAGGCGCATGGAGGGGAGTTGAAAGTGGAAAGCCACCTTGCCGACGAGGCAAGTGAAGTACAGAATGGCTGTGAATTTATTATCCAATTACCCATAGCTGATTAAATATGAATAAAATATCGAGTCTCATAATTTTTGTTTTGGTATTCCTCTGTATCGAGTCATCTTCTGCACAAAATCCCAAGATTGCACAATATGATAGTCTGATAGCAATTGCCCCAACAGATACTGGAAGAATTAACTTGATCTTGAAAAAGCTGGATGTTCTCAGCACGATCAACCTTGATTCGGCAATCAACTTGGCCTTGACAACACTTGGAGACGCCCAGCGCATCAGTTTTTACCGTGGGGAGATGGATCTGCGAACTTCTCTTTTTACCAATTATTCCTTTAAAGGCAACTTCAAATCAGCTGCAGAACAATTGGGAGAGTTGGAAAATACGATCAAACCATCCAAGGATTCAATAGAGTTTGCGGTTTTATACTCCAATAAGGGAATGTTTTACGGCATGCAGAGCAAATACGATTCATCCATTTTTTTCTATGAAAAGGCATTGAGGATAAATGAACAGGTAGGTAATAAAAACCGCATTGCCCTGATCAATTCAAACATCGCCATCGCCTATCAACAGCAGTCAAATTTTCCGATGGCCTTACAATACCAGCAAAAATCACTTCAAACATATGAGGAGTTGGAAGATAGTGAAATAGGACAAGCCTATACACTTGTCAATATGGCCATCACTCATTTCATGACGGGAGATCATATCAGGGCAGAAAGTACTTTCCTAAGGTCGATAGAGCTTGCCAAAAAAGTTCAGTTGCAAAATGTAGAACTTTACGCATATTCGAATCTCGCAGGCCTATATGCAGATGAAAATAAATGGCAAAGCAGTTATGAATATGCCATGAAGGCAGCCGAATTGGGCGGCAATATGGGAGATCAGGGAATAGAAGGTGCCAGTTTGTCGAAAGCTTCACAGGCTCTTGTAAACTTGAACCAGCCCGAAAAAGCAATAGCATTATCCAAGGAGGCAATCACATTGGCGGAATTATCTACCCTTCCAATGAATATCAACCAAGCTTATTCCTCTATGGGTTATGCCTTGATGGCGCAAAAGCGCTGGAAAGAAGCTATTCCATACTATGAAAAGGGTTTTGAAAATCTTCAAAACTCAGATATCTATACTGCCCACATCGGTATGGTTACCAAACAATTATCGGAATGCTATGAAAATACCGGTAACTACGCTAAAGCCCTTGAGCTATTCAAGCAATCCAAAAGTATTGATGATTCGGTACGGCAGAAGGAAAATATCCGAAAAGCAACCGAACTGACGATGAATTATGAGTTTGAGAAAAAGATGACTACAGCTCAGGCCATTCAGGAAGCAAAAGATGAGATAATGTATACCCGGCAGGTTGCATTGATCATTGGCCTTATTCTTTCCTTGATTTTGATCCTAGGGGCTCTAGCTGCATATTTTGGAAAAAAGAAAGCCAATGTATTGTTGAGCAACCAGAAGCAAGAGATTGAACAAACCCTCAGGAAACTCAAAAATACCCAAGCCCAGCTTATTCAATCCGAAAAAATGGCAAGTCTTGGTGAGCTCACCTCAGGCATTGCCCATGAGATTCAGAACCCGCTGAATTTCATGAATAATTTTAGTGAGGTCAGCGCGGAGATGGTGGAAGAGATTGAAGAAGAAAGGGTCAAGAGCCAAGATACGAGAGACGAGACATTGGTGAGTGAAATACTTGGGGATATCAAACAAAACTTGAAGAAAATCAATCATCATGGCAAAAGGGCAGATGCCATAGTGAAGGGGATGTTGGAGCATAGCAAAACAGGTTCGGGAGAAAAAGAATTAACCGATCTGAATGCTTTGGTCAAAGAGTATCTCAAAATTACTTATCAGGGCTTCAAGGTCAAAAATAAGGATGTCGATATTAAGCTGATCAGCGACTACGATCTCTCCCTTCCCAAGGTCGAAATTGTCCGACCGGAAATAGGAAAGGTATTGCTGAATATTTTGAATAATGCTTTTTATGCTGTAGGGAATGGGCATGTAGGGACAGGGCATGCCATGTCCCTACAACCTACGGTGACCGTCTCCACCAAAAACCACGGCGATAAAATTGAAATCTCCATCTCCGACAACGGCCCCGGCATCCCCGATGCCATCAAAGACAAAATCTTTCAGCCTTTCTTCACTACCAAGCCTTCCGGCCAGGGAACAGGATTGGGTTTATCCTTATCTTATGATATTGTAAAAGCGCATGGGGGGGAGATCAGTGTAGAATCCAGAGATGGAGAGGGCCTGACTGCCGGAGAGGCAGGAACTGAGATCACAATCACATTAAAGATATAATAAATAATTCAAAGCTTATCCTAAAGAATAAAATATGTGAAGTTCAAGAATGGGATTAAATGAGAACAAAAAAGATAATTGATCCGCACAAAAAATCATCCCTTACCAGATTCAGGCAGGGATTTATTCCACATAGATGGTTAATTGTTACCTCCTTGTTCGGGCAGGATCTACCGGTGCGGTACGGGCAGGATCTACGGAAAACTCGGAAAAATCTTCATCCGCCATTTCATCATCGTTGGAAGACTCATTGGGAGAAGAATCATTATCTTGGTCATCCGAATCTGAATCAACCATTTCTAAATATGATTCTAATTCCGTATAGAAAAATAAAATAAAGGTATTTCCGGTAATAGAATAGTTTCTTTTCATGATTTTAAATTTAAACTGCAAATAATATGTATTAAAGTTAGTTTTTTAAGTTAAAAATCCAAGTTTTATTACTTTGAAATTCGTCCTTTCCTATTCTAAAAATCAATAAATTATAATTTACAAATGAAAGTCCATTATAGATCATATGGGTTCAAACTTGGAAGGGTCTCTTTTCTTGTTTTTTGTATTCTTATCATTTTCGGGTTAGCTGTACAATCACAGACCCTCGAAAAACTAAAAGCTGATCTCGACAACCTTTCCGCAAAGCAAGGCTATGCCAAGGATACTGTTTACCTAAACAAAGCCAATGACCTCGGTTTTATGCTGGCAGAAAGTAATCCTGACAGTGCTTTCGTTTTTCTTGATAAGCAGATTTTGATGTGCCGTGAAGCCAATTTTAAAAAGGGCGAATCCGAAGCTTTGAAAATATATGGAAATGCACTCCAAAATAAGGGTGATTTTGTTAATTCCTTGGAGTATTACAAAAATGCGCTCAGCATCGCAGAAAGTATCCCTGATGATAGCTTGATTCCGGGAATATTGAATAACATCGGATTGGTATACTTCAATCTTGGAAATTATGCAGAGGCATTGGGTAATTTTTTTGAAGCGATAAAAGGAGCTGAAAATACTCGGAATTTGAATGTTGAAGCGGCTGCTTTGAACAACATCGCCATGATATATTTTGAACAGGGAAAATTAGAGGAAGCTAAATCCAAATATCTGGAGATGCTTGCTATTTATAGTGAACTGGGAAATCAGGGACGGATGATTCTTGCCTATAACAATATCGGAGATGTGGCGCTCAAGCAGAACAAACCCCTGGAAGCCCTTGAAAATCTTAAGATAGCCCATACCTCTTCCCTGGCTTTACAGAGTCCCGAATTTATAGAAATGACCGCCCGGACAATGGCTGATATTTATGTTGCGCTTGACAGTATGGATAAGGCCGAATATTTATACCGACAGTCCATCGCCATTGCCAAAGAAAAAGGGTATGGCGTCCCTTATTCCCATTCTTTGATAGGATTGGCAGAATTGTTTTATAGAAAGGGAAGCTACCAAGAGGCCCTCGTATATGCCGATGAAGGATTGGAACAGGCCAATAAAATGGGTCAGGTCATGCAACAGCGCAACGCACATGAATTGTTGGCTAAAATCAATGAAAAGGAAAATGACTACAGTGAAGCCCTGAATAACTTCAAGCTGTTTAAGCAATACAACGACAGCATAAATAATGCTCAAGGACAGCGCTTGGCAGCAACACTGGAGTCTGAATTTGAATTTTCCAAGAAGACCTTGGAATTTGAAAAAGCCAGTCTGCGGCAACGTTGGCTGATTTTTTCAGCATTTATAGGATTGTTCACATTTTTGGTAATTCTCTTTATTGTTTTTAGAAACAGGAACAAATTGGACAAAGCTTACCAAATTCTGAAGGGAAAAAATCTTGAAATTGAAAATAAAAATGAAAAACTTGAAAATGCACTGGATCAATTGAAATCAACACAATTGCAGCTTATTCATTCCGAAAAAATGGCCTCATTGGGCGAACTCACAGCCGGTATCGCCCATGAAATCCAGAATCCGTTGAATTTTGTAAATAATTTTTCGGAGGTCAGTAGCGAGATGATCGTTGAGATTGAGCAAGAAAGAGCCAAAAGCCAAGAAGCAAGAGACGAGACTTTGGTCAGCGAAATACTGGAGGATATCAAACAAAACCTTACAAAGATCAATCACCACGGAAATCGGGCCGGTTCCATTGTCAAAGGGATGCTCGAGCACAGCCGTACGACTACAGGTGAGAAAGTACTTACCGATATCAATGCCCTGGCAGATGAGTATCTCAGACTATCCTATCACGGCTTAAGAGCCAAGGATAAAAACTTCAATGCCGACTTTAAAACAGATTTTGATCCCAATCTCCCCAAGGTGAATGTGGTGGCACAGGATATCAGCAGGGTTATATTGAACCTGATCAACAATGCTTTTCAGGCATGTTCTACCCCCCAGCCCCCCCGAAATATCGGGACAGGCTCTGAAGGGGGAGAATCTCATATCCCAACGGTATCCGTTAAAACAACGGCAACCAAGTCCCCTTCAGGGGATTTAGGGGTACAAATCTCCATCTCCGACAACGGCCCCGGCATTCCCGACGCCATCAAAGACAAAATCTTCCAGCCATTCTTTACTACCAAGCCTACAGGACAGGGGACAGGATTGGGATTGAGTCTGAGCTATGATATTGTGAAGGCGCATGGGGGGGAGATACGCCTGGATAGCGAGGAGGGTAAAGGAAGTAAGTTTCTCATCAACATCCCTGCCTATTGAATTAGATTTTTTGCACAAAGTCATAGTCAATAAAAAGAGAATCAATTATTTAAGTGAGTATTCATATGTGATTATTTAATTTTTTTTAATTTTGGTAAAACCAAAAAGTATATGCACATTAAATCAATAGTGCTGGCGCTGCTTATTATTATACTAATTCGGGAGGAAATCAATGCTCAAGATAATTCGAGGCGAATACCATTTTTTGAAAAATGGCCTCTCATACAAGATCGGCAAGGATATATCTGGTATGTCGATAATGCTGGAAATATCGGCAGATGGCTTTATGGTGACCCCCAAAGTGATGCAGATATTTTGGAAGAACTTTCAGGTTGCGATTTTGTCAATATTGTAAAGGAAGACATAGAAGGAAAAATATGGATATCAACCGGGTGCAGGTTTTTACGTTTCGATCCCATCCTTAAAGAGTTTGATGACATCCAACAGGCGATTTATGATCAAACAAATTATAGGCAAACTCATACGGAATCATGGTATGAAGATCCAACGGGTACGGTTTGGTTTGGAGGCAGTGCATTAATAAGTTATTCGCTAAAAACAAAAGAAATCAACACCCTTTTTCCTTCAGACGGTGATGGGGTAAGATTCAATTTATTTGGAGGGACTGGTCATACTATTTGGCTATCTGGCTTAGAGAGAAAAAGAGGTTTAACTTTCAGCCAATATGATCCCGAAGAGAAAAAGGTTGTCCGCACGTTAAACTTTGATCTTGCAAATTCTAATGTTGGCAGGTATATGACAGCATATGTAAATACTGAGAAATTATTAGGTACTCAGGACGAATCTTACTTGGTGTATATCGGAGGAACCGTTCACGAGTTTAACCCTAATGCCGGCACACTAATCTTGTTGCCGGTTCCCGCCACTTATGGTCGTCCCAATGGCATCAGTAGCAATGCTACCGAAAACTATATCTCCACAAACAAGGGAGCTATATTGAAATTAGATCCATCCACCAAATCATTTGAACTTGTATGGCAGTACAAGGAAGGAAAAGAAATTGAAGCTATTATCCCCGCAAAAATAGGAGCTAACGCAATCGTCTGTGTAGAAAATGGTTTGTATCCTCTTGATGGTCGCACCTCTTTGTTCGAGAATGCGATGGAAATGAATGATTCCTTAGCACGTCAGTTATCATTTAGAGGATTGAACATTATAAACGGTAAAGCCTATGTTAACTTTAGACGAGGACCAGTCGCATTAAATCAAAAATATCTGAACGACTCTATTCAAATTAGACCCGCCTTTCAATATCCTGATGGCATGGCGTATATGATTGGCTCATTACCCTCCACAAGTCAATTTTGGGTGGCAGTTAGATATTATCCTTTTCAACATCCGGATTTGCATCCTTCCCTTAATTTATGCGACAGCACCGGAAAAATACTTAAATCTTACAATGACCCGGTTTTGGATTCTCTTGTCAAAACAGGCGTATTTATGCAAATACTTTCGGATTCCATTCGCAATTCATGGTTAATTATGACAAATGGTAAAATCGGAAAGTTTGATAGGAAGGAAGAAAAATTCGAAATACTGAAGGCCCTTAAGTCGTTTGGTTTGTTTAATCCCAAAGTCGTATTGGACAACAAAAATAATTTATGGGTCGGAAGCCGTGCCAATGGATTGTTTCAATACGACCATACAAAAAATGAGTACTTAGAGTATCGTCATGACCCAAATGATTCAAACTCTATAAGCAGCGACAATGTTAGTGCATTGTACACAAGTCTATCAGGACAGATATGGGTAGGAACTACCAACAAGGGTATTTCTATTTTTAACCCTTCCACAGGAAAAGCAACACATCTCACTAGAAAAAACGGTTTGCCTGAATTGATGATTACGGATATTACCGAAGATCGAAATGGTGTATTCTGGGTGACGACACGCCAATTCCTTTGCAAATGGGAACCTTCCGAAAATCGTTTTATCGTTTTCAGAAATCAGGACGGTATTGCATTTGATGCATCATTTGTCGAAAAGGTTTTTTTTGAGGAAAAACAAGGTTTGATGTATTTAGTGCACAGCGAAGGTATCCGTTCGTTTAATCCTGACAGTATTGGAAATTATCATTCTTTTGTCCCCCCTGTACTTCTCACAGATTTTTCAATTGGGAATAAGAAAGTCAATGTTGGATCGGATGATGCCGTGTTGCCGAAGGCGATCAATTTTATGCAAAAAATCAATCTACGGTTTTCACAAAATAAATTCACTATTCAATATGCGGCAGTTGATTATTATGGAAATGTAGAGTATGCCTATCGGTTAGTTGGATTTGATGATGACTGGCAATTTGTAAAGCATAAAACGGAAGCGATATACACCAATATCCCCCCTGGTAACTATAAGTTTCAGGTAAAAGCTGCAAACCATCAGGGCTATTGGAGTGAGGTACGTGACCTTGCTATCAAAATTAGGGCACCATGGTACCGCACATGGTTGGCGTATGGAATTTATGCTTTATTCATGGTTGGACTAGTCTGGAGAATTCACTTGATCCAAAAAGCAAGAACCATCCGAATAGAACGTGAAAAAACCAAAGACAAGGAACTTGCACAGGCAAAAGAAATTGAAAAGGCTTATTCAGAACTCAAATCCACCCAAGCCCAACTCATCCAATCCGAAAAAATGGCCTCTCTTGGAGAACTCACAGCAGGCATTGCCCATGAGATTCAGAATCCTTTGAATTTTGTCAATAACTTCTCGGAGGTAAGTGCGGAGTTGGTGGACGAAATTAAAGAGACAAGAGCCAAGAGCCAAGAATCAAGACCTAAAACCGAAGAGGATGAGATAGAAGATGAAATTCTGGAGGATATTAAACAAAACCTGGAAAAGATTAACCACCACGGCAAACGTGCTGATGCGATAGTGAAAGGGATGCTGGAGCATAGTAGGTCGGGTTCAGGAGAAAAGGAATTGACCAATCTGAATACTCTGGCCAAAGAGTACCTGAACCTCGCCTATCAGGGTTTCAAGGCCAAAAACAAAGATGTTGAGATAGAACTCAAAACTGATTTTGAATCTTCCCTTCCCAAAATTGAAATCGTCCGTTCAGATATCGGCAAGGTGTTGTTGAATATTCTGAATAATGCTTTTTATGCTGTAGGGACACATACCCTGTCCCTACAGCCAATGGTCTCCGTCTCCACTAAGCTGCGGGAGGGCTCCCCTTTAGGCCTGTCCCGAGACCTCGGGAGGGCTGGAGGCAGCGAGAGGAAGTGGGTCCAAATCTCAATCAAAGACAACGGCCCCGGCATCCCCTCAGCCATCAAAGACAAAATTTTCCAACCTTTCTTTACCACCAAGCCGACCGGACAAGGGACTGGATTGGGATTGAGTTTGAGTTATGATATTGTTAAGGCGCATGGGGGAGAGATCAGAGTGGAAAGCAAGGAGGGAGCATTTTCTGAATTCACTATACTCCTTCCTGTGACTTCTACTTCCCAAGTTGAACCTATCCCTTTGGCTAAAGAATCTACCAATTAAGTTACTGCTTTAGTATAATGAGTTAAAGAAAGCATATCAGGCTATCTATTTGACAATAAGTATCATGAAAATAATCTTCCTTTTTATCCGATTCATTCTCTTCATTCCCCTGTTGCTGATTTTCGGACTTCCTAGTTATGGGCAACAGCCAGTTTTAAACAAAGTCAGCCCACCCGCTGAAATCAATTGGGAGGCAATTACCGGCCTTTCTCAGGATCAACAAGGGTTTCTTTGGTTGGCATCGGTGGACGGATTGCACCGATATGATGGAACTCGCTTTGTCTCCTACTACCACCATGCGGACGATGATAATTCAATCGCAGCAGATAGGCTTGAATCTATATTCATTTCTAAAAGTGGCATTATTTGGATCGGAACCTTTGAAAAGGGGCTTGACAGGTTTGACCCTAACACCAAAATTTTCACCCATTTTTCCCATAATCCAAAAGATTCCACTAGTTTAAACAACAATACTGTCACGGCCATTCTGGAAGACGCTCAAGGAATCCTGTGGGTGGGCACTCATGGTGGACTACATCGATTCCACCCAGAGAGTGGTACCTTTACCCGATACCAACACAATCCTAAAGATCCGACCAGCTTAAGTCATGATAAGGTGAGGGTCTTATATCTGGATAAGCAAGAAACATTGTGGATAGGAACAGGCAGCCCTTGGGAATCTAAACCGGGAGAAGGCGGTCTTAATAAGTTCAATCCGGAAAACAGCTCCTTTACCAGATACATGAACAGCTCAATGGATTCAAAGTCAATACTCGAAAATAGAATCACCGCTTTATTCGAGGACAGTCGTGGCACCTTTTGGGTAGGCACTTATAATGGGCTGCGCACTATGGATCGGGAAAAAGGGACCTTTACCAGCCACCAATACGACCCCGAAAATCCCGAAAAATTGAGCCCGGCTCCAAATTTTAGGGGTAATCCTGCACACATTTCGTTCGTCCACGAAGATGTAACGGGAGCCATTTGGATAGGCAACTGTTTTAACGGATTAAGTCGCTATGAACCCATAACGGAAAAAGTGCAGCATTTTGCCGCTAGAACCCAAAATCCGAATGGTTTGAAGAATAATGATCTCTGGAAAGCACAAAGCACAAGGGAAGGGGTAATTTGGATGACCACACTGAGTGGTGATTTATACCGGGCGGACCCATTGGCTGTAAGCATTTCCCATCATTTAACTGATGGTGTTGTTAATACTTTAGTTGAGGATAACTTTGGAATTGTTTGGACCGGTACGGAGAATGGTTTAAAACTATATGATTTGCATACTGGAAAAATCCAGAAACCAGAAGAGGTATTATCTTTTCCGCCACCCCTAACCAGGGACCCCGTAAATGCCCTTCTTGTGGATCGGAAATTCAACATTTGGATTGGGGGAAATGAGGTTTGGCAATACGACATTACTAATCAAACCTATAAATCATATCCATTTGAACCAAAAGGTGCTGAAGAAGCTGGTCAATATGTTGTATATGTGCTTTATGAGGACCGGGAAGGAATGCTTTGGGCTGGAACCTCACAAGGCCTTTTTCAATTGAACCCTAAAACCCATTCCATTACCGCATTTACCCATGATCCCCAAAATCCTCAAAGCTTAAGCAACAACAAGGTTTATACTCTTCATGAGGACCATTTAAGCAATATTTGGGTGGGAACCGCTGCTGGAGTCAACATACTAAACCGAAAAACAGGCAAATTCAAGAGGCACTTAGCAAACAACAGGCAGACAATTTTTTCTATTTTGGAAGATGGTTCGAATACACTTTTGATTGGTTCCTTATATCATGGTCTATATACCTATGACCAACAAAAGGACGAAGTTGTTCGCTTCAAAGATAAACAGACCGGTGTTATTAATCGGACAAGGGTTCTGGGCATGGTCCGGGATGACCACGCAAATGTGTGGGTTAGCACCGTTTCAGGATTGGATAAAATTGATAAATCGGGAAAGATAGTGGCCACTTATGGGGTAGAAATGGGCCTAAACTCAGGAGCCTTTACAGGGGTTACTTATAAAGGAAGACAAGGAAATCTTTATTTCTTTGATACAACAGGTTTTTACACTTTTAATCCGAAAGATATGAAGCATAACCTTCATCCACCTCAAGTGGAGCTGACAGGTGTTCGTCTTTTTGATGAACCGGTTGTACTGGGAAAGTTGGGTCCCTGGGCTATGCCAGTTGGAAAGAAGGAGGAGATCAGGTTTAACCATAAACAAAACGTATTCACCTTTGAATTTGTAGCTATTCACTTTACCAATCCGGAACAGAACCAGCAGTTTTTTATGCTGGAGAATTATGATACCGATTGGCGCCCGGCCAATGGGCTGCATTCGGCAGCTTATTATAAAGTCCCCCCGGGCAATTATGAGTTTCGGGTGAAAGCAGCCAGTAGTGAGGGAGTTTGGGCTGAAAAATCCATTGCCGTCACTGTTCTCCCACCTTGGTGGCGCACCTGGTGGGCCTACGGATGCTATGGGTTGATGGGAGCGATGGTTATATTTGCCGTTGACCGGACTCAGCGCCGGAAGATCCTTCACAGGGAACGGGAGAGGACTCGGGAGGAAAAACTTGCACAGGCAAAAGAAATCGAGAAGGCCTATGGTGAACTTGGAAAAGCTCACCAAACTCTAAAATCCACCCAAGCCCAACTGATCCAATCCGAAAAGATGGCCTCCCTTGGTGAGCTCACCGCCGGTATTGCCCATGAGATACAGAATCCTTTAAATTTTGTGAATAACTTCAGTGAGGTAAGTGCGGAGTTGGTGGACGAAATTAAAGAGACAAGAGCCAAGAGCCAAGAATCAAGACCTAAAACCGAAGAGGATGAGATAGAAGATGAAATTCTGGAGGATATTAAACAAAACCTGGAAAAGATTAACCACCACGGCAAACGTGCTGATGCGATAGTGAAAGGGATGTTGGAGCATAGCCGGACAAGTCCAGGAGAGAAAGTACTTACTGATATTAATGCTTTGGCGGATGAATACCTTCGCTTGTCATATCATGGAATGCGGGCTAGGGACAAGTCTTTCAACGCCGACTTTATCACTGATTTTGATCCAAACCTTCCAAAAATCAGTGTGGTGTCACAAGATATCGGTAGGGTGCTGCTGAATATTATCAATAATGCGTTTCAAGCCACACACGAACTCTCCAAGGGTTCAGAACCCTGGGAGAGTTTCAAGCCTCGAGTAACCGTAACCACTAAGAAGCGGGAAGGCTCCCCTTCAGGCCTGTCCCGAGACCTCGGGAGGGCTGGGGGTAGCGAGAGGACGTGGGTAGAAATCTCAGTTCAGGACAACGGCCCCGGCATCCCCTCCTCCATCAAAGACAAAATCTTCCAGCCTTTCTTTACTACCAAGCCTGCAGGGCAGGGAACAGGTTTGGGGTTGAGTTTGAGCTATGATATCGTGAAGGCTCACAGCGGAGAGTTGAAGGTGAAGAGCAAGGAAGGAGAAGGGAGTGAGTTTATTATAAATTTACCAGCTTAATCTTATGTAAATAAGTCCTATAAACATGCTGTTAAATTAATTATATGATTTTGAAAACCTGCCTGTGGTTAATTATTTCGGGCAGTATTTTTTAACTATTCAAACGCTAAAGAACAAGAAATAAACCTTGACTTCTTAAAGATTTTAAAGGCTTCTTTAAACAAAAGCTTAGATTTTATGATATACTATGTGTTTAATGTCCTGCAAGAAAGTTGCTTATTTTAATAAAAGCTGTTTCTTAGTGTTCTTATCAATATTTAATTACCGCCAATAGATCGTATGCTGGAATTAGCAGGAATAATTATTTTGGGAATATTCGCACAATGGCTTGCATGGAGACTTAAAATTCCCTCTATCCTGCCTTTGATTCTGATAGGCCTCTTTGTAGGACCAATATCTTCTCTTTTTACTGATGAAAGATCGCAATGGATCCAACCGATATACCAAGGAAATTATGGGCTTTTCCCTGACGAAAACCTGTTTAATTTTGTTTCTCTGGCCATTGGAATTATCCTTTTTGAAGGAGGATTAACCTTACGGAGAGGAGAAATAAAAAAAGTGGGGCCGGTCATTGGCAAGCTCATCAGTGTGGGTTCGGTGGTTACTTTCATAGGGGCTGGGTTGGCTGCCCACACATTGTTTGATTTCAGCTGGCGCATTTCATTTTTATTTTCTGCCTTAATTATTGTGACGGGACCTACTGTAATTAATCCTATTCTGAGGAATATTCCATTAAAAAAAGACGTTTCAGCAGTTTTGAAGTGGGAGGGAATTCTTATTGATCCCATCGGGGCCTTAATTGCGGTTTTGGTCTTTAACTTTATCAGTGTTGAGGGCGATGCAGGCTATACCGGACAGGCTTTGTATGATTTTGGAAAAGTGGTTGTCGTAGGATTGTCTTTTGGGACTGCTGCAGGTTACGCCCTTTATTATTCGATCAAGAACAAATGGGTTCCTCATTATTTATTGAATGTAGTGGCATTATCCTTTGTCCTATTCACTTTTGTTTTTAGTGACCTTTTGGCACATGAGTCAAGCTTGTTGGCAGTGGTGGTTATGGGCATGTTTTTGGGCAATAGTGATCTTCCAAACCTCAAGGAATTGATCGATTTTAAAGAAACCTTGAGTGTATTGCTGATATCCATTCTTTTTATTTTGCTTTCTGCCAATATCAATCTGGATGAACTGATTTTGATTTTTAGGTGGGAAACAGCCATTTTGCTGGCTATTATCATATTTATCATCAGACCATTGGGGGTGTTTCTGAGTACTACCAACTCTCCTCTTGGGACTAATGAAAAGTTATTTATCAGTTGGGTCGGTCCAAGGGGAATTGTGGCTGCTGGTATAGCCTCTCTTTTTGGAACAAAACTTACCCAAGCAGGAGTTGAAGGGGCGGAATATATCACGCCGCTAGTCTTTTCTGTAGTGCTGATAACCGTACTATTGAATGCGACCACAGCAAGATTATTCGCTTCCGTGGCTGGCTTGATCAAAAAATCTGATGGTGTATTGATCGTAGGAGCTTCGAAGGCATCCCGTTTAATTGGGCGCTACCTACAAGAACATGATCGGCATGTGGTTCTCGCAGATACCAACCGCATTAATTTAGAAAGATGCAAAAGCATAGGATTGGAAGCCATATATGCCGATATCTATTCTGATGACCTGGATGAATACCTCGAATTAAACGACATGGGATTCCTCCTGGCAATGACCGGAAACGATGATATCAACAAACAGGCTATTGAAAGGCTTGGGTCTGAATTTGGGGAACATGGTTCTTTTAGACTGATCAATTCCGAGGAAATGAAATCCGAAAAAGAACGGGCTTCCGAAGAACTCTTTTCAAAAACCCACGATTACGTTAAGATAACTACGGTAGCACGGCAATATCCTTTTATCCATGAAATCCCGATAGATTCAAATGATTCTTTTTCGCACCTATTGGAAGCAATTGAAAAAGACGATAACGCCATAGCGATATTCATGAAAGACAAAAATGGCAATATCGAAGTACTCGCCCACTCTGAGAATTTAATTATAGAAAAAGGTTGTCGCTTGGCATACTTGGGCAAAGCCATTGATTTGAAAAACAAGGATACGAATACATTGGTGAAAGAATATTGAGGTAATGGATCAGTTATTCCAGTAGTTAACTTTTTCCAGAAGGATGCCGGCAGGGGACACAGTTACTACATTTATCATACAACTACCTACCAGATGAAATTGTGTTCCATCTGAAAGCCCAAAGAGGAGAATCGGTCAAGAAATTCGTTACTATTTTTAAAAAGGATTTTAAACAAAATATATTATAAAGGACAGTTTACTATTTTCACTTATTTTTCCCTCACATGAAGAAACGTTTTAAAAAAATCCGGGAATGGATTAAGGTAAAAACCCAGCTGGTTAAACCTGGTCCCAATGCCGTAAAAGGTGCTGCTTGGGGTTTGGCCTTGCTTTCCTTATTCATCTATCTGCTGTTCATCATATTTTTTGCAATCAAAGACCCATGGATTTTGGTACTTGCTTTGTGCGTTCTCGTAGTAGCTGTTTTGTTTGCCTTTATTGGTCGTTGGATATTTAAGCTGCTGCTCTCCTTTCCGAAAGCACTTATATTGTCCCTGCTCTTCTCCATTCCTATCTGGTTTGTTTCTTTGTCTTTTCAGTTGATCCTTTTATTGACCGTTTTATGGATTGGATTATTGCTGGGGGCTTCTTTTGGAGTTTTTAAATATACTGGCTATTCCAATTTGACCTGGCCAAAGAAATCCATCCTTCTGATTGGATTGGTTCTAGGTTTTTCAGGCTTAGTGGCCGCAATCTATTTTTATCAATCAAAGGGCTTTGAAATGGACCCGCCAATAAACGCGGCCATTTATGCGGAAACTAACATCCAGCCATTACAAATTGAATCTCCGGCCGAATATGGGCCTTATGCTGTCGGCACTTTAAATTATGGCAGTGGGGAAGATAAACACCGCATTGGATTCGGGGAAAAAGCAGACCTCAAAACAAAAGCAGTCAATGGATTGCCGTTTATAGACAACTGGAAAGGCATCAGTGGTTGGTGGCGGGAAAAATACTGGGGTTTTGATGAAAGTAACCTGCCTTTGAATGCCCGGGTTTGGTATCCGGAGGGAGACGGTCCTTTTCCCTTGGTATTAATTGTTCATGGCAACCACCTCATGCAGGATTATTCAGACCCAGGCTATGCCTATTTGGGCGAGTTACTGGCTTCTCAAGGTATGATTTTGGTTTCGGTTGATCAAAATTTCATCAATGGTTCCTGGTCTAACCTTTTTGGAAACTTGGAGAAAGAAAATGATGCCAGGGCATGGCTGTTGTTGGAGCATTTGAAGCTGTGGAGACAATCGAAAGCGGATGCAGAACATCCTTTATTTGAAAAAGCTAACTTACAAAATATTGCCTTGATCGGACATTCCAGAGGTGGAGAAGCAGTAGCACATGCCGCACTTTTTAACCGGCTGCCCTTCTATCCCGATGATGCATCAGTGGCATTTGATTACAATTTTTCCATAAAATCCATTGTTGCCATTGCCCCGGTAGATGCCCAATACATGCCAAGTGACCGCAAAACCAGCCTTGAAGACATCAACTATCTCGTCTTTCATGGTGCTCAGGATGGGGATGTCACTTCCTACATGGGTGCTCAGCAGTTTAATCGGATAAGTTTCAAAGACAGAGATACCTACCATTTCAAATCAGGCCTCTACATCTATGGCGCTAACCATGGGCAATTCAACACCTCTTGGGGGAAAAATGATATAGGCTCACCGTTTTTGGGGCTGCTCAATCTCCAACAATTGATGTCCGGAGAATCCCAACGAAGCATCGCCAAAGTATACATCAGTGCCTTTCTTCAAGGTACTTTAATGGATAAATTTGAATATCTGCCTCTATTCAAGGATGCCCGGTATGGCAAAAATTGGTTTCCTGAAACAGTTTACCTGAGCCAGTTTGAGGATTCACAAACGCATTACATCTGCGATTTTGAGGAAGATTTTGACCTGAGTACCACTACCCTCGATCATGGAAAAATAGAAGCCAGTAACCTTACCGTTTGGAAAGAACAGGAACTGAGTCTCAAACCGGGAAAATCAGGCACAAAAGCAGCCGTATTGGGCTGGCATTACGAAGCGGCATTGAAGGATTCCATAAACCTGAAATCCATAGGTACCGATTTTCCGGATTCGCTGATAGCCAATTATACCATTTTATTGGATTCAGGATTCAAAGCATTAAAATCGAATGATCTATTGGTTTTTTCATTGGCTGAATCTTCAGAAGAAAGCAATCCCAAAAGCCAAGGAAAATGGGTAAAAGCCAAAGAGAAGGAAAACGACAAATACGAGGATGAACCTGAAAAAGAAACTTCAAAATCCAAGAAAGGCAAAAAGGATGATAAACCCGAAAAATATCCCATAGACTTTTCCATCGAATTGGAGGATTTTGAAGGTCAAAAAATCAGATTTCCACTGAGCACCTATTCAGCCCTACAAAACCAATTGGAAGTAGCCATCTGGAAATCGGATTTTATCAAAGGGGACAAGCAATCAGAAATGGTTTTTCAAAAATTCATCTTCGATTTGGATACATTTAAGCAACTTAACCCTGATTTTAACCCCAGTCGCCTGGCCTTGATCCGGTTTGTTTTTGACAGAAGCCCCAAAGGAGTGGTAATCCTTGATAATTTGGGTTGGATGAATCCCTTTCCTGAGAAAAAGAAATAATTCTACCAAGGCCTAAAATTCAATGGATGTTGAGCGTTTTAGTTAATTTTTAGTCAAAATGTAATTTTTGACCATCCTCAAGGAATCAAAAATTGGTTTACACAATAAATTCCAATGAAATTCAGTGATCTACAAAAATTATCCGTTCTTGATGATTATATTTCCTTGTTTAAATAAAAAAACAAGAACTTTGGACAAAAAAAGTAAAATAAGCGTTGCTGAAAATGAATCACTTAAATTATTTAACTGTCAAATGATGCCTATTAGGTTTGTTCTGGGTTTAGTTTTGTCACTCACTTTTATTTCGGAAAAAAGCTTTTCCCAAACACCGAGAGCAGATAGTCTTTTAACAGTAGTCAATTCCTCGTCGGATGATAGTTTGAAGGTTAGGGCCTATTTGGATTTGGGTCAGGAATTTTTGAGTTCAGACATCAGTCAAGCGATCCATTACCTTGATGATGCCATTCTTATAGCCCTTAAAATCGATTATAAAAAGGGGCTGGCAGATGCTTATAATTTACAAGGAAGGGCATTGGCCAATCAGGGCAATTTCCAGGATGCTATTTTTATAAACAGACAATCTTTAGCTGAATATCAAAATCTCAATGACAAAGCCGGAGAAGCTAATATTCTAAGCAACCTAGGGTCTATTTATTACAGAATGGGAAACAGTAGCAAAGCCTTGGAATATCATTTTCAATCCCTCAAAATTTCTCAGGAAATCGATAATAAATTAAGAATTGGAACTTCATATAATAATATTGGTACAGTTTATCAAAAATCCGAAAGTACGCTTGATGATGCATTGGATTCCTACAAAAAAGCTTTGGATGTTTTTGAGCAAATAGATTATGAAGCCGGAATTTCCACAGTGGCCATGAATATTGGAGAAATCTATTTTTTGGAATTTAAATACGATTCTGCCATACAATACCATCAAGTAGCCTTGGAAATTTGTGATGGGACTATTGATGCACCTTTTCCACTTACCCAATTGGGAGAGATATATGGTATTTTGGGTGAATTCGAAACTGCAAATAACTATCATAGAAGGGCATTGGGCATTTCAGAAAAACTGGATGCTAAATTTGATCTTACCCAAAGTCTTATCGGTTTTGCAAAAACCCAAAAAAGACAAGGGGATTCCCAACAGGCTATCAGAACATTGGAAAGGGCAAGAGTTCTTGCGTTAGAGATCGATGCCAAAAACGAATTAAAAGATGCTTATGAGGGTTTATCTGAATTATTTGCATTGACTGGTGATTACAAAACCGCTTATGAGAATGAGATCAATGCAAAATCTATAAAAGAGGAAATTGCAAAATCCAGCACGGATGAGATGATCAGGCAGCTTCAGTTTGAATTTGAACTGAGCCAAAAAGAAGCTGAAATAGAACTCCTCCAAAAAGACACGGAGTTGAAAAATGCAGCAGTATCCAATCAGCGGATTGTAATTTTTGCAGCATTTGGGGGCTTGTTCATGTTTCTTTTTATCAGTATTTCGCTTTTCCGTAACAACCTGAGCAAGAAAAAAGCCAACCGCCTACTCCAAGCCCAAAAAGAAGAGATCCATGCCCAAAGGGAAAAGGTTGAATTGGCTTTAGATCAATTGAAATCCACCCAAGCACAATTGATCCATTCTGAGAAAATGGCTTCCCTAGGTGAACTTACCGCAGGCATTGCCCACGAAATCAAGAATCCCTTGAATTTTGTGAACAATTTTTCAGAAGTAAGTTATGACATGATTCTGGAGATACAGGAATTGAGAAGCAAACAGGACACCGAAAATCAACCCTCTGAAACTCTAAAAACAGAAAATGACAAATTGGAGGATGAACTTTTGAGAGACATTAGGATTAATCTTGAAAAAGTAACGCATCACGGGCAGCGGGCCGATGCCATTGTGCAAGGAATGTTAGAACATAGTAAGATCCGTCATGGTGAGAAGGAACCGACTGACCTTAATGTACTTGCAAAAGAATATTTGAATTTGACCTATCAAAGTTTCAAGGCCAAAAACAAGGATGCAGACATCAAACTGATTACAGATTTTGATACATCAATTCCAAAAATCGAGATAGTACGACAGGATTTCGGACGGGTATTATTGAATATCATCAACAATGCTTTTTACGTCCTTAACAAAAAAAATGGAACTCAAAACGAAGACAAGCTTCCTACGCTAACCCTTACGACTTCTTTCTACACCAACCCTCAAGGATTAAAAGGTGCAAAAATTTCCATCACCGACAACGGACCTGGAATTCCTGATAAGATCAAAGGTAAAATTTTTCAACCGTTCTTTACCACAAAACCTACCGGAGAAGGTACCGGATTAGGTTTGAGTTTGAGTTATGACATCGTAAAAGCAAATGGTGGAGAAATTAAGGTATTTTCAGAAGTTGGAAAAGGAACTACTTTTTTGATTGATGTGCCTGCCCATGAAGGCGCAAATGAAGCATAGGTAAAAACTTACATAAAGTTGCTTTACTTCGAAAAATATTAATGAAAATTGCTAAATTGTAGTCCAGAAATAACACCATAATTACCAAAAACCTGTATTTAAAATTAAGTTGAGAGTTTATTGCTCTTCAGCTTTTAAAAAGAATTATTTGTGTAAATAATTAAATTTTAAATTCACATAAATTAAAAAAAAATGAAATTTTTAGTGGTTGATGACGAAAAGGATGTTGAGTTATTGTTTCAACAAAAACTCAGAAAAGAAATCAGAAATGGTTCCATTGAGCTAAAGTTTGCTTTTTCAGGAAATGAAGCGCTTGAAATCATGGAAAAAAGTGAATCAGAAGAGGTGATGTATATTTTTTCTGACATCAATATGCCAGGAATGACCGGACTTGAATTGTTGGATAAGTTAAAAGCAAAATTTCCTCAAATACCTGTAAGCATGATCTCAGCGTATGGTGACGCTGAAAATTATGAAAAAGCCATCGAATTGGGGGCAAAGGAGTTTTTTGTAAAACCGATCAACTTTGAAAACCTGAAAGTGGAATTGAACAAGATCATTGAGGATAAGGAACCTAAAAAAGAATAGCCTTCAGTGCTAATCTAAATGGAAAAACATCCAGATTTTCAAGGTATCTCCTCTCTTTATTTGATTCCTTGCTATACTTTCATTTTGGTGCTTTTTATCTTCTATTCCTGTACAAAAAAGGATTCTCCTTTTAGGTCGGTTTCAGAAGAAATCATTACAGATAAACCTTTTTCAAACCCAAAAATAACTTATATCTCAGAGCTCCCGGATTCTCTCCAACCTACAAAATCTCTCCTCAGCGAAATGCCCAAACCCAGGGTGATACCTGTCCCAAAACAAAAAGGAAATTCCTACGAAAGAACCAATATAGCAGGAGAAAGGCAAATTGTAGAACTCGAACCTCCTCAACTTTACTCCCTCCCTGTTTTGATCGATGAAAATGGCCTCACCCCATTAAATGAGCAAGGAATTCCCTATTTGATCGGTAATGGGGGCAAAGGTCAATTTAAGAATTATACTTCTGAGGATGGTTTAGCTGCTGATATGATCCGAAGTATCCTGATTGACAGCAGAGGTGATTTATGGATAGGGACATTCGGAGGGGGGGTCAGCCGTTTTGATGGATTGGAATTCAAAAACTTCACCGTGGATCATGGCTTGCCCAATGAAGCCATTGTACGGATTTTTGAGGATAGCAATGAAAACCTCTGGTTTGCCTCCAATACTGGAGGTGTCAGCAAATATGATGGCAAAAAGTTCACCAAATACAGGACATTTGAAGGCATGTCCTCAAATATTATTTGGAGTATGGGGGAAGACCTGGAAGGAAACATCTGGTTTGGCACCTATGATGCGGGAGTAGTCAAATATGATGGAAATTCATTTACTACAATCGGTTCTGAAGATGGACTGGCCGGAGATTTTATCTTGGGGATAGATAAAGATTTGGAAGGGACGATGTGGTTTGGGGGAATTGCGGGGCTTAACAAGATGTCCGGAGAAAAAATCGAAACTTATACCATCGATAATGGTCTCCCCTCAAATGCTTTACTGACTGTTAAACAGCAAAAGAACGGTCCCTTGTGGTTGGGTACAGTTTTGGGATTGAGTAAGTTTGATGGCAAGGGTTTTAAAAATTATTATGTAGAAAATGGCCTTGCAGATAACCTTGTTTGGGGTATTGCTGAGGAATCATATAAAAAATTGTGGCTGGCTACTGCTTATGGTATCAGTTCATTTGATGGGCATGAATTCAAATCCTATACAACGGCAACAGGACTTTTGGATAACGGAACCCGCGATATAGCTATAGAAGAAAATGGTACAATCTGGATTGGGACAGAAGAGGCGGGTTTGAGTAGGTTTGAGGGAGATGCTTTTACCAATTTCACCAAGAATGAAGGTTTAAAAGAAACCGCAATAATCGATAATATTTTTCAAGATAGGGAAGGCAATATTTGGTTTGGTTCTGTTCTTGGTTTACACAAATATGACCAATATTCATTCACTGCTTTTAGTAGAACTCAAGGAGGGCTAATTGAGAATACAGTCAATTGTTCCTATCAGGACACAAACGGAGAATATTGGTTTGGAGGCCCCATTGGTATTTCTCGTTTTGATGGAAAAAGATTTCTTCATTATGGCCCAGAACAGGGGTTTCATGACAAAAAAGTATTGGATATCACACAGGATGAACGGGGAATTTTCTGGTTTGCCTTGGGTAATGGACTTTCCAGTTTCAATGGTGAGGAATTTAAATTTTATCAATCAGGAAATGGAGTCCTTGAGGAGATTAAGGAGATTTTTATAGACAGTTTTGGTAACTTCTGGATTGCTTCTTGGCATGGACTTACACTTTTTGAAAATGGAATGTTCGCACATTATGGTCCAGAACAGGGTTTACCAATTTTGGTTGGAGATATATCCCAAGATGAAAATGGCAACCTCTGGTTAGCTACTTCAGAAGGAATTGCCTTTTTGGATTCGGATCAACTCACGCAATTAAAAAACAATCCATCCAAAAAACTTGATTTCAGGCATCTGACCAAAGAAGATGGTCTTGTGGAAAAACAAGCATTTCAGGTACTTCCGTTACCGGAGGGGAAAATAGCGGTGGGTTCAGCAAAGGGAATTCAGTTATTTGACATTCCTTCCATGGGAGAATCGAATTTTTCCAAAATAGTTGGATCTGACTGGTATCATATCAGTACAGGATATCCGGTAAAAGAGATCAACCCGGCTGGAAAAAAGACCATGTTTTTGGATAGGGATGGAATAATCTGGGCTGCAACAGAAAGTAGTAACACTGGTTTGGTAAGGTTTGATTACAAGACAATCCATAAAAGAAAGAATAAACCTCAATTAAAATTAAAAGACATCAGGCTAAACGAAACACCTGTATCCTGGCATTCCATAATCTCAAATCCCTTAGAGATCGAAGAAAAAGATTCTGCCAATACCGTAGCTGTCCATGTGGAAGAAATGCAAAAATTGGGTGTAAAACTAGATACACAAAAGCGGGATTCATTGGCAACACATTTGGCTGGTGTCAGGCTTGATGATATCAGCCCTTTTTATTTCATCCCCCAAAAACTTGTCCTTCCCTATCGGTTCAACCGGGTGACTTTTGAATATGGCACCAATGAGCTTTCTCATCCTAACTTGATCGAATACCAGTATTTTCTGGAAGGATATGACCGGGACTGGAGTCCTGTGAACAATGAACCTAAAGTCACTTTTGGGAATATCCGGGAAGGAAATTATACTTTCCAGATTAGGGCGAGATATATAGGTGTAGTGGAGGAGGGTGCTAATGATTGGACAGAACCTTTAACCTATAGCTTTAGCGTATTGCCTCCTTGGTACCGTACTTGGTGGGCTTATTTGATATATGCCTTGGGATTTATTGGAAGCTTAAGATTTTATGTCAAACGGAGGGAATGGGCCTTGAAAAAACGGCAGGAAGAACTGGAACATACGGTGGATGTCAGGACAGCCGAACTGAGGGCAGAAAAGAAAAAATCCGATGATCTTTTATTGAATATACTTCCGGAAGAAGTGGCAGAAGAACTCAAAGCCAAGGGAAGTGCCGATGCCCAATTAATCGATGAGGTCACTGTGCTTTTTACAGATTTCAAAGGGTTCACCCAATTGTCTGAAAAACTCAGCCCAAGAGAATTGGTGGCAGAAATAAATGAGTGTTTTTCTGCATTTGACTATATCATGCAAAAACACAAAATTGAAAAAATCAAAACGATCGGAGATGCCTACATGGCCGCGGGAGGATTACCGACACCCAATCAGACGCATGCTAAAGATGTGGTCAATGCCGCTTTGGACATTCAGGAGTATATGAAAAACCACAAGTTGACCAAAGAAGCCAAAGGTGAACTGTTTTTTGAGATCAGGATTGGCATTCATACAGGTCCTGTAGTTGCGGGAATTGTAGGAGTAAAAAAATTCCAATATGATATCTGGGGAGACACTGTAAATACTGCAAGTAGAATGGAAAGTAGTGGAGAAACCGGAAAAGTCAATATCAGCGGAACTACCTATCAAGAAGTAAAGGAGTTTTTTAAATGTAGTCACCGTGGCAAGATCGCCGCCAAAGGAAAGGGAGAAATAGACATGTATTTTGTAGAAATAATTGAACCAAACCTTATAAAATAAGGCAAAACAGAAAAAACACACTATTATGAAACAGTTTTTGCTTTAATTTTACCTTTTTCGAAAAAATCCACATAAATTAAAAAAAATAAAGTCAATGGAAATGAAAAATAAATTTGATGATCATTACCGAGAGCTCCTTAGCAATCTTTTTGGGGAGATGGAAGAGAGTAGCCTTAAGCAAATTTTTGAAGGAGGCAAAAAAATAGAACTTGAAGCTGGAGATTATTTATTCAGACAAGGTGACAGCCAAAATGAACTTTTCATAGTATTGTCAGGGAGGCTTCGTGCCATCAATGAGGATAAAGGTGGGACGGTTATTTTGGGTGACATTGCCGAAGGCGAACCTGTTGGTGAAATCGCACTTTTTACCAATGAGCCCCGTATGGCTGCGGTCATTGCGATCAGAAAATCCATTGTACTTGAAATCAGTAAAACCGAATATCATAGTGCAGTAGCAAAAAACCCGGAATTTGCATCAGCCTTGACAAGGTTTGTGATCAACCGGATGAGGAGAAATGTCCTTGAACAAAAAGTAGAGGCCATCCCAAAAAACATCGTCATCATCCAGCTTCAACAAGACTTAAATATTGACTATTGGGTATCAGAAATCAAAAACAATCTGGAAGCTATGCACATTCCAATCCAGGTATTGGGTCAGGAAGAAAAAGGAGAAAAAAACTACAAAGAACTTCCTGAGCTTTTGGAACAACATAAAGGGGTCAATTTGATCGTATGCAGTGGACAGGATCCTGATTGGTCCAAGCAATGCCTCCTTTATGCTGATCTGGTGATTTTAGCTTCTTACTTTTATGCGGATTCGAATCTTTATGATATCGAGAAGGAGCAGAAACTTTATGAGAATAATATCCTAAACAGGAAAAAATACTTATTGCTATTACATCCTGAAAATGTAGACCTTCCTGAAAATACCGCTAAGTGGTTTAAAGACAGAAATATCCATTTACATATTCATGCCCGTAAAAATAACAGCAGGGACATGCGCAGGCTATGTAGGATTATCACCAATCAGGCCGTGGGCTTGGTTCTAGGTGGCAGTGGTGCAAAAGGCTATGCTCATGTCGGAGCAGCTCAAGCACTATTGGAAGCCGGAGTGGAGATAGATTTTGTTGGGGGAAGCAGTGCAGGGGCACTTTATGGTATCATTATGGCCTTTGCTGATTTTCGACAAAAAAGAATTGAGGCAATATGCCAGCAATCCGCAGAGAGTGACCTGGGAATAAACGATTTCTTTTTGACCTTTTTTGCGAAAAACAGTACCCAAAAAATTGAAGAGTTTTCCAAAAATGTTTTTGGCAGTACCGCTTTGGAGGATATTTGGGTTAATTCGTATTGCGTATCAACTGATATGACAAACAACGAGGTTAAAATCCATAGTACCGGCAAGGTATGGCAGCAAGTGCGGGAAAGCTTTTTATCTCCCGGAATCTTTCCTCCTGTAGTGGTGGATGATCAGGTGTATATGGATGGTGCCATGGCAGATAATATTCCCATAGACCCCATGTACCGATACCCTGTCAAAAACATCATTGCTGTTTCTCTTTCAGGATCAGAACCAGAAAAAGTGGATTTTAAAAACGTCCCTTCGGTTTGGGATCAAGTGAAAGGCAAATTTGCGAAGAAAAAGAGATATGATAATCCTGTCATCACCACTGTAATGGTCAACTCCATGACTTTCAATTCCCGACAGCGGGAAGAGATCAATAAATCCAAAGTATCTCTCTTTTTTGAAATCAACCTGAGGGCAGTCAGTCTTCTGGATGACAGTAAATGGAAGCGGGTTGTGAAAAAAGGCCATGATCAAACCAAATCTTACCTAGATGAATTGCCTGTAGAGGAAAAATTCTGGTTAAAATCTTCCTAATGGACAATTTTAAAAATAAAAGATAGGTTTATGGGTTTCGAAAATGTCATTGCATTTATCTTCTTGTATTATCTGCGCAGGCAGTTGAAAACAAAGGAAATCCCTGAGAGATGGAGGCAGCCAATAAATTACGGACTGATCATCGTTGTCAGTTTAGCCATTTTGGCGGGTTCCGGTCTTGTAAATGATCTGCTTCTCAAATTTTTAAGCATTCTGCTGATTTCTTACATTGTCTACAATATTTTCACCCATCCGGAATTTTCGGGAACAAAATCATTGGTCTATGCAGCACTGCCTTTAATCGCTGTATCCTTAATCAGAGATATTTTTGAACTGGCCATGCCTGAATTTTTCAAGACTTGGGATAAGGTATTCGACGTTGCCTCATTCTTTGCCTTTATCTGGTTGGTAGCAATGTATATCACGTATAGAAAGCAGAAAAAAGCACTTTTGGCTGAGAAAATCAAGGCCTTGGAAAGGGAAAAAGAATTTCAGATCACCCAAACTCTAAAGGCAAAACTTGAGGTAGATGTAGCGGAAAGGACAGCAGAACTGGTCAAACAGAAAGAAGAACTTGAAAAAGCACTGGAGGAGTTGAAATCGGCGCAGGCCCAATTGATCCAATCGGAAAAAATGGCCTCATTAGGGGAACTGACAGCTGGAATTGCCCATGAGATACAGAATCCTTTGAATTTTGTCAATAATTTTTCGGAGGTAAGTCAAGAATTGATTGATGAAATGCATCAGGAGTTAGAGAGCGGTGACCTAGAAGAGGTTAAGGCTATAGCCCTAGACATCAAACAGAATCTGGAAAAAATCCATCATCATGGTAGTCGTGCAGATAATATAGTCAAGGGAATGCTACTGCATAGCCGTTCAAGTTTGGGAGAAAAAACCCCAACTGATATCAACATGTTGGCTGATGAGTATCTCAGACTTTCTTATCACGGATTGAGAGCAAAAGACAAATCTTTCAACGCTGATTTTAAAACCGATTTTGAGACCAATCTTCCAAAAATCAATATTGTCCCACAGGATATTGGTAGGGTAATGCTCAATCTGATCAACAATGCCTTTTATGCAGTCAATGACCAACGAAAAAAGGCAGAGAATTCAGACTTTAAACCCTCGGTAACGGTAAATACCTCGATGAATGAAAAAGAAAATAAAATCATAATTAAAATTGCAGATAATGGTCCAGGCATTCCTAAACAAATGAAAGATAAAATATTCCAACCTTTCTTCACCACCAAACCCACAGGACAAGGTACGGGTCTAGGTCTCTCACTGAGTTATGATATTGTGAAAGCCCATGGAGGGGAACTTAAAGTCGAGTCTCCCGCTAAAGAAGGAAAAGGCCTGCCTACCCTGTCTAACGGTCAGGCAGGAACAGTTTTTATTGTTACACTACCTATTTAAGAGATATTTGAAAAAATCGGTCGTCTGCTGGAATTTGTCATCATTATGCAAAACATGTGAATTTGGAAGCCCATCATAGGTAAAGAATCACCCAAGATTTTCCATTAGAACCCAATAAGTAGTTAAATTTCAATGCAATTGTGTATTTTACATAAAAATTAAACTATGGTTTAATGATAACGAAAACCACCACACCCAAGATAGTTTTGATACAGAGGTTTTTCTTTTTAATAATATTTTTCCTAACACCATTCTTGGTGCCAGTACATGCGTCTGCTCAATCCCATCCTGAACCGGGGCTTCCGTTTATATCAACCTACGCCTCAAAAATCTCTATTGCCCCGCGCCATGTGTGGAGCGTGATACAGACCGGAAGAGGAACTATGTGTTTTGTTGCAACCTCCGGTCTCACAGAATTGGACGAGGAAACCTGGACACAAAACTATTGGTATGCTACTTGGCAGGCATTTGTGATATACCTGATCATACTTGTTTTTTTGATGTTCTTGATCAATATGTTTCAAAAAAGACAGTTATTGGCCAAAGTCCATGAAGAAAACAGAGAAAAAGAACTGAAGCAAGCAAGGGAAATCCAAAAAGCCCACGAGAATCTCAAAACCATGCAAGAACAATTGATCCAACAGGAAAAACTGGCAAGCTTAGGACAACTGACTGCAGGTATAGCCCATGAGATCAAAAACCCATTGAATTTTGTCAATAATTTCTCCGAACTAAGCTTGGAATATATTGAAGAGATTTATGAGGAAATGACAAAACTTGAACAAAGTGAAATCACAGAAGACATCAGGGCTTTGTTGGAAGATGTGAAGTACAATCTACAGAAAATACTACAGCATGGTTCACGGGCAGATGGCATTGTCAAATCCATGTTGATGCACTCAAGGGGAGGAAAGGGAATCATGGAACTTACCGACCTCAATGAATTGGTAAAGGAATATGTCAATCTGGCTTTTCATGGTATGCGGGCAAACAAAAATCCGATCAATGTGGATATACAATTACAGTTGGACGAAAAACTACCGAAGGTCAATCTCAATCCGGAAGACTTCAGCAGGGTAATTCTCAACCTCTGTAAGAATGCCTTTGATGCCATGAGGGATAAAACCATAGATAACACTACCGGTTATCTGCCCAGGTTAATTGTAAGTACCAGAGAAATGGGAGATAAGATTTTTTTGGAAGTTGAGGATAACGGACCGGGAATATCCGAAGAAAATAGAGGAAAATTGTTGATGCCTTTTTTTACCACCAAAAAAGGAACAGAAGGAACGGGCCTGGGATTGAGTATCACCCATGATATTGTCAAAGCCCATGAAGGAACTCTTGAAATAAATTCGGAAGTAGGAAATTTTACCCGTTTTAGTATTACTTTAATGAACACTCAAAATAAAGATTGAATGGTATGAAAATTTTAATAGTTGATGACGAAAAAGATGTTGAAATGCTCTTCCGGCAAAAATTCCGTAAAGAAGTCCGAAATGGGGAACTTGAACTCGTATTTGCTTTTTCCGGTGCAGAGGCAATAAATATTTTGGAAGAATCTGATCCACCAAAAGTAGTCTATGTGTTTTCTGATATTAATATGCCAGGAATGACAGGGCTTGAATTGTTGGATAAGGTCAAAAAACGTTTTCCCCAAATCAATGTAAGTATGATTTCGGCTTATGGCGACAGCGAAAACTTTAATAAAGCGATTAATTCCGGTGCGAAGGAATTTTTTACCAAACCCATTGATTTTGATTCCCTAAAAAAAGAAATAAAAGAATTATTGAATTGAAGAGAATACAATTAGATTTTTATAATTATGGCGAAGATACTTGTAGTTGATGATGAAGCTGATCTAGAAGTGCTGATCAAGCAAAAATTCCGGCAAAAAATCCGGCAAAATGAATATGAATTCATTTTTGCCATCAACGGAAGACATGCTTTAGAACAGTTGGAAGTTCATCATGATGTGGATGTGGTGTTGAGTGATATCAATATGCCTGAAATGGATGGATTGACACTGCTTTCCAAGTTGAATGAAAAAAATGCGCTGCTCAAGTCGGTCATTGTTTCCGCTTATGGTGATATGGACAATATCCGTACTGCAATGAACAGGGGCGCGTTTGATTTTGTCACCAAACCAGTCAATTTTTCTGACCTTGAAATTACCATTGACAGAACTGTCAAGCATGTTGGTATGATCAAGGACACCCTGAAAGCCATGAAAGAAAATAATATTTTAAAAATGTATGTCGACGAGACAGTACTCAATTTTATGGGTAGCCGTGAAATCGGAGCATCCTTATTTGACAATGAAACTATCCAAGGAACCGTTGCATTCATAGATATTTGCGGATTTACAGCCATTAGCGAAAACCACCCACCTGATGAAGTGGTAGGACTCTTAAATGAATATTTTGACATCATGGCAAGGTCAATAATCGATGAAAACGGAATTGTGGATAAGTTTATGGGTGATGCCGTTTTGGCTGTTTTCAAAGGAGATAACCATTTGGAGCGGGCCATAAATTCCTGTCTCAACATCAAAGACGAAATATCCAATAAACCGGAAATCGAAGGGAAGATGAATTTTAAACCCAATGTCTCTATAGGCATCAACACAGGTGAAATGATCTCTGGAAATATTGGATCTTCTACTTTAAGGCGCTTGGATTATACTGTAATCGGGGATACTGTCAATACCGCTGCAAGACTTCAATCATCCGCAAAAGAAGGTCAAATTTTTATAGCAGAAAATAGTTATCATATCATCAAAGACTCATTTAATTGTGAAACGATCGGACTTTTAGAAATGAAAAATAAAAAGGTGCCTTTAATGGTTTATGAAGTGATGGGAAGGTAAGATTTGGCCTTATTGCGGATACCACCTCATCCTCACCTCACCAAACTCCCAAAATCTTTTATCCCCTTTTTTTCTGCAATTTTCAATAGTTTCATCAACAGCTGCGCAGTCAAAAAAGCATCACCTGCCGCAGTATGCCTGTCATCAAGCGGAATACCATATTTTTGGCACAAGCTATCAAGTGAGTGTTCTCCGGGTTTTCCAAGGGAAATATCATAGTGGGGCCCCTTTTCAAGTCTTAAACTGAGGTACAAGGTATCAATCGTAGGATTTAGGAATTTTTTGAAACCAAAAGGCTTTAATGTCTTTTCCAACATCATCATATCAAAACCAATATGATGTCCTACTATGATGTCTGAACCAACATAAGCTAAAAGTTCTTTTACAAAATCTGCCTGCGGAAATACCTGATTGTCGTACAATATTTCGTGAATCTGAACAGCTTCTTTGTTTCTTTTGGGAGCATCGAGATAAACTTCCAATACCGTATTCACAATTATTCTGTATCCTTTGATTTTTACGGCTCCAAAGGAAAGAATATGGTCATTTTTAGGATCCAATCCCGTAGTTTCTGTATCCAAAACCACAAATCCCAATTGGTCCAAAGGTCTTAAAGAAGGTGTTTTTTTTTCAAACAACTTTTCATATTCGGCTACAAATCCTGCTTTTGGAACCTTATTCTTTTTCAAAAAGTCAAACCATGCCATATCAACCTCCGAAATAATCCAATTGAAACCTTACCCTCAGGATCTTTTGAAGCTCATCTATGGGAGCAAAAGTGTTTTTAAGCATTTGCCTCTGCAGCTTGCCCAATGATTCAGGTGATATATACCTACCGGAATTTGAGGATCGCAGGCCTTCAATGGCACGCATCCGCATGAGGATTTCATAAGCTTTACCCGCTTCCAAAAAAAGATCCTTATAATTTGGCTCCAGTTCTGACAATTTCTCGAATCGCTTGAAGGTATTGTTGATACCTACTATCTTATGGCTCAGCACTAAAAGCCTTGCAATATCCGCCAATGGCATCATCGCCCGTAATTTGATATCAAATTTATCCCGGTGCTCACCTGACTTTTCCATGATGAAGTTTCGGAAAAACCCCAAAGGGGGCGGGTTCAACAACGCATTTTTTGCCAGAAAATTTAAGAATATGGTTTTCCCTGCTATTTCCTGATAGATATGGGATGTCATATCATCTGCCAAACTTTTACTCCCAAAAATGGGCCTGAAATCAAAAAAAATAGCCGCATGCATCAGCGCTTCCTGATTAGGACTTAGGATCCAATCACTGAAATATTTTTTCCATTCAGAGAGCGGCTGACACCATTTTGGATTATTGGCCATCATGTCAGCAGGACAGGATTGAAACCCACAGGACAATAATATCTCAATCACTTCCTGCCCGATCAGCAACATGTATTCCTTGGTTTTTCCCAGCTTTGAAGCCTTAACATCTTCAAATACAATGGCATTGTCCAAATCAGTCCTTAGCAATTGCTCCTCTCTTCCTTCGCTACCCAATGAAAGAAAACAGAACTTTACTTTGGATTCATCGGGATAAGCTACATCATGCTTATTTTTGGCAATCTGAACGGCCCTTTGGATGATGATGTCATTGATTTCGGAAATGATATTGGCAACAAAATCCATCGCCAATTCATTTTCTAGGTAATATTTCAACAAGCGCTCGGCCCTATCTCGGATTTTAGCCATTTCCTTGACCTCCCAGGTATTCATCAAAGCATTGATCAATACAGCAGGGCTGTTTCCTTGAGATAGAAGAATATCATGATCCGATAAAATCCCGGTTACCGGGCTGTCAGGCGAACCATCTTCGGTGAAAATCAAATGATGAAGCCGATTTTTGATCATAGTGAGGTAAAGGCTAGAAAAGTCTGCCTCTTTACTCTTGGTCATCACAGGACTTGTCATCAGGTCATCTACCAAAGTATCGTAACTTCTGCCTTTTGCCACCAGTCTGTTGCGAAGGTCTTTATCCGTAATGATGCCTACCGGGTGTTTCTTTTGATTCACTACCACGATTGACCCTACTCCTTTTTCAGACATGCTTCTGGCAGCCATTGCCACCGTTTCTCCTGCTTGGCAGGTGAGTACTTCATGGGAATAATTCAGGTCGGATTGACCGGTAAATATTAACAGGCCATTGTCTTTGGATAATTCGGTGAAAGCGGTTCTGGCTTTTTGGGATTGCGAAAGATCCGACCTGACTACTACTTGGCCTGAGGCAAATCCTGCAGCAAAATATAAGCTGACCCTACTGTTTTCCTGTAGAATTTTTTCAAAAATGGCAACAGGTATGGCATAAATCAGGGATTCCTCTCGGGTCCGAGCGCTTAGGATATAGGGTCTTTTACCCAACAGTGCCAGTACTCCAAAAACATCTCCTTCATCACACACCTCCACCACCTTGGACACACCATCTTTTTTTTCAGTCAATTCAACTGATCCTTCTTTCAGCACAAAGAAATAGTTTTGAGCAGGTTCTCCCTGCTCAAACAATACTTCTTCATTCACAAAATACCGTACCTCTACTCCTTTTGCGACCAACTCCAAGGAGGAATCACTGAGAAAAGAAAAAGGCGGGTATCTCTTTAGAAATTCTTTGACTCTGTTGACAATGACATTGGACATTCTTGATGGGTCTATTTAGAAATAATTTACCTTCTACTTCTTGCCCTCAATAATTGCCGTCACCACATCCGGGTCAAGTAAAGTAGAAGTATCTCCCATACTGTCCGTACTGCCTTCAGCTACTTTTCTGAGAATTCTTCTCATAATTTTACCAGAACGTGTTTTGGGCAATCCAGGAACTATCTGAATCTTATCAGGTTTAGCGATTGGTCCTATAATTTTACTGACCATATCCTTGATCTCATTGATAAGGTTATCTTCAGTCCTATGAGACATGTCACAGATCACATAGGCATAAATGCCCTGACCTTTGATATCATGTGGATACCCGACTACGGCTGATTCTATCACAAGCGGATGTTCATTGATGGCGTTTTCCACTTCCGCGGTTCCCATCCTATGACCTGAAACATTGATCACATCATCTACCCTGCCAAGGATACGGTAATATCCATCATGATCACGCTTCACCCCGTCACCTGTAAAGTACAACCCCTTATAAGTCGAGAAATAAGTTTGTTTGCAGCGTTCATGGTCCCCATAAGTCGTACGTATCATCGAAGGCCATGGAAACTTGACGCAGAGATTTCCTTCTACTGAATTCCCTGTCAATTCCTTTCCTTCAGGATCTACTATCATCAACTGAATCCCAGGTAATGGAAGTGTTGCATAAGCTGGCTTCGTAGGCGTGATGCCTGCAATAGGGGAAACCATAATCCCTCCTGTTTCTGTCTGCCACCAAGTATCTACTATTGGACACCTCGACTGCCCAATATGTGTATAATACCATTTCCATGCTTCTTCATTGATGGGTTCACCCACCGAACCCAATACTTTCAAAGAACTCAGGTCGTAAGGTTCTATCGGATCGGTACCATAAGCCTGCAGAGCCCTTATAGCCGTCGGAGCAGTATAAAACTGATTGACTTTGTGTTTTTCAATCACCGCCCAGAACCGCCCTGGATCAGGATAGGTAGGTACACCCTCAAACATCAATGTAGTAGCACCAGCCAATAAGGGGCCATAAACGATATAAGAATGCCCCGTAATCCATCCTATATCAGCTGTACACCAATAGACATCTCCCGGTGAGTATTGAAACACATTGTCAAAAGTATATTTGGTATAGACCATATACCCTCCAATTGTATGTACTACCCCTTTTGGCTTTCCTGTAGACCCTGAGGTATAAAGGATAAACAGCATATCCTCACTGTCCATCACTTCTGCGGGATGGGTAGATGCTTGATCCTGGATGACATCATGCCACCAATGATCTCTGCCTTCTACCATGGTGATATCCTGTCCTGTCCTTTTACAGACAATGACCGTTTCCACACTGGACTTTTCCATTGCCTCATCCACTATTGCTTTTACTGCTATCTTTTTATTTCCTCTGAAGTTTCCATCAGAAGTCAATATGGCTTTTGCTTTACAATCAATTACCCTGTCTGCTAGAGAAGTGGAACTGAAGCCTGCAAATACTACCGAATGCACAGCACCTATTCTAGCACAGGCAAGCATGGCAACAGCAGCTTCAGGTATCATGGGCATGTAGATGATGACCCTGTCCCCTTTACCAATTCCTTTAGCTTTTAATGCATTGGCAAATTGGCAGACCTCTGCATATAGTTCATTGTAAGTGATGGTTCTCCCTTTTTCAGTTGGGTCACTCGGTTCCCAAATGATAGCAGGCCTGTCCCCTATGGTAAAAAGATTTCTTTCAAAGATATTCTCTGTAATATTCAATTTGGCATTGACAAACCATTTGACATCAGGGCCCTCGAAATTCCATTCTAAAACTTTATCCCATCTTTTTCGCCAGAAGAAAGAGTCTGCTATTCTGGCCCAAAAATTTTCGGGTTCTGCCACCGACTTCTGGTACTCGTAGAAATATCCGCTTAGTGTATGAATTCTATCGCTCATGTTTTAATTATTTTAGGTTATTGAAAATGATTTTAATTAATTAATGATTTTACTTTGGAAACCAAGTCCTTATTTGAAAAGGGCTTGGTAAGGTATAGGTCTGCACCCAGATCCATCCCCTTTTGAACATCTTGCTTTTTACTTTTTGCCGATAAAAAAACAACCTTGACACTTTCATTTTTTTCTTTAATATGTTTACATACTTCATATCCATCCACTTTAGGCATCATTATATCAAGAATGACCAACTCAGGGTCGTTTTCCTCAATAATTCCCATTGCTTCTTCCCCATCTCGGGCTATAAACACCATAAAACCTTCTTTCTTGAAAAGAAACTCCAGTGACAGAAGGATATTGGGTTCATCATCTACTATCAGTATTTTATTCATCGGCGGTTTTGGATTGTGTTACTAAATTATGCTCAAGTTGCAGAGGAAGACTAAATTCAAAACAGGTCATTCCTGACTTTTTAAATACTCCAATCTTACCTCCATGATATTCTATGATTTTTTTGGATATGGCCAAACCTAATCCACTTCCGATCGGCTTTTTACTTGTCTGATTTTTAGCTTGAAAAAACTTTTCGAAAATGTAGGAGACCTCTTCTTTTGGAACTCCTTTTCCATCATCTAATACTTGAAGATAAAGATCATGATCTTTCAGGAAAGTTTTAAGGACTATTTTATCTTTGGCAAATTTGGAAGCATTGGACAGCAAATTAAGTATCACTTGCTTCAACCTGTCCTCATCTACCAATAACTGAAGTTCATCAAATCCAATTTCAATATTGAAATCGAGACCTTTCTCCTTAAATACCTGTAACATACTCTCTGTTGTCTGAAGTATGAGTATCCTGATATCTGTCTTTTCAAGATTCAGTTCCTGTCTACCTGAATCGAACCTTTCCAAATCCAAAACCTGATCAATCAGCCGGGTCATTCTGTTCGTCTCTTGAATAATAATATCCAGGAACCTTTTTTTATCCTCTTCAGGAAGGTCTTCATCTAATAAAATCTCCGAAAAAGCCCTGATTGATGTAATCGGGGTCTTCATTTCGTGTGTCACTGTTGAGATGAATTCATCCTTGAGCATATCATTGAGTCTTAGCGTCTCATTCATATTCTGGAGTTTTTCGGAAGCCATTTCCAATTCCATACTCTTTTGCTTTAATTCAATATTCAAACTTTTTAGCTCTTGGGTCTCTTTCAAAATCCCCAACACTTCTGCCATGCTTATTTCTTCCTCTTCGACCACAGAGGCTACCATGATACGTGCTGAAGCAGACCCAATGATCCCTGTCAATAAACGCTCGGAATAATTGACCAATTCAGGATCTGCATAATTTTTAGTGCCAATAGTCCTTCCCGTTCTCAGTGAAAAATCCTCCAAAACCTCCCTTGTTTTTTCTTCTCCAAGAAAATTATATAGCAAAGCTTTCAGGTCTGGAAGATAGGCCTGCCCTTTCCAGATAATCGAGCTGTCCAAGGAAGTGCTGTATTTGAAAATATCCACAAAAACCACTGCCTGATTGTGTTCTTTCGATGTCTGAGTGGAAAATAAGGAAATGCATACATATAAAATCAAATTGAAAGAAAGACTGAAAAATAAACCGTGGGTCACATAACTCATGTCTGAAAATCCAAACAAGGCATAAGGCTTTAGACCACTGATACCAAAAAGCCCATTTTCCAATATGTCCGGTTGAAGATATCCAGCTGTCACTATCGTGGGTAAAACCAAGGTAAAAAACCAAAGGACGAAGCCTGCCACAATTCCAAACAGCGCGCCTAAACGAGATCCCTTTTTCCAGAAAATTCCTCCTATAATCGCTGGAGTAAACTGTGCAATGGCCACAAAAGAAATCAAACCGATCGAAACCAAAGAAAACTTTGCAGAAATCTCTTTATAGTAAACGTAAGCCAAAAGTATAATTACAAAAATCGATGCCCTTCGGATACGGAGTACAATTTTCCCCAGTTTATGTTGGTATTTGACTTTTAGATTGTCATTAAATAACAATATGGGCATGATGAGATTATTACTGACCATATTACTCAATGCTATCGTAGATACAATGATCATACTTGTAGCAGCTGAGAATCCACCCAAATATACAAGCAATGCCAGCCAATCCTGATTATAAGCGATCGGTAATGCCAACACAAATGTGTCAGCATCTACAGTTTCCATAGGAAAATGTACCAATCCCCCTAAGGCAATGGGTAAGACAAAAACATTGATCAAAATCAGATAAGCTGGGAAAAGCCACATGGCTTTATCCAAATGCTTTTCGTCATTGTTTTCTATTACCCCCATCTGGAATTGTCTGGGTAAAAAAAGAACAGCCATCATGGATAAAACACTCATCCAAAACCATTCTGAAACGCCGTTCTCACCTTGCAGCACATACAGATGGTCCAATCCCCTGAGCGATGCCTGCGCAAAAATGTCGGCAAATCCATCATAAACGAAATACGTGACAAAGACCCCCACGGTAATGAATGCAATCAATTTAAAAACAGATTCAAAAGCCACTGCCATCACCATGCCTTCATGCTGGGCGGTAGCCTCGACATTCCGTGTCCCAAATAGCACCGTAAACAAAGCAAGACCTAGCGCCAAATAAAATGCAGTATCCTGATAAAAGGGATAAGCAATCAGGTTTTGATTAAATTCAGAATATTGGAGGATATCAAACGAATTGGCCACAGCCTTAATCTGTATAGAAGTATAGGGCAAGATTCCCAACAAGCAAAAAACAGTTACCACACCTCCAAGAGTAATATTTTTGCCGTAGCGACTCGATATAAAATCCGCAATGGATGAAATATGCTGAACTTTACTGATTCGGATAATTTTGCGCATCACTATCCACCAAAGTGGGGCAACAAGGCTGGGCCCGATGTAAATGGTCAAAAATTCAAGGCCATTGGTAGCTGCCCGGCCAACGGAACCATAATAAGTCCAAGCAGTGCAGTAGACTGCAAGTGATAGGGCATAAATATATGGATTGGAAGAAAGCTTTTTCCCCCGAAATGCTGATCGCTCGGAATACCAGGCAATGGCAAACAACAATGCCAAATATCCAAAAGTAAACGATATGATCAGCCCGTTGCTAAGCATTGTTTTTATGGTTCGTTTTTCTGATCACCAAATAAGTGATCAAAATAAGTAAAAGCCAAAAACCAAAAACCATCAAATACAATAAAGGAATTCCGAAAATGATTTGTGGAATATTGTATATGGATAATACCGGGTAGTTCATCAGAAACAGTCCCAGAAAAAATACTGCCCATAAATATTGGCTTTTGAGTGTGTCTTTCATGATTCGGATTGAGTTAAGTTTAAATCATCCCTACTTTGTCAAATTTGATCGTAAACTAGAAATTGATTGAGCTTTATTTATTTAGACCGTAAGGAATCCAACTTTTTTTGGTTATTAATCTAAGCGGTATTGTCAATGAGGAAATATGACTAAGTAGTGTAAATTCATTTGAAAGTCCCAAAAAAGGGAAACCCCGACAAATTAATTGCCGGAGTTCCTTATATTTTTTTGAGTTATTATCAATGCTCTTGTGCTTTTCCAGCTCCTCTTGGAATCCTGATTTCCTGTATCATATCCTGAACAGACTGAGGCGGTGCAGGAGTAGCTTTGGACACTGCATAACATACCACAAAGTTGATCAACATACCCAAGGAGCCAATACCTTCAGGAGATATCCCAAACCACCAATGATCAACATTATTCAGTTCTGGACTGATAAATTTGAAATAACTGATGTACAGGATCGTGAAAATAAGACCAGATAGCATTCCTGCTATCGCTCCTTCCTTGTTCATCCTGCTTGAGAAAATCCCCATGATGATTACAGGAAAGAATGAAGCCGCTGCTAAGCCGAATGCAAAGGCAACCACTTCAGCCACAAATCCTGGAGGATTCACACCAAAATATCCTGCGAGAACCACTGCACCCGCTGCTGAAATTCTGGCAATCAATAATTCTCTTTTTTCAGTCATATCAGGTTTGAAAGTTCTGAAAAGGTCGCGTGATACTGAAGTTGAAATTACAAGGAGTAGCCCTGCTGCGGTAGATAGCGCAGCTGCCATGCCTCCTGCCGCCACCAAACCAATCACCCAGTTGGGAAGCTTTGCGATTTCCGGATTGGCAAGGACCATGATATCCTTATCTATTTTGAGCTCATTGGTAGCAGGGTTTGCAGAATATTGCACAATGCCATCATTATTGACATCATCCACTGCAATCAGGTTGGTTTTCTCCCAATTACCTACCCATTCAGGCAAGTCATTTACAGGCTGCCCCGCAACGGTATCAATGGCATTATAAATCCCAAATGCTGCAACTGCAGGAGCTGTGGTATATAGAATTGCAATAAATACCAATGCATAGCCTGCTGAAAGACGGGCATCTTTTACCCTGGGAACTGTAAAAAATCTCACAATCACATGAGGCAATCCAGCTGTACCAACCATCAGGGCAAGTGTAATGGCGAAAATATCGACCATGTCCTTTCGTCCACTTGTATATTCTGCAAATCCTAGCTCACTAAGAACTCCATCCAATTTGTCCAAAAGGTAAGAACCATCAGCCACGGTATCTCCCAATCCCAACTGTGGAATAGGGTTACCTGTCAATTGCATGGATACAAAGATGGCGGGTACCATATAGGCAAATATCAGCACACAATATTGCGCTACTTGCGTGTAGGTGATGCCTTTCATTCCACCTAGAACAGCGTAGAAAAATACAATACACATCCCAATGATGACGCCCGTATTGATGTCCACTTCAAGGTACCGGGAAAAAACAATTCCAACCCCCCTCATTTGTCCTGCGACATAAGTAAAGGAAATAAACAGTGCGCAGATGACAGCTACTACCCTTGCTTTATTCGAATAATACCGATCGCCAACAAAATCAGGTACTGTAAATTTTCCGAATTTCCTTAAATAAGGCGCTAGTAACAATGCCAGTAAAACATATCCTCCGGTCCAGCCCATCAAGTAAACTGACCCATCATATCCGGAAAATGCGATAATCCCTGCCATTGAAATGAAAGAGGCCGCAGACATCCAATCAGCAGCCGTAGCCATGCCATTGGCCAATGGAGAAACGCCTCCTCCAGCCGTATAAAATTCTTTGGTAGACCCTGCCCGGGTGTAAATCGCTATTCCGATATAAAGTGCAAAAGATGTACCGACAAGTATATATGTCCAAGTTAAGATATCCATGGTAAATTGGTTTTGGGTTAGGGTTTATTCTTCGTTGACGTCAAATTCTTTGTCCAGCTGATTCATTCTGTACACATATACAAAAATCAGCACTACAAAAGCGTAGATAGACCCCTGTTGGGCAAACCAGAATCCGAGTTTAAAACCTCCGATTTTGATCTGATTGAGTTGTTCTACCAAGAGAATCCCGAATCCGAAGGAAACGATAAACCAAATGACCAAAAGAATGAGCAGTGTCCGGAGGTTCTTTTTCCAGTAAGCCTGCATTTTGAGTTTGTTTTCTGACATAATATTTTCGGTTTTTAAAGGAATAAATGGGTTTGAAGTATGAATTCACTTGCCGAACTGCTTCTGATAAAGTTTTGGAAAACAGGTCGGGTACTGTATTGAAAGGTTATTTTTGCCTGATGGCCATTTAGGTAGTAATTGATACCCAAATCATATTGGAAAGAACTTTCATCAAAGTAATCAAAATCTTTATAAGTTAATGCTCCAAAAGGCTGAAGTCTTCCATGATCACCCAAAATTCTTTTAGGCATCAGAAATCCTGTTTGGGAGTAGAAAATATTTCCGGTTCCAACAGTCGGTTGGGCATTCCCCGGTCCATTTTGACTTGTACCCGGACCAAATCCAATATTCATAATTCCGATATTCCTTAGGTAATTGGGACCAAAATTATAATTGTAAAAAACCGCATAGGAAGTCAAAGCTGTGCCCGAAACAGAATTTAGTGGAATATCCAAAAAAGCATCCAATCCAAAAAGAGAGATATCGTGTTTATTTACGGCACCGTCAATATCTCTGGAGCTTGTGGCTTTGGGGTGATGATGCCATCCACCCCCTATGTTGAATACTTTCTTGGTGCCAAGATATGATCCTACAAAAAAAGGAAGTTTATTGTTTTCTTTATCCAAAAACTGATAGGCAATATAACCTTGAGTTGCCCAATTGTCATTGACCACATTGGCCGCAATAGGTCTATCCCTATTGCTATCAAAAGAACCTCCACCGCCCACAGAAAATGGCTTATTGAGGGAAATCCGATAATCCCATTTTGAGATCTGACCCTTGGCATATATTCCAAACTGTCGTGCAAACTGATCTGTCAACTCTATCAACGGCCAATTGAATATCGGCGCATCGACAGCCATAAAAGACAAAGTACTGTGGCTGGACATCCTTGAAATTCCATTCCAATAATGAAGACCACTTCCAATATATAATTCTTCGGTAATTTTAAACTCAGTCCATATATCATGAAAAAATAATTGAGGTTTTTTGGATGACATTCCATTTGCTGTACCCGTTCCTGTCTCAGGATTAACAGTTACCGGAATATTCCCGGGATTTCCTGTGGCTCCCCCACCCGGAACACCACCTCCTGTAAACGTCTGGTTATTTATCCCAAAATGGGTCAATATCAAAAATCTGGGAGAAACTTGGGCGTAAGCCAAAAATCTCGCTCTACGAATACCAATATCAGTTGACCTCTTTTGAGGATTTCCATCTACACCAAGAGTACCTGGATTATTTTCGGTAGATCTCATCCACATTTGATTCCAAATCAGGAACCTGATGTATTTAGATCCATCATCATTGAGAGAAAGTACCAGTGGCTTGTAAGAATGATCAAACAGCATCTCATCCTTTTGGGTCATAAAAGATGGAATTGTATCTTGGCCATACCCTGGCAATACCACCATCCAAAAAAACAAAATACATAAATAATGGGACCGGGAAAACATAATCATTTGGGTTTGTTGTAATTGCATCCTTTGCCATGTCACTGCATAAGATGCATCCAAATTGAAAAGTTGAATTCCAAATAAAAAAAAGTAGATATATTTTTGTTAACTAAGTATAGTAAACAGAATAATATTCTGAATCACCTATTTTTAAAACGCTCCCATTTAATGATCATAAATTTATCTCCGAGTTCTGTAATCAACATACCTGTATCTGTAAGATTGTCCTTTTGAGCCATAAATTTGATCAATTCAGTATGATTTAGAACTTTGTATGTTGGTCTGTAATCATAGCTTTCGGGTGCTTTGATTTTATATTGCTTGACCCAATTCATTACTGAAACATGGCTTACGCCCAATATTCTTTCGATTTCTCTATAGGAGATTCCTTCAATATAAAGCTGTAAAGCCTTGACAACATAATACTTATCAATGGATTTACCCAACTTATTTACTGTAAAGTGGTACCCACATTTTTTACACTTGAATCGCTGCCTTCCACCTACAACACCACTTTTGACCACTTTGGCGTGGTCACATTTTGGACAAATTGCCTGCTCCATATGTTCTATTTTGGGTTTGGTATATCAATTTAGCGAAAGTATACTATATTAGCAACATATTGTCAATCAGATGAGTAAAATTATAAAATCAAAATAAAATACTGTGTTTATCTTTCCAGGCAATATAAATCCTGCACTACATCCTTCATAACAATAAAGATATTAAACCCATATTAAAGCAGCATAATTTCTGTTTTTTTACATGCCCTGAACTTTCCCATCGACTTTTAGCTGAAATAGGAAAAACAATCAGGCTATTTGTATCATCCCAGATTTCCTTTGAATGGATATACTAAAGAAACATCTCCAATAAGATAGCCAATCCAAATGCCAAAATACTGATCAAAACCTTGTTGAGATGAAATCGATGGTCCGGACTACTTTCAAAAAAGATGGTTGTCGAAATATGAAGAAAGCCTCCTGCTACCATACCATAGAAAATATTCAAGGCATTTCTGTCTAAGATATTCCTTTCATAAAAAATGTTACTCAATACCATTCCCAATGGGGACGCAAATGCAAAAATAATCAGCAAAACAAAAACCCATCTTTTTTTCATACTACTCATCAAAACGGCGACCAATGCAAAGGCTTCCGGTCCTTTATGCAAAAGGATTCCCAATAAAAGGTTATTGTTGCCATGATGGTGATGGTGACCGTGGTCATGTCCATCGTGAGCATGATCCACCAAAATACCATCATGAGATAGAAGAGTTCCTTCAAGGAAAGCATGCATAAATAAACCAATCATAATAGTATAAACCCCAACTTGAACGCCGCCATGCTGATGGTTGGGATGATGTATATGGCCATGTTCCACACCGGTAGACAATAGGGCAAGAATTTGTTGAAGTAAAAAACCCAAAAGAATGAAAAGGCCCATTTTGGTTGAATCACCTGATTCTACAAACAATTCGGGTAATATGTGCAATACGGTAATCGCAAAAAGGTAGGATCCGGCAAAGACAAGTACCAATTTAAAATATCGCTCCTCCCAACTCGGTATAAAGTACGCCAAACCACCAGCCAGCATGGCTGTTGCAAATAATAAGATAAAATTAACTGCCATATTCTTTGATATTAATCATGGACAAAGGATAAATAGGGTTTAAGGCCATTGCTGGCAAAAGATTTCATCTCGCCATTCTCATCATTATAGATCAAAAATATTTCAAAATCCTTCTCTCTTTCCTGTAGGTTAATGGCCTTTTCTGTTCCCATGACCATCAATGCTGTGGCCAATGCATCTGCCTGCATGCAATCGGCAGCCAACACTGTAGCACTCAAAAGTCCATGCCTAACCGGTCTCCCTGTAAAAGGATCAATAGTATGGGAAATTTTGATACCATCTGCTTCATAATAATTCCTATAGTTGCCTGATGTGGCCATGCCCTTATTTTCCAATGCAATGACGCTAAATAGCTCGTCTGACCTTCCCAATTCCTCTGGTCTATTGACACCTACTTTCCAAAGCTCACCATTTTCATTTACCCCTCTCGCCACTAATTCCCCACCTATTTCGATCAACAAATTTTGGATTCCTTTTGAAGCCAAATAATCAGCGACCACGTCTACACCATAACCTTTGGCGACTGCACTGAAATCAAGATATGTACCGGGCTTATTTTTTTTAATCCTGATATGGTCAAATTCGATCTGATCGAACCCTACCAAAGGTAAAATATTATTGATATTCACACTGTCCTTTAATTGTGGCCCTTCTGGTCCAAAACCCCAAAGATTGACCAATGGGCCGACAGTAGGATCAAAAGCACCATCTGTTTTTTCGTAAACAACCTTGCTGGCTTCCAATACAGGGAGAAAAAAAGGCAAATCAAAAACCAATGAATCACTTTTATTGAAAATACTCAGTTCTGAATCAGGAATATAAGTGGAAAGGGATTGGTTAAATACAAGCATTAAGGAGTCTATTCCCTCTTTGAAATCCCTTTCTTCTTTGTCTAAGTAAACAATCCCGTAAGTCGTCCCCATAGTATTTCCAGACAGAATGACTTTCCCTGTGGCAATTTGCACTATCTCCTGAATGGGTTTTTGCTGATTTTGTCTGTACAGATAGACAATCGCAACCAGCAATAATAGAATGATGGAATAAAGAATGTTTTTGTTAGCGTTGCTGCGCATGGAAATGGGTAAATTTTCCGAAAGTTAAAGTTATTTTCTAACAATAGTTCCAAAACAACCTTAGAAATGCAACAATATTGCCTTTAATTTCAACCTGATTTATTTAATCTTTTTGCCTTGATCTAAATTTCTATCTTTGTAAGGCAGATGCATAGCTATGAGAGAAGATTATTTGAGTGGTGATAAAGAAAAACTGGATAACTCGGACAGGGAAATAGAGAGGGCTCTTCGGCCTTTGAGCTTTGATGATTTCACAGGTCAGTTCAAGATTGTGGAAAACCTTAAGATCTTTGTTCTGGCGGCCAAAAGAAGAAATGAACCATTAGATCATGTTCTCCTGCATGGCCCTCCTGGATTAGGGAAAACCACCCTCAGCCATATCATAGCCAATGAATTGGAATCAGGACTGAAAATTACCTCAGGACCTGTGTTGGACAAACCGTCTGACCTTGCAGGCCTATTGACCAATCTCGAAGAAGGCGATGTCCTTTTCATAGACGAAATCCACCGGTTAAATCCCATTGTGGAGGAATACCTGTATTCAGCAATGGAAGATTTCAGGATAGACATCATGCTGGATTCGGGACCCAATGCCCGTTCTGTTCAGATTTCACTAAGCCCTTTTACCTTGATCGGGGCGACAACGAGATCAGGTTTGCTTACCTCTCCTTTACGTGCAAGGTTTGGTATCAATTCCCGACTAGAATATTATGATGCCAAACTTTTGACGGGAATCGTGGAAAGATCTGCAGGAATCCTCCAAACTCCAATAGATGAAATAGCTGCCTATGAAATAGCAAGAAGAAGCAGGGGAACACCCAGGATTGCGAATATGCTACTTAGGAGAACCCGGGATTTTGCCGAAGTAAAAGGAAATGGAACGATCAGTCTGGAAATAGCAAAATTCGCTCTCAATGCATTAGATGTGGATGAAAACGGGCTGGACGAAATGGACAACAGAATCCTGATGACCATCATAGAAAAGTTCAAAGGAGGGCCTGTTGGTCTCAGTACCATAGCAACAGCCTGCAGTGAAGAGGCAGAAACCATCGAAGAGGTTTATGAACCATTTTTGATTCAAGAAGGATATCTGAAAAGAACTGCAAGAGGTAGAATGGCAACAGAATTAGCCTACAAGCACTTGAAAATCAAGCCGGATTTTGGGGGACAAATGGGAAGCCTTTTTTAGGGATGAAGGAGAAGAAACAAGAGACAAGAAGCAAGAACCAAGACTGGTGGTGTTGAGATAATAGGGTTATTTGGTAAGAGAAAAAAGTTGAGAGTCAAAATGTTCAATAATACCTTTCTTCAAAAAAACAAGTACGCTGGGATTATTAAGGCGCATGCAAAAGACCTGGGCTTTGATTTTTGTGGGATTGCAAAGGCGGAATTTTTGGAAGAGGAAGCTCCAAAACTTGAGGCTTGGCTCAACAAAAACTACCATGGTCAAATGGCCTACATGGCCAACCATTTTGACAAAAGACTAGACCCGACCAAACTGGTTGAAGGAGCAAAAACCGTGGTCAGCTTGATTTATAATTACTACCCCGACCAAAAACTTCCAGAAAGCAAGGAAGACCTCAAAATAGCAAAGTATGCTTATGGCAAAGACTACCATTTTGTGGTGAAAGATAAATTGAAATCTTTTCTACTACATTTGAAAGATGAAATAGGAGATATTAACGGTCGGGCTTTTGTGGACTCCGCCCCAATGATGGAAAGGCAATGGGCCCAAAAATCCGGATTAGGATGGTTGGGTAAAAACAGTTTATTGCTGAACAGACAGATGGGCTCATTTTTCTTTTTGGCAGAATTGGTCTTGGATATAGAAGCAAGTCCCGATGAGCCAATGACCAAGGATTATTGTGGCACCTGTACAAAATGTATCGATGCCTGTCCAACTGATGCCATTGTAGCTAATGGAGTGGTAGACGGCTCAAAGTGCATTTCTTATTTTACCATCGAACTCAAAGAACAAATCCCTCAGGAGATGAAAGGAAAATTCGAGAACTGGGTTTTCGGTTGTGATATCTGTCAGGACGTTTGTCCCTGGAACAGTTTTTCAAAACCTCATCAAGAACCTCAGTTTAATCCTCATCCAGATTTGGAGGAAATGAATAAGAGAGATTGGGTTGAAATTACGGAGGAAACATTCCGAAAGGTTTTCGCAAAATCTGCTGTTAAAAGGACAGGATATAATGGTTTTTTGAGAAATATTAAGTTTAATCTTTGACCATGCTTTTTGGAATATTGGGTAATTTTGTCCTATCAGCATCCAAGCTATGAAGTTAACCGAAGTATTGTCAAAAAATGATGAAAGAGCATTCATCAAGGTACATATTTTGATCAATGAAAAGGATCCCAACTGGATAAGGCCGCTAGACAAAGATGTGCTGTCGGTTTTTGATCCAAAACAAAATAAATACCTCCAAGGTGGTGAAGTGGTCCGATGGGTTCTAAAAGACAACAATGATAGGCTGATCGGCCGAATCGCAGCATTTGTCAACAAAAGATATAAAAGCAAGGGAGATAATTTCCCTGTCGGTGGCATTGGCTTTTTTGATTGTATTGACAATCAGGAATCTGCAAATCTGTTGTTTGATTCAGCAAAGGTCTGGTTAATGCAAAGAGGTATGCAGGCAATGGATGGGCCGATTAATTTTGGTGATCGGGATAAGTGGTGGGGACTTTTGACAGAGGGTTTTCATCCACCAATTTATAATATGAATTTCAATCCATCATATTACCAAAGGCTTTTTGAGGAATACGGCTTTAAGAATTTCTATAACCAAATTTGTTGGAGTCTTTCTGTTGCGTCTGATTCCCATCAACTTGACCCGAAATTTTATGAATCACATAAAAAATTCGATGGAAACCCTGACTTCAAGGCAGTATATATCAAAAAGGATCAACTGCCAAAATTTGCCCAAGACATGAGCACAGCGTACAATAAGGCATGGGTAAAACATGAGGGAAATAAAGAACTATCTCCTCAACTGGCACTCAAATTATTGAATTCAATGAAGCCTGTTTTGGACGAAAAATTGATGTGGTTTGTTTATCACAAAAATGAACCCGTGGTAATGTGGTTAAATCTTCCGGATATCAACCAAATCATCAAACACCTTAATGGACAATTCGGAGTATGGGCAAAAATTAAATTTTTCCTTATAAAAACTTTTGGAAAGAATAGCAGCTTTGTAGGGATTGTATTTGGTGTTGTACCCGAGTTTCAAGGTTCAGGGTTAGATTATTTTATGATAGTAGAAGCAGAAAAAGTCATCAAATCCCAAACAAACTACAAAAAACTAGAACTATACTGGCAGGGGGATTTCAATCCTAAAATGTTAAATATTTCTAAAAATCTTGGGGGGAAAAAAAGCAGGAATCTTATTACTTACAGGTATTTGTTTGATAGAAATAAGCCTTTTGAAAGGCATCCAATATTGGAGTAGTTTGATAAAAAAAAATAAAGCCCCTTAATCGGGGCTCTTTCTTTAACCTGCCAAGCTGATAAAATATTTATCCAGCACAGGTTCGTAATTGTTGGAAAACTTCCTATAACACCAATCCCTGAACTCTTGTATTTCCGTTGGCATCAACAAATTCAGGGCTTTCCTCAACTCTTTCTCGAAGAGTTTTCCATCAAAACTTACTTTCATTAAGATGGTCTTTACATATTCAAGCATGGTTCAAAGAATTTTATAGGTTAAAGATTAAACAACAACACTTATTGGTACGACACTAAATTTGGTTTGTTGCGTTTAAAATATAAAGTTAATTTGCGAGTATTAAGTAAAACACAACATGATCAAAACGAGCATCACCCTAATTTTTGTATACTTTTTCGGAATTATATTTATTCCTACAATGGCGCAAGAAGTGGTTATTGAACTTGGCCCAGACGAGATAGCTTTAAATGCAACTTTCAGCATCAAGGTAACGATTTCCAATGACAAAATAAAGTCGTATAATGAATTTCCAGATATTTTAGGATTTCAAAAACAAGGAATATCACAATCCTCCTCTATGAATGTTATCAATGGGCAAGTAAGTAGCACCAACAGCATTATCCAATATTATAAGCCATTGAGAAAAGGGGGGGTTACTCTATCAGGTTTCAGTATTAAAATCAATGGAGCAGACTACAGCTCTCCTGGAAAAAAAATAAATGTGGTCGATGCCAGGGCAGCCCAAAGACAGTCCAATGTTTTCGATCCATTTGATGATCTTTTCGGTAAGTCAAGAGAAGAGCCTGAATTTATTGAAATTGAAGACGATGCTTTTTTTGCTTCTTCTGTAGATAAGGAAGAAGTTTTTGTGGGGGAAGGATTCAATGTCAGTTTAGCCTTTTATATGTCAGAGACCAATCAGGCGCCATTTCAATTTTATGAACCCGGCAAACAACTTGATGGAATACTGAAAAAAATGAAACCTTCCAATGCTTGGGAAGAAAATTTTAACATCACCAATATCCAACCGGAACGAGTAAGTTTCAATGGTAAAACATGGATAAAATATAAAGTTTATGAAGCGACGTTTTTCCCTTTTTCTGAGGGAGAAATAACCATTCCCCCTATTTCATGGGAAATGATCAAGTACCGAGTAGCCAAAAACCCTACATTTTTTGGCAGCAACAGGTTAGAGGATTTCAAAACTTTCTATTCTTCTGCTAAAAAAGTGAAAGTTAATCCGCTTCCGCCCCATCCGCTAAGAAATGAAGTAAGTGTGGGCATTTTTCAATTACGGGAAAACATCTCACAATTTGAAGCACAGACAGGTGAGGGCTTCACATATAATTTTGGGATCAATGGAGAAGGAAATATCAACTCTATATCTGCGCCAAAAACAAGACAAATACATAAATTAAATACTTACGATCCCAACGTGAGACAACAGGTAAACAGAGGAATGAAGAAAATTACCGGTATCAAGGAATTCACCTATTACCTTACCATCAATGAACCCGGTCAGGTTAATCTTGCAGATCATTTTGAGTGGATTTACTTTAATCCTGTCCAATCAAAATATGATACCCTCAGACCTAAGGCTATTATTAATGTGACAGGCGAGTCCAAAGTCAATCAGGCCATTTCCAATCAGCGGTTGGGTGGGATTTATGATTTGATTGAAGTAGAGAGCAATAAACTTTCTTACGAAAGATATAAGTATTATTTTTCCATCTTTATCAATTTATTGCTGGCAGGATCGGTCATATTATTGGCAGTCCTGATTATGAGAAAAGGTAATGGGTAACACTTTCGGAAAAATATTCAAGATTTCAACATTTGGAGAATCCCATGGTTTGGGTTTGGGTGTAGTCATAGATGGCTGTCCTGCGGGACTCACTATTGACGAGGATTTTATACGGGCAGAAATGCAGCGTAGAAAACCCGGTCAATCAAAAATTACTACGCAAAGAAAAGAAGAAGACGAGTTTCAAATACTTTCAGGGGTATTTGAAGGTAAAAGCACAGGCACACCCATAGGCTTGGTCATCATGAATACCGACCAGAAAAGTAAAGATTATAGTCATATCTCGGACAAATTCAGACCTTCACACGCCGATTATACATACTTTGAAAAATTTGGTACCCGCGATTATCGTGGTGGTGGCAGAAGCAGTGCCAGAGAAACAGCCGCAAGAGTTGCAGCAGGATCCATTGCTAAAATGTTACTAAGTCATTACGGTATTAGTGTACAGGCTTATGTAAGTCAAGTGGGTGACCTGAAATTAGAAAAAACCTATCAAGAACTTGATCTGAACAAAACGGAAGATAATATTGTGAGGTGTCCTGATCAAAAAACTGCCGAACGGATGATCGATTACATCGACGAGGTTAGGAAAAGCAGGGACACAGTTGGAGGCATCGTAAGCTGCGTGGCAAAAGGTGTTCCTCCTGGTATCGGCGAACCCGTTTTTGACAGGTTACATGCTGAATTGGGCAAAGCCATGCTTTCTATCAATGCGGTCAAAGGTTTTGAATATGGAAGCGGTTTTGAAGGGGTGAAAATGCGTGGCTCCGAACACAATGATGCCTTTTACCAGGATGGTGATCGGGTAAGAACCAGAACCAATCACTCAGGTGGTATTCAAGGAGGTATTTCCAATGGTGAGGATATCTATTTCAATGTAGCATTCAAGCCCGTGGCTACCATCATGCAAGATCAAGAATCCGTCAATGAATCAGGTGAAACTGTGACTGTGTCCGGAAAAGGAAGACACGATCCTTGTGTAGTTCCCAGAGCAGTACCGATAGTGGAAGCCATGTGTGCTTTGGTATTGGCCGATTATATCCTGATCAGCAGATCTAGCAAAATTTAATTAACAGCAATCAATTTTATAGAAATGCTAAAAAAGATCCCCTTACATACTCAAATCATTATTGGTCTTGTCCTTGGTCTGGTTTTTGGATTATTGGTAATCAAGTTCAATTTTTCGCCAACTTTTACGATCAATTTTATCAAGCCTATTGGTACAATATTTATCAATGCGCTGAAGATGATTGCTGTACCCCTCGTTTTGGCTTCTTTGATAGTAGGCGTAGCCAATTTAGGTGATGTTTCAAAGCTTTCTAGAATTGGGGGTAAAACTATCATAACCTATTTGCTCACTACCATCGTTGCAGTGACTATTGGTCTAGGTTTGGTCAACATATTTCAGCCAGGAAAAAGTCTCCCTCAGGATACCAAAGAGAATCTAATGACACTCTATGATGATGCAGTAGGCTCAAAAACCATGCAAGCAGCGGAGCTTAAAGAAAAAAGTCCATTGCAACCGCTGGTGGATATGGTTCCCGAAAATGTAGTAGAGGCAGCAGGAGACAATGCAAGTATGCTTCGGGTCGTGTTTTTCGCCATTATTATGGGCATTGCTTTATTAAAAATTCCAAAAGGAAAAGCACAACCTGTGATCGCATTTTTTGATGGATTGAATGATGTAATCATCAAAATAGTAGGCTTCATTATGCTTATTGCACCTTATGGTGTTTTTGCTTTGATGGCCTCCTTGATCGTAGAAATAGCAGGAGATAACCCAGATTCTGCTGTGCAGTTACTGCTTGCTTTATTAAAATACAGCTTGGTAGTAGTTGGTGGATTATTATTGATGGTATTTTTGATATACCCCACCATTCTGAAAAGTTTCACAAAAATAAAATATCTGGATTTTTTCAAAGCCATTAGGCCTGCTCAACTTTTAGCTTTTTCTACCAGCTCAAGTTCGGCAACTTTACCTGTTACAATGAGACAAGTAGAAAATGAAATCGGAGTTTCAGAAGAAGTAAGTAGTTTTGTCCTGCCCTTAGGTGCGACCATCAATATGGATGGTACCAGCCTGTATCAAGGAGTAGCGGCGGTATTTATTGCTCAGGCCTTGGGTATGGATTTAAGCCTTGTCCAACAATTGACCATAGTCTTGACAGCCACATTAGCTTCTATAGGATCTGCGGGAGTACCCGGTGCGGGTTTGATTATGTTGATTATAGTCTTGGAATCTATTGGTGTTCCCGCAGCAGGAATTGCACTGATTATCGCGCCTGATAGAATATTGGACATGTTCAGAACTGTTGTGAATGTAACAGGGGATGCTACAGTTTGCTGTGTGGTGGCTTCTACAGAAGGTGAATTGCCAGAGGGACTTATCCGTCAATCCAATCCACTTACAGCAGATGTGGAAGAGGGGGTTGGATAAAGAAATTAAAAAGCCCCTGAAAATTTTAAGATTTTCAGGGGCTTTTTAATTTCTCTTAGGTATCTTTCTGAATCATAAAACCCTCCTCTTATACCTCCCCCAAAAAAATAAAGGAAAGATCAAAGCCTTCAATTTCCAATCATTCTTCTCCCGAATGTCCAAAGAGTTATTCAGATGTACGGCATTGTACATCTTTGAAGCCAATAGGGTATGCCCGATCAGCAACAGGAAAAGGACGGCATAAATAACCAGTTCTGTCATAGCTTTTCCAAAATCAACGCTGCCCAATCGTCTTTGGATTGCACTTCCTTTTCTACAAACCCAAACTGAAACGCCTTTTCGGCAATGTCAAGAACATCGTGTTCATAAAACCCACTGAGCAACAAATGGCCTTTGCTTTTGACCAAGGTGGCATAAACATCCATTTCGTCCAAAAGCACATTCTTATTAATATTGGCCAAAACGATGTCAAATTCACCTTGTGGTTTCACTTCACGAACAGTTCCCTTGCCCATCCTCACTTTGTTCATCCCATTCAGTTCGAAGTTTTCATTGCCGTTTTCGACACACCATTCGTCTATATCAAAGGCTTCTATTTCCTTTGCTCCTAACTGATGAGCCATAATGGCCAAAATCCCTGTCCCGGAACCGATATCCAAAACCCTTTTGCCAAGATGATCGATGGTCAATTGGTGGGACAGCATCAGGTAAGTAGTAGCATGATGGCCTGTACCAAATGACATTTTTGGATTGATCAGGATTTCATATTTAAATTCTTTTCTAGGTTGATGGAAGGAAGCCCTGACATAAACCTGATCACCTACCTCGATGGGGTCATAGTTTTTTTCCCATTCCTCATTCCAATTGACTTTTGGCATCTTGCCTTCAGTCACCTGAATGGAAGCCGCCTCATGATATTGGTCGATGACTTGCTGAAATGAATTTCTATCAAACAGGTCTTCCTGAATATAGGCATCAAAACCCTCATCTGTCTCCAAAAAAGAATCATAGCCGACCTCTGAGAGCTCGGCTATGAGAATTTCACGGTATGGTTCCTTACAGGAAAATTTGAATTCCAGGTATTGCATGGGTATTTTTCTTCTTCTTAAGTCCTAATTTTTTCCCAAAATCATACAGAAAAGAGATGAAAAAGTGTAGTAAACCTTAAACGGGATTAGACTTCTCTACCGATAGCCATCGGGAGAGAAGTGACAAGGGTAAGCCATGTTCAGTTCTTAGTCAAATTGTATCATCTTACTTTGTCAATGCCAGCTAGTTACCAAGGACGGGATCTTACATCGGTCATCGGTCATCTGACATCGAGCATTTAAAACGATTTCACAATCTCCACAAAATCCCTTGATTTCAAGGAAGCACCGCCAATCAATCCACCATCCACATCAGGCTTGGAGAACAGTTCCTTGGCATTTCCGGGATTGGCGCTGCCTCCATAAAGGATGGAAATGTTGTCGGCCAATTCCTGTCCATATTTGCTGGCAAAATGATTCCTCAGTGCCGCATGCATTTCCTGTGCCTGATCGGAAGAAGCTGTTCTACCTGTTCCAATGGCCCAAATAGGTTCGTAGGCAATGACTATTTTGGACATTTCCTCAGGTGTAAATCCAAAAAGGCTTTCTGTCAATTGCTGTTTAACATATTCCTCATGTGTGCCGGCTTCACGGATTTCCAAGGGTTCGCCACAGCAGAAAATCGGTGTCAGGCCATTGGCCAATGCCTGCTTGGTTTTTTCAGTCAGCAATTCATTGGACTCTTTAAAGTATTCCCTTCTTTCGCTGTGTCCGATAATAACATAAGTGGCCCCAAAAGAAGCTAACATACCTGCCGACGTTTCTCCGGTATAGGCACCGGAAGCTTTGTCAGAGCAATTTTGGGAACCTAGGAAAAGGTTTGGCGTATCCCCGATCAGTTTCTTAACAGAATAAAGGTGAACAAACGGTGGGTTGAGTACAGTGATCACATCTTTGATGTTTTCATCCTTGAGCATATTGACGATTTCAGAAGTCAGCTTTTGACCTTCTTCAAAATTGAGGTTCATTTTCCAGTTTCCGGCTACAATTTTTTTGCGCATAGTGTTGAATGGTTTGAGTTTAAAATTTGAAAAAAATAACACTTAAAGTTACTTTGGGCTAAAATTACACAAAATGTCCTACCCACGAAAAGAATATAATCCCGATCAACCCAAAAAGTATTGGTCCTTGGCCGAAGCAAAGGTCAGGATCGCTTCTTTTTGTGCCTATCAGGAGCGGTACCAACAAGAGGTCAGGAACAAACTGCATAAACGTGGAATCTATGGGGAGGAGGCTGAGGAGTTGATTGCTTATATGATCAGTGAAGGCTATTTGAATGAAGAAAGGTTTGCACAGGCATTTGTAAGCGGGAAATTCAGGATCAAAAAATGGGGCAGAAATAAAATCCTACAGGAACTGAAGTTTCGCCAAATCAGTCCCAATTGTATCAAATCAGGAATGAAGGAAATCGACGAAGATGAATATTGGGAAACACTTCTCCATTTGGTTGAAAAGAAAGCTGACTTGATAAAGGAATCTGATGATTTCAAAAAAAGGTACAAGACCCATCAATACCTGATGGGGAGGGGTTTTGAAAATGATCTGATTCAAAATGCCATAGAAACTATTTTTTCAAAATAAAATCTTTAATAATTGAAAGCAAAAGCCTAATTTGCGAAAGATTTGATTGTCAGATGATTCAGAAATTATTCCCCTTAGACAAAAACTACATACTCCGTCAGGCACAATCTGTTTTGGAAGAAAGCCTTTTGGACACCATGGTTTTTGAGCTTAAAAAATCCTACACCCAATTGTACAATCCACTGATGCTAATGGATGAGACCTTTGCTACTATCTTGGATACTTACGAGTATCCAAAAGACAGGCTGAGGATGATTTACAGGCAGCTATGTGGCATCTACCGTTTTAAAAACAGGGAGAATCAATTGGAGTTGCTTTTTGATGGGCGTACCCATTTTGAAAAATTCCAGGAAGATTGGTCAGCACAGTTGATCGCTTGGGTACATGAGTTGGGTTATCATGAACAATACGTGAAAACCATGCTCAGAATGACTTTGCTTTATGATACAGAAAGCAGGGCAGAATGGGCCGAAAACCACTGCAAGTTTTTTATCAACCAGCATTTCGAGTTGAAAATCATTAAGAGAAAAGGGGAATTGCGGTTGAAGATTGCGTAAAAAAACTAAAGTCATTTTTTTATTTTTCTGGCTAATTCATAAAATAGTAATAAGCACTTACTTAATAGGTTATATAATTTTTATAAATTTATTACCTGATGTCTGAAAAATTCAGAGGTAAATATCGCAACGAGTCCGCAAAATTGGGATTATGGTTGGAATGCTATGTATTTCATTACCATTTGCACCAAAAACAGAATTCATTTTTTTGGGGAAATTGAAAATGATAAAATGAAATTATCCAATCAGGGTGTTATTGCAGATTTATTGTGGTATGAAATAAAAAATCATGCAAATAATGTTGAATTGCGTGAATTTGTCGTCATGTCCAATCATGTGCATGGCATATTGATTATAAACGGGGAAACGTCATCAGGGACAACGCATGACGTAGGGACAGGGTATGATGTAGGGACAACGCATGCGTTGTCCCTACAACCCGATAACGATGTGCCAACCGTAGGGACAGGGCATGCCCTGTCCCTACCGGATGCCCTATCCCTACAACAACCATCGGAACCACCATCCCAAACCATCGGTCAAAAAAGATTTCAAAATCAGGGGAAAAATACCATATCATCAATTATTGGTTCATACAAATCTGCTGTAACCAAACATTGTAACCGCTTAAAATTCGATTTTGACTGGCAATCTCGTTTTCATGACCACATCATCCGGTCTGATGAATCATTTCTAAGAATTGCAACATATATAAAAAATAATCCCGCCAATTGGAAAGATGACACCTTTTTTTAGAATCGCACTCATATGTGAATAATTGGGCGATGAATTTGAATCTCTATTTTGTAATGGGTGCCAGGAAAAGTGACGGTTAGACGATAAATCCAATAAATGCAAACAAGAATCACCCTTCTTCTTCCCAATCCTCCTCATCCTCCTCCACCACCAAATCCATCGCGTCCTCAGCCCAGGCGACAATCAGTTCACGCTGTTCTTCCGTCAGTTTGGCTGAAGGATGCATCAGGGTATAAATTCCCATGGGCATGCTCTCATCGTCAATTACGGAGGAAATGTCATCAAGGTAGCCTAGCTTTTTGATCATGTCATTTTCCTGCCAAGTAGAAAAATTGAGTTCTTTCCTGCCTTCCCTGACATCCTTGGCCACAAGCCAAGAAGATGGTGCCATATAAGAATACCAAGGATAATTGGTCTCATTGCTATGGCAGCTGTAACAGGACGTTTTCAATATTCCGGCAACTTCCTCATTGACAATTCCACTTTGAATAATATCCTCTGGATTATTGGATTCCACGGAAGGCAATTCAGTGGGCACAAACTGAATACCTATAAAAACCAAGAACAATCCTATTAGGATTAAATTTCCCAACTTCATTCTTTGGGTGATTTCTTTTTACCGGCACTCCATTCCATCAAAGTGGCCAATTCACCCTCAGTAAGTTTTCCCTCAGGCTTGTTTTCCAAGAATTTTGCTGGCGGCATATCTCCATTTTCAAGGGCCTCCACGATTTTTCCTTTGGTTGCCATTTGCTTGGCTTTTTTGGAAGCTTCAAATTCATCCCAATCGAGTTTTTTCTTTCCTTTTTCGTTTTTGGATTCTGCATTATGACAGCCATAACATTTCTGTTCAACGATAGCCTTTACCTGAGGAGGCATATCGGGTGCAATTTCATGGGAAATAAATTTTGTTTCAGGTTCGGATTTAGTAACACCCTGAATGAACAAAAGACCTAGAATGGCCAAAGCGGGGAGGAAGAATAATTTTTTCATAGGGAGGAGTAAATAGTTTGATCAGGAATTTCAGAAAAATTTATGAATTCCGCAATTGGATATTTATGAATTGACTGAGATTCTTGGTTTTTCTACTTTAAATGTATGAGAATGGCTAAAGTTTAAAAATTTCCATTTGAAATAAAGTCTTTATAAGACATAAATAATTTTTGTGAACAAGTCACTTATGGTTTACAAAAACAAAAAACTGTCCTTAGAGGGGACAGCTTTTAACCAAACCGAGAGCAAAAAGAACACTAAAATTAGTGCCTGCAATTTCTGTTTTTGAATAACTAAACCTTGATAAAAACCTGAAAATGCAGGGCTTAGGAGTAGATTTTTTCCATATTAATGGGTTTAACTTAATCAGGTTAGCTTAAGTTGCACATTGGTCTCTTTTTATGTATTAAATGATTTAATGGCTTTTATTAAAATAGTTTGGGATGGGTGTGGAGGCCTTTGGAAGACGCTTCCTCAAAAAAATCAAACAGATAATGAGAAGAATTCTAAGGATTCAATTTCATCCTGATGGTTACAGTGGATGGAAAAAATAAAAAGAGATTATCATATCTGTTATTCTATTAGGTATTAAGCAACCGGGGATCTTTATACTGCATGCCGGCAAATCAGCCGCTGCTTTTGCTGAAATATCTGATTAGATTATCAAATATCCAATCCCCCTCGGACAAAAATAATTCGACACCAGGCTGCTTGGAATTAGAGTAAATTGGTGGGAGTATTTGTAATTTCTAAAATACTCAGTGAGTTCTCTCCGAGGCGAACTAGTTCACCAAAAAAGTGAGTGAGTTCACCAAAAAGGCGACTGAGTTCGGCAAAAAGGCGACCCAGTTCATCAAAAAGGCGAGTGAGTTTACCAAAAAGGTGACCGAGTTCACCAAATAGGCGAACCAGTTCATTAAAAAGGTGACCGGGGTTACCAAAAAGGTGAGTGAGTTCACCAAAAAGGTGAACCGGGTAGGCAAAAAGGTGAGTGAGTTCGCCTATGAAGTGGGGAGGGGTACTTCCGAAGTACCCCCTACCACTTCGGAAGTACCCATTTGGACAAAAATGATTCGACACCCTTCGGGGTCGGGAGTATATTTTTGGATGCTTTGATCCCCCGTAAAACCGGGGGTAAATAATATAAGGATTGGAGGCAACAACCCTGAAGTGCCTGCCCCGAGAATCGGGGGTTGAACTAGCTTTGAATTGGAATTACAAATTCCTAAAAATAAAAGGTGTAGTTGCAAACTACACCTATAGAGGATCTTTATTGTTTAAACCTAAATATATCTTGATCTGAGTAATGGGTAATTTTGACATATCTTGACCCATTTTTACCCAAAGGCAATGGAATTCCAAAATCATTACTTCCATTTTCTAAAATGACCAATTTTCTATGCTTTTGCTTTTCAGTTAACACATAATAAGACAACAAAAATGAATAAGCGAACTTTTCCGTCCAATCATCGAATGAGATATTTGGCAATTCCCAGTCTGCTAATTTTTTATCAGAATGTAGAAAAATTATGGAACTGTCAGTTGATATGCTAAAATCTGAATGGGCAAATGCATTTCTCAGAGAGGAGTGGAATCCTTTGGAAATTATTTTTGGATAATTCAAACCGATATCTAATAATGAGTCTCTTAATTCTTTTCTTATAAATGTATGTTTAGACATCTCAGGAATAATAACTTTCCATGGATAGGATTTATCCTGTGCTAATTGAGCTAAGCGAAAAAGCTGCTTTAAGAATGGTTTTGACTCCCAAATATGCGTGTAGATCATCAATTCCAAATTTATTCTATATTCATCGTCCTCTACAGCAACTGCACCAGAAGGAAAAGAATAAAAAGTTTTTATAAAAGCAATCAAAAACTTAAGCCTGGTTTCGTCCCGATATTCGTCCAACATATGATCAATAGTGTGCGGAAAGTATCCTGAATTTGAATCTCCTATTACTTCATCGAATTCGCCATTTGCTACAAATAGAAATAATTTATCGCTACTACACACTTTTTTAACATAGGAAAACAACTCCTCAACCGCTGTTTTTACTTCTAAATTTATCTTTGCAAAATTTTCTTTCGAAATCATTTCAATTATTATATATCTCCAAAAATATTGATAAACAGTATAATGAATTAAATCATTATAATATATAGATCATATATTATTAGGAATTCGTTTACTATTAACCCAACTGACATAAAAATTCAAACTACTCCCAACTTGGTATGTGTTTATTCTTACAGTATTCTTCAATTTCTGTGTCTTCCGAAAAATATTCGTCACAAAATTGATCAAGTTCTTTTTCTGCACCCGAGGCATACTTTTCACTTGCTGTCATAAGTTTTTCTACCTGTTCTATGAACCTGTTAAATTCATTATTCATCTTACAAAGTTTGTCAATGGTCTTAAAATCCAAATCTCTTAATGATGGAGGAAAAAGCAATTTACTTTCATAAGGGTTTGGGTTGAGTTTTAAAATTCCAATTCCAAATGATTGATTTAATCTTGCCATTTCATCATTTAGACTTTCACTAAACTCAAAAGCGACCAAATAGCCATAATTTGCCCAGCTTGAATTTGAAACTGCTTGAAAGAAGGCTTTTTTGAGTTCACTATCACTGTTTATTTCTTTTTTCAGTTCGTAAGAACTCATTTTAAAAGTGTCAAATTTATTTATGGATTTTAAAAAATTTCGGCTAGCCATTGTTTGTAGGTTTAAAAACTTAATGCCCACCATATCAGGGTGAGTCCAAATTTGATTGGTGTCTTTTCCATTTGATTGTTCATGGAAAATAGTTTTAGAATACGTACCTGTGTTTTTTAGATAACTGCTTAAAAGTATATGTAAATCTCTCTCTTCATAAGTTTTGATTTTGGTTGGTTTTATTGCGGGTGCTGTTTGGGTTTCAGTTTCTCCGCTTAAAATGTCAATCGCAATATTCTCCTCGTTCTTTGTCAGATAGTAAGAATAAGTTCCTCCCTGTTGATTTATTCTTTTCACCCTTGAGTCACCCTTACGAATAAAGTCGCCAAGTATAGCCGAAACTGTCGAACCAGGAGTCTTTGCAGGTCCAAAATCATAATAATTTTTCCGCACAATATGATTGTAAACTTCCAAATAGTTTGTAAGTCCGTTAATTTCTTCCAGGCTCTTTAATACTGCTTCTTTTATTGTCATTATCTTTTATTTACTAGTGGTATGGTTAGGAAATGGCGAAACTGTTTTTAATTCAAGAAAATCTGTTCATATCTGCCCAAATAGGGTTGGTATCAGATATATTTTTTTTATTTCCTTTTGTCTAAACTTAATCTCTTTTAGTTTAATTTCCAATCCATCCTCTGAACTTTTTATCTGATCAATTCCTCCCTTTTCTGTTCCAATAACCACAAAAAAACCACTGCATTCGCAGTGGTTCATATGGTTTGAGAGAGTTACAGTTTATAGTAGATAAGCTTACTTGAGTGTAAATTCCGGTAGTTTCATAATCTTTCCACCCGCCATCGCAGATTCGTGGGCCAAGATACCTACGCAGGTGATATTGGCGGATTCTCTTGCATCCGGATAGGGCGCCCTTCCTTCTGTCAATGCAGACAAAAACTCATGAACCAGATGGGGATGGCTTCCTCCGTGTCCTGCACCTTGGATAAAGGACAAGTGCTGATTGTCATCCGAATCATAGACCCCCGCAGTGGTAAAAGAGGCAATTTCTTTGGGAAGCAAATGGGCATAGTCAGGGATTTTTACTTTTGAAGGCACTTCACCGGTATGGATGACGGAATCTTCATGCTCGATCAGGGTCCATTCAAAGGATTTTTTGGAACCATATACATCGAAACTTTCCCGATACTGCCTTGCTGTATTGAAAAGGGAACGGGTCACTTCTGCCGAAAGATCAGAATCCTTGAGTTTGATATGGCAGGTCTCGATGGCGAAAGGCGAACCGTATTTTTCTATCAGGTTTTCATCAATCCTACCCGAACCAAAACAGGATACATATTCTGCCTGCGCTTTTGGCAATGCCAAAACAGGCCCCACACAATGGGTCGCATAGTGCATTGGCGGCAGCCCTTCCCAATATCCCGGCCATCCGGCCATTTCCTGTTGGTGGGAAGCACGGAGAAACTGAATTTTTCCCAATTCCCCATTTTCATACATCTCTTTGACAAAAAGAAATTCCCTGGAATACACCACCGTTTCCATCATCATATAGGTAAGCCCGGTCTCTTCACTTGCCTCCACTATTTGGCGGCATTCTTCTACTGTGGTGGCCATGGGAACTGTACAAGCTACATGTTTGCCTGCCCTGAGGGCTTTCAGAGATTGTTCGGCATGGGCTTGAATTGGGGTATTGATATGGACTGCATCAATGTTTGGATCTTTGAGCAGTTCATCATAATCGGTATATCGGACTTCTACGCCAAAGGCATCTCCGATTTCATTCAGCTTATCTTCATTGCGCTGACAGATGGCATACATATTGGCCAAAGGATGCTTTTGGTATATCGGAATAAATTCCGCACCAAAGCCTAGTCCAATGATTGCGATGTTTATTTTTTTTTGGGTCATGGTTTTTTTAAGTTTAGAATTCAGATTTTAGAATTTAGATTTAATAAAATTAGAATCTCTTGAAATTCCCCTTGCCTAGCAAGGACAAATTTGGGAATTGATAGTTAAGAACTACGAATAGCATTCAAGTCTAGATAGAACTTTGCCTTGTCACCTCGATCCCGACAACAGTAAGGGAGAGAGGTCTACTCCCCGTCTTGATGTCGTTCCCCTTTTTGTAAATGCTATTTTCTCCACTCAGAATGACGACGCATTTTGATCGTTTGACATCGGTCATCCTACATCGGTCATCGGTCATCCTACATCAAACTTCTCAATGCGTAAACTGCCTCCCCATAATCCAGTCCTTCAGGAAAGCAAGTCCTTCGGAGGCAAAACCATCCTGACTCAGTGCAAGAGGTTTCCATATACAGACTGCACCGGCGAGTTCTTGGACATTCGGGGTAAAGCTTTCTATGGAGATCACACCTGAATAATTGACAGCCCACAGCCCTCGTTTGAAAGCATCCCAATTGGTCTGTCCCGTTCCAGGAATGCCACGGTGGTTTTCGGATACTTGCACATGAATCAACTTGTCTCCAACATTCCTAAAGGCCTGCTCCAAGTCAGGTTCTTCAATACTCAAATGAAATCCATCCAACAGCACCTTGGCTGCAGGATGGTTGATATCATAAATCAGCTGCATCAATTCCTTCGTGGTATTGATCAGGTCTGTCTCAAATCGGTTCAAAGTCTCCAAAGCAATCTGCTGTCCGGCTTGCTCGGCCATTTGGCAGACTTTGTAAAGGTTTGTAACTGCTCTGTCCCATTCTACTTTCCGCTGTTCATCTGAAACCAATCTTGCCTTGCCAACTGCCGAATACATGGGACCCGCTACAAAGTTGGCACCTAATTGAGAACTGATTTCAAAACAGGCTTCCAAATAATCAAAACAGGTCTGATGGAAAGCAGGGTCGTCATGGGTCAGGTCACGGGTTGGTCCAAACGCACCGCAGATTACCGGTTTGAGCCCATTATCCTCCAAGGCTTTTTTGACCTCTTCAATATCTATCAATGCGGGGTCTTCCACAGGGATTTCCACCACATCATAGCCCATTTCCTTGATTTTGGGAAACAGGTCAATTGTTTTTTTATTAAAAGGAGAAGTCCAAAGCCAGGTACTTACTCCAAAAGTTACATCTAATGGCATTTTAAGGTTTTTTTATTCAACTATCATTTTACCGTTCATGATACGCCAATGGCCCGGAACGGTACAGATAAATGGATATTCTCCCGGCTGTGATGGGGCAATAAACATAATGGACTCCAGATTATCAGGGTCGACTAACTTGGAAGAAACTATAATTTCAGGAATATTCGGAATATAATTTTTCTCGATTCCCTGAGGATCTCTTGCCATTTCATCTGCCGCTTTACCGATTTTTTCCAGGGATCCGATTTTACCGATCAGCAAGTTATGCTGCATAAAATCCTTGTTCTCAAAATCTATGATCACAGGCTGACCGGCCTTGACTTTAAAACTGGTCACATCATATTTCATCTCGTGAGGTATTACCCCTACTTTGATAATGGTCGCATTATCTCTGGAGATAGAGGGCTGAACCACTTCAATTTCTCTGCTCAAAAACTCTTCAAGATTGATGTTTGGATCTTTTAGGCTAATATAGCTATCCCGGCCCATTCGGCCTCTTAGCCATGAAGCACCTTCATAGTCTCCCACCTGATTTTCATCTTGCATGTCATTTCCAACCCTGATTCTCTCCGGAGAAAGCGGTTTTTCGAACAAAGAAGGAGCTTTGGCTTTACCAATCAGATTTCCATCTACTAAAAGGCTCATTTCTCCATTTTCCAACAAATTGGCCTGAACAGTGAATAAGTTGTTCGGAAGGTTTTTTGGAGTGGATATTTTGTAGGCTTTGCCATTTTGTTTGACCACCCAATTGAGGGAGTTTTCTTTGGCAAAAAGCGTGTATCCGTTTTCTTTATTGCCTTGTGCAATGATTACCCCTTCGATGCCGTCATTCCCTTTGGCCAATTCCGTCCTGATACGGATTTCTTTTCCACTGACATCAGGCGGGAAAATAATGGCAGCCCTTCTGTCCAGGTTATATTCCTCCTCGACCAGGCTTTTGGCAAGTTTATCGGTCAAAGTGTACAGAGAATCCGGTTTATCCGTTGGGAAAAGCGTTCCAATATTTTGTTCAAAATAGGAAGCATGGTTCATGACCCCTGCAAATATCACCTGAGGCAAATACTTGTCTTTGGCATTGCCCTCATCCAAACTGGCCTCATGCAGTACTTTACTGATTTCAGAAGATGAAGGTATATCTGCTAAAGTTTGGAAGACAGACTTTCTGACATTCATACTCGGATCCTGATGAACCTTGGATCCTTGAATGGCTTGGAAAGTTTCCGGTGTCTTGGGCAAAACCTCAATGGCGTTTTTTCTGACACCTGCTGAAGGATGATTTAAAGCCCTTGTCACAATTTGTAGAGAACTCTTATCAGAACCATCCAAAAGCCCCAATCCATGTAATGTCCATATGGCATGGATGGCAGGTGTATTCAATCCCAATTCATCAACATCTCTATTTTCAATCAATTTGTAAAGGTCTGATTTGATAGCTGTATTTTGACTCTCAACAATCAATCGCTGTGCAGTCATTCTCCAGAACATGTTATCACTTTTCAATCCCGCTATCAGATCTTTATTTTTGGAAGGATCCAATTTCATGGTTTTGTGTTCTGGCCCACCTTTATAAACCAACCTATAAATCCTGCCATGCTTATTATCCCGCATCGGATTGATGTATGCATTTCCAGCTCCGTTTTCAAATCCCCTTGGTGTCGGGTTGTGCTGAATGATGAAATTATACCAATCTGCTACCCACAAAGCCCCATCAGGTCCTACTTCTGCATGCACAGGTGAAAACCACTCATCTGAACTGGATAAAATATTGAATCCATTCTTCTCTTTGAATCCAGAACCATCTTCCAAAATGATGGCATTATGCAAGACCCTTCCTGTGGGTTCTGCTACAAAAGCGATCCTATTCCAGTAATTTCTTGGGAAATTTCTGGCGGTATAAAAATTGTGACCTGCAGCCGCGGTATAACCTCCATGATAATCCACCTGTCTTAAAGCCGGAGTATGGTGTGGCATATCATAATGGCTGTCTATTCCAAATACAGTATTGTTCATGCCGCCAATTACCGGTCTTCGGACGTAGTTGTTACTCATAGCCAAATAGGCACTATGCTGCCCATTGGCGGTTGAAATAAACACATTGAAATCTTCTGAGAATCCCAATCCCCAGGTATTGTTGCTGGTGGAACCTAAAAATTCAAAATCTTTCCCTTCCGGAGTGAATCTATAAATCCCCTGTGAAAATGTAAATGGCTTTCCGTCTACTTCTCCCTTGAAACCTGAATATCCCAATACTCCCCAGACTTTGTTATCAAATCCATATTTCAGGTTGGATGGTCCGGCGTGGGTATCACTTTTACCCCAACCTGTGATGACCACTTCCCGCACATCTGCCTTGCCATCTCCATTGGTGTCTTTTAGGAAAATAAAATCCGGTGCCATGGAAATCAATATACCTCCATTGATAGCAACCAAACTGGTAGGGATATTTAAGCCTTCTGCAAAAACAGTGATTTTATCTGCCTTACCATCTCCATTGGTATCTTCCAGGATCTTGATTCTGTCATTGCCACCTTCTTTTCGTACTTCATTGGGATAATCTTCTGTTTCGATGACATATAACCTGCCTTTTTCATCCCAGCACATGGCCATAGGGTTTACAATATCCGGTTCTGAAGCAAATAGCTGCAACTCAAATCCCACAGGAATCTGCACCAATTTCATGGATTCTTCCGGTGATAAAGGATGCTGGAATTTTGGTGCAGGGTCCCTTCTCTCATAATTTGGAATCTCTGCCTCCTCAAATTTTGGTTGAGGAATATCAAAAGAAGCCACCTGCGCTGCTACATCCTCACCTATAGCCCAAAGTATGCCATTGGCAACCAAGGTATGGAATTCCGGTTTTGACCAAGTCCGCTCATCATGTCCATAAGCAGTATAAAATACCCTTCCATTCCCTTGATCTCTGATCCAGGTCCAAGGTTCACGGTGACCGTTTTCTTCCCTTTCCATCAGGACAGTCATATCGGGATTGATTTTACTATGCAAATAGGTCTCATCCCAAGTCTCAAAAGTATTTACTCCCGACATAATGGGATGCTCAGGAGCAATTATATCGACAAAAAATTCCCCTGTTCCGTGGGATTTAAATTGCCCACCGACAGCAGAAACAAACCAATCTGAATTTCGGAAACAAAAAGAGGCACTGTGAAGCGGAATAAATCCTTTTCCGCTTTCTACATACTTTTTCAGGGCAGCTTCCTGTTCAGGCGTTATTACATCATGATTCGCATAGATAGCTATTCCATCATAATTGTTCAGGTTTTCATCATTCAGGTCATTGGGATCTGAAGTATAGGTAAAGTTGATTCCCTTTTGGAAAAGGGGTCTTGCCAGGTAAGGCAAAAGTTTTTCTGAATCATGGTGCTTGCTGTCATGTCCTAGGAATAGAATTTCAGCCCTTCTTGGACCATCTGATAAGGCCTGAAACTTGGCTTTTTGCTCACATCCTATCAAGAGAATGATTGAAAAGACGAAAAGCTTTGGGAGATTTTTGAGTAACGTCATTTTGGGGAGGATTGTATTTTTATTAGAAAGGTCAAGTTGCTGAATTTCAAATTATAATTCTCACTGTTTTTTGCTCAATTCTGACTGAATTTTGATATTAAAATTGATTTTTATCTATTTTTATAACATAATTGACTAAAATATGAAACAAGCACTCCAAAAATCAAGGATTCCTGAAACCAAAGCTTTTATAGTGAAGGAGCTGATTGCTCCAAATTTTGATAAAAACTGGCACTTCCATCAGGAGTACCAATTGTTTTTGGTTTTGGAAGGAAAAGGGACAAGATTTATCGGTGACCAAATGAAGCCTTTTAGGGAATTTGATATGGTGTTCACGGGACCCAACTTACCCCACCTTTGGAGAAATGATCAGATTTATTTTGAAAAAGAAAGTCACCTGAAAACCCATGGAATTGTAATTTACTTTAATGAAGGCTTTCTAGGAGATGCTATATCAATTAAACAGGAGTTCGAGCCAATAAACATATTGTTGGAAAAATCACTTAGGGGACTGGAAATTTTAGGCAATACCAATGTTAAATTAAGGTCCATGATGCAGGAATTAGTCAATACGAACGGAATTGAAAGTATTTTGAAGCTATTGCAGATATTACAGGTACTCGCTGAATCGGAAGAATGCCAACCGATCACCCAAGCAGGATATACCAATAACAATAAGGAGTCGGAAAAAGACAGGATGCGGAAGGTGTATGAATATGTGATGGAAAATTTCAGACAGAAAATATTATTGGAAGAAGTTGCCTCCTTGGGGAATATGACGGAAAGTGCTTTTAGCAGGTATTTTACTTCCAGAATGAACAAACCTTTTTCGGAATTTCTGTCTGATGTCCGGATCAGCCATGCCTGCAAATTGCTGCATGAAGCCGATCTGAACATCAGTGAAATCTGTTACGAATGCGGATTCAATACTTTGTCCAATTTCAATAAACAGTTCAAAGACAGAATGGGGGTGACACCTTTGGTGTATAAGAAGGATTATCAGAGGACGTTCTAGAGAAGCGAGAAACAAGAGCCAAGAAACAAGATAGAGAGGGCTGAACCTTTGAGGTTTTTAAAACCTCGAAGGTTCTATTTGTATCACTTGCAAAAGAGCCAAACAGGTAAACGGCTTCAATGTCAAAATGATTTCCAAGCAACAATTTATAATGATTGACTTTTTTTTTAGCTTCTTTTTTATCAATAGATGTAAGTCTTTATCATCTGTGTTCTTATCTCTGATGCTTTTGGGACAATGTGAAACAATGGTATTTGGCTACAGGCATAATAGTAATCACATAGGGAGTTTTATTTGAACCACAAAAGAAACAAAAGTGAACAAAAGACTATATCACCAAAAGCTGATATTCAGCAACTTTTGTATTCTTTTGACTCTTTTATGGTTCCATCATTTTATTGTTAAAACAATAAAGCCAGCTAATTCGGATACCAATGAAAGATTTTGAAATTGATGGTTTAGGACTACAAATAGCATTCAATTCTATACAGGACTTTGCCTTGTCACCTCGACGTCAGGAGAGGTCTGCAGCCCGCTTTTATGTCATTCCTTTTCTGAACATTTACAAAAAGTTAGGGACTCGGGATGACGCTGAACCCATTGTCATTCACTTTCTGTAAATGCCAAATTTTCTCCACTACTAGTGACAAATAACCTTAGAGTAGGAGCACTCAAAGGTTAGCTGTAAATCAATCCGCAGTCCCCGCTTTAATAATCTGTCCAAAGAACACCGAATTCAGGAAAAGCTTATTGGTTCCGAACCAGACGGCTCTGAAGTTTGGATTGTCCACCAAACCAATGACCCTGCCACTACCCAGTTTTTTCACTTGAATGACTGCCGTGTTTTTAATCTTTTCTAAGTTTTCAGGATGCACATAGCCGCTTGCCAATGGTTGGTTAGTGTAAACCAATGGGTTGGAATAGGGGTTTTTGGCAGTTTCCAAAAACAGGTTGCTGTTTCTGAAAGTGTGTATGGAATCGTTTGTATATCCATATCCAATGGGATGAGAATTATCCAGCATGGCATGGAATATTGTGCCACTAGTCAACCTTGCTCCTGTATTTTTAGGAAAATCGGAGTAGGCGTGGACTTCTTTTTTCTCATCCTCTTTTTCATCCTTTTTGAATTCAAATTTTACCAGTTCCTGTGTGTTCAACCAGGTCAGTGCATTTCCTCTAGCTATCAAAGTCCCTCCTGCTGAAGTCCAAGATTTAATCTTTTCTGCCTCATCCTTTCCAAAGGTGATATATGGCCCATTGGGCATTACGATAACGTTGTACTTACTTAGATCTACAGAATTTACCCTTTCCACAGGCAGCAGGGTAATGGGCATATCCATTCTCTGATCCAGTAAATGCCAGATTTCACCCGCTTCCAAACTCACCACTCCTGTACCTACCAATAAGGCTACCTCAGGCTTTTTTAACACATCGATCTGCGGTGATCCTAAATTTATACCCCCTGTATATCCAGTATTAAGGGCATGTATTACCAATCCGGTCTCATCCGCAATTTTCTTCAAATCTTCCAAAAGGTTCAATTCCTTCTTTTCTTCTCTTGGCATACTTACCAAAATACTGCCTCTTTTCAATTGTATCTTATCAGGTAATACTATTGGTTCGTTGGTCACACGGACCAAATAACCTTTTTGCATCAATTGATAGGCAGCTTTGGGAGCGTAATACCCTTCCCATCCGAAACCAAAAGCATAAGCTTCTTTCTGCCCTAATACCTTACCGGAATTCAATGAAAAATCATTATCCAATGGACTGACATCTGCCAGATTCAAAATCCGGCTACTGAGTGCCATAAAATCCAAATCAAAAGACATCGGCATTGTCCAAGCCGAAACATCATAAAACAAACTATCCTGAAACTCATTTCTAACCTCAAAAAGTGATTTAATCAACCGGTATTGTGGTTGGTTGAGAGGTACGATGTAAGATTTCCCTTTTTCGAAGGGCACACCATTCACCGAGATATCTTCATTCAAAGAATATACATCAACTGCATGCTGCCGAATCATGTCTGCTAAATGAAAGCTTCTCGCCCCATCTTCCTTTGAACCAAAAACAAAGGCTTTGTCAGTATCAGCTGCAGACATCTGAAATGCTTCCTTGTAGAAATCATGCATAGATTTGTTGATGTCAATTCGCATTTCCTTGGCAGCATCAAAGGAACTGATACTGGTTCGGAACTGATTCCTGATGGTGAATGAAAAAGTCAATGGGCCGAAATTGCTTTCCTGAAGATGTCCTCTCGAAGAAGCCTGTTCAAACAAAATACCAATGGAACCCTGAATATCCGGGTAGGTGGAGCCATAGCCAAAATAATACTCATCAAAACTTTCCTTGGCATAATACAAGGAGCCGATTTCTTCCATGGCCTTGGCATGGTACGCAGCCATTTTTTCTGTAAGTTGTACAGTTCTTTTTGGGATCAATGGATGGTCCCGGCTCGGGATACCCGGTTGAAAAAAGAAGGTGGAATTGGTACCCATTTCATGGTAATCCAGGTAAATGTTGGGAAGCCATTCCTGAAACTTCTTCACCCTATTTTGGGATTCAGGATGTTGTACCAATAACCAATCCCTGTTGAGGTCAAACCAATAGTGATTGCCTCTGCCACCCGGCCAAGCCTCAGCCAATTCCCTGTTGTTGGGATCGCCATTAAGATTATATGATCTATGAGAGTTGACCCAAGTAGAATATCGACTGTAACCATCGGGATTCAAGGATGGATCAATCAGGATGATGATATTTTTGAGGTCATCTTCTATTTCGTTGGCAGCTGCAAAATGGTATGCTGCCAAAAGGGAGGAATTGATTCCACTGGCTTCATTGCCATGCACGGAATATCCTGCCGCTAAAACCAAAGGCATTTGGTCATAATCCAAATTGGCATTGGGATCCCGCAGTTGTTTTCGGGAGTCTTTGATCTGATCAATCTTGGACAGATTGTCGGGAGATGTAATCGTCAACATCACCTGGGGTCGTTTTTCATAGGACTGGCCAAAAATCTCAAAAGAAACCCTGGGAGAACTTTCCGCTAATTTCTCAAAATACCTGATCAATTGATCGTAGCCTACATTCCATTCACCTACTTCAAATCCCAATACCTCTTTTGGCGTTGGGATTGTTTCATTGTATGTATAGGAATTAGGGAGATAATAGTTCAAAGAGATATCTGCAGTGCCCTTAGGACTATTTTGGGCAAAGCAAACTGAGGTGGAAAGGATAAACAAAAGAAAGAATAAATGTATTTTTTTCATGATAGCTTGGTTAAATCCATGTTATATTGGCTGTGGATCAAATTTAATACAAAATGCAAAAGTTGTTGATTTTGCGGCATACCAACTATGTAAAATCAAGTATTTATTTTGTAATGAAAATTCTTAAATTTAAGCTTGAAACATGTAATCTTTACCTAACAATAGTTATGAAATACTTTGTGTCTTTAATGTTCCTTTCCTTTTTCTTTTCTTGTGCTGAACGGAGTCAAACAAGCGATGAATCGGATAAAATCGATCAATTGGAGAATGTGGAATCCAAGACTAATATAGAAAACACAACAATACCAGAGATACAAGCAGAATCCTTAGGTTTGATAGGTGAATGGACTATCCCTTCAACATTTGGAGGAGGAGAATTGAGAATTGAACATCATTTGGGGAAATATTATAAAAATGAAGAATTGAGTGATGGAACCGTCAATATTTTAGAAATGACTTTATCCGAGCAGGAAGGTCTAAAAGTATTCAGGGCAAAGGATGGTTCCTCAGACGAAACTTGGGTAATCACAGAAAGTGGAAGCTTGGAAGCAAGAGGTAAGGATGGATTGATCTACAGTACTGACCCGATTTGAAACAAAAAAAAGCCTGCAAAGATTTTTTGCAGGCTTCGTAAGTTATTTCAATTACTCAACCGTCACTGACTTAGCCAAATTCCTAGGCTGATCCACATTGCAGCCTCTCATGACGGCAATGTGATAAGAAAGTTGTTGCAAAGGAACTACGGCAATCAATGGAACAAAAGCCTCTTCTGTTTCAGGGATTTCGATCACATGGTCTGCCATGTTTCTGACAGTGGTATCACCTTCCGTGACCACGGCTATAATTTTCCCCTTTCGGGCTTTTACTTCTTGAATATTGCTAACAACTTTTTCATAACTACTATCCTTCGTAGCAATAAAAACTACCGGCATTTCTTCATCTATCAAGGCAATAGGACCATGCTTCATTTCTGCTGCTGGATAACCTTCAGCATGGATATAGGAAATCTCTTTCAGTTTCAATGCTCCTTCCAGGGCAACAGGGAAATTATATCCACGTCCTAAATAAAGAAAATTTCTGGCATCCTTGTATTCTGCTGCAATGGCTTTCACTTTATCATTGAGTTTCAAGGCCCTTTCGACTTTGGAAGGTATCGTTTCCAATTCACTGAGCAGATGCATATACCTGGATTCAGACAAAGTCCCTCTTTGATAACCCAATTTCAAGGCCATCATGGTCAATACAGAAATCTGTGCGGTAAATGCTTTGGTTGAAGCAACACCTATTTCAGGACCTGCATGGGTGTAAGATCCAGCATGCGTAGCGCGTGGAATGGAAGAGCCAACCACATTACACACTCCAAAAATGGTTGCACCTTTGGATTTGGCCAATTCTATGGCAGCTAAAGTATCCGCTGTTTCCCCTGATTGGGAGATGGCGATAATAAAATCTTTTTCATTGATGACCGGATTCCTGTAGCGGAATTCCGAAGCATATTCCACTTCCACAGGTATTCTGGCAAATTCCTCAAAGAGATATTCTGCTACTAATCCCGCATGCCATGAAGTACCACATGCAGTGATGATGATGCGGTCGGCATTTTGGAACTTGTTCATATAGTCCCTCAATCCCCCCAATACCAACCTGCCGTTTTTGGCATCCAACCTACCCCGCATACAATCTGCGATTGACCTTGGTTGTTCATTGATTTCTTTCAACATGAAATGTTCATAGCCGCCTTTTTCTATGGCTTCCAATTCCATTTCCAATTGATTGATATAAGGATTGGTCTCTACATTCTCAATGGTTTTGATCTGTAATCTGTTGTCACGGATCACAGCAATCTCATAATCATCAAGATACACTACCTGATTGGTATATTCTATAATTGGTGTAGCATCAGATGCCAAGAAATACTCATTCTCTCCAACCCCAATTACCAACGGAGATCCTTTTCTAGCGGCAATCAATGTATCAGGCTCTTCGATATTCATGATGACAATCGCATAAGCGCCGACCACTTTATGCAAGGCCAACCTTACCGCCTCTTCCAAGCTGATATGGTTATTGTTATAGATGTCTTCAATGAACTTGATAAAGACCTCAGAATCTGTTTCACTATGGAAAGTATAACCTTTATTCATAAGGTCGGTTTTGAGCACATCGTAATTTTCGATAATCCCGTTGTGGATCATCGCAAATTTTTCATTGGAAGAATAATGGGGATGGGCATTGACATCATTGGGTTCACCATGGGTGGCCCATCTGGTGTGCCCGATACCGATTTTTGAATTCAGGTTTTCAAAAGTTCCGAGGTGGTTCTCCAATTCTGAGACTTTACCTTTCTTTTTGTAAACACTAAGTCCTTTTTGGTTGAGCAGAGCCACCCCTGCACTGTCATAGCCTCGGTATTCTAATCTTTTAAGGCCTTTGATAATAATGGGCAACGCTTCTTGGTGCCCAACATAAGCTACAATTCCACACATAAGTAAAAATATTTAAAATCAAATGTAATATTTTTCAAATTACAAGAGCGAAATGAAATAAAAAAAATCTACTTATGAAAAATTTCAAGTAGATTTTTGGGTGTTTGATAAAATTTCAGGATTTAAAGGGACCGTGCCCTAGAAAAGAAAATTTTCAGTTTGATCGTATTCTGATCTACCACATATTCTTTTAATGACTGTCGAAAATCATCAACACCTGGAGTACCTGGGTACAAAAGCAAATCTCTTCTTTGAATATTCTTCCGGTAAATCGCATTTACATGGGAGGTAATCAATTGGCTGAATGTATTGTCCTCAAAAGAATGGGCAAGCAGGGCAGGTTGTTCTGAATAGATGGGTTCTCCCTTTTCCAAATCGACCTGAGCTCTACCATCTGGTTGAACTGCCATAGGAAATCCGTCAGTCCTCAATAATATTTTATTTGTTTCATTTGTGAAGTACATAATCTGCAATTGGGGAGGTCTATTTGTAACATTATCGTTTACCAAAGGACCCATTTCAAGCCGAACCTGATTAAAAGTAACATTTTCCAATGTATCCAAAAAAGCATCCAAAGGACTCATGTCCAATTTAACCAACATACCAAAATTTGATTTTCCTCCAGCATACTGACCTAGATTATAGGCTACCATCTTATTTTCAACAACTTCAGTAGGAGTGCCGGTGGGGTCATTTGTTACCTGACTGAAATGGCGCGCGAAATTATTATTGATTCCTGTAGCAATTGGATACGCCCTTGAAACCGTGTCACCCTCATTCTTATAGAAGAAAACTAAACCGGTATTATTACCAACTCTTGTACTAAATGAAACATCTTCATTTTCAGCTCCCTTAAAAACCAACCCTGGTAAAAAATCCCTGAATGAAAACACATCATTAAAAGCATTTCCATCCCTTAATTCTGCAAAGATTCTTTCTGTCAATTCATTATCAACCGAAATTGTTACAATAGTGTCTTGCCTTTCTTTAAAATCAACAGTTGCACTGATAACAGGTTCCGGGTCATAATTTAAACTGCTAAAATTAAAATAATTGAGGTCTCGAATTTGATCCTCTAATAAATGTACATTAATCGTTTTGGGAGCTTCAAGGTCATCCCCCAACACATTCCGTACATTGATATTGAACTTCACTGAGTCCAATACAGCTGTTGATTCAGGTCTTCTTACATCTCTGTTGAATAGTAATCTGGTATATGCTGTAGCATCGGTCTTTCCAAAAAATTCGCTTTCTTCAAATCCATACACCAAAAAACCAGTATTGGTTGTAGATATCGAATCCCGTAATACAACAGAAGCAGATAGGGGTATTTCTTGGTAGAAAACCCCTATTTGATTGCTGTTGGGATCCAATTCCAAACCGATATTGGAAGGATCTTCACAAGATGATGTAATGGAAATCAGAATCAATAAACCCAAAACCAGCTTAGCTGGCGAGTTCTGTATAGATATTAAAGTAACTTTCAAAAAGTTGTTCGTCTTCTTCTTCGTTGTTAATCTCACACTTCTTGTCTTTAGAGCACTCCTCAATGAGTTGGCTTAGGTGTTCGGAAATTTCTTCGCTCTTGATGACCACGTCGGCATATTCCATTCCGATTTTCAGGAAGCCTTCATAATCTTTTGATTTGAGAGGGGCAAGAATGGCATCATCAATATCCACCATTTTCACTTTCTCCAACAAATCGTCGCCAAATTTATGAGTAAATCCCGTATTGTAAATAGCGAATACGGATTTTGTATCTTTAAATAATGGCTCATTCTTATAGGTTGTTTTAAGATACATCGGAATCAGACTTGTCATCCAATCGTTGCAATGCACCACATCAGGGGCCCAACCTAATTTTTTTACTGTCTCTATGACTCCTTTGCAAAAGAAAATGGCTCTTTCGTCATTGTCCTCATAGAATTTTTCCTGCTTGTCATGAAAAACGCTTTTCCTTTGAAAATAGTCTTCATTGTCAATAAAGTAAACCTGAAGTTTGGCGTTTGGAATAGATGCCACCTTGATGATCAAGGGCTTCTCTTCCTCTCCTACTGCAATGTTGATCCCTGAAAGTCTTACTACCTCATGCAATCTGTTCTTTCTTTCATTGATTAATCCGAATCTTGGTACAAGAATACGAATTTCCATTCCTTTTTCCTGCATAGCCTGCGGTAAGGCCCTCACGAAAGTTGCAACTTCTGAGGTTTGAAGAAATGGATTGATTTCACTTGCAACGTAGAGAATACGAAGTTTTGACATACCTTGTTGAGTTTTATTGAGTGATAATAAACGCACAAAGATACAAAAAAAAAGTGGTAAAGCCATTGTTTTTCTGGAATATAACATAGTTTTGCCCCTATTTTACATTTGCAAAGTACAACAAACGTGAAGCTTCTCCGGACCAAACAAGAGGTTCATCGCCACCTTGGAATTTCCCGAATAAACAATACAACTATTGGTTTTGTGCCTACTATGGGCGCATTACATGATGGTCATTTGGATTTAGTAAAAAAAGCCAAAGAAAATTCGGATGTCATCATTGTGTCAATTTTCGTCAATCCAACTCAATTCAATAACCAGAAAGATTTTGAAAATTATCCAAAAACTTTGAACAAAGACTTGGATTTATTGGATAAAACCGGGGTTGATTTCGTGTTTGTGCCTAGTAATCAAGAGATTTACCCATCTATTCCCAGTCTTATCATTGATTTTGGCGCTATCGACAAGGTTTTGGAGGGGGCCTTTCGCCCTGGGCATTTTAATGGTGTTGGAATCGTAGTTTCAAAGCTGTTAAATATTGTTAAACCTCACAAAACTTTCTTTGGACAGAAAGATTTACAGCAAGTAGCCATCATCAAACGACTGGTAGAAGACCTTTCCTTTGACACGGAAATTGTCATTATTCCCACCGTCAGGGAAGCTGATGGATTGGCCATGTCTTCCAGAAACCTCAGGCTTGATGATGAACAGAGAAAAATTGCACCCATTATTTATGAGGCACTGACATTTGCAAAAGATGAACTTTTGGCTGGCAATAATTGGTTTGGCACTCGGGGAAAAGTAGAACAGATGTTTAAGGAAGAACCTCGTTTTCGTTTGGAATATTTCGAATTGATTTCTTCTGACCGGTTTGAACTTCTAGAGAGTCTCAAAGGAACCTCTAACATAGCCATCTGTACTGCCGCCTATCTTGGAGAAATCCGTTTGATAGACAATATTTCCATATTTGATTAATATTGCGAAAAATTTCATTTCATGCACATTCAGGTATTAAAGTCAAAAATACATAGGGTAAAAATTACCCAAGCAGAATTACATTATGTGGGCAGCATCACTGTGGACGAAGATCTGATGGATGCGGCCAATATTATTGAAAATGAAAAAGTCCAGATCGTCAATATCAATAATGGAGAGCGATTGGAGACCTATGTCATCAAAGGAGAAAGGGGTAGCGGAATGGTTTGCCTCAATGGACCTGCTGCAAGGAAAGCACAAGTTGGAGACATTGTCATCCTGATTTCCTATGCATCCATGGATTTTGAAGATGCCAAAAAACACAGACCTTTGATCATTTTTCCCGATGATCATAATAAATTGATTTAAAGTGAGGCTAACAAAAAAACAGTGGATCCAGGTGGCGGTTTCTTTGATAGTAGCCATCTGGATTTTTTGGTTTCTATATAAGGACATCAGCTTTGATGCTTTGCTGTTGGCGCTATCTCAAACTTCACTATCTTGGTTTGGTTTGTCCATTGCTGTTTCCCTGATGGGATTTTGGGTAAGGGCTTGGAGATGGAAGCTACTGATAGATGCGGGAGAGTCCCAAAAAACCAAAACTATTAATTCCTTTTGGGCATTGATGATCGGCTACCTGGCAAATCTCCTGGTACCGAGGGCAGGTGAAGTGGCCCGATGCGGGGTATTGACAAAAACCGAGGACCGACAAATGGGTACACTACTTGGAACAGTGATTCTGGAGAGAACCTTTGACATGCTGTTTATGGTCAGCATTATATTCTTGGCATTTTTACTTGAAAGGGACCTTTTTGTAAAGTTATCAAGTGAATTGGTGTCTTTGGATTCATTGAAAGAAAAGATACTCCAATACCTACCTCTCTTGATTGGAGGCCTTATTGTAACAATGATCTTTATTTATTTGGTTTTCCAAAAATACAAAGACAGTAGCCTTTTCAAGAAAATCAGGCATTTTCTACGAGATTTGATCAATGGGGTGATCAGCCTTAGAAAGGTTGACAATCAATTGGGCTTTTGGAGCAGTTCGGTTTTTATCTGGTTTACCTATTACTTAATGCTGATATTTATGGCTTGGGCCATTCCATCAACTGCCAGTTTGTCACTAAGCTCCATGTTGATGGTCATGGTCATGGGCAGTATTGGCATGGTTGCTCCTGTTCAAGGGGGTATCGGTACCTTCCATGCATTAGTGGCTTTCATTTTGATGGCTTATGGATTGAGTAATGAAGAAGGAAAAATCTTTGCTGCCATCATCCATGGAAGTCAGGTACTGACAGTGATCATTCTAGGTTTGATAGCCTTGGGCTTTTTCTTTAAAATAACTTCAAGAAAAGAATCCAAATCTTATTAAATTCGTAACTAACTAGCAAACATAAAAAAACTATGATTATTCTAATTGTTGTTGTATTCGCTGCCTTGGGCTTTATTGTCAGCAGAAAGCTAAAGAGCAAGTTTAAAAAGTATTCTCAGACATCTCTAAAGGCAAATCTATCAGGAAAGGAAATTGCGGAGTTGATGCTTACAGACAATAATATACACGATGTAAGGGTGCTGAGTGTTGAAGGTCAGCTTACCGATCATTATAATCCTATGAACAGGACCGTGAACCTCAGCCCTGATGTATATTATGGCAGAAATGCAGCTGCAGCAGCTGTTGCTTCTCACGAATGTGGACACGCCATCCAACATGCTACTGCTTATACATGGTTGAATCTAAGATCTGCCATGGTTCCTGTACAAAATGCCAGTGGTAAAATTTTGAACATTGTATTGATCGCCTCATTGCTTGGCGGATTCATGCTGAATCTTCCTTATGAATTGATCGGATATATTGTGGTTGGTTCTTATGGAGTAATGACTTTGTTTACTTTGGTCACGCTCCCTGTAGAATTTGACGCAAGTAACAGGGCTTTGGCATGGATCAAAACGAGAAATGTGGTAACCCCAGATGAGTATGCCATGTCAAAAGACGCACTGAAATGGGCAGCAATGACTTATGTGGTTGCAGCATTAGCGGCTTTGGCAACATTGGCCTACTACATATTCATCTTCTTTGGAAATAGGGATTAAGGAAACTTAAAAGCATCAAATGAGTTTACTTTAAGGGGCAAGAAATTGCCCCTTATTTTTTTTTGCTGTATCTTGAAAGCCAAATACTAAACCCAAATATTCTTATGAATTTTGAATATACAGAAGAACATTTAGCTGTTAGGGATGCAGCGAGAGAGTTTGCCCAAACAGAACTTTTACCAGGAGTAATCGAAAGAGATACTGAGGGAAAATTCCCTGCCGAACAGGTAAAGAAAATGGGGGATCTTGGCTTCATGGGCATGATGGTTGATCCCAAATACAATGGTGGCGGCATGGATGCCGTCTCCTATGTTTTGGCCATGGAAGAAATATCCAAAATCGACGCTTCAGCATCAGTTTGCATGTCAGTCAATAACTCCCTTGTATGCTGGGGTTTGGAAAAATATGGTTCGGAAGCGCAAAAGGAAAAATACCTACCTCGTCTCGCAACAGGAGAAATAATTGGGGCATTCTGCCTTTCAGAACCGGAGGCAGGTTCTGATGCCACTTCCCAAAGGACCACTGCTGATCTCCATGGTGACCATTATCTGCTAAACGGCACCAAGAATTGGATCACAAACGGGAGTTCGGCGAGCGTCTATTTGGTCATTGCACAGACGGATGCATCCAAAGGGCACAAAGGAATTTCAGCATTTATTGTAGAAAAAAACTCAGAAGGATTTGTAATTGGAAAAAAAGAGGATAAATTGGGCATTCGAGGCTCAGACACCCACTCTCTCATGTTTACAGATGTCAAAGTCCCTGTTGAAAACAGGATAGGAGAGGAAGGCTTTGGATTTAATTTCGCCATGGAAAACCTAAATGGTGGAAGAATAGGAATTGCTGCACAAGCTTTAGGAATTGCTTCGGGAGCCTATGAACTAGCTTTGGCTTATTCCAAAGAAAGAAAAGCTTTTGGAAAGCCTATCAGTCAACATCAGGCCATTCAATTCAAACTTGCTGATATGGCAACGCAAATTGAAGCTGCAAGGCTTTTGGTTTTGAAAGCAGCTTGGCTCAAAGATCAAGGCGAGGATTATGCTTTCGCTAGTGCAATGGCCAAATTATACGCTTCGGAAGTTGCCATGAATGTGACAATCGAAGCAGTGCAGGTACATGGAGGTTATGGGTATGTGAAAGAATATCATGTGGAAAGATTGATGCGAGACGCAAAAATTACACAGATTTATGAAGGAACGAGTGAAATTCAAAAAATAGTCATATCAAGAAGTATAATAAGATAATCAAATCTAAATCAATGGAAAAGGCATAAAATCAATTTTTTATGCCTTTTTTTATTTTATATTAAATAATTATTGATTTAATATACATCTATTTCCAAAATTATTATAGTTTTACATCCTAACATTAATATCTGCTATCATGGAATATTACAATAAAGTAATTGAATCTGTCGGGGTACGTTTTCTAAAAGGCAACAATTTTAAAATCGAGAAGCCTGTGACAGTATTAGATTACAGTGATACCGAAAATTCAATCATATTACTTCATCAAGGTTCTGTGAAATTTGCTGAAGAAATGGAGTTGGTCAACGAAGGCGAAATTCTATTCATCCCTGCTGGTAGGAAAACCAATGTCACATTCGGTCAACAGAATAAAAAAAGCGAAATCAATAATGAAAATTTTTTAGATAATAAAAGAAAATACCTTCAAACTATTAGTTTTAAAGAAATTAAAAACCTTGAAGAAGACTGTGTAACCATTCTCAACTTTGAAGCAAAAGTTTTTGATGTCGTCAATTTCTTTCATTCATTGGGTATCCCTCCCTTTGTCATCAGGTTCAATGACAAGATTGCCTCTATCATAGAGGACATCATTAAGGAGTCTGAACAAAACACCCCAGGTAAAGAACGGGTAATCAAAATCCATTCGGAGCTTTTGGTCATTGAGATCGTCAGACATATCCTCAAAAACAGATTGTTTGTTGAAGAGCTATCCACAAATAGTACTTACTTCAAAGATCCAAGGCTAATTGATCTTTTCAACTATATCAAAAAGAATATAGGTGGAGATCTTTCCAATAAAGTCTTGGCAAAAGTTGCCAATGTATCTGAAGATTATGTTGGACAATACTTCAAAATGCTCACCGGTATCAATCCCCAGGATTATATCGAATACCAAAGAATGGAGGCTGCAGTGGAACTTCTTAGAACTTCCAAGAAAAGCATCAGAGATATAGGGAAAGAGGTTGGTTATAAAGATACTGCCTACTTCTGTAGAAGATTTAAGATGATGTATGGCTTGCCTGCCGGAAAAATGAGAAGGCGAGAATCACTCATCAACGTTCAATAAACCCAATCAATTCAAACCTAAAAACCGTCCAAAATAATTGGACGGTTTTTTTTGTCTTATGATTATCCTGCCTTTTTCAGTTTACAGGAAACCTTTATAGATTAGAATTCAACAATTATCCCGATAGTGGGCAGAATTGTACCCGCCGGATTATCTACTAAGCGCATCTGATATCGAGCAGGGTCATTGGGGTCAATTTTGAGCTGACCATTTACTTCTCTTTCAGGAACCAAAATAGGGGGTTGCTGTGCTTGGAAATTATAGGCATTTTGAACATCAAAGTACCAATTCAAATTCCACTTGTCGAAAAAATACCGTTTATCAATTCTTAAGTCCAACTGATGGAAAGCGGCCAATCTTTGATTGTTGATCTGATTGAAATCAAGAGTTGCCTGACCTCTTAAATCCCAAACTTCCCTCAAAGAGGAGTTTTCCACATCGACAGGCGTAAAGGGAAGTCCGCCCAAATACCTCCACCTTGTACCCAATTCCCAATTTTTTCCAAATCTTTTGCCTGCGGTCAAACTCACTATAAATCTGCTATCCCATGCAGATGGCACAAACCCCTCTGTGTTGGGATTGGTAAACTCACTCCTTACCAAAGTCACGGCGGCAATACCATAAAAATTATTGAAAAGTCTTTGCTGTGCCAAAAACTCAAGACCATAAGCCCTGCCCTCTGAGTCAGACCTTACCGGTTCATTTCCAATTACTCCAAAATCAGCCCCCAAGTTTGCTAGGGCTATACCATTTCTGATTGACGAGGGATAATTGCTGTAGTGTTTATAAAATCCCTCAATACTGAACCTCCTGCTTTTGTCAGGAATTACCCTTTCAATTCCGGTGATCAATTGGCTTGACCTGATGAACCGGATATCATTCAATTGGTTCTGCAATTCTCCTTCATTGTTTCTGTATCCAAGGGCAGTATAAGGCGGTTTTTGATAATAAATCCCTGCATTGGCTGTCCAAAAAAGATTGGGTTTGAGTTGGTAAGAAAGAGAAACTCTTGGACTGATTTGATTTAAAGGATTCTGGGCAGTTTCTCCAAAGTCACTCCCATCCAATCTTATCCCACCTGTTATCAAAAGCCTTTCATTATTGAAATATTTGCTACCAGAAATAAATGCCCCATAGCTATTGAAAAACGCTTTATCGTTGACATTAATCACACCACCTTCATTAGCAAGGGTAGATCTGTCAAAATTACTCAGGAAATACCTGGCAAATTCATAATTGACACCATATTTGAAATTGAAACCTTTTGTAAACACAGAGTTCTCAGCTCTGAATTTATTCTCACTTTCCTGTGAGGTATAATCAAATAACAGGTTATCCGGATTACTGCTATCATTTCCGAGATATTTGAAGGACCGGTTGTTCAGCATATTTCTGCTTAAAACAAATGTCCAAAAGCCATTTTCCCTAAATCTTTTCAGCTTCAAACCCGTGGTATAATTCCATTGGGATGAAATGGGAAGATTTTCAAGAAGATAAAGTCTATTCTCTCTATCCTCCTCGCTTTCATTGTTAGGTTCATCAAAATTCAACACAAAATTGTCAATCGCACCAACTCCCAAAAATGTCAATTCGGTCTTGTCGTTTATTTTGGTGGTGGTTTTGAAAGTGAAATCATTGAAGGTAGGCAAAAAAGGCAATCCCAATTGTCGGAAAAGAAATTGCAAATAAGATCTTCTCGCTGAAACCAAATAAGTGGTTTTTTCACCTATCGGACCTTCATTGGAAAGGGTCAGTTCGCTTGCACCCAAAGTCATTTGGGTAAACATCTTGTCTTTTCTCCCCTCCTTGAGTTGAAACTCAAAAAACGAGCTCAAAGAATTCATCCTGTCAGCTGGAAATCCACCCGTGATGACATCCACATTTTTGATCAAATTGACATTCAAAATACCGACTGGCCCTCCTGAAGATCCTTGAGTAGAAAAGTGATTGATTACCGGAACTTCTATTTCGTCGATAAAAAATTTGTTCTCATTGGGTGCGCCACCCCGGATGATGATATCGTTCCTAAAACTGGCAGTACTTGCTACACCCGGCAAAGACTGAATGACTCTACTGATATCCCGGTTTCCACCAGGATATCTTTCAATTTCATTGGTATTGAGCCTCCGAACAGAAATGGGTGTTTCATCCGAGCGCGTAAACTCTGCATCCACTGTCACCTCTCCCAATTCAGAGGCTTCTTCCCTAAGGTCAAAATCCAATCTGACAGGCCGGGCCCTTGTCACCTGAATCTCAAAAAAAGTTTTATTGCGAAAACCAACAAAACTCGCTCTTATATTATATAATCCAGGGGGAATATTGGTCAGGATATAATTCCCGTCCTCATCGGAAACTGTACCGATATCCGTGCCCAATACAACAACATTGGCAAATGGCACCCCGTCATTGTTAACAGGATTGAAAACACGACCTCTTACTTCACCTTCCTGTGCATAAGAACTCAAAACCGTAAATGAAAACAGAATTAGTATAAATGAAAGTCTCATCTTAAGAAATTAGCAACAATAAATAAATCAAACTTCCGCGATTTTGTTTCAAAAATCTTTGATTTTAAATGAATAAAATCTAAAGTTGGTTAAACAATGTTGTTTTTTTGATACTCCTCCTTTATTTTCCAAAGTCTCCACCATGGTGTTCCGGGAGAATCATGATGCTCATAATGGTATCCAAAAAAATAACAGGAAAGAAATGCCCATAGGTGATTTTTGGATTGAGTTTTGGAATGGTGCTTGTTTTTTGATTCACCCATGTGCGGCAAAAACGTCCCAAAATAAAATAGCTGAACAGTTGACAGGATAGCAGGTAACATCCAAAAAACTATCAAATTCTCTGTTGGGAGGAAAAGTTTGAGAATATTGAAGGTAACAGCCATTAACAAAATTTGCCAGATGGATACATATTGTCTAATAAAACTAAAGTACCAAATAAAGAAATTTCCTGAGGGATGGTAATCCGGGTCTTTGTCCGTTGCTACATAGCGGTGATGCTCGTGATGCTTTGGAAATAATTTCCAATAAAAATTATAAGAAAACAGCATGGCAGCAACCCAACCAATCCCATGGTTCAGCTTTTTATTAGAAGAAACTATGCCATGCATCGCATCATGGGCGGTTATAAAGAGACCTGTATAAAGATGGGTTTGGATTAAAATCCCTAAATAAGTTAAAGGGTTTGACCAATTCAACTCAATTGAAAGCAAAAATATCAGAGATACAAACCATAAGAGAATGACTGTAATCGCAATGATTACACCTTTTGAATCAACGGAATCTTTATGGGCAGTTGTTTTTATCACTTTGTAAAGGTAGGAAAGAAATCGATGCACTAAAAAGCTGCGATCTTATCTTTCACTTGTTCCATCAGCCACATGGGAGTAGAAGTAGCTCCACAGATACCCACGCTGTCATTTTCTTCAAACCATATTTTATCCACCTGTTCGGGATTCGAAACAAAAAAAGAATGTGGGTTTTTTTCTTTACAGACATTATATAGGACTTTTCCATTGGATGACTTGGTGCCACTGACAAAAATGATTTTGTCAAATTTTTCGGCAAAAGATCTCAATTCCTTATCCCTGTTTGATACTTGTCTGCAGATAGTATCATTTGTATTGACAGTAATTCCGTTATCCTTAAGTATGTTATTGATCTCATAAAACTTGTCAGTGCTTTTGGTAGTCTGACTGTATAGTGTCATATTTTTCGGTAAACTGGGAATATCCAACTCCTTGATATCCTGAAAAACAACAGCTTTATTATTTGTCTGTCCCAATAACCCTATGACTTCAGCATGTCCATGCTTACCATAGATGTATATTGTCTCATCCTTATCAAATGAGTTTTTAATCCGATTCTGCAGTTTCAATACAACCGGACAGCTTGCATCTATTAAGGTAAGGTTATTATTGATGGCCAATTCATAAGTGGATGGTGGTTCACCATGGGCTCTGATCAAAACTTTTTCATCTGTCAGGCTTTGTAATTCCACATGGTCTATGATTTTTAAACCTTTTTTGGTCAGCCGATTTACCTCTTCGTCATTGTGGACAATGTCCCCTAAACAATATAAATAACCCTGATCTTCAAGAATTTCCTCTGCCATTTCTATGGCATAAACCACTCCAAAACAGAAGCCAGAATGCTGATCTATATGTACTTGCAGGTTCATCATAGGCTATAAACTTTTAACGGTCTGAATTGTTTTAGTGTTCCTTATCCTTTCATAAATTGTGATATTCATTAACATAAGGGTCATTGAATAAACGGTATCTTCGATCGGAATGGTAAACAAGCGAATACCCAAATTTTCTGCATTATTGTATATGACTATAGGCTCATCAATAAAGGAACCCGTGAGAATGCCGTTTACTATCAGAAAAGGAATCAAAGAAACAAGATATGCCAGGTAAAACCTCCCCAAGTATTTACCTTGATAAAGAATAAAATGGATAGAAAGCATGGCAGTAGCTACCAGAAAGTTTACTGAAGTATACCATTTATCTAAATTCAATAAGCCTATAATCAAAAAGGCAGGAATGAAAACAAGTGTGATAGGTTTGGCTACGGCACCCAAAACGTCCTTTTTAACAAAATAATTTAGTACTTCATATATAAAAACACAGGCAAAAGGAACAGTCAAAAAGAAAAGCCATTCTTCAAGAGGCAATTCGAAAAAGAATATTCCTGTCAGGTATCGGGGATTAAATTCCCAAACTCCGATTACTGTAAACCAATGATCCCATACCAAAAAAAACAGCCCTGTAATTCCAATTGCTGGAAAAAGCGCATACCACTTTTTCGCATATTGTACTCTATGTTCAAATGACCTGACCAGAGGGAAAGAAATGGTCAATAAATTCAAAAGAAGGTATAAATACTTTTCCATATCAAACTATCCCCAATTTCATCCCAAAATAGGTTCCCAACAATAATGAAAATTTTCTTGAATTAGGTATTCTAACCCGCTCATGCGTGATTATTTCAGGTGGTAATCTTTTGATTTTATCAAATAACTTCTGATAATACAAGTAAGCAATCTTTACGCCCATTTTGGCACTTTCGGGTAATCTGCGAATCCCATCCAAAGCCTCATCAAAATCTTTTTGTATATCTTCTTCAATCAGCTGTTTAGCAGATTTATCAAAGTTATTGAAATCAACCCCTGGAAAATAAACCCTTCCTCGTTCCTCATAGTCACTTTTAATGTCTCTGAGAAAATTTACTTTTTGGAAAGCTGAACCCAGCTTACAGGCAGGCTCTTTGAGACTTTGGTACATTTCCTGATTGCCTTCACAGAATACCTTAAGGCACATCAGACCAACCACTTCCGCCGATCCATAAATATACTCATGGTATCTAGAATCATTATAGGTCTTAAAGTCAAGATCCATCTCCATGCTTTTGAGAAATGCTTCTATGAGATCGAGGTCAATCCCATATTGGTTGACTATCATTTGGAAGGCATGAAGTACCGGATTCAGACTGATTCCTTTGTCAATGGCTTCATAGGTATCATGTTTGAACTGATCCAAAAGTACTTTTTTGTCCTTGTCATGAAAAGTATCTACTATTTCGTCTGCGTACCTTACAAATCCATAAATAGCATAAATGGGCAAATGCAGTTTTTTGTCCAAGGTTTTTATACCTAACGTAAAACTTGTACTGTACCTTTGGGTGATCAATTTACTGCACTCCAATGTAGTTTGATCAAAAAGGGTTTTTGCATCCATACCCATAATATACAATTTTTTGTCTTAATTATTCTCTTTATGAACCTCTCTTGCAACTACATGACCTGATATCAGCGTTGGAGGGACACCGGGACCCGGTACTGTTAGCTGACCTGTGTAATATAAATTCTTTACTTTTTTACTTTTCAAAGATGGTTTTAAAATTGCAGTTTGGAACAGCGTGTTGGCCAAACCATAGGCATTTCCTTTGAATGCATTATAATCGGCCCTGAAATCACTGTGTGCATAAGAACGTTTGAAAATAATATGACTTCTAATTTCCTGATTGGTTAGTTTTTCAAGCCTGTCCATGACCATATTGAAATATTTCTCTCTTATTTCTTCCCCATCCTCCAAATCCGGAGCTAGCGGGATCAAAATTACCAAATTCTCTTTTCCTTCAGGAGCCACAGAAGGATCAGTTATTGATGCTGCTGATAAATAGAATAAGGGTTTTTCAGGCCACCTTGGATTTTTATAAATAGCATCAGCATGAGGTCCCATTTGTTCATCGAAAAACAGACAATGGTGTGTTAAGTTGTCCAATTTTTTGTCAATTCCCAAATAAAACAAAAGAGAAGAAGGCGCCATTACCCTTTTATCCCAATATTTTTCATCATAATTTCTGTATTCTGGAGCAAGAAGCTTGTTGTCCACATGGTGATAATCTGCTCCTGCAACAACTATATCTGCATCAAAACTTTTGCCATTACTCAGGACAACACTTTTTGCTATTCCATTTTTGATGTCGATTTTTGATACGTCTGCTCCAAGGTGAACTTTTACACCTTTTTCTTCAGCAAGTTGTACCATACCTTTTACAATTTCATGCATTCCACCCATAGGATACCAAGTCCCAAGTACTATATCAGCATAATTCATCAAACTGTAAAGTGCCGGGATATTATCTGCCATCTCACCCAAAAAGATTACAGGAAATTCCATTAACCGGATAATATTTTCATCCTTAAAAAATTTCCTGACGTGTTTGGACATAGACTGAAAGACATCCATCCTTACCACATCAGCCAACAGTTGGGGATTTGTAAATTCAAAAATAGATCTACTTGGTCTATAGACCAAATCCTGAATACCCACTTTATATTTATAAGCCGCTTGTTTGAGAAACTCATCAAGATTGGGTCCGACCCCAGGTTCCATGCTTTCCATCAAATCCCGAAATTTTGAGAGGTTGGCTGGTATTTCCACAAACTGATTCTCCCCAAATACTACGGTATATGATGGGTCTAATCTTATTAGGTCATAGTAATCAGAAGGTTTTTTGCCAAAATGACCAAAATAGGTATCAAATACATCAGGCATCCAATACCAACTAGGTCCCATATCAAAAACAAAACCCTCGGACTCGAACTTTCTAGCTCTTCCCCCGGGGGTTGTGTTTTTTTCCAGCAATGTAACCTGATATCCAAGATGTGCCAGATGTGTAGCTGCTGATAGGCCTGCAAATCCAGCCCCAATAACCACTACTTTTTTATCAGGCATATATATTAGTTTTTATGTTTGTAAACGTGCAAATCATCCTTTAAAAGTTTTCTAGCAATATGTATTCTATTTTTAACAGTTCCAATTGGAATAGACAATTTATCGGCAATTTCATGGTACTTAAACCCTTTGTAATGCATCATAAATGGCGTTTTGTACACCTCATCTAATTTGTCAATGGCAGTGTAAATATCATCCATTGTAAAATCTCCAAAGGCTCCATTCTCAACAAGCGCATCACCTGAATTGATATAATGAAGATTATCGGTAGTATCCACAAAAGTACCTCTTCTTACCATCCTTTGATAGTTGGTGATAAAAGTATTTTTCATGATGGTATACAACCAAGCTTTCAGGTTTGTCCCCTCTGTGAATTTATCCTTATTGGTAAATGCCTTTACCATAGTATCCTGCAGTAAATCATTGGCGTCATCCATATCCCTTGTTAACTTAAGAGCAAATGGCTTTAGCGAACTTGATAACTTGTTTAGCGAGTAACTGAATTCTAGAGTTGTCATGGACGTTTTGTTTTTGTTTAATCAAATGTAGCAATGATTAAACAGAATACAAATATTTTGTCTAATATTTTTCAAAATTTATTAAACAAAATTCATTTGCTGAAAAAATTAAACACAGATATCTATCATAAAACGGCCAAATAATAAAATAGGCACAAAAAAAAGTGAAAATCGATATTTTCACTTTGTTTAATTTTTTTCTAAAAATGTAAAACCTAAAATTATTTCTCAACGATTACCTGATCAAGCTCTTCAAGATATTCCTTTACTTGTCTGATATAATTTAAGGATTTAACATTTTTGGGGAAATGTATGTCCTGACCAACTATTTGATAGCCCGACACGATGATTTCAGATTGACTGAAACGTTTGGACAATGCATCAATATATTCTTGGACATTTTCAGAACTTGGTGAGGTTGTAATTACAGTCAATAAGAATTCCGGCTGTATCAAATTGTAAACTGAATTTAAGTCTTCATCGGGGGTACTTTGGCCTAAATACACCACCTTATGACCTTTAAGTTTAATGAGATAGGTTGCAAAAAGAATAGAAATCTCATGGTGTTCGCCTTCAGGCAAATAAAGCAGAAATTTTTTCCCCCCACCTTTATAAATCTGTGCATCAATGGCTACAATCAGTTTTTGTCTGATCAGATTACTCATAAAATGCTCTTGGGCAGGATTGATCGCACCGGTCTGCCATAGCACACCTATTTTTGACATGAAAGGATAAATGATGTTGAGCATTGTCTGTTCAAAACCTATTTTCAAGATATTGGTGGACAAAACTTTTTCAAATCTGTCTTCATCCATTTCAACCATGCAAATGGTAAGGGCATTAATCTGATCGTCGTGGGTCAAGGTCTTTTCTGTCAGCTTGACCACTTCTTCCCTCATTTCTGAAAGGGACATGTTTGCTATTTTGCTTATTTTATAACCATTGTCATTCAATAAGGCTACATTCAAAATAAGTTTGAGATCAGCATCATCATAATACCTAATATTAGTGTCAGTACGCTTTGGCGCCAGCAAATTATACCGTTGTTCCCAAATACGCAGAGTATGGGCTTTAATTCCGGATAACTGCTCAAGATCTTTGATTGAATAAGTACTCACTATGATTTTATTTTAAAATATTTTTTGGGTACAACAAATAATCCAAAGGAGACCGCATCATTTTTCTTGTTGGTCGCATGATGCGCTTGGTGTGCTTTGAATATTCCTTGGAGAAAATTGCTCTTTGGTCTATCAAACCATTTTATCCTTCTGTGAACCAGTACATCATGGATAAAGAAGTAACTGATACCGTATAAACTTATTCCCACACCCATCCAAAATCGGAAATCAAACTTTCCGACGCCCAGGAAGATCAACAAAACAGCTACACTCCCAAACAGCAATGAAAACAAGTCATTGAGTTCGAAAAATGACTTTGAAGGCTGATGGTGTGTCTTGTGAATCCCCCACAGAGGTCCATGCATGATATATTTGTGTATAAACCAGCCTGAAAATTCCATCGCAGCAAATCCCAGAACAATGAATATAATTGCGTACATCATATGAGTAACTTTTTAATATACAGAATGTTTAAACAGCTGAAATGGATTTTCAAAACATGAAATTCAAAACAGCAAAGAAGATTATCAGATTGAGCATTAGAAATCCTGATACCAGATTTTCCTTTTGAAACATTGCTTTTCGGTAGATTAAATGAATTAAATAAGCCACCGCAAACCAACCAATATAATTTGACAAGGGAATATCGCCGCCTTCCCAGCTCCAAAATTCCAAACCAATTGCTACAGGTTCAATCAAAAAATCTATAGATACCATCAATCCTGCACCTAGGCCTGCTGCCAGGAAATCATTTTGGATCCTCTTTTGAAATAAATTTCCTGTCAAGTACACCAACAATAGCCAGTTGATCCCTATCATGAGAGGAACATCCAATAATTTGATTCCAAGAACAGAGCCGTAGGCATAATTCCCAAAAGGAAATCCAGTATGTACACCCAATACCTCAGAGCCAAAACCAATCAAAAATGCCGAAGTTGAAAATAATAAAAATGCTTTATTCCAATCTGTATGAAACAGAAGAAGTATTCCTAAACTGAGTAACAAATGAAATGGTGTAAGAACTTGAAAATAGGGTTTGAGTCCAGGCAAAGACATTCCGATAATTCCTACTAAATAAAAAACAGAAATAATCAATTTGAATAAACCGGATTTGTTATTCTGAATTCCTTGAACTACTGTCTCAATTTTGCTTTCTGATTTCTCTAAAGGGGTATTTGACATGTTAAATTCAAGGATTTTGTTAACAAACACGAATACATTAACAACATGAGCCTATATTTGTTGGTGTAAGAATGCGACAAAAATAAAGATAAAAGTAAGAAAATATGATTTTATATAATGTCACAGTCAATATAGAGAAAGAAGCTGAAGAGGATTGGGTCATTTGGATGAAAAAATTCCATATTCCTGATGTCCTTGCGACAGGAATGTTTTCTGAAAACAGATTTTATAAAATCCTTCATGATTCAGACGACGGAAGTGTAAATTATTCGGTGCAATATTTTACAGACAGCATGGATAAAATCATGGAATATCAAAACAATTTTGCCCCAAAATTACAAGAAGATATTAAAGCAAAATTTCAGGACAAGTTTGTAATTTTTAGGACGCTACTTGAGGCGGTTGAGTAAATATGGAACAAGAACCAGAAAAATTTCGGTGCCCTTGGTGTTTGGGATTTGAACAATATCTCAAATACCACGACGAAGAGTGGGGCGTTCCTGTATTTGATGACCAAAAACAATTTGAGTTTTTGGTCCTGGAAAGCGCACAAGCTGGTTTGAGTTGGTCCACTATACTGAAAAAAAGGGAAGGTTACCGAAAAGCTTTTGCTGAATTTGATTATAAATTAGTCGCAGATCTACCCGAAAGTTATGTCCAGGAACTATTGCAAAATAAAGATATAATCAGAAATGAATTAAAAATCAGGTCTGCCATCAATAACGCTCGGCGTTTTATGGAAATTCAAGCTGCTTGCGGGAGTTTTTCGGATTATATCTGGGATTTTGTAGATGGCAGGCCATTACAAAATTCTTTTATTACTCTTTCAGAAGTACCTACCTCTACTCCAATCTCCGACAGACTTTCCAAGGATCTAAAAAATCGTGGTTTCAAATTCCTAGGTAGCACCATCATGTATGCACACATGCAGGCAACCGGATTGGTCAATGACCATTTGGTGGATTGTTGGAGACACAAGGAGGTTAGGGGATAATCTGTAGAAAGGGGTGGAAAAAATGTCCTATGACCCCTGCAAAGCGGCATGCAGGGGTCATAGGACATTGTGTCTTCTGAAAGACGGTTTTACAATCCAGTCTAGAATTGAACATCTTTGTTTCACTTTGTCGGAGTATAGGCGTCTTTATACCTGGTCCATATTTCATAAATCGGATTTCCCGTTGAACTAAGACCGCTGTGATGCCATTCGCCATCGATCACCTCAAAATCAAATCCCAAACTTGCACCTACCCTAGAATCATCTCGTGAGAAAAAAGTTATCTGTTCGTTATATTTTCCATCTTCAGCGGTATACGTTCCTCCACCGGTGCCCATAAACTCCTTGGTTTCAGAATTAAAAGCAATCCATTGGAACCTGCCGCCACTCAATATTTTTACAGTTCTTCTAGCACCCGGACTACTCCTTGAGATTTCCCCATCTCTCTTTCTTCCTGTAAAAACCCAATTAGCAGTAAGGTCATCCGTACTTTCTCCAACTTTCTCCCATATTTCCACCAAGGTCTGCCCCTGCACTTGTCCCGAGATTACCATTTTCCCATCTACCATGTCCAATTTGAAAGAAGTGGTTTCCCCAATTGCTTCTGGTTTGATGGTAAAAAAATCCAACGTTTCCTGGTATAAGTTGTCTTTGACCATAAATTCACCTCCACCCGCGCTTACAAATTTATTGGTTGCGGCCTCTTTTGCCCCAAATGCGAAATAACCATCCTGCATGATTTTAATGTATTCAACATCATGCATAGGTTTACCATTTTGGTGTGTCATTTTCCATGCACCTTCAAGTGTTTGTGCGAATAAGGCAGCCGGAAATAACATGATCAACAAGGCTATGATTTTTCTCATAATGTGTTTAAGTTTATTTTATATTCGAATTTAACATTTTACATTTTCTAATGAAAACCTTTACTTTAGGAACGAGCAAAGAGCAGGTTATGCGGCTAATTCCTGACAAACAGATTAAAATTGTTCAGTTGGGCGCAACAAAAGTTTGTGTGACCAGAGATGGCGAGAATTTCTTTGCCTTTGAAACGCTGTGTCCTCATAGAAAGGCCAATTTATCACAGGGTTTCATCAATGGCATACAGGAGGTAATTTGTCATCTACATGAATACCGATTTGATTTAAATACAGGAAGGGTTACTTCGGGACAGTGCCCTGACCTGACAATCTACACATCCGAATTGAGTGATGAAGGATTAAAGATCCAAATTATCCTTTAATGAAGTTTTGCCCCATTGGGAACAAGCTTATCGGAAGTTGCAAGGATAATCTGCCTATTTCCATCATCAAAACCAGTTACCAATACTTCAGACATGAAATCGGCAATTTGTTTCGGAGCAAAATTACAGACGCATATCACCTGCTTTCCAAGCAGCATATCAGATGTGTATAGATCAGTGATTTGTGCTGAGGACTTTTTGATGCCCAATTCACCCAAGTCCACCCAAAGTTTATAGGCAGGTTTTCTAGCTTTATCAAATTTTTCCACCCTTATTATGGTGCCAATTCTGAAGTCTATTCTTTGAAAATCAATGAAGTCAATCGTTTGCATTGAGGAAATTATTTTATAACTTTGGAAACTATGCTGAAAATATTCAGTTAAATCTATCAAACCTCAAACATAAATGATATATCCGACCAAAATTTCTTCAAAAGTCGTTAAAGGAGTACCATTTTTAGTAGTATTTTGTCTTTTTTTGAGTTTTGCTTCATTTGCCCAAAACGAACGAGATAGAGTTGTTCCCGATTTACCAAGAAACAGTGATACTGTAAACCAATATGAGGGTTCAGAGTCATCGACTTCAGAACAGAAATCTGAGAATGTCCAAAAGCAATCAATTGCGCCTCTCATTGAATCAAAATCAGGAGTAACTAACACCCAAACGAAAAAGGATAATGCTATCTATAAAATGGGTGGAGAAAAAGAAATCAAAAAAGAAGGTATGTCCACATTATCATTTAACCTCTTTTTATACATCGTGGATAAATTCAAGGAAGATTAATATTTTAAAAAAGTAAAAGAGCTTGTATGAGCTCTTTTTTGTTTTTCAATCTATTTTTTTAAAATCCCCATCTTCACCACAAAGTCCCAAATAGCAATTCCCATTGTCACAGAAATATTAAGCGAATGCTTGGTTCCTAATTGTGGGATTTCGATGACATGGTCGCTGTTTTTTATCACTTCCTCTTCCACCCCAAAAACTTCATTTCCAAAAACCAGTGCAAATTTAGCTTCATTGTTTGGAACAAACTTATCCAACATCATACTTTGATCTACCTGCTCAAAGGAACAAATCTGGTAACCTGCCGATTTCAACTGCTCGATGGCTTCTAAAGTTGTCGGCAGATAATCCCAAGCCACGGATTGAGTAGCCCCTAAAGCAGTTTTTTGAATTTCTTTATGGGGAGGTCTTCCTGTAATGCCACAAAGAAAAATTTTCTCAATCAAAAAAGCATCTGAAGTACGAAATGCTGAACCAACATTATTGAGACTTCTTACATTATCCAAAACAATGACAATAGGTGATTTCTTTACTTCTTTGAATTCCTCTACCGACAAACGATTGAGTTCTTCCATGTTTAATTTTCTCATGTGGTTTTGTTTCCCTTTTGATATATTTTTAAATTCAGGCTTTCAAGATTTTCAAAATTAACCCTACCTTGGCATATTTGATTCTTTAGAAATACTTAATTGAATTAAAATTACATAATCTTAAATAGATTAAGATAAAACCACAAAAAGCTTATTTATTTTAAGGTTATAATCAAGTTTTGAAAAAGTAGGATAAACATAAAAAATTAATTCAGGGACAAAATGGCCAAAGCGAAGGAAAAGGAAGTGAAAGAAACTCCCTTGATGAAACAATACAATGCCATCAAATCCAAACATCCCGGAGCACTTTTATTGTTTCGGGTAGGTGATTTTTATGAGACTTTTGGGCAGGATGCCATTGTGGCCTCTAAAGTGTTGGATATCGTATTGACCAAAAGAGCAAATGGGGCTGCTTCGCATATAGAGTTGGCCGGATTCCCACACCATTCCCTTGATACTTATTTGCCCAAATTGGTGCGGGCTGGAAACAGGGTTGCTATTTGTGATCAATTAGAAGACCCAAAAGAAGTAAAAGGAATCGTAAAAAGAGGAGTAACAGAATTGGTCACTCCCGGGCTTTCCTTCAATGACAATGTCCTTGACAAAAGAAAAAACAATTACTTAGCGTCCATTTTTTTTAAAAATGAAATTCTTGGAATTGCTTTCCTTGACCTTTCAACGGGTGAATTTATGTGTGCCGAGGGGACCCAACCCTACATAGAAAAACTACTACAAAGCTTCAGTCCTTCAGAAGTCATTTATTCCAAAGCAGCGAAGTCAAGAGCACAGGAAATGCTCAAAGATCAATATACTACTTTTCATTGTGAAGACTGGGTATTCCAATATGACTACACGTATGAAAAGCTGAAAAATCACTTTGCCACCAATAACCTCAAGGGTTTTGCGATAGAAAACCTCGAGCACGGTATTATTGCGGCAGGAGCTGTTTTGTTTTACTTAGAGGAAACAGAACACAACGAAGTCAAACACATCGCCTCAATATCCCGTATTGCCGAGGAAAAATTTGTGTGGTTGGACAAATTCACCATCCGCAACCTGGAATTGGTTTATCCTCAGCAGGAGGGCGGTATCCCATTAATCCATATTCTAGACCATACCGTGACGCCGATGGGTTCAAGGATGATGAGAAAATGGCTGGTACTTCCATTAAAGGAAAAGGAACCGATTGAGGAAAGGTTAAAGATTGTGGATTACTTTTATGAAGGAGAGGAAAGTAGAGATGAAATCCATGCCCATCTCAAGCAAATCGGAGATTTGGAAAGGTTGATATCAAAAGTAGCAGTGGGCAGGATCAATCCGAGGGAAATGAACCAATTGAAAAAGGCCCTAAAAAGCACCATTCCAATCAAATCCCTCCTGTCAGCTTCCAAAAGCGCCTCACTCAAAAAACTGGCTGATCAGATCAATTCCTGCGAATTTCTACTTGACAAAATCGACAGAGAACTTCAGGAGGATGCCCCTATGCTGATTCATCAAGGTGGTATCATCAAATCAGGCGTAGATGCAGATCTTGATGAATACCGAGGCTTGGCCAATACCGGCAAAGATTTTCTCGTCTCTATGCAACAGCGAGAAGTACAGCGTACTGGGATCACTTCATTAAAGGTAGCATTCAACAAGGTCTTCGGTTATTACCTGGAAGTCACCAATTCACATAAAGACAAGGTTCCGCAGGAATGGATCAGAAAACAGACTTTGGTCAATGCAGAAAGATACATCACCCCCGAACTCAAGGAATATGAGGAAAAAATCCTCAATGCAGAAGAACGGATGATTGCCATTGAACAAAAGTATTTCATGGCTTTGGTACAGGATGCCTCTGAATATGTCACTCATATCCAGCAAAATGCCAGAGTATTGGCAACAGTTGATTGTCTTATTTCTTTTGCTTGGGTAGCTAAAACAAACAATTATTGTAGACCAAAAATTGCAGATACTGATTCCCTTGAAATAAAGGACGGAAGACACCCTGTGATAGAAAAACAACTCCCCATCGGTGAACCCTATGTTCCCAATGATATCTATCTGAATAATGAGAGCCAACAGATCATGATCATCACAGGACCCAATATGGCAGGTAAATCAGCTTTGCTCAGACAAACGGCTTTGATCGTTTTGATGGCACAAATGGGCAGTTTTGTTCCTGCCTCATATGCAAGGATTGGAATCATCGACAAGGTATTTACAAGGGTGGGCGCTTCGGATAACCTTGCCAAGGGGGAGTCGACCTTTATGGTCGAAATGACTGAAACAGCCAGTATACTAAATAACCTGTCAGATAGTAGCTTGGTCTTAATGGACGAAATTGGACGAGGTACCTCCACCTACGATGGCATATCCATAGCTTGGTCCATTGTAGAATACCTGCACAACCATCCCAAATTCAGAGCAAAGACTCTTTTTGCAACACATTACCATGAGCTCAACCAATTAGCCGATGATTTCCCAAAAATCAAAAATTTCAATGTATCCGTGAAGGAGGTTGGCAATAAGGTGATATTCCTTCGAAAACTAAAAGAAGGTGGAAGCGAACATAGTTTTGGTATACATGTAGCCCAAATGGCCGGGATGCCAAATCCAATCGTGTTGAGGGCTTCAGAAATTATGGGACATTTAGAAAAAGACAAGGAAATGTCACCCTCTAAAGAAAAAATGCGTGAAATGCCGAAAAACAATTACCAATTGAGCCTTTTTGACATAGATCCAAAATTCAAGGAAGCTCAGGAAATGTTGGGCAGCATAGACATCAATACCATCTCTCCGATTGAAGCATTGATCAAGCTGAACGAGATAAAGAAAAAATTGGAGACGTAGAAGAGTTCAAGATGGATTTTATATATTTTGGTGTTGGGCTACTTTTTTTGAAAATGACGGAAGACGGAAGACAGAAGACCGAAATAAAAATCAAAATTTAATATCTCTGATATAAGTTAAATGTCTTTAATGGTAAGAAAAAAGATTACTATTACAGCCAATTCACCATAAATATATAGTAATGCACTGATAGTCAAATCTTGAAACTGGGATTACATAACAATCATAAAATTTTTGACCATAGCTTTTTGCATATTTCAAAAACTGCTTTACCTTTGCACACACAAAAGACGGAGATGTAAGGTTTTCGGCTTAATTTAATAAAAAGCGAGAGTAGCTCATCCACGATAGCTATCGGGAGGTATAGCACAACCGTTAATTGAAATATTGTATGCGAGAGTAGCTCAGCTGGTAGAGCACGACCTTGCCAAGGTCGGGGTCGCGAGTTCGAATCTCGTCTCTCGCTCAAAAAGCCCTTGCAAAAGGGCTTTGTTGTTTAAAAGGTAACATACTCTAGCAGTAGAGTAAGCCGGGATGGTGGAATAGGTAGACACGCAAGACTTAAAATCTTGTGAGAGCAATCTCGTGCGGGTTCGATTCCCGCTCCTGGTACAGAAACCTCGTAGAAATACGGGGTTTTTTGTTTTTATGTTAATAACTGTTAAGTGTCTTAGCCACATCCCTCAATCTGAAAAAATCATTTTGCTCTTTTAACGATTAGCGCACCTGTTTCTCTTGTTACAGCTATTAGTGCTTATCAATTCTTAATAAAAACAATTCCCCCTGAAATGATATAATCATCATATTTATGTCTTGGGGAAGATTTTAATCTATAGCCTATAGATTATGTTATATTAACTATGTAAATCTGTAAGAAAAGAAAAAAATTCACTTCCTTTTGCATCAATTCTCCTTTCATAAAATGCTTCTTTGTAAGCCTTTTCAAATCCCATATATTTCAGCATGAAATTAACCGTTTGCCTGCTCTTTCTTCTCATTCCCTTGTCAACAATGGGACAAAACCACATTGTCATTTTAGATAAAAATACTCAAAATACAATTCCCGGTGTCCTTGTAAAAATTCAGGGGCAAAATAATCAGGTTTCAGATTCTAATGGGAAAGTTATTCTCAATTTAAACAATCCTACGCTTCTTGCATTTTCCCATATATCTTATGAAAACTTTTCAATTCTTGTCAATCCAAATGAGGACAAGAATATTGAGATGGTTCCAAGCATTAGCTCTTTGAATGAGGTGGTGGTGTCAGGCTTTGAATCTGAGCGTCCTTTGGTACATCAGGCCGGAGCCATCAGCAAAGTTTTGGAAAATGAACTGCACCGTTTCAATGAGAATTCTCTTCTGAGTGCTTTCAATACCAAGCCAGGCATTAGGGTAGAGGAAAGGGCTCCAGCCAGTTATAGAATATCAATTAGGGGGAGTTCTCTAAGGTCACCATTTGGAGTTAGGAATGTGAAAGTCTATTGGAATGACATCCCTTTTACATCTCCTGATGGAACCACGGCATTGAATATCCTTGACCTTTCCAACCTTCAGAATACAGAAATCATCAAAGGTCCGGCAGGAAGTATTTTTGGTGCAGGAAACGGTGGTGTCATCAGCATGGAGAGTCGGAAAACAGTTTCTGAAAATTATCTCTCTTCGGATTTCGGAATCGGAGACTTTGGATTATTGAGATATCGCCTTGGTATTGACCAGAAAATCGGAGAGGGTGGAATCAATGCCTCTTATGTACATCAAAAATCAGATGGTTATAGAGAACACAGTGCATTGGACAGAAAAGTGTTTCAACTTGCATTGCATTCCAAGCCATCAACCAAACAGACTCTTTCCAGTCAAATACTTTATTCAGACCTTCAATACCAGATTCCTGGTGCGCTTAATGCAGCACAGTTGGAGGAAGATAGAACGCAGGCTAGGCCGGGTTCTGTTGCTCAAAATAGCTCTATTGCACAAAAAACACTGTATGGAACACTTTCACACCAAATTGATTTCAATGACAAATGGGACAATTCCACAGCCTTATATATTAACACCACCGAATTTGAAAATCCTTTTATTCTAGACTACAAAAAAGAAACTGCTTTCAGTTATGGGGGTAGGTCAAAGTTTTCGTACAACGACCAATGGGGACAATTCCCTGTTCAGATAGTTGCAGGGGGTGAGTACCAGTTTGGAAAAACCTTGGCGCAGAATTTCGGTAACAGGCAAGGACAGGCCGATACCATCAGGTTCAGTGATGACCTCATCACCACACAGGCATTTCTCTTTCAGCAACTGGAAATAGAATGGACATCAAAAATCCTGATGACCCTCGGCTTCAGCCAGAATTTTGGGAGATATGATATCATCAGAACCATAGACGCCGGACCAAACCCACCTTCATCTAATACAAGAACCTTCAACCCTATCGTGGTTCCAAGAATTGCGATGGTCTACAAATTGAGCGATCATTCTGGAATTCACGGAAGCATCAGTTCGGGTTTTTCCCCTCCAACCATTGCCGAGGTCAGGACTAATGAAGGTAGCATCAATTTGGATCTGGAGGCAGAAAGGGGGATCAATTATGAAGCAGGATACAGGAGCCGGTTTGGTATTTTCAACCTTGACTTTACTGCATTCTATTTTAAGCTGGATCAGACCATTACCACGTTTACCAATGACCAAGGTGTAGTACTCTTCAGAAATGCAGGAGCCACTGATCAAAAAGGAATTGAGGTCAGTTTAGATTATGCCTTGTTCAGAAACCAAAACACTATCATCCAGGAGATAAAGCTCAACCATGCCTTTACCGGTCATTATTTCAATTTTGCAGACTTTGAAAAAGGCGGCAATGATTTTTCCGGTAATCAATTGACCGGGGTTTCACCCAATACCTTGGTCAATTTATTGGATATCAGAAGCAAACTGGGTTTTTATTTGAATTTCACCCATCAATTTGTTGATGCAATTCCTTTGAATGATGCGAACACAGTTTTTCAGGATTCTTATAATCTAGTAGGCAGCAGAATAGGTTGGAGAAATACTCTTGGCAGCCGATGGGATATAGAAGTTTATGGAGGTGCAGATAATCTATTGGATGAAGTCTACAGCTTGGGAAATGACCTGAATGCTTTTGCCAATCGATTTTACCAGCCTGCTCCGGGGCGGAATTTTTATGGAGGAATCAAGGTGGGTTTGAGATATTAGAATTGAAATATAAAATTCTTTAAATCCAGTTCAACACCAAATTTCGGATATTAGGATTTGGACAGATATTTATAGATACTTGACCAATTAGGTTTGGGAAAAATTAATTCAATCGATGGATTATTAAAAAAATTGGGGATAAAAAATGAGTTTTTTATTATCCCCTATATTTTTATCAAAAAAACCGTGGAAAAATACCTTATCGTACTTTACAAATTTAACCTTCCTACCAATACCAAAAAATACCCTAAACAGGGTATTTTTTAATGAAATTGGTTCTTTTTTTGACTTTTTTCAACCGAATTCAATAAAGGAAAATAAATTTTATTTTTAAAAACTTTAAAAAACTATCATTTTTCATAAGTCCATTGATGGGTATTTTTATCATACCTAGCTCGTTCATCAGGAAACTCGATATACTTTTTATTCAAAATATATCTTTCCACATTACCAAAGTGCATCAAGTCATTCCAAAGGTATTCTCCATTTTCCAAGATTTCTTCTTCGGGAATCATGGGGGTATTTGCTATTTCTTCAAAATCCAAAAGATTAAATGAGTCATCTATTTTATATTTCCCTAAAACCCCTCTTTTAAATCCTTTTTCATTTCTCGCAGGTCTGATCAAATAAAAATAATGTGTACTGTCTTCTACATCTATATAATATTTTACAAATTTAAATAAGTCAATTTGATTCACATAAAGTTGTCTATATTCCAAATCATGCTTCCTCTTTGGATCTGCACCTCTTGGAACTTTATAGATATAGGTAATGATATTGGTCATAATGGTATCCTGAACTTGCTTTTCATAATAGCTGCCGATATCATATTTCTGTTTTCCAGTGTTACAGCCAACGGAAAATAATAAAATTGTAGTAATGGCAATGATTGTACTCTTCATGCAATATCAATTTAAAAGGCCAAGTCAGAATTTCCGACTTGGCCTTTAACATCTAATTTTTATTTATTAATCTCTATAAACTGTATTTCTGCTGAAATTAGCCCATCCTTGTGTCCAATCTCCCGAAGTACCAAATGCACCTACATAAGGAACTTCTTCAAAATCTCCAAACCAGGAGCTTTTGGAGCTTGATTGTACAAATGGCACATTATCCCATTTTCCACTAGTTGCAGCAGCACTTGCAGCTTCTACTGTAAATACTGGAGTTCCCAAATCAAATACAGAAGGACTGATACCAATTTCATCCCATGCACCAAAGAACTGATTACCATAAGCAGCAGTACTAAACCAAGCCCTTGAGTCAAAGGCCTGAACTGTGGATCTCAATGCATGTCCTCTTGGTTCAGAACCTGGATGATTTGGTCTTGGATTTCCATTAGCATCTAAAAACGGTAATCCAGTAGCTGTTAAATCCGGGAAACTAGCAGAGTTGATTGCACTTTGATTGTCCCAAGGTCTATTTGGATCATATGCTTTTCCAAAACCATTTCCACCCCAACCTCTTACACCGGCAAGAATTACGTTTCTTAATTGAAGCTCATCGTTTTCGGCGAATTGGGTGGTGCTGTTTCCATCTATGAAAATACCCATTGGATATCCAGTAATGATGGAATTATAAATTTTCAATTTACTACTTCTTCTCAATTGAGCACCATGTTGAAATTCTGCTGAGATGGAAGTTTCTCTAAGTTTTTTAGGACCTATGATGGTAACATTTGAAAAAACAGAAGATGTAAATGGTTCCCTCAATTCACCACTACCGTTATTGTCAACTTCAAAACCATTAGAACCGGATTGATCTGCATCCTTGGAATCTCTTATGCCTATGGCAAACTGAATGTTACCACTATGTCCCAAATCAACATCAAAATCATCATCCAAACCTCTGTAGGCGATCAAATGACGTCCATCAACTGATCCACCAAACCATTCGAACTGATCATCTAGACCAAAAGAAGCTTGAACGTATTCGATTTCAGTAGTTCTTCCCACACTACCCATTGTAAGGGTATTTACTTCTTCATTAGGGTTGATTGGAATACCAGCCCACTCAATTCTAACATATTTCAAAACACCACTGTCATCTTCATCATTGGTGCCACCATGCCAAGCAGCATACCCACCTTCAAGCTGCACGCTAGGACCTTCATTGTTTCTTGCCCTACCACAAAGCACAACACCACCCCAATCACCTGGAGTTCTTTCACCAGGATTTCTGGTAGATGTAAATACAATTGGGTTATCAACTTCTCCTTCAGCGATTAATTTACCACCTCTTTGAATAACCAAAGTTCCCTTGGTTGCTTGATCTCCGAAAACTACAGTTCCAGGTTCAATAGTCAAAACACCTTCTGTTCTACCATCGTCTGTCTGAGGTGTCTGACCAGATGCTGGAATAGGTCCTACCCTAACAAAACCTATTAAGAAATAATCTTTGTCAGGGGTCAAAGTTACATTTCGGTCTTGGATGTAAGTACCTTCCAAACCAGTAACAGCTACACCTACGATATGCTCATCGTATCCAGCCAATTGCGTAGTTCCACCAACTTGGACTCTAGGCTTAGGAGGATTTGCAGATACAGTAACCGCAAATGTTGTCGGGGCAGAAGATCTGTCTCTAGTATCCTGTGCCACAAAAGTGAAATTAACTGTATTTCCAACTGAAAGACCTGATTCGATGGTATACGATAAGTCATAAGTTCCAGTGGTACCTGTCAATGTCACTGGTGGATACGCTGCATCAGGAGCACCGTTTTTCAAAATTGTAAGGGTTTTGATACCTTCTGGTGCATTGACGGTAACTTGTGTACTTACCACTGCACCAATTACTCCAGATCCTGAGGAAGGAGATACGGATACTGTTGGAGGAGCTCCAATAGTCGGTTCGGGATCATCCCCACAAGACATTACAGTAAATGCAAAGGCTACAAATGAAGCCAATGAAAGTAGACCCAGCTTGTTACTCAAGAATCTACTAAGTTTGTTTTTTTTCATAATAATATAAAGTTTAGTTAATTGTTAAAATTCGTATGAAATGCCCAGCGAATACTGTCTGCCAGGTTTAAACCTTCTGAAAATCTGATCATTTTTTCTATCAAAAACTCCGTCTTCATTTCCATCTTGAAGGAGTAAAAACTCCTGGTTGAAAATATCTCTGATACCTGCTTTAAGAAATAATTTTTGTGTTATCCCTTTTCGAACTGAAAGATCCAATACGTTCCTTGGCATTTCATAGGTGTCAGGAATGGCACCGGCACCAACCAATAAAATCCTTTTCCCAATCACATTGTAGTTAAGATTAATTTGGAGGTTTTTTATTTCATCGTCATAAAAGAGACCAGTATTTACGATAAAGTTAGATTGGCCTTGCAGTGGTCTATCTTTTGCACGAAGCAACTGTGATAGGTCCTCACCTAATGTAACTTCACTGTCGATAATCGAAACGTTTACTAAAGTGCTGACTCTGCTGAAAAACTTGGTACGAATCACATTCGCCATTGACTTTCTGATATCGATTTCCACTCCTCTTGCAAAAGCCCTTTCGGAGTTTCTGAAAAGGAAAGTGGATTGCTCACTACCAAAATTCCCATAGAGTGATTCGATAGGATCTGTAAAGTCTTTATAAAAAAATGCAAAAGATACCGTTTCCGTCAGACTAGGATACCATTCCCATCTAAGGTCATAATTTTGAATGCTGGCATTTCTTAGGAATGTATATCCTGTAACTGTGGCATCAAATATAAAATCAAAGAATCCAAAAGGAGCAATTTCCCTAAATTCAGGCCTGTTCAATGTTTTGCCATAAACTCCTTTCAAAACCATTTTATTGTTGATGTTGTAGGATAGCGTTACAGATGGAAGGATATCCACCTGATCTATAATTACAGGTTCAATTGGAGGTGTATCTGTACCTGGTTGAAACCTATCGGGACTTTGCAGGGTCTGCACATTATCTTCTATCCTTAGTCCTCCCGACAAATTGAATTTACCTAATGGTAAATTCATGGACACATAATATGCTCGAAGTTCGTTGGTTGCGGAATAAAAATTACTCGTTGAAAAATTCTCACCCAATCTGATACCTGATACACTATTGATGTTTTTTTCATCGAAAAGCTCTCCTATTCCGACTTGAGTAAGGCTTTCATCAAAATTAGTGCCTCTACTGTAACCTAGGTTCCTTGCTTCAAAACTTCTTTCCCTGTTTTCGAAATATATTCCAGTTTTTAAAACAGGTCTGAAATTAGTTTCCTTATTCAGATTGAACTTTTGCTCATAATTGACTGCTGCAGAATAGATATTCTCCTGCATATTGGAGTAAAATTTTCCAAGAAAATCAGGAGTTTGACCTCTCGGTACAAATAGAACTGATTCTCCTGTCTCAGAATCAACCACATTCTTTCTATATCTTCTATAATCAGGTAAGTCATTGTAAGATAAACCGTAACCACCCACCCAATCAATCTTGCCTGATTCTTGAAATAGTTTGTGAGTTCCGACCAATTGTCCAGAGTATATACCTCTGTATTCATTGAAAAAGGCAAAGTTATTTTGTCTAAAACCTTGTGCAACCTGATCACCGAATCTATCTATAAAATCATAGGTGGTTAATCTTTCATAAAGATTTTTAAGCTCAATTACATTGTTGTCATTTATCTTCCATGCCCAGTTGAAAATGATCCCATTCATAATTTCCTGACCAAACTCTACGTCGTCAAATGCATATCTGAGCTTTTGGGAATTGGCTTCAAAATCATACGCTTCAAAGGCATTGTTCTCCACATTAAAGATTGTCTTGGTATTGGAATATTGGATACTTGTGGTATTACCTATCTGCATTCCTTTATTTCCAATATCCTTCCTAAAATAGTGAGTAACTGCTACCCTAGAATCAAGTCCTGAACCGTAATTTTGTTCCTGCCAGTTATTTGGAAGTGATCTTCCCGCTTGGTCTATCTCATTAGATGGCAAAGTCGTCAACCTTTCAGGGAAACCCGCAGGGAGATTGTTTTTTCCATCGTTAAGTCCTAGCCAATGGTTACTTCTTCTTTCTTCACCCCTGAAATTTCTCAAAGAAGTTCCTTGCCTGAATCCAGTGGAAACATCGAGTGTTGTAGAGGTTCCATCAGGAATACCTTTAGTGAAGATTTTTACCATGCCTCCTGAGAAATCTCCTGGGAGTTCTGGAGAAGGACTTTTATAAATCAGAATCTTATCGACAATATTACTCGGCACCACATCCAAAGAAAACGACCTTACATCAGGCTCCATACTTGGCGTGTTGATATTGTGCAATTGAGTGGTATTGTACCTTTCATTCAATCCCCTGATTACAATAAATCGGTCTTGAACTACAGTTACACCAGGAATCCTTTTGACCACTTGAGATGCATCACTATCAAGTGTTTTTTTAATGGATTCAGCAGAAATTCCACTGACTACCTGAATACTTTCTTTGATATCCCTAAGCAAACTGATATCAGAAGCTGTTTCCCTAACAGCGGAGACTGTAACCACCGCGAGTTCAGATATATCCTCTATCATGTTAACCTCTACAGAAATACTTCCCGATTGAGGAACATCAATCTCAATTTTTTCTGTGGAATAGGTGATAAAAGAAACAATCAAAATCTGGGGGCCTGAGGGAACGTTTTTCAGTTCAAATGATCCATCAATGTCTGAGACAGTACCTAGGGTAGTCCCCTCTATTCTCACATTGGCACCAACAACAGTTTCATTTAGCCTTGTGTCGTTGATAATTCCTTTCACTGTGGCAGTTTGGGCTACCAATTCATTGGACCCAATTCCACACAAAAAGACAATTAGAATTAAAATTTTCTTCATTTGTTTTAAAATTTGTACAGCAGCAATTTTTAACTGCACAAAATTCACCACTAAATGTTAATTGGAAGCGTTTTGAAAATTATCAATTCATTAATAAGAGGCAGGTAAAAAAAAACAGTCATCACAATTTTTTAATATTGCAATGACCGTTTGATCTAAACCAAAAGGTTATAATTGAAAATGAGTATGATATTCGGCTATTTCAATGTTACGGTTTTGTTAATAGGTATCTTATCCAAAAACAGACGTACCAAATCTCGAGTGCTGATATTGTCCGCTTCCGCCTCATAATTGAGAATCAGGCGATGATTTAGAACATCTTCTGCCACTGCTTTGATATCTTCAGGCAAGACATAATCACGGCCATCCATATAGGCAGCAGCACGCGAAGCCAAATGTAAATTGATACTGGCCCTTGGAGAAACACCGAATTGGATATACTTAGCTTCCTCTTTCATCCCGTACTTTTCAGGTGACCTTGTCGCAAATACCAATTCAATGATATAGTTTTCCAATGGTTCTGCGATTTTGACTTCATTGATCTGATTCCTGATCGCAAAAATATCCTCTTTGGATAGTACTGCATTCACTTCTGAACTGAAAGACATATTGGCCATTCTGCGCATCACTTCCATTTCGTCCGCTTTGGAAGGATAGTCGATATGCACCTTCATCATAAATCTATCCACCTGTGCTTCCGGCAACGGATAAGTTCCTTCCTGATCCACGGGATTTTGGGTAGCCAATACCAGAAATGGCCTATCCAATTGAAAAGTAGTTTCACCTATGGTCACTTGCTTTTCCTGCATCGCCTCTAAAAGTGCAGACTGTACTTTGGCAGGAGACCTGTTGACCTCATCCGCCAAGATGATGTTGGCGAAAATAGGCCCCTTCTTCACCTCAAAGCTTGCTTCCTGCTGATTGTAAATCATGGTTCCCACCAAATCCGATGGGAGCAAATCCGGCGTAAACTGAATTCTTTTGAAATCTAAATGTAGAACCCTTGCAAGGGTATTAACAGTCAATGTTTTTGCCAAACCTGGAACACCTTCCAATAGAATATGGCCATTGGTAAACAATCCGATCAATAACCTATTGACCATCCGGTCCTGACCTACGACTACTTTTTTTACTTCTTCGATGACCTGTTGGATCTTGTCCTGATGCATGGAATATTTTTAATTAATTATTTGAATTATTGATATACAAGTGAAATATGAGCTTGTCCACCGTGGCGGATAGAAATAGAGTTGATATAAATTGAAATAAAACTTTAAAGTTGAACTTCTTTTAAGTCAACAATTCTCTTATCTTACGTCTTAAGTCTTGTGTCTCACGTCTCACATCTCACGTCTTAAAGACGGCTAAATTATAACAAAATACCCTTTATCCCAATTTCTGATTTTCCTTAATTGATGGATGGTAGTATTGTTGAGAATATTTGTTGTGATTTATATAGTATATTTCTAAAAAACAGAGCTTTCCAAGACTATACCGTGTCATTATCTAACTTTTATATTCAATAACCTGTACAATTCTTCTTTTTCATATTCCCTAGATTCACCCACTTCCATGCCATCAATATTTAAGGTTTCGATAGACCACCTGACCAATCTCAAAGTAGGCAATCCAACTGCTGCGGTCATTTTTCTTACCTGTCGGTTTTTGCCTTCTATCAGCTTCAAGTCTATCCATGAATCAGGTACTGACTTTCTGTACCGGATAGGTGGATTTCTTTCCGGTAAAATGGGCGGTTCGACCAGATGCTTTGCAAAAGCTTTTTTGGTCCTGTATATCTTACCATCAATATTGATATCAACGCCGGATTCCAATGATAAAATCGCCTTAGCATCAGGAAGCCCTTCTACTTGTGTCAAGTAAGTCCTGATATGGCGGAACTTGGGGTCGAGCAAATGATGATTGAGTACTTTGTCATCAGTCAATAACAATAAGCCCTCTGAATCCTTATCCAACCTGCCAACTGGGTAGACTTCTTTGGGAAAATCACCAATATCCTTCAATGTACCCTTATCCCCTGAAAACTGACTAAGAATTCCAAAAGGCTTGTAAATAACGAAGTACCTGTGAATGGTCATTTGAGGGAAAAATTTGATTGAACCACAAAAGTGTCAAAAGTGAATAAAAGAAAGAATTGAAAGTGAATCTTTTGTTACCTTTTGTTTCTTTTGTGGTTCCAAAATTTTTTTAACTGCCGCAGCCTATGCAGTCAAAATAACTATCTATGGGTTTCACACCTTTCAGCTGCATTTCCAGATTATGGATTCTGTCGCGGGCTTCCATGTCCTGAAACATGTCTCCTGTTAGGTTTGATTTCAAGTTCTCGATTTCCTGCTCAATTGCAGTTTTTTGTTCTGTAGTCATGACAAACGGATTAAGTTGTTAGCACCTGACAATATAAAAAAGTTCTTGAAAAAAATGGATTACTTGTTTCACTGATTTATGAATATCCACAAAACACCAAAGTTATTATAAGGAATCACCAACTCTAGTCCAAATCTGAACTCTTAATTCTAAAATCATAAATTCCTAATTGGAACAATCTATTCTCATAATTTGTAGCATAAACCAACTGCAATCTTCTATTTTTGACACAAAGGAAAAACCATGGATAAAGATACCCTTAAAACACTCACCGACTTCCGAAAAACATTACACCAATATCCTGAGGTTTCGGGTGAAGAGAAAGAGACATCAAAAAGAGTTTTAAATTTTTTCCAGAATTTAAGCCCCAATAAAGTAATTCAAAACCTAGGAGGGCATGGTGTGGCTTTTGTATATGAAGGAAAAGAAGATGGTCCAATCTCTCTTTACCGATGTGAATTGGATGGACTGCCCATCAAAGAAGAAAACAACATCAAGCATATCAGTACTGTTGACGGCAAATCACATGTTTGCGGTCATGATGGACATATGGCCATCATCAGTGGTTTGGGTATTCATTTATCTAAAAATCCACCAACAAAAGGAAAAGTGGTTTTACTTTTTCAACCTGCTGAAGAAACTGGCGCAGGAGCTGAGGCAGTCATCAAAGATCCAAAGTTCAAATCGATCAACCCTGATTATGCTTTTGCACTGCACAACCTTCCCACATTTGACAGCAAGCAGATCATTTTAAAAAAAGGAGCTTTTGCAGCAGCCTCAGTAGGAATGACCATTCATTTGAAAGGAAGGAACTCACATTCAGCTCATCCTGAGGCAGGCAATAGTCCTGCAGAGGCCATGGCCAAAACGATTGTAGCATTGGAAAGACTTCCTGATGCCATGAAAAAATTTACTTTGATAACAGTCATTCATGCCCAATTGGGTGAAATAGCTTTTGGTACCACTCCCGGTGAGGCATATGTGAGAGCAACCTTAAGGGCACACGAAAATGAAACAAGGGATTTGTTGGTCTCCTATGCTGAAAAGCTGGTAGGACAAATCGCCAAAGAATACGGTCTAGAGGTTTCTTTTGAATATGTTGAAAGTTTTGCAGCCACACATAATGACGAAGACGCCTGGAATCTAGGCAATGAAGCTGCAAAAAGGCTCAAACTCAAAACCAAGCATATCCGAATACCATTTAGGTGGTCGGAGGATTTTGGGCTTTTCTCAGTCCATACCAAAACCTTACTTTTTGGATTGGGGTCAGGTAAGAAGCAACCTCAATTACATGAACAGAATTTCGATTTCCCTGATGAACTTATACCTGTTGGTGTCAGTATGTTCAAAGAAATCATTCAGGACCTACATGGTTAAAAAAACCAGATTAAGCTACCAATTCTCTTTCTCTAGAGGAAAGTATCGGTTCGGCTATTTCTTCATTTCTACCTGCATTCTTTAAGAAAAGATAATGAGATTTTAAGGCACTCATAAAGGTATCATTCTCATTGTAAGGCAGGTCAAATTCATGCGCAGTCTCTTTCACAATATCCGAAATAGCCGGATAATGGATATGACAGACTTTTGGAAAAAGATGGTGCTCTACCTGAAAGTTCAACCCTCCACATAAGAAAGCAGCAACTTTACTTTTTCTGGCAAAATTGGCAGTAGTCCGCATTTGGTGTTCTGCCCAAGATTCCTCAATATTTTCATTTTCCTTAGGGTGGGGCATATCCGTATCTTCCACCAAATGGGCCAATTGAAATACCAATCCAAGTACAAGTCCTTCCGCAAAATTCATCACCAGAAAACCAATCGTAAATTGCCACCAAGTGATGTCCATTACCACTAATGGGATGACTATGTAAATACTATAATACATCAACTTGTAAAAGAACAGGTTGAAATACTCAATTTTCGGATGCTTGTTGACATGTGATCCAATTTTCTTCTGAAAAAACTTTACGTAATCCTTTCTGAAAAACCAGGATAGGGAAGCAAGTGAATAAAGCGCAAATGCATAGATATGTTGGAACCTGTGGAAAGGTTTCAAAGGTTCATCCTGAGACACCCTTACCATGCCGGGAGCAACATCCAGATCACCATCATGCCCAACGATATTCGTGTAGGTATGGTGAACCTTATTGTGGGTGATATTCCAAACATATACGTTTGCCCCGATAAAATGGAAAATAAAACCAAGCGCTTTATTGATCCAGCCATGTTTAGAATAAGAACCATGTAAGGCATCATGGCATACATTGAAGCCTATAAATGCCATATTCATACCCAGGATGATGGCAAGAAAGAAATTAATATAAGTAGGAAAAACCTCCAGTATAATCACAAGATATAGGCCAATCCATGACCCTAGATAAAGTACAGTTTTCCAAATCATTGCCGCATTGGCATTTTTAGAAATATTATTGTCTTTGAAATATGTGTCAACTCTATTTTTAATGGTCACAAAAAACTGTGAATTTCCCTTGTCATTAAATTTTAGGGATTGGTTCATAACTGGTAATTTTTAATAGGTTAATTAATAAAACATCATTGAGTGGGGTATAAAAATAATTAGTTGGGGTGAGTATTTTCTATAGTTTTAGCCATACTATAAATGTGGTGAATTTAGATTTCAAATCCGAATTTAAACGTAAATCATGTAATAATCAACTAACAAAATGATACAGAAAGACCAAAACCCCAGTAAAAGCAGGCTTTTTTTGATCTTTTATTACCAATTTTACATTTACCTCGGCCTTGATTGTACCTCTGAGGTTAACCACATTTTTAAGATTAGCACTCAATCTGACTTCATTATTGACCAAAACCGCTTGCGCAAAGCGAAGATTTTCAATACCATAATTAACCATCATTTTGAGGTTATTGACCTGAATGATCTGATCCCAAAGATAAGGCACCAACGAAAGTGTCAGATAACCATGCGCAATGGTATCTCCAAATCCTCCTTCATTTTTAGCCCTTTCAGGTTCTGTATGGATCCATTGATGGTCAAGGGTGGCTTCAGCAAATTTATTGATTTGTTCTTGGGTGATTTGGTGAAATTCAGAGACTCCCAATTCTTTTCCTATATATTGTTCAAAATCCTCGAAGCTTCCGATTGTTATGCGGCTCATGATATTTGCTGGTTTTTAAAAATTAAAGGTAAAGAAATCTGATAAAATCACCTTATTTTGTTTTTGAAAAAAACAAATATGGGCAGCAGTTCACCAAAATACATACATGGTTACCTTGAACAAGAGCAAGAAAGGCTCCGAGAACAGGCATTGGTCATCGAAAGGCCCATTTATGATTACATAGATTTTTCGGAGGTAAAAGAATTGCTTGAAATTGGCTGCGGGGTTGGTGCACAAACTGAAATCCTACTCAGAAGATTTCCCCATCTCCAGATCACAGGCGTTGAATATGAATCCCGTCAGATTAAAAAGGCCATTGAGAATATGTCCAAATTAGGATATGATGAAAGCAAAGTGAAATTCGTACAGCAGGATGCAAAAAACTTGCATTTGGACAAGCAATATGATGCAGCATTTATCTGTTGGGTATTGGAGCATATTACTGATCCTGTGAAAGTTTTGGTCAGCATGAAGCCATTCTTAAAACCTAATGCCTTGGTCTCCATAACAGAAGTATTCAATTCGACTTTCTATACCTATCCGGTAAAAAAGGAAGTGATAGACTATTGGAGAATCTATAATGAATACCAAGTTCAAATTGGTGGTGATCCGCAAGTTGGGGTAAGATTGGGTGATTTATTGGAAGAAGCAGGATACATCAACATTGACCTGCGCTCAGGAGGCTTCCACTTGGACAGCCGACATCCGGAAGAAAAAAGAACGGTATTCAATTATTGGAAAAACCTGATAAGCAGTGGAGCGCCTTTATTAATAGAAGAAGGTTTGGTTTCAGAAAAACAGGTGAATGACATGCAACTGGCCATGGATGAATTGAGGGACATGCCACATGCTGTTTTCTATTACCGATTTATACAAGCTACCGCCTACGCTTAAAAATACCATGAAAATATTTAGGTTTCTATTCAGGCTTATTTTTAAAATCATCATCTGGTTTTTTATTTTAAGCATAGGTTTTACAGTCCTTTACAGGTTTTTGCCTGTACCCATTACACCATTGATGGTAATCAGACTTTGGGAGCAGGCATTTGATAAAGAAAAAGAAATTAGGCTTAAAAAAGATTGGGTTCCGATTTCAGAAATTTCAAGAAATGTCCCCCAAGCAGTAATTGCCGCCGAAGATCAAAAGTTTATGGATCATAATGGATTTGACTTGGAAGCCATGAAGACCGCCTGGGAAAACAACCAAAAGGGCAAAAGAGTCAAAGGAGGAAGCACCATTACGCAACAAACTGCTAAAAATGTTTTCTTAAGCCCCGCCAGAAATCTGATCCGAAAAGGGCTTGAGGCTTATTTTACCTTTTTGATCGAACTGATCTGGTCCAAGGAAAGAATTATGGAGGTCTATCTCAATGTCATTGAAATGGGGGAGGGAATTTATGGTATAGAAGCGGCTGCGCAAACTTATTTTAATAAGACTGCTGCAAAACTTTCCAAACGAGAGGCAGCCCTGATTGCTGCCGTACTTCCCAATCCGAGACGATGGAACCCCGCCAGGCCAACGGCTTACATTTCAGGCAGACAGGCTTGGATCCTTAGGCAAATGAATAATTTGAAGCCTGTCGAGATTGGGGTATAAATACCAATAATTATTTAAATCAACTTTAATACCTCTTCCAAATACTCCCGGGTATTTGAAAGTCTTGGCACTTTGTTCTGTCCCCCGAGTTTTCCTTTCCCTCTTAGCCATTTTTCAAAAATACCAACGTCCACAAAATGGATTTTGGGAGCTGTAAGGGCCATATCCTTATATCTCTTTGCATCATAATCGGAATTGATTTCCCTTAAAGTACTGTCCAAGATTTGAATGAACTTTTCCTGATCTGAGGGCATCTTTTTAAATTCAATGATCCATTCATGTGCTCCTTTGCTTTTGGAATCACCAAAATAGACAGGAGCAGCGGTGAAATTTGTAATCAGGGCATCAGTAGCTTCGGAAGCTGTTTGAACTGCCTTCTCAGCATTTTCTACGATCACTTCTTCACCAAATGCATTGATAAAATGCTTGGTTCGTCCTGATATTTTAATCCTGTATGGATAGGTATTGGTGAATTTGACTGTATCACCGATTTTGTATCTCCAAAGTCCTCCATTGGTTGAGATCAGAATTGCATAATTTTTCCCTACCTCAACTTCTGAGAGGGGAATGACTTTTGGATTTTCATTTTCCCATTCTTCCATGGGAATGAATTCATAAAAAATCCCGTAATCCAACATTAAAAGTAATTCTTCTGAATTCTTTTGATCCTGAATCCCGAAAAATCCCTCAGAAGCATTATAGGTTTCTACATACCTCATTCCTTCAGAAGGAATCAATTCCCGGAATAAATTCCTATAAGGGCCAAAGGCAACCGCTCCATGAAAAAACACTTCGAGGTTTGGCCAAACTTCCAAAATATTGCTTGCTCCTTTGAGTTCCATGACCCTTTGAAGCAGCACAATTGTCCAAGTGGGTACACCGGAAATGCTCGTCACATTTTCATCCATAACCTCCAAGGCAGTTTTTTCAATTTTGGATTCCCATTCACTCATGAGCGCTATTTCAAGACTTGGTGTCCTTGCAAACTGTACCCACATAGGCAGATTATGGGTAATCACGGCAGAAATATCCCCAACCTGAATATCACTATCACCATTCAAAGGATTCTTTGCCAAACTTCCTCCTATGGTAAGACCTTTGCCAGTGAAAAGCTTACTTTCCGGGTAGTTATTAACATATAGTGAAAGCATATCTTTTCCACCTTTGAAGTGGCACTCTTCCAGAGATTCCTGTGAAACAGGTATGTATTTACTTCTGCTGCCCGTAGTTCCAGAAGATTTTGAAAACCATTCTATTTCTGTTGGCCAAATGACATTTTGAGTCCCTCTCATCGTTTTTTCGATATAGGGTTTCATTTGTTCATAGTCATGAATTGGAACCTGATCTGCAAAATCCTGATAGGAACGGATCGCACTAAATTGATATTTTTTCCCGAATTCAGTTCTTTTGGCTGCCGTGATGAGTTCATCAAAAATCTGGTTTTGAGACTCAATCGGGTATTGCATAAAATTTTGGATCTGACCTACCCTGTTTTTAAAAATCCAGGTCATAAAGGAGTTGACAACTTCCATCAGTTAAAAATTTTGCGTTTAAGTTCAAAATGTTGGCCAAGATAAACCCTCCTGACCTGTTCATCTGCTGCCAATTCTTCAGCAGTACCCGCTTTCAATAATTGGCCTTCAAACATCAGGTATGCCCTGTCGGTAATAGACAATGTTTCATTCACATTGTGGTCAGTGATGAGGATGCCTATATTTTTTGTTTTGAGTTTGGCTACAATGCCTTGGATTTCTTCTACTGCTATTGGATCTACCCCAGCAAATGGTTCATCGAGTAGTACGAATTTTGGATCTACGGCCAATGCACGGGCAATTTCAGTTCTCCTCCTTTCCCCGCCGGACAACACCATACCCAAATTTTTGCGCACATGGGTCAAACTGAATTCCTCCAGCAAACTTTCGGTTTTTTCCTTTCTTTCAATTTTGGTCATTTTAGTCATTTCCAAAACTGCAAGAATGTTTTCTTCTACAGAAAGTTTTCTGAATACAGATGCCTCTTGGGCCAAATATCCAATCCCCAACTTTGCCCTTCTGTACATGGGAAGTTTGGTGATATTCTGATCTTCCAAAAAAATCTGCCCTTCATTGGGTTTAATAAGTCCCACAATCATGTAAAAAGAAGTGGTTTTGCCAGCACCGTTTGGACCCAATAGACCAACAATTTCTCCCTGTTCCACCTCAACGGAAATGTTATTGACAACCTTACGGCCTTTGTAAATCTTGATAAGGTTTTCTGCCCTTAATTTCATGTGTTTATAATTTATTTTCATTGGTCATCCCGATTGGTCGGGACATGTGACGGAATCTCGCAATGATAATCGTTCTAATATATGTCACTTGCATCATGCCTGTCTGCCTCAGGCAGGCTCGATTTCATAATCAATCAAATTTTATGTCTTTCACGTACAATTGCAGGCTGCTGTTGTTCCTAAAAGTATTCTCCCTGATCTCAAAAGCCAAATCAAAACGCATTTTTCGGTTGAGCATCTTATAAATAATTTCATCCGGATAGATATTTTTGTCTGCCATTCCAAAAGCAATACATACCGGTTTTGTTTCTTGTCCATCCTGCACTACATTGAATCTCAAGTGTTTGTCTTTCAGTATCCTGACATTTTCAGCATAGACCTGTTTGACGCAGAAAATCGGTTCAGGATTTCCGGGGCCAAAAGGTGCCATCTGCTTTAAAATATTATAAAACTTATAGTTGATCTGATCCAGCAAGATTTCATCATCGATTTCCAGAACAGGTTTCATGTGGATATCTGTAATCCTCGAACTGACCACCTCTTCAAATTTGGATTGGAATGCAGGGACATTGGCAACGGACATGGTCAGACCAGCAGCATATTTGTGCCCTCCAAACTGCTCCAACAGATCGCTACATTCGGAGATTGCCTCATAGATATCAAAATCAAATACTGACCTCGCACTTCCTGTGGCTTTACTGTTGGATTCAGTGAGAATGATGGTTGGCCTGTAATATTTTTCAATACACCTCGACGCGACAATCCCAATTACCCCTTTGTGCCAATCCTCTTTAAAAAGAACCGTGGTTTTCATCTGTTTTACTTCTTCCATGGTCTGTATCATGGTCAAGGCTTCTTTGGTGATATTCTCATCAAAGTTTTTCCTTGCGGCATTCACCGAATCGACAATTTCTGCCCTTGCCAAAGCATCTTCCAATTCTTTAGAAATCAATAATTCCACTGAGGCTTTGGCATGTTCCAACCTTCCCGAGGCATTGATTCTTGGCCCGATTTTAAATACGATATCCGAGATTTCTATTTCTTTTTCAATCTGACTTCGAAGTATCAAGGCTTTGATACCTGGTCTTGGGTTGTTGTTGATTCTTTCCAGTCCATAAAAAGTCAACACCCTGTTTTCCCCCGTAATCGGTACAATATCCGCAGCAATACTGATGGCAAGCAAATCCAGGTAAACCATCACTCTGGCAGGGTCTTTTCCCTGAAAAATAGAAAAAGCCTGAATCAATTTAAAACCTACCCCACAACCACTCAATTCTTTGTAGGGGTATAGACAATCCTTTCTTTTAGGATCAAGTATCGCAACAGCAGGGGGGAGGTTTTCACCTGGTGTATGGTGGTCACAAATAATAAAATCAACCCCAAGTTCCTTGGCCAATGCAACTTTTTCCAAGGCCTTGATGCCGCAATCCAAAGAGATGATCAGCTTAAAACTATTTTCGGCAGCAAACCTCACTCCTTTTTCGGAAATACCATATCCTTCCTTATACCTATCAGGAATATAAAAACTGACATGAGGATAAAACTCTTTTAAATACCCAAAAACCAAAGCTACGGAAGTGGTGCCATCAACATCATAGTCACCGTAAACCATTATTTTTTCTTGGTTTTGGATCGCTGTCTGTAATCTTTCGACAGCAATATCCATATCCTTCATCAAAAATGGGTCATGAAGTTTGTCCAAATCAGGTCTAAAATAATCCTTGGCTATCTGAAAAGTATTGACCTTCCTGTTGACCAACATATTGGCCAAGGTCATGTTTACGTTGATTTCTTTTCCCAAGGATTCTACAGTTTCTAAATCAGCCTTGTCTCTGATCATCCATTTGTACTCCATTGGGCTAAATTACTAAAGTAAGGCACCAATAGTAACATTTGCATCCCAAATATTTTGAATTGAGATTGTCATTTGGCTTAAACAAAAAAAGGCTACTCCATTAAATAGAGTAGCCTGAAAAAGCTTGAGATAATTTACCTTTAAAATATTACTGATTGAGAGCGACCAACTTCACTTCCAAACTCACGTCATCATAAATCAACTTGTCAGCAAGATTTTCAAAATAATTGCCTGAACGGTATTTGATGTCAAACTTGGTGCGGTCAAAAACAATACTTGCTGTGGCGAAGATTTTTTCCCCTTGCACATCTACTTTAGCTGGAAAAGTAACTGGATTGCTGATTCCTTTGATGATCAGATTTCCTGTGATCTGATAGTCTGTTCCATTGGATGTTTTAGCTTCAGTGATTTTAAATGATGATTTGTTGAATTTTTCAACAGAAAAGAAATCATCGGATTTTAAATGATTGGTCAATCTTGCATTTGAATTTGCATCTGTAATATCCTCTACTGTTATGGTGGTCATATCCATTTCAAACGAGCCGCCTTGGATTTTTCCGTTCTGATAATCCAACTGAGCATCTGAAATCAGGACTTTCCCATAATGTTCACCGGTGACTTTTTTGGCACTCCACGTTACGGTGCTCTCAGACTTGCTGACTATGGCCTCGAATTCATTCTCTGAACCGACTATCACTGAAGAAAACATCAGTGAGATAAAGGAAATAATTGTGATAAGTTTCATTGTTGATTTGGTTTGGAGTAAATGTAAAAGAGAGGTGTTAAAAACCTCTCTTATAGACTCTTTTGAAAACAAATAGTTTAATCCAACTTAATATTTTTATTTAAATGGGTCAATTTATGATGACAGCGGGTAAATTCTGTGCTTTGAATTTTTCATTGTACTGTCTGATGTCATTTTCTATAAGCCCTTTCAAATCAGATTTATAACCTGCCCATTCCTTATCCAAATCTGCCAATCGTTGCTTTGATCCTACTGTCAATCGAGGGTCATGCACATCCACAGTTCCCCTTAGATCAAAGTATTGGGCATTTAACTGACTTGGAAAATTAATGACATCCTGGAAATTACTTTGGCGGGTTTCTACCAATTTGGCTTCCCATTCAGTTAATTTTTGGATCAAATCCTGCCCTGCCTGATAAAGGTCCTTTGCATCTTCTTTTTCCTTCAGCAAAGAATTATGGTGCTCAATCTGACTTTTGACTTTGCGCATGTCATTGACCGATTGATGGATATCTGTTAGGGATAAGGCAGCCTTTTCTAGCAAAGCCTGTTGTGCAACCCAATCCTGAGGGCTGATGTTTTTGAGGTTTGGATCTTGAACTACCTCTATTTCGGTTTCTGATACAGCACCGTTGTAATTCAACCTGGCTTTGTACTTACCCGGGGCAACACGGTGTCCACTGTAATCACCATAAACAAAGGCATTGGGAATGGGCAATAATGTTTCCCCTCTGAAATTCCAGGCAAATCTGTTCAATCCTTTTTTGGATGGGATTACCTGAGCAGGTGAAGGTCCTCCAGAAAATGGCTTAAAGTTCTCATCTTTAATGGAGGAATAAGAACGGATAACTTTTCCTGATGGGTCCAGAATTTCTAAAGTAACTTCCAGAGAATCCACTTCTTCAGGCAAATAATAATCCAAGATCACCCCTGTGGCCGGATTTTCTCCGATTCCAGGAGGAAGGTCCATCCATGATGGAATGTATCCTTCATATTTGTAGGTAGACTTTGGCGTATATATTTTCATGCTGGAGAAATTCCCATTGGACTGCTGCAAAGCACTTAAGTCATCCAAAATCCAAAAAGCCCTCCCAGCTGTAGAAACAACCATGTCATTATCCGCAAAAGCAATGTCAGTAATCGGAACTACAGGTAGGTTCAATTGAAGTTTCTGCCAATTGGTACCACCATTAAATGAAACATAGAAGCCCCTTTCGGCGCCTCCGTATAAGAGGTCTTTCACTTTTCTGTCTTCTCTGATAACCTTGATAAAATCATCTTTGTCCACTCCTGCATCTATTTTAGTCCAAGTTTTCCCATAGTCAGTAGTTTTGTAAGACATATTGGAAAAATCGTTGAATTTGTATCGGGTGGCTGCAATAAAGGCAGTTCCTTTCTCATGGGGAGAAACTTCAATAGATTGTATAAGGCTTTCTGGTAGCCCAGCCGGGGTGATGTTTTCCCAAGTTTTTCCACCATCCTTGGTGATATGAAAAAGACCACAATCACTGCCTGTATAAATCACTCCTTTTTCATGGATTGATTCAATGACATAGCTTAAGGTATTGTAATTCTCCCCTCCGGCACCTTCATTGGTGATGGGTGCTCCACCGGGACCTTGTTTAGATTCCTCATTTCGGGTTAAGTCAGGACTGATTTCTTCCCATGATAAACCTCCGTCAGTTGTCTTGAAAAGAATATTTCCACCATGGTAAATGGTGTTATAATCATGAGGAGAAGCAATAACCGGCGCATTCCAATTAAAACGGTATCTCATATCCTTGGCATCATAGGCCAAGATATTGGAAGGATATTGTCTGATATCTTTGCTATGCCCATCTTGGGTATTCAGGACATCAATTAGCCCCTGATAACATCCCCCATAGAGCAAAACCGGATTTTTGGGATCGAAAGCAATAAAAGCAGATTCACAACCCGGACCGATAAACCAATCCTTATCTGTCAATCCAATGTAATTGTTCCGACTGGCAATGACCAATGAAGTATTGTCCTGCTGTCCACCATAAATCTTGTATGGAAAACCTTCGTCCACATTTACCCTGTAAAATTGCGCTGAAGGTTGATTGTCCTGTGTCGACCAACTTTTGGCTCCATCATAAGTGATCTCAGCCCCACCATCATCTCCCAAAATCATATTCATGGGGTTTTTGGGATTGATCCAAAGGTCGTGGGTATCAATATGCCTTACCGGTACCACAGTAAAATTTTTGCCCCCATCGATAGATTTGGTCAAAGGTGAATTAAGCACATACACCACATCTGCATTTATCGGATCTGCCTCCACTTCCATATAATACCAAGATCTCGAAGTCAACAATTGATTGTTGGTCATATGTGCCCATGTCTCCCCACCATTATCCGAGCGATAGACACCGGCAACTGCTTTTTCAGCTTCTACTATGGCATAAACTCTTTCAGAATTAGCCCTAGAAACACTTACACCGATTTTTCCCATTTCCTCGGGGAGACCATTATTGATTTTGGTCCAGTTATCTCCACCATCCACAGATTTCCAAATGCCACAACCTGCACCACCGCTTTGTACCTGCCAAGGCAACCTGCGGTATTCCCAAGTAGCTGCATATAATATCCTGGGATTATTAAAATCCATACTTAGAGATGAAGCTCCTGTATTTTGATCTACGTACAATACTTTGGTCCATGTATTGCCCCCATCCGTACTTTTATAGATTCCCCTTTCTTCATTGGGCCCATGTGCAGCACCTTGGGAAGCTATATATATTATATCTGGGTTTTTGGGATGGATAATAACATCAGAAATATGTCTTGTCATTTCCAGACCCATGTTTTTCCAAGTCTTGCCTCCATCTGTGGATTTATAGACTCCGTCTCCATAGGTGGTCATCACGCCACGAATGGCATGTTCGCCCATACCCACATAAATCACATTAGGGTCAGATTCACTGACAGCAATCGCACCCACAGAACCCGTTTTGAAAAAACCATCTGAAACATTGTGCCAAGAGATTCCTGCATCGTCAGTTTTCCAAAGTCCTCCTCCTGTATATCCTACAAAAAACACCTGATCATTGCCGGGAACTCCGGAAACAGCACCTGACCTGCCTCCACGGAAAGGTCCAATATTGCGCCATTTCAGTCCTTGAAATATTTCTGCGTCGAATGTTGGGGAAGGGGATACCGTAGATTTTCTTCCTTGGGAAAAGGAAGGAAAGGACATGAACAGCATCATGCCAAATAATATTATTTTTTTCATTGTAAAGGTTGGTTAATTGGTGTTCTGAATTTGGTGAAAAAAGTTTATAAAGTATAATGAGGACATTTAAATCCAAGGATATTTTTTTGGTTAGCTATAATCTCTCTTTTGAGATATGTTTCAAATTCTCCAAAACCGCCTAATTTATATAAATTGCGCTGGTTAAACCGCCTAATTTATATAAATTGCGCTGGTAAACCAGCCCAATTAACAAAAAATGGAATTTAGACGGTATCTCCAAGACAAATTAGAATACCAAATTGGCAAACAGAAAGTACTGATGCTATATGGAAGTAGAAGGACAGGAAAAACTACAATCATCGATTGTATTCACGTAAATCATCAAAACGAATCATTAATCTTATTGGGTGAAGATATTCAGGTGGCAGAATTACTTCAAATTCGTACTGTAGCTAATTACCGTCAATTGATCGGTGATAAAAAATTGGTAATCATAGATGAAGCGCAAGCAGTTCCCAATATTGGGAAAATCCTAAAGCTAATGATAGACAATGTGAAAGGAATCACCATTATTTCCACCGGTAGCAGTAGTCTGGATTTGGTCAATGATGCGGGGGAACCTTTGGTTGGTAGGCAAAAAGAATATCAACTATTCCCCTTAGCGCAAACCGAATTTGGGAAATCCGAAAACCTTTTGGAAACTGCCAACAGACTTTCCGAAAGATTGATTTATGGTAGTTATCCTGAATTGACACAGATGGATAGCCTTGATGAGAAGGAGGAGTATCTCAAATCCATGGTAAACTCTTACCTCCTAAAGGATTTATTGGCTTTGACCAATGTGAAAGGTTCCGATATTCTGATCAAGCTTTTAAAACTATTGGCTTGGCAGGTGGGAAGTCAAGTCAGTACAGTAGAGCTTGGAAACAGTCTTCAGATAAATAAAGAAACGGTGGAAAGATATATGGATTTACTTTCGAAGGTCTTTATTATTTTTCCGTTGGGAGGATATAGTCAAAATCTAAGAAAAGAAGTCTCCAAGAGTAAAAAATGGTATTTCCATGACAATGGAATCCGGAATGCCCTTATCAATAATTTTAGTCCTATACACCTGAGAAATGATCTTGGGGCACTTTGGGAGCAGTATTTCATCTATGAAAGAATGAAATTCAATGCCTCACAAAGCCATTATCCTCAATACTATTTTTGGAGGACCTATGATGGACAGGAACTGGATTTATTGGAAATTGACAGCCAACAACAGATGCAGGCATTTGAATGTAAATGGGGAAAATCCAAAGCAAAAGTACCTGTAGCCTTTGCCAAAGCATACCCGGATGCAAAATGGGAACTGATTGAAAAGGAAAATTATTTGGAGTGGATTACTTAAGCTAATTATTAAAATATTTAAATATCGAGTGAAACCTTTGAATCAGCAGCAGTAAAGATTAGGTCTCTTTGCTCCCCTAAATTTTCATGCCTTTATCCAAAGGCCATAGGTAGGATAGGACTCAGCCAAAAGATAGATAGGCTTTATTTCAAAGAATTAACCCTTTCCAAAAACTCCATCACAACTTTTAAAGTCTCTTCTTTATTGTCATTCAGGGTGCTATGGGCTGCATCAGGGATTTCCCTGAATGTCGCATTGGGAATCAGGCTTTGATAATATTGAACAGTAGCCGGTCTGGCTTCATCGTATTGCCCGGTAAAAAGCAGAACAGGAACCGATATCGTTCCCAATTGGTCCAATCGGTCATAGTTTCTCAAAGTGCCTGTTGAAGTAAATTCACTAGGTCCCCACATGTATTCGTAGATCACTTTTCCGGATACTAAATTCAAATGACTTCTGTCGATTTTTGGCCTTTCTTTACGGGTGACATATAGGCTGTAATAGAGTTTAACCGCTTCCTGATAGTCAGGATGGTCATATTCATTGATGGATTCATGGTATCTGATGACCTGTTGTACAGAATCCGGTAAAGTTGCAATTAAAGTATCCGCATCCGCAATCCAAGAATCTGTACTGAATAACGGACTACTGAAAATAATGGCCTTTACTTCATCCGGGTATTTCATATAATAATCCATGCCCAGCATGGTTCCCCAAGATGATCCGTAAAGCACAAAATCCTTTATTCCCAAATGCTTACGAAGTGATTCAACCTGCTCCACATAGTTTTCAATCGTCATTAAAGAGGTATCGCTAATAGCACTTGACCTTCCTGAACCCAATTGATCGAAAAATACAATTGGCCCCTCATATCCAATTTCCTTCATTGGTTCAAATCCAAGACTTGTTCCTCCTGGACCACCATGTAAAAGAATAATTGGGGCTTTTTCCCCCTCTCCAAAAACTTCGTACCAGACTCTTCCACCATTGACTTCAACAAACCCCTCTCCTGGTAAAAGTGGATTTCCTGGAGAACAGGAAATATATAAAGATAAAAATAGGAGGCTTAGGAGCTTAATGGCGCTGGAATAATTTTTTGGCTTCATCATCCAATAAATCAAAGCATTTTTATGGATAAAGGAAAATTCTTTGCACCAAAGACCTTGAATCCATCATTAGGCGAATTACATCAAACTTTCACTTTTTCTTTTTCCCTAAACTCATTTTTCACTCCTTCCAACAAACTCGGGCGGGTAAAAACCATTGCATAAGCCTCTTTCAGAGATTTGGAATTTCGGACGTCTTTTACAATATCCGACCACTCATGAAAATTCAAAGTTATGGGATTATAAGATTTCACCTGCTTGGTCAATCCATAATTTGCCTGCTCGCCTTCTGGCATAAATGTGCCAAATATCCTGTCCCAAATAATAAATGTTGAACCATAGTTTTTATCCAAATAATGCTCGTTGGTAGCATGGTGTACACGATGGTGGGAAGGTGTGGTAAAGAAATATTCTATCGGTCTTGGCAATTTTCTGATATATTCTGTATGTATCCAAAATTGATACAATACTGCCAATTGATGAATGATAAAGAAGACAACCGGGTGAAAACCAGCTAAAACAACCGGTATGAAAAAAATTATTTTGATATGTTGAGTCCAACTTAATCTAAAGGACACAGACCAATTGTACTTTTCTGAATTGTGGTGGGTCACATGTGTTGCCCACCAAAATCTATTTTCGTGTGCGACCCTATGGGCCCAATATCTCCAAAAATCCAACCAAAACAAACAAAGCACATAAGCCCACCAAGTGTGGGGAATAGACCACGGGATGAGGTTATAAAAAAACAAAATGATACCAAAAGTCAACACTTTAATCGCTGCACTCATACCTGCATTGACAAGTCCGATAAAGGTCGCTGTCAAAGTATCTTTTCCGTCATAATAACCCTTGTTGTTTTTGTAGGAAAAAACCCATTCCAGAACGACCAAGAAAATCATTACAGGAGTCGCAATAAGGATAAGGTTAGGAAGATCTAAGTTTACAATGTGTTCAAAGGTTAATTTTTCTTTTTCCATAAATTCAAAAGTATTGATAATTAATTGTTGTCTAATAATGGAAGGTTACATAGTGACTATTTGATAAAAAAATCATAATGATTTAATACCTGCCTCAGCAATAATCCCATCCTGAGCGGAAGTAACGCCCGAAACTCCAATAGCGCCCACACATACACCATCTTTGAAAATAGGCAATCCACCTTCTACCGCTACTGCATTGGGCAGTGTAAGAATATGTACACCTCCACTTTTTACCAAATCCTCAAAAACCTTGCTAGATCTTTTGAAAAATACTGCGGATTTTGCTTTTGCTTGAGCAACCTCCACACTTCCAATCTGTACGCCATCCATTCTTCGGAGCGCAATCAAGTGTCCGCCGCCGTCCAAAATGGCAATGACAACATTCCAGTTTTCAAGTCGTGCTTTTTCCTCAGCAGCGTCAGAAATCCTAAGGGCTTCCTCCATAGTCAAATAGGGTTGCATTTGAGCTTGAGTGATAGCATTAAATGATATTAAGATTAAGATAAGTAAGGTTAACTTTTTCATGTGTCCATTCAGGTTAAGTAAAATTGATAGTATTATTCCTAATTTAATTATTTTTTTGAAGCACTGATTAAAAAGTCTTAAATTAAAACTTCAATAATGTCAAAGAAAAACTTAAACCTATCAAAACCATGAAAAACATCAGTAGAAGGGATACTCTAAAAACTTTAACTCTGGGCACAGGACTGGGTCTCTTTTCCCCACTTACATTAATCTCCTGTAATGAGGCTCCAAAAAATGGCAAGCTAGGTGTGGCCTTGGTAGGTTTGGGCTACTATAGCACTGATCTTTTGGCGCCTGCTTTACAACAGACAGAACATTGTTACCTAGCAGGAATCGTAACAGGAACGCCTTCTAAAGCTGCTGATTGGAAATCAAAATACAATATTCCCGACAAAAATATTTACAACTACAAGAATATGGATAAGATAGCAGACAATCCTGATATCGATGTCATTTATATTGTCCTTCCCCCCTCCATGCACATGGAATATACCATCAAAGCTGCACAAACAGGCAAGCATGTATGGTGTGAAAAACCCATGGCTGTAACTGTAGAGGAGTGTCAGGCCATGATTGATGCCTGTAAAAAGAATAATGTATCACTCTCCATTGGCTACCGATGCCAACATGAACCCAATACTTTGGAGTATCAGAGAATTGTCAAAGAAGGCCTTTTGGGGAAAGTTACCCAAGTGGATTGTGCCGCAGGATACCGAGAGGGAAGAACTGATCACTGGAAACAGAAAAAAGAAATGGGCGGTGGTGTTATCTATGACATGGGTGTATATGCTATTCAAGGTGCAAGATTGGGCAGTGATATGGAACCTGTTGCAGTCAACTCTGCCAAAATCTGGACAGAAAGACCTGAAATATATCAAGATGGTTTGGGAGAAATCGTGGAAGCACAACTTGAGTTTCCCGGTGGAGTTTTGGGCAACATTAAAACATCCTTTGCTGAGAATGTAAACTTTTTGAATATCACTTGCGAAGAGGGAACTATTGAAATGGCACCATTTTCTGCTTATGCCGGAAACAAGGGTACCAGTCCTCTTGGTGAGATCAATTTCCCATATGAGGTTCCTTGGCAACAAGCCAACCAAATGGACATGGATGCCTTGGCCATCATGGGGGGTAAACCGATGCCTGTTCCGGGCGAAGAAGGCTTACGAGATATCAGAATTGTGCAGGCTATTCTAAAAAGTGCTGAAACCGGGCAGAGGGTGGTGATATAACTGGCCCGCAGATTTCCCAAATATCCGCAGATAACCAAAATTTGGTTTATGAATGAAAATGATATTTCCTTTTTGATCTGTGAAATCTGCGGGACAACTTAAGAAATCCTGCTCCAGTTGATCGCGTGTTTCTTTTGGTTTCTGATCTGTCTCAGGACCATGGTGTTTTGGGGCTGAGACAAGTCCGGATCTTCCTGTAAAAGCAATTGCGCTGCATCACGTGCCAAAGTCAAGATCGGTGCATCTTTGCTCAGATCTGCAATCAATAAATCTGCAACCCCGCTTTGTTGGGTTCCCATCAAATCTCCCGGGCCACGTAATTTCAGATCCACATCCGCAATCTCAAAACCATTGTTGGTCCTGACCATTGTTTCTAATCGTACCCGACTGTCTTTTGACAATTCATATTTGGTCATCAGGATACAATAAGACTGATCTGCCCCTCTGCCAACTCTTCCCCTTAATTGATGCATTTGTGACAAGCCAAAGCGCTCTGCATTTTCAACAATCATTACCGAAGCATTGGGCACATTTACGCCCACCTCAATAACAGTTGTGGCTACCATGATTTTGGTTTCTCCTTTGACAAAGCGCTGCATTTCAAAATCTTTGTCCATCGCTTTCATTTTTCCATGGACTATACTGATCGGAAATTCAGGAAATGCCCGGCAAACGCTTTCATACCCATCCATCAGGTTCTTCAGGTCCAATGTTTCAGATTCTTCGATCAGAGGATAGACTACGTACACCTGTCTTCCTAATAAAATTTGTTTTCTCATAAAACCGAAGACTTTCAACCTGTCTTTATCATAGCGATGCACGGTCTGAATGGGCTTTCTCCCTTTGGGCATTTCATCAATGACCGAAATATCAAGATCACCATACAATGTCATGGCCAATGTTCTGGGGATTGGCGTGGCTGTCATGACCAATACATGCGGAACAAAATTTTCGTTTTTTGCCCAAAGTTTTGCCCGCTGTGCTACACCAAAGCGGTGCTGTTCATCAACAATCGCCAATCCCAGGTTTTTGAATTGGACGATATCTTCCAAGAGGGCATGGGTTCCGATAATGATATGTAGATCGCCTGAAAGCAACATTTCATGGATGATTTTTCGGGTTGACTTTTTGGTAGATCCTGTCAGCAAGGCAATCTTCAAACCCATCAGGTCTGCATATTCCTTCAAGCCTTCATGATGCTGATTGGCCAGAATCTCTGTTGGTGCCATCAAACAGGTCTGTGCCCCGGAACTCACAGCAATCAAAATACAGATAAAGGCTACCATGGTCTTGCCACTCCCCACATCACCTTGAATCAGGCGGTTCATCTGTTTGCCTGATTTCATATCCCCAAATGCCTCCCTAACAACTCTCTTTTGTGCTTCTGTCAGCTCAAAAGGCAAATGCTCTTTGTAAAACTTCGTAAGCAATTCTGTTTGGTTGAGAATCTGTCCTCTTGACTTTTCTGTTCTGGTGAGTTTCAGTTTCAATAACCTCAACTGCACGAAGAAAAATTCTTCAAACTTCAATCTAAATCTTGCCTTTTGAAGGATTTCTGGGTTTTCAGGGAAATGAATTTGCTTCATCGCTACCTGTTTTGAAATCAGGCTAAATCGCTGTATGATTTCCAAAGGCAAAGTTTCCTGAATTTGGGGATAGGCTACCTGTACCAGACCCTCCAATATCCTGGAAATTCCTTTGGAATCCAGGTATTTCGACCTCAGCTTTTCTGTAGTTGAATAGACCGGTTGAAAAAAACTCTTTTCCTCCTGTACCTGAGAAAGCGGTTCCATTTCCGGGTGGGCGATGCTGAATTTTCGGCCGTATTTATTGGGCTTGCCATAAAATACAAAGGCAGGTCCGATCAGCAGTTTTTTGACAACCCATTGAATCCCTTTGAACCAAGTAAGTTCCATTTCTCCGGTCTCGTCATAGATATAAGCTACCAAGCGCTTTCTTCTATCATCTCCAATGGTTTCTGTTTTTCGGATTTTGGCTATGACCTGTACATTTTCAAGGTCCTCGTTTAGCTCATTGATTTTGTAAAACTTTGTCCGGTCTTCGTAGCGAAAAGGATAATATTGTAACAACTCTCCATAGGTAAAAATATTCAGCTCCTTGTTGAGCAAAGCAGCTTTCTGCGGACCCATGCCGCGGAGGAATTCTATTTTGGTATCGAAGAATGAGGACAAATTGAGTATTTTGGTTTCAATTGTCAAATTAAATAGGAAGGATGGGATTTGCTAATAGGATTTTTCATTCAACATAAAAGCAAGAAGCATAATAAAAGAAAATAGCAAACCAATATATTTTTAGTTTTTATTCAAAAAAATAGATTAATCTATTGATTTTCAATTACTAAATGAGAAAAATCATTAAGTGTCATGTGCAAAATCATTTCAGGAACTTTAAGTCAGATTTACCTTTACCGGACTATTGTTAACTCTAAAATTGTAAAAAAATGAAAACAAAAAAAAGGATTTGCATTCAAAGCTACTTGGTAGTTTTGTTTACACTTGGTTTAATGTTTTCCTGCGAGCAATTTGCTCCAATGGAAGAGCCGGTATTGTTATTGGAAGAATTTCAAGATCTCACAGGAATAGAACTTGAACAGGAAAATGATCCATTAAATGCACGATTAATTTACGCTTCAGATTGTAAGTCGGATTGTATAGAACTTGGCAGCGGAAAATATTTTGCAAAAAAAGACTCCAAAAGCAAAAGTTCAGGAATCAATACAAAAAAAATTTCCTACAAAGTGTTCAATACCGAAGAAAAGTTTGTAGTAAAAGTCAGGTATGATATTACCTCAGGTCCATCCAAAGCAAAAGCTAACATTCATGTCCAAATAAATGGAAAAAGTAAAGAGTTTAAAAATGTACCTTCCGGTTACACGGCAACTTTTTCAATACCTCTTGAAAAAGATTGGAAAGGTTGTGATGAAGTTTCATTTTCAATTCTGCAAAAAGGTCTTGGTTCACCCATTTCCTTCACTGAAACTTATCCTTTAATTCCTGTTTGTAAATATGAGAAAGGACTTGTTTTATGGAATGAACTTGGTAGCGATTACGAAGTTTTAAATAGTAAGTTCGGTCCTAATCTTAGCTTTTTTGATGAGAATAATGGACTAGATATCCCAGCCAATAGAGAATATGTGCCAGGCAAATTTGGAAATGCAGTTACTATTGCTCCTGGAGATTATTTTCCTTTAGCTAGAGTACACAACCTAGTGTTGAAAAATATAGATGAAATTTTAAATCCAGAAAGAGGTACCATATCAGTTTGGTATAGCCAAAGAACAAATCCTATTGGGTATAAATTTGATACATATAGAATATTTGATGGTCCTTATGGTTTTAGATCAGGAATAAGTTTGTCGAGCTATGATGGCACTTTTTTCGGAGATAAAAAAACTAATGTTTTTTCTTTCGCTCTTGGACGTGAACCATCACAAGTAATTATCAAATTTTACCCAATTGAACAAACTAAAGACTGGATTCATATTGCAGCAGTTTGGGATAGAAAGGGAATTTCAGGTTCAAAAGAAGCTATGCAACTTTACATTAATGGGAAAAAAGTAGCCGCAACAACATCAAATAATTGGAGTTCAAGTTTTGGAGATCCATTTTGGAACAATATGGTTGATATCGCTGGGGCAAATGGCTCTCCTGAAGGAAAGTTTCTCTTAGATGACCTCAAGATTTATAACTATGCAAAAACGGATTTTTAATTATAAATATGAAAGCCCTGAGGAAGAAATTCTCAGGGCCTTTTTTATTCAATAGATCGGTTTTTCTACAACTCTAGGATTAACTTTGTAATTCTTCAAGAATTCGATATGTTAATAATCAGATTTGATTTTTTTCATTAGATTTCAAAAAAATTACCAAAATTAACCTATCTTTTTCTTTTTAATTGAGTTATTCCATGAAACAACTATTCCTCTCCCTTCTAATCTTTCTGGTCTCTCTGACTTCTATAGCTCAAAAACAAAAGGCTGACAATCGTTTTGAAGGTCTGGATTCCGAACTAAACAAAGTCCTCGAAACCTGGAATGCAGCTGGATTTGCTGTTTCCGTAGTGGAAAAAGACAAAATCATCTATTCAAAAGGCTTCGGTTACCGTGATTACGAAAATAAAATTCCTGTAACTCCAAATACACTTTTCGCCATAGGATCAAGCAGCAAGGCCTTTACATCTGGGCTGTTGGGGGTTTTGAGGGAAGAAGGCAAATTGTCATTTGATGACAGTCCCATCAAACACATCCCCGAACTTCGGTTTTTCAATAATGAGATGAACAACCTGATTTCCATCAAGGATATCATGACCCATAGAACGGGGCTTCCAAGACATGATCTCAGCTGGTACTTCTTCACTACCCAATCCCGGGATTCATTGATGCAAAGAATTCAATATCAGGAACCATTTGCCAAGCCTAGGGAACAGTGGTATTACAATAATTTTATGTTTCTGACCCAAGGGGTAATCGCAGAAAGGATTTCAGGAAAGCCCTGGGAAGACATCGTTCAGGAAAAGTTTTTTGATCCCTTGGAGATGAAAACGAGCAATGCAGTAATCACAGGCCTGAAAAATGGCAAAGATGCATCTTTTGGCTACGAAGTAAAAAACGATTCCATTATCAAAAAAATGGACTATTATGACATTGCCGCTATGGGTCCTGCCGGGAGTATCAACAGCAGTGTCAATGAAATGTCCAATTGGTTGATTGCTTGGATCAATGGAGGCAAATTCAAGGACAATCAAATTCTTCCTGAAGCCTATGTCAAGGAAGCTATGAGTCCGCAAATGATCATGGCAAACAGCATCCCCGATAAAGAATTTCCGGATATGCATATCAGTACTTATGGTTACGGTTGGATGGTTTCTTCCTATAAAGGACATTACAGGGTGGAACATGGAGGGAACATTAATGGATTCTCTGCGAATGCGGCATTTTTCCCGATGGATAGTATTGGAATTGTGGTTTTGTCCAATCAAAACGGTTCCCCGATTCCCGGCATTGTCAGAAATATAATCAGTGACAGATTGTTGAAAGTAGATAAGACCGATTGGAACAAGATCCAAAAAGAAAAAGCTGATGAAGCCAAAAAACAAGCTGCTGCAAATCAGGCTCAATCTAGCTCAATTCAAAAAAAAGGAACCAAGACTTCTCATCTTTTGGCCGAGTTTACCGGGGAATATTCTCATCCTGGTTACGGAATGGTAAATATTCAACTTGAGAGAGATTCCCTTTTTGCAAACACTCCTTATCAAAAAGTCTGGTTAAAACATTTTCATTACAATATCTTTTCACTGGTGGGTATTGAAAATGGAAAGGTTGATACCACTACGGTTTCTCCCATGCAGTTCAATTTCAGAATCAATAATTTGGGAGAAATCGCTTCTCTTTCTTTCAAAGCCGAACCAATGGTGGATGCCATAGAATTCAAGCGTAAACCCAAGGAAATTGAACTGGATAAAGAAACCTTGGAAAAATATACAGGGGATTATGACTTGGGCGGGCAGGTTGCCAAATTTTATTTAAAAGAAGGAAATGTGAATACGCTTTTCCTTTTTGTGGCAGGTCAACCGGAATATGATCTCCTACCTATTGGTAAAAATAAATTTGCATTAAAAGTGGCAGAGGGTTATACCATAGTATTTACAGAAGATGAATCCGGAAAAATTATTGAAGCTGTTTTTAATCAACCTAATGGCGTTTTCGTCGCAAAAAGAAAATAGAAATTTAAAACCCTCTATTCAACGGCTTCTGATAAAGCTTGCAATCGGCTTACTATTCGCTTATTGAAGCCCCTAAATTTTCTCTCAATAATCCCATCCGGATTAATTACAAAAAAAGTAGGCGTCAGATCTTCATCAAAGTAATTAAAAGCCTCTCCATATATGTCCAATAAATTGGTCCATTTAATATTTGCCTTTAAATCAGCTCTGTAATTTTGCCATCTGTCAAAACTTTTGTCCGACCAAACAGTGACGATTTCATATTCTTCTTTCACTAATTCATGAAATTGGGATAAGAGTGAAATGGTAGATAATGAATAAGCACTTTCTGAGTTCATCAGGACGAGCAACTTTGGTTTTTGATCAGATTTGAATAGCTGTTGACGCTCATTATTTGAATTTATGAGTTCGATATTTTTTATTTTATCACCGCTTTTGGGTGATGTGATGGACTTTACGGTAAGATATACCTCTAGTTTTTTGGCATAAATGGAATTACTGGTTTCGATAGGAATCTTTTGAAACAAGTCCCTGACCACTTCCAAAGGGTACTTTTCCTTTTCTGCCTCCAGGAAATAGATTGCCGGTAATTTATCCAAATTCTTACCGATGAGTTCAAGCTTTTCATTCTTGGTAGCTTGTTCAAGCTTCTCAGAAAAATTTTGGTGTTGATAAGGTTTATCTATTTCCCATTGGGCAGATTTTAGCAAAAACTCCAGCTGCAGGTGCACTTCCAAGTCATCCACCCAGATTTTTGGCGTTAAATAATTGATTCTTCCTTTTTTGGATACAGCATAAAATTGAACTGCGGTCGGAAGCTCAGAAAAAAGCATGCTTTGCGAAAAGGTGATTTCCGGACCAACCGGTACACCTCCACCTTCCCAATAGAATCCCTTCTTGCTTTTTAAAAAATCAATCTCAAAATCAACTTTTTCCTGTGCACGAATACTCAAACAAATGCTCCACAATACAATCAAAAGGAATACTTTTCTCATTTAATAAAACAATTATCTTTCAACGAAATCAAATCAGTTCTTGATGTTGTGGGAAATCTGATTTTTTGATTTGATTTCAGAAGGTTATCTGATATGTAAATCTATCCATTAAAATTTTAAATCTAGCAGGGAAAATCTTTTAAAATCCCATCCATTTCCTCTACTACCTGAAGGGCATTTTCTCTGGAAAATATCAAAGGAGGTTTAGTTTTCAGGACACTGTCTTTTGGCCCATCCGTACTGATGAGAATGTAATTTTCTCTTAATTTATTTTTTATGATTTTTGCCAGCAAGGGATCTTCCTCCTTGGTGCCAGGTTTGACCAAATCCACACCAAGAAACAAACCTGAACCCCTGACATCTCCTATGCAAGTGTGCTTTTTTTGGAGTTCATGAAATAAAGATTTGTAGTAATTGCCTACCATGTTGGCATTTTCCTGCAATCCTTCTTCCTCCATCACCTCCAAAACTGACAACCCTATGGCACAGGAAACCGGATTGCCTCCGAAGGAACTGAAAAACTCTACTCCCTTTTCAAAAGACTCCGCAACTTCTTGGGTACAGACTACAGCTCCCATTGGATGGCCATTTCCCATTGGCTTGCCCAAGATCACCATATCCGGCACCACAGCATGTTGCTCAAAGCCCCAAAAACAATCCCCAACCCTGCCAAAACCGGTTTGCACCTCATCAGAAATACAAAGTCCTCCATTGGCCCGAACAGCCGCATAAACTTCCCGCAAATATCCTGGGGCCAGAGGTATTTGTCCGCCGCAACCCACAATGGGTTCAGCGATAAATGCTGCTATCGGCATTTGAAAGTTGTTTATCAATCCTTTGGCATCCTTGGCATATGCAATTCCTGATTTTTCGCCTTCTCCTGTGTATTTTCCACGATAGGCATCAGGAATAGGAACTTTCAGGATATAGTCTTTTTGGCCCTGCCCTTTGGGATTGTTAAACTTATAATCTGAAATATCTATGGAAATCTGAGTATTTCCATGGTAGCCATGCTCAACTACTGCTATCCCCTCTCTTTGGGTGTGCCACTTTGCCATTCGGATGGCCAGGTCACTGGCCGCACTGCCTGAGTTCACAAAGAAAACCCTATTCAAAGATGATGGAAACTTGGCCAACAATTTCTCCGCATATTCAGGCAAAATGTCATAAAGATATCGGGTATTGGTATTAAGCCTGGCCATTTGCCTTTGACCTGCTTCCACAACCTTGGGATGTGAATGCCCTACATGAGGAATATTATTGTATGCATCCAGGAAAGTATTGCCATAGACATCATACATATATTGAAAAGCAGCCCTTTCCATTTTGATGGGCTTGCTGTAACTGACAGATAAAATGCTACTGAGGTATTGATTGCGGTAAATCAGGCTATCTTCCAGGGAAAGTGCCATTTTCTTAGCCAAGCCTGCCGCCTCCCTGAATCTATTTTCTGCTTCAATAGGATTGATTTTCAGCCATCCATAAAGCATTTTCCAGGCATTTTCTTCACTGACAGAGGTATAGGAGTTTTCAGGATCAGTTATTCTGGCGTGGGCCGAATTACAAACACTGGCGCACAACCTCGCTGCAATCAGGTAATACAGAGCTTCCAACTCTTTTTCTTCAAGGGGGATTACGGATTGGTAACCCTTTAATACCTCAACCCCCCATTCCAAATAATTATCTTTGTCGTAAGCGGCATAAGTCATAGCAACTGCCAACTCCTGAATTAATGGCGCATAAGCCAAATCCCCAAAATCAATCAATGCCAAATCTTTATTTTCTCTGAAAAGAACATTCCATTCGTTGGCATCATTGTAAATAAACGACTTTCTCAAACCTGAAAGATGTGGCCTAACATTTTCTTCAAACTGCAGGAAAAAAAATCGTACCGCATTCCTGTCTTTACCCGAAGGGATATCTTCGAGGAATTTATGTACCAATTCAAGGTATTGAATATCCCATTCCCATTTCCTTGATTGAATCAAGTAGCTTTTTTGTTTTCCAAGTTCCTGATCTAATTCCGCCAGAAGAATCCCTAAAGCATGATAGTCAGCCTTTGAAGGATTCAAGTCTCCCAAAAACGCTCCATCCAAAAAAGTAAGCAACCTGCCTACCAGTTTTTGACCGCCAGATTCAATCAACTTAACATAGTTTCCGTCCTCAAAGGGAACCGGTTCGGGTATTCTTCCATGAAACCTTTTTTGCAAAGCATGCAAAAATTCCGTTTCCACCTGGACTAAATCAAAGGTCTCTGAAGTAAAAGGATAAGTTTTAAAAATATATTTACCACTATCTGTTTCAACCAAATAGTTAACATTGTCATAACCATTTAATTTTTTAAGTTCCACCGAAAGGAACCCAATGGATGTTTTTAACAGATCATGCATCAGGAAAGGTTTTTCAATTTCTTTACAATATCTACAAAAAATAAAATATTGTCCTTTACAATTTCTGGCAATTTGGGCAAAAATATACTGCCCCTCCCATATAGGATTCTTTTTCTATTTTTCCGCCGCATTTTGGACAGGGCTGAACCAAGGTGTTTTTTGAAAGAATGGTTTTGTATCCTCCATTTTTCCCAAAAAGATCTTTCTCGGTGTCCCTTCCCCCAAGGTCAGTCATTTTCCTGAGTGTGATTTTAAGGCTGTGGAACAAATCTCTCTTTTCCAATTCAGATAAACTGGATTTCTTTGTTTTGGGATGTATACCGGCATTGAAGAGAATATCCTGCAATACCCCATTCCCAAGGCCCGGTATTCTTTGCTCGGTAGCCAACAAAGATTTTGCGGACATATCCTTTGTCGAATCAAGAATTCCCTGAAAAACCTTTTCATTAAAGGCTTCATCCAATGGAGAAATCGCATTCAAACTACCGATATGGTATTTATTGTTTAATTTCCCCCGATAGGCCATGATCCCCCCATACATAGCTACCGTAAAAGCCAAGCAACTCCCATCTTCAAAAACCAACAGCAACTGATGCTTGGTAGGAGCTTCTTCGAAATTGGAATAATATCGCATATTCACTCCATCGCTTATAGAAACACTCACATTTCCATCAAAATGGACGTCCACAAACATTCCATGTCCCTGCGTGGATTGTACAGTTCTTCCTTCCAGAAGTTTTGGGTAATCTTTGGGATCGCCTTCGTACCAAGCCATTTTATGGACATGGGTGGACGGAATGACCTTGGCCAATTTTTTGCCAGTCAGAATTTGGGACGCCTGTAAACTCAGCGTTTTGGATTCAGGGATTTCTATCATAATCAGCTTAATTTAAATTACCACTGAATTCCATTTTCATCAAAAGGCATAGCCTGCCACGTATTGTTCTTCAAGATCATTAGCTCTTTAAATCCAAGGTGTTTTAAGAGTACAGCAGTATTTTTATATTCCCCTATGATTTCTTTTGGGTGATGTGCATCTGAATTGAGGCAGATCGGTATCCCAAATTCCTTCAACAATCCAAGTCCCAATTCACCGGGATAGGTCTCCGAAGCCCTTTTTTTATACAATCCCCGGGTATTCACCTCTGCTATCACTCCGGATTTTGCGGCAACTTCCAAGGTCTGTTTCAAAAGCTCCTGATACCATGTTTCATTCTCATCGAAAAAAAAATGGTGATGGTTCTGCATCTTTATCTTATCTATATGTCCCAGAATGGTTGGGCAATCCTTTTCCAGCATTTGGATGGTGTATTCGAAATATTTTTCCAACACCTTCCTGATATCATTACCAAAAATCTCTTCCAGTCCTTTTTCAAAAGTAATCAAAGGTCCGTCAATTTCCCATGGCATACCATCTTCAAAAGCATCTACAAAGTGAACAGAACCTATTGAATAATCCAGGTCAAGATCATCTACCCACTTTTTGATAACTCCTGATTGCTGGGGAAAATAATCAATTTCCAAGCTTTTGTATATTTCTATTTGTCCGAAGTATTTTTCGGCAGCAGCCTTGATATCCTTTAAATAAGCAGGGATATCTTTCTCTTCCATTGACCATTTGTTTTCAAATGAAACAGGACTATGGGAGGAAAAACCCAAACTGACGACACCCTCAATGATACCTTGTTGAACGTGGGTTTCAATCTCTTCCACCCCATCGCAATATTTACAGTGGTTATGGTAATTGGTCCAAGTCATGATACCTCTAACATTGAATTTTTTTCTGAATATTTCAACTAATCTCTTTACTGGCAATTTTGGTCATTATTGGAATCTTAATCCATTTTGGTAAAATCATGATGAAAAACCAAATCATTGGGTTAACCACAATATCGGCCTTTTTTAGGAAAAGTTCCCGGATACATTTTTTGGCAATGAACTCAGGTTCTAATACCATAAATTTTCCAAAAAATCCCTTTTCCACTCTTTTCATGATTTCATCATTGGTTCGGATCGGTCCGGGACACACTACACTGACAGAAACATTCGTACCCTTCAATTCCTGATTAAGACCTCTTGAAAAGGAATAAACAAAAGATTTGGATGCAGGGTAGACCGTTTTGAAGCCTATGGGAAGATAAGCCGCCAAACTAGAAATATTCAAAACATATCCTCTAGGTTGTTTTAAGAGGTTAGGAAGTAGTTGATGGGTAAGTACAGAAGTAGTAATTACGTTTAGCTTGATAATATTATTGAGGTAATCAACATCCGCATCAGTCATCCTAATTGTTCCTCCCACTCCGACATTATTGATAAGGATAAAGAGGTCAAAGTGCTGATTTACCCAATTTGCAAGGTCAATTACATTTTGATAAACGGATAAATCCGTCTCAAAGCACTTTGAATCTATCTCATATTTTTCCTTCAATTCTGTGCAAAATTCCTGAAGCCCATGGTTTGGCCTACTAACCAAAATGGTATTGATTTTCATTTTGGATAGTTCAATTGCAAAAGATTTACCTAAGCCATGCCTCGCTCCTGTGATAAGTGCATATTTTTCCATAATTACCCTATAAGATAATTATTGAGTTTCAATTATCACATAGCGAATGAGAAAATAAAAAAAACCGACACATTTTTGTGTCGGTTCGCGTATTTTTAAGAATTTTCCTCCCCAAAATTAACCATAAATTTCTTCCAAAACCTGCGCCAAGCGGATTCCTCCCGCAGTCAATCTCTCTTCTACATGATGATAATGCTTGTAGATATATTCATATCCTATCCTTCCATTTTCCGGTATGTCATACATGTCAGGTCTTATGGCAGCCGCTTCTCTCAGCCAATCAGCAGGAGTTTTTGAAGTATATTTATAAATCAATTCGGGATTGATACGCTTCTGTAATTCAGTTGCGATCTCTGTGTAACTCATTTTCTTGCCCTCGATCAAATCAGAATCCCAAATTGCATGGATATTGGTTTCCTTGTTAAAAAAGCTCACTTTGACATCATTTCCTCCGCGGTCTCCGGGTTTACCCACATGAAAAGGTTGATGAAGATCTCCGACAATGTGAATCAATAATCTTAACTGGTCTCTTTCTTCTTCAGGACTCAAGCCACCTTTTTTGAGGGTTTCTTTAATTTTGAGAAATGCAGCATAAGCATCACCTGATTCTTCCTGAATACTTGGGTCATATTCACCATCAGCTGTTGTAACCCAGTGCCAAGTATTGGTGTAATCATAATTTCTGTCTGATCGAATATTGTCCATCCAAACGCCTACCCCTGAAATAGATTCGTGATGTAAAATTGCCTCAACTTTTTGAACTGTCTGAGGTTTCATTTGCCATTCAGCCAGTTTTCCAATCACATAATGACCAATTGGTCCCCAGGCAAATGACTGGTTATTGATGCTAACTGCTAAAATTACTGCTAGTATTAGATTTTTGGTTGCTTTCATTTTTTAAGGTGAAATATGATAGATATAAAGATGAAATACGATAAATATAAGATGGAAATAAAGTGGAAATACTATAGAAATAATTTGAAATATTGGTGATTTGATAAACCCAGGTGTTTCCTTTCAAGAAAGACTTTTCCTTGTCATGTCGAAGTCAGGAGACATCTGCAGAGACGAAAGAGTCAAGAAACTGGTTTTTATGCTTGCTTAGTAACAATGCAGTTCACTATTTCTATTTATTTCGTGAACCTGTCTGCCGATAGGCAGAGTATTTCTACAATATTTCTATAGTTTATGTTCCAATTCATTAACAGCTATCCAAGCCATCAGTCCCGCTCCGATTTCGAGGGCATCCTCATCAATATCGAAAGTAGGTGTATGGACTCCTGAGATAATACCTTTGGATTCATTGCGTGTTCCCAAGCGATAAAAACAGCCGTCAATTTCTTGTGTATAATAGGAAAAATCTTCTGCGGCCATCCAAATATCCAAGTCCTCCACATTTTCTTCACCAAGGTAATCAATAGCAGCAAGCTGTGCCCTTGAGGTCAATTCTTCTGCGTTCTTAAGAAAAGGATATCCTTTTCTGACTTCGAAATCCAATTCACCTCCCATACCTTCCACAATTCCCCGAGCAATATTGACCATATTTATGTGGGCTTTGGCTCTCCATTCTTCATTAAGTGTCCTGAAAGTACCCTGGATCTTTACCTCGTTGGGTATAATATTGGTGGCTCCCAAGGCTTCTACTCTCCCAAAGGAAAGAACCGAAGGCGTTTTAGGAGAAGCATTTCTACTAATCACTTGTTGCAAGGCTACAATCATATGCGAAGCAATCAATACCGGATCCACCAAAGTCTCGGGCATGGCTCCGTGACCCCCTTTACCTTTGATGGTAATATAAAGTTCATCAGCACTCGCCATATACATGCCTTTTCTGAATCCCACTTTACCAACAGGTATCAAGGGCATTACATGCTGACCGATTATTCCTGAAGGGCGAGGGTTTTCCAAGGCCTTATCCTTGATCATTAAAGATGCACCACCAGGTATCAATTCCTCTCCAGGCTGAAAAATAAGTTTCACTGTCCCTTCAAAATCGTTCTTTAATCCCTGTAAAATTCTAGCTGCACCAAGAAGTGATGCTGTATGAACATCATGCCCGCAGGCATGCATGACTCCGGTATTGGTAGATTTATATGGGACATCATTTTGCTCGATAATAGGTAAGGCATCCATATCTCCCCTTAAAGCAATTGTCTTATGAGATGGATTTCTCCCTTCTATCAATGCAACTATTCCTGTTTCAGCTTTTCTTTCCAGCTTGGTGATACCAAAACTTTTTAGCTGCTCCTCAACAAAGGCTGCTGTTTTGAATTCATGAAATGAAAGCTCTGGATGGGCATGAAGGTGCCTACGGTTTGCAATAATTTCGGCTTTATAGTCGGTTGCCAGTGACTTGATTTTGTCTTTCACCATCATCTATTGGTTCTGGGTTGACATATTCTTCTCTTTGAAACCTATCCTGAATGATCCGGGCAGAGGGGAATGTATCTTTTAATTTATGGTAATGGGCCTGTGCCTCAATTCTGTTGACATATTTTCCAACTTTCACCAAATAACGGGGCTGTTGATATTGCATGTCTGTTTTGATGTCCGGGAAATGTGTGAAAAGGTCATTTCTGGTTTTGAAAGCCAGATCTCTATCAACCCCACTGTAAACCAAAACAGTAAACCCACTCCAATATCTTTCTCCTCTATTGCTCTCAGTAAAATTCTGCAAGGCAATTTCCAAGTCGCGATCTATTGCCAAAGATTCGGTGCTTGTTACTATAGGTTGTGCATTTTCTGCAACCTGTTTTTCCAGAGATGGAAATGTGATTCTGATTTCACTTAAATCTTCCTGATATCCCTCATAAGCATCAGCATTAGAACCTCCTTTTTGAAGAAGTGCACAAGAGTTTGTTAAAATTAACAGGCCAATCAGTCCAATCAGTGATTTTTTCATGATGTTATTGTTAATGTTCAATTACTATACATTTTCCGTCAGCAACATCCCTTTCTACACTTTTGTATTTGACATCTTTAACAGTTTTTCCGTCAGCATATTGAACCGAAACCTTGTCATTTCGGCCATAAACTTTTTCTGATTTTCTAGGCGCAACCACCTGTGGTGCTTCGGTCCTATTGGCAACTGCAGCTGCTGATTGTCTTCTTGATCCTGGATTAAGGCTACTGCTGACTTCTTCTTTGGAGGCCTTAACATTTCCATCATCCCTTCTTTGGGATTGAGCAGCTTTAACCTGACTAGGATCCTGAGTAGGAAGTTCTGCTTTTGAAATGAAAGAAATCGTATCTTCATTCAATCTACCCACAAACCTTTTGAACATTTCAAAAGCCTCAAATTTATAAATCAAAAGTGGGTCTTTTTGTTCATAAACCGCATTCTGTACAGACTGCTTCAGGTCATCCATATCACGGAGATGCTCTTTCCAGTTTTGGTCAATGATGGCCAAAGTCACATTCTTCTCAATTGCACGAATCAGATCACTCCCCTCATGTTTGACAGCAGACTCCAAGTTGATAACTACGCCTATCTGCTTGACCCCATCTGTGATGGGTACCATGATTTCTTTTACAGTAGCACCTCTTTGGATATGTACATCTTTAAGGATTGGCAATGCTTTCTGTAATATCTTTTCATTTTTGGATACATAGTTTTTATAGGCTGCATCGAACAACTCTCTCGTCAATACATTCGAGTCTTTTGATTTTAGATCATCAATCGTAAATGGATGGTCAATACCCAGGGAACTAAAAATGTTCATTCTGAGATTTTCAACATCTTCTGTTGACTTACCCATCTGAACGATATCTTCTGACACATCATACATGACATTCAGAATATCCAATTCAAGGCGCTCACCCATCAGCGCATTTTTACGCCTTTTGTAAACCACCTCTCTTTGAGAGTTCATAACGTCATCGTATTCCAACAGACGTTTTCTTACTCCAAAGTTATTTTCTTCGACTTTACGCTGTGCCCTTTCGATGGATTTGGTAATCATGGAATGTTGGATTACTTCTCCTTCTTCCAGACCCATTCTATCCATCAATTTGGCAATTCGGTCAGAACCGAACATCCTCATCAGGTTATCTTCCAAGGAAACAAAGAATTGGGATGAACCCACATCCCCTTGACGTCCGGACCTACCTCTCAGCTGCCTATCGACTCTTCTGGATTCGTGTCTTTCAGTACCAACAATGGCCAAACCTCCTGCAGCTCTGGATTCAGGGGTCAATTTGATATCAGTACCTCTACCCGCCATGTTGGTAGCGATGGTGACCGTTCCTGGCTTACCGGCTTCAGCTACAACATCGGCTTCCCTTGCGTGTTGTTTTGCATTCAAAACCTGATGTTGGATTTTTCTGATCGTAAGCATTCTGCTCAACACTTCAGATATCTCAACTGAAGTTGTACCCACCAAAACAGGCCTTCCTGCAGTCGTCAATTCGACGATTTCGTCAGCTACTGCATTGAACTTTTCACGAACGGTTTTATAAACTTTATCTTCTCTATCATCCCTGACGATTGGCTTATTGGTCGGAATGACCACTACATCCAACTTGTAAATTGTCCAGAATTCACCCGCTTCCGTCTCGGCAGTACCAGTCATACCTGAAAGCTTGTGGTACATCCTGAAATAATTCTGCAGCGTGATAGTGGCATAGGTCTGGGTAGCATCTTCCACTTTCACGTTTTCCTTTGCTTCAATGGCCTGATGCAGTCCGTCAGAGTACCTTCTGCCTTCCATCACACGGCCTGTCTGTTCATCGACAATTTTTACTTTTCCATCCACAAGGATGTACTCTGTATCTTTCTCAAACATACAATAGGCCTTCAGCAATTGATTGACAGTATGGATTCTTTGGGCCTTGATGCCGTAGTCTTTGATGATTTCCTCTTTTCTGATCAGTTTTTCACGGTCATCTAAATCCGGGTTTTTCTCCATATCTGCGATCTCAACACCGATATCGGGCAAGATGAAGAAAGTTGGGTTCTCGTTTTTCGTGGTAATGACCTCTATTCCGTTATCGGTCAGTTCTATGCCATTGGTTTTTTCTTCAATGGTAAAAAGTAAAGGTTCATCAGCCTCCGGCATCATCCTTTTATTGTCCTGAAGATAATAATTCTCAGTTTTCTGAAGGATAACTCTGATTCCTGGTTCAGAAAGGTACTTGATCAATGGTTTGTATTTGGGCATACCCCTGAAAGCCCTAAACAAAGACAAACCACCCTCTTTTTCATTTCCTTCGGCAATCAGTTTTTTGGCTGAAGCCAGAAATCCCTGCACCAATTTACGCTGCTCATCGACCAAAGTAGAAACCCTTGGTTTCATGTCCATGAATTCATGTTCATCACCTCTTGGAATGGGGCCTGAAATGATCAATGGTGTTCTTGCATCATCAATCAACACAGAGTCAACTTCATCAATCATGGCAAAGTGGTGCTTTCCCTGAACAAGGTCATTGGCATCACGGGCCATATTGTCCCTCAGGTAATCAAAACCAAATTCATTGTTTGTGCCATATACAATATCAGAGGCATATGCTTTTCTTCTTTGATCTGAATTCGGTGGATATTTGTCTATACAATCTACGCTTAGGCCATGGAATTCGAATAATGGGGCATTCCACTCGGAATCCCTTTTTGCCAGGTAATCATTGACAGTCACCAAGTGAACGCCTCTCCCTGCAAGTGCATTGAGGTAAGCAGGTAATGTAGAAACCAAAGTTTTACCTTCACCGGTGGCCATTTCGGCGATTTTACCTTTATGTAGCACCATTCCTCCGATCAGCTGTACATCGTAATGGACCATGTCCCATACGACTTCTGTTCCCGCTGCCATCCATTTGTTATGCCAAATAGCCTCTTCTCCAGAAATCTCAACATTGGCTTTTTTGGCTGCCAGTTCTTTGTCAAGTAACGTCGCTTTGACGACTAGTTTCCCGTTTTCCTTAAATCTTCTTGCTGTTTCTTTGACAATTGCAAAAGCATCGATCAAGACTTTATCCAAAGTCACTTCCAAGGCCTCATCTCTTGACTTTTCGGTATTGTCAATTTCATTGAAAAGCGCATCCTTCTCATGTACCTTATCAGCAGCAAGTGCATTGATTTTTTCCCTTAATTCAGCTATTCTATCATCAAATGTTTTTAAATCTGCATTGATGATCGTTTTGATTTCTTCGGTTTTCGCCCGCAGTTGGTCATCACTGAGGTTTTTTAATTTATTAAAGGCATCATTGATCAGGGGAACCCTAGGGGCCAATTCTTTTATATCTCTATCTGACTTCGTTCCAAAAACTTTTGCCAGACCTTTGGCTAATAATTCTAACATAATTGATTCAGTATAATATGGGGCCTTAAAATTAAGGCCTTTTTGTTAATAATCTTTATGAGATATGAGATATGAGATGTGAGATATGAGATTTGGGTCTATTTAGATATACAAGTAAGTATAGAGCAATAAGGGCAATAGAGAAGAGACAAAATAGAATTTTGTTTTTACTTAATATTTATTGGATCACCTCCATTATATTGATTTAGGTGAAACAAACCCAAGTCTTGGCCCTCGTTTCTTGTTTCTTGGTTCTCAAATCTCACGTCTCACGTCTCACGTCTTATGTCTCAAATCTCATACTTCAATTCTTCCTTCAAAAACCTGTTCTGCTGGCCCTATGAGTTTAATGCGGTGAAAACTCCCATCTGGATTTTCAGTAAACCTAACCTTTAAATTGCCCCCGAGTGTTTTTATTTTAACTTCATTGAGCCCTTTTTGGTTACCATATACTATGGCACATGCTGTAACTCCTGTTCCACAGGACAGGGTTTCGTCTTCAACTCCTCTTTCGTATGTCCTGACTTGAATTTCTCCATTGGTCAAGGGCGTGACAAAATTCACATTTGTCCCTTTGGGTGCATAGTTGTCATTGTAGCGGATTTTGGTTCCTTCTTCAAATACAGGATATTCAAGCACATTTTCCACAAACCTTACATGATGCGGAGAGCCTGTATCCACAAAGAAATCATGGCCTGCATTTTCCAAATTTAAAACTGGACTCATGCCCAACTCCACCTCATTTCCCACAACTTTTGCCTCATGCGCGCCATCTATGGCATAGAAGTTAGTATTTATTCCAATAATTCCCAGAAACTTGGAAAAAGCCACAGCACACCTCGCTCCATTTCCACACATACTCTGAGAACCATCTGCATTGAAATAAATCATTTCAAAGTCAAAACCTACTTTGTTTCGAATTAAGATCAGTCCGTCCGAACCAATCCCAAATTTTCTGTGACATAGATTTTGGATCAGAGGAAGGTTTTTTTCAGGGAAAGCATTTGATCTGTCATCTATCATAACAAAATCATTTCCTGTGCCCTGATATTTATAAAAGGAAATTTCCATGTCTATTTTGATACCTTTTAGAGGTAACGTATTTTTTTCAAAAACCAAACCAAGTATTTATGGTTCTACAAACATAACCAACTTGTCACAATTTCAGACTTAATGTCTGATTTATGGTTTCAAAATCAAGTCGAATTGGTTAACTTGGAAATTCTTTAGAATGAAAAACCATTTCAAAAAGAAAAAATCAATCTATGAAAAAGACAAATTTTAATGTTTCCAGAAGAACATTTCTAAGCCATAGTTCAAAGGCGACCTTTGCTTTGGGCATAGGAAGCAGTATGATCGGCTCTGCATTTCTGACCGCCTGTGGTGGTGGAGAGAGTGAAGGAGAAGCCGTTTCTTTACTGAGTACAGGTTTCGAACAGACTCCATTAGGTTATGATTATATGGCTTTGGAGCCACATATCGATCAAATGACCATGGAAATACATTATACCAAACACGCCGCAGCTTATGCCAAAAACCTTGGAGAAGCAGCGTCAGAAGAAAATGTGGATGTAAGCAGGCCTTTGGAAGAAGTGATGATGAATATCTCCAAGTATTCAACCAAGATGAGAAACAATGGAGGCGGACACTACAATCATGAGCTTTTTTGGAAAATCATGACGCCTTCGGGACAGGGAATGCCAAGCGGCAATTTGGCAGAAGCCATCACAGGAGCATTTGGAAGCTTTGAAGTTTTTAAAGAGCAGTTTGAGACAGCCGCCAAAACCAGATTTGGATCAGGTTGGGCTTGGTTGGTATTGGATAAAGACAATTTACTGAAGGTAGGTTCTACCCCTAATCAGGACAACCCTTTGATGGACATCTCCGAATTTCAGGGAATACCGTTAATGGGCATCGATGTATGGGAACATGCCTATTATCTCAATTACCAAAACAGAAGACCTGATTATGTGACTGCCTTTTGGAGTGTTGTCAATTGGGATGAAGTGGGCAGACGATATGATACTTTAGTATAATAAACTGCTTAAAATAATTATTAAGTGGCCGGTTTTTCCGGCCATTTTTATTTTATTTGAAAAAGCGTTTTTCCCCAAATCGGGGAGTATAATTGATAAGTTTTTAAAACACCACTTCTATAAATTCCTCCATGCAAGATCCAAAAAGCCTCACCTCAGTCGCTGCTTTCCATCAGACTTTCAAACATCCCATCCTTCCCGAACCCCAAATCCCTGATGCAAAGAGATGTCAATTGCGGGTTTCCCTGATTTCCGAGGAACTGAAAGAATTGGAAGAAGGAATTCAAAACGGAGATATCGTGGAAATTGCCGATGCCCTTTGTGACATCCAATATGTATTGTCCGGGGCAATTTTGGAATTCGGATTGGCTGACAAATTCAAGGAACTATTTGATGAGGTCCAAAGGTCCAATATGAGCAAAGCCTGCAAAACCGAAGGGGAAGCCCAAAAGACGGTTGAACATTATGCAAGTCAGGGAGTAGATTGTTTTTATGAACAAGAAGGTGAACTGTTTTTGGTATTTAGAAAGGAAGACCGGAAAACTTTAAAGTCTGTTAATTACTCGCCGGCGGATTTGAAGGGGGTATTGGGGAGATAAGGTCTATAAAATGAATATTGTTATTGATTATAATATAATTATCAATAATCTGTTTACAGCGAAGATAATACGTACATATCTGAATAAAAAGAAATAGTATGTCGGAAACGGCGAATATACCAAATAATTTTTTTAACTTTTTTTAGTTTAATCCCGTACAATTGAGTATCCTTTTTAAGGACATTTTCAATGTAAGTATAAGATTCATTTAATTCTGAAACCCATGAAAAACAGACTTATTCTTCTTTCGGTTTTTTTGATGCCTTTGCTATTGATTCCTATCTTCTCTCAGGCCCAGTTTGAGGTTGGTTTAGGATACCTCAACTCCACGCCCCGAGGGCCGATGAGTACTTATATCAATCGTGCAAGTCATGGCTTTTCTACAGATTTGGCCTACCGCATTCCCAAGACCAAACTCAGTGTAGGTGTTCAATTTGCAATTTCAGATTATGGAAATGAAAAGCGGGAAGAATTGTATCGCTTTGATAATGGCTATGAAGGCAATGTTGATGTAGAAATTTATAACCTCTTTACAAACAATTCAGCATATATAAAGTATGATATTGTGGATAACGGATTTGCCCAGCCTTACCTGTTTTTTGGAGGCGGTTTGAGCAATATTTCCACTGATTTGTCCATCCTTGATCCAAGAGAGGTATTTACCTCAGATTGTCCAAAACCTTTGGAATCCACTACATTAGTGAGCGACCGGACTTCATATTTACTCCTGGGCGGCGGCCTAAGGTTTGATTTGAGTTATCCTTTCAAATCCCTCGAAAGAAGAAAATGGCTTTTTGATATTCGCCTTAACTACCTAAATGGCGGAGAAGTAAGGTACATGAGTTTGAACGAACCTAGCAACAACACAACCACCCTAAGAGGCGAAAATGTATCTTTTGATTTTGTGAGTGCTGCACAGCCTGATATAATTCATGAATACCATGCAGGCTCTTCTTACAGGACACACATGCAGTTTATCACTGTCAATGCCGGCCTGTTTTATGTTTTGGGAAATAAAAAAGGGGATGGTGCTGGTTATTTAAATCGTTGGTAATTATCGCATGATGTGCGGCTAAATACGAGGGTCATTTTTTAAAGACTTGATCTGTTCCATCACAATACTTCGAAATTTACTGCCAAGTCCTCTTTGGATATCATTGTACCATTTCTTTAATATCTACAATGGCATCAGGATCTACTTTGACATTACAGGTAATCATTCCTCATTCAGGATTTTTTGAGCTTCTTCCAAGTCCAAAAGTCTTTCAGGGTCTTGCCGAACTTTTTCAAACCTGTTCATCACTAATTTTTGATGCTCATCGTAAATTTCAATCAAAACATCTTTCTTGGAAGCAAATTCAAGCATACTTTCAATGGCATTGATAAGGTCAATATCATTAACCTGTTTGACTTTTTCAATAATTATGGCTTTTTGATCTTCTATACTCATCGCTCCAAATATTTATTTTAGCCTATTTACATCAAATCCATCCAAGATGCACAAGATCCCACCCAAATTTCCTTTGAGTGGGGCTAAGAAAGTATTATTTCAAACCCGTCATCGCATGATGCGCTGCCCTTGCCGCAAAAGCCATATAGGTTAAAGATGGGTTTTGGGTAGCGGTGGAGGTCATGGATGCCCCGTCAGTCACATATACATTGGATACCGAATGCAGTTGGTGGTTGGCATTGAGTAGGGAGGTTTTTGGGTCTTTGCCCATTCTGACACCGCCCATTTCGTGGATATCCAAGCCAGGGGCACGCTTGTCATCACGGAGTCTTATATTGGTGAATCCGGCTTTTTCAAACATCTCAGTCATCTGTTCCTGATAATCTTTGATCATTTTCTCGTCATTGTCATCATAATCCACATTGACTTTCAAAAGCGGAATCCCCCAAGCATCTTTTTGGTTGGGGTCCAAAGCCACATAGTTGCTTTCTTTGGGTATGGTCTCTCCCATCATGTGGGAACCCACATGCCAAGGCCCATATTTATCAGGATTTAACAAGCTCTCCTTTAATTCCATTCCAATACTGTTTTGGTCGGAATAAGTACCACGACTTGCACTGAAGCCGGCAGCATAACCTCTCAAGAAATCAGTCTCCTGCTTGTGGAGATTTCGGAACCTTGGAAAATATCCTGAGGTAGGTCTGCCTCCTTGGGTAGTATATTCCAAATGTCCTTCATATTGGGCTGATACACCTGCTCTATAATTATGGAAAGCCACAAATTTGCCCAAAAGTCCATTGTCATTCCCCAACCCATTTGGAAAACGGTTAGAGGTAGAATTGAGTAATATCAAATTGGTATTGAGTGCCGCGGCATTGACAAAGATTACATCAGCATAGTATTCTTCCAACTCTTTGGTATGGGCATCTACAATCCTTACTCCCGTGGCTTTGCCTTTTTCTTCATCATAGATGATAGAATGAACTACGGCATCTGTCCGCATTGTCATATTCCCTGTTCTTTCCGCCCAAGGAATTGTGGAAGAGTTCGCAGAAAAATAACCTCCAAAAGGACAGCCTCTTTGACAAAGGTTTCTGCTCTGGCATTTTGCCCTGCCTTGTTTGGCATAATAATCCAAGTTACCCGTAATGTGTGCACAGCGGGCCAAAATCATATGCCTATCGTTGCCATAGTGCTTTTTGAGTTGATCGGCAAAATACTGTTCCACCACATTCAATGGAAAGCCGGGCAAAAATTCACCATCAGGCAAATTTGGAAGCCCATCTTTGTTACCGGAAACCCCTACAAATTTCTCCACATGACTATACCAAGGTTCAATGTCCTTGTATCTGATGGGCCAATCCACTGCAAAGCCATCCCTTGAAGGCCCTTCAAAATCAAGGTCGGATATTCTTTGAACCTGTCTCGCCCAAAGCAGGGATTTTCCTCCTACCTGATAACCACGGATCCAATCAAATGGCTTTTCCTGCACATAGGGATGTTCTTTGTCCTTCACAAAAAAGTGCTGGGCATCTTCCTTGAATGCATAGCATCGGCTTACCACAGGATTTTCTTCCTGAACTGCCTGAGGAATCTGTCCCCTATGTTCAAATTCATAGGGAAGCATATTGGTAGTGGGATAATCCTTGATGTGCTTGACATCGCGGCCTCTTTCAATGACCAGGGTTTTTACGCCATGTTCACAGAGTTCTTTTGCAGCCCAACTTCCACTCATTCCCGAACCGATTACAATGGCCTGAAATGTTCTTTCTTTTGTTGCGTCTATATTGAAATTAGCCATTGATTCTTTCAGGTTTAAGTTCGGCAATCAGGACATCTCCCTTGTATTCTCCAGGAATAAGGGAATAGGGTTTTACTTCGGTCTGCATATATTCCGATACCATAAAACCTTGAATGGTAAAGCGTTTGGTAGTCCTCAGGAAATTCTTTATGACTTGTTGGCTTTCATCCTCAGTGGATAATCCTTCCAAAACCAAAGTTTCTCTTTGCTCTTGGGACAATTTCTCAAATTTGTCTCTTGTAGATTTTTTGCTAAAATCATCAAAACCTTTTAGTCCAGACATAAAAATTTGTTGGGCTTCTTTTTCCATACAGTCATTGACCATGACCAGGATAAAATCCTGCACTTCAATATCCGCGGCACCTTTTAGATTACCTGCAGGGATAATGGTATCTGCAATTTCAGCCAAAAGCTGTTTTAGGGTAGGGGTGATTTCAAGGTTTTGGTAAGCGCCGAGTATATCTTCTTTAGAGAAATCGCAGGAAGGCACCAGCACCAAACCTCCTGTCAGGAGTGCCAGACTCCGGAGGGCATCTCTTCTTTTCATATTGAGGTCATTTGGATGAAATGTTAATCAGGGGAATAAGGTAAAAGTATATCATCATTTTTCATAACAAAAATTTAGGGATGGTTTTTATTTGACTTGGCTTTTTCAGTTTAACCACAGATTTCACGGATTGGGAACTTAAGATTGGATGAAGTTTTAGTTATTTAATCAGTAACATAAATGGAATCTAATTTCGGAATCAACCACTCGATCACATGCTTTGACAGAAAAAATCAGCGTTATTCCCTGAAATCCGTGTTTGGATTCTTTAACCACAGATAACGCTGATTTTCATAGATGGGCATTAAGAATGGAATTGCCTATAACGAGGTATTATCAATAACTTAACTGGAATTAAATTATGGAATCAACAATCCGATTTTATCCATTTATGGAATAAAAAATCAGCGTAAATCCGTAAAATCTGTGGTTATGATACTTTAACCACAGATAACGCTGATTTTCACAGATGGGGATACCAATCAAATCTTAAATTAAAATCCATTGACTACTCTTTTGATTTCTACCGAGGGACTACCGAAATTTATCAACAATCCCAGCTTAAAATTACAGGCTTTCAAATAATGGAGAATTTGAGCCAAATGGATATCATCCAATTTTTTGACAGCTTTTAACTCCACAAGAACTCTATTTTCAACAACAATATCTGCAAAATAGGAACCTACAATTTGATCTTCGTAATAAACCTCCAAAGGATATTGTTGATATACAATTAATCCGCTCTTTTTTAATTCATATGCCAAAGCATTTTCATAAACTTTTTCCAAAAAGCCATCCCCTAAGGAATTAGAAACCCTGAATGATTTACCTATGATTTCTTTGGTGATTTTATTTATCTCTTCCATCAGAAGTCAAAATAGCGAACAATAAACAACTATCTTCATTTTATCCGTTTAAGATAGAATTCCCAGTAGTTTATTTTTTTCTACCCGCAGATAGACTCTGATTTGCAAAGATTAATACTTAAAATTTCTTTTGGTTGCTGATAAGGCTTTCATAAAAATATTTTGCTTTTACAATTGTTTCACCCATTCATCAGTATACTGAACCAATAAAATCTGTGCATATCCGCGAAATCCGTGGTTAGTAATTAAACCACTGATGGGCACTGATTTTCACAGATTTGTATTTGAAATTTCTATTGTTTGCTGATAAGGCTCTTGTAAAAATATTATGCGTTTTACAGTTGATTCACCCATTCATCAGTATACTGAACCAATAAAACCTGTGCATATCCGCGAAATCCGTGGTTAGTAATTAAACCACGGATGATCACTGATCTTCACAGATAATGATAATCTATTAGTCAATGGATATAACCCCAACCTCTCCAAAAGCTGCCGATTGATTATCGGAAGTTTGAAGGGATTTTAGTTTTATGAATTGGGCATTTACAGGAGTTCGTAATGGGATACTTTGTTCAATGGGATTATTGCGGATATTTGAAAAATCGCCAATTTCTTGTTCCGTCCAATTTTTCCCGTCGGTACTTGTATGAAACGAATATTTGGAAATCACCCCGCTCATATATCTGTTTTGTGGAGGAAGGTAGTTAAAGCCTTTAATGGTAAGTACTTCTCCCAAGTCTACGACTATCTCATTATCGGTACTTTTCCAAAAAGTAGAAGAATCTTCATCGATGGCTTTTTCGGCATTGGGATCATTGTGGACAACTTTCCATTTGGCTTTGGCAATGTTTAATGAAACCTCCAACATCTCGCTTTTGGTGGAATTGGAAGGATCAAAACTGATGGCCTTCAGTAGAGTTGGTTCCAAAATCTCAAATGGAGATGCATACTTTTGACTGTTTTCATTTGGCTCAGATCCATCCAAAGTATAGTAAATATCCATATTGCTTTCAGGGATGCTTAGTTCCACCAATCCCGATTTGCTTCGGTTGAGAATCGGTTCTATCAACAGTTTTGGAGCATTGTAAACTCCCAAACTGAATAGGGTGGGGCTGGCTTTTGCATCTGTGATGCTAAACTTGATTTCATCAGTTTCCACATCAGCAAAACGCAATATTCTTTTCACACCAACAGTAGTTCCTTCTGCGATTAACTCCCAACCGTTACCTGTTTTGGCTTCCAAAGTAAATACCTTGATCCTTTGACCAAGTGGATAGTATTCCTGAGCCATAAAACGGTTGATTTTTGTAACTTCAGGCAATTTGATCAGTATCTCATTATGAATGATTCCATCTTCTGCAGCCCAATATGTCTCTTTATTTCCATCAGCCACATGATAAATCCTAAAGTTTATCCCTCTTGAGTTGCTGGCATTGAGTTCGGCATTTTTAATGAGGTTATCCGCAAAATCCTCTTGAATTTTTTCGGATAATTTGATGATCTGTTAAGCATCTTTTTCATGGATCAATCCTCTTCTGTCCACAGGGAAATTGATCAGCAAAGCACTATTTTGACCTATGCTTTTGTAATAGATATCCAAAAGCTGTGGCAAAGTTTTGACTTTATGGTCTTCATAGGCATGGTAGTACCAACCCGGTCTGATGGAAACATCTGCCTCAGCCGGTACCCAATGGGTTCCATTTTCCTGACCTGTGGCATACAGATCAGAATATTCTGGCATGCCTGCATAGACCGAATCCCGAAGCAAATTGGACCAGGTAGTTTCATAAGCAAATCCATGTTCATTCCCCACCCACCTGACATCCGGTCCTGCATCTCCGAAAATGACCGCATTAGGTTGTAATTCTCTGACCAAAGCAAAGGTGTTTTCCCAATCGTAATAGGATTTTTTATCCACCCTGCGGGTTTCATTGGCTCCGCCATAATAGCCATCGCCTCCATTGGCACCGTCAAACCAGACTTCAAAAATATCCCCATAATTGGTCAGCAGTTCTGTGAGTTGATTTCTCATATAGGTTATATATTCAGGCTTACCATAATCAGCATGATTTCGGTCCCAAGGGGAATAGTAGATTCCGAATTTCAAATCAAATTCTGAACAAGCTTCGGCCAATTCTTTGATCAAATCCCCTTCCCCATCTCTCCAAGGAGAATTTTTTACCGAATGCTCCGTATAAGCTGAAGGCCAAAGACAAAAGCCATCGTGATGCTTGGCAGTGATGATGATCCCTTTCATCCCGGCGTCCTTGACCACTTTGGCCCATTGTCGGGTATCCAATTCGGTGGGATTGAATTGTACGGGACTTTCATCTCCCATGCCCCATTCCATATCCGAAAAGGTATTCATATTGAAATGGACAAAACCGTAATATTCCAGTTCATGCCAAGCAAGCTGTCTTTCGGAGGGGATAGGGTGAACAGGTTCCGGAGGTTTTACTTCATTAATTTCGCAAGCAAGAAGCATAAAAAGAGGGAGGAGGTATTTTTTCATAGTCAGGTTTGGTAAGCAAAAATCCATATCAATAATTTTCTTCTTTATCCATTGATTTCGGCTTTGAAAAGTAAAAATAAAATATTTCCCAAATACATGATGACAATTTGAAATCATATCGATGATCGGATGTATACCTTAATTTCTAAACCACATGAAATCATTATTTAAACCTTTCACCATCCTGTTGACCATAAGTTTATTTGTTTGGTCTTGTTCAGATGACATTGATCCCACTCCCGGACCACAGCTACCCACAACGCAGGAGGATATTGCTGTCATTGATAATCAAATCACGCAATTTATCGAAAAATGGGAATACCCCGGTGCCACATTGGCCATTAGCAAAAATGGTAAACTCGTTTATTCAAAAGCTTATGGATTAGCTGATGTGGAAGCCAACCAATCCATGACAACAGATCACCGGATGAGAATTGCCAGTATATCCAAAACATTTACAGGAGTAGCTATTCTCCGATTGGTCCAAGAGGGCAAATTGGATTTGGACGACAAGGTTTTTGGTGATGGGGGAATCTTGGCAAATGATTTTGGTACTAAGGCATACAGCGAAAGGGTAAAAAATGTGACCATCAGACATCTCTTGCATATGACAACAGGAGGATGGGTTCTGTCAAATGATAGGGATGCAATAGACAGCAGTCCCAATTTAAACAATAAGCAGTTTTTTGACTGGATGCTGGACAATGCTCTCCTAAAATATGCTCCGGGAACTCAATATTGGTATGTCAATACAAATTATTTTGTAGCTGCAAGAGTGGTAGAAAAAATAAGTGGGAAGTCATTTTTCCAGTTTATGAAGGATGATTTTTTGAATCCACTTGGAATTAATTCTGCTATAATGGCGAAAAGAAACCTAGCAGAAAGACATCCTAACGAGGTCAAATATTACGGCATAGGGAATATCAAAGGGTATGAATATGGATTCAATATTGAAAGACGGGATGGTGATGGGGGAATGGTTATTTCAGCCAAAGATCTGTTAAAATTTATATTGGCAATCAACAATAGACCTGGACGGCAACAGATTTTGGAAGGTCCCATTTATGAGGAGTTTATAAAAGGTTCAGGTCCGAGTCCGCTCAATAACACCTTCGGTCTTGGCATAGTCCGAAGCCAAAATGGTATCAGTTTCAGTGGGGCACTTCCTGGAACACGTACAGTATTCCAAACAAACAATAACACAGGGCTTGCGGCTGTGCTCTTGTTCAATGGCTGTGTGGATTATACCAATGGCACGCTTTGGAATAATTTTAACCAAGAATTTTTTGCCCTTGCCAATGCATTGGTTTCCCAAAACACCAATGTATATCAGGACATTGATCAGTTTTAGACCTTAAGGGTGAATTTTTTTCAAAAGTAAATGGCCAAAGATATTTGGTCATTTTTTTTGATGACATTTTAATGATGTATCCGATGTCTGGTTGTAAATCAGTTGGATAAAAGGGGTGACGATTTATTCTTCGTCGTATTGATTGGTTCACCCTATGCGGGCCTAGGGGTTTCGGAAGGAGTGATGTACCAAACCTTCCAAACCCAACTGCAAAATGCAAAAATCAACTATAAAGAAATAGAGGTGACCATACTTGATTAATGAATGATCTCAGTAATCAAATAACCAATAGTCTAAACTAGCTAAAAAATCATTATTTAAAACAACATAAATTTGGGATAAAAAACATTTAATTGTATATTTCTGTAATTTTCATCCCATGCAGCAATATACTTTTAGAAAACTCACCCAAATTGAAATTCTTGAAGGAATCAAAAACAATGATGCTGATATTCTTCAAGGTGTCTATCAGGATCAATATCCTAAGGTAGAAAAATATGTCCTTTCCAATAATGGAACTCATCATGAAGCAAAGGATATATTTCAGGAGGCCTTTGTGGCAGTTTGGAAAAACATAAAGAATGATCGGTTTAAGCCGGAAAACGGAACTGCGCTAAACGGGTATTTATACCAAATAGCAAAAAACAAATGGCTTGATCATCTCAGGTCACCAAAGTATAAAAAGACTGTGTCTCTCGAAAATTTCTATGAAAAAGAGGAAGAAGTCAATGACGAAAAGGAAATTCAATTAAAAAAGATTGAAGTTTCTTTTACTAAACTTGGAGAAAACTGCAAGGAATTACTGACCCGGTTTTATTACAAAAAAGAAAGTATGTCAATGATCGCTAAAGCATTTGATTGGACCGAGGCAACTGCCCGAAATAACAAATACAGGTGTATTCAGCGACTAAAAGAAATGCTCATTAATAAAGAATAAAGAACCCAAATTGGAAAATAATTATCATATATCGCAAGAAGAATTTGAAAAATTCGAAAGATACATCCTGGGAAGTATGGAGGGCAAGGAGAAGACTGCTTTTGAACAATCGATCGCTTCAGACAAAGTACTTACCCAAAAGATGGAAGACATGAAAGTCATTTTGGAAGGGGTAGAAGAAGCAGCCTTCAGAAACAATCTGGATCAAATACATCAAGAATTGGAGATGGAAACAACAACATCAAATGAAACTAATAAACCTGCTGATAAAAAAGAAGTTATTAATTTATTCCCTTTGAAACCTCTATCCATCGCTGCTTCATTGCTCTTGACGGTTGGATTTTTTGCTTGGTTGTTACTTTTCAGGCCTGACCCAAATGAAAGGCTTTTCATGGCATACTACCAAGCAGACCCTGGATTGGTGACGGCCATGAGTTCAGCATCCAATTATGAATTTGACAGGGCTATGGTGGATTATAAATCAGCAAAATATCAAGATGCAATTACCCGTTGGGAGAAATTAATTCAAGACAAACCAGAAAACGACACCTTACAGTTTTTCCTTGGCGCTTCTCATTTGGCCCTCAAAAAAGCTGATCCTGCCATCTTCTATTTCGATGCTGTGGCTACCAATGAAAATTCAAACTTTCAAAATGACGCAATATGGTATTTGGCCTTGGCTTATGTCCTGGAGGGAAAAGAAGACCTAGCGGTAGAAGTTCTGCGGCAAAGCCAAGATCCCCAAGCTATTGATTTGTTGAAAGAACTAACGGAAAAGTGAAAAAGACAGCTTTAATCGGTTTAATATGGTTTTTTTTGCCCATACTTCTACTTGGGCAAACAGTCGATGAGCGATTGGCCCAAGTCCAAAAAGCAATCAACGAGGACAAATTGGACAGTGCGATTATTTTCTTTGATACACATACAAACTTTTATATTAAAAATGCTGATTATTTGAACCTCAGCTATTTTGTCCCCCTTGCAGGATTTATTGGTAACAAGCAAAAGGACATGCAATATGGAATGGACCGAGTCCAATATTGGTTGAATTTCCTAAGTGGAAAAACTCAGGATCCAAGAGTATTGAGACAAGCTCACTTGGAATCACATCGGTATTTTATGTTTGCCGGAAAAATTCAAATGGCCTATGACGCCAATCAAAGAGCCTTGGACTTCACGAATAAAATCCCCGACCATACTCCTTCCGAATGGGCGATCATAGAACGCAATCTCGGTGTCCTTGCTACCCAATTGAATGATTTTGCACTTGCCCGCGCTCATACCCTCAAAGCCTTGGAGGGATTTAATCTTGATCCTAACACCAGTTCCGAAAGCCGCTTTAATATCCTCAATGATTTGGGAGTCTCTTACTGGTATGCCTCTATGTGGGATTCTGCGGAATACTATTGGAAAGAGGGTATAGCCTATTTGGATCAAATGGAAGATAGTCCCACCAACCGATTGTATCGAAGGTCAATGATTGAGGGAAACCTTGCGGCAGTCTATGATGTAAAAGGCAAGCTTGATGAAAGTGTGAAAATGGTCAAGTCATCCATCGCAAACAGCAAAGCCTTTGCCGATCAAGCCATAGATGATCCCAAGCGGGATAGGGCCATGCTATCCATTTTTTACAGTTCGATGAACTTGGGAATTACCTATAAGAGTATGGGAAACTATCTCCAAGCACTTCAGATCCATGAACATACGCTCAGGGAGAAAGAAAAGTATTTCCCAGCAGGACATCCAGAAATCACAGAAAGCCTTATCATGGTAGGTCAGGTTCATAGTTATTTAATGAATTATGGAGAAGCAAAAAAATACCTTAATCGGGCCATTGATGATCTCAATGCAACGGAAGAAAAATTCCCTTTACGATTGGCAGATATTTATTACACACTTGCCTTGGTCGCAGAAGGTGAAAATGAAATTGATGCTGCAAAAGCAAGTTATCATACAGCTTTGAAGTACTTTCAACAGACCAATCATGAATCCTTGGATTTTGTTTACTTGGGATTTTTGGGCCATGCTGCTGATTTTTTCTCCCTGCACGGAGAACCTGGGATTGCCCAACAATTGTCAAAAATGGGCTATGAATACACCAAAAAAACCAATGGTATCCAATCACTGCCAGGCTTTCATCAGGTAATCAACAAAAGCCGTGTCTCCTACAATTTGGGAAGTTTTGCTTCAGCCAGAACAGAGGCGGAAGAGGGAATGGATATTCTTACCAATCTTTTGGAGTCTGTCACCAATCTTACCGATTCAGTGAGAATAGAATATGAAAAACCCATGGCATATTTGCTCAAGTGGAAGTCGGACTACAAAATGACAAAAGAGCGATCCATTTCTTACCTTGAATCAATGTTAAACGAACTGAGGCAGGGTATTAAACTTTTAGAAAAACGAAAGGCAATGCTTTCCGACAGCGAAGATTTGGGGGTTTTGCTTTCCCAAAATCAGGAGATTATCGATTTTGTAAAACAGATCGAGCTAGAATTATATGAAAAAACCGGGGAAGAAAAATATTTGGACCAATTGATTGCAACTCACGAATCCAGCGTTTATGCAAAAATTCGTGCCCAACTAAACCAGCAAAGACAGGTAAAATTCAGTGGGGTACCAGAATCCATCATAGAAGAAGAGTCCACGATCAGGGACGAATTGGGATATATCCTCTCTGAAGGAGGGGATATGGAGGAATTCATGGCAGTTTCCTCCAAATGGGAGAATCATTTGAAAATGCTCAAATCAGATTACCCTGCCTATTACCAATCCAGGTACGGGGACATTCATGAAGGAGACTTGGTGTTTCCAAAGGAAAAGCAAATTGTCCGATATCTTTTTGTAGGAGAGGATCTCAAAGCCATTGTGATCAATAATGGTAAAAAGCAACTTTATTCATTGAATTTCAATCCCGAATTGGTCAAAAAACTACCTTCCCTTTGGCATGACCAAACAGCCTTAGGTGCCGTTACTTACCAACTTTATCAGCAGCTTTGGCAACCATTTGGCGGTAAATTGATTGAATCAAGTGTATTGATCATTCCTGATGGCATGCTGTTCAATTTAAGCTTCGACCTGTTGACCCACAGGGAAATCAAAACCTATGAAGAATTCCTTTTGTATAGCTTGCTTGTCAAACATGATATTTCTTACCAGTATAGCATGTGGTTGGGTTTTACCAAAAATTCGAAAGACATCCGTGGCAACTATATTGCTTTTACTCCTGGTTTCTTGGACAAGATGAAAGAAGATTACCTCAAATCGGTACACGATTCTTTAAGTTTGGACAAAGCCTACCTTTCTCTCTTGCCACAACCATTTAGCATAAATCTGGCCAAAAAAGCAGCAAAAACATTAGGAGGTGACATTTTTGCATTGGAAGAATCCACGGCTAAAACCTTCCGTGAAAAAGCGGCCAAAAACAAAATCATCCATATCGGTACCCATGCGGAATCCAATAATTTAAGCCCGATATTTTCAAAACTTATTTTTGCCAAAAATGGTGATCCCTTGGAAGAAGACAATGCCCTATATGCCTACGAAATTTATAATACCGACATGGAGTCAAACCTTACCTTGCTTACTGCTTGTGAAACAGGAAAACCAATCTATCAACCCGGAGAAGGAATGGTTTCCCTTTCTCATGCTTTCCAATATGCCGGTTCAGAAAGTCTATTGACCAGTCTTTGGAAGGTAGATGAAAAATCCAGTATGGAAATCACGGATTACTTTTTGGAGTTTTTGGCCGAAGGATTGGCCAAGGATAAGGCATTGAAAGAAGCCAAACTTAAATATCTTTCCACTGCCAAAGGACGTACCCTTTCTCCCCAGTATTGGGCAGGATTGATATTGCTTGGAGATGTGGAGCCTATTCAGGACTTGGGGGGAAATAAAAATTGGATTTACTGGGCTTTTGGTTTACTTCTTTTACTTACTTTTTTAGCCCTATTAGTAAAATACCGAAGCTAATTTCTGTTTTTTTTTGATGACATTTTTTTATGGGTTCGATGTGTAAGTATTGCACCTAACCTTTATCATCATGAAAATAAAATCCACACTCCTTTTGCTGCTTGTATTTTTTCTTGCAGTCAATTCCTGTAAAGAGATTGAAGAACCAGATATTCCTCCGGTTACAGAAGACCCTGTAGATGACCCTGATACTCCTGGATCAGAAACACTGCCCACATCACCTATCAACATCACTTTTCCTGAGGGAACTTCCGTCAACCTGGATGATTCCAAAGTTCTTTCCGGATTATTTGAATTCGAGGTAAATTCCTCCGGCACATCCAAATCCTACACACCTTCTGATGAATATGTAATGGCATACCTTCTGGACAAAGAGGGCAAAGCCATGCTGATGGGTTTTCTTGGTAAAGGCAGAACTGAAATTTCCGTCAAATCAACAGCGGAAGCATTGATCTATTTTGGGGCAGGTCTTTTTACCCTTCCGGAAGAAATGAAGGACAAATATTTTCGGGAAGCTGCTTCCATTCCTGAAATAGAGGAATTGATCGGTCAAATGGAAACCACCATCAAACAAAACCCCCTTGCTTTACAACAGGGGTTATTGAACGAATCCTGGAAATCAGCTCTGGAAAAAATTTACGAAGATGGTGAAATAGTAGATATCCGTGCCAGGGTAATCAATGTTGATGCTTCTGTCAAAAGTGGAATTCAGGTTTTCGAACATGATATTCAGAATATCAAAGTAAGAAACAACTACAAAAGAAGGACCCATGCATTTCTTTACAAACAATCTTTTAAAGACAGGGAAAAAAAGGAAACTGTTTTGATTAAAAATTCGGAATTCAATGGTGGTCTTAAAGCTCAGACTGAATTACCTGTGGCCGCAGTGTCCAGTTTGGATGGTGTGTTGGGCAGCGCAAGGAATGTGGTCATGTTGAATGGAGGTAAGTATTTTGAATTGATTTCTGATCCCATGCCCACCCCTTTGGAAACCAATGAAATCCAGGCTGTTTATACTGTCAGGGTAGTAGGTCCAGGCGGTACACCTTCTGCTTTTTCCATGACTGATGCAGAGGAAGAAAAGGTCTATAAGCTTACACTTGAATATACTTTATTAGATATAATCTTACCAGGAATTGCCCAAGCCATTGGTATTGTAAACGAAATTAAAGAATCTGAATTGAAGGAACTTTATAGTTTTGTGGAAGCCAGGGCGAAAAATATTCCCAAGCTTTATGAATTTTCAAAAAATGGAGACCCTATTGCTTTTGCCAAAGAGCTCCTCAGTTTGATTCAGGAAGATTTAATGGACAAAGGGTTTGAAAAGATCCTAGTCGAAATTGCAAAAAAAGGATATGAGAGTAAAGCAGGTGTCAAACTGGGTAATAATGCCGATATAACGGCTGAGTTTGAAAGTAAGGTTAAAAAGGCAGCAAAATTATTAAAGATTGCAGATTTGATGGTCTTTGCGATTAATTCCGGTATAATTCTTAATGATGTCAGGAAATCGACTCAGATGGAATCCTTCAAAGTAGAAGTCAACGACATCCCTTTTAAACTTGAACCAAAAGATGCGGCTGTTTCTGTCAATGAGCAAAAGGAACTCACAATCACAAAATTAGGCCAATTACCTAACAATCAAACCTATTGGATAAAATGGTGGACAACAGGGAAATACGGCGTCATGAGAGACAAAGAAGGAAGGGCAGGTAAGGAAATCGAGACCAATTTCACCAAGATGTTTTACAGGGCAATATCCAATCCTTCACAGATAGATGAAGAAGCTCAAGATAAGGTATATGCTGAAGTTTTTATCAAGGAAGGTGAAAAATTGACATCCATTGGTCTAGATTCAATTACTGTAAAGGTAAAGCCTATAAAGCTTGAAATTAAACCAAATGGAGTAACATTATCTCCAATAAATGGGGGAACCAGTGAAATAAAGCTTTATGTAGAGACTGCGGGTCCGGCAAAAAAACTCGAAAATAACGAGGAGTATGAATACCGTTATGAGTGGGGCACAAAGGGAGATTACGGATTGTTTGACGGATATAGTGTTACCGAAAATACAAATGAAAACGTGGTGCGGTATGTGGCATTGGATGAGGAGGTAGAAAAAGCAGAAGAGGAAATATTTGTCAGGGTCTATAGGCTGGAAAAGGGGACAACAGAGGAAAAATTTTATGGAGAAGCTACCGGTAAGGTCAAAATAGAAAATGATGAAAACTGGAAAATTTTCCATGAACCGTTAGAGGTTATTAAAGCCTATAATTTGCTAGCTGAAAATTCTGCCGTCCTTATCTTGGCAATTATTTTTGAGGAGGAGGAGGAGGATTTGGAGTATTTTGTTCGATTTTATGGATTTGCGCGAACTGCTGTGCCTTCCATTGAGGGTGTTAGCTATTCTTGGAAAGCCGATCAAGATCCACCTAAATCTGCTGATTTGAAATGGTATTTTGCGGAAACTAAGTTCCGTGGTGAACATCTATTTGCGGAACGAATTCCCGATGGGAAAATTGCTTTGAAAGTTCCGCTTAACGGTGGATTGGTCAGTGGTACGTGGATTGATTACTTGGAAGAAACATTCCATAGTTTTAAAGGACATGCTGAAGTAAGAATAAGGAAAAAACCGAAAGATTAGAGACTTATTGTTCAAATGGGAAGATTGGAAAGATAGATTTGATTTTAGATGAAATCACTTCTCAATCCAACCTTCCCAATTGTTCAGTTTTTATATATTGAAAACTGCGAATCAAAAGATTTTTAAATATCTGGGCTTCTGAAGTTGATAGAATTATAATTATTGAAAGGAATGATTCAAAAACCCAGAGAAAAATTCTCCGGTTTTTTTGATGACATTTTTTTATGGGTTCGATGTGTAAGTATTGCAACTAACCTTTATCATCATGAAAATAAAATCCACACTCCTTTTGCTGCTTGTATTTTTTCTTGCCGTGGGTTCTTGTAAGGAAACTGAAGAACCTGATTTGCCACTGCTTACAGACGACCCAGTTCTACAGGATCCAGCCAAAGACATCCCTACGATTGATCTGAAAGTAATACTTCCAAACGGGGTAAATGTGGACTTGAGCAAAGCAACTTTGTTAACTGGTTTTATCAGCTATCCAGTTTCAAACAACGGCGATACCAAAGCCAAAATCAATTCCGGTACCACACGAATCACCCACTTACTGGATGAACAAGGAGATGTGGTAATGATGGGATTTGTCAATGCCCAGAATAAGGAAATATCTCTTGAAAGCACCGCTCAAGTGGTAGCCTATTATAGTTCGGGTGTAGTCTACGGGCTGGAGGATTTAGATGTCAGGTTTTTTAAGGATTTTGAAAGTCTGCCGGGGTTTGATAATTTGAAACAGGCAATATTTTCCGGCATGAAAGGCAATCCAAAGTTTTTGGCAAGTCCAGGGCTGCGGTCTTCTATTGAGATATTTTTGGATGAATTGAATGTAGAGGGTGATTTGGTTGATATCAGAGCGAGACAAATCAATGTCGACCCAACTGGATTTAAAAGTGGTATACAGATTTTTGAAGAGAATTTCCAAAACATCCAAATCACCAACAGGTTCAGAAGGAGAACCCACGCATTTATTTATAAAACATCCTTCAAAAATAAAGAAGGGATAGAGACCGTGCTAATCCCCAGAGTAGGGGGATCGGACAAGGCAGAAAAGGATTTACTTCTTACACCAACGCTGGGAATCCAGAGTTTTGTGGGTGTGCTTTCCGATTGGGCCAGTGGTAATGGCATGGCCTTCGCCGCCACTACCACAGAATCAATCCCCATACCCTTGGGTCCTTCTGAATCAGAAGCTACCTACAAAGTGAGAATAGTGGGTCCGGGCTTGTTGGATTACCCAAACATGATGATGACGGATGATGAACTCGCAAAATGGAACAGGCTGATGATAGAAACCTTTACCTTAGATTATTTGGTTCCTGTAATTTCCAAATTATTAGGTCATAATAAGTCTGCCATGTCTCAAAGCTTTGGAAAATTTATCACGATCATTGAAGGCATTATCTCAGTGGAACCTGTATTAAAAGACCTGATTGAAAAAGGTGAATTTCAAATAGCATTAAAAGGATTTTTGAATGTGTTGTTTACAAAAAAATCAGGGGAATGGGACAAAATGGTCACTGCGATGATGGAAGGTGTAGCAAACTTTAATACCGCAACCGATCCTAACTATTTCAAGGAAACTACAGAACAGATTACAGAAAAAACTGAAAGTTTGCTTAAAGTGATGAAAGTGGTGGATAATTTTATGTTTGCGGCAGATATTTCCCGTTCCGCTGGCCAAATCGCCCTATCCAACTCACTTGAAGAGTTTACAGCCAAAGCCCTCGAACATGACATCATCTTAAGCCCCAAGGAAGCTTCCGTCACTAATTTTGCTGCTGAGGAACTGACTGTCCATACAAAAACCGAACTTGGAGACGGACAGGCATTTTTATACAAATGGTCCACTTCTGGCAAGTATGGCCATCTAAGGGATAACCTTGGAAATAAGGGAACTGAGATTGAAAACGGCCAAAAGACCATTTCCTATAAAGCAGAGACCTCGGTGGCCAATTTGCCGGACAATGCCATAGAAATTATAACTGTAACCGCTTATGTCAAGCAGGGACAAAACCTCACAAAAATTGGAGAAGCTCAGGCATCCATAGCCGTCAAGCCTGCCCGTCTGGAAGTTAAACCGAATAATGTTACTTTAATGGGTGAACAAAAAATCAAGCTTTATATCGAGTGGGCAAACGGAGATCCGTTTTATATTACCGATGATCCTTTCGATTACAAGTTTGAATGGAGCACACCGGCAGTTTACGGAAATTTTGAGGGCGGGGTAAACACAGTGACCACAACGGTACCTTATATCACTTATCAGGCATTGGATAGGGAAGTAGAAAAAGCCAGTGAAACGATTTCGGTACAGGCTTACATCAAGTCAAAGGATTCTGATCGATGGATACGCTATGATGATATTACAGGAAACGTTAACATTGAAAATGATGAAAACATTAAAATTCTACATGTTATGCTTCATGCAGTTTCATTACCAAATCCCTGTGACGGTTGTTTTACAAATTGGCTTCAAGCCACTTTTCCTAAGGAAGACAACCATGAATCCTATACGGTGAGATTTTATGGCTTCAAAAAACAGGCTATTCCAAGTGTGGAAGGAAAGACATATTCTTGGAAGGCTGATCAAGAAGTCCCTAGATCTATCGACTTTAGTAGACATACAAATATTCCTGAAAATCGAATTGGTGTCTGGATTTTAAATAACTCAGGTGGCAAAGGGCATAATCCAAATTTACTTAATAAACTAAGGGAATTTGGCGGAATGGTGGAAGTGAAAATCAAACTGAAACCGGAGTAAGTTGTATTTATTGGAAAGAATAAATCAAAAACCCAGAGAAAAATTCTCTGGGTTTTTGATGATATTTTGAAATTCTTTCGATGTCAAGGTATAATCCTAACCTTTGTTATCATGAGAATAAAATCCACATTACTTTTCCTGCTTGTGTTTTTCCTTGCTGTAGCTGCCTGCAAGGAAACCGAAACTCCTATAGATGATCCTGTCGATAAAGGTCCTGATGTCGTTGATTTTCCAACTGCAACGCTTTTAATTCAAATTCCTGAGGGTTCGAATTTTGATTTAGAAGGGAGTTCAATTCTATCCTATGGTCTCACTTCTCCTGTGGAAAAAGATGGTAAATCAAACGTGGCCATAAATAACGGTCTTTCAAGTCCTGCTTTTCTTTTTGACAAGGATGAAAACCTTATTCTGGCAGGTTTTATTTCCAATCAGAAAATGAAAATATCAACCGAAACAACCGCAGAATATCTTTTATACCTAGGGCTTGGTATTCCTTTTTATGAAAGGGAACTTACGGATTTATTCTTGGAACAAAGTCACCAGATCCCTGGCTTCAATGAGTGGAAGAACGAAGTTCATAACCTGTTTTTAAGTGACCCCATGATGCTTGAAAATGGTAGTTTTAATAATGGTCTGAAGGCTAAAGTCAGCAAAATCATTGAAGAAGGCAGAGAAAAGCATGATGGAAGAATAATCCCTGAGGGAAGGTTAAAGGAAGATGAAGGAGTCGCCGCCGATGTCCTGGTGAGTGGGGAGAAAAGGAGCGGGCTACAGTTTGAACAGACAGGCCTCAACCAATTTGATATTACCCATTACTCCAGAAGAAGAGTCCATGCTTTTCTTTACAAGTATGATTATTTAGATCAAAGTGGCAATAAACATAATCTGATTCCTGTTTTCGGAGAAAATACCAAAGCGGATTTGGAACTCAGCATTCCACAGGTGAAGGGTGTCAGAGACCTGACAGGAACTATTGTGGATTACTTGATAGGCAATATTTCAGAAACCGCTTCCATCAAATCGGAAACCGTCCGGTTACCAATGGATAAAAATGAACAGGAAATAAATTATTTAATCAATGTCATTGGACCAGGCACTCCAATAGCTCAGGGAGACAGAGCACTCACTTCCTTAGAAAAAAGCAAACTGACCAGACTTCAAATGGAAACTCTGGTATTGGATTTTATCCTACCAATTATCGGTGATGCCATTAGTGTCGGTGGTATGGTAAACGAATCCTCTCACTCTGTACTCACCGATCCACTTACCTGGGAAGAGTTGATAAGCATGGTTTTGTTCCATGTAGATAAAATGCCAGGCATAAAAGGGAAGCTGGACAAGGGAGATTTTAAAGGTGCATTGGGTGATTACCTTACAGAATTATTATCAGAGAGTGGTAAAATACTCTTTAATGACCTTGCACAAATAGCAACAAAGACAATTCATCGGGCAGCGGGACAAAGATTTAAAGTTCCTGATTTTAAACAGCTTGAGAATAAAACAGGACGTTTTCTAAAAATACTGGCAGTGACGGATTTGGTATTGAAAGGGACAGACTATGTAAGGATTGCCTATGACATTCTCAATTCAAAAAATGGAGAAGAGTGGGAGCTTAAGCTCAAAGAAATAAAATTTAACCTTGTCCCTGATAATTTTTCCATTTCACCGGTGAATGACAAAAAAATTACTGCACACATTGTATCCACAATTGCTGCTGACCAAGTAATAGAATATGAGTGGAAGACTACCGGAAAGTATGGTTATCTCTGGGATGAGAGAGGCCACAAGGGAAAGGAGTTCAGCAGTTCATTCAAAGAAGCCTATTATCTCTGCAATGCTTTTAAGAGTGATCTGAATTCCAGCGGTAATATTGACACTGTTAGTGTGACCGCCTACCTGAAAAAAGGACAATCCCGAAGCAAAATAGGAAGTTCGATTGTCATCGTTAATGTAACCAAAGATAAAGTTTTTACAGTGCCATTCACTAGAAATTGCCCTATTAAAGAAAGAATGAGTGCGGGTAAAATGCTTTATACCGTAGAAAACGCATATGACGAGGCGAAATTCCCCGAAGAAGAAAATGCCGCAACTTACACCGCCCGAACAATTAGAAAAGACGGGAGCTTTACGGCCCCGTTTCGATTAACCAACATCTCAAACGGTATGGTAACTTTTAGATCTTTAGATGGTACGGGGTTATTTGGTATGGAATCTTATGATAGGTCTAAGGTTGAAAAGGAGGCGGAAAGAAGGCTTAAGATTCTCGAAGACAGGGGGAATCAAGGCATAGAAGTGACCGTTACTTTTAAGGACTAGGAATTTAATGTGGCTCAAAATTTAAATACTTGTGATCAAACTATTATGAAAAAGTCAAAATTTATTCTTTTAACCTGTGTTGTAGCATTATGCCTTGCAGGATGCCAAGAAAAGGAAGATCCTAATGGTAACTCACCAAATGATCCTTTAGGTAACTCAACTGAAGAACTGCTATTCAAAGGATATAATTTGTTGAATTTGGGCTCAACAGCTTTTTACGAATTTGCAAGTAAAAACAATGGAAAGGCCCCTGCAGCACTTTACGCGACTGGTAAGATGATGCTCGATACCGGAATACCGCAAGACGTGTATATCGTAGATAGCACCTACATGTACATATTAATGAACCCTGAGATTAAGATGCTTTTCAGAATAGATTATGTGAACGAAAATGGTAAAAGTGTTTACCGCGGCGGCCCTAACGGCGGTAATCGCTTAACGCGTGTATTAAACAATAATTCTTGTAGCGATGCAATACCTAACAATAAAGTATTGCTATGGGGAGCAGCAGATAACCTCCCTTTCAATTACTCAAGTATCAAAAACACTTTGTCGGAATCTGATTTTGAATTTGAAGTTACCGAGCTCATTCACGAACAATGTACCCCTGCAACACTAAAAACATTGGATCAATATGGGTTGGTCTTAGTGGATACCCATGGCGTCCCAGATGCAATTCTGACTGGAAGCAAAATAAGTTTTCCCAACGGGGCAAAAACATTAAAAGAGTTTAAAGAGGTAATAGTGGCTACGCTTTCTCAAGATGGGTACGATGATTTTTTGAAAGGAAATCTCCTTGCAAGTTGGGCGGTGATAGCGCCGAAAATGGGCAAAGAGGAATGGTGGAAAAATGGAAATTCAGTTAGAGCGCTTGATAAACTTGAAGTTTGGGCAGATATGCGTTTTCTTGAAAGCCTTCCCGATCTTTCCAATACTATAATTTTCAATAATTCCTGTTACAGTGGAGCCACTATAAGTGAAATAAAAAATGGGAATATTGATGGTATCCCTGTGAACTTAGTGAAAACAGCGACTGTAGCGAACGCATTTTTAGGCCGCAATCCGATTGCCTATTACGGGTGGAATCACGATGATCTGTCAGGCGGACCTGTAGACAACGATTTTGCCATTCAGGCGGAAGAAAATCTTATCAGAAGATTGGCGGATAGTGCAGACAGTACCGGGATGGCTCACAGAAAAGCCGATGGCAGCTTTTTTGAATCTAGCTACCCACCTAAATATCCAAAAATAATAAGACTCAATCTTTTCAATAAAGATTCGTATTGCTATCAGGATCCCTGTGAAGAAACCTTCACCGATCCCCGCGATGGACAGACGTATAAAATAGTTTGCATCGGCGATCAGGTTTGGATGGCAGAGAATCTGAATTTCAAGTCAGATGATAGTTGGTGCTATGCCGATAACCCTAATAATTGCGAAATCTATGGAAGGTTGTATTCCAGTGAATCGGTTAAATCGGCCTGCCCTCCGGGCTGGCACCTGCCTTCTGTGGAAGAATATGAGAAACTGAATAATCTGTACCCCAAAGGCTGGGGCGGGGCTGAGTTAAAGTCAGTCACAGGTTGGAGTGAGCCCAATACTGGCGCCAACAACAATAGTGGCTGGAGTGGGCTGCCCGGCGGACAAAAAAACCTGCTACTTGATTTGTATCTTTCAATGAGCAGATATGGCTACTGGTGGACATCTTCCACCCTTTTTTCAAGTGATGCTCACAGAACCGGATATGTACGGCTGTCATATAATAAAGTAATACTTGGCATAAGTCGTAGTGGCCCTGAAGATGGTGCGGTTGCATACTCTTGCCGCTGTGTCGAGGACGATTAAATGAAAACGGACTCCAACAATAAAATTACATTAATCTTCAATTTACAGCATATCCAAAATTGGCGGAGGTGTTTTTATGACAATCGGAATAATTGCCTGGAAAAAAGCTTTAAACTGTACAACCATCTGCTTAATGTCCACTAAATATGTAACAATAGAATTGAACACCAGCAGCAGTTTTAGGGATTTTGGGAGTGCTTGCAGTTGGGCTTGTCGGTCAGGGACCAAAGTATACTTCTGAAGATTCACCTGCAATCAATATCCCTCTAGCTGCAAATGAGTCTGAGGCAAAATATAAAGTACGGGTTATCGGAGCTTCTCCTGGAGTCAGCTGGCTTGGCAGAGAGCATATTGATGCTGAAAAGGCCAAGTGGGAAGACCTGATGATAGAGACCCTTTTCATGGACATGGTGATTCCTTTGATATCGGAGATATTTGCAGCAGCAGGAAATATGGCCACGGAGGAACATGTCAAAATCATAGTAGAAGCTGTTAAGAAGGTAGCGGATTTCACCCCTTTTTACAAAGACCTGTACGAAACCAAGGACCTCACCAAATTCGTGTCAGATGTCATGGACTACTTCATCAGCGACAAAGTCAGTAGCGATTTCCAAGATGTCCTGGCGGATCTTCTCGCAGAAAATGCCATGAAGAAATCTTCTTGGGATGTGGACCTAAATAAAGAATTCAGAGAGGAAATGAAAAAAGCCAGATTTTTAAAAGTGATTAAATTCATCGATTTGGCAATCAAAGGAGTTGATTTTGCCAAGATGATCGGTGAGATTTCCCTTTCCTCTCCCTTGGAAGTCTTCGAGGTGACCTCCAAGGATAACGACATTGTCTTAAGTCCCAGTGAAGCCTCTGTTACCAATTTTGCAGCCGAAGACCTGACTGTACATACAAAAACCGAACTAGGAGACGGACAGGCATTTTTATACAAATGGTCCACTTCGGGCAAGTATGGGTATCTGAGAGATAATCTTGGGAATAAGGGGACTGAAATTGAAAATGGACAGAAAACCATCACATATAAAGCAGAAATCTCCGCGGCCAATTTACCTGATAATGCCATCGAAACAGTAACTGTAACGGCCTACATAAAGCAAGGTCAAAATCTCATCAAATTAGGAGAAGCTCAAGCGACCATCGCAGTTAAGCCAGCTAGACTGGAAGTGAAACCGAAAGATGTCACCTTACAAGGCAAACAAAAAATCAAGCTCTATGTGGAGTGGGCCAACGGAGATCCGTTTTATATTCCTGATGATCCATTTGACTACAAGTTTGAATGGAGTACACCTGCGGCTTATGGCAATTTTGAGGGAGGGATAAGCACTCTAATTACTACGGTTCCGTACATCACCTATCAGGCGTTGGATGAGGAGGTAGAAAAAGCCACTGAAACGATCAACGTAATTGCTTATTTGAAACCGAAGGATTCTGAGGTGTGGACCAAATATGATGAAATAGAAGGCAGCGTAAAAATCGAAAATGATGAAAACACCAAAATTTTACATATTCCTCTTAAAGTAACTACAGTACCAAACCCTTGCGATGGCTGCTTTACAAATTGGCTCAATGCCTCGTTTCCTAAAGAAGATAACCATGAATCATACACGGTGAGATTTTTTGGCTTCAAAAAAACAGCCATCCCCAGCGTGGAAGGAAAAACCTATACCTGGAAAGCAGACCAAGAAGTACCTAGAAATATTGACTTTAGTAGACATACAACTGTTCCTGATAATCGAATTGGTGTTTGGATTTTAAATAATGCTGGCGGCAAAGGCCACAATCCGAACTTATTTAATGCGCTTCAGGCATTTGGAGGAATGATAGAGGTAAAAATCAAGCTGAAAAACTAAATTTTAACCTATCATAAAATAAATCCCGGTAAAATATTTCTCCGGGATTTATTTTAAAGTGGTCCTAGAAGCTGGATTTTTTTTAATTTGCCGATATGCATCACACCTCTTACATCGAAATCAGTAAGTCTGCTTACCAAAAAAACATCGAATTTTTAAAATCAGATATAGGTCCGAAAACCGAAATATCCATAGTCGTCAAAGGGAATGCTTACGGGCATGGGATAGAAAATATAGTCCCAATCGCAGAAGAAAACGGAATCCGGCATTTCAGTACATTCAGTGCAGATGAAGCACTTCGGGTACATCAGGTCAGTTTGCACAATTCCCAGGTCATGATCATGGGGATGTTGGACAATTCAGATTTGGAGGAAATTATCATAAAAGGTATCAGCTTTTATGTGTTTGAATTTGATCGTTTGGAGGCCGCCATCGAGACCGCCAAAAAGCTAAATATTAAAGCCAAAATTCACATAGAGGTAGAGACTGGTTTCCACCGTACTGGGTTCGAATGGGATGACAGGGATTGGCTTGCCAAGATATTAAAAGAAAATACAGCCTTTTTAGAAATGAAAGGATTTTGTACACATTATGCTGGTGCCGAAAGTATCAGTAATTATGTAAGGGTACGTAGACAAATTAAGGAATATAAAAAATTCAGAAAATGGTTTACAGCCAATAACTTAACGTTTGAAAAATATCACACTGCATGTTCCGCTGCCACCCTCAGCTACCCTGAAACCATCATGGATATGGTTCGGATAGGAATTGCATCCTATGGATTATGGCCTACGATGGAAACCTATATGTACAGGTTTCAATCGCTTCCAGAATCAAATAAGAACCCACTAAAGAGGTTAATCTCCTGGAAAAGCAGTGTCATGAATACCAAGTCGGTACAAATGGGCGAATTTATTGGATATGGTTCCAGCTACATGGCTCCTAGAGACATGACCGTTGCTTTGATTCCAATAGGATATGGTCATGGTTATAGCAGGCTATTAAGTAACCAAGGCAAAGTGCTTATTCATGGAAATATGGTTTCTGTCGTTGGAACGGTGACCATGAACAGCATTGCCGTTGATGTGACAGACCTTGAATCAGTACAAAAGGGTGATGAAGTGGTATTGGTGGGATATCAGGAAGACAAAGAGATTACAGTCGCTTCCTTTGGAGAATCCACCCAGCAGATCAATTATGAACTATTGACACGTTTGCCACAGGATATACCAAGGAGGGTGGTAGAGTAGTTTTGATTTTAGATTGATGATTTTAGATTGATGATTTAAAATCGGGATACTGTTCTTGCAGCCTCATACTCCAACTATAAACTTCATTCTTCATTCCAAAATCTGTAATCTAAATTCTAAAATTTTCCCTATCCTACTCCCTATATTTATTTTGCATTTTACCAAATTCAATAATCAGGTAATTTAGGTCCTGCATCATCAGGTTGATTTTGGCAGAAACCTGATCATACATACTTGCCCGGAGTTCCAATTCCCGGCTGGAATATACTCCTCCTTCTCCAAAAAATTTCTCCTGAAGTGCTGGCATGTCTTTGGACCTTATATCTACAAATACTCCCAATGTCCTCCATTTTTGGAGTATCTCACCCCTCATAGATTTTGGTGCTTCACCATCTGTATCAATAAAATTGAGGTAATACCATACGGAAGATGGAAATAATTCCGATTGCTCAGGCCCTAGTACTACTTCTTTCAGATGATTTCTTTTATGGGTAAAATAGACCGGTTTTTTAACTTTCAACATGGAGTAACCAAGTCCTGCGCCAATTATCCCTACACCCAAACCAAAATAAGCAGCAGCATCAGAATCATTAAGAACGAATACGCTTACAATGGACCACGTTGCCGCCAAAAGTATCGATCCTACTGTCAGATTTTTGATTTCTTTGCCTTCTATTCCCATCAAGTATTGAGAGACCTGTCGAAGCCTGTCCTCCTCACAGTTAAGCTCCGATTGGACGGAAGATATTTCCATTTTCGAAGCCTCAAACCTTTGGGAAAGCCTTTGATACCTTTCTATGTAAGCAATCCTTTTTTCCAAAGTAGGATCTGCCTCATACTCTTCCAATACTTTTATGTATTCATCTATAAATGACAACATTCCCAGTGCATTGGCAATATTGAGGTTCCGTTTTGAAAAATTATTGTTTAGCCTATCTGAAAGATTTAGCCGTTCTAATGGAAGCGGATCAGCTTTTTTATACAATTCATAAGAGGAACCTCCGTAACAGTTACTTTCTACCAATCTGCTCAGTTTCTCAAAATTGTAAGTACTTGCGCAGGAAAATAATCCAGATGCACAGAAGAAAATCAAAATTTTAAGAAATGAAGATCTTTTCATCATGGAAATGCAGGTATGTTTTAAAAGTGTTATAAACTTCATAAATTCAGATTTACAGGCTTTCCCAATAAATAAACTTTGTTTCCTCCCTTTCCTTTGATTTTTCCTTTTTCCCATTGATAATTTTCATCTGAAAGACCCTGTATCAAAATATCAATGTCTTTCAAAGTATAGGTCCGGGCATTGGAAACAGCCCCGTCCCAAGCTATGAATAGGGGAAGTATGGGAATAATATAGGTAAACACCAATTGCTGCCAAGTCATGGGCCTTACCATAGGGGTTACGAATAGCGTGGTAATAAAAGCAAAGGGAATGGCAAGCCACCATAAAAAGATCGGAGGACCATTGTCACTGATTTCGAAAATCAAAATCGGTTGATTGGATTCTTTTGCATTTAGAAGGATTTGCCTGGAAACATTCGGTTTCATGTGGTGCATACTACTGATCATCGTACGAAGGCCTTTAAGGTCTTGGTTCACATTTGAAGCATCCAAAGGGGTTGTGATGTATTCAATATCCGGGTTGATATTGTTAAATTGGTCGGCGGCTGATAGATTTGGATAGAGGTCGCTAAGTATGAGTTTGAGATTTTTATGTTCAGGGAGCTTTTTAAGGTTCTGAGTTACCTCTATCATAGGACCTCCACTTCCGGAACATAAATCCAAAATCACCTTATCATTGGTATATCTTAGACCTTTTTCAACCAAAGGTAAAAGTAAGTCGGCCGTTCCCAGCATTTTATGAAAAGTCATGATGTACCTTGTCATCAGTACCCTGATCCAATCAGGAAACCAGGCTTGGTCTTCAAATTCAAATAGATGTATCCTTTTCATGTATTAACAGCTTTACATTGAAGCCAAAATCTAAAAATACCACACATACTAAACGAGAAGGAATTTAAGGTTTTTTTTCCATATTTTAGATCAGATTTAGAAGGCATATTTAACTGAAATGATTATATCCTAAAATGCCTTTAAAAGATTATCGCAGCAAGACTTACTATGAATGCATCCGAAAACCGACGCTCTTTTATCAAGAAAGCAGGAAGCCTGGCAGGGGCATTTTCCATCAACAGCTTCTTCAATAGACTCCATGCTGCTGAATGGCAGGAATTGGAAAAAACGCACTTCCATAAATCCCCCTTAGAAATCGCCACTGACGAAGATTATTGGACGGTGATCCAACAGGGATATTCAGCCAGTTCATCTCCTATTATAATATTGAATAATGGAGGGGTGTCTCCAAGCCCATTGGCTGTTCAACAAGCAGTGGAGCGATTCAATCAAATGGCCAATCAGGGCCCTTCTTATTACATGTGGCGTATTCTGGATCAGGGAAGGGAAAATCTACGAGCAGGACTGGCAAAATTGGGAGGTTGTGACCCTGAAGAAGTGGCCATTAATAGGAATGCTACAGAGGCTTTGGTTACCATCATCTATGGCTTGGATCTACAACAAGGTGATGAGGTCATTGGTAGCACACAGGATTACCCCAATATGATGCAGGCCTGGAAGCAAAGGGCTTTACGGGATGGAATTGTTTACAAACAGCTAACGTTTAATTTTCCTTCTGAGAATGACGAGGAAATAGTGGAAGCGTATCGCAAAGCGATTACAGCAAAGACCAAGATCATCCACCTCACCCATGTCATCAACTGGAACGGGCAGATTATGCCAATCCAAAAAATTGCCAGAATGGCCCATGATAAGGGACTTGAGGTGATCGTGGATGGGGCTCATTCATATGGTTTATTGGATTTTAATATTCCCGATTTGGAGGCGGATTATTTTGGTACCAGTCTCCACAAATACCTTTCAGCTCCCATTGGAAGTGGGATGTTATGGATCAAGAAAGAAAAGATTTCCAAAGTTTGGCCATTGATCTGTGCAGGAGATCCAAAGAGTGACAATATCAGGAAGTTTGAAAACTTAGGAACCAGAAGTTTTCCTATCGAACAGGGAGTTGGAGAGGCTCTTAATTTCCATAATGCTATCGGCACCAAAAGAAAAGAGGAAAGAATTAGATACCTCAAAGATTATTGGGCTATGAGGGCTGAAAAAATTCCTAGGGTAAAAATACATACTTCTCTGAAAAGAGCATACAGTTGTGCCTTGGCAGGTGTGTCTATAGATGGTTTGACACCGGGGGAATTGGAATCTCGATTGATGAGGGATTTCAAAATCCACACCACGCCTATTTCAATAGCCAATATCAATTGCGTCAGGGTCTCACCCCATGTATATACAAAAATTTCTGACTTGGATAAGTTGGTGGAAGGATTGGAAAAGATTGCTGGAAATGTGTAGATAGGTTGTATAATCCACCAAAGGGGAGAAATTAAATAAGAAATGTCTTTTACTGATAATCCTTAGAGGTAAAAGTCAAGTCGAAAAGAGGTATATTGTTTTTGTCTTTATAGGAATGGGACATGGTAGTTTCATTATCTTTGAAGTACTGCAGATCAGGATTATTCTTCATATTGGTGAGAATCTGATCATAAAGAAACTTTTGTAATTCATCTTCTTTGATATTTTCCTTTTCCATATTGACCAAAGTATAATTGAATTGGAATTCCTTTCCTTTATTTGTCTGTGTGCCATCCAATCTGGTGTTTTGATCTATCATCATGGGGCAGTTCTTGTTCATTTCAAGTGACAGGTTTTCCAGTTTTTTATCAAATGAAGAGGGGGTAAAATAGATTTTCTTGATAGCAAAAGCCAAAGTAAGAATTATGATCAACCCAAAAAATATTATGATTTTTTTTCTCTTTACAGCTACTTCTTGGGCTTTTGGTGTCATGTGATTTGATTCAGAAAGATAATGTTGAATAAGGTGAAGGGAAAAGTACAGAATTATTTTGAAAAATTTGATAAATTATCTTTTTCGACATCAACACTACAATATCGAGAATCAAAAATGACTTTTTAATTTAAGCATATTTGTGTATGTTAAACATCGATCAAAACTAAGCAAGAGCCATAGATTTTATCTATCAAAATTATATTCATATAAGAAAAAACTTTATTAAATTGCCTTTAATAAATTCAAAACAAAAATAACCATTAATACTATGAATTCTTTTAATACAAATGATAGCGACGTGAGCAAATGTCCCTTTCATAATGGTCAACTTTCACAAGCGGCTGGTGCCGGACCCCGAAACCGTGATTGGTGGCCAAATCAACTGAAGTTGAATATCCTACGTCAGCATTCTACCCTGTCCAATCCAATGGGAGAAGATTACAATTATGCTGAAGAGTTCAAGTCTTTGAACCTTGAAGAAGTTAAAAAGGATATCGCCGATGCACTTCAAACCTCCAAAGAATGGTGGCCTGCGGATTACGGTCATTATGGTCCATTTATGATCCGTATGGCTTGGCATAGTGCGGGAACTTACCGTGTTCAGGATGGACGTGGCGGTGGAGGATTCGGTACCCAACGTTTTGCTCCTTTAAACAGCTGGCCGGATAATGCAAACTTGGACAAGGCGCGTTTGTTGCTTTGGCCCATCAAGCAGAAATATGGAAAGAAACTTTCCTGGGCTGATTTGATGATCTTGACAGGAAATGTTGCTCTTGAAACCATGGGTTTCAAAACCTACGGTTTTGCAGGTGGACGTGCCGATGTTTGGGAACCGGCTGAGGATGTATATTGGGGTTCCGAAGGACAATGGATGGGCGATGATAAAAGATATAGTGGACAAAGAGAATTGGAACAGCCACTTGGTGCTTCCCATATGGGTTTGATCTACGTCAATCCTGAAGGTCCACAAGGACAGCCTGACGCAAAAGGAGCCGCACATGATATCCGAGAGACATTTGGCCGAATGGCAATGAATGATTACGAGACTGTAGCATTGATTGCGGGTGGACATACCTTTGGCAAAACACACGGTGCAGCTGATCCATTACAATATGTAGGTCCCGAACCGGAAGGGGCTAGTATTGAAGAAATGGGCATGGGTTGGAAAAATTCCTATGGTAGTGGAAAAGGTGCCGACACGATTACATCCGGATTGGAAGGAGCTTGGACCTCTACGCCAGCCAAATGGGGTCATGATTACTTTAAGTTCCTTTTTGAATTCGATTGGGAATTGGTTAAAAGCCCTGCAGGAGCCCATCAGTGGGAAGCCAAAAATGCAGAGGCCATCATTCCTGATGCCCACATTGAAGGCAAATTCCACAAGCCTTTCATGTTGACTACTGATTTGGCCCTTAGAGTAGATCCTGCTTATGAAAAAGTTTCAAGACATTTCTATGAAAATCCTGAGGAGTTTGCTGATGCTTTTGCAAAAGCTTGGTTCAAACTGACGCACCGAGATATGGGACCAAAATCCCGCTATTTGGGTCCTGAAGTACCTGCTGAAGATTTGATCTGGCAAGACCCCATTCCTGCAGTAAATCATGATTTGGTGGATGCCAACGATATTGATGGGTTGAAATCAAACATATTGGCCGCAGGACTTACCGTTTCTGAATTGGTGTCTACAGCTTGGGCCTCTGCCTCCACTTTCCGAGGTTCGGACAAGCGTGGTGGTGCCAATGGGGCTCGTATCCGATTAGAGCCTATGAAAAATTGGGAAGCCAACAATCCTGCACAGTTGACAAAAGTGTTGGGGATTTTAGAAAGCATCCAAGAGGAATTCAATAGCACCCAATCAGGAAATAAAAAAGTTTCCCTTGCAGACCTGATCGTCTTAGGTGGTTGTGCAGCAATAGAAAAAGCTGCAAAAAATGTAGGACATGAAATTTCTGTTCCATTTACTCCCGGTAGAATGGATGCATCTCAGGAAGAAACCGAGATTGATTCTTTTGCCTTCTTGGAGCCTAAAGCCGATGGATTCCGTAATTATTTCAATGCCAAAAACATGGCTAGTGCAGAAGAAATGTTGGTAGATAAAGCCCAACTGCTGAATCTTACGGCACCTGAAATGACGGTATTGGTAGGAGGTCTTCGTGTACTGAACGCCAATTTCGATAAATCAAAGCATGGTGTATTTACCCAAAATCCTGAAACTTTGACCAATGACTTCTTCTTGAATCTTCTGGACATGAGGACAACTTGGAGAGCCACCTCTGATGCGCAAAATGTTTTTGTTGGTAGTGATCGGGTGTCCGGAGAACCAAAGTGGAGTGCAACTAGGGTTGACTTAATTTTTGGATCTAACTCCGAATTAAGGGCAATCTCAGAGGTGTATGGTTGTGAAGATGGAAAAGATAAGTTTGTAAAAGACTTTGTTGCAGCTTGGGACAAAGTGATGAATTTAGATCGTTTTGATCTTGATTGATCGAAAAATTAATTTGTAGTAATTTTAGAAATAGCTGCCCGAAATTGGGCAGCTATTTTTTTTGTCTTATACTTAGATAGACAGGAATGCCAAGGAAATTGACATGGATGATGACTATTTGAAGGGAAATGGAGTACTTGCGGAAATAATCCAACAACTTTTCCGGCAATCCAAAAATCAGAGATGGATTTTCTGTTTATTTATTGGACCTAAAGTTAGGCTAAACTTTTGTGCAAATCTCTTAGTTTTTTGATCTGATCATGATCTGTTTTGACAGTTGATTTTTGTTCCATAAGCATCTGTCTGACATCTGCGCTCATTTCAGTATCAGAAGCAAGGGCCATATCGTAGGCCTTCAATGCCGCATCCTCACCCGCTTCGCAGGATTCCAATATACTTGTTCTGTCATTTGCGGAAAATGCAGATTTGACATCCATCCAAGTCCTGAAAATTTTACCGGAGGTGGTCGTACCTTCTTCCATCTCACCACCAATTTCATGAATCAGCTCTCCGAGTTCACTGATATGTCCTCTACTGTTGGAAATCATTTTGGCAAAAAGCATTTTCAGATCAGCATCTTTCTGCTCTACTAATTCCATAGATTTGGCATAGCCTTCAATCCTGTCATTGTGTATCAATACTAAGTCATTAAGGGTACTACCCAACTCTTCTAAATGTGTCATTGTCTTTGCTTTTAATTGATAATAATTGATTCACTTGACAAGGTTCAACTATCAGTCCATTGTTGCATAAAACCCGCAAAACAAAAAAACCTACAAGTATTTGATTAAATATTACAATCTGTGACTTTGAAATTCTTTTTGCTTGAAAATTCAAAAAATAACGCACTTTTAAATAAAAAAAGATCCTCAAAATCGGAATGATTATGGAGAAAATTACAGCGCATGTTATTCGTTTTGCCTCTTTTGTTCATCGCTTTTAAGAAGGTCATATTTTTTTTGTTTTTCCTTCCATCTTTCCAAAGCAAATTTCTGCATATCATCTACTTGGTCTTTCTCATCTATGATTTCAAAACCAAGTAAAGACTCTATAATGTCCTCCAAAGTTGTAATTCCATCCATACCTCCATATTCGTCAGTTACGAGAGAAATGTGTTCGCGTTTTGCTAACATTTGGTCCCAAGCACTCAGCAATGTTGTTCTTTTGGGGAAAGTCAAAATTTCTCTTTTGATGTCTTTCAGCTTAAGGTCAAATTGATCTTCGGCCAGTTTTTCAAACACCAAGGCTCTAAATACATATCCCGTTATATTATCTTTATTTGTCTGATATACCGGGATTCTTGAAAAATGCAAAAACTCTTTATTTTCTAAAAATTTCTGTAATGTCATCTCTTCATGTGCAGTCACAACAACCACTCTTGGGGTCATGATTTCTGAAACCTTTATATTTTTTAGTTTAATTAAGTTTTGAATAATCTTGTTTTCATTCTCAGCAAATATCCCTTCTTCCGTCCCTATACTTGCCAAAGCTGAAACTTCTTCTCTACTAGTTGTCAGTTCAGATTCTTTCCTTGACAATAGTTTGGTAAGATAGGATGAGCCTAAAACTAGCGGGTAGGTAATGAAAATCATACCATTAATTATTTTCGCAGAAATACCCACAAGTTCTTTACTATAATTTGCACCCAATGTCTTTGGAATTATTTCCGTAATCACCAAAATCAAAATAGTCAGAACAGCAGAAACAAGACCAAAATAAGCCTCTCCAAATACAATAGTGGCCTGCGCCCCAACTCCAGCAGCACCCACAGTATGGGCTACAGTATTTAGTGATAGAATTGCAGATAGAGGCTTGTCAATATCTTCCTTGTGCTTTAGCATCGTCCTCGCACTGATATCTCCATTTTCAAGTCTTGATTTTAAATAAGATAAGGGAGTTGAAAGCAAAACAGCTTCCATAATTGAACACAAAAATGAAATTAACAATGCTAAAAATAAATATGTGAAAAGTAGAATCATCTCAAGCTATTTTTTTTGTTGATGAATAGAATTCATTTACTATCCTAATCTTGATGGTTGTTTTTAATATGAACTCAAAAGCTTTGCCACTAAGGAAAGTTATCAAAAAATAATTCAAAAAAGCTGCGAGTTCCTCATAATTATAAGAAATCTGCGAATTATATAATACATAGTTTTAATAGTATTGCTATTTCGCAATATTTGATTCATAGCTTTACCATGCTTAAATTAAATATCCATATTATATAGCCTTTGATTGCAATTTCTTAAATATTTGATAAAGCAGTTGATTTGTCTTTTTCTTTTACTTATTGATGGGCTGTTATATTCACAAATAGCCATGAATAAATACAAATTGTTGTTTTTTAATCAAAACCCATATTTTTGATAAACCTATGAAACTATCTTTCCAAAAATTATTCTTTACGTTGGCCTTCATTTTTGGTCTTTTTGCCGTAATGGTAGTAGCCAAAGGTGTACTCATACCCCTGAGCATGGCACTATTACTCTCATTTATATTATTCCCTGTTGTTAAAAAATTGGAAGGTTGGGGCCTAAATAAATTGCTTTCTGCCTTCCTATCTATTCTAATGGTATTTTTAATTTTGGGAGGTGGTATCACGCTGTTTTCTACTCAGGTAATGAATCTTTCTGATGAATTAAGTGATTTTACAGGAAAAATAATGAGTACTTTAACTGAGGCGGTGGTTTTTGTAAATGATAATGTCAATTTCATAGGTGACTTAAACAGAGAGGAGTTGGTAGAAAATGGGAAAGAATGGCTGAAAGAATCATCAGGATCATTATTACAAAATACTTTTAGTGGAACTGCGTCTTTTCTAACCGGGCTGATTACCACTGTAATCTTTACATTCTTATTGCTGATATATCGGGATGGTCTAACCAAAGCTTTCGTATCATTTGGTGATGAAGAAAACAGAAGCAGAATTCATAAAATGCTCAAAAAAATACAAAGTGTAGGAAAACAATACCTTTCAGGAATGTTTCTATTGATCATAATTTTGGGTTTTGCCAACAGCATAGGATTGTTGATAATTGGAATTGATAGTCCATTTCTTTTTGGTTTCCTCGCTGCTTTATTATCCATTGTTCCATTTATCGGTACTACAATAGGTGCCACTATTCCAGTACTTTATGCTTTTATGTCCTCCGATTCTTTATGGACACCATTAGCGGTTATGCTATTGTTTTGGGGAATTCAAATCATTGAGAGTAACTTTTTAAATCCCAAAATTGTAGGCAGTAGCTTAAACGTAAATGCTTTGGTGGCGATTTTAAGTTTATTGATCGGATCTTCTGTTTGGGGAATTGCGGGGATGGTATTGTTTCTTCCTTTCTCAGCCATACTTAAAGTCATATGCGAAGAGTTTGATCAATTAAAACCCATTGCCATGTTGATCAGTGATGATATCTCCGGCGATAAAAAAAAGGAGGATAAAACTTCTAAATGGATTGAAAAAATAAAAGGATGGTTCAAGTAATGGCATCCTTTAAATATTCTTTATTTTGCCAGACTGCTTCACAATTATACTTTATATTTCAAGGGCTTTTAATTCTTAGTTCCTTCCTTTTTTCCATCTTCAATCTTTTCTTCTACTTCCTGATTTTCTCCTGAGTCTGTTTTTTCCAAATCTTCTGTATTGTCATTTTCGGGTTCATAATTTAAGGCAATCAGAATTGGATAGTGGTCCGAACCTATAGCTTCAAGTTTCTCGAGAGTCAATAATCCAAATTCTTTGGAGTAGAAAATATGGTCTAGCGGGTACCGAAAAAAAGGTAAAAAAACACTGTATGTATTGAAAAGTCCCCTTCCTTCTCGAGGGTCTACCAGTTCACTGTATTTTCTAAATAGCTTGGAAGTACTAGACCAACCCACATCATTCAGGTCTCCCGCTACTAGGGTTGGGTTTTTGGATTCTCTGATTTCTTTACCAATAATGAGCAATTCTGTATCTCTTTCATAGGTGTCCGTCCCAGGTTTTGGTGGTTCGGGATGAACACCAAAAAAATCAATTACACTTCCTGATTTCAAGGTTATCTTAGTGAATATTGAAGGTATATCTTCCTTTACCAAAAAATTTATCTTGCTTTCAGTCAATGGAAACTTGGATAGCAGCATCATTCCGTATGTATTATCCAGCGGATATTTTATCGTATACCGATAATTTTTCTCAAGCTTAGCAATAGAAGACGCCCACTCTTGATTAGGTTCATTGATCAAAAGAATATCAGGATCATATTTTACTACAAGTGAGTGAAATCGCTCCTTGTCTTCATTGTCCATGCGCACATTTGCCACCAGAAGAGATAGACTGTTTTCTTCACCCTGCATATTACTATCCTTTGCTTGGGTTCTATAAAGGGGAGTATATACAATTACAAATTGTACCTGATATATCAGAGAAGCTACTAGAATAAATATTAATGGTAATTTGTATTTCCAATTGAAGTCTACATAAAAATACGTAAGGATCAATGTCAACAAAGTTAAAACAGCAATCTGAATTCTGGGAAAATCAAATATTCTAATCCACCATTCTGCGGAGTTGATCAAGGGCAATCCCGTGGTAATTATAACCACAGTACATAATATGAGGGTTACTATCCGCATGAATATTCATTAAACTTTGGTATTTATATGACTTCTCTGCGATCATAATCTACATCTGTTTCATCCACAAAATAGCCATTTCTAATACTATCATCCCTCAAATTTTTTACTCCCACAAAACCTCCTGCAGCAGCAGCAATTATACCTAGGATTAGCGCAATGGCAAGATACATGGCAGCATCACCAACTGCCTCTGCAATGTTTTCAGCTTGTTCATTGACAGTTTCTTTGGCTTCTACCAAGAATGCTTCAAATTCCTCACGTGCGCTTTCAAATTCGACAAAAATATTATCAACAGTACGATTGGCCTCGCTTTCAGTCATGTCGGTGCGCTCTACCAGGATATTGACCAATGCCTGTTTATCTATGGCTTCAAACGACTGCTCAAACCTGTTTTTTGTTTTTCTAAAGATACCTTCAACCTTAGCATCTGCTCTTCCAGGTTGTTTAGCCATATCTTTAGCTCCTTCCCTGGCCTCATCGGCTGATTTCTGGGCTTGTGATTCCAGATATTCCGGATCAAGTTTCTCTTTTCCTGTATCCTCCAATAGTGAATAAAACTCTTTCCTTGCATCAGCCAGCGATATATCCAAGTCTTCGAACTGATCACTTATAATAGGACCGAGTTGATCCGATACTGCCTGACCCGTACTTGATATCAAGCCCCCAGCCACATTGCCAACGCCAGAAATAATACTTCCAATAACTGAAGTAAATAGCCAGGCCGAAATCAGCGTATAGAGTGCCCAAGTCATAATTCCATGAATTATCCCGCTTGCATTTGCAAATGAGACACCAACACGCGCAGCCACAAAACCACCAACAAAAAGTACTATCAAATTGCTTAGGACCCACCAAATTATTGACCCCGTTCCCAATCCACTTAAAGGGTTACTTTCCTCAGTAGGTTCAATACTCCACAACCCTATTGCCAATCCTATCAAATTTAATATCAGCATAAGCGATAAGGCAGCAACTGTACCTGCCAAAATTGCCCTCCACGAAATACCCCTTGGTGGCATTGTGGTGTAAAAATTTAAATTTTCGGTATTTTTCATAATCCTTAGTTTTTATTTATCAGTGCAAAATATTCCTATGATTTTACTATTTAAACAACTTTAGAAACCATACCTAGACCCTTATAACCTTTATTTAAATTCAATTATTAGATCAGTTCTAGTATAGAAACCTAATCAACTATAAATATCATATAACTAAACTGAAAAAATATTATACATTTCCGTAAAAATATTATACAATATATAGAATCATATATGTGCATGCTTAAATTCGGTCTTTTACAGAAAAGTATAGGGAATTCGAAGTTCAGCTATCTCCCGAAATGTCCCATAGGACAATTCAAGTGAAGGGGGTTACAAGATTCAGACAAAAATTTATAAATTAAGGAAATGATTTTTTTCACTCCACTGCAACTCTAGGGTTTAAAAACCAGCTTTTTCAATCCAAAACAAAACCAAAATTATCAATATGATTGCAGGCACAACTGCTACCCAATCATTGACCTTTAGAAGGCTAGGGAAAGTAATATCACCAAAAAACCCTTTTTTCAAAATACCGTCCTTGAGAGCAGGGTACATGATTGCAAATATCCAAGTACCTAAAACAATACCTGCCACCCCTCCTGTAATCGCATCCAAATATCCATTGCCAACGGCACCGGCAATGGTTCCGGGACAATAACCAAGCACAGCAAAACCAACTCCAAAAATCGAAGCACCGAGTACGTTCATTCCCACGGAGCCGCTCTTAATTGAAAGCTTGACCCAACCCATGGATTTCATTGTGTAGACACCAATCATCCCGGAAGCTGCTGCCGATAGCATGATTTTTAGCACAGTATAATCTATCAGTAACAATTGCCCTAAAATAACGTCATATTTGGTTGCACCGCCTTTGTGCAGCAGAAAACCGAACACAATACCAAAACCTAAGCCATAAAATAAATTTCTTTTGTCTTCCGATTCTACGGTATTTTTTGTTGTAACCTCTTTTTCTGATTCTTTCATAACCTGTGCTGATTTAAGCAATGACAAAATAAATAACATGAGCAGCTATAATTCCTCCCACAAAAAAGAAGATGGCTGAAATCCAACTTGATACGGCGAGTTGCAGGGTGCCGCTGATGCCATGCCCACTTGTACAACCTCCGGCAAAACGGGCACCAAAGCCCAGAATGATGCCTCCTAACACGGCCACGATCACACGCAAAAAGGCGCTATCGCCAAAAGCTGATGCCCATAAGGATGGCACCCATACACCTACTTTGAAATCTCCGGAGAGTATAGCCGAAATAAACGAACCGATAACAACTCCAATGACCAGCATCCATTGCCAATTTATCATAAGTTTGATCTTTTCGTAATAGGGTCTTTGTTTGGCTTTTTTACCCATCATCATTTCCTCTATCATTCCCCCGGCTCGGGCAAAGGTGGTGGAAGTGGCAATGGGTTTACCTGATATCAAAAAACTCAACCAGCTTAAAATCCCAATCCCTATGCCAACAGCATAGGGTGACCAGATAACGTCTGTAAATACTGAAGTAATTGTTTCCATAATTGAACGGTTTAGTTTTTTTATCAAATGATAAAGAAATAAAATATTGAAACTGTAATGGCAAGAAAAAGAATGGTCATTCCACTCCCAGCCTTCATATAGTCGGCATTGCGATAACCTCCTGGAGACATCAGGAAGGCATTAACTTGGTGGGTTGGCAAAATGAATGAGTTTGCCGCACAGACAGCTGCCATCAGCACAAGTGGACGTGGGTCAATGTCTGCAATATCTGCCATTCCAATGACCAATGGTGCCAACACAACAATTGCCCCCACATTGGACATGAAGAGTGAAAAAACGGTAGACAACACCCCAACCATCAACACGAAGTAAATAGGATCCAAATCAATGACAACGCTCATTATGGATTCGGCCAGGAACATGGCTGTACCTGTTTTTTGCATGGCCACACCCAATGGTATTAATCCAGCCAGCAAAAAGACAACTTTCCATTCTATAGCATCATAAGCCTCAGAGATACTCAGCACACGGGTAAAAACCATGCAAAGAGCACCGGTTAAAAATGCCATCGAAATGGGGAATCCAACTATTGCCAAAGTAATGGCTAATACGAAGCAGGCTATTGCCGGCAAGGTTTTGGATTTATCCTTTTTATCCACTTCAAAGGACGTGAGGACAACAAAATCAGCGCTGTCTTTCAAACTCTTAATTTCGATCCATCTTCCGTAAACGATCAAGGTGTCACCGGAAATAATTTCCACATCAGAAAAATTATCCGCAACTCTTTCACCTTTATTGAACAGGATGATGGGCTCCACTGCATATCGCTTCCTTAAAGAAAACTCCCTGATACTTTTACCGGCAAGTTCAGAGCCGGGTGGAATAATTACTTCGGCAAAACCACTTCCATCAGCATCAATATCTTCAGAAAAGAATTCAGAAGAAGCAACGTTGTTGAGGTGAAAGTCTTTAGAAAAGTGCTCAATGTTTTCTGTTGAACCCAAAAGTGCCAGGGTTTGACCTTCCTCAAACTTGGATTCCCGCCAAGGTGCATAAACCACATCTTTCTCCTTTCCAATTCCTATCAGATTCAGGTGGTAGCTATTCCACAATTGCGCCTCTTCAGGTGTTTTACCAACCAATGAGCTCTTTTCGTTGATAGAGAGCAACTTTATATTATGCGGTAAATTAAGCTTTTCAACGAGCTCTTCTTGCTCTGATTTTTCTTCTTCCCCACTTTCTTTTTGGGGCAAAACTTTATTTCCAAACAGTAAGAAGTACCCTATACCAGCTAGCAATAGGATACTGCCAATAGGAGTGACACTAAATAAGTGGTAGGCCTCAAGCCCTTCATTTTTCAACAGGTCATTGACCAGAATAAGCGGCCCCGACCCAACCATGGTAAGTGTTCCCCCTAAAATGGCTGCAAAACCAATAGGCATAATGAGCGATGACGGAGGAATATTTGTTCTTCGAGAGACTTGTAAAATGCCCGGTAGAAAAAGAGCAGCAGCACCGATGTTCTGGATTAAACCAGATAGCACCCCCACTGAAATGGAGAGCAAGCCTATCAAATTTCGTTTGTGGTTACCGGCTTTGCTGATGATAAATTTTGAGAATTCATCCATTATCCCCGTTCTTGAAATCCCATTTCCCAATATCATCACACTAAGCATGGCTATCACCGCATTACTGGAAAAACCAGAAAACATCTCCTCATTATCCAATAAACCCGTCCAACCAAGCGACAGCATACAGGCAATTGCAACAATATCTATGCGGACCAGGTCCAGTACCAGCATAATTACTGTCAGTCCTAGAATTACCAAGGCTATGATTATTTCAGATTCCATTTTTGTGATTGAAAATTATCGGCTTTTACTTAGGGTCATTTTAGGAGGTGTTTAATCTTCTTGTCTCCATTCCGACCATCCTCCACTATAGTTTGATATGTTGTCAAAACCATTGGCAACAAGCAATGAATACGCGACTGCTGATCGATTTCCGCTATTACAATAAATTATAGCCTCTCTGTTTTTGTCTACTTTCTCAAAATTTTCATCAAGTGTTCCTATATATAGGTTTATGGCTCCTTCAATATGCCCCTCTTTATATTCTGCCTGTCTTCTGATATCAATTAGCTGCACATCCCCATCTGAAATTTTATCTTCTACCAACTTTTTCTCCAAAGGTTGATAAGACATTAGTTTCCCATTCTCAAAATCTGCAAGTTGGTCGGGGGTGATGTAGCCATGTATTTTGTCCATTCCTATCCGCATCAATTTCCTGGTCAGGTCTTCAATTTCATCGGATGAGGCAATCAGCACAAAATCCTCTTCGTAACTCAAGAACCAACCCATCCAAGTTGAAAAGGAGTTGTCGTTGGGGATATTTAAGGTCCCTTTCAAAAAACTATCGGCAAATTGTTGCTTAGGTCGAGCGTCAATCAGTTTTAGTTCCTTCTTTTTAGCGGCTTTGTATTCCGCCTGATCTAAGTTTTTGATTTCCGGTACTTCAGTAAGGAGCTTTCTATCCTCCTTATTGAGTTTTTTCATCATGGAAAAGTACCTTGGAGGTTCAGGTTGGTCTTCCAACAATTCTTTGGTGAATGCCGCTTTGTCATCCAATAATTTCAGTGCCCAATTCCTTATTTTTTCATAGCCAATGGTGGACATGTTCACAGCCCCCAGAGATTTGCCGCATGCGGAGCCCGCACCATGACCGGGCCATAATAAAATGTAGTCTTCCATCTTTGCAAAATCCTGCAAAGAATCAAAAAGGTCATGCGCTCCTTTTTCTTGGGTATCTTTCATACCTGCTGCCTGCTCTAACAAGTCTGGCCTTCCCACATCGCCTACAAATACAAAATCCCCTGAAAATAACATGGTAGGTTTATCAGTAGCAGGATGATCGGTCAACAAAAAACTCAAATGTTCAGGCGTATGCCCGGGGGTAAAGATCGCTTCAAGTGAAACTTTACCTAATTTAATAATATCACCATGTTTTACTTTGTTGTGTGGAAACTCATATTTCCAATCTTCACCTCCTTCATCTGAAAGATAAAGTTCGCCACCAGAAAGCTCGGCCAATTCCCGTGAGCCACAGAGAAAATCTGCATGAATATGCGTTTCCAAGATGTGGGTAATTTTAAAATCATTTTCTTTGGCGATTTTTAAATAGGTGTCTACATCCCTTTTAGGATCAATGACTGCTGCTATTCCGCCTTTTTGGCAGCCAATAAAATAACTCGCCTGGGCCAAACTTTTGTCATATACTAATTCGAAATACATATGTTATTGATTTTGGTTTCTGACTATTATTGTACTACATCTTACCAATGCACTTACAACATCTTTTACATTTTATTATACCAAGCATCTAGGCCAAACAAAATGCTGTTGTTTATCAGGTATGCAATGTTTCTATCAAATCTGGTCTAGATCAGATTGAATATTCTGAATGTAAAAGCCTTTTTCCCTTGCTTTAAATAGAATTGGTTGTAAGCAAAAGAAGAGAAAGACTCCAAAATACTGCCTCTTGCTGTTTAATTCTTTATACAATAAAAAATAGGAATTGTATCATTCACACAATTTTTAAAACAGGATAGTGTTTTGGTGTCGCTATTCACTTTCTTTCCAATGCAAAAACCATTTTTCGCCGGCAAATACCAAGATAACACCTATGCCGGAAACAAGCACAACAAGAATATCAGAATTGGCCTTGATCCATAAAAAAGCAATTAAAACAACCAAATCAAGAAATAATGCTGTAATCAGAATTGCTCCATTGGCTTTTACATCTTTTCTCAAATGCTTAAAAACACCCCAATGAATGATCATATCCATCACCAAGTAAAAAATTGCTCCTATAGATGCAATACGTGATAAGTCAAAGAAAATGGTCAAGGTGATGGCGATGACTACAATATACACCAACATGTGTTTTTGAACGCTCCCTGACATTCCTAAGTGGCTATGCGGTATAAGTTCCATGTCAGTCAGCATGGCGGTCATTCGGGATACGGCAAAAATACTGGCAATAATTCCTGAAATGGTAGCTATAATAGCAATTCCCACCGTGAAGTAAAGCCCATAATCTCCAAATGCAGGTCTTGCTGCTTCTGCCAAGGAATAATCTTTGGCCTTGATTATTTCCGGAATTGAAAGACTACTATTGACAGCAATAGCGACTAAAAAATATACCACAGTACAAATGATTAAAGAAATAATGATTGCCCTGCCGACGTTTTTGTGCGGGTTGGTTATTTCTTCTCCACTGTTTGTGATGGTTGTAAATCCCTTATATGCCAAAATAGAAAGGGCACAGGCACCGATATAACTTGTAAAGGGATACTCATTTGAATCCGTTGTGTCAGGCCATAAATCAGCAAATTCAAATTGAGCTGCCCATAATCCGCCAACTGCAAACACTATAATCCCGGCAATTTTAATGAAAGACGTAAATTGGGAGGCTTTCCCAATAACTTTATTTCCTGATAAATTAATCAAGTAAGCAACTATCAATAAAGCAACCCCTAAAGCCGGTACCCACAGGGAGTTATTTTCCAAATCAAAAAGCTGTAAGGTATAAGAACCAAATGTTCTTGCCACCAAGCTTTCATTGATAATCATGGATAATGCCATCAAAACAGAAGCCGTTGCTGTGATCGTCGTTTTACCGTAGGCTTTCATTAAAATCATTGCGATTCCTCCTGCTGAAGGGTAGGCATTTGAAACTTTAATGTATGAGTAGGCACTGAAGCTTGAGATTATGGCCCCAACGATAAAAATGTAAGGGAACCATGTGCCGGACAATTCGGCTACCTGACCCAAGAGTGCAAAAATTCCCGCTCCGATCATAACTCCGGTACCAAGGGCAACCGTGCCTTTGAGCGTCAAGCTATTTTCTTTATACTGTTTCACTTTTCTTCGCTGTTTTATTGATTCTTCGTTTTCTTAATTAGGAGTATATATATCAAACAACATTTAATATACCCCAATTTTGGTTAAATCGCTTCTCAAGCCATCAATACTTGCTTAAAACCTCATGGACAAACCTCCACCACCACCGAATCTATTGTCATAGCTACCCATTATAGAAAAATTTCTGGACAAAAAATATTCTATCCCTGCCGACCAAGTCGTTTCTCCTTTACCCAACTAGGCCGATGAATACCCTGAACCATCCTGCGCGGTGGCTCTGAATTCAATCTTCCCATTTTCAGGAATAGTGACCACAAAATCATAGGTCTCCGCTATTGCAATAAAGGTTTTGTTTCGTTTGACAGGGACTACATTCAAACCATCAGCCGCTACCAAAGTGGGGTCTTCACCACCAAAAGTCATCCAGAATTGCGAAGATGCGGCACCATTAATAATACGCAACCGTACCTTCTCTCCAGGTTCAAATTCCGGATATTCCTGGGTTTGCTCCCCATTATTTAGGAAGGCGTGATAATATATATCAGCAATATCTGCTCCCTCCATACGCTGCCTCCAAAAATTGATCTGAGCTCCAAAACCTCCACGCGCTACCACCTGATTAAGCGGGGTAGCGGTTCCTTTTTTAATATTATACCATTCATTGCCCCGTTTTAGATTGCGCAGTACATTTATTGACTTTTGATTGGTCCAATCAGAAAGCACCATGACCAATTCTTTGTCATAGTCCAGTGTTTCCTCAATCGGCTCAATGACAAAAGAACCATACACGCCACTTTGTTCCTGCAACATGGTATGGGAGTGGTACCAGTATGTTCCTGCCTGAATCAGGGGGAACTCATACTTCAGCGTTTTACCGGGTCTAATTGGCGGCGTAGTGAGATAAGGCACCCCATCGTGAAAATTAGGCAGCAACAATCCATGCCAGTGAATGGAGGTCTCTTCCTCCATTTCATTTTTTACATAGATCACAGCATAGCCACCTTCTTTGAACCGGAGGGTTGGGCCAGGAATGGTTCCGTTAATCGTCATACCGGACACATCTTTCCCGGCTTTATTTACTACTTCTTTATTGATGGTGAGGTGGTATATTGATGTGTCGGATTGAGCAGATACATGGCCGAAAATTGTAAACATCAGTGACAGGAATAACAATAGTTGGTTTATTACAGTCAATATTTTCATCTTTTAGGTTATACATTTTCACTAAATCTTTAATAATCAATAACAAAAAATTTCCTTGTGGTCCTTTCCTTTGTATTTTATCCGATGGGGATGCGCGGGTTCCTATCCATCATTGTCAATGGATATATTGTTTGTTATTGCCCAGACTTCAGTTGGTATTAAAACTTCTATATTTATTGTCTTTGAATTTGACCAAATCCAAGGGTTTGGGCCATGACAGAAAAGACAATTTACTTAAGACTAAAAAAAATCATGATATTGATTTCCTTTTGTTTGGGCTCCTAAACAACACGAAAAGTTCAAAAATCATACCAAAAGACCACATATTTCTGATCGAACAGATTAAAAACGATTGAATTTCTATAATTTGAAAACAATCTTCCAATTGTGTCTAAAACCCGATTTGCCATTTCACTTTTCAATATTTAAAGTTCACCCCAACTGATAGAATAAGTGTTACACTTTTTGAGAACAAATCATATCATTCACACATCTGATAAAAAATTTGTGAAAGAAATTACACAGTTTGAGTAAATCCTGCTACTGCTATTGTCTTCCATATTGAGTTTCAAAAAGATTTTTATAGGCGTATACGGTGCTTAATGGCCTATTTCATCTCTGTTTTTTTACATGGAACAATACTTGAACCATTTACAAAAACAACAAAAAACATCATGGCAGAAATAAAAATAGAAAAGAAAACTCCTATGTGGCCGTGGATAATTTTGATCTTGGCCGTAATTGGTATCCTGATTTACCTGTTTGCTTTTAGTAGTGATGAAGATGAGACAGAAGATATCACGGAAAGTAGGACTGAGGAAGTAACAGATACAAGGCAGGTTGCGCTAAATAATTCCGCCGTTATCGCCTACGTGAGTTTTATAAACGATGATCCCGATCAGATGGGCCTTGATCATGAATTTACCAATGAAGCGCTCTTAAAATTAACCAATGCTACCAGCGCAATGGCAGATGAAATTGGCTATGACATCCAAAAGGATTTAGAAGAGGTAAGAACTCATGCGGATAAAATCACCACAGACCCTTTTGAAACTACCCATGCAAATAGTATCAGAAAGTCCGCGGAAATTCTGGCCAACGTATTACAGAACATGCAACAGAAAGCCTTTCCAGGTTTGACAAGTGAAGCCAATAGTGTAATGAATGCAGCTATGGCCATTGAACCTGAAGCGCTTACTTTAGACCAAAAAGAAGATGTTAAAAATTTCTTTAAGGAGTCTGCTTATTTGCTGGAAAAAATGAACAATAACTCACCTCAAATGTAGAATCATGTCAGAAAACAATAAAAATCTTTATTACCTCGATGAACTTTCCGATTATAAAGTAGCCTCGGATGACAGTGATGTCAGGGGTTGGGAAGTAAAAGATGCCGATAACCGTACGGTAGGAAAAGTAGATCGTCTGTTAGCTAATAAAGAAACCAAACGGGTGGTCTATCTGGATATAGAAGTAGATACCTCCTTGATAGAAGACGGTCATGAAGTTTATAATAAATCCGCAAATGAAGGAGCGCATGGTTTTGTAAACAAAGAAGGAGAAAATCATCTGATCATTCCTATAGGATTGGTCAGGCTGGATGAAGAAAATGAAAACGTGCTCACGGATGAGATCAATTACGATACCTTTACCAAGACCAAAAGATTTAGCAAAGGAGCAAAATTAGACCGTAATTATGAGTTAACTGTCTTCAGAAATTATTATCCGGAAAAGGGTGTTAATGAAGATGACCTGGAAGACGAAAATTTTTACGAGCGTAGGGAATTTAAAAATCCAAGAGATAAAAGTTAAGCTTAAACTTAAATAAAAAAATTACCGGGAATTGAATAATTCAATTCCCGGTTTTTTTATTCCTCAATGTGTCAAAATAGTTAGTTCCTTTACTTGGTCGCCTGAACGTCTTGCAGCTACAAGAAGTTGGCGATTTCGTAGGCGAAAACTGTCTGCCAGCACTGAACTTGATACGAGGTACACCGCTTCATTTTACAATTGAACGGTCAATTTCTCGTTGGTGCTGTTAGCAGTATTTGTTCTTTCTGTCAACTGTCGGTATACACCGTTCCACAATTCAATTCTTTGTTTTAATGATTGTATAATTAATTCTTCTGCTTCTTTCCAATATTGTTCGTTGTCTTTACAAAGATTGGCTGTCATTTGTATTGCAAGATGACTGTGGTGGTCGCCATCAACTTCAATATGTCTTTCAATATAGTATTTAAAAATAGAAATTTCGTCAGGAAATTTCTTGTGCATTTCATTTATGATTGAGATAAACATACCTGGGATTAGGTCTTCACGTCCAAAGGTGAAAATAGCTGATTGCAGATAATCTTTATCACTTTCAATAATTTTGAAAGTAAAGTCAACAAAATCTTTTGCTTCCTTTGGAGTTTCTGAAGACAAATAAGCAGAGTTAAAGTCGCCGGTATTTTTTAATACATCTGTAAAAACTTCAATTTTGGAAGTATCCGCTCCGCATTGTTTCATAGCATCTAAATACAATTCAAAATGACTTTTCCTTATCCCGTTTAGGTCTACGTCCGATTCTTCACCTACAACAATTTCGTTAATAAGAAATCTTGTGTCTGCCGTTCCTTTGGGAAACCATGGAACAGATATACAAGTCAGGTTGCCTTGTAGCGTTTTTAATAAAGACATAAAATCCCAAACAGCGTATACATGGAATTGCATAAATACTTTCAAGTCGTCTATGTCTTTGATTGCTGAATAAACTTTATGATTAATAATCTCTTGTCTTAAGGGTTCAATTATTCTTTTTATTCTTTCAATTTGAGTTGTCATTATTGCATTTTTTTATCCTAGATTAACATTTTAAATTAATTAATGTTTGAATTTCTATGATTTCGTTGAGGTCTGCCACAACGGGATTCAGCTTGGAGACGGCGGGCTTTCGGAGCCGTTCAATTCCAACCTACTCCTACCTTCTTAAAGATACTAAGTTTCTTATTTACTCGGAACCGCCCGCTGTATCCAAGGTGATGTTAGCGAAAGTTTATCTTATCTCTTTACCCAGTTTTCTAATTGGATTCCAGAAATTCTTTCAAATTCCTTTCGGTTTTCTGTTACCATGATCAGACCCTTATCCACTGCGGTACATCCGATTAATAGATCAAAATCGCTTATCATCAGTCCTATTGACCTTAATCGGGCTTTCTCTTTTCCATAAAGGTAAATGGCACTGAAAATCGGAAGTATCAGAACTTGATTGGTAAAAACTTCTATTAACTCAAGATTCTTTTTGGGATTAGTGCTGTTTTCTGCTCCAAATACTAGTTCAGCAAATGTAATTTCAGAAACAGCAAAATTTTCAGTTCCTAACTCCTGAAACTTTTCTATCATTCAAAACTTTCCTCTTAAAAAATGGATGCAGATATTTGTGTCTAAAAGATATTTCATTCGAAACCAAGATCTTCTGCTTTTTCAACTCTAGATTTTCTAATTTCTTTTATGATTTTATCAGAATCTTTGTCGTCTTCCCATGCTCCAAAAAGTGTTCGCAAATCCACCTTCTCTTCTTTTATATCCAGTGACTCGGTCAATTTAATGATCAGTTTTTTCTTAGAAAGATTATCCAAACCCTTTAACATACCAAAATACTTTTCCAAAGTCCTATAATTTAAAGTAAGGTTTGCCATGTTTTTTTTCTTCAATTTACGTAAATAATTTATTGATGGTCAAATGATTTGTAAAATTTAAATTCCTAATTCTCTTTTCTTTTTCTGAATTAAATCTCCCATTTCACTTAAATCTTTAATAAATCCTGATGCCATGATAAATTTATTTTCCTTGTTAAACCAATAGACTTTATTGTCTCCTTTAACTTTTAATTTATATAAGGGAGGATAAAAAAACTGCATAAGAGAAAGGGATTCCACCTCCATCCAATTTATTTTTCTTTCGTTCTCGCCATTTTTTATAGTTACATTTTGGCCTCCTAATTTTACTATCGCAAATTTATCCTTAATAGCAATAAATATTGTGAAGAAAACTACTCCTACGATTCCAAAAACTAATGTGGTAATGATGCTTTGTTCCATTTTCTCACCATTTACCCAGAATAACTCAGTAAAGAAGCAAGATAAAATGGACGAAATTAACGGGGTTCAGCTTGGAGATTGCGGGCTTTCGGAGCCGTTCGCTTCCAACCTACTCCTAACTTTTTAAAGATACTAAACTTTCTATTTACTCGGAACCGCCCGCCGTCTTCCAAGGTGATGTTAGCGTTTTGTTGTTTATATCTTCTTACCTGCATCTAAATAGGTAGTCTCAGAAAGCTTTTTTATTGATTTTATAAAATCTTTGTTATCTAGGGTAGCTAATTGGGATTTTGCTATTTTCCTTAGTTGAATAAACCTGTCTTCCTTGTTCTCTTTTCTCTCAATCAAGATAGCATTCACATTTTCAAGATTTGATAAGACAACCAATTCATTGATGCTTGCAAAATCTCTAATGTTTAACCCCTTGTCCGAATGTTCCTTATTCACTTCCCTCCTCCCGATAGCTATCGGGACGCTGTACAACCAAAAAGGGCTACATTTAATAAGTCTGCTTCTTCTGCATAAACCAACCACTCCTTATCTTTCAAATAGTTTTTATCAGGAATAATGTGATTTTTGATTGCTTCAGTATGGATGTGATAATTGATTTTTGTCAAGATTCTTTTCACATTCCATTCCAAGTTGTATTGATTTGTCTCAATTTCTTTTAGTCGTTGAAACTCCTTGATAAGTAGTAGTTTGAACATGGGACTTATCCATGAGCCAAATTCAAAAGCTATGTCTTTATGGGCATAAGTTCCTCCATATCTGCCTGACTTTGAAAAAATGCCAATTGCATTAGTCGCTTCAATCCACTTTCTAGGTGTTAAGTTAAAACTGTTGAGCCCTGCCTGTTTTCTAAAGGTGTCGAATTCGACAGGTTTAAAATCAGGGTTGTGTAAAGTTTCCCAAAGGCCGATAAACTCAACTGTATTTCTGTTGCGCATCCAGTTTCTAATATGGTCTTCACCTTCCTCACCCCTTACCATATCTGTTAGGCATATGTAATCTTCACTATTCTATTCAATTATGGAAATTGATTTCTTATCTACTTCTATTTTAGATGTTTTGGCCATACAAAAAGTTTTTTCTAAAAATAACAAAATTTTGGATGATAGGTGGTTTTACAATAAACGCTAACGGGGTTCAGTTTGGGGGCGGTGGGCATTCGGAGCTGTACTCTTCAAACTTACTCCATACTTCTTAGAGATACTGATTTTCATTTTTACACTGAACCGCCCGCTGTATCCAAGGTGATGTGTGTGCCCAGCATGGGCGTCTGGTATCGAAGATACCAAATTATTCCAGAGGGTGAAAGTCCCTTGCAGGCAAGTTGGTGAAGCCTGTTAGTAAGTCGCAAAGCCTGTCCCGAGTATCGGGGCTGGTTGCCGTGAGGCCTACAGTGAAGGAAGCGAGACTGCAAAATCCGGTACTGACGAACAGAGCCTGTCCCGATTTTCGG
>NZ_JABFHF010000050.1 GCF_015476655.1 Aquiflexum lacus
AAGTAAGTGGAATAGGGGACGATCAATGGCGATTTGGATCATTGAACCTCAGTACAGGAATACAATTTTAACATCAATTATTTATCGATCAAAATCAAGGTTTTTAACCTTGGTGTTCAGACATGTTTGTCGAAATAATCAATTAAAATTATCATAAAATGAAAAAATCAATAATACTATTACTTGCTGTTCTTTTTATGAATACAGCCATAGCCCAAGACAAAGAAAGAGCTACTGAATTAAAAGCATCGGCTGTTGAAATTGATGCTTTATGGCCATTTTTTCCCGGTGTATTTAGAGCACATTATACAAGGACACTTTGGCGAAAAGGAGATTTAAAAGGAGATTTACTTTTGGGGGTAAACATTGATTTTCCTGTAAATAGAGATACTGAGGGTAGATTTGCTGATTATAGTATTGTAAGTGGCTATCGTCAATATTTTTGGAAGGGATTTCATGTTGAATTCAATCAAACAACTGGTTTAGGCGTTTTGGAAAAACATGTTAGTACAGGTGAGACTTACCGCGGTTTTGATTGGTTGATGAGTGGCTATATTGGTTATAAATTTGATTTCGCTAAAAAATTCTATATCATACCCCAATTTGGTATTGTAGGTGTGGTTTATAAATCAAATCCATGGCCGATTTATGAAGATGAAACATTGACCAATGAGGTAGGAGAAACTCCTTTTCTACTTGGTAGCTTAAGATTCGGAATAAATTTTTAAATATTTAGGTATGAAAAGGGTATTCGAGGGCCCCTTATTTTGATTTTTAAATTGAAAATTATACCTTGATTTTTTTAAAATTCACCTCAAACTCATTTTTTTTTTGTGTTTGGTTAAAAAAAAAATCCATGAAAATGTTATTTCATTGTTTTTTAATAACCTCAGGGGCGGCTTTAATCTTTCTGCTCCCATCATTAATGATCTTAGATGAAGAGACAAATGTAGTTTCTTATCTTGAGGAGGTTTCGTCTACAAAATCCAAAGAAAGGAAGGTGGCGGGACATCTTGTGCTGGAAAACCAATCTTCGGAACCTGGGATAGTGGAGGTGGATCTAAGGGCTGGACCGGAAAAGCTAAGCATTGTTCAAGGTAAAGTCACCGATGTATATGCTTATAATGGCCGTATTCCAGGTCCGGTGTTGGAGGTTTCAGAAGGGGATAGCGTCATCATACATTTCCAAAACGATCTTCCTGAAAATACCACCGTCCACTGGCACGGGTTGCACCTGCCTTTTGAAATGGACGGCAGCCCTTTTCACCTGGTTGAGGCTGGAGAATCCTTTACTTATAGCTTCAGGATACAGAAAGGCACCGCGGGCACCTATTGGTACCATCCCCACCCACATGGCAGAACAGCCTGGCAGGTGGGGAAAGGACTTTTTGGAGGAATTATAGTCCGTGACCCCAACAATCCTTTATGTGATACACTCCCCGAACGTCTGCTGGTACTTTCCGACAACAGGTTTAAAGAAGATGGGCAGATTGATTTTGCTGTTCCTGGTTCAAAGCAGCAGCAAATAGATGAGATGAATGGGAGGGAGGGAGATATTCTGTTTGTAAATGAGGAAATAAATCCTACTTGGAGTATTCGAAGCGGGGAAGTGCAGAGATGGAGGGTGGTCAACGCTTCTGGTGCAAGGATTTACAGACTTGCCATGAAAGGCCACACCTTTACACACATTGGCAGTGATGGGGGGCTTTTTGAGCATCCGGAAAGGGTAGAGGAAATTATGCTTACAAATGGTGAACGTGCGGAGTTTTTAGTGCATGCCACCTGTGCCCCCGGTACAGAAGTAACCCTGCAGTCCCTTCCCTATGATAGGTATATGCCTATGATGAAGCCTGACAACTGGGATGAACCATTAGACCTTTTGACCCTTCGGTACACGGATGAACCAGCTATGATACAGACATACCAAGTGCCGGAAAAACTAAGAAAAGTCCCGGTTTTAAAAGAGGAGGATGCTACAGAAACCAGGATCATGCGCATGAGTAACGGTAAGATCAACAGTAAGGTCATGGATATGAAGCGGATGGATGAAAGTGCCGTGTTAGGTGCTACAGAGATTTGGGAAATTAGAAATACAGTCGGCATGGACCATCCTTTTCACCTACACGGCTTTCAGTTTCAGGTCATAGACCGAAATGGAGAAGCTGTGACGCAACGGAAATGGGAAGATGTTGTCAACGTTCCTCCTTTTGAAAAGGCACGTTTAATCGTGCGATATGAAAGATATAAGGGAAAATGGATGTACCATTGTCATATACTTGATCATGAGGACTTAGGAATGATGGGTATACTGGAAGTGAGGTAGTTGACAGAAGAATCTTGGGACAATCTTCTTCCCAATTCCTGTAGAAAAAATTTGAATTGAGGTTTAATTCAGATTAGAAAACTAAATATTCATATTATGAAAGCATATAAAAGAGTTTTTGCAATAATGATTATCTTATTAGGTACTATGGAGGTGAGCCAAGCCCAGGAGTATGTAGTGGAGGTGGAGGCCTTGGATCATTCCTATGACCTAGAAGGTTCCAATGTGATACCTTCTGGTTGGATTACATTTGTTCTAAACAACAGACTTTCGGAGGAAGTGCATGAAATTAGTTTGGTACGCTTGCTGGAAGGGATTAGCCATGAGGATTACCTGGGACCTTATATGAAAGCTTGGGATATTCTTTTACAGGAATATCAGGAGGGAAAGGTTGAAAGAAGTGGAATAAATGAGAGAGTTAATCAAATGCTGCCAGAGTGGTCAGACGAACTGGAATATGTAAGCGCCCGTGGTTTAGTTTCTCCCGGGAGATCAGCTGCTAGAACTATGGAGTTGGCACCGGGCAATTATTCCATGGTATGCTGGATGAAAACGGAGGATGGGCAAATCCATATTATGAAAGGGATGAGTAGGGCCTTGAAGGCTGGTTCGGAAAAAGTTAATCGGGAGGAGCCTCAACCTGACTGGGAGATAACCCTGAAAGAAAATGAAATCGAAACGGATTGGCAGCCATCCTTGGGAAGCCATGAATTCAGACTCAACCTTTCCAAGGGAGAGGATGGCAAGCTTATACATTCCAATATTCATCTCATCAAAATTGAAAAAGGCCAAGATTTAGATGAAATAAACAGTTGGATGGATTGGTATCAAGTAGGTGGGCTGCGTGCTCAAACAGCCGTAGAATTTCTTGGAGGGTTGGATGTTTATAGTCAGTCAACAAAGGGGTATTTTACCTTAGAAATCAAAGAGCCTGGAGAATATGCATGGATTGTTTTTGTACCCGGTAAAACAGGTATATATAAGCGGTTTGCTGTTAGTGCTTTCCGAGTGGATAAGCGATGAAATGGATCAGATCATTCAATCAAGTTCCACTATTTTCAAAATCAAGAAAAAAGACCTTCATGATCTTTATGATTAACACAAATCTATTGACCGGCTAGGTAGATTAATCGCGGAAAACATTTATCTAATGATGGCCAAGCGCCAAGATGCCTTCCATTCATCTGGTCCTGAAGAGCGCTATTATGAATTTTTAAACCGAAATTCTAAGCTTCTTCAAGAAATACATCAATCCATGATTGCCTCTTATCTTGGGATCAAATCAGAGACATTGAGCCGCATAAGTGCTAGTAAATAATTTTTTACTCAAAATCGATCTTCAATAGAATTTTTTTCCTCATATTTCAAAATCAATAAACTCAAAAATTAACAGCATGAAAAAATCAGTTTTCTTATTATTTGGATTAATGCTTTGGGCATCTACCGCCACTTTTGCTCATAATCCGGATTACTTTATAGGTACTTGGGATGTGCTTATTTCAGATACCCCACAGGGCAATGTCAATGTCACGCTTAAGCTTGAACGTGTAGAAGGAAAATTAATAGGTAAATTCTCACCCGTCGGATCCGAAGAAGGAACAACCATCTCCAATATCAGCGAACAGGAAAATGGTATTACCCTCTACTTCGTTGCTGAAGGATATGACCTTTATTTGAATCTAAAAGCCGCAGAAAATGACAAACTATCTGGCTATTTGATAGATCAGTTTCCGGTGAAGGGGGAAAGGATGAAGTAGTGGATTTCAGTTATTCAATAAATGGATTTAAAATGGCCAACTGATTTTCAATCAATTGGCCATTTTAAATCCAAAACGTAAAGGATTACATTTGAATCAACAAAACAATTACTCATCAAAATTATTAGCTTCTTCTCTATCAAAAATAAAATTTGTTAAATCAACTTTCTTATATGACGCAAATGTTTTTTCAACCAATTCCACTTTTTCAAGATATGACAGATCAACCTCCTTTTCAATAGGTTCAACAGTTACAAGTATTTTTTTTCCAAAGAATTCTTCAGGAACCTCAACTGTATGATTTTCTTTGGTCGGTATAATAGTCTTGGTATACATCATTTATCAATATAAATCAATAACGAAATATAAACAAAAAAAGACGATTTGAATTGGGTTAGAATGACTAATATGGCTTTCAAAGAAATATTGAAAGACTTTTTTATAAGTGATTTGTACCCTACTCTAAAAACAATATCATCTCATCCGTTCTGGTGAAATCATTGGTTTTGTACAATACATTCCCTAAGGCGTCTGTGATCAAAAAGAAAGGAATACCGATTTTGAGTTCGGGAAATCTTGAGTCATTCCTATACTTATCAAATTCCGGTGAGGTATCGTACACCTTGTACAGCACTGCATTCTGTAAAGCCGAATTCAATTCCAAATCTTTTTGGGTCTTTTCCTGAAAAGCTTTGCAATTGGTGCACCAATCTGCATGGAAATCTACAAACACCAATTTCCCTGTTTCTCCAGCTTTGGCATAAGCAGCTTCTTTGTTAAGGTACCAAGCCAAATCTCCTTTTTGCTCGATGTTTTCAGAAACTGAATTGGAAACTGCCAAATTACCTCCTATGACAGTTTGACTAGGCAAAACATTGGAAGCCATGGTCAAAAAGCCAACCACTCCCAACAATGAATACAGTGCCGTCCTGGTCCTTTCCTGTTTCGTTTTCTGAATGGCTTGAATCTGATAGATTGCCAACACAAAAAGAACGGCACCAAAGGTGATATAGCTTGCCACCTGATCATTAAAGCCTAATCCATTAAGTCCTTTTACCAAATATCCAATGGCAAAATATCCAATCAATATTGCAAAAACCCATTGAACAACAAGCATCCATTTACCGCTTTTGAGCAAAGCCAATCCAAAAACGCCCAACAGCAGAACCGGCAACCCAACCCCCATTCCAAATAACATCATCTTAAAAGCAGCTCCTAAGGTCAATCCTGCAGTAATTTCTGTTGCACCAGATGCAATGGCAATCAAAATACTTACCACTATAGGACCCACACAAGCAGAAGACAATAGCCCTGCCCCTGCACCCATGATGAAAGTACCCCCAAGACCACTTTTTTCACTTTCCACCTGTCCCCCAAAAAATGGCAGATGTAACAAATCAACTGTGGCCAAGGCCAAAACAAACAACAGCAAACCAATGGTGAGGTTTGCCAAAGGCAACTGCAATACCTGATTAAATGCTCCCCCTGTCAATGCCGCAATGATGCCGAAACCAAAATAGATGGCTGCCAAACCCCCATAGTAAGTCAGAGGATGGGCAAATTTACCCAAATTGCTTTTTCTGTTTCTAAGAAAATTGACCGTAAGTGGATATACCGGATATACACAAGGCAACAGACTGGCCAATACCCCTCCCAAGAAGAGAAAAAGGTAGGCACTCGGTCCTGAACTGACGGCCAATTGGTCCGATACCCAACCATTGATTTGATCAAACATGGTATTGATTTAAGCGCTATTAAGCATTGACTTTGGACATCAGGAAAAACATCTCAGTGGCTATCTGAAGACATCTCTCGTCATAGGCCGCTTGTTCCTGAGGTGTTCCGTCAAAGTCTTTGGGATCCTCATATTTGATGGGAGACCTGAGTGAAGCACCTGGGATAAACGGGCAATTTTTATCTGCTTCCGAGCAGGTCATGATGGCCACAAAATTTTCCTGTGGGTTAAATCCGTTATCATAGACTTTTGAAAAACACTCCATCTTGGGTCCATTGTCAGCGAACCTCACCTGATAATGAGGATTGTCCCCTCCCGGATTTTCTACAGTAAATCCTGCCCTCTCCATGGCAGCCACTGCCCTGGGGTTGAAAGCTGTGGTCTCCGTACCGCCCGAAAAAGTAAAGATATTGTCAGACACACCATAATATTCCGCCGCAGTTGCAGCCCATAATTGACTCATGTGACTTCTTCTGCTATTGTGTGTACAGATAAATACCAAATTGGCTGCTTCACCCGATTTCTTTTTTGTCTGAATATATAAGGCCAGCTTTTGAAGTTCTTTTTTTCGGTCGGCAGGAATTTTATCCACTTCTGACTGAATGCCTTCGATATATTGGTTGAGTGCAGGATACATGGCTGAGGTTTTAAGGTTTGTTGAAATCGCAGGGATAGTTTCTTTAGAAAATGTCATTTCATCGGTTTGTGAATTTTTCTCAGAAGAACAGCTCCAAATTAAAGAGAGAAATAGCAGGGAAAGTATTGATTTTTTCATGGTAATGCGCAAACGTGTAGCGTTGTTTCATCTATTTATCGCAATATTACGAGATAATAAATTATTTTAGGCATAAAGCAATGTTAATATTTGGTTAACTTTAGAATGATTCCTCTATTTTAATGTCTCCATTTGCAAAACATATATATTCCAATGAAGCTGAATATTCCCACCCAACATATACTAAGTTCTTTGTTTTTCTTTTCATTAATATTTCAGTCATGTTTTTCTCCAAATCAAAAAAATAATCCTGAGGATTGGTTGATTGATGGGAAAACCCGCAAAGCGGAAGTCAAAATTTCAAATGACAAGGAAATAACAATCGGCAATGGACTTGTTCAGCGTACATTCTTTTTAGGCCCTAACGTCGCTTGCTTTGATTTTACCAACCTGATGACAGGTGCACAGTTGCTTCGGACCATCATGCCTGAGGCGATAGTGACCTTGGATGGGAAAACCTACCGGGTCGGAGGGCTATATGGACAAAAAGAAAGGGCCTATTTCAAAAAAGAATGGTTGGATGAAATGGAGGCATCAAACGAGGATTTCCAATATGAAGCAATGAATGTCACGGAAATTACGCCTCATTTTGCTACCAAAACGAACTTCTGGACAAGTCACCAGAATGATGCGACAGGAAAAAAGGTGACCTTTCAGTATTCCCATCCTGCTTTTTCAGGTCTTTTGTTGAAAATCCATTATGAGATTTTTGATGACTTACCGCTGATTTCCAAATACCTGACGATGGAGAATAACTCCATTAAGTCGATCGAAATCAATCAGGTAGTGAATGAGGTTTTGGGATTGGTAGAAGAGGAATCTGCTGTGGTGGGCAGTACCGAAAAAATGAAAAAACAGCATCAGCTTTACGTCGAAAATAATTTTGCCTTCAACAATGCCATGCATGCAGAACTCAGCAGTCAGGCCACTCATTGGAAACCCGACCCTGAATATACCTCACAAGTAAATTACGACCTGCTTACTCCGAGCATCGTGGAAGTCTATCCGGAAGAGGGTATTGGCATTATGTTGCATTCTGGAGAATATTTCAAATCCATCAGAACCTATGAATTGGTTTTGGACAGTTATGACAGGGAAAGAAACGGACTGGCGAGAAGGAAGATGTATCGGGCTATCGCCCCTTGGGTTTTGCAGAACCCGATCTTTATGCATTTGGTGAGCAAAAATGATGAGGAAGTCAGAACCGCTATCGACCAATGCGTGGATACGGGTTATGAAGCCCTAATTCTGAGTTTCGGAAGTCATATCAATATGGAAGACAACTCCGATGCCAATATCCAAAGGTGGAAGGAATTGGCAGACTATGCCCATGAAAGAGGTATAAAAATCGGAGGATATTCCTTGTTCAGTTCCAGAACCATCAGTCCCGAACATGATGTTATCAGCAGGATTACAGGAAAACCCGGTGGGGCATTTTTTGGGAATGCCCCATGCTTGGCGAGTCAGTGGGGTTTGGATTACCTGGACAAACTCAAATATTTCTTTGAGAAAACAGGCTTTGATATTTTTGAAAATGATGGTCCCTATCCGGGAGATGTATGTGCTTCTACAATTCATCCCGGGCATGAAGGCCTTCATGATTCCCAATGGGTGCAGTTCCAATTACAAAAAGAACTTTATCAGTGGATGAATGCCCGTGGCATTTACATCAATGCGCCTGATTGGTATTTTCTGGATGGTACACACAAAATAGCCTTAGGCTACAGAGAGGTCAATTTTTCTTTGCCAAGAGCCCAACAAAAAATCCTCAACAGACAAAACATCCATGATGGCACCTGGGAAAAAACACCCTCCATGGGCTGGGGATTTGTTCCGCTGACGGTGTATCAGGGGGGAGGAAAAGAGGCGGTATTGGAGCCCTTGAGCGAGCATTTGGACGATTACAGGCAATTGATGATGCAATATTATGGGGCAGGGGTGCAGGCCTGCTATCGGGGTCCGAGATTATACGACACCGAAGAAACAAAAGCAATGGTCATCGAAGTGATCGATTGGTACAAAAAATACCGGGAAATCCTGAATGCTGATATCGTCCGGCTTAGGCGGGCAGATGGAAGAGATTGGGATGGATGGATGCATGTGGACCCAAAAGGGAAAGAAAAAGCCCTGGTCATGCTTTTCAATCCTACAAGCGAAAACATGGAAAAAGAACTTGAATTGCCTCTTTATTACACTGGACTTCAAAATAAGGTAAATGTCAGGATTGAGGGGAAAAAGTCTAAAAATCATCAATTGAACGAGGACCAAAATTTATTGATTAAAATCAATATTCCTGCTGATGGCTTCACTTGGCTGATACTCGAATAATCTGTAAAAATTCAAATCTTCCAATACCTTAAGTGACCTTTGGCACAACCTGAGTTTTTTATATCTGCGAGATTTGCTCCAGTAATCACAGAAAATTCAGCAATGACAGGGATAAAAAAAAGAAATACGAGGCTAAATTGGCTTTTACCTATTGGAATAGTTTTGCTGTTGTATGGTTGTAACCATGTTGAAAAAATCCCACATGCCGAAGACGTCCCCAAAGAACAATTATTGGATTTTTTAATGGAAGGCAATGAACGATTTGCTGATGATCACCCCATCCATCCTGACCAAACATTAGAAAGGCTCAGGGAATTAAACAGAGGCCAACATCCTGTAGCAGCTATTGTCAGTTGTTCGGATTCCAGAGTCCCACCGGAATTGATTTTCGACCAAGGACTTGGAGACCTGTTTGTGATCAGAAATGCAGGCAATATAGTAGGAGACTATGAAATAGGAAGCTTGGAATACGCCATTGAGTATTTGGAAGTCCCGATCGTCATTATCTTAGGCCATACCAATTGTGGTGCAATCGGTGCTTTTGTAGACCATGACCATGACCATTCACATGTTTATGCTGATTATGTTCAAAAAATCATTGATTTTATAGATGCAGAAGAAGAGGAAAAGTCCTTGTCCAGGGATATGCCAAATTTCTTTGAAAAAGCAGTTGAAGCCAATGTCCTTCACGGAATCCATGCCCTCAAAAACTCCCTCCCCCACGTAGATTCTTTGATTATAGAGAAAAAATTGAGAATTGTAGGCGCCATCTATGACATGGAAACAGGAAAAGTAAGGGTACTAAAAGAAGATTGATACTTTTTTAATTTCAGGCAAATTGACAAATGCTTGACAATCTCTTGTTTATATCGAACTAAATGTTAAAATTTAGTAATACGATTTACACCAAGAATTTTTATGTTTACAGCTGATGAATTAACTGGCATTAAAACCAGAAAAGAACTGGTCGCTTTGGCAAAAGCAAAAAAAATCAAACTCAAAAAAGGATTGGCCAGGGCTGCCTATGAGGAGGAGTTAAAACTTCTACAGACAGAACTGGCACTGCTTCAACAGTACATCGAAAAAAAACAATTGAGGGTGGCTGTGATTTTCGAAGGAAGAGATGCTGCCGGTAAAGGGGGGTCTATCAAGCGCTTTGTTGAACACCTCAATCCACATACATCCGGCGTGGTCGCCTTGACCAAGCCCACTGACCTAGAGCGGGGTCAATGGTATTTTCAACGTTATATAGAAGAACTTCCCAACAGGGGCGAAATCAAGTTTTTTGACCGTAGTTGGTACAACAGAGCGGTAGTGGAACCTGTCATGGGATTTTGTACTCCGGAACAATACAAGACCTTTATGGCCCAGGTGCCGAATTTTGAGCATATGCTCCATGAGGATGGCATCAAGGTGATCAAGTTTTGGTTTGATATTTCAAAATCTGAACAACAAAAGCGATTTGACGCCAGGTTATCCAATCCGCTCAAGGAATGGAAATTCAGTCCTGTGGACAAAAAAGGACAGGAACTGTGGGATGAAAATACCAAATACAAAGAACGGATGTTTACCAGAACCCACACAGCATTTTGCCCTTGGATCATTGTGGATACCATAGAGAAGGAAACAGCAAGGTTGGAAAGCCTTCGGTATGTTCTCTCCCAGTTTGATTACAAAGGAAAGGGGACTACCAAAGCCAATTTGCTGACCGACCCGAATGTACTGTTTCCCTACTTCCGTAAACCAAAACATTTTGACCTTTGAACCCATGGAACTGACTAAAGAAGATTTGGAAATATTGAACTCGAAAATCGGGATCAAACACCTGCTGGAAAATAAGAAAATTGATCTGGAAAACGCACTTTACCGGGCCAGGTATGAATTGAAACTCAGGGAAATACAGGTAGAATTGGTGAAAATGCAACTTTGGTTGATCGCCAATAACAAAAAATTGGTAGTGCTATTTCATGGTGGAGATTCTTCCGAGAAAAGTGGCGTCATCCGTAAAATCCTTTCACATAACAATCCCAGACATTATCGGGTAGAAGTCAATCTCCCCCACCGAAGTGACGGAGAATCCGGAGAATGGTATTTCAAAAAATTCGTGGAAAAACTCCCTCAGCCCGGAGAAATGGTGCTTTGGGACAGAAGCTGGTACAACAGGGCAACCATTGAACCCGTGCATGGATTATGCAGTCAAGAAGAATATGAGCTTTTTATGGGGCAGGTAAATGAGTTTGAAAAAATGCTGGTAGAATCAGGCGTTCATTTGATCAAATTCTATTTTACCATCAGTAAAAAAGAACAGGCCAAAAGAATCAAAAATGTCAAATCAAGTCCCTTGACCAAATGGAAAATGACTCCTTTTGATGAACAGTCCCAGGAACTTTGGGATGAATACAAATCCTACAAAGAGAATATGTTTGCCAAAACAAGTACGGATTATGCCCCCTGGATTGAGATTACCGAGGACAAAAGAGAAGAGGAAATGATTCAGGCAGCTAAGCATATTTTGACCTGTTTTAAGTATGAATGATTGGGAGTGGGAACTTAGGACCACTCTCTCTCATCTGGATCGAGGTGACAAGGCGAAGTTGTTTGTTACTCTTGAATACAATTAATGGTTCTATTGTGTCAATGGCTTCCCCTTTGTCATTTCGAGGGCAGGAGAAATCTGTTGCGCCTACTTGGGAAAAAGACCTCTCCTGACGTCGAGGTGACAAGGAAAAGCCTTTTGTTTCACTTTGAATCGGAAACAATTCAATAAATTTACTATGGCATGGACAACACGATTTTCATTACGCTGAAAAAAATTAAATCTAATTATTCCGCTTTACCCTCAACCATCCAAAGATCCCAAGGGATAGCAATACGCCCAAAATTGCAAACAAAAACTTCAATTTTACCAAGGTTTCAAAAAGTAACATATCACCTGCATAACCCTGTTTGATCCAAATGGTCAACCTGATATTTTCAGAAATATCAACCGGCCATAAACTTCTCCGCAATTTTCAACGATCTAAACCGAAACCTTTTTTTGATTCTGTGTGAAGCCGTACGTTTCAAAATGTTTTTCAGTGTTGCAATGACCTCTAGCGTATGTTCCCCCTTATTGATCATGACACATTCCGCATTGGCAGATTGACCTGCATCAGTAATCTCGGATCGGGTTGCCATACCTGATTTATTGAGACTTTCCAAAACCTGTGTTGCCCATACCACGGGCACATGGGCGGCTTCACAAATCCATAAGATCTCCTCCTGTATTTCACCAGTCCTTTCAAATCCTATCTCTACTGCCAGGTCTCCCCTTGCAATCATTACCCCAAATCCACGGTGTTTCATCCCTTCCAGCAATAAGTAAGGGAGATTGTCCACCGCCTCATGTGTTTCTATCTTGATAATCAGCGAAGGGTTTTTACCTCCTAACTCTTTTATCGCCTCCCTCAACATACGGATGTCCTCTGTCGTTTTGACAAAAGAATAACCCAAGAGGTCTGCATGTTCACAGATAAAGGGCAAACAACTTTTATCATATGTTGTCAGAGAGGGGATTTTCAGTATAGTATCAGGAAAGTTGATGCCTTTTTCGTTCTTGATAAGTCCTTTTTTCGAGGAAACCCTGTTGATACGTACGCCTACTTTACCTTTTTTAACTTTTTCTACAATACCTCCGAATTTTCCATCATCAATATATACCCTGTCTCCTTTTTTAAGCATGGATATGATACCAGATTCATTTGGACTAATGACCACTTCCTCACCTTCAAATCCTATGAGGTCCTCTGCTAACCAAATCAATGATTTATCCTTGATTTTAATTTCACCCTCCTCCTTGCCCTTGCCAAGGATTTTGGTCCTGATCTTTGGGCCAGCCAGATCCATATAAATCTTGCAATCCAGACCTGTTTGTTTCCTTGCTTTTTTAATCTTCTGGATCATTTTAGACCAAGTAGCTTCATCATCATGGGCACAATTGATCCTGGCTACATTCATCCCGCTCAACAAAAGGGACTTTATCAATGCATAATTGTCCGCAAACCCTGAATCAAAGGTGACCATCAGCGAGGGGATGTCTTCTAAAAGCTGTTTTCCAAAAAGTTGCTGACTTTTATCCCTGATCTTTTTTTTGCTGAAGGCATAAGTGCAGGTATCCAATTCCTCTTCAGTATAAATTTTTCCAAGTCTTTCCAAAATCGCCTGAGCCTGTCGGTGGATATGACTTTCAGAGCTTGCCAATGAGGAAAGTCCGTGGATATGAAGTTCATCTTGCAGATTTCGGTAATCTTCCTTACGAAGGGTAAGGTACTCAATCAGATTTTTACCGGATTCGAATTGGGCAGGATGTAGTCCTTGTAACATATTGAGTCTTAGTCCTACTTCTGTTGCCATTTTAATTTCTAGGGCAAGAAGTTGTTCTCTGATGCTTTCAATTGAAGATTTGGTTTCCATAAGGAGATTGATTCAAAAAACCGATTTCAAGCCATAATTTAATCAATTGTATCGGAGTATTTATTTCCGAAACGGTCAATCACTTCAATTTTTATAATTGCTGAGGCGTCAGTGGGTTCAAAGAAAAACATATGTGCATTTTTTTGTGGACTGACCCAAGGTTGTTTCTTGGGTTTATCTGGTGCATAAATTTCCATTGCCATTGGGTCTTCTGCAATCTCTCTTCTTGGCTGACCAATTTTTGTTTCATTTTCATACCAAAATACTTCCCACCTAGGATCCCAATTCCAAATATTGATGCAGTAGGAATTGGGGAAATCAGGGTGTGCACCCTTTGGATAAGTTCTTACTTGAAATTCCAGACCTTTGCCGATACTTTTATATTTCCAGGAAATATCCCCACCATTTGACTGATATACACCATATCCTTTAGGTGTACCATCGTAACAAATCTCCCCTGACCACCAAGCTCCGCTGATTGCTCCGGTATTGTGCTCAAAGACATTTTCATTTACCGTATTTTCATTCCAATGCACATGTCCGGAGATCAAATGGACCTCATACCCTTCAAGGATTTGTTTTAAAGCAGCACGGTTGATCACTGACTCTTTATTGATATCTCTCCCAGGATTGTATTCAACCACATGAGAAAAAGATGGGATATGAAGGAAAATAACCAAAGCTTTATCTTTTGGAATTTGTGCCAAGTCCTCTTTCAACCAAGAAAGCTGAACCTCATCCAAATAACCATAATATTGCTTGTTGCCTAAGAAAAACACATCAGACAAAACCACGTAATGGGTTTCTCCTCTATTAAAGGAATAGTAAGGAGGACCAAACTGATCTAAAAAAGGCTTTTGACTGACTTCATTTGATCTTGCCGTCAAGTCAATGTCATGGTTTCCCAAAACCTGAAAAAAGGGGATACCTGTGGACTTGATCCCTTCATTGTATTTTTCAAAAAGATCGAAATTATCAAAGACTAGGTCACCACAACCAATACCGAACAAATTGGGGTCTTCTAGCCCCATACTCGTCTGCTTAACGTCTCTACATGATTCATTGATAAACATATCTGCTTCCTCTCCTGTCTGAACCTGAGGATCGGCAATGATTAGAAAGTGATGGTTTATATCTGAGTTATTGGCAGGTTGCAGATCAAAAAGCAATTGATTGGTCTTTTGGGCAAAATCAAGTTTTCTGAAAAAATTCACCGAGCCGTTTTCCAACAGGTCAAACTGATATCCTGAAGGATAAGAAATGAAAACAAAGGGTCTATCGGTCAAAAACTCAAATCTTCCCTTATTGTCTGTGCGGTACACATATTTCCCATCAGATATAGTCACACCCGGAATACCCTTTCCAGCGGATTTAACCTGACCTTTTACTTCCACAAAAGTAGGATTGTCTTCCCTTGATAACTCTGCAACAGAGGTAAGGGGATAGATACCAACTCCGGTGACTAACAAAGACGAAGTCTTAATAAAATCCCGTCTTGAAAATTCTAACATTGCTTATATTGTTTGAACTAAAGATAGTCGGCAGCTTCCGGATTACCATAAAAAAAGCCCCCAATTTCTTGGAGGCTCTTTTTTTATAGATTAGTTTATTGAGATTTGTTAAAATGTGAATCTAAGACCCCACTGTAATCTCCAAACATCGCCAAAACCAGCACTTGGAACAAATGTTTGAGCAGGAAGCAATTCTCCGCCTACAACTGCCAATCTGTGAAGTGCCCTTCCTTCTCCATCGGCACCTCTTGAGATCAACGGCCTATTTTGAACGATTTGGTTACTTACTCCCCAGTTATTATTAAGAAGGTTACCTACGTTCAGTATATCCACTCTAAATTCCAACTTTCCTTTTCCAGTAGTCCTTAAGGTCTGGGAAGCACTGAAATCAGCTCTGTATATGACAGGGAAAATCACTGCTCCTCTTTCTGAAATTTTACCTCTATTGGCACTCAAATACTTGTCCTGCTGTATGTAAGCTTCCCAAGCTGCTGCCTGATCTGCTGCCGTAAACGTTCTTCCACCAGAAGTAAAGGTTTCGAAATTCATTTCACCGGTATTGGCAGGGATATAGATCAAGTCATTGGAGAATCCACCGTCACCATTCAGGTCTCCATTATGTACATAACTTGTATTTCCCTGAGTAAATGCACTCCAAAATAAGGAGAAAGAAGTTTCTCCAAATTCAAAGATATCCTTGGTATAACTTACTGTAGCAAAAGCATTGTGGCCCATATAAGCACCTGAAAGTGCTAAATTTGGATTATTTGGATTTCCTTGGTGCTGGTTGTTGTTCCAAGAACCAAAAGCGATGGATCCCGGATCGACTAAGTTTCTGGATTCACCATAACTATATGCTGCTTTTGCATATAATCCATTGTTAAATGGTTTTTCCAAGGAAAAAGAAGCCACCCAAGAATTTCCTACATTTTGATTCGCTAAAACAACAGCGTTGTCTATGTTCCCATTGATACGATTACCTGCTGTCCATCTTGGTCTACCATCCACACCTGAGAAAGCGGTATTTGGCTCGGAGAGGTTGGCATTGTAGTAAGCAATTCCATTCACATCTGAATTGTAAATAAATTCCGCTGTACCAATGATTCCACCTGGTAATCTTTGGTCAAGTGCAATATTGCTTCTCCACACTTGAGGAAACTTGAAATCAGGTTCCGTCAATGCCAATTCATAACTTGATGCCGGGGCACCGGTAACATTATCTGGCTTGTATTGATTGGGATCAGGGTTAAAAGGCCTATTTTGAAGGGGAGCGCCTTGCCTTGAGTCAAGTCGTTCAAAACCTGTAAGTACCCCGTTATTACCGATTTGGTTGGAAATCCAAACAAATATTGGCCTTCCTGTAAAGATACCTGTACCACCCCTTAGTTGTGTTGTTTTAGCGCCTTGGCTTATGTCATAGTTAAATCCTACCCTTGGTGACCAAAGTAAATTAGATCCAGGTAATTCGTCTGTTCTAAATCTTCTGGTATTGCCTGAAGGATCGACAAAATTAAGTCCCTCCACTTCCTGATTTCTGAAACCTGTATTATCAAAGACTGGCAAATCAACCCTCAATCCAATTGTAAGGTTGAAATTACTGTTTACAGCAATCTCATCCTGTCCATAAAGACCCATATAAGTAACTCTAGTCGGCTGAATTGGTTTTTCCTGACCTGGAATATTTGACCACCTAACTTGGAATCTCCTCAAATCCACATCAGAAGTGGTTCTATTGGGATTGTCCAAATATCCTTGCGCATCAGCATAAAAATCTTCCAATGAATTGTAAACATATGCTGATTGTGAACCTGGGAAGAAGACGTTTTCATATGAATATCTCTCAAAGTTAAAGCCAGCTGTAATAGTGTGCTTTCCTTTGAAAATTTGTAAGTTGTTTTGGAACTGGAAAGTACCGTACCGCAACTCGTTATTTGGTGTGAAAGGCTCAAATCCAAAAGAAGTATAGGTAGCCCCATCTTTCAAAATATCTACCAGTGGGAAGAAATCCCCCCTTGAACCACGGCTTTCATCCTGGAAGGTATAACCTACTATCAAATTGTTGGTCATATTCTGATTGATTCTCGTATTCAATTCACCGATAATAGACCGGATGTTTTCAAAGACAAGATAGTTAGTGTTTTGGAAATTGATGGCGTTTAGATTAGTTCTTCTTGAGCCAAACCCTAGAGAGGAGGAGTTGGAGGCAAGAACATCAGTTTCGGAATCCAAATGGGTATACCTGACACTCAACTTATTTTTGTCATTGATATTGTAATCCACTTTCGCCAAAAATCTAGTACCAACTGTATTGTGGTCGTAACCTTCAAAAGGCCCGGTCTCATAACCGAAATTATTTCTTAAGAATCCGCTCAGTTGATTTAAATCTGATCTCAAAACCCTTGTAGTATTACCTGCTACAGGATCATTTCCCGAATTTGCTCGGAATGTTGTACCAGGAGTAGTTTCTTTCTCATCTTCAAAGGAAGCAAAAAAGAAGAGCTTATCCTTGATGATGGGACCACCTACCCTAAAACCAAGTTGTCTGTAGGTAAAGTCTCCGGGATCAAAAGAATTGTCTTTTGCTCTGGTACCAACGTTGTCCGAACCTCTCCAAAAGTAGTAGGCAGAACCTGTAAACTCATTGGTTCCGCTTCTGGTAACCGCATTAATTCCAGCACCCGTGAAGTTGGCCTGACGAACGTCATACGGCGCCACGTTAACTGAAACCTGATCAACTGCGTCCAATGAAATAGGTGCAACGCCCGTTCTACCTCCTGGCAAGTTACTATTACCCAAACCAAAAGAGTTGTTAAACATGGATCCATCTACTGTGATGTTGTTCAACCTGCTGTCCTGACCGGCAAAAGAGCCACCGCTTGATTGAGGAGTAAGCCTTGTAAAATCATTGATAGATCGGTTGACAGTTGGTAGCCTATTGATAGTTTCATTGCTGATTGCCGTTGCAGCACCAGTCCTTTCTGAACTGAACACTGAACTCCTATCGCCTGTCACAATTACTTCTGTCAATTCCTCTCCATCTTCTCTCATAGTGACATTAACATTGGCTGTAACACCTAAGCCTAACGAAACCCCCTCTACTGATTGAGATTCATAACCTATAAATGACACCCTAACTGTGTAAGGTCCACCTACCCTCATACCTGGTATAGTGAATCTACCATCAATATTGGTTACTGCACCATATCTTGTTCCGGAAGGAGTGTGCGTAGCCACTACATTTGCACCGGGTAGCGTTTCCCCGTTGCTGTCAATTACCCTACCAGACATACTGGAAGTCGTTACCCCTTGCGAATATGCCATGCCTGTGACAAACACAAGCATTAACATTGCAAAAAGACTCTTTAGTAATGATTGCCTCATAATTTTTGTTTTAGTGTGAATATTGAAATTAACTTTAAGAAATTCATTTTGTTTGGTGGTACAAATGTAGCCGAGTATTCCAAGTTTTTATTTTTGTAATTGTTAAATTTTAACATTTATTCACAAGTTTACTTAACAATTTCTTAACATTGAAATAAGAAGGAAATTTTATTTTTACCCTGTTTTTTGCATTTAAACCCATGTAGATGTACTTTATTTCCCACATTTATAAAATTAAGTTTTCCATAATCCAGATATGTTAAGAAATCTTTAAATAAATGTTAAGAGCCTTTTTCAGGAAAAAACAATTAATAAGTCTTCAAACTATTTATATTTAAAAACAAAAATGTGTCACTTAATGAAAAAGAAATATATACTTTGGCTTTATTTATTTTTGTTTGTCAGTATGTTGGATATTTTTTTTACTGCAAACGGAGAAACTGAACTCAGAATTTACAGCAAGCCATTTATCCTTATTGCCTTATGGATTTATTTTTATCTGAGCAGCAATGAAATAAAAGGAACGCTATTAAGAAAAAGTATCAGTGCTGCATTGATATTTTCCTGGATGGGGGATGTACTTCTACTATTTCCAAATTTATTTCTATACGGGTTGGGGGCATTTCTGATGGCACACATCTCCTATATCATAGGATTCAAAATCAGCCAAATCAATCCCTTTGCCATAGGACAAGTAAATTTTATACGCCTTTTTTTGGTAAATCTCCCTATTTACATCCTAGCGGCGTTTGTCTATTTTCTGATCAATCCCGGATTGGGTACCATGAAAGTCCCTGTGGTAATTTACCTCATTGTGATCGTGATGATGGCGACTACAGCAAGAGAAAGATACCAAAAAACAATACCTGCCAGTTTTTGGCAGGTATTTATAGGAGCAATGTTATTTCTGATTTCTGACGGCATCTTGGCCATCAACATGTTTTTTAAGTCCTTCCCCGAATCAGGCGTCCTTGTGATGGGAACCTATGTTCTAGCCCAATTATTGATCGTCATGGGTATTGTGGCGCATTATAAGTATAAGGTGTGAAATTAGGTTGCCCGGTTCTATACTTCGTTGTTCGATATTCGATATTCGATATTCGATATTCACTTCATAACTCCTTCCATCTACCTAAAACTTTTATTGAGATTCCCCGAAATTCTTCGGGGCAGGTTATCACTTCGCAAAAAGCTCTCTCAAAAAATCAAAGTCAGTGAAGCTACGTTCTGAATGACGCGTTGTCCGAAGTTTGTGCCTCCCGTTGTCCGAAGGTTGTAACTTTGGACCACTGAATCCGGAGTTTTAGCTCCATACAATTTGAGGCTCAGAACTCAAAAATCCAAAGCCACAACCTTCGGATAACGGAATTACCTCACTATGAATGACGCCTTTTTCTAACCCCTTCCCCATCTTTGTACTTTGTTCATAGTACTTGGTACCCATTTTTTCCCCTATCCTTCAACCTTTCTCATGATCTCCCCATAATTGATGCCCATGTGGCTATTATCATAAACTGCCTTTCCATCTTTGATCAGGATGACCTGTGGGGATTGATGGTAGACTCCAAAATCTTGGACGATTTTGTTGGAAATATCACGATAGCTGATCAAGTCCAAAAAGTAGGGCGAAACCTTATCAAAATCCGCGTCCTTCCAATTACGGTTCAGTCTATCAAATGCCATACTGCTAATGGAACACCTACTTGAATGTTTGAAAATCAACACAGGTTTTTCTTGACTTTGCTTCTTGAGCTCTTCAAGTTGTCCAACATTCTCTATTCTTTCCCAATTCATATTCTTAATTTTTCTTAATCCAGATCAGTCAATTAATAATTTTAGCCGTAAAATAGTTCCTTTCCAGTAGTTTTGCTTTTTGGAAACCTGCCTTCTGCCAATAAAGGTATACTTCTTGCAATTGAAGAAAAGCATGATGTCTATTTGCCCATAATGGCAAATGAAAATAAACAACGATATTTTATGAATTCCCACGGTATCAAACTCCTGTTCATATTCACTATTCTACTTGCTGCTTCCTGCAAAAGTATCAAGCCGGAAAGACCTCCCACAGGGTCCACGATGGACTTGCCCAGCGCCCGTTCTACGGTCAACATTCCAATCGTCATTCCCCTGTCTTATTTGGAGGACAATTTGAACAAGGATTGGAGCAGTAAATTATTTGCTGATAAAGGATTGCCTCTTGGAGGTGGTTTATCTACGGACTTGGATGTTACGAGAACGGGTAAGATTTCATTGAGAGGAACAGCAAACAATACCATCAATGTCAAGGTCCCCATGAACATTATTGGTGATCTAAAAATCGAGAAGAAAGTCTTTGGGCAAAACCTGTCAACAAATTTCCCCTTCAATGAAAACCTAACTCCTGAAATCAGCTTTACACCGGAGATCGGCAGCAATTGGGACCTAAATGTGAAGAATCTTGAGATCAACAGCTGGGGCAGATCGATGAAATACAGTCTGTTGGGTTTCGAAATTGACTTGGAGCCCTTGGTCAAAGGGCAATTGCAAAGGGTGCTGGACAACCAACTTTCTGCTGCAGACTTGAGCAATCTTGATTTCAAAAATATCGCTCAGGAAACATGGAATGCTTTTTCTGAACCTTACACCGTTAATCAGAATGGCATTACGGCTCATTTTTATTCGGTACCGGACAAGATAATGGTCAAAGAAGAGATTACCCTTGACCAAGAACTCATCCTGTATTTGGGCTTAGAAGGAGAAATGTTTTCCAAGCTCGGCTCCAAACCAAATATTGTAAAAAAAGACCTGCCAAATATCAATGTCAATGAAAGCAAAGAAAATCAGATAGACTTGGTTTTACCGCTGATCATTACTTACAAGGATCTGGATGAATACCTTAATGCCAAATTTTCCGGTCAACAAATCCGTACCAACAAAACCACACTGATTTTACCTTCCAATCTGAAAACCCAAAAATATGGAGATAAAACGCTCTTGAGTATGGATTTCAAGGCTGAAAGAGATGGGAAGAAAGATGTAGAGGGGAAAATGCATTTTGCCGGAAAGCCGGTATTTGACAAGGGTTCTGAATCACTGATTTTTGAAGAACCCCAATTTGATGTGAAAACAGGGGACTTTTTTTCCGATTTGGGTATCAGGCTCAGAAAAGGTAAGATCCAAAGACAGATAAATAAAATAGCTGTATTACCAATTGGCGAATTGCTGGACAATGCCCGAAATGAAATGGCCGATCAGGGATATTTCGAAACTGATTTTGCGAATTTTAAGGTGTTGAACCCCAGTTTGGATGTGGAAGGAATATACAGCACGGAGGCGGACATCAGGGTGTTTATCAGAAGCCAGGGGAAAATGGATGTGCAATTGAAGGATTTGAAGTAAATTGGTTTGGCTAACCCAAGTTTGAATGCTCTAGAGTTTCATCAAGTTTATATTGTCCGATGACCGATGACCGATGTTGGGGGCGTAAAAAACCATGAAGTGCCAGCACATCCACTAAGGCTGGATAAACCTTGGTAAACCTGACATTTGAAAGATTGGAAGTTAGACCTTGACAAACAAACTATTCGGGTTTTAAAAATTACTTTTATAAATGCGGATTCTTTTAAATTCCAAAGAAATCAACATGGGCATCTGTTTCGAAGCAAATATTCGCTAATTGATCATGTCTTTTGTATTTTAACATAAAATTTGGAACGATGATGGAAAAAAAGGAAAAGCCGGTTTTTGAAAAGAGGATTTTTTGGGATGTGGATTTTGCGAAGTTGGACTATGATGCCAAAGCCAATTTCGTGATAGAGCGGGTCTTTGAACGGGGCGATGTGCCCGATATACGGAATTGCAGAAGGTATTATGGAGATGAGAAAATTTCGGAAGTGTTGCTTAATGCTAAATTTTTACCTGAAACCAGAATGTATTTGGCAGCAGCAGTTATTGATAAACCTATCACAGCATTCAGATGTTACAAATTGAGACAGTCGAACCCGGAATTTTTTCCTTACTAGAGAAACTCCAAGCTATACCCGAATTAAAAGATTTTTTCTTGGTTGGAGGTACAGCCTTGTCATTAATGTATGGGCATAGGATTTCTGAAGATTTGGATTTATTCTCGAATCAGCCTTTTCAAAACGATATAGTGTCTGAATCCTTGCAAAAATACTTTGGAGAAAGTTTTCAGATGGAACAGAAACCTCCACAATTTGGTATTTTTTGTTATATCAATGAGATAAAAGTAGACTTAGTCAAACATACTTTCCCACTAATCAAACCAATTCAGACTATCGAAGGAATCAGATTCTTTTCTACTGAAGATATCATTGCCATGAAAGTTCAGGCCATCTTGGGCAGAGGCAAAAAAAAAGATTTTTGGGATATTTTCGAATTGCTCCAACACTATTCAGTCGCTGATTTTATCCGGTTTCACAAAGAGAAATATCAAAGACAAAATTTGCTGATATCTGTTCCTCAGGCATTGATTTATTTTGGAGATGCAGAAGAAAGCGAGGATCCTGTCTCTCTAAAAGGGCAAACCTGGAAAAAGGTCAAGAAATCCATTGAAAAAAAAGTAAGGGACTTTTTGGTATAAAAAAAATGAATATCGGCCTATGTGCTAGTGGGGACGTTTTCTGTGAAAATGACTAGAAGACCGAAGACGGGAGACGGGAGATGGATCCCGATAGCTCCTAAAATCCGTAAGTGACCTAATGACATTCAATTCTGTAAACCAA
>NZ_JABFHF010000051.1:0-6897 GCF_015476655.1 Aquiflexum lacus
TGACAGATTTTGAAATCGAGTGTTTAGAACTACAGATAGCATTAAATCTATAATAAAACTTTGCCTTGTCACCTCGACGTCAGGAGAGGTCTACTGCCCATTTTGATGTCATTTCCTTTCTGTAAATGCCAAATTTTAAAAACTACCAATGACAGAATTTCGGAGCGTCATGCAGAACGAAGAGAAGCATCTCCTAAGGTTTAGGGGATTGTTCGCCTTTGCAAGCTGCGGCTATGAATGACACAGAACCCGATGTCATTTAACAGGCCACCGCTAAAATTTTCTATATAGCCTAGGGTCAAAAATGAATGGGGCTGAAGAGATTGTTTTAATTTCTGAAAAATGATTGCTGTGAGGGTTGATAAGGATAATGTATTGCTGATGGACCACTGCACTGTGAACTTTCAGTCCAAGAAGCTCTTGGTCTTTATAGTTTTCTTCTACTATTTCAGCCAAAATTCTTGGAGCAGGGTAATGAAACCAATTTTCGGGAAGCTTTTCTTTTTCGATTGATTTTACTTTTTCATGAGGAATTTCCAAGGTCAATAATTGGAGATCAGATTGGAACATGGGTGGAATATTGGCCACAATTTCAAGTAAGGCAAGAGCAGGTACCTCTGAACTATAAAGTACAGCCCACCCTTTTTTATTCCATCTGCCGCCTGCCATTGCTGCTCCGGTCCCACTCAGGTCATCGGCGTATTTTGGTTTAGAAAGACGATATACCCACATTAACTGTATACGTTGCATTCTATCCTGGTCAGTAAGTCCCTTACTTTGGAAATGCCTTCGGGGTAGCTGATAACTTCCATAGGCTTTAGGCCCCCCAAAGCGGTATTGGGAAGCTCTGTCCACTTGAAGAAATCCTCTCTATTACCAAAAACTTCTTCTCCATAAATAAATAAGTCCGTAGCCTCCAATAACTTAATTGCTTCCTGCTTAGGCAAAGATTTATTTTCTTTTATCCTTCTATATAGCGTTGGTTCAGAACTGGATAGGATAGATGCAATTTGGGAAAGTCCCATGGAAAAGGAAACTTTGAAATTCTGAAGGACAGATGCTGCCAAGCCTTTGTCAGCCACAACGTAAAAATCCAAAGGCTCTTCCACTTTGAAAGTGAATTGTTCTTTGCCAAGAATATCAATGATGTCCTGATAATTTTTCATTTGATAAAATATTTTATCAAATTTACCTAAGGATTAAAATTTTTTTAGTAATTTTCATCAAATCCAGGTCGTATAAATTTATAGGCATCAGGAAATTCTTCTTCCAGAATTTCTTTGATCTGAATCAATTTTTCCAGAAGCGGAAGGATAGACTCTTCCTCATCCTTAGACCAAAAAAGTACTCCTTGCCAAGCTTCTATACTGTTCTGAATGCAGATCAATGCAACTTTTGCTGTACCATTATAAGCTCTTTCCTCAATAGGATAGTCATCCCAAAAGGATCTGTCGGAAAAGTAATTCAAAGCACTTCGGCATTTGACGGGTATCATGGTTTGGTACCATTGTATGGATTCCAAATGACCGATGACTTTTTTTAACTTTTCAATTTCTTTTATATTATTTATTTCCTCTGTTATTTGGCCTTGAACCAAGGATCCATAAAGTGGATCTTTTGATTTACCATTTACCCAGTCCATACATTCATTCATATATTCTTCACTTAGGTCAGAAAGGGGGTGTAAATCGATTTTTATTTTGCTAACCTCATGATCATGCATTATTTCCTCCTGTTCTTCTTCATCCAGCTCATCCATTTCATCTTCGTCCATTTCAAATTCATCTGCTGCTTCACTCAGCATTTCCATGGTTTCCATTAGTTTTTCTCTCATTTTCTCCATCTTTTCATCCTGATCAAGGTCACTATCCATGATAGCTCTGTCCTCTTGCTCTTGAGCATAAAGGAAACACTTGGAAGTCATCTTGCAGCGTTCGCACCATCTATCACACCAATTGTAGATGCCTGGAATGTGGTTTGGGTCAAATTGCTTCATTGTTTTTATGATTTTTTTAATAATAAAGTTGATACAGGTATTTTTCCAGTTTATGAAAAAGTTGTTTTTTCAAGGGAGCGAACAAACCATCGCCATCATTTGACAATTATATTAATTTCATTTCCATAACCACGTCATCCATTACAAATCCATTTCCAATATCTATCACTTCTTTGAATGCTTCATAGAAGCCTAAATGAAGGTAAAAGTCAATCGCTGTTTGATTATATTTATTTACATTTAAAAAGAGGTGGGTATCTCCATGCTTTAAGGCAATTTCTGATACAGCCATTAAAAGCTTTTTACCAACACCCTTTCCTTGCGTCTCAGGAAGTATGTAAATTTTGTGGATTTTGGTTTTATTGCTGCCCCCCTGATTGACTTCATAAGAAACAAATCCAAGAGAATTCCCCGATTCATGCGCCAACAAAAATACGTGTGCTTTTTCCAAGAGTTGCGACCTCAAAGTGTCCAAGTCATACATCCAATCCAACATGTAGTTGATTTGATCAGGACTAAGGATATTTGCAAATGTTTTAGGCCATGTCTTGAAGGCGATACCCTGTATCTCAGGTAAAAGGCTTTCATTTATTTTGGTAATTGTGATCATTCTGATTTCGATTTCAACAATGATTAAATCTTTCTATGCCAATGTAAGAATTTTTGAAATTTAGAAAGTTGCGGAAAACAAAAAACCCTCCAAAAAATAATGAGAGGGTTTTTAGTGGGTGAATTAAGCGTAATGATTAAAAAGCGAGATAAATAAGATTCTAAAAGTGAATTAGCGGTAGTCGTTACATTAAATTGTGAGTAAAATTTAGAGTCTATATACTCAGGGTGATTAATAATTTGGATGATTAAGATGATCTAAAACTATGTAATGGAAATATAAAAACAAAATAAAAAATTACTGAAATCTCAAAATAATTTTAATTATTTGTTTTAAGTATAAAAATTCAAAATAATAGTTTGAATTATAAAAAATAGTATGCCAAATACAGTTCTTTAGCTTTTTGGAGATTTATGTAGAAATATGAGGTTAATTTTTGTGATGACAAATACCATTTTTAAATCTATCATCTTGTTGATTTCGAATGAAAAAACATTAAAAAATTTCAAAGAAATTTTAAACTTCAAATTATTAAGGTTTTTCATTCTTAATCTTTCTTGATATTTATCAAGAATATCAAAATAGTTTGAAATTATAAATCGTGGAAAAAAATAAAGACAAAGAATGAATATCAACGAAAAAATTAAAAATCAACTTTTCAATACTGAAATACAGTTTCAGGCAAGCCGAAGCAGTGGACCTGGAGGGCAAAATGTCAACAAGGTCAACAGCAAAGTTACCTTAACCTTTAATATCCCTAATTCGATGGTTTTGAATGAAGATGAAAAAGTTAGATTGTTTGATAAGATTGGTAAAAAGTTGGATTCCGAGGGGAATCTACAAATCCAAGCACAGGAAAAGCGTTCACAAATTCAGAATAAAGAAATTGCGATCAAGAAGTTTTATGACCTCTTGAGTAAAGCCTTTTACAAAAAGAAAATCCGGAAGGTGACCAAGCCAAGTAAAGGCGCCATCGAGCAAAGACTGAAAGAAAAGAAAGCCTTGTCTGAAAAGAAAAAGGGGAGGAGGGGAGGGTCTGATTTTTTTAGAAACCAATAATCCAATTGATTTTCACATCAATTTGTATATTTTTTTTTATTTTTTTTATAAAAATTTGAGATTTTTTTTAATACAACAGAAAATTAGAAAAATAATATTTTAACCATTTCTTTTATTGGAATAAAATAATTTTTTTTCCTTAATAAATATTTTTTAAGTTAATTTATAAACTTGATTATTGATTATACATATTAACAAATTATTAATTACAAGTTTTTTAAATGCAATAAATTGGTTTTTAAATATTAAATTTTGATTTTTAGAAATTCTTAAGGGTATTAGTTTAGTTATACATTTTATATTTGATTATTTTATTGGATTTAAAAGTTAACAAAACCATAGGAAATTATTTATTCTTTAAATCATTCTTTCATAAATATTAATTCTTTAAAATATGGGGTTTAATTACAATTTACTGAGCAAGGGCATAAGGATAATGCTTTTTTTCTCACTCTTCGGTGGTTCGGTTTTTTCATCACCTAAACCGAATACTCCGCATTCCAATTTTACAGTTTATTCTGAATTTAAAATTCCGGATAAATCAAAGGAAAAATCTGAACCAACTTTTGAACAATCCCAATTTTTAAGGTTTGTCGGACCTTGTGGGAATATCAGTTTACTGGATTGTGATCAAATCGAAAAATCACTTCCTGTAAATTTAGATTTTACATCTATTGGGGATGGGCTCAGTGAAAGTGGATTTACTATGTATTTGGAGCAAAGTAAATTTATGACTCCATACTCTGAGCTAACATCCTATGACCCTACTAGGATATTGAGGAATTCGGATGGATTATCGATTACAAGTACGCGAGGTATATTTTTTAGCCAACAATCTGACCAAGGAATTCCAAATAGCTTAAATACCAATACCCAGGTAAATGCCTTGGGTGTGGGCATCAAAACTCCAGAAAGAAAATTCAGTGTTTCATCAAGATTGGTCAATCCTGATTTTTCGGTAAGCACAGGTAATTCTGCACAGCAAGCTGGAATTTGGTATGGATTGGATGAGGATCATTATGTAAAGTTGGTAGTAGTGAAAAACTCAACCGGTAATGATAGACGAATTCAATTACAGGTGGAAAATATGGATAACACCACCCAAGCTACAGCATTTCTTGAGATCAACACGGGGAATATTGGGTCGACTACTGGAGAAATCACCTTAAGATTAGAATTTGACCCAATTGCAAATACAGTTCAAGGATTTTATAAATTGGGATCGGGTGAGGAAATCTTAGTTACTTCTGCTGCAACTGAACCAAATATTAGGCCTGTACCGGCCAGTTATTTTTTAGGTACTAGTTTCAGCCCGGAAAATCCATCTGAGCTTTTGTCATTTGCTGGGATTTTTACATCTCATAGGAACTCTACTGGAAATCCAATTTCGGTATTATTTAAAGACTTTTCTATAGAAGCTGAAGAAATTGTATTGCCCGATGAAATTGTGGCTCCATACCGAATAAATGTTGGGGGAAATGATTACACCAAAGATGGTGATTTATTTTTAGCAGAGAATACCATTTATTTGAGCGAAACAACGCCAACTACAGTTTCATTAACTCCAATTACCAATCCTTATTTAGTACCCGGTGGACACGAGGATTTATATTTTCCCAGGAGATTTGGTTCTGATTTTGGTTACAATTTTCCAATCGAAAATGGTACATATTCTGTTAGGATTCATATGGTTGAGAATTTCCAGACAACAGCTGGGGCACGGGTTTTTGATATTATCATGGAGGATAATGTGGCACAGGATAATCTGGACCTTTTTGCAGTTTATGGCAAAGGAGCACTGGGAATTACCCAAAATAACGTAACTGTTTCCGATGGAGAATTGAATATTCAATTTTTAGCTTCGGCCAATAATGCCTTAATACAAGCCATAGAGATTCTTCCTTTGACCCAGAGCTTGGAAAAAGAAATTCTCAGCTTTGAATTTGCAGAGCAAACTGGTCCAGCTATAATTGATTTTATATCTAAAACCGTAAGTATTGAGGTAGCAGAAGGAACAGATCCAAACGGTTTGATTCCTTCGATTACAATTTCTAATCTTGCGAGTATTTCACCTTTGTCAAATGTAGCCCAAGATTTTTCAAACCCAGTACAATACACCGTAACAGCTGAAGATGGGAGTACAGCCATCTGGACAGTATCAGTTTCCATCGCTACTACCGATTTTTCATTTATAGATGATTTTGATACCTATGGAACTGGCAATCTAAACATAATTGCTCCAACTCAATGGTTATGGGAAAATGGTGCAGGAGTTCAGATTCCTGTCCTTGACCAGGGAATTTCTCCAAATACCACCCATTCTCTTGATTTTTCATTAGGCGGCCATACGCATGATTTAATTCCTTTAACATCAAATCCTGTTTCACTTACTCCCAACAAACCCTTTTATTTTAGCACTTATTTCAATGTTGAGGCTTTAGGTGCAGGAGCAGGAGACATAATAAGGACCGCCATCAGAATAGATGATGGGGATCCAGATATTCAGTGGGTAAGACTTCAAATGGCAAAAGCTGGAAATGATCTTATCGCCAGAATAGGTCTTGGCGATGCTGCTTCGGACAATGGAAATGTTGGGGTAGATTATGGGAAAACCATTCAATTTGTCGTAAAAGGTGAATGGGATGGAAGTGGCAACATCAATTATCTTTGGACAATTGAGCCCAAATTGGATGAATCCCAAAACACTTGGGTTTCTGCCGGATTTCATCCCGTTGTCGGTACCCCTCAGATTGGAAGGTTATTTATTAGCTCTGTTAACACCAATAATGGAAAAGTTGGACCTGTAAGGCTCAGTACAGATTATAGCGAGGTAGTAACCGAAGATTTAACAAGTCCTGTACCCAGTTCTAAAAAGTCTATTTTGGATTTTCTTATTGTCGGGCAGATTGGATCTACTTTAATTGATAATGAAGCAAATACAGTTCAAATTACAGTTCCATTCGGAACTGATCTTACGGAAATTTCACCTTTATTCTCTGTTTCTGAATCAGCAATTGCTTCACCTGCTTCAGGGGAAGCGCAGGATTTATCAAGCCCTGTGGTATATACCGTTACTGCTGAAGATGGCACTATTCAGGAATGGACTGTTTCTGTAATAGTTGAAGCAGGATTTGAAGTGAAGGTTAACTTCCAGAATAATCCATCTTTCACTGTTCCGCCAGTTGGCTATTTGCCGGATTATGGTAAGCAATTTGGCTTCTCTTCAGTGACA